>NZ_WLYS01000010.1 GCF_011316935.1 Sphingobacterium chungjuense
TACAACAGTAATCATCCTCATAAATCACTAAATGGACTAAGTCCGTGGTTGTATATGAAGAAATTTATGATTACTTAAAGAGCATTTTTATATTTATTCACTGTTTGAAAAACGGTAAGGCTTCAAATCAGTTTCACACTAATAAATCACATTTTTTATATTGTTTTTGCCTTTTGAATTAAAAAATTCATTTGTTTTTTTTGTTTTTTGTTTAACATTCTTTAACAAATAGCTTTTTTTTCATAGTATTGTGGACTATCAAACTAAACACACACCTATGAACAAAAAATTACTCACTTTTTTTGTGCTGTGTACGCTGTTATTTAGTGTATCGTATGCACAGGAATCAACCAAAAGAATTACTGGAAAGGTAACGTCGCAGGAAGATGGACGACCTTTAGCCGGTGTTACCATCCTAGTAAAAAATACGCAAAATGGATTTCAAACAAATTCAGACGGGAACTATTCCATCTCGATGCCATCCGGATCCTCTGTTTTAGTTTTTCGCTCCATCGGTTTTGCTGAACAAGAGGTCACGGTAGGATCACGTAGTGTCGTAAATGTCTCCTTAACGACTGACGCATCTGTCGTCTCTGAAGTCATCGTAACGGGCTACGGTCAGGAACTTAGAAAAGAAAGCTTGACGGGTGCCGTGGCTGTTTTGGGTGGCGCGGAGATCGAGGGGCTACCTACACAATCATTTGACCGGGCGATGCAAGGGCGTCTTGCGGGTGTTCAGGTTACATCAAGTGGTGGACAACCAGGAGGCGGGCTTAATGTCGCCATACGTGGTGCGGTATCTGTAAATGGGAATGCGCAACCACTTTACATCATAGATGGTATACAAATGAACGCAGGAGGTGTCTCCACCCAAACTACTCAAAATTTGTTCTCTTTTGTCAATCAAGAAGACATCGAGTCTATTCAAGTCTTAAAAGATGCCGCGACTGCATCCATTTATGGTGCTCAAGCTGCTAACGGCGTTGTTCTTGTGACGACCAAAAAAGGTCGCGCTGGAAGAACAGTGATTAAGTTGGACGCACAACAAGGGTGGCAGGAGAACCCCAACCCTTATGACTTAGCAACAGGTCCAGAGTATTACGAATTGTACAGACAGGCTTATTTCAATCAATATTTAGCAGTCACAGGTAACGGGCAAGCGGGGGTCACTGCTTGGAACACGAGATTGTGGGGAAGTAATCCCAGCAATTGGTTAGAACCTTCTCAAATACCCAGTGTCGATTGGTACGATGCCGTATTTAGACGTGGTAAGTTGGGTCAATACAACCTTAATGTATCAGGAGGTACCGACAAAACACGTTTTTATATAGGTGGCGGTTTGAACAAGACCGAAGGAACCGTAATTGGTTCGGAATTTAATCGGGGAAATGTTCGGGTCAATTTAGATCATCAAGCCTCTGAAAGATTTTCTATCGATACAAGAATAAATTTATTCAATGCTGTGTCTTCAGGACCTTCAACTGGAAATGGTTTTTTTACTAACACTCCTTTTACTGGAGCGTTACTACTTCCTACCATCAATCCGATATACAACGCGGATGGTACCTGGAATAATAACCTTATCAATGGATATGGCTACAACATTGTTCAGGTTTTGAATGAAGAAGAGCGTGAAACCAACACCTACGGGACACTTTCTTCTTTGGCATTAACGTACAAAATATTACCTGGCCTTAGTATCCGCGGTTTCGGTGGTTTTGATTTTTCTGACGCCAGAAATTACAATTACCGACCAGGCAACATACCTGCGTATGCTGGTACTGCCGGAACCGGTGCCGATAACTTTGTTCGAACAGTAAACTTCAACACCTCGCTCACGGCTAACTATAGTACAACAATTGCACAAGACCACTCAATTTCGGGATTTGCGGGTGTCGAGTATAGAGATTACTCGCAAAGGCAAGTGGGCGCAGCGGCGCAGACATTTCCAAATCCATTACTTCGCCTGATTAGCCAAGCAGCTACCAATACTGGTTACACCTCCACCTTTACGGGGTACAAGATGGCTAGTTTTATTGCTAGTGGCTCATACGATTATCAAGGTAAATACTTGTTTTCAGGTAACTTACGTTACGATGGTTCATCCCGCTTTGGGACAGACAATAAGTTTGGATTGTTTTACGGATTATCAGGAGCTTGGCGTATATCGCAAGAAGAATTTTTCAATGTCTCGGCCATCAACGAACTAAAGCTACGTGCAAGTTATGGAGTGACAGGAGATCAGGGAGCTATCGGTAATTTTTCTTCTTTAACATTATTTAATTCCCCTGGTGCTGGAGCTGCATATAATGGGCAGTCGACACTGAGACCCGCACAGATGGGGGTGCCCAATCTTACTTGGGAAGAGCTTTCTTCTGTCAATTTAGGATTGGATTTTGGTTTGTTTAATAACCGACTTTTCGGATCTGTTGATATCTACCGAAATCACCGCAATAACATGTTACTTGCACAAGAACTCCCTACTGATGCGGGTTATAGTTCAATCACTGTTAATGCCGGTAGAGCTCGATTAGAAGGTATTGATTTAGAGTTGGGTGGTATACCTGTGAATACAGGCGGATTTAAATGGACCTCTTCTTTCAATATTGGATTTATTGACAATGAATTACTGGCATTAAATGAACAAGCAGGCATAGAGCCTTACTTTGGTACGCCAAATATTAACACCGGTCGATACACTGTCGGTCAACGCCTAAACCAGGTGTTCACAATACCTTGGGCAGGTGTTAATCCCTCAGATGGGCGAGCCATGTACTACGATCAACAAGGCAATATAACGTATAACCCAGTCGGCGTGGATGACCGACGTCCTTACGGATCCTATGATCCTAATTTCTTTGGAGGCTGGAATAATACATTAAGCTACAAAGGAATTTCTTTAGACTTTTTGTTTCAATATCAATATGGGAATCTTGCATGGACAGATACCAATTATCCTTTAGAACTGTCTGGAGCTTATGGTTATAACTCTTTAGCCAATCAACTGTATGAATCTTGGAGCCAACCTGGAGACATTGTTGGAATTCCAAGACCTTTCTATAATGGAGCTGAACCTGGGAGTGTGCCAATTACCACCTTTTCTTCTAGATGGTTACAAGACGCATCTTATATTCGTCTGAAGCAATTAACGCTTAGTTATAATTTGCCAAAGTCCATACTTGGTAAGATTCAGGATGTTAGGGTTTTTGCACAAGGAATGAACTTATGGACCATTACACGTTTTACGGGGGAAGATCCAGAAAACACAGCAATCAGCGCGACCAATCAGAGCCAAATGAACGTGTATCCACATCCGGTCACAGTTACATTCGGCGCAGCAATCACTTTTTAATTAGAAGATTCATATGAAAAAGAAAATATTAGTATACACAACGGCTTGTATAGGCTTACTATTCTCTTCTTGCGAGAGCTGGATCGAGATCGAGCCACAAAATCAATTATCTAAAAGCGCAGTTTTTACAGATATCAGCGCCGCTCGCGCAGTACTCAATTCTGCTTATAACCGCTTTTTGCTTGCAGGCGATGGTCAGTTATATGGGCGAGATTTAAAACTTATGGGTGATGCCCTAGCCGATAATATAGTAACAGATGCCGATTTAGCGGGGCAACGTTATAACTCGGTTAACCGAAATGACAATTCGGCACATTACAACATTTGGACGGTTAGTTATTCTGTTATTAACGATGTAAACGAAGTATTGGCAAATACGCCTGCCATGTCTGTTACTGCCAGTGAGGAAGGAACGAAAAATAGCATTCTTGCACAGGCATATACAATACGCGCCCTTTCTTACTTCAATTTGGCTAGAGTATATGGGTACGAGCCAAACAAAATTCCAACCACTGGATCTGGATCTGGCTTTGACCGTGCCGCTGTTATCAGATTGACTCCCACCGGAAGTCTGGAAGATGCGAGATCGATTAATCGGTCTTCCATTCTAGAAACATATCAACAAATAGAAAGCGATCTGGACGACGCAATTTCGCTGTTTCAAAATGCTACCAATCCTACCAATTCAGTACGTTATTTTACTCTAGGTACAGCTTACGCACTCAAAGGAACACTGTACCTGTACTGGGAAAGATATGAAGATGCAATTGCAAACTTTGATTTGGCATTTGCCAACAGTTCAGCAGAGTTAACCTCTGATATTGCAACTGCCTTTAGATCTGCGACTCATCCAGAAGCATTTACGCAGCTCTGGATTGATTTTGCGACCCAGTCGCTTGGATCCAATAATTCACTCTATTCTTACACGCATGCTCCTTTATGGAATGGGATATCGACATTTGGGGGACAGACGGTCAGTCCTGAATTATATGCCTCATTCGACGATCCTAATGATGATCGTCTAGATCTCATATATATTGACAGCAGATATCCGCAGTATCGTTGGTCGGATAAGTATAACGGATCTAATGGTTTATATTCAGACAACCTTATCATCGTTCGATATGCAGACGTATTGTTGATGAAAGCAGAAGCATTGGCGGCAACTGGACGGTATGGCGAGGCAGCTTCTGAGATTGTTCGTTTGCGCACAGCCCGAAATGCTTCGACTACGAGTGTACCTACTGATGCATCTATTGTTGATTATATCAAAGTTGAACGTAATAGGGAGCTTCATTTCGAAGGCGTCAGATATTTTGATCTCAAGCGTTGGGGTAATGGTGTTAGCAAATCTGCGTCAGTTATTGGGGGGATAGGCTTCCTATCTCATGATAATCACAGATTACTTGCACCACTTCCAGTTGCTCAGGTTCTTTTCAATCCAGATCTTCCACAAAACCCAGGGTATTAATTTTTACATTATTCTAGATACATATGAAAAAGATAAGTTTATATATATTCAGTTTTCTTCTCCTTACTATTAGCATGGTAGGATGTCAGGAAGAAAGAGAAATCATCTATACAGGACCTTCTGTAGTGGAATTTAAGAACCATATATTAGGAAGAAATGCAGCGTACCGACCTGCGGGTGTTTTTGCTAACGCAACTGGAACACCTATGACGTTAGTAAGTCGCCATGTATCCGTAAACAATCGGGGTCGTGATTCTATCTTAGTGCAACTGGTCGGCCCACAATCGTCTTCGGATATGGTGATCAATTTCGGCGTAGGTACAATGGATGTGCCGCCAGCTCAACAAAATACGTTGGTTCCGGCAGTCGAGGGTACACATTTCAATTTTGTAAATCCGGGTAAGACTGTTACGATACCTGCTAATTCCTCTTCTGGATGGATATTAATTGATCCAATACCCGGCAGTACTACTGCAGGCAATCAGTACTATCTGGCATTGGATCTTTTGGGCAACGATCAGGTTTCTCCGAGCCAAAATTACAGTCGATTCACTACTTATTATCGTAATTGATTGTACATAGAATATTTAAGCTGATAACGAGCCGCTATTTCAGCGGCTCGTTGTTTTTTAGCAAATTATCACTGTGACGGCGATATCAGTGCATGGAGTGATTTTGCTAATGAAAGAGCTTTTGGTGGTTTCTGAAATCGAAATATTATGGTTGTTTTTCTAGCAGGCCCCAGGGAGCATTAAAAAAAATCTACACGATTACAATGATTTGATTGTTTATATGAACATTCCTAAATAAAGAACTGCGGCTTCATAGCCGCATATTTGTAAGTGAGAAGTTTTGACCAATAGCCTTTTGGCTTTTTCAGAAAGAACAGCAATGCGAATGTACTTTTCATAATACTTCTATTTTAAAGGTGAATAAAAATAGAATTACAAGACATTTCAATCAAGATGTTCCCTGGTGCAACCTGTCCGTTTACAGGTTTTTGCAGCTATTCTAGTGCGTCACACTTTCTACTTCGCTGACGCACCAGATAACGCACCATTTTGATGCGAAATAATGCGTAATTCATGGCTTTGGTACCAATGAAAAATCCTGCAAATGAAACATTTGCAGGATTTTAGAGTATTTCGATGTAATTATCTGCGGAGCGTTCCGGATTGGCTCACCCGCTTGAAATCCCGCACACTGCCCTGAGCCTTCAAGAATCGAACCCGCCCAGCGCATCTGTTCGAACCGGCACAACGCAAAAAATCCCTCATCTTTCGATGAAGGATTTTTGTGCGGAGAGTGAGGGATTCGAACCCCCGGACCTGTGACAGTCAACAGTTTTCAAGACTGCCGCATTCGACCACTCTGCCAACTCTCCGCTGCAAAGGTAGAAAAATTGAATACAGCTCCAAAACATATTTTTTACATCGTTGAAAATGAATAAAATGTATTTTTTATGATCCTTTTTTAGCTTATCTGAGACCTTAATTCGATAGCTTCTAAGAAGATTACCTGGTGAAAACGGATCTTGATATGCAGCTATATCGAGTTGTGCAGGCGTTTAAAAAGCTGTAGTTTTGCAGTCGTATGGCAGCACCTCGAAGAAGTAGAAAACAAGTTGTAATCTCCACCAAAAAAGAACGACTGCCGTATCTTCTCTGGAGTATTCTAATCCCGCTGATTTTGATTTTACTCATCGGTGTGTGGCATTACCGGGCAGGAATTATCTATTATACAAAAGCGATTTTCTCAAAGACGGAGTCTGATCGGATGAGTAATAAGAAGTACGATGCTCGAAATATCTTCCTCATGTCACAGCATAAAGACTATACTTTTGGAATTGACATTAGTCACTACCAAGGTCATATTATGTGGGATAGTATACGCACCATCAATGATAAATTTCCCCTGGACTTCGTTTTCATTCGAGCAACAATGGGGGAGAAGGATAAAGATCGGGATTTTAAAACGAACTGGCTAGGTGCGATCGAGCAATCGAAAATTAAAGGCGCATACCATTACTACCGGCCAAACGAGAATTCATTGAAGCAAGCTAGGAACTTCATCCGGCAGGTGAAGCTACAACCAGGTGACCTGCCTCCAGTTTTAGATATTGAAGAATTACCACGGAATCAATCGATGTCAGATTTACAAAAAGGCTTGAAGCGATGGTTGACCGAAGTAGAACAGCATTATAAAGTCAAACCTATTTTGTATTCTGGCGACAGCTATTATACCGATTTTTTGGAGCGGGAATTTTCAGACTATGTGCTTTGGATCGCTAACTATAATTTTTGGATCGAATCTCCCAAAGAACACTGGGACTTTTGGCAGTTCTCAGAGCGGGGGAGTGTCAATGGTATTGCTACTCCGGTTGATCTTAATATGTACAAAGGTAGTATTGAGGAGCTTGAACAGCTTTGTCTGCCGTTCTGATTTTTTTGTTAATTTTGACGTAAATCGCAGATCATGTCACGGGAAAAAAGGCTTATTTTACTATCTCTATTCACTGGTGTCGGATTGATGCTGGTAAAATTTATGGCCTATTTCATCACGGAATCCAATGCCATTTTTTCGGATGCAGCAGAGAGTATTGTTAATGTAGTCGCCTCTTCTTTTGCATTTTATAGTATCTATTTATCTGCTCAGCCAAAAGATGAAAATCACCCCTATGGCCATGGAAAGGTAGAGTTTTTCTCCATTTTCGTGGAAGGTGGGTTGATCTTTATCGCCGGCTCGATTATCCTTATCAAGGCTTTTTATGCCTTAATTGCGCCAGCGCCAATCACCAACATCATGGAGGGACTTTGGCTCATACTTTCAACAGCTGTTGTAAATTTTGGTGTAGGCGAATATCTGAAAAGGAGAGGAGCTGCTTTGCGTTCGATGACGATCGAAGCTGATGGCAAACATTTGCAAATTGATGCGATTAGCTCTATCGGACTGATTGCAGGTCTTTATCTCATGAAGATGACGCAAATGGCGTGGATAGATACCGCGCTTTCTGCCGGACTAGGAAGTTATATCTTGTGGAGTGGCTACAAAATGTTGCGAAAATCCATCAGTGGATTGATGGATGAATCTGATGTTACCGTAATGCAGGAAGTAGTCGACGTGCTGGGCAAAACCCGTAAGGAAGATTGGATCGATGTGCACAACATGCGGATTCAGCGCTATGGACGTGAATTGCATGTGGATTGTCACCTGACGATTCCTAAATACTATACGCTCACAAAAGTGCACGATGTGATTTCTGATTTTGAGGATAACCTTAACAAAGGTTTGGATATGCCTACCGAACTTTTCGTACATGCTGATCCTTGTATGCCGGAATGTTGCCACTATTGTAACGTGAAAGATTGTCCCATTCGTTCCGAAGCATATAGCAAGCACATAGATTGGACTTCGGTGAATTTGCCGAAAAATATGAAACACTTTAGAGAGTCATAGATACTCGTTTTTACCGAAAAATTTTCCTATTTTTGTATCCTCGTAATTATTGCGAATCTTACTATTTGGGGTCGACCGGAATTGACAGGATAGCGATGGTTATGTAAGCATGCAGTGCATTGTTAGTCTAGCACTATAATCTGAACTTTCAACTTTACAACTGGCGAAGAAAACTACGCCTTAGCTGCTTAAGTTAGACTTAACATAGCTATTTGTCTCGTTAGACTCCGTTCTACCGTCTAACATCAGAGGCATCGAACTGTAGAACTGGTTCATGTGATGTTGCTAAGCATGAATAAGACTCAGCAAATAAGGAATAAGGTATAGGTAAGCGACTCACCTTTCGGATTCCCGACAATTAAAGAGAAGCTAAGCATGTAGAAAGCGTAGATCATACTATGTTTGGACGAGGGTTCGAATCCCTCCGGCTCCACAAAAACACTTGTAAATCAATAAATTACAAGTTTTACACCCAAAATTACACCCAGTAATTTTGGGTGTTTTGTTTTAGTCCACGCTGATTTTTTAATCAAATACTTAGTAGCTGCTTGACTTATAATTTGATTCTTCTTCCTAAATTGAGTTGAAAAGAGTTTATTTGAAACTCTATTGTACATATTTTTATGTAAAAAAATTAGAAGGCTGTTTAGCTACGGCATCAAAGTGATTAAACGTAAAGCAAGCACTATCGTCAATACTCAAGGAATATTTTCTATGGAGAACTTGTTTAATTTCTCCAGCGTATACCTACAGCCTCTTATAAATCTGAAATATGCTAATCGTTATGTGGCAATAATACTGAGTAAAGTTAAATCCTACATTTTTTCAGTCAGAAATGAGAAAAAATCTCATTTCTGACTAAACGACAATATTTTTGTATATTTGAGAATATTTCTCACAAAATCAAAGAATATGTTACTCGAATTCTCAGTAAGCAACTTTTTATCATTTAGACACAAGGCAACGCTCAGTATGTTGGCGACATCTATAAAAGAGCATGTTGAAACCAATATATTTTCCACGGAACGTTATGATTTGCTGAAAGGCGCTGTTATTTACGGTGCGAATGCCAGTGGAAAAAGTAATTTAATTAAAGCTATGTCAACAATGAGAAGACTAGTTTTACAATCTTTCGAACAGTCTTCAGCAGATGATTTAGATATTACACCTTTTTTACTTAGCACAGAGACAGAAGATGAACCTTCTTCGTTCGAAGCTATCTTTTTAATTGATGGTATTCGATATAGATATGGGTTTGAAGTAGATAATATAAGCGTTCGAGCAGAATGGTTATTTGAAGCTATAAAGTCAGCAGAGAAGCCTCTTTTTATCCGGGAAGATGATGGCATCGAAGTCATGAAGGGATTTTCTGAAGGTAAAAATTTGGAGGAACGAACTAGAACAAATGCTTTGTTTCTTGCTGTTGCTGATCAATTTAACGGTAAGATCTCACAAAAGATTATGAAATGGTTCAGTAATTTTATTAGTATTTCCGGTCTAAGCCATGAAGGATACAAAGGTGTCACATTTGGGATGTTAGAGAACAAGCAAACTAATCAGACCTTACTAAATTTTTATAAAAAACTTGATCTTGGTTTTGAGGATATTAATATCGCAAAAAAACCGTTTGACCCTAAAGAACTGCCTAGTGACATGCCGGAAGGTTTGATAAAGCATCTAATTACTGATCTTGAAGGTGCTTATAAAATTGATATAAGGACAATTCACAAAAAGTATGATAGTAATGATGAGCTGATTGGGAACGTGGAATTTGACATGCGTAGCCAGGAATCTTCCGGTACCAATAAGCTGTTCAATATTTCCGGGCCGATTTTCGATGTATTAAATGACGGAGGGTTATTGGTTGTAGATGAGTTAGATGCTAGCTTACACCCTTTATTGACTTTAGCTGTAACTAAACTGTTTAATTCCAGCGAATTCAATCGAAATAATGCCCAACTTATTTTTGCTACGCACGATACTAATCTTTTATATTACGGAAATTACCGAAGAGATCAGATTTATTTTGTGGAGAAAGATGAATATGGTGCGTCAGATATTTATTCTTTAGTAGAATATAAAGAGGATGGTAAAACGATCCGCAAAGACCGTTCATTTGAAAAAGATTATATAGAGGGTCGTTATGGTGCGATCCCGTTTATTGGTAACCTGTCTAATATCGCAACAGAATGGCAAGAAAGATAAAGATTCCAAATGAACGGTTAAAACGATTTGCACGAGAAGAACAAAAACGTAAAAAAGATATTCGTAATAAGCGGAAATATTATCTGATTGTTTGTGAAGGGGAAGCAACCGAACCTAATTATTTTGAAGGTCTTAAGGAAGATTTACCGAAAGGGGTATTAACTGCTTATCAAATAGATATTGCGGGTACTGGAAGAAATACACAATCCTTGGTAGATGAAGCTTTACGATTACAGACCGTATATGAGAAAAACACTACACGTAAGATTGATAGACTTTGGGTGGTTTTTGACAGAGATAGTTTTTCCGCTAAGGATTTTAACGGAGCTATTCAGCGGTGCCATAATTCGGATGTGGGTTGTGCTTGGAGCAATGAAGCGTTCGAATTATGGTACTTACTACATTTTCAATATTATGAAAACGCTATGTCTCGTCGGCGATATAAAGAGATGATCGAAAATTATCTTAAACCTATACTGGGCAGTGAATTCAGATACGAGAAAAATAGTAAACAGATGTATGCATTGCTAAAGGAGTACGGCAGTTTGGATAATGCTATACGGAATGCTAAACGTTTGGCAGAAAGATTTGAAGGCAGGCAGGATTATGCAAACCATAATCCTTGTACAATGGTATGGGTATTGGTGGAGGAATTAGTAAGGTTAAAACAGTAGCGTGATGAGATTTTTGGATTGGTTATTTGAATCAAAAAATAAAAAAGAAGTACGAAAACGCATATTCATATCATTTGCTACTGAAGATAAAGTGTATAGAGATTACTTGGTGGAGCAAGCAAGAAATAATCGTTCTCCATTTGATTTCATAGATATGTCAATAAGAGCTCCTAACAAACAACATGAATAGAAGCAAAAATGTAGAGTGAAAATGAAAAGATGCCATAGTGTAATTGTATTACTAAGTACAAACACCTACCACAGTAGCGGAACACGTTTCGAAATTTAATGTGCGATAGAAGAGAAAATCTCATTAATAGGAATGCATATAAGGAAAAATAACAGAGGAGTAATACCTTCAGAATTAAAGGGAAGAAGAACTGTATCGTGGAGTTGAAATAATATTTAATCATTTATAAAAAGAATTTAAAATGCCTTTATATAATAGCACTTATTTAAAACAAGTATCTCGAACAAAAACACTAAATGAAAGCACGAGGATGTTTTCTGAGAAAAACAAAACTCATACATTCTTTGATATATTTCTATCTCATAGTTTTCTAGATAAAGAAGATGTTGAAGGTTTGTACATTGAACTTACCCGAATGGGATTTTCGGTTTATGTGGATTGGATTATTGATCCAAATTTAGACAGAAGTAATGTGACAAAAGCCACGGCAACTTTAATAAGAGAAAAAATGAAATCATCCAAAACTCTCCTTTTGGCTATATCTAACAATGCTTCAGTCTCTAAATGGATGCCTTGGGAATTGGGTTATATGGATGGATTTACCAGCAAATGTGCAATTGTACCGGTTTCAGCCACGTCAAGTACGGAATACTCTTACAAAGGATTTGAATACTTATCATTATATCCATTCATTAAAAAGATTAAAGATTCCAATGATATTGACAAATTATGGGTTATTGATGATTCTCAAAAATATGTGGTTTTAGAATCATGGTTAAAAGGCACCAAACCCTATCAAAGAGATGTAAATATTAGCAATTTATGAGAAAAGCATTAATTGTAGGAATAAACGACTACCCTACAAGTCCCTTAGCCGCATGCATCCCTGATGCCAATAGAATAAATAATATTCTATCCAAAAACTATGATGAATCACCCAACTTCTTTTGCAAAAAGGTCATTTCATCTGATGTAACCATTACAAGAAATGTATTAAAAGATGCTATAATAGATTTATTTAGTACTGATAGTGATGTTGCTCTTTTTTATTTTTCTGGGCACGGTTGTGAAGCAGATGATAAGGTAAAATCATCACTTGTCACACAAGATGCTAATGGAAGTGAGATGGGAGTCGAACTAGAATTTTTGATGGAAAAAGCCAATAATTCTAAAGCAAAGCAAGTCGTGATTATTCTTGATTGCTGTTTTAGTGGTGCAGCAGGAAATTTATCCTTTTTACAAAACCTTACTGTATTAAGAGAAGGAGTTTCAATTCTTACCTCCAGTCACGAATCCCAGGTTTCTTTTGAAAGCCCAACAGGTGGGATTTTTACAGATATTGTCGTGGAGGCCTTAGAAGGAGGGGCATCAGATACCATCGGGTTAATAACAGTTGCAGGCATTTATGAATTTGCAGATAAATTATTAGGTCCTTGGGATCAACGGCCTATTTTTAAAGCCAATATTTCTAGTATGATTCCTTTGAGAAAAAGTAAACCCAGAATAGCACATGAAACGTTAAGAAAGTTGCCTATGCTATTTTCAACTCCTGATTTTATTTTTCCTTTAGATCCTACTTTCGAACCCGATGCTGAACCAAGAGGGCATTCTAACGAAGCCACATTTGATGAACTTCAAAGACTGAACAGAAATTCTTTATTGGAGCCTAATGGTGAAGACCACATGTATTTTGCTGCTATAAATTCAAAGAGTTGCTCATTAACTCCATTGGGTAAATACTATTGGAAACTCGCTAAAGAAGGAAAGCTATGAAAATTGGAATTACCGGACATCAGGAATTCGAAGCAGATTTAACAGACTGGATTGAAAATGAAATAACAAAAGAAATTACAATGATGAGACAAATACGATCAGCATACACTTGTCTTGCTATAGGGGCAGACCAGCTCTTTGCCAAAGTTATGATTTCATTAAATATACAGTTAACTGCAATAATACCATGTTCCAGATATGAAGATACATTTGATACAAACAACAGAGAGCGATATTTAGAATTGTTGTCCCTATGTAAACAAATTAAAAAACTGAACTACTCTGAACCTAGTGAAAAGGCATTTTTAGAAGCCGGACATGTAATTGCGGAAGAATCCGATGTGCTGTTTGCTATCTGGGATGGGAAACCCGCAAAGGGGCTGGGTGGTACAGCTGATATAGTTGAGTATGCGCTTAATTTAAAAAAAATGGTAATACATTTAAATACAATTTCAAAAGAAAAACTTAAATACAATGGCTAATAAAAGAATCTTTGTCTCTTTCGCTATGGAAGATTTAACTCAAAAATTGTTATTCTGTGGCCAAGCTAAAAATGCAAACGTCCCTTATGAATTTGTGGATATGTCAGTTAAGCAACCATGGGATAGCACATGGAAAGCAAACTGTCGAACAAGAATAAAAGGTTGTGATGGCGTTATAGTTTTGGTTTCTCCTAATTTAAAAAATGCTTCTGGTGCTCTTTGGGAGGTTAAATGTGCCATAGAAGAACGCAAAAGAATTATGGGTATTTATATATCAGGAGGAAATGTATGGAGCAAGCCTTCTGAAATGCTTTATGTTGACTGTAAAACTTGGACTTGGGACAATGTTAAGAATTTCATACACTCTTTATAAATATGATTCAGGTATTTATCTCTCACCCAACTCCTTTCAATAATAACCAAGATTCCTTTCTAAAACTCTTAAAGAAAGAGCTCGAGGAACGGGGGCTAAACCCAGTAAATTTAGGCAAAAACAATTGGAGCTTTAAAAGTCCTATGCAACCAATAAAGGAATTGATGATACACTCAAAAGCGGTTGTTGTTGTCGGTTTAGAAAGGTTTCACGATTATATAGGTTATGCAAAACAACACAGTAAGTATGAGGTTGAGTATGTCCACAAATTCCGATCATCATCTTGGATTCAAATAGAGGCGGGAATGGCGTATATGGTGGGAATACCCATATTAATACTTAAAGAGAAAAATATCGAAAAAGAAGGCATACTTGATCCGAATGTTAGTGAATTTTATGTCTTTGAATTTGACATTGAAGAACAATTAACTGAATTATCAGAAGAATTAAAAGCAATAATTGACAATTGGAGCCAGCACATTTCTACGATTTAAACCAGTTTATAGAATAATTTATTGGTCTTTTTATGCCAAACAATTTAGTAGCATATTCACGAGCGGGTGATGTATTTCATTACAGATGGGCAGCCAGACGTTGCTTAAGATTAATATACCCTAACTCATGCACAACAGAAATATATATTGAAGGGTCGTCCGAAATAGAAAAAGCCGGAGAATATGTCATAGACGTTTCGGAATACAGTGCTGAAGATACGGGAAAGAAAAAAGTAGACTATTATCAGTTAAAGCACACAACGGTCCAAGTAAATGAGCCATTTACAATAAGCGACTTAAAAGACACTTTTATCGGCTTTGCTGCAAGATATGTACAGCATAAGAACGAGGATAAAGCAGATGTTTCCGACATTTCCTTTACCATAATTACAAACAGAAAATTTGCGGATTCATTCAAGGCAAATTTAGCAGCCATTACAAAGAAGGAAAAGGTCGATTCTCTTTTCAAGAGAACAATCGAGAGCTACACCAATCTCGCTGAAGATGACCTGGTGTCCTTCTGCTGTAAACTATATTTAGAAGATGGCGAAGGCAATTACAACATTCAAAAAGATGAATTAAGAATAGAATTAGCTCAATTAATTGCAGGTTCCGTTGAAAATGCACAAATTGAAAATCTTGTTGCTTTAGTACAAGAGAAGGTACTGCCCGATACGAATGGTAGTATTAATCGGGAAGATGTTTTAAAGCGTTTTGGTATAACCTCTGAAAAAGAACTATATCCTGCTCCGGCTAAGTGGGATGAGATTACTAACATAATCGAACGCAGGCAACATGCAATTCTCCAGAACAGCATTGCGGGTTCATCCTATCCCGTAATTGTACATGCAGCGGGGGGCGTAGGAAAATCCGTTTTCTGTCGACAGTTAATCCATTCTTTACCCGAAGGATCTCTAGGCCTTGCATATGATTGTTTTGGTGCAGGAAGCTACAGAAATCGAAGTGAATCCAGGCATAAACATAGGGACGCTTTAGTACAAATTGTAAATGAACTTGCTTCCAAAGGGTTGTGTGATCCGTTGATCGTACAGAATACAACTCTGGATGAGGACATCATGCGAAAATTCCTTCAACGAATTGAAGCCTCTGTGCAGTCCCTAAAAAAAGTAACTGATGTAGCTCAGCTATTTATTTTAATTGATGCTGCCGACAATGCGGAGATGGCTGCCATAGAATACACACAATCCTGTTTTGCTCATGAGCTGATTCGTGAGAATATGCCGGATGGATGTAAATTGATACTGTTATGCAGAACGGAACGGATCCATTTATTGCAACCGCAAAGCTTTATTACCCAATTAGAGCTAGAACCATTTTCAGAGGAGGAAACTTTGGCAAACTTAAAAAAATGGTTTCCTGAAGCAAATGAAAAAGATGGAGCTGAATTTCACCGTTTAACGTCGGGTAATCCACGGGTCCAGGCAAATGCTTTGGATGTAAAATGTGACTCAATCCATAAATTGTTAGCCTCATTAGGACCATCAGTGACCTCTGTCGAAAAGCAAATAGAGTTTCAGTTAAATTCAGCGATATCTAAAATAAAAGACCTGATTCCTCAGGAGCATCATCATCAAATTAATTCGATATCCCTAGGTCTAGCCAGCTTACCCCCTCATATTCCCATTGATGTTTTGTCAAAAGTGGCAAATGTCAGTATAGATCATGTGAAAAGTTTTGTTTCTGACATTGGTCGTTCCCTATGGATGTATGATACTTCTATACAGTTCAGAGACGAGCCAACAGAAACTTGGTTTAGAAACACTTTCCTCGCTACTAAGAAAAACTACGAAGAATATATAACAACTTTAGAGCCGCTCGCTCATCAGTTACCATATGTGGCAGAAGTCTTGCCGCAGCTATACCTGCAAGCCGGGCAATACGATAAATTAATCGCCATCGCACTTTCAGACGACTATTTGCCTGAAAACAACCCTATAGATGCCCGTAATATCCGGGTGTATCGTTTGCAATTTGCATTTAAAGCAGCGCTTAAACTCAAAAATTTTAAAGATGCCATTAAGCTGGCAATGAGAGCCGGCGAAGAAGTAGCAGGAAATCAGCGGCAAATAGCGCTTTTCGGGTCGAATATTGACCTAATTACTACTCTTCAAAGCAAAGAAAAAGTTCAGGAGATTGCTTTCAAAAGATTACTAAGCAACAGTTGGGACGGATCTGAGAATATTTATTCTGCTTCATTGCTGTCGGGAATATCAGATTATAGAGGAGAAGGAAGAGGTTATTTGCGCGCTGCTATGAATTGGCTTCATATTCAATTTGAGCAGCAGAGAAAAAATGATGACCGTTATAATCAAAACCGTGTTGATGATGATGATGTCCTGGAACTTGCCTATGCCCATTTAAACATTTATGGAGTAGACGATTGTACTAATTTCCTATATGGTTTAAAGCCAAAAGAAGCTTTATTCAGGACGGTACAGAATTTAGCAGAAAGACTTATTGATCTGGGGAGATTTGAGGAGATAAGTGATTTTACAGAGAGGTTTATTCGGGAACCCTATTATCTGGTTGGCATAGTTAGCAGGCTTGTAGAAATTGGAAAATTCCCTCAAGCAAGTGCAATAGAAACATGCTTGAATTTGTTCTGTTCCCGGAAAAGCAGAATTAAAAGATCGAAAGATTTTTTCAATGACAGGATAACGCCAGCTATTCTTTCTTTTCTCGAAGCATGCTTATATAATGGTTTATCTCCACAAAAGATATTACGAGCTTTAAATCATTATGTGCCGCTAAAGGCCAACCGAATGGTTTATAGCACTCATTCGTCAGGTGAAAGGACTATTTATCTTAAAGCGCTTGCTATACGTTCGGTGCTGTCAGGTAAATCAGAAGTAGATATAGAAGCTATCTCTCCAAGCGAATTTACCAGCAAGAAGAAAAGCCATGAATCAGATAATGACTTTAAAGAGTTTAAAGAAGTCATCTATGGCCTGTTTCCCTGGTATTTGTTCAGGGCTCAGATTTTATTTGACAAACAAATAAAACTTCTTGAAATTGTTGGTTCTGTCAATGAGACTTCAATAAAGGCTCGAACCAATAGACACAAGAGCCATGATATGCTTCCCTACGAGATTGCCCGTACCTGTGCTGATATACTAACATTCCATCAACAAGGAAGCAATGAAGATCTGGCTGAGTTTTACAAACGATTTCTACATAATAACAAAGCCTTCAGGTTACAGGATAAATCCCGCCTGCTCCGTTCAGCTTGTAGGGCTACTCATTTATTAGATATAAGACAGCCTCTAGAAAATGCTACTTATGAGTTAACGAAAACCAACCATGACGATGGACCTGATGAGATTGCTAATAGATACATTGCGCTCGCACGTGCAGTTTTGGTCATTTCACCTGATGATGCAAGCGTATATTTTGACAAGGCGATAGAAGTCGCTTCTAAATTTGGAGATGAACTTGTTTCACGATGGGAAGCAGTTGTTGCATTGGCTCAGAGAGCTTGTGCCAATTCAAAAGTTACTGATGAATTGGGGTATCGCTTCATCAGGTGTACCGAGTTAGTTGGAGAAAATGTTGCGAGGGAAAAGCATTGGAGCAGAAGCGAAGCAATGAGTGTTTGCGCTAAGATGTCGCCAGGCGCAGCTATATCAGCATTAAGCCGGTGGCGGGATAGAGATATAGGTCGCTTTGAATATCAACTTGAAGCAATGTTGATAGAATTAGTCAGTTCCAAAACAATCTCTGCCAGTACAGGCTGGGCATTAAACCGTTTTTTTTCTAACCATCAATTGAATGAGCTACTTGCAATCTGTTTGGAAAATGAGCCATCTCATAGTATCCGGCAGAACTTAGTTAATGATGCCATTTATTTACTCCAGATAGAAGGTAGCAATAATACGCATTGGGATAAGCTGAAAGAAATTGCAGGTAAGTATAACATCAGTAATGAAGCATTAAAGTCTATTATGGACTTCTACGCACAACAAAAGACAGATATTAAAAGCCCTGAAGATTTATCCGACAATAAGCAAAAGCAGGAATCTAAAAAAGATTGGGACGACATTTTTAAAGACCTAAACATTGCTACGCCGGAAGGTTTTGCCGCATTAATAGAGCGATTTAAATCAAAGCAGGGAAAAGATGATTTTAGATGGAGTTTGAGAGACTTATTAAAGGCGGCTATAATCAGGCTGGAAGAAAAATCACTTTGGCCCTTTATTGATATTGTCTTCCTTTCTGAAGATATTGACCATTATGATGTTCAAGATCTCCTTTCTTCCATGCATGAGACATGGAAAGGTAAGGTGAGTTATCAAGCGAAGTTGTCAGGTATCGTTTATAAGTTCGGAGAACGTTATGCGCACGAATTGACAAACGAATACTCTTTTAACTCTTTCAAAAAAGAACTAAATCTTGATGAAACATTAACCAAAAAATTGATTTCTGGAATCGTATCAGGCTTAGCGAATGGTAATGAGATCACCGATGCACGGCAGTTTTTTGGCTTTGTATTCGTAGCATCATCCTATATCAGCGAAAAAGAGGCATCTGAATTAACCGATTATTCATTGTCGCGTTTTGAATTGCACATCGGAGAAGATTTTGGCGATGGTGTATGGAGTGACAAATTGTATACTACAAATGATGTCAGCATAAACGTTGCAGGATTTATATGGTCAGCTTTAGGGTCACCAAGGTCATCGGTAAGATGGAATGCAGCACATTGTGTCAGAAAGCTAGCAGACTTTAATTGTATCGATATCATCGATGCTTTAGTCTTGTGGTTGAAACAAGACGTAGTAGGCGCATTCGGACACCATAAGTTTCCTTTTTATAACCTTCATGCCCGATTATATTTATTAATTGCTTTAGCAAGGGTTTCTCTTGACAAACCAGAATTGTTAGGCCAACATAAAGACATATTTGTTCAATATGCTTTTGGCGAGCCACACATTCTTATACAAAAATTTTCATCAGAGATAGCAGTTAATCTCTCCACTTCTTTAGAGGATATCTATGTTGAGGAAACACTAAATAAGCTAAAGGTTGTTGGCAAAAGTAATATGCCGATAATGGAAATGAACTACAATGATAAAGTAGACAGTTATTGGCATTTAAACGGAATAGTTAATACTGAATATGATTTTCATTTCGGATGGGATTTTGACAGATACTGGTTTGAACCATTGGGCGATGTATTTGGCATACCAGGGAAACAAGCAGAAGATATAGCGGCTAGTGTCATCATTGAAGAATGGGGTATAAAGGAGAAAAATGGCTATTACAATGATCCGAGAATATCGATATGGAATAGCCATTCTAATGAAAGAGAAACGTGGCATAGTCACGGAAGTTACCCAAGGACTGATAATCTTGATTTTTATTTATCTTACCATTCCCTGATGGCATCAGCAGCAAAGCTTATTGAGAACATGCCTGTGGTTTCAAAACGAGATTGGTATGATAATGAGTGGAACGAGTGGATTTCAGGTCATTTATTGACGTGTGCTGATGGAAAATGGTTAATAGATTATCGGGATCCTGTACCATTAAGAAGACCTGAATGGATTTCAGAAAACAAGCATGAAAACTGGAGAGCGGATATCTCAGAAAACATTTTTTTTGAAACATTATTAACGGCAGATAACAACGAAGAATTATGGCTTAACGTGCAAGGAGGATGGGAAGAAAAAGATAGCGAAAGAACCGAAAGTTTTTCAATAGCCTCTGCATTGGTTTCTAAAGACACTTCTAACGCGCTAATGAGGGCATTAGAAACTTGTAGTGACCCTCATGACTATAAACTTCCATATTATGAAGAGGGAAGCATGGAGATAGAATCAGGTTCTTTCGAACTTAAGGGGTGGATTAAGGATGAATCTGTTTCCAAAAGACTAGATGAATATGATCCCTATGCTGATAATGTAGACTATCCTCCTTATGTTATAGGAGATAGTATTGTTTACAGATTGAGTTTGTCTCTAGATGATAATGGGAAAATTTGGTGTTTACCCCAATCATCATATCCAGCCTTGAAATGCGAAATATGGAGTAGTCACCGATCCGACAGAGATGAAAATCCAAATCAGGCCGGAAAACGATTAAAAGCGTCATTACAATTTTTAAAATATATGTGTTCAACGCTTAATTGTGACCTGATATTGGAAGTCGGCATAAAAAGGGAAATTAATTATAAATACCGGAGCCGAGAAGACAAATACGACTATTCGAAACCTATACACAAACTATTTATACTATCATCAGATGGAGAACTTAGAACAACAGGAAAAAGTCAAAAACTTGGGTAGGCTCTTTGTGAAGGAGCTTAAATTAGAGCCAGGTGTGGATACCTTCTCACGCTGGATGGCTCATTATATAGCAGAAAAGATGACAGTTGCCGAACAAGCTCGGTCCGATGAGGATAAGAAAGTAGCAGAAAAAGAATGCTTTGATGTAATATTAAAATTATGGGAACATCGCCAATCTCTTCCGGACGGAAGAAGACCTTTCCAAAACTTCGAACCTATTCTGGATACACTATCCCAGCTAAATCCAGACACAGAAGAACCTTATTTTTATAACGCTTTGCACGATCAAGATATAGCTGAATTAGAAACAGATAATTTAGATAATAAGTCTGTAGAAGAATGGGTGAATATTGCTAACGACATTGACAAGACAGCCAGGATTTGGATAGAGTATGCATTGGAACAGACTATTAATGAAGCCAAAAATGAAAGGACAGAAGAGTGGATCAAAAACACAATCGATCTATCGGATAATGCTGATGTAGAGATTATCAGTGTTTTACTAAATCAGCATACTTCTTTTGATATAGATTCTGGTATGGATAACTTCTCAAATAGATATGATATTGAAAGGTTAAAAAAGAGAATTTCTCAACTTAAGAAATATACACAACTCAATGAAGCTTTATTAAAAGCTTATGAAGCAGATTTAGATTATCTATTAAATAAAAAGTAAGGGGGAAATAAGGCATTCGTCGTCCTCCTTCAGCAAGTATGTCGCCAATCCAAATAGACCCTATCCATAAGTGCACAATTCCAAAGGCATTGGGATAGCGTCTATTTGCCCTCCGGGTACTGCGCAGATTGTCACCATCCTTGCAGTTCAGTTCGTCCTCCTCATAGGCGGCCACTTTGTCTGGCGTGGAGCTATATTCCATTTCATTCCAATGATCTAAAACGCTAGCATTTATAAAAGTAGTTCTTCCCTTAAAAATGCTACCATAATCCTCATGGATATGTCCAAAAATGTGGTATTTAGGTTCTACTTGATAGACACGTAATAATAATTCCTCACACCCCACCTGTTTTCCGTAAACGATTTCATCTTAAATGCCGAAAGGTGGATCGTAGACGACCAATATATCAATATCATCGGGTATCAAGATCCCAATGCTTCTTTATTTCACTTTCTGGATCCGGATTGAAACCCCAGTCATTGAACTATTTATATCGCCTGCATGGATAATACCATCTCCGTTGGGCGACTTGAGCGATCTATGCTGTCAATTCTTGCCTAAAATGGCTACTATTTTAGAGGGTTGTTTGTCAATAGGCCATTTTACTCGCGCTTGGTAGAGCAATTTTAAACAACTAAAAAAGCTCAGAAGAATAATCTAAGGCCTATTTAATTCCTTTTTCAGGAAAAAAGTCTTTAAACGGAACGTCGAGTTCCTTTGATATCCGGTTAAGGTGATTTAAGTTCCATTTAGCGATATGAGTTGGGTTCTCAACATTGCCAACGAAACCAACAGAAATATCAATCATATGCGCTAACTTGGCTTGAGAAATTCTTTTAGCGGTACGGATTTCTTTTACCTTATTAATCACATATTGCTCTATATCAGTGCTAATTGATTCCTTTTGCATATAGATGCAATTAGCACAAAGAAATAACACAAACCACCTACATATATGCGTGTGATTTATTATATTCGAATTATGAGATGGATATTTTGGTTTTTTGTTGTGAATGTAGTGAGCTTCGTGGCGTTGATGAAAGGCCTCATCGGTGATGGAAACATGTTCGTTGGTGCTTTTATTGCTTTTGCAGCTTGGGGTCTTTTTCTTAGAGCGATTTTCGCAAGCCAAGAGAATAAAAGAAAGATGAAAAATAGAGAACAGATGATAGACGAATATTTGAGACAGCAGTTGAGGAAATAATTTTTGCAAGCATCTATTTAATCAGAAATATTAATCAAAATAAAATGTCATTACTAAGAACGGTATACGTGGGAATTGGAGGAGCAGGAGGGTACATCATCAAGTCTCATGATAACTTCTTTAGGGATAAGCTATATCTTTATTTAGATGGAGAAAAAGATCTGCGACATATTTTTGATGAGCTTATAGGGATAAAGAGAAATATCTACGACAAACAAAATTTGTCGGCTTATTTCCATAAAGAAAATCGCTATGAACTTTTTCTTGGACTCGGTGGGAAAACTGGTTCTAGTTGCATTATAGAAATACTTGATTTTCTCAATTCAAACGGGATATATTACAAATGTTATTGTTTTTACCCATACAGTTTTGAACCCAACACGCGTATATCCGTTGCGGATAAAACTTTGGTAAGCCTAAAGCAATATCAAGGAGTCACTGTTCTTTATATGGATGAAATAAAAAAGAGATATACGAATTTAAATTTGGCGTCTGTCTTTTCGATTCCGAATGAAGTTTTAGTGAAGAATTACCTAAAGAATGATTCGGTCTAAAGCTTGACCGAATCATTCGTACTATTTGTTGTCCAAATTTTTGATCTCTAATCTTTTCCTTTCAATTGAATGAAGTAATCGTTGTTCTTCTTCGCGCTTCATAACAACTTCTTCAAAACGTTCACTATTCTTACTAAATAGTGAATCGACGCCAGACACAAATTCGGGCATTTCTAAAGCCATTAGGCGGTAGCGAATTTCGTATGATCGCTTCTCGACAAGCTGTTTCTTTTGCTCCCAAAATTGACCTAGCCCGAAAGAGATAGCTGTTGCCATGAGGCTGAATATTAATATTAGCGGAAGGGATTTGTAATCTAATGTATGTTTTTTTACGACGAGTGTTTCCTTGGGAATACTGCCTACTGATTGTAAAAGAGAAGATTGGGTTGAGTTCAATTTTGAAACAGCGGTGTCGACAATTTGTTCAATATTTGTTCCCACTTTTTGATATTGTTCGATTGTCAAGAAATATGGTTCTAAAGCATTCAAAAGCTTTTCTTGTTGAATTTCTCTTTCAAGAATCAGTTCTTTAAGTTTATTTAAGCCTTTGAAGAGGTTTTGGTTTAACTCTATTGTATCTTGATTCGATTCATGTATCATTGGGGCGATCTTGACAAGGTCGCGTACTAATGCATCTACCGATGTTTCTATTTGCAGTAATTTTTCTTTTATCTGTTCCATTTCTTTACGTTTTATATTTTACGTTTGCGTTTTCTTTTCGCGGCATCGTCAACTGACACTGGATTTATCGAGCCACCGAGGCTAAGTAATCCGTGAAATGATTGTTGCAGAAATCCCGATTGCTTAGGTTCGTATCCTGTATCAATTTCTTTTTCATCCGTATTTACAGCAGGTGATACCGCAGTGTCAAAGGATTGTTCAATCTTTGAAAAAGAAAATTCTCTTCCGATTTCACTCCCTTTAAATTTAAAACCGTCCTTCGCAAAAGACACCCCCTGAATTTCTTTGGAATCACCCTTAAATTTAAATTCTACACTTATTCCTTTTGAATTGAGATAGTGGGTCAAATCTTTCCAGCCATTTCGAGCATTACTGCTCCTAGTACCTTGTTGCAAATAATAACGGATCTCTTTTTTCACTTGATAGTATTTGTTTTTACTATCCGTGTAAGGTGATTGTTCCCTGCCTTTGGTAAATCCATATTTGATATTAATCTCCCTGACAGCTTTTAATGAACGTATTTTCGAGTAGTCTTCATTTATTTTGTGATTATCATAACCATTCTTTGAAAAAACGAGATGACAGTGAGGATGCTTTTTATCTTCATGTCGGACAACAATTAGTGCTGTATTTCTTATTTTCATTTTGTTCAAATAATCTTGTGCGATGAGACTCATCATGTTGTCGGATAGCCTACCATCTAGATCTTTGGAGAAAGAAAGCACTATATGTCCAAGTGGATTCTTTATTCGCTCGTTGGACGTTGATAACAATTCGAACTGCTTTGCTAAGAACTTAGAATCACCGAGGCGTAATCCATCGATGTGGATGATTTTCGCCTTCTCTCTATTTAAGCAGTAATCTAGAGAAGACGAAAACCCTGCGTTTGACTTAATGATCTTTGCTATCATTTTCTATTAGTAGTTTACGTATATAATAATCGAGATGATCCAATGAATTTTTCAATCGAAATTCAATTGTACTGTCCTTAATTTGCGAATTCAGTGTTTTGGAAATTTGATTGATATTGTTTCCAATATTCGAAAGGTTTCTGAAAAAGGTTCTTTCTTCATTGGTAAATAGGGCTTCCACTTTCTTATTGAAGCATGCTGTTCGTATATATCGGCTCACACTCATGTTCGCTGATTTAGACAAGTCTTTCAATCTTTGCAGATCCGCTGGAGTAAAACGGACTTCTACTTTTTTATTGAGATATTCTTTCTTCATTGCTGTAATTTTTAGAGACCAACGGGATAACCTTTTCCCAAGACAAAATGTATTTTTTCAGGGAAAAGGTACATCTTGCACTTTCTTATCGTCGATTAAATTTGATAGTTGACACCATATCATTCCATTCTTTTAAATGATCATTCATGTCGTTCACATTCTCGTAGAGTAGCGATGCATCTTCTGCATATTTGTACTTGCTTAAGAGCTCTTTGGTGGCGTTCTGTCCTGCCAAATCATTGTCCAAGAACAGACTTATTTGATGATAACTTGACGCATATTTTTCGATCTTATTTTTGTTGGATAAAGAATTAAAAACCAGCACGTCTCCATTCAGGAGGTTTTGAAAATCCTTAAATAATTGCCAATAGCTCAACATGGAAAAACAGCCTTCAAACACTAGGAGCCGTTTAGCAACACATCCGTTTGAAAAAAAAGAAATGCCTGATCCGAGGTTGCCTTTGAAGTCTTTATTCCTTATTGCAAACGAATTGGGATTCACAGTCGGCAATCCCACTGCAAAGAACTTCTTATTACCGTTTGAATAATATACTTCTCTGCAATACTTCTTTGCTATTTGAGTGGATATGCCCCTAGATCGGAGATATTGGTTTAAAACTTCGTTGGTACCGATGTCTTTCGTATAGTTTAATTTGATCGTGCTATCTGAATAGCTGGCGACTTCTAGTTTATCGGTAGCTTCGTGATGAAATAAGTTCGTTACTTCGTTCATTTTCTTTTGTAGTTGCTTTAAACCTCCACCTTCGCCAAGTCCGAAATCAAACCATTGGTCGTTCTCGACTTTCATTGATGGCGTGCGATCTGCTCTGTAGGGTGCATGATAAATCGAATAGTGCTTATATCGTTTTGCAGGAAATATCCCTTTGGAAGCCAAATAGGCTTCTATCACGTAATTGTGATTCATAAAGTTTTGATTTAGATCGTACAATTCGCACACCTCGAACCATTCGAACAGTACGAAAGGTGCGAGGTCGTACGAGCGTACGAATTCCTAAGAATTATTGTTCAGCTCTTTTTAGCCATTTTCGGATGGCTGATTCGCTACATTGTAATTGTTTGCCAATTTGAACGTTGGAATATCCTTTGCTTTTCAACTCCAACACCTGTTCTATATTTTCCTCGTAACCTGATGTCTCCTTTTGTTTTAAAAGCTCTTTCTCATGACGGGATCCCAGTTGATTAAATCCTAGATAGCCTTCGTTGGTCGACAACTCACATAAAAGGACATTTTCCTCATCATAGATTAATTCTCCGCTTCGAACTTTGAGTTGCTTGATGTAGCGTAAATTCTTGTCGAATGCTGATCGACCGATAGTGAATACCGAATCGGCAAAATTGGATTTCATTTTAGAGCCTTGTAGATCATTAAGGCTAATTGGTTTCCATTCCTCGACCTTTTTATTGTGTTCCAAAATTAAGAAGGTGATACCTTTCTCAAATTTCATAGCCGACAATGCGTTCATAATCGGAATCGTTGACTTTGCAGTATCTGTAGAAGATGCTGTCACTTTGGTCATATTATCCAATACCACGACCTTAGCATCAACTTCCTTGATTCTGTCTTTAAGTGACTGTATAAAAAAATGCTCGTAACTGGTGTTTTCTGGAATTTCGCTCATGATTTCCTGTGTAGCTCGGTAGAAATTTTCTGGAAACTGATAATGATTGTCATTCGAATCTCGATATCGCTTTTCAAACTGCTTATCTGTCAATTCTAAATCGACGTATAATAACACATAGCATAATGCGATATGCATGGCGATTTGGACACTTAATGCAGTCTTGCCAATACCTGTGTCGGCAAAAAGGATGGTTAGCTCGCCTTCTACAACCAAAGGTTGATATAGAAATTTGGGATCGGGAAGTAGGGCAGCATCTTGTAATGTTTGATTGGCAGTTTTTACCGCTAGCAGGTTGAAATGATCTATCATAAGAACCTCCTTTTTTTATTTCTGGAAAACTCTTTGAACAATTCAAGCGCTTTCTTGGTATCAACGATTATGGTTCTTTGATCTTGATCGATAGCGTTTCCAATAACTTCCTTCTTAAGCTTTTGGGCTTTAGACTTTGAGCAATTGAATAATTGCTGAATACCTTGTAAACCAAAGACAAAATCAGGAAGGTTTTTTTCTTTTTCCTCTTGAGGAGTTTTGCTGATTGCCTCGGTTTGCAGCGCAACCAATTCTTCGCCAGTCATCATAGCGACGGGCTTCTTTAATAATGAATGTATATCCATGGTCGGACGAATTAAAGTTAAAAACTACGGCCGTGTACAGCAGCCTATTTTCGTTCTAGAACATGGTACTAAGGTAATTGGGGTATTGGGTGCAGAAAAGTGCATAGTACTTATTTTTTGAAAATAAAACACTTTAAATGAGTGTTTTAATGAAATAAGTTTGCTGTTAAAAGTGCAAAACCGTTTATTGGTATTAAAACTTACGGTTTATAGATATCTTTTGAGATTTTTAAGAATAAAGGAGCATGTAAAAAAAGTTCGCAATTATGCTTAGAGAGGTATGATTTTATTTTCGAGGATTCAGAGCTCTTTCTATGAACTCTCTCTTCGACCATAGTTTTACGCATTCGAAAGAATCGTTATAATGCATAAGCTGATATAGATAATCGTTTCCAAAGTCGATTAGTTTAATTTTTTTAGCATAACGCCAACTCTTTCGTTCGTAGTTCCATTGATATGAATACATTCGCGAATCATCGTAATTGTCAAGAAATTCCTGAATGTGGAGAAGACTGTATTCATGATATCTTCCATTTTTCAAAACATCACAGATCTCAATCTTGTTACCGTATTTATTGTAGTGTATACGACAATTTTTAACTGTTGTAGATTTATGACTTGGAAGTTTATGCTTGATGGTGAAGTGATGTTCAAACCCCTTTCCGTTTATGACCCAAATCATCGTATTATAAAACCGTTCTCTACTACTTATCTCCTCGGGTTTAATTGGAGAATTTTGAAACTCTATGACTATGCCATTAACAAGCTTTATATCTGCAATATGTTTCTCACCGTTGAAGGGATCTGTATGAACTATTTCTTGATTCTCAACGGGAAAGTGGCTTTTCCATTCCCTATGCCAGTCAGTTTCTGACTCCCACCAGTTGTCACAATTGTTTAGGCTAGCGTGTGCCCAGTGCCAAACCTTGATAATCCCACATTTTGCAATAACAGGCTGTTTACAGCAGCTACATACACCTATTAAATTTGGTGATGGAGCAGTTTTGACACCATTTACTAAAGCATATTTCATGGTTTGCTGTTTACCTTCTTGATGGACTTTCCAATTCTGAAGGATTAATGCTTATTATTTCCGCCAAATTATTTTTAAAATTTTTGTCGGCATCTCTTCTTTTTTGACGAATGCGTTCAAGCAATTTTGTGTTAGTAGGAGAGTTTTTCCAGTGAATGGAGGATAAAATATGATTTACCCATCCTATTTTCTTTTCGTCATTTATCTGTTCTGATAGATTATGAATCAGAAAATAGATTTTATTAAACACTCCACTTTTTAAATTTAGAAATGAGTTAATTTTACCTCCTTGGAACACTATAAGGAAGTCGTCTTCGGAAACATTGTCAAACAATTCACCTCCGAAAGACTCAAATATCTTGACTAAATCGTAATTTCTTAATGGAAGTACTTTATTCTCACTAACTACCGGTTCTCTAACAAATACTTTGGTAAGAATATCGTCTAAATAATTCAACAGATCAATATGTTTAGCGGATGTGTAATGGCAGTTTTCGCGACCGAAGGAATCATATTCTCGAAAAAGTTCGTCTAACTTAGCAGTTTCGGTATCCAAGAACGGTTTTAGAATATTTTTCTCTCTTTCATTCTGATATTCCATATCACTTAATTCCTCAGCATTCAATCTATAAGAAGCTGCCTCCAAGCTTTTGTCAAATGATTCGTACTCTTGACGAATAGCTGTTGTCTTTGATAGTTGCTGATTATATATCTTTTGTTTCCGTGCAACTTGTTCATCTAATTTATGCTCGAAAATCCATTTACGATGTTCAATTTTAAATAGATCAATGACGTTAAGCAATTGATTTCTTCGTATGCTGATAGTCTCTAGTAAATTTTGATAACTGTCAATTGGTAAGTTGATTACTTCCTTATAAATCGCTGACTTCAAGGCGTTATTTTCCAGCATCGTTTCGATTTGTTGTTGAATATCCGCAATATCTTCCCAATACAGTGGCTTAGTCGAACGGAGCGCTTGTGTAATTTCAATATATACATCAACGATATTTAAAACATCATAGATCGATTTTGCCATACTACATTTTATTAAACATTTCCATTGCTTCGCTGCGCATCTCGTCTACCGTATCGATATAAGGTTGCATAGATTTATAGTCCGAATGTCCAGTCCATTTCATCATTATGTGCACAGGTATCCCGAGGAATAAGCCGTTGCATATAAACGAACGCCTTCCAATGTGAGAAGTTAATAGTGCGTATTTTGGGACAACCTCTTCAATTCGCTTGTTTCCTTTATAATAGGTCGTCATAATTGATTCATTAAGTCCGACTAATTCACCAAGTTCTTTGAGGTATTCGTTAAATTTCTGATTTGAAATTACTGGTAGCGCCTTGTTGTTCGGGAATCTTTCATCCTTATATTTATTTAAGACTTCTTTTGTGTGATTGTTCAAATCGATGATGAGCTTATCATCGGTTTTGATAGTTACTACTTCTATATATTTTTCTTTTACAGCGTCTCTAGTCAAAGCATATACGTCTGAATGTCTCAATCCTGAATAACAAGTGAAAATCAGTATATCACGTACACGGTGTAGATATGGCTTTTCTTTCGGAATACTAAATGCTTTAATGTGATCGATCTCATGCCCCGTGAGAAAGACGACCTTTTTTTCTATCTTTTTAATCTTTGGGCGGTAGGATAGGAACGCTGTGTTAGTAACCGTTCCCTTTCTATGACACCAACGAAGAAACCATTTTAGAAACTTCAAATGTTTTTCTAGTGTTGAGTTTTTAAATCCTCTATTCTTCAACAGGAAATCCAAATATTTATCAAGCGTAGAATTATCAAAATCGTTGATGCCGATTTTTGGTTTAAATTCTTGTAAGTGGTTTCTAACCGTTTGAAGCTTTTTTAGTGTGCCTTCAGTCCAGTTATTGAGTTTTCGGTTCTCTATAATAAATTGGTCGTAATAATCGAAGAATTTACTTTGTGTTTGTTCTTCGGGAGAAGTTTCATTTTTCGGTTTTATCCGATCATTTATCTCATTCCTCAATGTGGTTTTTGACGGCACGGTGCCTTCAATCTCGTAACTTTTAAAGATATCTTGAATGATGCTTTCAATCTTCAAGAGTGATGCATTTATTTCACTTGCAGACTGTTTAATTTTGTTTGTAGTACCGTTTTTTACGCGTTGCTTTTTATCGTCCCATTTAGAGATGTCAACCCGAAAGCCACTGGATAAATCTAGTCTATCACCGTCATAGTTGATACGGACTCTAATTGGGACATTTTCAATGATCTCTATGCTGTCCTTCTTGCGTCTTTCAAGTGAAAAAATGATATTCCTTTTGATGTTCATTTTTAGGGGTCAGTAAAATATCAACACCCAAATTTACACCCAATTTTTCAGAATACCTAAAAACTCATGAAAATATAAAATAGTATTATGTTGTTGATTTACTGAGTTTTGTATTTTTAATTGAATCTGTAAAAACATTTAAAAATCTACATAAAAAGAGCCTCCGGCTCCACAAAACGAAAGCTCAACTGCAAAGTTGGGCTTTTGTTTTTGGCGGAGGTGATGAGCGCCCGATAAGAGGGTTCGAACAATTTCTTTGCGGGTTGCGTGCGGGGATTGCGGGTCGCAAACTATCCCTCCGGCTCCACAAAACGAAAGCTCAACTGCAAAGTTGGGCTTTTGTTTTTGGCGGAGGTGATGAGCGCCCGATAAGAGGGTTCGAACAATTTCTTTGCGGGTTGCGT
>NZ_WLYS01000011.1 GCF_011316935.1 Sphingobacterium chungjuense
TAATGTAGTCCCGAGCAGATTTGAACTGCTGACCCCTACATTATCAGTGTAGTGCTCTAACCAACTGAGCTACGGGACTAGCTATATCTTCTTTTCTACCTCGGTAATAACATGAATGAACCCCTATACTATGGGGACAGGTACTGTATTTCCTATCGTTTCTATTCTTTCTTCTTTTTAAATTAAAGTAATGTCATGTGCGTGGTAAGCAATACGTTTCCGCATCTCTAGAAAGGAGGTATTCCAGCCGCACCTTCCGGTACGGCTACCTTGTTACGACTTAGCCCCAATTATCGGTTTTGCCCTAACACGCTCCTTGCGGTTACATGCTTTAGGCACCCCCAACTTTCATGGCTTGACGGGCGGTGTGTACAAGGCCCGGGAACGTATTCACCGCGTCATTGCTGATACGCGATTACTAGCGAATCCAACTTCACGGGGTCGAGTTGCAGACCCCGATCCGAACTGTGACCGACTTTTCGAGATTCGCATCCTGTTGCCAGGTAGCTGCCCGCTGTATCGGCCATTGTAGCACGTGTGTAGCCCCGGACGTAAGGGCCATGATGACTTGACGTCGTCCCCACCTTCCTCTCCGTTTGCACGGGCAGTCTGTTTAGAGTCCCCACCTTAACGTGCTGGCAACTAAACATAGGGGTTGCGCTCGTTGCGGGACTTAACCCAACACCTCACGGCACGAGCTGACGACAGCCATGCAGCACCTAGTTTCCTGTCCCGAAGGACTGATCTATCTCTAGATCATTCAGTAACTTTCAAGCCCGGGTAAGGTTCCTCGCGTATCATCGAATTAAACCACATGCTCCTCCGCTTGTGCGGGCCCCCGTCAATTCCTTTGAGTTTCACCCTTGCGGGCGTACTCCCCAGGTGGATAACTTAACGCTTTCGCTAAGACGCTAACTGTATATCGCTAACATCGAGTTATCATCGTTTAGGGCGTGGACTACCAGGGTATCTAATCCTGTTTGATCCCCACGCTTTCGTGCATCAGTGTCAATCCATGTTTAGACAGCTGCCTTCGCAATCGGTGTTCTGAGACATATCTATGCATTTCACCGCTACTTGTCTCATTCCGCCATCTTCAACATAATTCAAGCTTAACAGTATCAAAGGCACTGCATCGGTTGAGCCGATGTCTTTCACCCCTGACTTATTAAGCCACCTACGCACCCTTTAAACCCAATAAATCCGGATAACGCTTGGATCCTCCGTATTACCGCGGCTGCTGGCACGGAGTTAGCCGATCCTTATTCTTTAGGTACATTCAGCTCCTTACACGTAAGAAGGTTTATTCCCTAACAAAAGCAGTTTACAACCCATAGGGCAGTCATCCTGCACGCGGCATGGCTGGTTCAGGCTTGCGCCCATTGACCAATATTCCTTACTGCTGCCTCCCGTAGGAGTCTGGTCCGTGTCTCAGTACCAGTGTGGGGGATTCTCCTCTCAGAGCCCCTAGACATCGTCGCCTTGGTAAGCCGTTACCTTACCAACTAGCTAATGTCACGCGAGCCCATCCATATCCTATAAATATTTAAATACATCAACATGTGTTAGCGTATTATTATGCGGTGTTAATCCGAATTTCTTCGGGCTATCCCCCTGATATGGGTAGGTTGCTCACGCGTTACGCACCCGTGCGCCACTCTCAAATCGGGTAGCAAGCTACCCTCAGATCCCGTTCGACTTGCATGTATTAGGCCTGCCGCTAGCGTTCATCCTGAGCCAGGATCAAACTCTCCATTGTAAAATGAATTGTTCGACACCTAACTATTTATAAAAATAATTAGAAATTGTCTTTTTTTAATATCTAATCCGGAATCGTATTTTTTATTCTAGCTTCATCTTTTCTTCGTGACTTTCGCCGCTTCTAAAATTCAAAAGCTAAACTACTCACCACGCATCATGATCATTTCTTTAAAGAACTTTCTCGCCGCCGCATCGCGCTTTGGCCTTGTATATCTTATCCTTTCGGACTTGACTTTCTTTTTTT
>NZ_WLYS01000012.1 GCF_011316935.1 Sphingobacterium chungjuense
TGTAAGTGTCCCAAAAAAACAGACAGCTTAAAACTGAACTACAATGTTTAAATTTAAGTTGAAAATGAAGAAGACACGTTTTACAGAAACCCAGATTGTCCGTGCCCTTAAAGAGGGTGAAGAAGGACGTAGAGCAGAAGATATCTGTCGGGAACTAGGCATTAGCAAGGGCACTTTTTACAACTGGAAAAGCCGCTACGGAGGCATGGAAGTATCGGATGTGCAGCGTTTAAAAGAACTGGAGGAAGAGAATTCTCGTCTTAAAAAGATGTTTGCTGATTTGAGCGTTAATCATGAGATTTTAAAGGAGGTCATCACAAAAAAAGGCTGGGGCTCCGGGAACAAAAACAGTTAACCCAGGAACTAATCTTGGATTATAGTTTAAGCGTTACCGGAGCCTGCGCTATGACAGGCATGTGTCGTTCGCAATATTATTATGTCAGCAAGAAAGACGATAGCGCTGTTATCGCTGCTTTGGAAACGTTGTCTTCAAAACATCCAGTTTACGGCTTTCGTAAGCTGTACGCCTATCTTCGACGAGATGGGAAGCCTTGGAATCATAAGAAGGTTTATAGGGTATATAAGCTGCTTAAGATGAATATAAAGCGACGTGGTAAACGCAGATTGCCTACACGAGAACGAATCCCTTTAGAACAGCAAATCAGCATCAATAAAAAATGGAGTATGGACTTTATGAGTGACAGTTTAGCTTCTGGCAACAGATTTAGAACGTTCAATGTTATGGACGATTGTTCGCGTGAAGCTCTTGCTATTGAAATTGGTACTTCTATTTGTTCCCAAAGAGTAACCCGCACTTTAGAGCGGATAATGGATTGGAGAGGCAAGCCTTGTAGCATCAGAGTGGATAATGGCCCTGAATTCACAAGTCATCATTTCGACTTGTGGTGCAAAAAACAAGATATCACTATTCAATATACTCAACCAGGGAAACCAACTCAAAATGGATACATTGAGCGATTCAACCGGAGCTACCGTAGAGAAATATTGGATGCACACCTGTTCTTTAACTTGTCTGATGTAAGAGATCTTACCGATGAATGGATTCAAGAGTATAACAACCATAGGCCACACGAAGGGCTGGGTAATCGTACGCCGATTGAAGCGGTCAGAAAAATACCCAAAAACGAAGCTGCAGAAGTACTAAAATAAATTAGAAAATAGCAGATTTTGCTGTCTGAAAAATGGGGTACTTACA
>NZ_WLYS01000013.1 GCF_011316935.1 Sphingobacterium chungjuense
GGTAGCCTTACCTGTTTTTCAAACCAAATAGAAATATTAAATTTAGTTTGTCAAACATTATGAAAAAGAGCAAATTTTCAGAGCATCAGATTGTCAATATTCTTAAAGAATATGAATCCGGTAAAGCCACGCGAGATATCTGTCGAGAGCACGGTATATCAGCGCCAACTTTTTATCAATGGAAGCAAAAGTACGGAGGTATGGATGCGCAACACCTAAAAGAGTTAAAGGCACTGCAGGAAGAAAATTCACGGCTGAAGCGCATGTTCGCCGATTTAAGTCTTGACCATCGAATTTTAAAGGACATTATCGAAAAAAAGCTTTAAAGCTTTGTGAACGTAAAGAGCTGGTGAGCTGTGCAGTGGTTGAGGAAGGGATCAGTGTTCATAGAGCCTGTAAAATTGTGTGCATGAGCCGCAGCATGTACTATTATAACCATACCAAAGATGATGAGGAAGTGGTTGCTAAACTCATGGATCTGGCGAGTAGTTACCCCACAAGAGGCTTCGAAACCTATTATGGTAAAATTAGAATGGAGGGTTTGGTGTGGAACAGAAAACGGGTTCTAAGAGTCTACAGAAGGATTAATCTAAAGCTTCGAAATAAGCGTAAGCGTCGAATTCCGTCCAGAATCAAAGAGAAACTAATCGTTCCGGAAGGAATCAATAGAACATGGTCAATCGACTTTATGAGTGATTCGCTTTCTAACGGACGCAGGTTTCGAGTACTAAATGTGATGGATGATTATAACAGAGAATCTCTGATAAATGAAGCGTTCTATTCGATTCCGGGTGTTAGGCTGGTTCAGAAATTGAAAGAATTAATCTTTTCTAGGCCTAAGCCTAGACGTATCCGAACCGATAATGGCCCAGAGTTCCTGTCCAAGGTTTTTGTTGATTTCTGTAAAGAGAATGACATTGAGCTACAATATATACAACCCGGTAAGCCTTCGCAGAATGCTTATATTGAAAGATTAAATCGAACGTTTAGAGAGGATGTTTTGGATGCGTACCTGTTTGGATCACTAACGGAGGTCAATGCGATTTCCTACGAATGGCAGATCGATTACAACAGTAATCATCCTCATAAATCACTAAATGGACTAAGTCCGTGGTTGTATATGAAGAAATTTATGATTACTTAAAGAGCATTTTTATATTTATTCACTGTTTGAAAAACGGTAAGGCTTCAAA
>NZ_WLYS01000015.1 GCF_011316935.1 Sphingobacterium chungjuense
ATGATTTCGTAAGTAGTGGCGAGCGAACACGAAAGAGCCCAAACCATAGTTGTTACGGCAATTATGGGGTTGTAGGACCACGACATTGTATTGTCGCTATGAACTGGAAGCAGGTGGGAAACTGCGCGATAAGGGTGACAGCCCCGTACAGGTAAAGAATGACAGCATAGTGGTATCCTGAGTAGGGCGGGACCGGAGAAATCCTGCTTGAATCTACCGGCACCATCCGGTAAGGCTAAATACTCCTGAGAGACC
>NZ_WLYS01000016.1 GCF_011316935.1 Sphingobacterium chungjuense
GGTCTCTCAGGAGTATTTAGCCTTACCGGATGGTGCCGGTAGATTCAAGCAGGATTTCTCCGGTCCCGCCCTACTCAGGATACCACTATGCTGTCATTCTTTACCTGTACGGGGCTGTCACCCTTATTGCGCAGTTTCCCACCTGCTTCCAGTTCATAGCGACAATACAATGTCGTGGTCCTACAACCCCATAATTGCCGTAACAACTATGGTTTGGGCTCTTTCGTGTTCGCTCGCCACTACTTACGAAATCAT
>NZ_WLYS01000017.1 GCF_011316935.1 Sphingobacterium chungjuense
ATAGGGGTTCATTCATGTTATTACCGAGGTAGAAAAGAAGATATAGCTAGTCCCGTAGCTCAGTTGGTTAGAGCACTACACTGATAATGTAGGGGTCAGCAGTTCAAATCTGCTCGGGACTACATTACGATACAAACTTATAATACCACGGGGAATTAGCTCAGCTGGCTAGAGCACCTGCCTTGCACGCAGGGGGTCAACGGTTCGACTCCGTTATTCTCCACTATTTTTAAGTAGGAAGTTATAAGTCAAAAG
>NZ_WLYS01000018.1 GCF_011316935.1 Sphingobacterium chungjuense
ATAGGGGTTCATTCATGTTATTACCGAGGTAGAAAAGAAGATATAGCTAGTCCCGTAGCTCAGTTGGTTAGAGCACTACACTGATAATGTAGGGGTCAGCAGTTCAAATCTGCTCGGGACTACATTAGGATACAAACTTATAATACCACGGGGAATTAGCTCAGCTGGCTAGAGCACCTGCCTTGCACGCAGGGGGTCAACGGTTCGACTCCGTTATTCTCCACTATTTTTAAGTAGGAAGTTATAAGTCAAAAG
>NZ_WLYS01000014.1 GCF_011316935.1 Sphingobacterium chungjuense
GATACAAACTTATAATACCACGGGGAATTAGCTCAGCTGGCTAGAGCACCTGCCTTGCACGCAGGGGGTCAACGGTTCGACTCCGTTATTCTCCACTATTTTTAAGTAGGAAGTTATAAGTCAAAAGTTAGAAAATCATATAGTTCGCTATATATTTCTCACTTCTGAATTCATACTTCCAACTTTGAAAAAACGTTCTTTGACATATTGAGAGAAAGAAGACACAAGAAAAGAAACAACAGAGCATATCTGTGCAACTTTTCGGAGTTGTATAGAAAAATCGTCCCTTCCGAGCAAAAGCGGAAGAGGATTTGAAGAAAGTAACAAAGGGCACACGGGGGATGCCTAGGCTCTCAGAGGCGATGAAGGACGTGATAAGCTGCGATAAGCTACGGGGATTAGCAAATGTGATTTGATCCGTAGATTTCCGAATGGGGCAACCTAGCTAGTAGAAGACTAGTTGTATAATACGCGAACGCGCCGAACTGAAACATCTAAGTAAGCGTAGGAGGAGAAAATAATAATGATTTCGTAAGTAGTGGCGAGCGAACACGAAAGAGCCCAAACCATAGTTGTTACGGCAATTATGGGGTTGTAGGACCACGACATTGTATTGTCGCTATGAACTGGAAGCAGGTGGGAAACTGCGC
>NZ_WLYS01000001.1 GCF_011316935.1 Sphingobacterium chungjuense
GCTTCTAAAATCTAAAAGCTAAACTACTCACCACGCATCATGATCATTTCTTTAAAGAACTTTCTCGCCGCCGCATCGCGCTTTGGCCTTGTATATCTTATCCTTTCGGACTTGACTTTCTTTTTTTTGTTTCCCTTCCTCTGTGGTTGGGATTGCAAAGGTAGGAATCTTTTCTGATCTTCCAAATTTATTTTGAAAATAATTCTGGTGATCTCCGCTTCCCGAATCCGCTCGTTTTATCAGCTAACGCCTCCATAAACTCGCTTTTTCTATCCTCTCAACATCCTTCCTCCCTTGCGGAGTGGTGCAAAGGTAGAATAAACTTTCGCACCTCCAAAACCTTTTTTCCCTTTTTATGTTTTAGCAAAGCTAACTGCCTTAAAAAGAGAGAGATTTTTTTGAACACGAATAGTTATTTATTCGCGCCTTTTCTAAACACCCAGTATTTTTGTAGCGTAAAGTTGAACCCTAAAGAAACTACCAACTCTACCATCAAGCGTGTAATTCGATAATCAATACCTGTTATATCTGTTAAAAAAGGTGTTCCCTGAGATTTCAAAAGAATACTTCCAATAACCATGACGACAAATTTCCACAGTTGATCGCCTACGGCAGTATCTTGATCTTTGAAGGTCCAATACCGATTGATTGAAAAATTCACCACCGCACCAATAGTTCCAGAGATCACAATGGACGTGCTAACAGGTAAACCAAAAAGCTCTACGCCGCAGATCATGACTCCATAATCTACCATACCACCAACAAATGCGGATAGCTGTGCTTTTAGAAACTGTTTTACACCTTGAGCCATGTGGTATTCTTACAATTCAGAGATTCATCTTTTCAGCAGCATCACGCTCATCACCCAAATCCATTAGCTTTTTGGTATCGACCAAATTAATGAAGAACAAAGCTACGCAGATAAGGAATACGGCATAAAGTATGGTGCCTGGTATCAGAATCTCCAGAATAATCACCAAACATAAAATGACCCGTACTTCTGTAGGCCCTAGCAATCCTGCATCGATCGTGTATTTGTCGGTGATTTTATAACGAAGCTGGCTAATGATCATGGCCCAACCGTAGAGAGCAACTAGCAAGAAACCCATTATTTCGTACTCAGACTCCACGTATAAATGAAATCCAAGTCCGATAAATACTGTACTGATCCAATCCATCACGATATCCAATGCAAAGCCATACCATTTCCGAGATTTATTGCGATAGTATGCGATACGCCCATCCAAAGAATCACCAAACCATTGGACAAAAAAACCAAAAGGAGCTAACCAGAGGTAATTTATCGTGTAATAATTTGCTAAGACAAAGCTAGCAAAGATGATAAGTGAACCTAATAAACCAATGGCGGTAAGGCCGTCTGATGTAATGGATTGCGGTATGCGAGGAACGAGGTAACTGATAAACTTTTGCTCTGGCACACTCAATATATTCGTCCGTTTTCTGTCTGCAAAAAGTTTTTTATTTGTTTTCATAGTGATTGTATTAAAGCCAATGGTGCTCTTTGTACCACATCAGGCTTTCTGTAAGACCGGCTTCTAAATCGTAGCGCGGCTCAAAGTGTAATTCTTGTTTTGCTTTAGCAATATCGCATGCCCAGCTGCCAGCAGTAATTTCCTTTAGCCGTTCTGCATACAATACAGGTGTTTTGGTAGAAGATTTATAAAGCCATTCCGAAATGCTGGCTATTCGTTGGACAATGCTAAAAGGCACGTGCAACCGCAACATCCGCTTTTGCGTAATTTGCTTAAATAAGTTTGCTAATTGATAGCGATCATACACTCCCCCATCGGTAAGATTATAGAATTCTAATTTTGCCATTGGCAATTTTAAGCTTTCTATCAGGAGATTTGCTAGATCTTTCACATAGATGAATGTCAGTGCTTGGGGATTTCGGCCGATATAAGCATCAATGCCTTTATTTAAGGTCTGCAGCAAGATAAAGATATCTTTATCTTTCGGACCATACACTGCTGTCGGGCGAAAAATACGGATCGGTTTGTCCGCAAATTGTTCGTGTACCAACTGTTCCATACGCATTTTACTGCGTCCGTATACCGTTACGGGCTGGTAAGCCGAGTTTTCGTCAATCAATTCTCCATTATACGGCATTGGGCCGATAGCGGCCAAACTACTCAAAATATGCAAGCCGATTGGCGGGTATGTTATGGAAAATGCGGCTGTCAATAAATTAATCGTGTAATCTATGTTGACGGTTTGCATGTCAGATTCACGTTTTGCTTTGGTAAGCGCTGCAGCGTGAATGATATAAGTGTAGGATTCTTCTTCTAGCCACTCCCCTAGTTTCTCCACGTTGGAGAAATCAGCTTCGATGAACTTGTCCACTAAATGGGCAATATCATCCGTTTTGCTGGAGCGGCGGATAGTTGCATGAATGGTATAACCGGCTGTTTTTGCTGCATGTACCAGATGATATCCCACAAATCCACTGGCACCGGTTATTAACAGCTTTGGTTGCTTCATACCGATTTCTCGAACAAGCGATATCGCTTGTATAATTGTCCGTTTATCTGTTCAATAGCACTATTCATTAAATAATTGCTATCCAACATCCAGGAACATTCTGCCCCTTTTAGGCCACTTTTCTTTCCGTTTCTAATCAATCTTCCGTACAGACAGGCTTCAATACCAAGCTTTCTATACGGCTCTAATACGCCCAACATCAGTACCCTAACATGATCTATATTCTTCCTGCCGAACAACAACTTAAAAATGCCTGTCGGCAGTAAGCGACCACGCTTGATCTTTATTTGCACCTGATTGATATCGGGCACTCCCAGTGTGAATGCGACAATCTCCCCTGCCTTCTCTGCCACAATAGCATATTGCGGATCCAAAACCATTTTCAAATCCTTAGCCGTATGATTAAATTCTTCATCCGTCATTGGCACGAATCCTAGGTTTTTGTCCCACGCGGAATTGTATACCGCTTTTATTTTCTCGGCTTCGTTTTTGAAGTCTTTGAGGTTTATTTCTCGAAGAACGATGCCTGAACGATTTAAACGTTCTTCCAAACGATCCATCAAATCCAATGCGCGCCCACTGACCGTAGCAGTATCGATATAATAGGCTCGCAGATCTTCCTTCTTCGCAAAACCATAATTACTGATAAGGTCTGCGTAATAAGGATAATTGTACGTCATCATGGCCATCGGTGGGCGGTCAAAACCTTCCACCAACAAACCACAGGTATCATTAGTCGTTAAGTTTATCGGACCCACGATTTGATCTCCGCCTTTTTCCTGTACCCATTTTGTCACCTGATCGAATAGCGCATTGGCCACTTCTTGGTCATTAATGCATTCGAAGAAACCAAAGTGTCCTTCGGTTGCGTGCACATAGGCATTATGGTTGTTATTCCAAATGGCTACAATACGTCCAGACAAAACACCATTTTTAAAAGCTAAAAATGGCTGTGCGGTAGAATGTTTGTAAAAAGGATGTTTATCAGATGATAATAAATCTTGTTGCCCCAAGAAAAGTTCAGGCACGTAATTTTTATCCCCTTGATATAGATCATGCGGGAAGTCTATAAAACGAGCGAGCTGTTTTTTATCTTTTACGGGTACAATTTCAATCATAGGTAGATAGGAGCTTTTAGCTCAATAACTCAACATCGGCTGCTTTGAAAATTTTTGCCATTTTCTCTACTGCTTCATCAATTTGGTCAAAAGAATGTGTCGCCATTAACGACAAACGGATCAACGATTCTTCGGCAGGTACAGCCGGTGAAACCACAGGATTGACGAAAACGCCATCTTCTTGTAGCGCTTTGGTCACCCAGAACGTTTTTTCGTTGTCTCTGATGAATATCGGTAGGATCGGACTTTGTGTATCCCCTAAATCAAAACCATTATCTAATAATAATTGCTTTGCATAATGGGTATTCTTCCAAAGCTTCTCGATATGCTCTGGTTCCGTTTGTATAATATCGAGCGCTTTCAGTGTACAAGCCACAGACGCCGGCGTCATACTAGCACTGAACATCAATGAACGCGCTTTGTGTTTCAAATATTCAATGACATCGGCATCTGCTGCAATAAAGCCACCAAGTGACGCTAGGGATTTACTAAAAGTTCCCATAATCAGATCCACTTGATCAGTAAGTCCGAAATGATCTGCCGTACCGGCACCCAGATGGCCAATTACGCCTAAACTGTGCGCATCATCCACCATCACGGCAGCCTCGTACTCTTCCGCGATCTTTACCATTTCTGGCAAATCCACGATATCGCCTTCCATACTGAAGATACCATCGGTAGCAATCATTTTTAGGCTTTCTTCTGGCAAACGGGAAAGTTTAGCACGTAAATCTGCCATATCATTGTGCGCGTACTTGATCACTTTCGAAAATGATAAACGGCTTCCATCAATAATAGAGGCATGATTGCGATCATCTAGCAAAAGATAGTCATTGCGACCTGTAAGACAAGACAAAGGACCTAAGTTTGATTGAAAACCGGTACTAAAGAGGATTGCCGCTTCTTTGCCTACATAGCTTGCCAGACGCTCTTCCAACTCAATATGGATATCTAACGTACCATTCAGAAAGCGTGAGCCTGCACAACCGCTACCGTATTTCTCCAGTGCTAATTGGCCGGCTTCCACAATACGTTGATCGGTCGTTAAACCCAAATAGGAATTGGATCCAAACATTAATACACGCTTGCCATCAATAATGACCTCGGTATCTTGCCGAGATTGTATGGGACGAAAGAAGGCATAAAGCCCTTTTGCTTTTAAATAATCAACTTCCGTAAACTGCGATATTCTACCGCTCAACTTTCCTTTGCTCATTCTATTGTGATGTGCTATGTACTATTCCGCACAGATGTTTATACTTTTTGAACATCCGGATGCAAATGTCAGAAATTTACTGCAAACCTAATACAAATTACTAAAATTTGACCGTTTGAAGATCATTCCGCAAAATCCATAGGATATTAGGCTGGCAAATGTACGGAACTAGACCAAATATTTTTACATACAATGCCACATAAATATCAAAAAATTAATTCAATTTTAACATAAAAAACAATTATTTGTTACAACTTTCGTTGTCGACTGGTATTTCGTACTTTTGCAGATTAAGGTTTGCAAGTATGGCTATCGCATCGAGAATTAATATAAAAAATAAAAGAGCAACATTCGAATACCACATTTTAGACACCTACACGGCTGGATTGGGATTGCTAGGCACGGAGATTAAATCTATTCGGGAAGGCAAAGCAAATATCAATGATAGCTTTTGTGCATTTTTCGAAGATGGTCTTTATATCCGCAACATGCATATTGCAGAGTATTCGTTCGGTTCGTTTTATAACCACGAAGCCAAACGAGATCGTAAACTTTTACTGACCAAACGTGAACTCAAGAAGTTAAAAGACAAAGGTGAAGAAAAAGGCTTTACGATCGTACCATTGCGTATTTTCATCAGCGAACGTGGTTTTGCCAAAGTTGAAATCGCCTTGGCACAGGGTAAAAAGGATTTTGATAAGAGAGATACGATTAAAGAACGTGAATCGAAACGAGAGCTTGATCGTGCCATGAAACGTTAATGTGCTAGCCCCATTTTTTGCGCATATGCTCCTGGTGTTAACCCTTCCCGCCTGCCAAATAAGCGGACAAAATAATTAACATCGTTGAATCCGACGGCGTAGCCTGCTTCTTTGACACTTAGGCCTTGTTCAAGAAACCGCTTGGCAAATGCTATTCGTTCCCGAATTACATATTCCATAGGGCTAATCCCCACCTGAAACTTAAATTCTTTAAACAAAGCGGAGCGACTCATGTTAGCTTTTTTACTGAGAAGATCAATGGTTAGTTCGCTAGATATGTGCTCTCGAATAAATTCAGTAAGGTAATTCAATAAAGAAGTTTTTTTATCCTCTTCCGTCATTAAATGTAACAGATTCTGTGTTTGTAAAGTACGAATCAGCAACTCTTGAATGGTTAATTCCGCTAAAGCTTCGTGGAAAAAATCATTACCCGACATTAACCGAAACAATTTATTCGTCAGATACATAGTCTCCGCGTCGTGTTTAAAATGAAATTTATCCCAACGGAAATGCCATTCTGCAGATTGATCACAGGCGGGTTGCCGCTCATTTAGAAACGCAACCACATCCTCCACTTTTCGACGATCTATCGTCAACGCGGCACACTGCGTGGGTGCCGAAATCTTTGCCTCAGGAAAGTCAATCTTCATCAATTTGTTTTCTGGTAATATCAAAGTTTCGCCTGGTATGTAATCGAAAGATGGCGTATTTTCTAAATGCATGACCTTCTTGCCTCGCAACATGTTGACCATCACGACATCATCAAACTGAAGAGGAACAGCATGCGTAGGTTGATAAGTCTCAAAGACATTGAACTCAAAACTCCCAAAGGTAGCCACTCGTCGATTCTCTACCAACGTGGACAATTGCTTGTCTGTAGAAAGTGGTAATACATCTAATGCATAATTATACCTCATACCGATCCAATTTAGCCGTGAACGATCTAGGTAAGATACGAAAAAAAATAAATCGAAAGAAAAAAAACAATTGCTTGACCATGAATAACAATTGTGCTATTGATTAGGATTATTATGCTAAATATCAGCTTACTAAACCACTAAATTTGAGGTGTTGACGATTTACATAATCGCATCATAAAACTAAATTTTGGTAATCATGAGTGTATTAGAAAGACCTTCGTTCAAAGAACGATATGACAACTACATTGGCGGAAAATTCGTAGCGCCAGTAAACGGCAAATACTTCGACAACATCTCCCCTATAGATGGCAAAGTATTTACAAAAGTAGCGCACTCCAGCAAAGAAGATTTGGATTTAGCAGTAGAAGCTGGTGCCAAAGCTTTTACAACGTGGAGTAAAACATCTGCCACCGAGCGCAGTATCATCCTCAATAAAATTGCCGATCGGCTAGAAGAAAACTTAGAATATCTGGCGACCGTAGAAACCATTGACAATGGTAAAGCTGTCCGCGAAACCTTGAATGCCGACATTCCCTTAGCCATTGATCACTTCAGGTATTTCGCTGGTGTGATCCGCGCCGAAGAAGGTAGCGCGACCGAATTGGATTCAGATACCTTATCGCTGATTATTCACGAACCTTTGGGTGTGGTGGCACAAATTATTCCTTGGAATTTCCCAATTCTGATGGCCGTGTGGAAGCTTGCTCCAGCATTGGCCGCAGGCTGCACCGTAGTATTGAAACCTGCAGAAAGCACACCTACTTCGATCTTAGTACTGATGGAGATAATAGAAGATCTCCTTCCAGCGGGCGTAATCAACATCGTAAACGGCTTTGGCGCAGAGCTCGGCCGCGCTTTGGTCACCAATCCGAAAATATCCAAAGCCGCCTTTACCGGATCTACCGCAACTGGAAGATTAGTGATGCAATACGCGACAGAAAACATCATTCCTGTAACGTTAGAGTTGGGTGGCAAATCGCCGAATGTTTTCTTCAATTCGGTGCTGGATCACGACGATGACTACTTAGACAAAGCTATCGAAGGTGCCGTATTATTTGCCCTCAATCAAGGAGAGATCTGTACCTGCCCATCCAGAATCTTAGTGCAGGAAGATATCGCCGACAAATTTATTGAAAAGGTCATCGCGCGTGTTAAGCAGATCAAAGTGGGCAATCCACTAGATCCTGATGTGATGATGGGAGCGCAAGCTTCTGAAATACAGAAAGACAAAATCCTGTCTTACATCAAATTAGGAAAAGAAGAAGGCGCAGAAGTGCTTACCGGAGGTGAAGTGAATAAGGTAGGCGAAGGATTAAATGCAGGTTATTACATACAACCCACCGTCTTCAAAGGGCACAATAAGATGCGTATTTTCCAAGAGGAAATATTTGGACCGGTGGTTTCACTAACCACGTTTAAAGATGAAAAAGAAGCCATCGAAATTGCCAACGATACCATTTATGGCTTGGGTGCCGGCGTATGGACTAGAGATGCGCATCAACTGTATACTGTACCAAGAGCGATACAAGCGGGTCGTGTGTGGGTCAATCAATACCACGCTTATCCTGCCGGTGCTCCGTTTGGCGGATACAAACAATCTGGCGTTGGACGTGAGAATCATAAAATGATGCTCGGACACTACCGCCAGTCTAAAAACATGCTGATCTCTTACAGTAAAAAGAAACTAGGCTTCTTCTAGAATACAAATCGCTAAGCTCAATCCAATCTCAGGATCTTAGCTATTCGTTCAGCAAACATTAAATTGATCGAGTATTGCCTTTCACCACACCGAAAGGCAATATTCTTACGTTTTTGAATTATGACTGAAAGATTATCACTCACAGAAAGCGCCAAAGAACTGATCCATGAATTAGTGGAAAAGCATGGGGATCTGATGTTTTACCAAGCGGGTGGTTGTTGCGAAGGCACACAACCACAGTGCTTCGAAAAAGGTGGATATTATCCCCGATACAATGATGCGATGATTGGCTTGGTAGAAGGATTCGAATTCTGGATTGATCGGGATCTATTTGAATATTGGCAATATTCGCATTTCACCTTAGATGTGCTCCAAGGCTTCGGACCAGGCGGTTTCTCCCTAGAAACACCTCTCGGCAAAACGTTTAAAGTGCATTATCGCTTATTTACAGAAAGCGAATTAGCCGATTTGCCACCGGTCATTAGAAGTGTTTAGAAGCCGAAGGCTACTTAAGCTAAGTAGATACGTTTAAGCCTTGCAATACCGGAATCGGCTTTTTGTCGTCGTTTAGCGCCACAAAAGTAAAAGAACCTTGAATCGCTAACTCACGGCTATCCTCGTACATGCTTTCCAAGAAAATCTGTACCCGCACTTTCACACTGGTATTTCCCACTTTTTCTACACGCCCGACTGCTTCTACAATACTGCCGGCCGGAATGGCTTTATTGAAATCAATCTTATCGGTAGAGACCGTCACCAATCGTTTGCGACAGAAACGTGTGGCTGCCATAAAACTTACCTCATCCATAATGGCGAGTGCCTTACCACCAAAAAGCGTATCATGATGATTAGTAATGGACGGGAAAACTGTAATACAAACGCGGGTTTCTGATCGTTCTATTCTTTCTGCTATGGTCACCGCTGTTGCTTCTTCTATCGTTTGCAAATTGTACTGATTTTAATAATGCGTGCAAAGATACATAAATCTAGCCTGCTGTACCAGATTGTGCATCTACTTCCACACCAATGCCTTTCAACAGCATCGAGGCGTTGAATATTTTACACTCGCCCGATTTGAGTTGATAATCAAACAGCATCTCCCCTTCTTGTATTTGTATATCGAAATGATAATTGACCAGATCCTGCGGATATTCATCCGCCAATTGCGACAGCTGCAAATCGTGCGTAGCCACCATCCCCTTGCCATCCATGTGCAAAAGTTTTTTGATGATCGCTTTTGATCCTAAGTACTTGTCGACCGAGTTGGTACCTCGCAGCATTTCATCAATCAAGAAAAAGCTATCCTTAGCCACCTCTACCACGCCCAAGATGAATTTCATACGATCTAACTCTGCTTTAAAAGTGGAAGTACTTTCGTTCAGGTCATCTTTAATCCGCATATACGTCACCAAGCGATAGATTGGAAGTCTGAATTGCGAAGCGCACACTGCTGATCCAGCATAAGCGAGTACCGCATTGATACCGACAGTACGCAAAAAAGTACTTTTACCGGCCATATTAGATCCGGTGACCAAGGCCACGCGATGATCGTGCGCGGAGTAGTCATTTGCCACAGATTTATTTTCGGGAATAAGCGGATGCGCTAGATTTTGCGCTTCGATCCGATCTTGCTGTGCATCGGCGGCGATTTCCGGAAATTTCCAATCTGGATGATTGTAAGACAAAATACCGAATGAAATCAACGCCTCGTAGGATGCCATTACTTCGAAGGCCTGCAAGGTATCTTCTGCGTATTCATTTTTCCATTTCATAATCGCCAATACTTGCCTAAAATCCCACAGCATAAACATATTGAGCAGAGCACCCACGATCATATTGTTGCGCGCATCCAATTTATCAATGAGCTTACCGAGTTTATGTAATGCTTGCGAGAGCGGCGCATCGTTGTCGGTTCGCAAGCCCTTTTGCAGCCTTTGATTGAGCGGAGCGGTGAAAGCCCGTTTTTCGATCGCCTCAATCGCCCCGCTATAGGCCATCATAATCGCCCCGATCTTATCAATTCGATTCGAGAAAACCGAGACGCGCCCCCCCAGCGCTAACGTCCATAACAAATGCGCAATAGCCAGCATCAATACATATGACATCACATTATATCCGAACAACGAAACGCCAATCCCGCCAACAATGAGGATGGGGGCTACAAAGGTGTAGATCTGCATAAAGCGATTTCCGAACGTCATGGCTTTGCCCTCAAAATAGGCAGCAAGGTACATTCGGAGATTGGTGTTCGATTTTACGTTGAACAGCAGTTTGGTTTGCAATCGCTGATTAAAGGTCGCATCGTTCGCAAACTCTTGTATAGCTACCTGCCGATCGACTATGGTCTGCCGATCTGGCGCCGAATCCAGCCATTGCGCCAAGGTATCACACCCATCTTGCGTAGCACAACGATTCACCTTTTCAAATAAGGAATGTGAGCCGAATATATCTAAGTCCGAAGAATAAGGATGTTTTCCGTCTTCATAATCTGCGCCATTGGAATACAGATTCGGCTCTCCGCCCATCATCTGTTGCTCATTTTCATTGACCTGCAAAAATGCTTTCTTCTCGTCACGCAACCTTTCCAGTCTGGCCTGTCGAGACACCAAGTACAAGAAAAGTACGATGACCAAAATGGTACACAACAGCACATGTGTGACATTATTGGATTGGAAAAGTACGAATAGCGCTGCTCCGCCACCGATAATCACGGCAAGGCGTAGTAAACTGAACGTATTTACTTGCTTATCCAGCAGCGCAATTTCCGCCTTAGTTTGAGAAATATTTTGTTGATAGAAGTTTAATGACACGAAGTTTATCGATTTTGAATCATGAATACTACACGATCAAAGAGCCGATATCCCATTCGGTATTACCAGGCCTGATCGCCTACCAAAGGTACGAAACGAAATGTATCGAGTTCTATACGTTCGAAGTCATTTTCGCCTACGCGCAATATGGTTACCATTTTTTGTTCTTTCTCATCCCCTACCGGAATGACTAACAGCCCGCCAAACTTGAGTTGTTTGAGCATAATTTCGGGCACTAGCGGCGCTCCTGCTGTCACAATGATTTTATCATATGGTGCACTAGCTGCAATCCCTTTCGAGCCATCCCCATAATGGAAATGAGGATGATAGCCCATATAGGGCAATACCATTTTGGTACGATTGTACAAATTTTCCTGTCGCTCGATGGTAAATACTTCTGCACCTAACTCCAATAGCACACAAGTTTGATAACCCGATCCAGTGCCGATTTCCAATATTTTGTCGCCGGAACGTACATGTAACAATTCCGACTGATACGCTACGGTATACGGTTGCGAGATCGTTTGTCCGTCGCCGATCGGGAAGGCGATATCGCGGTACGCCTGATTCCAAAATGTTTCATCGAAAAAATAATGGCGTGGCACTTTGCCAATGGCTGAGAGCACCCGTTGATCTTGAATACCGCGCTTTTCCAACAGTTTAACCAGTTGCTTGCGCGCACCCTTTTCTCTATAATTATCGATGAATTTGTAGGCCATTTGCTTCAAAAATAACATTGTTAAGCCACATTTTAGCACTTTAGTTACAAATCGTTGGCCACGAGTTATTTTACATTTCACGCTGTACAGACACCAAAAATGCCTGAAAATTTCAATAGCTTTACCAAACAATCTTATTAGTAATGCACTACCTACGGATTATCAGCTTATTCATCTTATTGACCAGCATCAGCGCATTCGCGCATGCACAAGATCCAAAATCCGATGCATATGCAACCCAATTTCAGGCCATCGTAGACCAACACAATTTGCGTGGCACCATCCTCATTTTCGATGTAGAGCAGGATACTTTTTATTCCAATGATTTCCAACGTGCAACAGAAGGATTTTTACCCGCGTCCACGTTTAAGATACCCAATACATTAATCGCTTTAGAGACCGGCGTAGTTACCAATGCCAACAGCATACTGCCTTGGGATGGCAAGAAACGCAATATGAAGGCTTGGGAAAAGGATCTCGCATTGAAAGATGCTTTCCGCTTATCCTGCGTCCCTTGCTATCAAGAGATTGCTGGCAAGATCGGCTTATCACGCATGCAGCAATACCTTAGCCGATTTTCGTATACTGGTATGGATGTAAGAAAAGAAACCTTGCAAAACTTTTGGTTGGTCGGCGCGTCCAAAATATCTGCTTTTCAACAAGTACAATTTTTGCGCGATTTCTACAACCGAAAATTTCAGCTATCCGATCACACCTATGATTCTATGCTTCAAGTATTTGAAATAGAATCAACTCCTAACTATTCTCTGAGTGGAAAAACTGGCTGGAGCACCGATCATGGAGACAATGGTTGGTTTGTCGGCTACTTACGTCGTGGCGATAGTATGTACTTCTTTGCGGCCAACTTAGAGCCAAAAGATGCCCGCAAAGTAGAAGAATTTCTCCCAGCCCGCGAAAAGGCGGTTCGCCAAGCCTTGCAAAGCATGCATGCCTTTCAAGAAAAAAATTAAAAAACAAAACTGATGAAAAGATACACGATTTATACCCTACTCCTTCTACTCTCTTTACAAGGTGGCTTTGCTCAAGTTCGCGATGAGGTAAACAAGCAAGTCCTAAAAGTGCTGGCGATTGGCAACAGCTTTTCCGAAGATGCGTTGGAAAATTACTTGCACGATCTAGCAGCAGCAGCCGATCGCGAGATTATTATTGGCAATCTTTATATCGGCGGTGCTCCGCTAGATCTACATGTTCGTAATGCACAAGAAGATAAGTCCATCTACAGTTATCGAAAAGTAGCGTTAGATGGTAACAAAACTACACAGGAAAACACATCGATCTCCAAAGCGCTGGCCGACGAAGATTGGGACTACGTAAGCCTACAACAGGCTAGTCCGCTATCTGGCCAGTACAGCGTGATTATGCAAAGTTTACCGGCTTTGATGGACTATGTAAAAGGAAAAATTGCACCGCACACGCAGTTGGTGTACCATCAAACCTGGGCTTATCAAGCCGATAGTCAGCATGAAGGATTTGTCAATTATCAAAAAAGTCAGCAGCAGATGTACGATGCTATTGCGTCTTCTACAAAGCAAATAAGCAAACAGAAAGGATTTGCCTTTGTCGTACCCTGCGGCACGGCGATTCAGAATGCGCGGAGCAGTAGTATAGGCGATCATTACACGCGCGACGGCTACCACTTGGAGTTGAATTATGGCCGTTTTACCGCAGCGTGTACTTGGTACGAGAAGTTGTTCCAACTCGACGCTCGGAAGAATACCTATAAGCCAGCAAGCATCACGGAAAGCCAAGCGCAAATCGCGAAAGAAGCAGCGCATGCGGCCGTTAAAAAACCATTTAAAACAACCAAGATTAAGAAATAGTTTCGTCTATTATCTTTTTCGTTCTTTTTGGTTTATTTTCTTTATATTTAAAATATCCACAAATGGAACGAGCAAATGATAAACAGTTCGAAGTTTTCAAGAGACACGCAGACTAACCGATTAGCAGAAACAAGCGAGTGGGATTTTATTATAATAGGCGGCGGCGCCACCGGATTAGGTGTTGCCGTTGATGCGGCAAGCCGCGGATTTAAAACCCTGCTATTAGAGAAAACAGATTTTGCCAAAGGGACATCCAGCCGCAGTACCAAATTGGTACATGGTGGTGTACGCTATCTGGCGCAAGGCGACATAAAATTAGTTTACGGCGCGCTGAGAGAGCGTTGGCGCATTTTCCAAAATGCACCACACGTTTCCCGTACACAATCTTTTATCATACCCTGCTATAGCTTTTTCGAGAAATGGAAGTACCTTATCGGGCTGAAATTATACGATTGGTTAGCGGGCAAATATAGCATCGGACGTTCTGTATTCTTATCCAAGAAACAAGCGGCTAAGCATCTCGGAAATCTAAAAACACCAAATCTCCATGGTGGAGTACGTTATTATGATGGTCAGTTTGATGATGCGCGATTGGCCGTCAATCTGGCACAAACGGCAATCGAACAACAAGCCTGTGTACTCAATCATGCCTCGGTGACCGCCGTACTCAAAAATGCCAATGGGCAGGTAGATGGAGTTGCCTTTGTAGATCTCGAAACAGACCGCGCCTATCAGGTGAGTGGTAAAGCTATCATTAATGCCACGGGCATTTTTGTAGACGACATATTGTCGATGGCCAGCCCGAAGCATCCACAAATGGTGCGGCCAAGTCAAGGTACGCATGTGGTGGTCGATCGATCTTTCTTAGCAGAAGCGCAGGACGCATTGATGATTCCAAAAACCAGCGACGGCCGCGTACTGTTCGGTGTGCCGTGGCACAATTACCTCGTATTGGGCACCACCGATACCGCTATCGAAGAGAAAAGCGAAGAACCGATTCCACTTGAAGAAGAGATCGATTTCATTTTATCGACGGCGGCAGATTACCTAGAAAATGCGCCGACTAGAGCAGATGTGCGCAGTACATTCTCGGGCTTACGACCACTAGCTGCAACCTCAGGGAATAGCCAAAAAACCAAAGAGATATCAAGAGATCACAAGCTGATCGTCCACGAATCTAAGTTGATCACGATTACAGGAGGGAAATGGACGACGTATCGCAAAATGGCCGAAGATACGGTCAATAAAAGTATCCAAGCCTTGAACTTGCCTTGGGCAGACTGCAAAACCGTTTCGCTACCGATACATGGATCAGAAACTTCCAAATCATCTCCCGAAGAGCGGCTCGCTACCTATGGTACGGATGCTGCGCAAGTCATTGCTTTAGAACAAAGTAATCCCGACTTTGCTGCCCGAATTATACCTGAGCTTCCGCATACGATCGCTCAAGTGGTATGGGCTATTCGTGAAGAAATGGCGCGCACGGTAGAGGACGTGCTCGCTCGGCGTTTACGTTTGCTATTTCTAGACGCTAAACTGGCCATGGCGGCAGCGCCCACTGTAGCTCACGTTCTAGCGACAGAACTAAATCGCGACTCAGATTGGGAAGCAGAACAGGTTCGCTCATTCGAAGCATTAGCACAAGGTTATCTGACCAGCGATGCCCAAAATCAAACTTCATTTTTAGACGTTTCTCCATCCTAAATCACGACTTGTATGAAACCTTATATCCTTTCTATCGATCAAGGCACCACGAGCTCGCGTGCTATTTTAGTCGATCACGACGGAAAAATTATAGACATTGCACAACAGGAATTTGAGCAGCATTTCCCGCAATCTGGCTGGGTAGAGCACGATCCTATGGAAATCTGGTCTTCTCAACTGGCTGTAATTACCTCCGTGATTGCCAAGAGCAAAATTCGCTCGGCAGATATACATGCCATCGGCATTACCAACCAGCGCGAAACTACCATTGTGTGGGATCGAAAAACGGGAAAACCGATCTACCCCGCCATCGTGTGGCAAGATCGCCGAACAGCAGATTATTGTGATGAATTGAAGGAAAAAGGACTGGAAGACCTGGTGCGTGATAAAACGGGCTTATTGATTGATTCCTACTTCTCGGCAACGAAGATAAAGTGGATATTGGATGAAGTGGATGGCGCTCTCGAGCGTGCCAAAGCGGGGGAACTCGCCTTCGGCACAGTAGATTCTTGGTTGATCTGGAATCTGACGAATGGTGAGCTACACATCACAGACATTACCAATGCTTCGCGTACGATGCTATTTAATATCCATAGCTGCGAGTGGGATAACGAACTCCTCGAATTATTCGACATTCCAGAAGCCATCCTGCCAGAAGTAAAATCATCGTCCGAGGTATATGGGGAAACTTCTGTCGATGTGTTGAAGACAGCTATTCCCATTGCTGGTATTGCTGGCGATCAGCAATCTGCCTTATTCGGACAGCTATGTATAGAAAAAGGCATGGTAAAGAATACCTATGGCACCGGTTGTTTCATGTTGATGAATACAGGCAGCAAAGCGATTAAATCTGAACATAAACTGGTCACCACAATTGCTTGGAAAATTGGCGATGAAGTCACTTATGCGCTGGAAGGCAGCGTCTTTATCGCTGGCGCGGTGGTACAGTGGCTTCGCGATGGTTTGGGAATAATCAAAAAGTCAAAGGACGTCACCTCGTTAGCTAAAAAAGTAGAAGATACCGGCGGTGTCTATATTGTACCAGCTTTTGCTGGCCTTGGTGCTCCACATTGGGATGCACGAGCTCGCGGCAGTGTGTATGGTATTACTCGTGGCACGACAGACGCTCACTTGGCGCGCGCTTGCTTAGAATCCATTGCTTTTCAGACCTATGATGTATTGGAAGCTATGCAACATGATGCTGGCCATGCTATTGAAGAACTTCGTGTGGATGGCGGTGCGACATCAAATAGTGTTTTATTAAAATTTCAAGCGACGCTGTTGGGTGCTACGGTCGTACGACCAGAAAACACGGAAACAACGGCCATGGGCGCAGCTTATCTTGCCGGACTGGCTACAGGCTTCTGGAAAGACATCGCAGAAGTACAGCAAAAATGGTCGGTCGATAAGAGAATTGAGCCAGAAAAAGATATTGATAGCACAGCTGCCTTAAAAGAGTGGCATGCAGCTGTAGAAGCAACAAAAGTATGGGCAACGCTTAAAAATAAAAAATCATGAGTCCGATTGTAGCTGAATTATTTGGCACATTTTTAATGATCCTACTCGGCTGTGGAGTCGTAGCCAATGTGGTGTTGAAAGACACCAAAGGACATGCTGGCGGTTGGATTGTCATCACTACAGCCTGGGCTTTGGCGGTATTTGTCGGTGTTTCTGTAGCTGGGCCTTACAGCGGCGCGCACCTAAATCCCGCTGTCACGCTATCTGTTTGGATGATTGATGAGGTAGATACTAGTACTGCTTTATCGTATGTTGGTGGACAATTTGCTGGCGCCATGTTGGCTTCTGTTGTGGTATGGCTTTGTTATCGTCCGCATTTCGATCGCACGCAAGATGGAGCGACTACACAAGCGGTATTCTGCACCGCGCCGGCCATACGTGAACGCAATTCGAACTTCATCACAGAGTTAGTCGCTACATTTGTACTCATCTCTACTATTTTATTTTTTCAAGAACCTTCTATGCAACTGGAAGAGACCGCTGGCGTCATTGGCTTAGGATCTATCGGTGCGTTACCTGTCGCATTTTTGGTATGGGGAATAGGTTTAGCATTGGGTGGTACCACAGGTTACGCCATCAATCCAGTTCGTGATCTTGGCCCTCGTATCATCTACAGCATTTTGCCCATCAAACCCAAAGCTGGATTTGATGCAAGCTATGCGTGGGTTCCAGTTTTAGCACCATTAATAGGCTCAGCGATAGCAACGTTGCTGTATCAGATCCTAACTTCGGCGAGTTAGGTAAGCATCGATTGTTATGAGATAAGCTTTGAGTAATCTTGATGAGCATAATCCCAAATAAAAGGTAGATATTTGAGGTATGCACATCAAATCAGGTCTATCTATACTAATTATATTACTTGCCAGCGCTTGTGGAGAGACGAAAGTGGAAGATCAGTACAGCTATTACCAAGCTATTGAAAATCGGGACACGACTTTTTTGCGATTACAGATTAGTGAGGGTCGCTTTTTTGGTGATTATGTGTTTGCCAAAGGCGATAGCTACCATGTTAGAGGAGATTTCAAGGGCGAAACCGCTGGAGACACCTTGTCTGGCATGCTGGTGTACACGCCATATGGCCATAAAAATTCAAAAAAAGTAGCTTTTGCACTATTGAAATCGGGCGACAAGCTCTACGAAGGAAAAGGGATTCAGACGATCTATATGGGTGTCCCGTTTTATCCACCGACATCACTTAGCTTTGATTCTCATCGGATATTTACGCCTAGCGAAAAGCAAAGAGTTTTTACAAAAGAATAATGATTGCTAGCAAAGTCACTTATGCGAATAAGTCATCCAGCTGAAACAGCAAATTCTGGGAAGTACAGCAACCTTCAATCTGATTAAGAGAAAATATCTTTTAATAAGGATCTACATCCACCACCACACGCACGCCTGAATTTTTTTTATCCAGTTCGAAATGGAGCAATGCTTGGCGAATTAATTCTTTTACTTTGACAATGCTAATACCCGTACGTTCCACTTTTAAGGTAATAGTCTGTATATAAAAGTTGCGAATGCGCGCAACTAAGGGTTGCTCTGGACCAAGAACACGCTGCTCTAGAGTAATACGCAACAGATTGGCTAATTTATTCGCCGAATCCAAACATTTATCCTGATCGGTATGCTTCACGTCCAATCGGATCAAGCGGTAAAAAGGCGGATAATGATAACTTTTTCGTTCGGTAATTTCGTTGGTAAACATCGCCAGATAATCGTGTTGTACCACTTGCTCCAGCACCCGATGATTAGGCGAATAAGTTTGGATAATTACGCGACCTTGCGTCTGCCGACGACCGGATCTTCCTGCTACTTGTGAAAACAATGAATATGCCCGTTCGTAAGACCGGAAATCCGGAAAATTGATCATAGCATCTGCATTGATGATACCGATCAAATTTACCCGACCAAAGTCCAAACCTTTGGCCACCATCTGTGTACCGATCAACACATCAAATTCGTGATCGTCGAATGCCGTAATCACTTTATCAAATCCATGCTTACCACGTGTAGAATCCAAATCCAGGCGACCGATGCGCAAATCTGGCATCAATAATTCTAGCTCCTCTTCTATTCTTTCGGTACCATAGCCTTTATTCTCCAAATGGGTAGAACCACAGGCGGGACAAACCTGCATCGTATCTTCCGAGAAACCGCAATAATGACAGTGTAATAAGTTACTCGATTTATGATAGGTCAGGCTCACATCACATTGCACACATTTGGCAACATAGCCACAGGTTTTACATTGCAAGAAGGGCGTGTGGCCACGACGATTTTGAAAGAGAATAACTTGTTCTTTTTGTGCTACGGCATCTTCGATGCCTTTCAACAGCGTTTTACTGAAGTAATTCACCATCTGATCTTTCTTCCCTTCTTCCGTCACATGAATGATCTCGATAGCCGGCAATTGAACTTCTCCGAAGCGCTCCGATAGCGTCACCAAACCATACTTACCTGCCTTGGCATTATAGAAACTTTCTACCGAAGGCGTAGCAGAGCCTAATAATACCTTGGCGTCATAGGAGTTTGCCAGGTAAATTGCCGCATCCCTTGCATGATATCGGGGCGCTGGTTCGAATTGTTTGTACGAGCTTTCGTGCTCCTCATCGACTACGATCAAACCGAGATTTTGAAAGGGCAATAATACGGCTGAACGCGCGCCTATAATAATTTTAAGCTCACCGTTCAATACTTTATACCACACCTCTGCCCGTTCGTTATCATTAAATTTGGAATGATATACGCCCAACTGATCCCCAAAATATAATTTTAGACGCTCGGTGATCTGTGCCGTTAAAGCGATCTCCGGTAATAGGAATAGCACTTGCCTTCCCTGTTCTAACGCCTTTTCGATCAGCCGAACATATAATTGCGTTTTACCCGAAGCCGTTACTCCGTGTAGCAATACCACGTCTTTCTCTTCAAAAAAATCGTTGATTTCATCGTATGCTTGCTGTTGCGGCGTACTAAACGTGAAATCTTTCTGCAAGACAATATCCGTACCTTGAAAACGACTCACTACTTTTTCCTTGACATCGAAAACGCCTTTATCAATTAATGCAGTAATGGCCGATGAACCGCAGCCCGACGCTTCCATGATATCCTGACGGGTGATCTCGCCCCCTTGCTTTTGCAATTGCATGAAAGCAAGCACCGCATCCTGCTGCGTCGGTGCACGATTCAAAGAATCTAGCAACAGGCGCTTGCCTTCTCCGTCTGAATATAGAGACGATAAGGTAAAGAAGGTTTTTACCTTCGGTTTATACTTTTGCTTAATCTCTTCGGAGATCAGGATAAAACCTTTATCAAACAAACTTTTAAGCAGCGGAAATACCGTTTTCTGTCCCAATATTTTGATGACGTCGCTAATACGCAGCTCACCTGCCACATCCAGCGCATCCATCACAAGGAATGCTTTATCATTCAATCCACTGCGATCCAGATCTTCTTGATCCGCAGAGCGAATCTTTGTTTCAGACGCCATTTTTAAGGCTGCTGGCAAAGCCGCTTGCATCACATCCCCGAGATGGCACATATAATAATCAGCGATCCAATGCCAGAAATCCAGCTGTTGCACACCAACGATTCCTTGCTCATCTACCACGTCCAGAATGTATTTTGCTTCGTATCGAAGCGGCGCTTCCTTTGTTACGCGTTCCACAATGGCCGCATAGATTCGGTTTTTACCAAACTGCACGATCACGCGCACACCCAATTTTACTTTTTCGTTGAGTGCTTCTGGCACACGATACGTATACGACTTAGCAATTGACAGCGGCAATACAACCTCTACAAATAGCGTCTGGCGCGCAGCGGCGGATTCGAAAAGCTGGGGTGATGACATATACAAATGTAAAAAAATACCCTCGATTAGCAGCTACTAAGCGAGGGTATCTCTGTTTCTAAAATAAGGATGCTTTATGCGCGGTGTCTCAACGCGGCGGAGAATAAACCAATCCAACCGATGATAAAAAACAGCCCGCCGATAGGCGTAATTGGCCCCAACATGCTGACCTGCGTAATCCCAAGCAATTCACGTGTACTCAAAATGTATAGTGAGCCAGAAAACAGAAAAATGCCGACCGTGAATGCAATGAATGATAAGCGTATAGATTGACTCTTTGCACGCGAGAAAGTAGACAGGAATAATAAGGCCAATGTATGGTAAAAATGATATCGATTGGCGGTTTCCCAGGTTTCTAACTGAGATTCACTTACTTTGCCTTCTAAACCATGTGCTCCGAATGCTCCTAATATCACAGCAACCATTCCGAAAAATGCTGCAGTAAGAATAATTTGTTTGTTCATAATAGTATATCGTGCTACGCGGCCGATTTCTTGATGCTAAATGTATACAATTTGATGCATACTCTACATGATTTTTATCACTTTTTAAACATTCTAATGGAAATTTGCTACAAGATTTTTTTTAGGTTTGTAGTAGATGAAGGGTACGATTATAGTTTCGGTTGTGTTATTTATAGCTGTAGTGGCTGCTTCCATATTTTATTTTACGGGACTGGGCAGCGCGCAAAAGGACATGACCAAGCCGCTCACTTTTCTCCCAGAAGAAACTTTGCTTATTGCAGTATTCAAGAACGAAGAAACTACCGATAATATTTTTAAAGATTACGAAGTCTTCGATGCTTTATTAGGATTTGAGCAAAAGGATAATATGGACGATCTAAAGCAGCAACTGATGCGTAGTCCGGCATTGACGCCCCATCTCTCCGGCACAGATGTCTATGTTTCGTTTCATCCCGTAGACAAATCTATCGAGATGTTATTCACTATTCCTACGGTAGAGCCATTAAAGAACAACGCGGTTAACAATACGTTAGCACAACTTTCTGATGAATATCAATTTACGACATTAGACACCCTTGGCCAAAACATCTATGCGTTGCGTGCCGACAGCAGTGACATTACTTGGTATGCGGCTTATCATGCAGATATTTTCTTTGTATCCCCTGCCCTGCCAATTTTAGAGAAAGTATTGGATAAACGACATCCTAAGTTGAGTCGCCAGCAAATCAACTTTTTCTTAGAGCATACGAATCGAAATGTGCCGCTGAGCTTTTATTTCGCGCATCAGCAAATTGACAGCTTGTCTAAAAAGTTTCAGCGCAATCGGCCGGGGGATTTCATGAAGCAATTCATGGGATTAAACGGGCAATCTACGTGGAACATCAATTACAAACAAGACGCACTCATGCTCACGGGCGAGAGTGAACTATCTAAGACCGAACAAAACTATTTAGCACTCTTTGCTTCGCAACAAAAGACAACGCAACGCCTATATCAGTATTTCCCGGCCAATACCGCCTTGTACTTAGAATACTCCATAAGTGACCTTCGGCAGTACCGTCAGGATCTGGAAAAATACTTGAGAAACAAAACTAATCAAAAACGCATTCTGGATCAGTTGGAAAATACACGTAGTAGCCGACCAAAAATAATCAGTGGATTTGAAGCTGCAGTTGGAAACGAATTTGCCACTGCAGAATTGAATAATGGGGATTATCTGGGTTTTCTCTCTTTACGCGATTCCAGTGCTTTGGAGGGTATGCTTTCTGAAATAGCTGAAAATGCAGGTGATGGCGTATACCGTTTTAAATATGAGCATTTGCTCTATGCTTATTATGGTGATGCTTTTCAGACCTTTCAACGCCCTTATTTCACCATCGTAGACGACGTCATGGTATTCGCCAATCAATCATCTACATTAAACAACTACCGTAGACAGTGGCAAAATAGCGATCTATTGGTTGGAACGTTGGGTTTCAAAAATTACCAGCGTATGCAAGGAGATGAAGCCAACGTTACCTTCTTCCTGCATACCAAAAATGCGGGGCGAATGTTGAATAACAACTTGATAAGACCATTCGCACAGAACTTCCGAAATACAGAAAAATTTGGTTATCAAGATTTCTATTCGTGGTCTGTACAGCTCATGGGGAATGGTGGGGACTTTATCAGTAGTATTTATGGAATTTACAAAAGTTCTACTGCTTTAGGAGCTTCGCCGGAGTGGACGTATGACTTCAACAATCGATTGATAACACGTCCATATGTCTTCGAGCATTCGGATACCAGTCAATTTATTCTAGCACAAGAACAAGATCACACCATTCATGCTATCCATCCGACTGGAAAAAAAATGTGGTCCACCGTATTTTCTGGTCGCGTCATTGGCGATATGATTCAAATTCCAGATCGTTCTATTTTGCTGGTTACCGATAGGAATCGTTTGTATCGTTTTGATCCTAATGGAGATGGATTACCCGGCTTTTCATTAGGCTTGCCCGAAGAGCCAACAGGTTCGCCCGTGGTCTTCACATTAGATCGCCGTGATGTGATTCTAGTTACTTTGAGTGATCGTCTGGTCGCTTACGACATGGAAGGAAATGCTTTGAGCAACTGGTCATCGATTCCCGTTTCTGGGCGGTTACTGCCCGGAATATTTCTCGCGAAAGATGAAATTGTAGTTGGTAGTACTTCCGGAAAAGTGTATTATTTTAATAGTTCAGGACAGATTACGCAGGAAATTGCCGCGCCGAGTGAGGTTACATTCAAAAATCCGTTAGGCCATATGGCTAGCGCAACGGCCGACGATGTATTTGTCACCACGGATGCATCGGGCAACTACTATCGGTATTCCAAATCTGGTGGTGTAAGCAAGACCTCCATAACTGGTCTGTCGCAAAATCATCGTGCTTTCTTTGCACCGCTCTCTGCCTCCGACGTACCTGACATGATCGTGCTCGATGACAATAAGCTTAGCATCTATCAGACGACAGATAGCACGGCGCTGCGTTATAGTCAGGGATTCACCAAAGATATATATCCTACGCCTTTGCTATTCCCGATTTCGCGGAGCACCATGCAATTAGGCATTAGCATACCATCCAACAATTTGATTTACGTTTTTACAGAAAACGGTGGCGTATTGGATGGATTCCCCGTAGAAAGTCTCCCATTGTTCTACTATGGCCGCATAAATTACAATAGTGACAATTACCTATTATCTACTAAGCGTGATCACAAACTCTATGCTTATAAGCACTAATAATTTGTTATCCACGGTTTTAGGATGACGAAAAAAATTTTATCAGAAGATTTTTTTTGGTAGGTTTGCATTCATAAAATATATATGTTAGAAGGAAAAAAGAATATCACTCTGTTAGACTCCCCAAGGAAAATTGTCATCACTACGCATCACAAACCAGATGGTGACGCATTAGGCTCATCTTTAGGGCTTTCACAGTGGTTACGCGCGGAAGGACACGATGTATCTGTGGTAGTTTCATCGGATTTTCCGACCTTTTTAGATTGGATGCCGGGTCGTGAGGAAGTGATCATTTTCCCCGAACAGCCTGATTTGGTTTATCGTCTTTTTGACGAAGCTGAGATTATATTTTGCCTTGACTATAGCGCGCTATCGCGCACTAATATTTTAGAACCGGTAATCCGTGGCGCAGCCGGACAGAAATGGATGATTGATCATCATCTAGATCCAGAAGACTTTGCAGATCTGAGCTATTGGGATCCGCAAGCTGCTGCTACCGCGCAGTTGGTGTACCGATTTATTTGTGAAGAATTAGGCGGTAAGGTGAAACTGAACGCGGATATGGCGACTTGTCTTTACACCGGTATTATGACCGATACCGGCTCATTCCGGTTCAAGGCGGCTAATGCCGAAGTACATCGTATCATTGCGGATCTAATTGAGATTGGCGTGCGCAACTGGGAGATTCACCAACAGGTGTACAACAGTTCGACAGAAAATCGATTGAAATTCTTAGGCTATTGCTTGTTAAATTGCTTGGAGGTGATTCCTGAATACAATACAGCGATATTTGCCATTAGTAAAGACGACTTAAAGCAGTTTACGATCACTACGGGCGATACCGAGGGTTTGGTGAACTATGCCCTATCTATAAAAGGTGTACGACTAGCTGGATTATTTGTTGATAGAACCGAATTAATTAAGTTATCTTTGCGATCGATTGGAGAAATTCCCTGCAATGAGATCTGCAAAACCCATTTTAATGGGGGCGGACATTTGAACGCATCGGGAGGAAGCTCGAATGAAGACTTGCTAACCGTAGTGGAAAGATTTAAATCAATACTTCCGCAGTACGCAGAAGTATTAACAAATTAACATAAAAATTATACATCCAAATACAAATGAAGAAGTCAATTCTATTTTTAACGGCAGTGGCCGCTCTTGCGATGACCTCATGCCAAAGCTTCAAAAAAGGCGACGGTGGGTTAGAGTACAAATTTATTAAAGAAGGAAGCGGTGAGAAAGCGACCACAGGTGATGTTTTGGCATTTAACCTGATCGTAGAAACAGATCGTGACTCTGTGTTGGCAAATACGTATGATATGGGATTGCCACAAGCACAGCCAATTATGCCAGATTCTACTTTACAAGGATCATACCCTGGAGATCCTAATAGCATTTTGCGCATGTTAGGTGAAGGTGATAGCGCCGTATTCCGCATCAACTTAGATACGATGGCCGCTCGCACAGGTCAACCAAAACCAGAATTTGCTGACAAGTACCTTCAATTTACTTTTAAAGTAGAGAAAGTATTCAAAAAAGGTGATTTAGCTGATTCTGTTTTATTTGAGCAAGTGAACAAATACTTCGAAGGCGAAATCGAAAAGATTAAAAATGCAGAAGAAGGCAAAATCAACGCTTACATCCAAAAAAATAAGTTGGAGCCTAAGAAAACTGCTTCTGGTCTTCAATATGTATTGAAAGAAGAAGGAGCTGGTAAATTAGCAGCTATTGGCGACACGGTGGTGTTGAACTATACGGGTTCTTTGGCAGCTAACAACAAAATATTCGACACAAACGATGCTGAATTAGCGAAGAAAAACAAGATTCATCAGCCAATGCGTACGTACGAGCCTATCCGTATTCGCGTAGGAAAAGATCCAGTGATCCAAGGTTGGACAGAAGGTTTGCAATTATTGAAAAAAGGTAGCAAAGCGACTTTCATTATCCCTTCAAACTTAGGATACGGTCAACAAGGTTCTATGGGCGCTATTCCTCAATATGCACCATTAGTATTCGAAGTAGAGGTATTAGACATTATCGCTGGACCAAAAGAGGAAGAAATTGTGGTTCCAGAAGTGCCCGCTATGCCGGCTCCGACCACACGATAAATTGATAAATTTTCAATATAAAACGCGATTCTCTGTGAGAATCGCGTTTTTTTTGTTAATGGGTATTCCTTATCAAGAAAATGCTAATTTTGGACATGAGTCAGCATAACGTTATCTTAACAGATACCCACACCCATATTTATTACCATGCTGGTAGTCCACAGTTAGGAGAACATCTAAATCGCTGTTTCGAGCAAGATGTGCATCGACTGTTTCTACCGAATGTAGATGTGGCATCGATCGCACCCGTGATGGAAACCGTGCAAGCGTATCCGCAGCACTGTTTTCCGATGTTGGGATTACATCCTTGCAGTGTCAAGGAAGATTATGTAGCGAATCTTGCTGCGATAGAAAAAGCGATTCAGTTGCATAAAATCTATGCCATTGGCGAGATTGGCATTGATCTGTATTGGGATAAAACGACGCTGGCGATTCAGCAAGATGCATTTAGAACGCAAATCGGCTGGGCTAAGGCATTAGGTTTACCGATTGATATTCATTGTAGAGAAGCATTCGACGAAGTCTTTGCTATTCTAGAAGATTTGAATGATGATAAATTATTTGGAATTTTTCATTGCTTTACTGGCACATTGGCGCAGGCGCAACGTGCCATTGATCTCGGATTTAAGCTAGGAATTGGCGGTGTAGTTACTTTCAAGAAAGCAGGATTAGATACGGTAGTTAGCCAAGTACCATTAGAACATATTGTACTGGAAACCGATGCGCCCTACCTCGCTCCTAGCCCCTTTCGGGGCAAGGAAAATGAAAGCAGTTACCTGCGGTATGTAGCAGAAAAAGTAGCCGATCTGCATCAGATATCCATCGAAAAATTAGCACAGATCACCACACAGAATTCAATAGACGTTTTCGGAATATAACAGCATATGAACAATATTTTTATCATATACACGGGTGGCACCATCGGAATGGTCAAAGATTCTAAAACAGGATCTTTCGTGCCCTTTGACTTTGAGCTAATCGCCAATAATCTGCCTGACTTAAGTCGGCTAAACTACAAGATTACCGTCCATTCTTTTGATCCGATTATTGATTCTTCGGATATGAAAGAACATATCTGGGTGGAGATGGCCGAGATTATCCAAAAGAACTATGAATTGTATGATGGTTTTGTGATCTTACACGGCTCCGATACGATGTCTTTTTCGGCTTCTATCCTGAGCTTTATGCTAGAAGGTTTGCAAAAGCCCGTGATCTTATCGGGATCTCAATTGCCGATCGGCGAAATCCGAACTGATGCGCGCGAGAACTTGATGACGGCTTTGGAGATTGCTTCCGCGAAACGCGATGGTCGCTCGATCGTGCAGGAAGTATGTATTTTATTTGATAATAAGTTATTTCGCGGCAATCGCTCTTTCAAGTACAATTCGGCCAAGTTCGAAGCTTTTCGTTCACCCAACTATCCCGTGCTAGCTGAGGCTGGTATACATATTCAGTATAACGACGATGCTTTGTTGGACAACAGCGGACAGAACTTCATCATGCACACCAGCTTGGATAATCGCGTAGCGGTGCTCAAGCTTTTCCCGGGGATCAATCGTACTACCATCCACCAAATATTGCACTGTGGTGCTCGCGGAATTATTATGGAGACATTTGGAGCCGGTAATACCATGACAGATCAATGGTTTATTGATGAATTGAGCGAAGCCATTAATGCAGGAATTAATATCATTGATATTTCGCAATGTAAGGTCGGCTCGGTAGAAATGGGCCGATATGGCACCAGTGCCAAACTGAAAGGCATTGGCGTACTGAATGGTTATGATATGACGTTTGAAACAGCCATTACCAAATTGATGTATTTGCAAGGACATTTTACCGACCAAGCTGAGGTTGCCAAATATGTAGAACAGCCTATTCGTGGTGAGCTTACACCAAACGATTAAATAGTAAAGGCGCCCTAAGGGCGCCTTTACTATTTAATGTATCTTTTCAAGATTATTTATGACTTCTTGAGCCATTCATTAACTTGCTTAACCAATATAGGCAGTGCCGGATAGACCATTCCATGGTCGTAACCGTCGAGTTCTAATAGTTTAATATTTTCATTACCTACTATTTTCAGCATTCGCGCTAGGTAAGCATTCTCTTCGTAGCGGCCAACCATTTCCAAATCTCGGTCTCCCGTTATCAACGTAACCGGCGGTAGGTCCTTGCGCACCCAGAAGAGTGGTGCATTTTTATCAATGGTCGGCTGATTGATCTCAATTCCCTGCTCCTGTCTCGCTGTAAAATGCGTAATCGCTTGGCAACTGAATGGTACTACGCCTAGCAAATCATCCGCATCGATGGCATGCTGTTGCAAATAACTTTTGTTAAGCGTTAGCATCATCGCCAAATATCCACCAGCGCTATGGCCAGAAAGCACAATTTTATCTTTCGATCCGCCTAGCTTTTCAATTTCCTCAAAAACCCATTTGACGGATTGTGCCGCGTCTTGAATAATCGCTTCCACCTGCACCTGAGGTGAGAATCGATAGCCGACACCGACTACCGCCATTCCTTTTCCTTTCAGATAGTCTGGAATTTCCTTCTGTCCGCCTGTCAATCCGCCACCATGAAACCATACGATGGTCGCAAAATCAGATTTTTCCTCGGGAATATACACATCCAGCAAACATTGCTGATTGGTATAGGCATCTTGGGATTGACCGTAATAGGCCACATTTTGCTTCGCAAGCCCATCAGATTGGGCAGACAAGCTGGAAGAGTATAAAAGTAAGATCGTGGTAAGAAATGTGATTACATGTTTTATCATCCATTAAAACTACACATATTTTGATTAGATCACAACCAATCCATCCCCCAAAAAATAAAATGAAATTCGTATTTTTACAGAAGCTGGCAGGCTGATACTACTTACCCCGTTGACTATATTTTACCCTTAAGCAAATGAGTGACGAGATTAACAACACGAACGCGGAAAACCACGATGAACTTCCTGATGCCCAAAATGGGGAGTTAGCGAGCAATACCATCCCACTTTCTGGTCTTTATGAAAACTGGTTTTTGGACTACGCTTCGTATGTAATTCTGGATCGGGCGGTACCTCATATTAATGATGGTTTCAAACCGGTACAACGTCGTATTTTACATTCGCTTCGGGAAATGGACGATGGCCGATACAACAAAGCGGCCAACGTGATTGGTAACACGATGAAGTATCACCCACACGGTGATGCGTCGATCGGTGATGCCATGGTTCAGATTGGGCAAAAAGATTTGCTGATCGATTGCCAAGGAAACTGGGGTGATCCTATTACAGGCGATTCGGCCGCCGCGCCACGTTATATCGAAGCGCGTTTGTCGAAGTTCGCGAACGATGTCGTTTTCAATCCTGACACGACCGAATGGCAACTGAGCTACGATGGTCGAAATAATGAGCCGATTACGCTACCCGTAAAATTTCCTTTATTGCTAGCGCAAGGTGCGGAAGGAATTGCCGTCGGTCTGGCGACGAAGATTATGCCGCACAATTTCGTGGAATTGATCGATGGCTGTATCCAAGCGCTGCAAGGAGAGCGCCCAGACATTTATCCCGATTTCCCAACAGGTGGAATGGCCGATGTGTCATTGTATAACGAGGGAACGCGCGGTGGTAAGATTCGCGTACGTGCTAAGATCGAAGAACGGGATAAGAAAACGCTGGCCATTACCGAGATTCCCTTTGGAACGACGACAGGCAGCTTGATCGACAGCGTGGTTGCGGCTAACGACAAAGGGAAGATCAAAATCAAGAAGATCGAAGATAATACCGCAGAGAACGTAGAGATTATTGTGCATCTGGCACCGGGCATTTCGCCCGATATGACCATCGACGCACTGTATGCCTTTACCTCGTGCGAAAATGCCATTTCTCCCAACACCTGTGTCATTAAAGATAGCAGACCGCATTTTATGTCGGTCAACGATATCCTGATGGAGAATGCAAAGCAAACAAAAGCTTTGCTCAAGAAGGAATTGGAAATTCGTTTGCACGAATTGCAAGAAAAGATTTTCTTTAGCTCTCTTCTTAAAATCTTCATTGGCGAAGGCATGTACAAGAATAGCCAGTACGAGCAAGCAGGCGATTTCAAAACGGTGGTTGCGGTGCTCCACGAGTTATTTACCCCATTCTTCGATCAGTTTTATCGGGAGATCACGAGCGACGATTACAAGCGACTGATTGACAAGCCCATGAGTAGCATCACGCGTTTTGATGTGGCCAAGGCCGATGAACAAATGAAGAGCTTAGAAAACGAGATCAAAGAGGTAAAACGCCATCTTCGTGAATTGACCGCATATGCGATCCGCTGGTTTGAATATCTTCGGGAGAAGTATAGCAAAGGCCGCGAACGCAAGACGGAGATCCGCGTATTTGATAAAGTAGAAGCCGCTCAGGTGGCTTTAGCCAATGCAAAATTATATGTGAATCGCGAAGAAGGATTCATCGGAACCAACATGAAAAAAGATGAGTTCGTATCCGAATGTTCGGATATCGATGATATCATTACCTTCCGCGCAGATGGTAAATACTCCATCAACAAGATTCAAGATAAAATATTTGTAGGCAAAGACATTATTCATGTGGCCGTTTTCAAAAAAGGAGACGATCGTACTACCTACAATGCCATCTACAAAGACGGTGCTTCGGGCATCAGCTATGTCAAGCGATTCGCGGTCACGGGCGTTACCCGTGATAAACCCTACGACATTAGTAAAGGAGCTAAGGGATCCAAAGTACTGTATTTTACAGCGAACGCCAATGGCGAAGCGGAAGTAGTGAACATACAGCTTCGGCCGCATTCTCAATTGAGAAAACTAAACTTTGATATTGATTTTGCAGAATTGGCGATCAAAGGTCGCGGATCACAGGGAAATATTGTCAGTAAATATCCGATAAAAAAGATCACCTTTAAGAATGCCGGCGTATCGACCTTGGCCGGAAGAAAGATCTGGTATGATGCCACGCTGCAACGACTTAATGCTGATGAACGCGGCACGTATTTAGGGGAGTTTGATGGTGCTGATAAGATTCTATTGGTGATGCCAGATGGATCCTACGAATTATCGACCTTTGATCTCAACAACCATTTCGATGAGAAAATGATCCGGTTGGAGCGTTATGCGCCAGATCATGTGTATACGGCGATTCAGCAAGATGGAAAAACGGGTACGTATTACGTCAAGCGCTTCAAATTTGACGAAATCCCTGTGGGAAAACGAGTAAAATTCATCAACGAAGAAGCCGGTTCACGACTGATATTATTGACCAATGGACTGGAACCAATCGTCAGACTGAATATTCTAAAAGGTAAATCGCAGACTCCAGAACAGTTCGAGCAACTTTTACCAGAGATTATTGATGTCAAAGGGTTAAAAGCTCAAGGAAATCGATTGTCTTTCCATAAGGTGGAAAACATCAAGCTCTTGACCGAGGAACTGGATCTATCTACGCTGACGCGAACAAAAACGAACGCAGAGCCAGCGGAAGCAGAAGCTATAGCAAAAACTGAAGAGCAGCAAAAGCCCGCAACTGAAGACAACAGCGAAGTGAAACAAAATAACGGCCCAACCATGGAGATCACCAATCCAGATGACATTAATCTGGATGAAGATGGACAGGTTTCGTTGTTTTAAAAAAACTGCGATGTACTATTCAATTCTATACAACAGGCTTATTTGTCTTGCTGTATAAAAGCCAATACCTCCGCGACCACAAAGGTGCTGCCGCCGACAAAAATCAAATCATTGGGCTGCCAAGCATCTACTGCCGCTTGATAAGCTGCTATAACTGTTGTGTGGTGATTGCCTTTTAAGCCATATTCAGCCGCTAATTCTCGCAATACTTTGGCATCCATCGCACGCGGCAAAGCTGGTGCGCAAAAGTGATAATAGGCATCTTTAGGCAGCAGAGGCAAGATATGACTCAGGTCTTTATCTTTCATCGCTCCGATCACGATTTGCAATTGTTGATACGATGTGCGTTCCAGATTTTGTACTACTTGGCGCACGCCATCTTCATTGTGTCCGGTATCGCAGATCACGTAAGGTTTGGTTGAGATGGTTTGCCATCTGCCCATCAATCCCGTACGCTGCTGCACTTGCTGTAAACCGGAGCGAATGTGCTCATCTAAAATGGTAAAACCCTGTGTTTGCAATTCTTGCACAACACATAGTACTCCTTTTAAGTTATGCGCTTGATACGAACCCATCAAATCCAGTTGTAGCGGCATGGAATGGTTAGCATCCGCCAGATTGATCGCATCGACGAGCTGATAGTTACTGACAGATTCCGCAGCGGGTCTTACCTCCCACTGTTCTGATGCGAATGTGATTGGTGCTTGCATAACTTGCGCCTGATTACGAAAAACATTTTGCGTATCGACGTGCATTTCTGATATGACTACCGGCACATTATTCTTAATAATTCCGGCCTTTTCCGCAGCGATCAATGGAATGGTATCTCCTAACATATCCATATGATCCAGACCGATATTGGTGATCAAGGAAACGACAGGCGTGATAATATTGGTGCTATCCAGTCGACCACCCAAACCCACTTCGATAATAGCGACATCAACATTTTGCTGCGCAAAATAATCGAAAGCCATTGCTACCGTTGCTTCAAAAAAGGAAGGTTGGATTTCTTCCATAATGGCTTGATGCTGTTGTACAAATTGCAGTACATATTGCTGGCTGACAGGAAGACCGTGCACACGTATGCGCTCTCTAAAATCCACGAGATGTGGTGAGGTGTACAAACCCGTTTTCAGTCCGGCAGTTTCTAGAATGGCCGTGATCATGTGCGAAGAGGATCCTTTGCCATTCGTACCTGCCACGTGAATAGATTTGAAACGCTGTTGTGGATTGCCTAGATAATCACAAAGCCGAATGGTGCGATCTAAGCCTTTATTGATAGCCGAAGCGCCATCTCTTGTAAACATAGGCAATCGAGCATATAGATACTCGATGGCCTGTGTATAGTTATTCATAAAAACGGAATGAAAGTATCTATCTAACCTTGAACCGGAAGGTCACTTTACCGACTTGGCTATCGGGTGCATTAGCCAGTGAATTTAATCTAGCATTTTCTACTGCCTGAATACATTTCTGTACTAAGCGATAATCGGCAATAGTTGTTTTAGATCCTTGGCGTGCGCGTACAATACGTCCATTTTTGTCAACTGTAAATTCTACTTCAACAATTCCAACGGATTGTCCATCATCCTGCACATTTGGCGGAACATCCCAACGACGGTTGGAGAGTGAAAGCATCATATTGCCAAAACCAGAACCTCCTTCACCATAATTACTGGCCAAAGGATCACCTAGCTCCGAACCTTGATTGCCGGGTGTAGAACCTGTACCATCACCACCACCTTGGCCACTATTTTTCTTGCCTTTAAATAGCGCATTTTGATTGACTGCCTGCGTTGCGTTCTTTTTCTCTACCGTACTTTGCTCCGCATTGTTCTGCTTTGGTTTTTCGGTTTTTGTGATCGCTGGCGCATCGTCTACATCTTGCGTTGCAATGGTTTTTTCAGCCACTTGTTGTGTTGGCGTCGGAATTGGTGTGGTATTAGGGTCGATTTTATCAGGTCGTACCTCATTAGCATTTTCATCTACGGATGGTTCATCTACACTCATATAATCGTCGCCCATCCCTTCGGCAGAGGTACCGTAGTTCACTACAATACCACCCATACCGTATTCAGGAATTTCTTGACCAAATACAATAAAAAAACCAATCGCCAACAAACCGGCCATCACCAAACTGGATATGCCCAATGCCTTTGGCATATTGTTCTCTTCCATACGTTGTTGGTGGTACTGCATATTTTAATATTCTTTATGGTCTATAGACCAGACCGTATGCTAATTGTTTAAAATCTAACCGAAAATTATTAATTGTTTTTCGGCTCTGTTGCCAGTACCAGTTTTACGCGCAAGCGATTGGCTACATCCATTACGGAGATCACGTTTTGAATCGGCACCGTGCTATCTGCGTACAACATAATGGTCAGCTCTTCACCTGTTGCCAAGTTATTTTGGATGTATCCTTCCAAGCTTTCCAACGGTACAGCTTGCTTATCTACATGGTAAACCAGATCGCTAGTGATGGAGATCGTCATGGTTTTCTTGGCCACCGATTGCTCACCAGCACTTGATCGCGGCAACAATAATTTTACTACTTGAGGATTCGCCACGGCAGAAGCCAATAAGAAGAATAACATCAAGAAGAACATGATGTCATTCAGCGCTGCTGTGTGCACCTCTGCTGTAGGCTTATTTCTTTTATTTCTTAAATTCATCTGAGATTAAGTGTTTTGAGCGGGAATTATGATCCTGGCTCGTCTAACAAATCGATAAATTCAATAGCATCCGTTTCCATACGAAGGATCACGCGCTCTACCATCATATTTAAGATGTGGTAACCGATGTATGCTAAGATACCAATGGTCAATCCGGAAGCCGACGCAATCATCTTGACATACAAACCTCCAGAAACCGAACCGATATCGATACCGCCCGCAATCTCTACATCACGGAAAATCTGAATTACCCCGAAGATCGTACCAACGAAACCAAGCATCGGTGCTATACCGGCTACGATACCCAATACGTTGATGTTTTTCTCCAAACGTGCTACTTCAAGTTTACCTTGGTTTTCAATAGCTCCCTCGATGTCTTTAATCGGACGACCTACACGCGTAAGTCCTTTTTGCAACATGCGCGATAGCGCTGAATTGCTAGAACGACAAACCGCGATAGCGGAATCTAGTTTTCCAGATAATACATTTGACTTTACTTGCGGTAACAATCCAGTCTCACGTCTAGATGCCTTCCGGATCGTAATATAACGCTCTACGAAGATCACCAAGCCGATGAAAAACAGAAGGGCTATAGGCACCATTATCCATCCTCCTCTCATCAACAACTCAAGAAGGTTCATATCTTCTTGTACTGGAGCTAAATTCACTGTTTGTTGCATCTGGTTTATAGAATCTACCGGGTATGCTTGTAAAAGTAATGACATCATGTGATTAAGATATACTTGTTTTTTGTGTATTCAATTTATTTTTTGACCGCTTTGTGCCATGCATCAGCGACGAAGTCTTTGCGCACTATGCGTAATGCAGAATCTGCTTTTTCTTTGGAAACGTAAGAGTCCCAAATTACCGTTGCTGGACTATCTGCGCCTCTGCCAGGAATCAAACGCACACGCGGCTGTCCTTTTTTGTTAAACTCCGCCACCATCTCCTCCGCATCTTCCAATGGAAGACGAGATCCAATCACGATATACCAATGATGATTTGCTGGAATTATAGGCTGAATGGCAGCGCCTGATGGCGTAGTTGCTGCTGTCTGCGTTGTTCTATTTGCAGTATCTGGTCGTTCCCGAAGTACAGACGACGTGTCTACCACGTCTGTTGCAGCATCTGGCACAAGATATTCTTCGTCTATAGCATAAGGACTTTTCATTTCCTCTTGCGAATCTACCTCTGGCACATCGGAATATAAAGAAGCTGGACGGGTGACGTACCATAGTGCACCAATAATGGATAAAGCTACTATCGCTGCCAAAACATACCAAATAATGTGCGAGCGATTAGTATCCTCCACGTATTCGCTGGCATACGTATACTCTTGGTTTTCATTGCTTGGAATCAATTCTGGCGGCGTACGATCTTCCGGAACTCCTCCAGATCTTTCTCCCTGATATTTATTTTGGATTAGTGGCGGCGCTTCTGGCACAGCAACAGCGTGGCGCGGATCCACATCACTATTTTCAGATTCAACTAACGCGTCGGCTTCATCATCGTGCGCTACATTCAAGGTTTCCGAATCATTCTCTTCGGATTTTAAAGATTCTGGCGCATCTACATGCGATTTCCACACCTCATCTGCGGGAGATGGTTCTATTACCGTCGCTTCTTGATTCTCTTGCTCTTCTTCGGTTACCGTTACGGTGTCTTCGTGCGGAATTGGAGGAGCTGCTACCTCTTCTTCGATATGATGCTCTTCTGGAGCAGGTTCGTCGATATTCGGTGAGGTCTCGACTTCTTCTACTCTTTTTTCCTCTTCTCTATTTGTATTAGCGATTTCTTCTGAATCGCTTATTTCAGCAGCTGACTCCTCTTTCGGAGTAACTGGTACTGGTACGTTCTGCTCTGGCACCTCAGTTTTCTGCACGGGACGCTCTACATTGGATATCGGCTCAAATACAAAACTAGATAAATCTATCGCACGGAAAACATACCCATCACCGTAGGTCAATAAATCTCCTAATTGCGGAATATGTGCCTTGCCATGTTCATTTATATTAGCAATAATGGCAGCGACCTCTCTTCCAACCAATTCCTTCGCATCGGTACGAGAGATTTCATTTTCTTGACGTAGGTATTCCGCTAAGTCTAAACCTTCCTGATCACGATCGTCAAATTCTACATAATCAATGGGAGGCAAGAATACATTGTGTTGCTCATCGTATGATGATGCCTGATGTACTTTTTTAAATGCACCAAGCCCATCGACGTATACGCTGGGGTAATGTTTGAGTACTTGTTGTATCTTCTTGCCTAAGTCCATAGTGATGATGGGATTAAAACACAAATTTAGTCCAAAGAATCAATTAAAACGAAAAATTGAGTCCACCAATCACGTTAAATCCTAATCTTGGGTAATATAAGTAACGCTGATACTCGTTATTTAGCATATTATTTGCTTTCACAAAAATACCTAATTGCTTCGTAGCTTTATATTCCGCTCCAGCACTAAGATCTAAAAACGACGGTATACTTTGTACCGTAGGTGCACTCGGATCGATCGCTACACCACTTGAATTGTAGGCAAACGCACGTGCAGAAGTCTGTCCGTGGAACAACGCCTCGGCATCAATATATAACTTTTCCGAGATGTTGAAACGCGCATTCGCTGTCAAGCGGATGTTTGGCGTATGCCAAGTTTCTGCCTGATAGGCCATAGTATAATTATCGATATTCAATCGACCACCTAAGTTTACGGCCTCAGAAACGCGAATGTTGATCTCTCCCTCTACACCAATATGTTTCACAGATTCGTCGCCATCACCGTCGTACACTAAATCAAATTGAAATGGATTGACCATGTTGTTTACAAACAATGGCATACCTTCTAACTGACGATAGAATGCTTTGGCTTTCCAGCCAAAGGTGGCACCTGCATTTCCTTTGATACCACCATAAGCGTGCATACGCTCAATCGTGTTTTGGATCGTAACACCGGATGCCAAAAATGGATTTTGACGGGCGAACTCACGATATGATCCGCGCTCAACTCCACCAGTTATACCACCAAAAATGTAGAAGTATTCGGGTACTAAAGAGAAGTCTATTTCTGCCTTTGGAAAGATGTTAAACGAAGATTGATCACCAAACTCAGACACCAAGTTAGCACCTAATTGAATGGTGTAATTAGCCCCTTTGAAGCTAATATATGGATTAGCAGAAGCGACAGAATTACTCACGCCTGATGCGCCTAGTAGATTCATCGCACCTTCCACATTATTGATATCTACGGCTACATTTGCTCCCACGTTAAACGTGCGAACGCGTTTGTTCAAATAACCCGCTAAGGCAAATGAATTCTCCCGCGCATCGTAGCGATCCGAAAAAGTATAGGCATCGGTCTTAAGTGAAAAACTCAATGCATCTTCATCTTCTGGATCAAAATTACTGACCATCTCACCCGTAAGATACAGGTCATTGAAGACTTGCCCTTCGCGCGATGGATTCAGCGATGTACCATTTTGATCTACTGGAATACCGTAAAAGTTAGTCCCCAAACGATTGTAACCAATCTGTCCGTCTATGGTTAAGGCAGGAAAAACACGTCTACCAAAAGCGCCAACTTCTTGGCGACTGAAGCGCTGGTCATCCAGACTACCTTTTTGGTTGAGGTGCTTGACGAAACCACCAAATCGAATATCTTCATAATCCTCTACCGCAAAATAGGCTTCGCCAAGGATGGTTCCTAAATTACCAACACCTGCTTTCACATAATTGCTATAGGTATCGCGCGAGCGAATGAAAGGCGTTTCCATGATTTTCAACTCGCTCAATCCCGTATTGATATCCAATTTCTTATCAGGCACATTGCCATACGTAAGGCGTGGCATGTATTCTCTTTTGTTGGACATATCTGGACTACGGCGAATTTTGACCGCGTCGGCTAGTAATGGCCGATAGTCCCGAACGATTACAAATGAATCGATGGCAACTGGTTTTTCTGTTTCTTCGCGTTGTTGAGCAGCAGCTTCGAAACTGACACCAGTAAGCATCGCTAAAAACGCTGTTTGCGTAAGTATCTTCTGAAATTTCATCTTCACTACCCTAATCTTATTTAATTTTCTGCAATAACTCTTTCGCCTCTTTCACAACGCCATCTTTATCGTTATCGTAGTTGTCGATCACGCTCTCCAAGGTTGCTTTAGCCTGAAAGTTGTCTCCTTTTCCTCGGTAAGCTTCTGCCATGGTGATAAAACCTTTGGCCACCCAGTACTCGAAAGAAGAGAATTTATCTCCAATTTCCATCGCTGTCTGGATGGCTTTATCCCACTGTTTGCTCTGCACCTGCTGTTTGGCGATCAGGTAACGGGCTTCTGCACCGGTCTCTGTTTTTGACTTTGCGGCAGCTGAGCTAAGTTCTTTGCTCGCATCAGCGGCTTTGTTTGTTGCCTGATATGCTTTGGCAGCATACAAGTGTGCTTTCGCTATCTCTTCTTCCGAAGATTTTTCATATCCTTTGATGATATTAGCATACGTCAACGTTTCCGCATAATCATTGATATTGAAATAACTCACCATCAAATTGTTGATCGCCCAACCGTAGTTTTCTTTGTATTCGGAAGTCAATTCCAGTTTTTTCAATACCTGAACGGCCTCATTGTACGCTTTATTACGTAAGTGCAAGCGAGCTACACTCAATAAGGTACGCTCGGTGTACGCACTAGTCCAATCATTCATGATGATATTGAAGTCGTGCAATGCTTCGGTATCCTTACGCAATTGCGCGTAACTTTCGCCACGAATAAAGCGCGCATGTTTCTCATTAATCGGTTTTGGAAACTTATCGAAGTACGCATTTACGGCTTCGACAGCGCCTTGCCAGTTACCGCGATCAAATAAAGTACGTGCTACCGCAAAAGTATGTCCATCCTGCTCTGCTTTGCTCAAATCACCAATATTGGTGCTGGTCGCGTAGCGGATGTAACCGGATGCATCATTCTTATCCAAATAGATGTTTTCGATGGAAGCTAAGGATTGTTTCGCTTCGTCGGTAGTCGGATATTGACTGACCACTCGTTGAAATGTCGCCAAAGCAGCATCTCGATTGTCTTGATTGTATTGCACTAACCCGATCGTGACTAAGGCACGAGGCACATAGCTACTGCGTGGATATTGCTCTACCATTTTTTGCAGGCCAGTGATCGCTTTGTCATACTGGTCTAACAAGAAATAAGTGTATGGAATTTCAAAAGCGACGTCGTCCGCATAGTTGGAGTTCGGAAACTTCTGCACAACCGAGTTTAGTGTTGCAATTTTTGCTTGGCTATTGCCTTGCAAACCTTGGATAATTCCGCGTTGGAATAATGCATAATCTTGGCTTTGTGCACCAGAGCTGATGAGACGATCGTAATACGACATCGCACGAGCGTAATTTTTTGTACCGAAGTACGAATCGGCTGCACGCGCTATCGCGTCGTTACGTGTGTTGGCATCTACTCCATCGCGCGCAGCGCCTGATAGGAAACGCTCAAAATAATTGGCTGCTGTGCTGTAGTTGTCGTTACGGAATGCAGCATATGCTAATGCGTAATTCGCATAATGGTATACATCGGTTTTGCGCGCTGCTGGCAATTGTAAAAACTTGTTGAAGTTGGCCGTGGCTTCTTTGTATTTGCGCACTTCGTACATAGCTTCTGCTTTCCAATAAGTAGATAGCGCATAGATTTCTTCGTCGTAGCGGTTTTCTTCCGAACGCATGAACATGGAGATACCATTTTCAAAAGCACGCTCGTTGTAGTATTCCAGACCGCGGTAATACGTTACTTTTTGATAAGCTGCTTTTGCTTCACGGCTGCTGCGATTGATGCCCTCCAGTACGTCTACCGCTGCGCGGTAGTTTTTAGTTCCTAAAAGTACTTCGGCCAACAATGTTTTTGCTTCTTCACTGCGTGTAGAACTGGGATATGTCTGCAGGTATTCCTGAACAGCATCTAAGGCCACCTGGTGAAACTCCAATTCGTACGATAATTTCGCGTAATTAAATAAACCTTCCTCTTTCAATTGCGGATCGAAGTCCAATTTAGAAGCACGGAAAAAAGCGTTCCGAGCACTTTGTTTATTATTTGTTTTGATGAAGGAATCACCCAACGTAATCATGGCACTTTGGTAGTAGGCATCTGGTTCATCCAGTTTTTCCAACTCCGCAATAGCGCGTTCGTAATTCCCTAGCTTGTAGTTAATATAACCGATCTGGTAGCTATCCTGATTGTTCTGGGTTTTGCTTTGATCAGCCGCTTGAAAACGATCGTAATACTGCTTAGATTTATCTAAGTCGCCCTTGATGAAATAGGTTGCCGCTACGATGCGGAACATATCCGTTTCGCTCTCCTGCTTCGTGTTTTGTAAAATCGGTAAGGCATAAGCCAATACCTCATCATAACGCTTATCTAAGAAGTAAAGTGCGGTAATGTAGTATGGATAACTATTTTCATAGGTTTTCGACCCTTTCAAACGTTCGAACTCATTTAGCGCTGTCTTATATTCTGCATCTAAATAACTCAGGTAAGCATGATAATAAATAGACGCTTCCTGATACGAAGAATTACGATCTTTTAGATCTGCAAATACAGGCTTTGCCGCTTCGTAATCTTTGGTCATGAAGCGCGCATACGCTAATTTGAAGCGATACTCGGTAGCCTCTGCGCCGGCTAAGCTTTTACTATCTATACGTGTAAACCACTCAATCGCTTTTTCAAACTCTTGTCTGGTATAATAGAATTTACCAATCTGGAAATTGGCTGCTTTGGAATTGGCGCTTGAAGGAAAATCACGAATATATTTTAAGAACAAGCTTTCCGCATTGCTCTCTTCTAATTCTAATGCACATACCGCTTGGTAGTAGCGAATGTTTTCTTTTAATAAGGTCAATTCCTGCGTTTCATCCAACTGCAACGTAGATTTGGTACGTACGCTTTCTGCCCGATCAAACTGCTTTGCTGCGGAGCTAAATTTTCCGCGCTCATACAGTTCAAGACCTGACTTGTATGCGTTATTCACATCTTGCCAAGCCGTTTGCTGAGCGACTGCAGTCGTCCCCATCAAGCATAAAGCCACCCCAACTTGATATATCTTATTGTACATATAAACGAATTCTACTATTTATTGGATAACGTATTTCCACCATCATTTCGGTTTGTCGATCTCAGCTTTACATGCCATATTGGCCAACAGATTCCTTCAACATACGAAAATAGAAGTTACCCTTAAAGTTTTCCTCAAAAGTTATTAACATTGGTGCATAAACACCGTATTTAACGATACTTTAACAAAATTCCCAGCAGCTGCGCTGTATTTCGCTTCCGCGAATCTGAAGTAATTTTAACCGCGTTTGCCGGCTAATAAGTAAAGCACTGCCATACGAACAGCTACGCCATTTTCCACTTGATCCAAAATAATGGAATGTGCGCTGTCGGCTACATCAGAGGTAATCTCCACACCACGATTTATTGGCCCCGGGTGCATGATGATAATCTCTTTGTCTAGGCTATCTAAGATTTGTTTGTTCAAACCATATAACATAGAATATTCCCGTAGTGATGGGAAGTATGCAATGTCCTGACGCTCTAATTGTATACGCAGCATATTGGCGACATCGCACCAGTTCAGCGCTTTCATCAAATCATGTTCTACTTTGACACCAAGCGCACTGATGTATTTTGGGATTAAGGTTGTCGGCCCGCACACCATCACTTCAGCACCTTGCTTCTGCAAACATAGAATATTAGACAGAGCGACGCGGGAGTGCAGTACATCACCAATTATGGCAACTTTTTTGCCGGCAAGATCGCCTAATCGCTCGCGGATAGAGAAGGAATCCAACAAAGCTTGAGTCGGATGTTCGTGCGCACCATCACCAGCGTTGACAATCTGCGCATCGATGTGGCGACTTAGAAATACGCCTGCACCTGCATAAGGATGTCGCATGACAATCATGTCGACTTTCATCGCGAGAATATTATTAACGGTGTCAATGAGTGTTTCGCCCTTACTTACGGACGATGAGGAAGCCGCAAAATTGATGGTATCGGCCGAAAGGCGCTTTTCTGCTAACTCAAACGATAATCTGGTGCGAGTAGAGTTTTCGAAGAATACATTGGCGATGGTGATATCCCGCAGAGACGGAACTTTCTTAATCGGCCGATTCAACACATCCTTAAAATTGGATGCTGTATCAAGGATCAATTGTATATCTTGTTCGTTAAGATCTTTTATACCTAATAGGTGACGTGTGCTGAGTTGTTCTGTGCTTGACATGTGCTATATGGATCTGTATTCTCTTTATTTTTCTTCTGTGATCAAAACGATGCTATCCTCCTGATCAGTTTCTTTCCAACTTACGATGACTTTTTGCGCATCGATAGAATCGACTTGTATTCCAATATAATCTGGCTCAATCGGTAGTTGGCGAGAGAATCGACGATCGACCAACACCATCAACTCGATCTTCTTAGGTCGGCCAAATGTCTGGATAGCGTCCATAGCAGAGCGTATCGTACGCCCTGTCCAAAGCACATCATCTACAAAAACAACCACTTTATCATCTACCAAAAACTCAATATCGGTACGACTTGCCTGCAAAGGACTGGATCCTTTCATCCGAAAATCATCGCGGTGAAAGGTAATATCCAAGGCACCGGTCTGCACATCTGCACCCGAAATCGTTTTGATTTCTTGGCGGAGTCGGTTCGCCATATATGGCCCGCGTGGTTGTACGCCGATGATTACTGTATCACTAAAATCACCGTGGTTTTCTATGAGCTGCTGACACAAACGCTTGAGCGTAATCTCAAACTTGGGTCCGTCTAAAAGCAAAGATTGTTTCATATGTATATGCTCGTCTTGCACCGCTAGCTGCCATTCTGCCCTGATCGCTCCATGAAGCTATGGGTAGGCATCCTATCAGCGGATTTGTTTAGGCAAACTTAGCCATTTTTTTGAAAAGACCTTGCGGTCTTAGGGTATACAAAAACAGCTTCGGTAAGGAAGCTGTTTATTTTATATGTAATACAATTACTAATCGACGTTGTCGTGTAGAAATGAATTGTTCGGTCTGATTTCGGTTTCGCCACTATCAAATGATAGGGTAAAACGAGACACTTGCGACTGCGAAGAGTGTGGCACATCATCCAATGATTTTTGCTTTCTCTTATATGCTGGTTCATTTTCCATCTCTTGCAAACCATTCGTCGAACGCAATTTCATGCTCAACTCTTTCAAGCGAAGAATACGTTCTTTCGTTTTCATCAATTGATCTTCGAAATTAGCTTCCTCCACCTTAGCCTCTTCTAAAGCAGCTGGTGTCGCTATCGTATTGCTCGGTGCAGTATAGTTATTTGCTGATTGCTGATAAGCAGGTTGCGAAGATTCTTGCGCACCTAATGATTGTGGTTGTTGGTACGAATCAAAAACCGTAGGCACTTTGAACTCAAACATCGAAGGAGATGTTTTCAATTCAAAACCATGGTTATCCTGAGGTTCTTGCTCTTCGACTTCTTGCTCATTCAGATCTAAGGTATGACGCACCACATGTGCTTCTTGATCTGCATGACGTGTAGGTTGCGCTTGGGGCTGTTGCACTGCCGAAGGCTGATTTACTGGCGTCGAAGCAAATGATCTGTTTGTCGGGTTAGCCGTAAAGAGATCGGTTTGTTGAATAGGTTGCTCAAACGCGGTATTGGTAACTCCAACTGGTTTTACTACGGGCTCTGTATAAGTTTGCTTGTCCACAAACTGATTCTGAGATACTGGTTTAACGAAAGCCGACTTAGACTCCTCTGGAGTTAAGCGATGCGCAATCTTTTCCTTCTCTTTATCTTTTACGCGTTCTTCTGTGGTTTGGAAACCGGTAGCGATGATCGTAACAGAAAGGTCGTCGCCCATGTTTTCATCAATACAGTTACCCCAGATGAGATCGGCTGATAAGCCTGCTTTTTCCTGAATGTAATCGGTAATGATAGACACTTCGTCCATCGTTACTTCTTTCGATCCAGAAGTAATGTTTAATAAGATATAACGTGCGCCTTCGATCTCATTATCTTTCAATAATGGTGAAGCTAATGCACCAGTCACGGCTTGCAAAGCGCGCTCGTCGCCATTAGCAACCGCATTACCCATGATAGCAACACCGCTATCATTCATCACCGTACGCACATCTTTGAAATCGACGTTTACATAACCTGGAATAGTAATAATCTCGGCAATACCTTTAGCAGCTGTCGTCAAGATATCATCTGCTTTCGCAAATGCAGCGGTCATCGTAAGGTTACCGAAGATTTCACGCAATCTATCATTAGAAATCACTAAGTAAGAATCCACGTATTTACGCAATTCACCTAATCCTTCTTCTGCCTGTGACTTACGGCGCTTGCCTTCAAAAGTAAATGGTGTTGTGATGATGGCTACCGTCAAAATTCCCATTTCTTTGGCTGCTTTTGCCAACACGGGACTTGCACCTGTACCCGTACCACCACCCATTCCTGCTGTAATAAACAACATTTTGGTATTGGTACCCAACATACGTTTGATATCTTCGATACTTTCTATAGCCGAGTTTTCGCCCACATCAGGATCTGCTCCTGCTCCCATTCCTTCCGTCAAGCTTGCGCCCAACTGAACTTTATTAGGAATTGGACTCAACTCCAATGCTTGTGCATCCGTATTACATATAATAAAATCTACCCCACTTATCCCGGCTTTATACATGTGGTTTACGGCATTACCACCACCGCCACCTACACCAACTACTTTGATGATAGACGACTGCTCTTTTAACATTTCAAATTGTATCGACATATCTTATACCTATTATACTTTAAATCAACCTATTGCAAAGACGAATTTGACCCTCTAATTCTAACGTAATATTAACAAATTATCCACAAGAGTTTTCCACAATTGTCAATTTGTGGAAAAAACAGACCGTTGTTGATAAATTACTTTTTCCCGATAAAGGTATCATCGTCAATATCCTCGCCATCGGTGATCCAATTGCCCAAAATACGGGTTAACCAACCTTCTTTTCTACCTTGATCGCTGGCGATATCGCTCACTTTGATGCTCGATTTCGCTCGTGCACCACCGCCCACTTTGGCTACTTTCTCTTGTTCTCTTTTTTCGCCTTCTTCGATCTCTTGGATTCCTTTGATCAAAAGGCCAATACCTGTGGCGTATAACGGACTTTTCAGTTCGTCAAACGCTTGCTTGTTCAACATATCGGTTTTAGCCAAATATTCATTTGGATAACCAATCCGACAATCAATACCTGTTACGTATTCTACCAACTGTACCAAGTGCTTCAATTGTGCACCACCACCTGTGATCACAATACCGGCGATTAATCTATCTTCATAACCCGAAGCTTTGATCTCGTAATGCACATGCTCGATGATCTCTTCCATGCGCGCTTGGATAATGTACGCCAGGTTTTTCACCGAGATTTCTTTGGCCTCACGACCACGAATTCCTGGTACACAGATCACTTCATTCTCTTTATTCTCGTCTGCCAATGCCGAACCATAACGTACTTTCAGTTGCTCCGCTTGATTGCGCAATACCGAACAGCCTTGGCGAATATCTTCCGTTACAATATTACCACCCAATGGAATAACCGCCGTATGACGGATAATACCTTCGTGGAAGATGGCCACATCAGTGGTACCACCACCAATATCCACTAATACTACACCAGCCGTTTTCTCCTCTTCATCTAACACAGCTTCAGATGATGCCAAAGGCTCAAGGATTAATTCTGACACTTCCAAATCAGAATTATCGACGCAACGTTTGATATTTTTAATATCCGTTACACGACCAGAGATGATATGAAAGTTGGCTTCTACACGACGACCTGCCATCCCGATCGGTTCTTTGATTCCCGGTTCGTTGTCGATCGTAAATTCTTGCGGAAGCACATGGATAATTTCTTCACCCGGAGGCAATACCAATTTGTACATATCGGAGATTAGACGTTGCACGTCTTCGCGTCCGATTTCGTCATCGTCGTTACGGGTTACAATACCTCGGTGTTGTATACTTTTGATATGCTGACCGGCGATCCCCACGCTTACGACTTTGATATCGACGTTCGACTGTCCTTCGGCGATCGAAACCGCTTCGCGAATGCTATCCACCGTCTTCTGAATGTTAGCCACTACCCCCCGGCTAACTCCAGCAGATTCGGCTTTGCCGACGCCCAGTAATTCGACCTTTGTATTGCCACTGCGACGCCCCACCGTCACGCAGATTTTGGTCGTACCGATATCCAATCCGACGACGATTGGATTTTCTTTTTCGAGTTCTGTAAATTTTGGTTTCATACGCTGTGTATTTGCTGTGTTATTCTTCGGTATTATTTATTCATTTTCATCTGTAAACTGTCGATAAACCAATCACCATATCTTTCGCAGATAATCTGATCAGCATATTTGACATTCACTTTGCTATACGCTTCTGTGCCAACCCGCGGCAAGATTCTCTGATAGAAAATCTCCAGTCTACGCAATTTATCATCCAAATCCTGGGCATTACCTAAGATCAGGTCTTGATCGCCAACTCTTGGCACCAATTCGATATCTCCTTTTTCATTGACGTACAATTGTACGACTTGATTGCTCCACAATTCGCTGGTATTGATATGACGCACTATTGCTGCTAAATCTTTTACCACCGGCGATTCGATTGCTTCCAATGGTTTGCCAAATGATTCGCGGATATAACCATTGGCGACAATCGTATGCGGCACATATTTTAGCGTAGTCGGAATCTTCTTTCCTTCAGTATCCACATAAAATTCTTGACCGACCCGATTGATGACACGAAGCAAAATCGCACGCTGCTGTACCGACACCTTCATCACGCCATTGATATCGACATGTATATCGGCATTGGATACGTAAGGCAATGCTTTCAACGAAGCTTCTATCTTTTGCAACGGAATATCCAATAATTGTCTGCCGACTACCGTACCATATTGATTCTCAATTATAGCTGTGATATCCGCTTGATCGATGAAAGTTTCCTTTCCTTCTACCATGATTTGCAATGCGGTGCAAGATTGTGCTGCATCCTTTTTGGCCACCAAACCCATCAACATCATGACGCCCACGAAAGCCGCCAGCCCGAGTGTTATCGAACCGATTAAGCGCCATGGTATATTTTTAAGCCAGTTAAGCATTTGTCAATAGTTGTTTTAAAGGTTTTACCAGTCGATCAATATCGCCTGCTCCTACTGTTACGATCAATTCTGGACGCGTCGTTTCTACGGTATCCAATATTTGTTGTGCCGTCAAGATGTGCTTATCTTCCAAGTCGATCTTGTCGAGCAACCACTGTGCATTTACACCATCAATCGGTTTCTCTCGCGCCGGGTAGATCTCCATCAAATATAGCGTATCGGCTAAGCCCAGCACTTCCGCGAAGCCGTCGACAAAGTCACGCGTACGCGTGAATAAATGTGGTTGAAAGACCACGGTCAACTTCTTTTCTGGATACAGCTTACGCATAGACGTTAGAAAAGCTCGCAACTCTTCTGGATGGTGTGCATAGTCATCTATGTACACGGTATCTTCCTGTCTTACGATATATTCAAAACGTCTTTTTACTCCCTGAAATGAACCTAAAGCAGCGATGATTTTTTCGCTGCTTATGCCTAGCAAATTTGCGACCGTAATTGCCGAAACCGCATTTTCAATGTTATGTAATCCCGGAATTCCTAATCGAATATCTTTTAGCGTCAAACTATCCGCATGATAATCGAAATAGAACTCCCCATTTTTGATCTGTATATTGTCGGCATACGCATCTGCTTTGTCTTCTTTCGCGTAAGAAATATCACCCGAAAATGGCAATCCTTTCTTGACGATCTTAATACCGTCCACCACTACGCGATCCAAGAAGAGCTCAAAAGAATCAACTAGCTGCGATGCATCACCATAAATATCCAAGTGATCGGCATCTGCCGAGGTGACAATCGCGATGTTAGGATGTAGCGTCAAGAAAGAGCGATCAAATTCATCCGCCTCTACCACCACGGTATTGTTATCACCGTATAAAACGTTGCTCTGATAATTGGTGCTAATACCGCCTAAAAATGCCGAGCAATCGTAACCAGAGTCTTTCAAGACATGTGCAATCATGGTCGAGGTCGTGGTTTTGCCGTGTGTGCCTGCTACCGCAATAGTAAACCGACTCGCACTAATGAGACCTAAAACCTGAGAACGTTTGTACAAGGTAAAGCCGCGTTCGATCAACGTGTTTTTCAAGGTCAGATCAGTTGGTACGGCTGGCGTAAAAATGATCAATGTTTCTTCATTTGGCGTAGCCAAATGATCGGGCAATTCGCGAACATCATCTTGATAGGTAACCGGAATACCTTCTTCGACCAAAGCCTTGGTCAACTCGGTTTCGGTTTTATCATAACCGGACACAGCACAACCTAAATGTTGGAAATAGCGCGCTAATCCACTCATGCCGATGCCGCCAATGCCCAATAAATAAACTATTCTAATTTGGTCGATATGCATAACCCTTATTTTATCATTTTTAAAACCTCTTGTGCGATCACGACATCAGCATCCAATAAGGCCATCTCTTTAATCCGTTCGCCCAATTCGTAAGCTGTCGCTTCATCATCAATCACCGCAATCAGCTCGTCGATCAAGTGCATTCGCGCAGAAAGATCGCTCACCATAATGGCTGCTTTATGCTCTGATAAAGCCAAGGCGTTTTTCGTTTGATGATCATCCGATACATTCGGTGAAGGCACCAAGACAACCGGCTTGCCGATCACGGCCAATTCTGATATCGTACCAGCTCCTGCACGGGCAACAATAAAATCTGCCGCGGCATACGCATAATCCATGCGCTCCAAAAATGGCATGAGCTTCACGCTATCTGTTAGCTTATCTTTCAATTCTGCCGACAATTTCTCGTAGTAATAACTACCGCATTGCCAGATGATTTGTATATTCTTATCCAATAACCGCTCTAAACCTTCCGTTAGACAATCATTCAATGTTTTGGCACCCAGACTACCTCCGGTAACCAAAACCGTTTTCTTGTCCAGATCTAAACCAAAAGCATGTATCGCTTCTTCACGTTTACCCTCGATTTGTACCGACGAACGACGAATCGGATTACCGGTAATCATGATTTTTTCTGCTGGAAAAAATCGCTCCATATGATCATAAGCCACACAGACGCGTTGGGCTTTTTTGCCCAATTGTTTATTGGTCAATCCGGCATAGGAATTCTGCTCTTGGATCAAAGTCGGTATGCCCATCATATTGGCCACCTGCAACAGCGGACCAGAAGCATATCCACCAACACCAACGGCTGCTTGCGCACCGAACTGACGAATGATTTGTCGCGCTTTCCACATGCTGGCGATCAGCCGAAAAGGCAAGATCAAGTTCTTTAGCATGGATTGGCGGTTGAAACCTTGAATATCCAAACCCACAATCTCGTAACCTGCAGCAGGTACGCGATCCATTTCCATTTTACCATTGGCACCCACAAACAAAATCTCCACATCGGGCTGCAGCTGCCGAAGGGCATTTGCAATAGCAATTGCCGGAAAGATATGTCCTCCCGTACCGCCACCGCTTATGATTACTTTGTTTGCCATGCTTATTGTACTCGATTATATACTGCCGACGACCACACGACGTGGTTTTACGACATCATTTAACTCTTCTTTTCCTTTTAATTCTTCGACATTACGACTTACGCTGAGAATAATCCCCAAGGCCACACTCGTGAATAAAATGGACGTTCCGCCCATACTCACTAATGGCAACGGAACACCAGTCACCGGACCTAAACCAACAGCTACTGCCATATTCGCTAATGCCTGAATCGTCAAGCTGAAACCCAATCCTGCCGCCAAGAAAGCGCCGAAAGCACGCGGACTCAAGGTCACAATGCGTATAATGCGGTACATCAAAGCGAGGTACAACGTCAAGAGTACGAAACCGCCGATTGTACCATATTCCTCTATAATGATCGCGAAGATAAAGTCCGAATATGGATGCGGCAACACATTACGCTGCACACTATTTCCCCATCCTTTACCAAAAAATCCACCCGTTGCGATCGCAATTTTTGAATTGTTGGCTTGGAAGTTTTTATCTTCTTGAAAAGGTACTGCGCCGCTACCACCAATGACTTCCTCGGTATGAAAAAATCCTTCGATCCGACTCATATACGTAGCACGACGTGGACCTAAAAAGGCTACCAACATCAGTAGAATACCACAGCCTATGCAGACAATCGTAATTTGTTTGAAAGAGATCCGACCAATTAACAGCAACAAAACGCTCACGCCAAACAACATGACCGCAGTCGACATATTGGCTACCGCAATAAGTACGAATACCGCACAAACAGCACCCATGATCGGCACAAATGACTTCTTGACGTCTTTGATTTCTTCTTGCTTGCGCGACAACATACGCGCTAAGAAAGTAATCAAGGCCAACTTCGCTAAATCGGAAGTTTGGAATGATTGGTTAATCACGGGGATTGTCAACCAACGATTCGCCTGATTAATAGAATCTCCAAATATCAATGTCGCTAGCAATAGTGGAATCGTGATGATCATCAGCAATTTGGAAATGCCAGCATAATACCGATAATCCAATTTGTGCGACAAATACATCAGCACTAATCCCACAGCGATAATGGCAAAATGCTTAAACAGATATAATTCGGTACCCTTACCCTCTTTGTAGGCTAATGTGCCCACGGAGCTGTATACCGCCAACAAAGACCAGCCAGACAGGATAAGTACGATTATCCAGATCCACTTGTCTCCCTTGAGTTTTGAAAAAATCTGTTCTATTGTCATAATCTGTTATCTCTAACAACTTAAAGAGCCATTACCGCTTCTTTAAATTGATCCCCACGATCTTCGTAATTTTTAAACCAATCGAAACTTGCGCAAGCAGGTGACAACAATACCGTATCTCCCTTTTTCGCAATATGCGAGGCGATTTCTACGGCATCTCCCATGGAAGCGCTATTGACAATCACATCCGTATCCGATTCAAATGCTTCGTGAATACGACCATTGTGTTTACCAATACAGATGATTGCTTTTACCTTACTTTTTACTAGATCACGCAGCATGTCGTAATCATTTCCTTTGTCTACACCGCCCATAATCAATACGATATCCGGCGAGAAACTTTCTAATGCATACCATACCGAATTGACATTGGTGGCTTTGGAATCGTTGATATAAGTAACGCCGCCAATACACGCCACGTGTTCCAAACGATGCGCGATATTGACATAGGATTGCATGCTTTCCTTCATCACACTATTGCGCAATTGCTGTGCTTTAGCAGCTAATCCAGCAGCAGAATTGTTGTACACATTGTGCTTGCCTTGTAGTGATAGTTCTTCAATATTCATCGTAAATGGTTCCCGTTTAGGTATGTTAATAATCAAGTTCTTTTGTTCGTCTATATAAGCGCCTTGTGCAAGCGCAGTATCCACTTGCGTGAATGGCAAGGACATCGCGGGCGACTGATGCCGCGCTAATCCTTTCTTAATTTCTTCGTCGTCGGCGCAGTAGATAAAATAATCTTCCGCCTGCTGATTTTGAATGATACGGAATTTTGAATCCACATATGTATTCATATCATAGTTGTAACGATCCAAATGATCCGGCGTGATGTTGAGCAGAATCGCGATATGCGCTCGAAAATGATGCATATCATCGAGCATAAAGCTCGATAACTCCAACACGTAGACATCGCGTTGCTCGCGTGCTACTTGCAAAGCGAAGCTTTGTCCGATATTGCCGGCTACACCCACGTTCAATCCGGCATGACGAAATATTTCGTACGTCAGCATCGTGGTGGTTGATTTACCATTCGATCCGGTGATGCAACATAAAGTGGCATCGGTATATTGGGCGGCAAACTCGATCTCCGAAATCACCGGAATACTGGTTTTGCGTAGTTGCTGCATCAAGGGCGCCGTCTCAGGAATACCCGGACTTTTGATAATTAAATCCGCATTCAAAATCTCCGCTTCGGTATGTTGCCCTTCTTCAAAGGCAATCCCTTCTTGCGTTAGCGTCTCTTTAAATTGATCTGCTAATAGCGCCATATCCGACACAAATACCTCAAAGCCCTTATCCTTCGCGAGGATAGCAGCACCTACGCCGCTCTCACCGCCACCTAAGATGACGACACGACCGACTTGCGGATAATAGCTATGTTCGATATTTGACATCTAACGTATTTTTAAAGTTACGATGGTCAAAATGGCCAACATGATGGATACAATTACAAAGCGTGTCACGATCTTCGACTCGTGATAACCTTTCTTCTGATAATGGTGGTGCAATGGCGACATCAAAAAGATGCGTCGTCCCTCACCAAATTTTTTCTTCGTGTATTTGAAATACGATACTTGCATGATGACCGACAGATTTTCGATCAAGAAAACACCACATAGTATTGGAATCAATAATTCTTTGCGGATAAGAATGGCAAATGCCGCAATAATACCCCCAATCGTCAAACTTCCTGTATCGCCCATGAAAACCTGCGCCGGATAGGCATTGTACCACAAAAACCCGGTACACGCTCCGATAAAAGCACCAGCAAAAATCACGAGCTCACCACTATTCGGGATATACATGATGTTGAGGTAATCGGAGAAAATCACGTTACCTGAAACGTAAGCGAGAATCGCCAAGGTGATTCCCATAATGGCCGACGTACCAGTGGCCAAGCCATCAATACCATCCGTTATATTCGCTCCATTCGACACTGCCGTAACGATAAATACAATCACGAGCAAGGTCATACCAAACGTAATCCACGTACCGGAGATGCCTAAGAAACTCAGTGACTTGGCGTAATCAAACTCATTATTTTTATAAAAAGGAATGTTGGTCTTGCTAGATTTCACATCCTCTACGTAGGTTTTCTCTCCCGTCGAAGGATTGATCACGACCGATACCGGCACTGAATAAGACGGATTAGTTACTTGCTCACGCACCAAAATACTCGGGTGGAAATACATGGTAACGGCAATGAAAATCCCTAAACCAATCTGACCAATCACTTTGAAGCGACCCGCAAGTCCTTCTTTATTTTTACGGAAAACTTTGATGTAATCATCTAAGAAACCGATTGCTCCCATCCACAGGGTGGTGATAATCATGATGATCACATAGATATTATCCAGCTTAGCAAAAAGTAATGTTGGAATTAAAATACCAGCAATGATGATCAAACCACCCATCGTCGGCGTGCCTTGTTTCTGCTTCTCACCTTCCAAACCTAAGTCGCGTACCGTCTCACCGACTTGCTTGCGGTGCAGCAAACGGATTAGTCGGCTACCGAAAACGGTAGTGATAATCAACGAGACAATTACCGCCATGGCCGTACGGAAGGAGATATACTGGAACAGTCCTGCTCCAGGAATATGCATATGCTCGTTTAACCAGGTAAATAAATAATACAACATCCCTCTTATTGCTCGTTAAATGCGTTTGCTAATTGTTCTTTATCATCAAAATGATGTTTCACACCGTTGATGTCTTGATATTTTTCGTGCCCTTTGCCCGCCACCACGATGATATCGCCCGGCTGAGCCAAATGACAAGCCGCACGAATCGCTTCTTTGCGATCCGAAATGCTAAACACACCTTTACGTTTATCGGCCGGAATACCGGCTTCCATTTCTCGGATAATCTGCAGAGGATCTTCGCTTCGCGGATTATCAGAAGTAAGAATGACGGTATCGCTTTTCAGCGCGGCAACCTTGGCCATTTTAGGTCTTTTGGTTTTATCGCGATCACCACCGCAACCAATGACGGTGATAATCTGTTGTCCGACCTGACGTAAGTCTGCTACCGTGTCTAGTACATTTTCTACCGCATCTGGTGTATGCGCATAATCCACAATACCAATTTGCCCTTGCGGTGAACGCAATGCTTCAAACCTTCCTTCTGCCCCAACGATATTGCTGATCGCCGTCAACACTTTCATCGTTTCTTGCTCTAACAGAATTGCGGCACCATAGACTGCCAATAAGTTGTAGGCATTAAAGTGCCCCACTAATTTTACCCATACATCCTGCCCATCCAAGTGCAATAGCATGCCATCAAAATGACTCTCTACGATGCGCATTTTGAAATCGGCTAAACCTTTTAAAGCGTATGTTTTCTGATAAGCGACCGTATTCTGCAACATCACTGCACCATTGCGATCATCGGCATTGCTCAGAGCGAATGCATCCCGATCTAAGTCGTCGAAGAATTTCTTCTTTGCTTTGATATAGTTGTCAAAGGTTTCGTGAAAATCTAGGTGATCATGCGTGATATTGGTGAAAATACCACCGGCAAAACGTAAACCTGCAATGCGCTGCTGTACCACCGCGTGCGAACTCACTTCCATGAAACAATAGTCACAACCTTCGTCGACCATTTCGCGCAACAACTTGTTGAGAGAGATCGGATCTAAGGTGGTATGTGTAGTCGGTATGACGCGACCGGAAATACGATTTTCAACCGTAGATAAAAGTCCCACTTGATAGCTCAATCCTATAAATAGATTGTACAAGAGCGTGGCGACAGTAGTCTTTCCGTTCGTACCTGTTACACCAACTAATTTTAATTGATGTGAAGGATTATCGTAATAATTGGCAGCGATCAGACCCAATACATAAGAAGAATCATCTACCAAGATATAGGTGATATCCTCGTGTGTCTGACCAGGCAATTCTTCTACCAACAGCGCGTTTGCACCTAAGTCAATAGCTTTTTGTAAATACAAATGTCCATCGGTATGCGTTCCGCGAACCGCAATGAAAAGATTGCCATCTACGACCGCGCGAGAATCAAAACACAGACCCGTCACCTCGATATCGAGTTGGCCTTTATATTCCTTTACCGGAACAGCATGAAGTAGATCTTTCAATATCATACAACCCTGTGTTTAATTCAGTTCTAATAAAACCTTTGATCCTGTCGTCAGCTTCTGTCCAGCTAATAGGGATTGAGACACGACGCGTCCTTTTCCTTTTACGGCAGTTTTGAATCCAGCATTTTCCATGGCATAGATGGCATCCATCAATCCCATTCCTAGTACACTTGGCACTACGCCTTCAGTAAATTGAGCTTCGCTAAATACGTTGGTACTCCGTTGTGCGCTATCTTTAACGGGGCGCGTTAGCGACGCCCAATTGTTTACTTGCAATCCCATCCACGCGTATACTTTAGAAGATGCTTCTTTGGAGCCTACTAAAGTGTGTGGCGTTTTATCCCCTTTGCTATTTACATGTCGTTTCTCAAAATTCTGATGTAAACTCAAATCGTTAGCATAGACCATGTCTGCCAACTCTTTGAATACCGGACCAGCTACAGAACCACCGTAATAGCCATTCCGCGGATTGCGGATTACTACAATCATACTATACTTTGGCTTTTCTGCCGGAAAATAACCTGCAAACGAAGATTGGTAGCGACGCGCTCCATAACCTCTCGCTCCATCGGCCATCTGCGCTGTACCTGTTTTACCGGCTGCATTATACAATGGACTACGTAGGCGTTTCCCCGTACCGTTGGTCATCACGCTACGCATCATGCCTTGCATCTTATCGATCGCTTCCTCGGAAGCAATTTGCTTATTGATCACACGCGCTTCAAAGCGCTCTACGGTATTTCCGAGATTACGAATCTCTTTTACAAAAAGCGGCGCGATCATCTTACCATCGTTTGCTACAGCGTTGTATAATGTCAGCGTTTGCAATGGTGTCAACTTCAATTCATAACCATAAGCCATCTGAATCAGTGACAGCTTGCTCCACGATCTGCTTTCTGGTGTTTTCACCCAAGGATCCCCTTCGCCCGGAATCTGTAAGCCCAAAGGTTTGTGCAATCCCCAACTGTGCAGCTTATTGATGAATTTGCTTGGATTATTGCCATAATGCGTGTGGATCATTTTCGTGACCGCCACATTAGAAGATTCTTCAAATGCTTCTTGTACGCTGACGCGGGATTTCTTTGGAGCGTGCGAATCGCGAATCGTATGCGAAGGCACTTTGTACGTACCATTGCCAATATCGATCACGGTCGTGGTATCTACATAGCCATCATCTAGCGCTGCTAAATAAGAAGCTAACTTGAACGTAGAACCTGGGTCTGCACCTTGCGCAATGGCGTAGTTAAATTTCTCGCGATATACGCCATCCGTATCTTTGGTGAAGTTCGCAATCGCGCGGATTTCTCCTGTTTCTACCTCCATCAAGATCACGCAACCATTATCGGCATTGCTCTGGATCAATTGTTTTTCCAAAGCACGCTGTGCCATATCTTGCATATTTACATCGATCGTCGCGATAATATCCGAACCATCGACTGGTGCAATTTCTACTTCGCGACTCACCGGCACCCAAACGCCACCGGCGATGCGTTGCATCATTTGCATACCGCTTTTTCCTTCTATATAATCACCAAAAGCACCTTCCAACCCTACGCGGTATTCTTCATTGCGATAACCAATGGTACGCGCAGCCAAATTGGTAAAAGGTAAGATGCGTTTGTTCTCCTGTACTGCGATCAAGCCACCAGAATAACGACTACGACCTTCCTTGAATGTTTTTAACAAAGGGAAAGTCTTCAGCTCTTTCAGATCTTGATGTGATACATTTCTTTTTAACAGCATATAGCGCTGGCCTTTGGCGCGCGCTTCTTTCAGTTGCGTCAAATATTGACGGGCTGATTTATCTCCAAAAAATTGAGAAAGCCGTGCCGCCAGTGAATCTACTCTGGACTGGAATACGTCGCTATTCTCTTCTGGGATCGCCATCGCATCAAAGCGAATGGTATATTCCGGCACGGAGGTCGCTAGCAAACTTCCATCATTAGAATAGATGTTGCCGCGCGCGGCTTCTACCACACGCTCTTTTATAGTGAGTGAATCCGCAATAGTTTGCCATTTATCACCATCAACATATTGCACATGCAGCAGCTTGCCAAACACCAACAGGGCGCCAAACACCATTAGCCCGAAGGCTAGGTACACACGAATCAAGATGGACTTTCTGATATTCATGGTAAATGCGTTTTTTGCGCTCCCTATTTATCTTTTTTTACTAATTCTATTTTTATTGGCGGTTCCGTGCGTTCGGTCAACCCTAACGTATCTGCCCGCTTGGCAATTTCAGTCTGCGTCGTCAGCTTCATCAATTCTGCATGGAGCGACTTGTAATCCCAACCCAGCTCCTTCACATCCTTGCCCAGTCGATCGATTCTACGCACCGTATTCTCCGCCAAATGTCGGTTGGAGATATACAGCAATCCGAGCAAAGCAATAAAAGCGATGAACGGTAAATTCTTGGTCACTGAATAGGTAGAAAGTGGATTGCTAGAGAATATCGTCCGAATGAAATTTTGGGTCTCCTCGACCTTCTCTTCCAGTTCGTCAGACATTTCCTCCTGAACCTCTTCGCTCAGCTCGCCATTTTTTATCCTGTTTCTGGCCATCTGCTTAATCTTTTTCTATCCGTTGAGCGACGCGCAATTTGGCACTTCGAGCCCGGTTATTTTGTTGCACTTCCTCATGAGTCGCCGCGATCGCCTTGCGGCTGATGACTTGAAAAGGCTTGATCTCGTTACCAAAAAAATCCTTCTCGACTTCTCCTTTAAACTTGCCCTTGGCTATAAAATTCTTCACCAAACGATCCTCTAAAGAATGGTACGACATCACGACCAATCGGCCTTCATGTTTAAGCACGGGTACCGTTTGCTCTAAAAAATCAGTTAGCGCTTCCAATTCTTTATTCACTTCAATACGCAAAGCCTGAAAGACCTGCGCATGGTATTTATGCTCTTTTCCACGTGGCACCAGCGACTTGATCACCTCTTTCAACTGCGTTACCGACGTAACTAGCTTAGAAAGACGTGCCGTTGCAATGGTTTTGGCCAATGATTTAGCGTTTTGAATTTCGCCATACATGCCAAATATGCGATGCAACTCTTCCTCCGCATACGTATTAAGAATCTTTGCTGCATCCAGATCAGCCACTTGATCCATACGCATATCCAGATTCGCCTCAAAGCGAATCGAGAATCCTCGCTCTGCATCATCAAATTGATGCGAAGAAACGCCTAGATCAGCCAAAATACCATCTACTTGACGCACACCTTCTAATCGCAAGCTGTTTTTCAAAAACTTGAAATTTTGATGTACCAAACGAAATCTTGGATCATCAATTGCATTTTGAAGCGCATCGGGATCTTGATCAAAAGCAAACAAACGCCCTTCTGGCCCAAGGTGCTTCAATATTTCTCTGGAATGTCCGCCGCCACCAAAAGTGACATCCACGTACACACCATTCGGCTTTATATTTAGCGCTGCTATACATTCTTGCAGCATCACGGGCACATGATATACTGGACTACTCATCTTCTAGGTCTCCTATATCCAATCCACCCATTACTTTTTCACCTAAAGTGGCAAAATCATCTTCACTCATCTCTCCCAACGTCTCCAGGTAAACAGATTTGGACCAAACTTCTATGCGATCAAACTGGCAAGCCAACATCAGCTCTCCGCTGATCTCGGCGTATTCCATCAAACTTTTAGGAAGCAATACCCGATTGGCTGAATCCAACGTTAGCTCGGTAGCGCCACTCATAAATTTTCGAATGAAATTTCTGTTCTCCGCCTTAAACTTATTCAAACGTGATAGCTGCCGCATCATCTTCGACCATTCTGAACGAGGATAAATCACTAAGTTTTTTTCGAAACCACGGTTCACGATAAGCCCCTCTTGCTCAATACTAGGTATCTGTTTTTTGAGCAACGCAGGAACTACCATTCTACCTTTGGCATCCAACTTACATGTATATTCTCCTGTCAGTTCGGTCATATAGCTAATCAGCCTATTCGAAATCAAATGTAAAATTAGACACTTTCTCCCACTTTATAACACTTTGCCCCACAAAAAAGTTTTCCACAACAGTAATATCCCATCAGAAACCATCAGAACACGCTTACAACCTCATTATCTTGCATTTACAAGGCAAATTTTCCCTTAAGGCAATTACTAAAACGCTGACTGATATCATACTATACAAAGGCGCATCGCCTAACTTTATTCGCAAAATTGGGGTGAAAGTGGGAGAAGCGACCTTGTAGTGGGAAATCGTGTCACGAGATAATCTCTTCCGCTTTGCTCTGATCAAATTAAGTTTCGTTTTTGTGTCCAAAAACCGATATTTTTGTCATCAGATTCTGAAATAGATAAATACATAATAGGAAATGCACAGAACACATACTTGCGGCGAACTGCGGTTGTCCGATCTGGGGAAGACCGTCACCTTGAGTGGGTGGGTCCAGAAATCACGTGACTTAGGAGGAATGACGTTTATAGACGTACGCGATCGCTACGGCGTTACGCAATTGGCTTTTAATGTCGACGATGATCAGACCTTGCGCGCAAAAGCGTTGGATCTAGGTCGCGAATACGTGATCAAAGTGACAGGTACTGTCATCGAACGTTCCAACAAAAATAACAAGATCCCTACCGGAGAGATTGAAATCAAAGTAACGGATCTAGATATATTAAATGCATCGGCGTTACCGCCATTTACCATCGAAGATGAAACGGATGGTGGCGACGATATCCGCATGAAGTTCCGGTATCTAGACTTACGTCGCAATCCGGTGCGTGAAAACTTGATCTTGCGTCATAAAATGTCGCAAGAAATCCGTCGTTATTTAGATGGCGAAAACTTTTTGGAAGTAGAAACTCCGGTATTGATTAAATCAACACCAGAAGGCGCGCGCGATTTTGTGGTTCCTTCTCGTATGAATCCAGGCGAATTCTACGCCTTGCCGCAATCCCCACAAACTTTCAAGCAATTGCTCATGGTTTCGGGCTTCGATCGTTATTTCCAAATTGTGAAATGTTTTCGTGATGAGGATTTGCGTGCCGACAGACAGCCAGAGTTTACGCAGATCGACTGCGAAATGGCATTTGTAGAGCAGGAAGATATCTTGAACATGTTTGAGGGATTGACTAAGCATCTTTTCAAAACAGTAAAAGGTGTTGACTTGGGCGAAGTACCACGCATGACGTACGATGATGCCATGCGTTTGTACGGATCCGACAAACCGGATACGCGCTTTGGTATGCAGTTCGTGGAGCTGAATGATGTGGCAAAAGGGCACGATTTCCCAGTATTCGAACAAGCAGAATTGGTTGTCGGTATCAATGCCAAGAATTGCGCTAGCTACACGAGAAAACAGCTGGATGCCTTGACCGATTTTGTGAAAAGACCACAAATAGGCGCGACTGGAATCGTTTATGCGCGTCATAACGAAGATGGAAGCATTAAATCATCCGTAGATAAATTCTACGATGCTTCAGCATTAGAAGCTTGGTCTAAAGCATTCGAGAGTGAGCCAGGCGATCTTTTATTGATCATGGCTGGCTCGAAAGATAAGGTACGCAAGCAATTGAACGAACTTCGACTAGAGGTTGCTGGACAATTAGGCCTGCGCGACAAAAATACATTCTCCCCATTATGGGTGATCGATTTTCCATTATTAGAATGGGATGAAGATTCGGCGCGCTATCATGCGATGCACCATCCATTCACCTCACCAAAACCAGAAGACATCCATTTGTTGGAATCTAATCCCGGTGATGTGCGCGCCAATGCTTACGATTTGGTGATCAACGGTGTAGAAGTGGGCGGCGGATCGATTCGTATCCACGATCGCGATTTGCAATCCAATATGTTTAAACATCTAGGTTTCACGCCGGAGGAAGCGCAGAAGCAATTTGGTTTCTTGATGGAAGCATTCACTTATGGTGCGCCTCCGCATGGTGGATTGGCCTTTGGTTTAGATCGCTTGGTATCTATCTTCGCAGGTTTGGATAGCATTCGTGATGTGATCGCGTTCCCGAAAAACAACAGCGGGCGCGATGTGATGATTGATGCACCTTCTACCATTGCGCCAGCACAATTGAAGGAGTTGACGTTAGCCGTTAAAGCATAATTTTATATTCCTGAGCGGCACGTTTTTCGAACAATAAATAGCTCAGAAATCTTATTTAGTAAAAGTTGGCAAGATGATTGCCGACTTTTACTATACATAATACCCCACCCGATTACATATGCCGAATACGAAGGAAGAACAATTTAGAAAAGCTTGCGAGGTCAGCGCCTTGGATGCTCAGGGCAATAGGATCCTGCACGAGCATCTGGAAAACTATCGCCAAGCCTTTCAAAATCTAGCTCCTCGTTTTCAAAATCTTGAAAATGCCAAGAAGAAAGCGCATCTAATCAAGTGGAAAGCGATCGAAAATATGGATCGTTATCTATTGGACTTCGAAACCAACTTCACGCGTGCGGGCGGTAAAGTCATTTGGGCAAATAACGCATCAGAAGCGTTAGAAGAGCTGGACAAGCTTTTGGCTACTTATCAGCCTAGCCATATCGCGACCAACCATGCCATGATCCACGAGGAAATTGGTCTCCCAAAATACCTCGCAGAATCAAAATACCGCGCAGATGAAGCTGATCTTGGCCGTTATTTAGCGCAGCTAAACGGCACAAAACCGAGTCATGTAATCCAACCAGCCATTGAGCTGAGTGAAGAAAAAGCGAAAGCTCTATGGGATACAAAGCACCCAGAAATTGTACCAGCCGAAAGAACAGAAGCGGAAAAAGCAGCGGAAGAAGAAGATTTAGAAGACGAGCAAGCAGCACCTATAGACGCAGCTGCAACTAAAATCTTACGTAGTTTTCGAAAGATTCAGCGCGACCGCGCCACATCGACAGATGTGATGATATCGGGTGCATCGCATCTATTAGCCGATACGGGCAGCGTAGTGATCAGCGAAAATGAAGGCAATAATCGTTTGCACAATGCTTTTTCTCCTTATCATATTGTATTTGCTGGTATTGATAAAATTTTGCCATCCATCCATGATTTGGATTTATTGCTGCCATTGGGAGCATTGCATGATCATGGACAAAGATTGCAGCGTCACCACAGTTTGTTGACCGGACCGCAACGCGGTCGCGAAACCGATGGACCGAGCCAAATGGTGTTGATTTTGGTGGATAACGGACGATCAGATTTGTTAGCACTTACCGAGCAGCGCCAAGCCTTGTATTGGATGGAGTGCGGCGCAAGCACCAATGCTTGTGCGATGTATGAAACCATTGGTGGAGGCGCGTATCAAAATACATACCCTGGTCCTATGGGCGCTGTATTTACAGCGCATCTCGATTCAGAAGAATCGTACGACTACCTGCAACATGCCGCCAGCTTTACCAATACGGAGCGTGCTAATCCGTTAAACATAGATATTGATCGATTGCTTTTAAAGAATCGACATGATCGGGTGAGCAATGCCGCAAAACCGTTGCCGGAAACTCGTGCATGGAGCTGGTACACCAAGCTGGCGAAGAACCGAAAGTACATTGACTTCCTTGGAAAAGGACTGAAAAATATTCTCATCAAATTGTTTTTCAAAAAATCTTGGGGAGATCAACGTGTACTGCCACGTATACCTGATAAATCCTTCTCGACGCAATGGCGTTCCAAAGCCAAGGATACTGATTAAAAAATCCTTACCTTTGCCTTTCTTAATAAAAATCGCATGTCACGACAAGTTCCAGAAGACGGCAATCAACTTCCATTAATGGAAGAATTTTACACCATTCAAGGCGAAGGCTACCACACGGGCAAAGCAGCTTATTTTATTCGCTTGGGAGGTTGTGATGTGGGTTGTCATTGGTGCGATGTCAAAGAAAGTTGGGATGCTAGTATTCATCCGCTTACATCGGTTGATACGATCGTGCAGCATGCTGATCAGCATCCAGCAAAAACAGTCGTAGTAACTGGTGGCGAACCGCTGATCTATAACTTAGATCCATTGACTAAAAGCTTGCAAGAGCGCGGCATTCGTACTTTTATGGAAACTTCTGGTGCCTATCCGTTGAGCGGGCATTGGGATTGGATTTGTTTATCCCCAAAGAAATTCAAAGCACCTCGAAAAGATGTTTTGGAGGCTGCTGGCGAATTGAAAGTCATTGTTTTTAACAAAAGTGACTTCCAATGGGCAGAAGAACACGCCGCACAGGTCAGTCCTTCCTGCAAACTGTACTTGCAACCCGAATGGTCGAAAGCAGCAGAGATGACGCCGCTTATCATCGATTATGTAATGACCAACCCTAAATGGGAAATCTCGTTACAAACCCACAAATACCTGAACATTCCGTAACATTTACGCGGCTATTCATCACGTTTATGTTACATAGCTGATCCAACTATTTTACTTATAATTGGAGTTGATTTCTTTTGTTATGAATTTGCTAAAACGTTTTTTGCCGTGCTTGCTCTTTGTCACGGCCGCTCATGCTCAGTCTACCATCGATGAGGTAGAACGATTACAATCTATTCCCTTAGTATATCAAGTTCAAAAAGTGAACGGCACCATCAAAATCGATGGCCGTGATATAGAAGCACAATGGGCTAACATTCCTTGGTCGAGCAAATTCATAGATATTGAAGGCGCAGACAAAACAACACCCGCTTACGAAACTCGGTTCAAAATGATGTACGATGATGCCAATCTGTACATCTACGCGAAAATGGAAGAGCCACACGTATGGGGAAATATCACCAAATACGACGACATCATCTTTCACAACAATGATTTTGAGGTATTTATAAAACCTGATATCCACCAAGATCATTATTATGAACTGGAAGTGAATGCGCTGAATACGCTATTCGACTTAGCCTTAGTAAAACCTTATCGCTACGGTGGCAAAGCACTTATTCATTGGGATATGAAAGGGCTCAAAAGTGCGGTACATGTTGAGGGCACCTTGAACAATCCGCGGGATAAAGACAAATTTTGGAGTGTGGAGATTGCCATTCCATTTACCGCGCTACAAAGTTTTGGATCAGGTGATACGCCTCCACTTTCTTCCTATTGGTTATTCAATTTCTCCCGAGTACAATGGCAACATACCGTAAAGAATAATACCTACCAGCGCAAAGCGGAAAATGGAAACATCTTGCCGGAAGATAATTGGGTATGGTCGCCGATCGGATTGGTGAATATGCACTATCCAGAAAGATGGGGATACATTCAGTTTGTAGATCAGTTGGGAAATCCAACTTTGCCCGCTTCCTACGAAATAAAAAAACTAGGCTGGAATATTCACTACCTACAGCAAGTCTATAAGCGCAAACATGGTAACTATGCAGCTGAACTAGATCAACTGCCGGATTATCGCAAATACATAGCTCCTTCTTTAAAACAATTTACACTCACCTATGATCTAGAAGCAGATGCTGCCGGATATGCGGTGCGTGTGAGCGATTCAGAAAATAATGCTACCTTTCGACTAGATCACCTTGGTAACAACACCTATTATGAATAAACGCGATTTCATCAAGACCTCTTTGCTCGGCTTCGCCGGCTTACAATTGCCTGCTATCTCCTTGGCAGCAAATGCTACACCACTATCCTTTGATTATTGGATGTGGATACGCCCTAATACGAAAGACAGTGATGCTGCAATCAAAAAACGCTATACCTCTTACCGCGAAGCGGGTGTGCGTGGCTTGCTGTTTGAAGATTACAGTGTTCGGCATTTTCAGGTAGCAAAAAGCTTGGGATTGGAAACCCATCGTTGGATGTGGACCATGAATCGGGGTGAGCAAGATTTGTTAAGCAAACATCCAGAATATTATGCCGTGAGCCGCTCTGGAAAGTCTTGTGCAGACCAGCCGCCTTACGTGAATTATTACCGCTTTTTGTGCCCTTCGCATCCCGATGTTCCTAAATACTTGGAAGATAAAGCGAGAGAGCAATTAGAGAAAGAAGATGTTGATGGTTTGCACCTAGATTACATCCGTTATCCGGATGTCGTGTTACCGGTAAACTTGTGGCAGAATTACAATATCGACCAGTCGACCGAGCTAGCAGATTACGATTTTTGTTACAGTCCATTTACCAAGGCAGCCTACTTGAAAGAAACGGGCATTGATATCGATCAGGTTGCTCGACCGGAGCAAAGTCCGTCGTGGCGCGCTTTCCGTTATGAGCAGATCAATCGCGTAGTCAATCGAATTGCCAAAGTGGCCAAAGAGTACCAAAAACCGTTGACCGCAGCGGTATTTCCTACGCCAGATCTCGCGCGCCGGATTGTGCGACAGGATTGGGCAAATTGGGATTTAGATGCAGTATTCCCGATGATTTATCATGGTTTCTACCAAGAACCTGTGGAATGGGTTGGTCAAGCTGTGAAGGAAGGCGTACAAACGTTGAATAAAAAATTTCCATTATACGCGGGACTCTATTTACCAGACTTCAAAGACAGTGATGAACTCAAAAAAGGAATTGAGCTAGCTAAAAAGAATGGCGCAGCCGGCGTATCGTTATTTGGTGAGCAAGAATTCGATGCAAAAACCATCAATTTGCTGAGGTCTTTGCGATAACAACCTGATCCCCACCCATTGGGTGGGGATATTCATTTTTACCGCTAAAGCACAAAAAATTTGCTATCTTTGTACCCCGTACAAAAGACAGATTTTCCATTGCTTTTTAGGGATGGATCATCGCTCAAAAATCCATCAATTACTATGAGTAAATACATCTTTGTTACGGGCGGCGTAACTTCGTCATTGGGAAAAGGCATCATTGCAGCTTCTCTGGCTAAACTTCTCCAGGCACGCGGACTCAAAGTTACTATTCAAAAATTCGACCCTTACATTAATATCGATCCGGGAACACTTAATCCTTACGAGCATGGTGAATGTTTCGTAACGGAAGATGGTGCCGAGACCGATTTAGATTTGGGCCATTACGAACGTTTCTTGAATGTGCCGACTTCGCAAGCTAACAACGTAACAACAGGACGTATTTACCAACACGTCATCCAAAAAGAGCGTGAAGGCGCTTACTTAGGGAAAACGGTTCAAGTTGTTCCGCACATCACTGACGAGATCAAGCGCCGAATGCAACTATTGGGCGAATCGGGCGAGTACGATATCATCATCACTGAATTGGGTGGTACGGTAGGCGACATTGAGTCGCTTCCATTCATTGAGGCAGTAAGACAATTGCGTTGGGAACTAGGCAATAACGATTCTCTAGTGATCCACCTTACGCTAATCCCTTATCTGGCAGCAGCAGGTGAGCTGAAAACCAAACCTACGCAACACTCTGTAAAAACTTTATTGGAATACGGGATACAGCCAGACATTTTGGTGTGCCGTACCGAGCATAAGTTGACGCAAGACATCCGTAAAAAATTGGCCTTGTTTTGCAACGTAAACATCAATGCTGTGGTAGAATCTATCGATGCCTCCACGATCTACGATGTGCCTTTATTGATGTTGAAAGAGCAATTGGACAAAACGGTCTTGACCAAATTAAAATTGTCTACCAAAGTAGAACCAGATCTTGAAAACTGGAAAACATTTTTAGGTAAACTAAAGAACCCAACAAACGAGGTCAACATTGGCTTGGTGGGTAAATACATTGAGTTGCCCGATGCCTACAAATCCATTGCAGAGGCATTTATCCACGCGGGATCTGCGAATGAAACGAAAGTAAAAGTAAAATCCATCGCCGCAGAAAGCATTGATGAGGAGAATGTGGCAGATAAGCTAAAAGGATTAGATGGCATACTCGTAGCTCCAGGCTTTGGCGCGCGTGGATTGGACGGTAAATTGGTTGCGATCAAATATGTTCGTGAACAACGCATTCCTTTCTTTGGCATCTGCTTGGGTATGCAATGCTCCGTCATTGAGTTTGCCCGCAATGTGCTATCGTTGAAAGATGCGAATAGCTTTGAGATGGATGAGCACACCAAACATCCAGTCATCAACTTGATGGAAGAGCAAAAATCGATTAAAAACATGGGCGGCACGATGCGATTGGGCGCTTACGATTGTGATCTGCGCAAAGGAACGAAAGCACATGCGATCTATGGAAAATCGAAGATTACCGAACGCCACCGCCACCGTTATGAATTCAACAACGAATATTTGGCGCAATTCGAAGCAGCGGGCATGATCGCTTCAGGCAAGAATCCTAAGACAGGATTGGTGGAAATCGTCGAGCTAAAGGATCATCCTTTTTACGTAGCCGGACAATTTCATCCGGAATTAAAATCAACAGTTGCAAATCCTCACCCACTTTTTGTTAGTTTTGTAGCCGCTGCATTGACACATAAAAAAGCAGCAAGCAAATAAGCATTAAAAAAGAGAGAAAATAAGTAAAAATGGATAGAAATAATATTATCGGGCTGATTCTGATCTTTGCCATCTTCGCAGGTTCTTTTTACCTGATGAAACCGTCGGAGCAAGAGATTAAAGCAGAACAGGCTCTTCAAGATTCTACAGCACGTGCAAAACAAGGATTAGCTCCAGTAAAAGATTCTTTGCAAACTATCGTAGAATCTAATAAAGTAGATTCCGCAAAATTAAATGAGCCGTTCGGCGCTAGCAGCTTCGGCAGCGAAGAATTCATTAAGTTGGAGAATGACAAAATCATTGCTCAGATTTCCACCAAAGGTGGTCGTATCAAATCAGTTGAACTAAAAGGACAGCAGAATTTTGATGGCAATCCGTTGATTTTATTCAGTGGCGACCACAATAGTTTCGGTTTAGAATTCAATGTTCCGGGCAAAGCGGTGAATACCAATGATCTGTATTTCACTTCTCAAGGAAACAATGATGGCGCAGTTACGATGCGCCTTAACTATTCTGACACGCAATACATCGATTATATTTACACCTTAGAAAAAGACAGCTACAACGTTGGCTTGGCTATCGAAACAAAAGGTATTCACAATACGATTGATGTCAAATCAAAAAGCATTTTCTTAAACTGGGAAACAATCCTGACCCAAAAAGAGAAAAACATTTCTTCGGAGCGCGACAAATCTTCGATCTATTATCGTGATACAGAGGGTAATATTGATCACTTGTCGGAGAGCAAAGATGATGAAGAGACGGTAGAAGAAAAAGTAAACTGGATCGCTTTCAAACAACACTATTTCTCGAACATTCTTTCGAGCAAAGAAGGTTTTGACAAAGTTGAATTGACTGTGCGCAGTGGCACCAGCGATAGCATCGTGAAGTTCTACAAAGCGAAAACAGAATTGGCCAACACAAGCAGAGACGAGCGCTATAACTTAAACTTCTTCTTCGGACCAAATCAATACAATACGTTGAAGGCCGAAGGCAATGATTATAACAAGATCATTAACATGGGCTGGGGTCCTATCAGCTGGATCAACCGTTTTATCACGGTGCCTATCTTTGATTTCTTGGATGGATTTGCTTTGTCTTACGGCTTAGTGATTTTGATCTTGACGGTATTATTAAAGGGTGCGATGTTCCCATTGACGTACAAATCTTACTTGTCGATGGCTAAGATGCGTGTCTTGAAACCGCAGTTGGACGAGATTAAAGCAAAAGTAGGCGAAGATAATCCGATGCTATTGCAACAAGAGCAGATGAAGCTGTACAAGCAAGCGGGCGTAAATCCGTTGGGTGGTTGTTTACCTTTGGTATTGCAGATGCCGTTTACTTTGGCTTTCTTCTTCTTCTTCCCGAATTTGTTTGAGCTTCGCGGCGAATCCTTTATGTGGGTCAAAGATTTGTCGACCTATGATTCACCCATCTCTTTCGCACCGATCATCTTTGGCATCGATCACATTTCATTGATGTGTGTGTTGATGACGATCACTACTTTATTGACCACTTGGTACAATAACACGACTTCTGGTGCTGGTGCCGTTGGGCAAATGAAATACATTGGCTACATCATGCCATTGATGTTCTTCTTCTTGTTGAACAACTTCCCTGCTGGATTGAACTATTATTACTTCCTAGCAGCGGTATTTACGTTCTTGACACAAGTAATCATTCGCCAATTCATCGATGATGAAAAGATCTTAGCGAAGATCGAAGCTTTCAAAAAGAAGCCGCAAGCAGAAAAGAAAACTTCAACTTTCCAAAAACGTATGGAAGATATGATGCGCCAACAACAAGCAGCACAAAATCAGAAAAAGAACAAGTAGTAATTTTATACTCCCATATAAAAAAAGGCTGAACATAACGTTATGTTCAGCCTTTTTTTATGGTATAACTTTAGTGATGGATTACTACACGAAAGCGCTGAATCCGGTAATACTTCTTCCGACGATTAGGGAATTAATCTCTTTGGTACCTTCATAAGAATAGATTGCCTCGGCATCCGCCAAGAAGCGTGCTACATTGTATTCCAACAAAATACCATTTCCGCCCATCACTTCACGAGCGCGGGAGACGATATCGCGTGTGCGAAGCGTACAAAATACTTTGGCTAATGATGCATGTTCATCTTTTAGCAACCCTTCATCCTGCATCTCGGATAAGCGAAATACTAAGGTTTGCATTGCTGTAAGGTTAGAAAGCATTTCTACCAAATGGTTTTGAATGAGTTGGAAAGAAGCAATCGGCTTCCCGAACTGCTCGCGTTTCAAGGTATATTCGAGCGCATTTTCATAAGCTCCTCTTGCACAACCGACGGCCATCCATGCTACACCGGCACGCGTCATTTGCAACACTTTTGCGGTATCGCGGAAGCTGTTGGCATTTTGCAAACGATCCGACTCCGGCACGACACAATCTGTCATCGTAATCAATCCATTTTGCACAATGCGCAAAGCCATTTTGCCTTTGATTTTTTCGACAGAGAAGCCTGGATTCTCTTTGCGAACGATAAAGCCTTTGACCTGATTGTCGTCTACATCGCGTGCCCAGATGATGGTAATATCCGAAAAAGTAGAATTTCCAATCCACTTTTTCTGTCCATTCAACACCCAGCCATCAGCGGTCTTCTTACAGGTAGTAGTTAATCCACCCGCAGTTCCTGAACCCACTTCAGGCTCCGTTAATCCAAATGCACCAATCTTTTTCAATTGTTGCATTTGCGGCAACCATTCTTGCTTTTGCTCTTCCGATCCGCATAAGTAAATCGAGCCCATAGCCAATCCACTTTGTACGCCCAGAAAGGTAGCGATAGATGGATCAATACGACCAAATTCGCTAGCTATGATGCCATCCATTAAAGACGTGCCGCCAGCACAACCATAGCCTTCGTACACGTATCCGCAAATATTAAGTTCAGCGAGTTTGGGAATAAGCTCGAAAGGAAAATCATCGTGCAGCCAATAATTGTTGACAATAGGCTTCACCTCAGCTTCGAGAAAAGCACGCACCTTCATCTTGAGGGCATGATCTTCGGCAGATAGCTTCTGCTCTACACCATAAAAGTCGGCATTGATGGGTGGAGATTCTTTCCTCTTTTTCGATCCAGTTAGCATTTTCATGGCCATTTGCAATTGTTTCTCATCCATTTTGGAAACAGCAGCAATGACTTCACCTAAATCTACCTTCTTTGAAAGCTTTTCCAATTCACCGAAGTCGATAGACTTTGCGAACTTCATCATGTTTTTTATCTTACCAATCATTAAGGAACACTTTTGTACTCTGTTATAACAAATTCGATTCCAAATAGTTTTTAGTGGAAAATTCTTGATTTTTTTTCAAAAAAACCCAACAATACAAATATTTAAAAAACTGAAAAACAGGTTATTACGTAATTATTTAAAATTTAATGTAATTAGTGGGTTACCTAAATGTAGTGTGGGGTATTAAGGATTAAATAAACAAATTTGTTTTAATTAAATAGAAAACTAGTAAAATGAAAAACTTATTCAAATTCGGATTTTTAGGTCTAGCGTTAACAGTAGGATTCGCAGCTTGTAACAACTCTGCTGAGAAAACTGAAGAAACTGCTGACACTACGTTGTTAATCGAAGAAGAAGTAGTTGTTGATACTACTGCTGTAGTTACTGACACTACTGTTACTACTGACACTATCGAGAACGTTCAATAATCCGAACTAAAATCGAAAATACTGCAAAGGCCCATAAATGGGCCTTTGTTGTTTACTACCAACCTTAAATAGTGCTTGTTGAACTAGGGGCAATTTTGTATTTTTGAGTCCCAAAATATAGTTTATCATGACATTATCTCCTTTAACTGCTGTCACTCCTATCGATGGCAGGTATTACCATACGACAAACGAGCTTTCTGCCTACTTCTCTGAATTTGCGCTGATTAAATACCGCGTATTGGTTGAAGTAGAATATTTTATTGCCCTAAGCACTTCTGGTATTCCGCAAATGGCACATCTCGATGGAAGCCTCAACGACAAACTTCGTGAGATTTATCAAAATTTTAGTTTAGAAGATGCCCAATGGATCAAAGACACCGAAAAGGTGACCAACCACGACGTAAAGGCGGTTGAGTATTTCTTGAAGCATAAATTCGAATTGTTGGGCTTGCATGATTCATTGGAATTTATCCACTTCGGCCTTACCTCGCAAGATATTAATAATACGGCTATCCCCTATTCTTGGAAAGCGGCTTTGGAAGAAGTGTATCTACCAACATTACAAGAATTGGTGAATGAATTGAAAGGTTTAGCTACAGAATGGCGCGACATTCCGATGTTGGCGCGTACACACGGGCAACCTGCTTCTCCAACGACGTTGGGAAAAGAAGTTTTTGTTTTTGTAGAACGCTTGGAAAAACAATTGGACTTATTGGCTCAGGTGCCGCATTCGGCCAAGTTTGGTGGTGCTACAGGAAATTTCAATGCGCACACGGTGGCGTATCCAACGCAAAACTGGGTAGCTTTTGGGAATCAATTTGTGCAGGAAAACTTAGGTTTATCGCGGTCGCAAACAACGACACAGATCGAGCATTACGATAATTTTGCTGCAAGCTGTGATGCGTTGAAGCGTATCAACAATATATTGATCGACTTGTGTAGAGATGTGTGGTCTTATATTTCTATCGATTATTTTAAGCAGAAAATCACAGCCGGACAGATTGGTTCGTCGGCAATGCCGCATAAAGTAAATCCCATTGATTTTGAAAATGCGGAAGGCAATTTAGGCATTGCTAATGCTATTTTTGAGCATCTAGCTGCCAAATTACCGATCTCTAGATTGCAGCGCGATTTGACGGATTCTACCGTATTGCGCAATATTGGCGTACCATTTGGGCATACCTTGATTGCTTTCAAATCTACCTTGCGCGGATTGCGTAAATTGATCTTGAACCAAGATGCGCTGGCCAAAGATTTGGAAAACAATTGGGCAGTCGTGGCCGAAGCGATTCAGACGATTCTTCGTCGGGAAGGCTATCCAAAACCATACGAAGCATTGAAAGATTTGACCCGCACCAATTCGCACATCACGCAAGAAACTATTGCAGAATTTGTTCAGAATCTAAACGTATCAGAAGATGTAAAACAAGAGCTGATCGCGATCTCGCCAAGCACCTACATTGGAGTGAAGGCGGCAGGTTTTACGGATTAATGACGAGTGTAAAATTTTCATCACGTATATTTGTAAAAGTTATACCCATTTGAAATTACCATGGCTACGATAAACGTATATACAGAAACAACACCTAACCCAGCTACCATGAAGTTTTTGGTCAATAAATTATTGATCAATGGCAGTGTGGATTTCCCAGATCAGGAGAAAGCGCAGGCATCTCCATTTGCAAGAGAATTATTCAAATTCAACTTCGTGAATGGTGTATTTTTCGCGAGCAACTTTGTGACGATTACGAAAACTGACGATGCTGATTGGAGCGATATCGAGGCCTTGCTAAAGGAGTTCGTCAAGGGCGCTGTGGAATCAGAATTGAAGGTGCAAGAAGTAGTTGCTGATGAGAATGTATCTTTCGAAGGCACAGAAACTGAAGTTAAGATACAACAGGTACTGCACGATTATGTACGCCCTGCTGTAGAGCAAGATGGTGGAGCGATTGCTTACAAATCTTTTGAAAATGGCACGGTAACCGTAGAGCTTCGTGGTTCTTGCAGTGGTTGCCCGTCTTCTACCATTACGCTTAAAGCGGGTATTGAAGGCTTATTGAAAAGAATGGTGCCTGATGTAGAGGAAGTGGTAGCAGAAGCAATGTAATTCTCTCTACAAGTACTTTAGACAATTTCAAGATAGTCGAAGGGCATGTTGCAATAGCAACATGCCCTTCTTGCATTTCAGCTCTGCACGCTGCGATAAAATTCTTCGCTAATCATTGCGTGATTCTATAAAATAGAAAATAAAATAATCTATTAATTTGGTAGACTTTAATAAATGTTTTACATTTGCTTATAACGAACAAAATTAACTAAAAATAAAAATCAGTTTTTATATGAGCAATACAATACGTAATACATTAACGGATGTCAACGGGGTTCATCCATTCACTATATATTATTGTCCTTCACACTACATGTGTATGTGAGCCTAACTAGCTCTAGTTTTAAGCTTCAGCAAAAAATTCAGCTTCTCCTCCCAGCTTTATAGTAAATCAAGTGCCGTGTAATATATGACCCTCACTTGCCTTTATCATACCATTAACCATTCAAAAAAATGAAAACTAAAAGAGTATCAAAATACTCTTGGCTATTACTGTTGTTGTTATCCATCATTTCTAGCAGCAAAGGACAACAAACCTCCCCTATCATTAACGCATCCTTGGAAGGCATCGTGATCGATGCGAATACCAAAGAACCAATCGAAGGCGCTACTGTGCAACTCGAAGCAGTTACACATCTTGTACGGACGGATGCTAGTGGAAAATTTGTCTTCGTGACGGGCCAAAAGCTTCCTTTTTCTGTGACAATTTCCTATGTGGGATATGCCACCAAAACATTAATTATTTCTAAATCTCCCACTGTTATCGAATTAGAAAGCGATTTGTCGGGTCTGGAGGAAGTCGTGATTGTTGGTTATGGCGCAGTCAAGCGCAGAGATCTAACTGGAGCGGTTGCTTCTTTGCCCAATGAATACCTCAAACAAAATATATCGGCGTTAGATCAAGTACTAAAGGGCGGAATATCCGGTGTGCAGGTGACGCAGACTTCAGGTCAGCCCGGCGGTGGTGTGAGTGTACGCATTCGTGGCGGAGCGTCAATCCAAGGCGGAAACGAGCCATTATACGTTATCGATGGTTTTCCGATCTACAACCAACCCGAAAGCACCGGTATAAACTCCGGCACCGCTCTCAATCCATTAGCGAGCATTAACCCATCTGAAATAGAAAGCATGGAAGTGCTCAAAGACGCCGCAGCCACCGCCATATATGGATCTAGAGGTGCCAATGGTGTGGTGATAGTCACCACCAAAAAAGGAATAAATGGCGGCGCAAAGCTCACGTATGACGGTACTTTCGGCGCACAAAGTGCTATTAAACAAATCGACGTTTTAGGTGCACAAGATTTCGCAACTCTTCGTAATGAAGTGATGTATGATACCAACCCCTCGCTTGGAAGACAGCAATATCTCTCGCAAAATGCCATAGATGCATTGGGAGCCGGCACCAATTGGCAGGATGAAGCTTTTAGAACGGCACGAGTGTTGAACCAGCAATTATCTCTCCTAGGTGGTGGTGATCGGGTTCAATACTATGTTGGAGCAAATTACTTCGATCAACAAGGCATCATCAAAAACACTGATTTCAAACGAATAGGTTTTCGTAGTAACATCAGTGCAAGACCTTATGAAAAGCTTCAAATAGGCGTCAACTTATCGATTAATCGTACGCAGGCACAGATTGCACCAACCAGAATCGTCAATTCGCTTTTAATCATGCCTCCCACAGCCACTGTTTATGAAGCGGATGGAAGCTATACACTCCGAAATCCATTTGAAAACATCTTTGCCAACCCCATCGCTTCACTCTTGGAGACGACAAATCAACAAGTGGGACTGCGTACATTGGGAACTACTTTTGCACAATACGATATTGTGCCCGGTTTGCAGGCCAAAGTTCTATTGGGCGCAGATCTTAACACGCGCACGGATAAGTTCTATCTTCCTTCCTATATCTACGAAGGATCCGTCAATAATGGACGAGCCAATCTGGGAAGTTTAGATTATTACTCGTGGCTCAATGAGAATACCTTGACCTACACCAAATCGATCAACCAGCATAATTTCAATATGCTGCTTGGGTTCACCCAGCAAGAGGCGCGCAGCGCCATCTTCAACGCAGGTTCTGAAAACTTCGTGACCGACGAATTGCTGTACAACAGCCTACAAAGTGGATCTACTTTATTACGCCCAGAATCCGGATCGTATGCTTGGGTACTGCATTCTTTCATTAGCAGAGTCGGCTACAATTACCTCAACAAATATTATGCAACCGCCAGCCTGCGGCGAGACGGCAGTTCGCGATTTGGCGCAAACAATAAGTGGGGGAATTTTCCTTCTTTAGCCTTATCATGGCGCGTCAGCGAAGAAAACTTCCTGAAGGAAAGAGCGTCATTTCTGCAAGATCTGAAACTTCGTACCAGCTTCGGAATGACGGGTAATCTAGAAATCGGACAATACCAATCGCTTTCTACCTTATATGCCCTCAATTATCAGATCGGCAACAGCATTGCGACTGGATTTGCTTCAAGAGGACTGCCCAACGAAAATTTGGGTTGGGAAACAACCTATCAATATGATGCCGGAATTGACCTATCTCTATTCAACAATCGGCTGCAATTCATCTTCGATTGGTATTATAAGAAAACCGACGATCTTCTACTCAATGTAGAAGTGCCTTGGACATCGGGGTATGCCAACTCCTTAAAAAACTTTGGTTCCGTTCGAAATACCGGCCTAGAGCTTAATCTTAAAAGCAGCAATATTACCGGTAAACTAACATGGACTACAGACCTAAACTTATCCTTGAATAGAAACAAGGTGTTGTCGCTTGCCGATGGAAATTCTTCGCTAATCATAGGCAACTACATCATCCAAGTCGGGCAACCATTGGGCACATTCTACGGTGCTGCGACCGATGGCATTCTTCAATTAGGCGAAGAAACGACGCGCGGCGTGTATACTGGTAATGCTATACCCAGAGCTGGTGATCGACTTTATGTGGACGTAGATGGAGATGGTCAATTCACGACGGCTAATGACCGACGAATACTTGGCAACGCACAACCAAATTATCTATTTGGTATCACCAACACCCTATATTATAAAGGATTTGACCTGAGCATACTCGTTCAGGGAACAGTGGGAAACAAAATTCTGAATATCAATAGACAAGAACTAGAGATGTTTACCGGACAACAAAATGCTTCGACAGATGCGTTGCAACGCTGGACTCCAGAAAATCCGTCGAACTCCTACCCAAGGGCAAAGCTGGACCCCGCACCCATCTTCTCCGATCAATTCGTCGAAGACGGATCTTTCCTACGATTGCAATCACTACAATTCGGTTATACAATTCCAAAAAGCTGGAGCAATCATACCCTATCCAGCGTGCGCTTTTATATGGTAGGTCAAAACTTGTTGACATGGACAAAATATCGTGGATTTGATCCGGAGGTTACCTCGGGTAGCAATGTACAAATTGGTACGGATCTCGGCATTTATCCCGTTGCAAAATCCTTATCAATCGGCGCATCGATTACATTTTAAATAAAAGCACATATCATGAATCACAAGATCATTATAGCATATACTTCTCTATTGAGTACCTTGTCTGCTTGTTCTACTTTAGAGGAAAAGCCAGAGGCGTTATTAGTTTCCGAGCAGTTTTACCTGACAGAAGTACAAGCTACATCTGCTGTGACAGGCACGTATCGCAAATTGTATGAGAGCGGACAATCTTTATACAACAGCCTCATTCAGATTGGTGTAGAAATGGCGACAGATGATTACGAAGCCGGACCGCGTGCCCGTAACCCACATGTGCGCGCGATCAGTGGGCTAACGCATGATGCATCTAACGACCGCATGGAACAACTGTGGAAACAGAGCTACGATGCGATCAACGCATCTAATCTGAACATCAAAAATATTACCGCGATGACCGATAATCAGATTAGACCAAATATTAAAAATCGCCTATTACTCGAAGCTAAGTTTCTTCGCGCTTTGCATTACTTTAATCTGGTGCGCTGGTTTGGAGATGTTCCGTTGATAATAGATCCTGTAACTTCATTGACACCCGCTCAGCTCTACGTATCTAAATCTTCCGAAGAAACGATTTATACACAGATACAGAACGATCTACTCGAAGCACAGGACTTGCCCGGTTATCTCGAATACAATGAACTAGACCGAGGTCGTGCTACGCGTGGCGCAGCCAAAAGCCTACTGGCCAAAGTATATTTAACACAAGAGCTTTGGCAATTGGCCAGAGACAAGAGTAAAGAGGTCATCGATGAAGAAGGCTATGGCTTATTCAACACCTTCGCAGAGGTATTTGCCACCGATCGCAAAAATGGCGTAGAACATATCTTTTCCGCGCAGTTTCAGGGAAACAGCGGCTATCAGGGCAACAGCTTGGCGAGTCGTTCCGCGCCTGCAGATATTCCCGGTATTAATGGAGATTATGCTGATGCACTGCATCTTGAAGGTAGGCTATACCAAGCATTCGAAAGCACAGATAGTCGGCGAACTATCACCTTTACCACGGGAAAAACTTCACCGGTAGACGGACAATATTATGGCTTAGCCCAACCACAATTCGATAAGTATTATGACGAAAGTGTAATTGGAAATCAGGATCAGTCTTCTAAAAATCTGCCGATTATCCGCTTTGCTGAGGTATTATTAATATATGCCGAAGCAGAAAATGAACTAAGCGCGGCACCATCTCCCGAAGCCATCTCTGCGCTAAATAAAGTACGCGCCAGAGCAAATGCCACACTGTATCTAGGCGGAGACGACGGCGATAGCTTTCGGGAATTGATCTTCGAAGAAAGACGAAAAGAACTGGTCTATGAATATCAGCGCTGGTTTGATTTAGCCAGACGTGGTGCAGACTATTATGTCGCAAAACTGCGAACCGCCAATAAATTACTAGCAGCACCACGTCACATTCACTTTCCCACACCGCAGCGCGAACTCAACATTAACCCAAATCTTAGCCAGCACCCCGATTGGATCAATTTTTAAAAAAAAACGCTATCATGAAGAAGATACTCACCAGCATGTTCGTACTATGTGGTCTTTACACTGCGGCACATGCGCAAAGCAATATACGACCCAATATCATTTTGATACTAGCGGACGACTTAGGTTACTCAGACTTAGGAGCCTACGGCTCTGAAATAGCAACACCACATCTAGATCGTCTGGCTCAAGAAGGCATGCGCTTCCAACAGTTTTACAACAACTCGATATGCGCGCCCACCAGAGCTTCCTTGATTACCGGCCAGTATCAGCACAAAGCGGGCGTCGGCTATTTTTCGAACGATCTTGGATTGCCGGCCTATCAAGGTTACATCAACGCCGAATCATTAACTTTTGCCGAAGTACTTCAAGCTAATGGTTACCTCACACTCACTTCTGGCAAATGGCATGTATCGGGCAATGGCCAGAGTTATCCTTGGCAGCGCGGTTTTGAAAAAGTTTTTCCAAAAAATGAAAAATCCGCCAATACCGGAGCGCCCACATTCGGCAGCGTAGAGACAGATGATGAAGGTTATCCACTCGCAGATTACTACAGTACCAATGTGATCAACATGCATGCAGAGCAATTTTTGGATGAGATCAAAGGACAGTGTCAACCATTTTTTCTTTATTTGGCACACACCGCACCGCATTGGCCATTGATAGCGCTTCCAGAAGATATCGCCAAATACAACGGCAGGTACGACAAGGGTTGGTTTGCTTTGCGGGAAGAACGCTTTGAGCGCCAAAAGAAATTAGGAATTGTGGATCAGCATACAATTCGCTCCATCCCAGAAGAAGACCTGTACAAGTGGGACAAACTGTCGTACGATCAGCAGCAAGCTTGGGCAAGAAAAATGGAGGTATTTGCTGCAATGGTAGATCGTCTGGATCAAAGCATTGGCTCCTTGCTTAGCAAGCTAGAACAAAATGGCCAATTGGATAATACCGTTATCTTATTTTTATCGGATAATGGTGCTCCCGCTGAAGATTTGATCACATGGTTTGGTGGCGCTCGCGCAAATAAAGGGCCGGTAGGAACAGTGGGATCTTTTGAATCACAGAGCAAAAATTGGTCTTATGCTTCGAACACGCCTTTCAAAGCGTACAAAGATTATTTGCATGAAGGGGTAATCAACAGTCCATTCATCGCTTGGTTTCCAAAAAAGATTAAAGCCAATACCGTCGTGCAAGGCACAGGGCATGTGATAGATTTGGCGCCTACCTTGTATGAGTTAGCGCAAGCCGAATACCCGAAAAATTATCAGGCCGTGCAGTCCCACCCGTTGCCCGGCAAAAGTTTAGTCCCAGTACTCACGGGTATATCACAAACCGTAGACCGTCCTGAAGGTCTTTTTTGGGAACGAGCTGGCAATCGAGCTGCACGCATGGGCAAATGGAAGTTGGTATCTACTTGGCCATCCTATAGCTGGGAATTGTACGATTTGGAGCAAGATCCGACCGAAACGAATGATGTAGCGAAACAACAACCGGCTGAAGTTTCCCGTCTTGCAACGGCCTATTTTAATTGGGCTAATCAAAATGACGTGGTTGATTTTTACTTACTGGAAGATAAGGAACCACAAGAGATGAAAAAATTCAGAGCAAGCAAACAACAATAATGTACAGCTGCGATCCAACTATCAACTACATAAAAGTATCAAGGTCACTAGAACAAAACGAATATCTTGCTCCTACAAAATCAAATATTACACTTATAAGTATGTTAAAACAGTATGAAACTTCTTAAAGGAATAGTAAAAATAGTGCTAATAGGCTTGCTAATTTCCAAGCAAATGTATGCACAAGAACTACCTTCTTGCTGCACCGATAACATCGTGTCGCGCGCAGCACTCTTAGCGCAGCATGACCGCGAAACACAGCAGGATTCTAAGTTTGCACCGGAAACTCAAATGATACTTATCCAAGGAGGCACATTCTCTATGGGAAGCACCCGCTTCCCTGACGCACAAATAATTCGAGATGTAACGATATCCGATTTTTGGATTGATGCGACAGAAGTAACCAATGCACAATTTGCCCGTTTCGTAGAAGCGACCGGCTATATTACGGTGGCTGAACGGGCGCTGAATCCTCAAGATTTTCCGGGAGTAAATCCTGATTTACTTGTTCCCGGATCTGCCGTATATAGCCCTACTGATGCGGTGAATGGTTTTCAAAATCACTTACAATGGTGGCAATTCGTTCCATCTGCATCTTGGCATCATCCGGAAGGGCCAGAGAGCAACATCAGCGGTCGCGAAAATCATCCAGTCGTACATGTAGCTTATGAAGATGCTGAAGCCTATGCAAAATGGACTGGCAAACGCTTACCAACAGAGGCCGAGTGGGAATATACGGCAAGAGGCGGCTCAGACTCTAATGCCGAATTTTATTGGGGAAATGATTTGAAAATAGACGGTAAATGGCAAGCCAATATTTTTCAAGGAACATTTCCTGAGAACAACACCAAAGAGGATGGGTACACACATACTGCACCAGTCGGCGCTTTCCCACCTAATGGCTACGGGCTCTATGATATGTCGGGAAATGTATGGGAATGGTGTTCTGATTTCTACCAACCAAGCTATGATCCAATGCAAACTTCTGATCCAACAGGCCCAAAATCGTCCTACGATCCACAAGAGCCCCGTGCCATAAAACGGGTACAGCGCGGCGGCTCTTTCTTATGTAATGATCAATATTGCGAACGCTACAAAGCAGGTGCACGCGGCAAAGGTGAAGTCAATAGCACGACAAATCATATTGGCTTTCGCTGCGTCAGCGATGTGACTACTATCCAAAATCGTGAATGAGCTTTACAGAATGATTAATCATTTGAATTTTATTACCAGAGAATTAACGGAGTAGTATACCTAAAACAATGTAGTAATAGCCATTTACTGATCTGCACAATGGCGTTGATACAAACAATCTGTTTTTCACATTTCATCTAAATACTCTTTTAAAATTGAGTATATTAGGGAAATTTTGATAAAACCTGATACATAATGAGTGCAGATATCACTAAGTTAGAACAAATTGCATCCCAAGTAAGGCGCGACATCGTGCGTATGGTTCATTCTTGTCAATCCGGTCATCCGGGTGGATCCCTGGGCTGTACCGATTATTTCGTTGCTTTGTATTTCCATGCCATGAAGCATGATCCTTCGTTTAATTTCAACGCGGCTGGCGAAGATCTATTCTTCCTGTCAAACGGGCATATTTCTCCTGTATTCTACAGCACGCTAGCGCGTGCAGGCTATTTCCCTGCTTCGGAGTTGGCTACTTTCAGACAGATTAACTCTCGTTTGCAAGGTCACCCGACCACGCATGAGCATCTTCCAGGAATTCGTATCGCATCTGGTTCGTTAGGCCAAGGTCTTTCAGTAGCGATCGGTGCAGCTCAAGCGAAAAAACTAGATAAAGATTCGCAAACGGTATACGTATTGATGGGCGATGGTGAACTGCAAGAAGGACAAGTCTGGGAAGCAGCCATGTACGCTGCACACAACAAGATGGACAACGTCATTGCGGCAGTAGACTACAATGGCGCGCAGATTGATGGCGCGACCAAAGACGTCTTGAGTTTAGGCGATCTTCGTGGGAAATGGGAAGCATTTGGCTGGGATGTGTTGGACATCGAAAAAGGAAACGATATGGCGTCGATCATTGCAGGATTGGACGAAGCAAAATCACGTTCGGGCAAAGGCAAGCCAGTAATGATCTTATTACACACGGGCATGGGATATGGCGTAGATTTCATGATGGGATCGCACAAATGGCATGGTGTAGCACCTAATGACGAACAATTAGCTTCGGCTTTGGCGCAAAATCCAGAAACGTTAGGCGATTACTAGTCGATACAATACGACTTATCTATCGGATCACTAAACAAATCAGAACAGTAAAGAAGACATGAAAAAATACACATATACAGAATCAAAGGATACACGTTCGGGCTTCGGCGCAGGCCTTTTAGAAGCTGGAAAAAAGAACGAAAATGTAGTGGCACTATGTGCCGACCTAATTGGTTCGTTGAAGATGAATGATTTCATCAAAGAATTTCCTGAGCGATTCTTTCAAATCGGTATCGCTGAGGCCAATATGATGGGGATCGCTGCAGGGTTGACCATTGGCGACAAAATTCCTTTTACAGGAACATTTGCCAATTTCTCTACCGGCCGCGTCTACGATCAGATTCGTCAATCTATAGCTTATTCGGATAAAAACGTGAAGATCTGTGCTTCACATGCCGGATTAACTTTAGGAGAAGACGGAGCAACTCACCAGATCTTGGAAGATATTGGTTTAATGAAAATGTTGCCAGGCATGACGGTCATCAATACCTGTGACTTCAACCAAACAAAAGCGGCTACCTTAGCGTTGGTAGATCATGTGGGTCCTACCTATTTGCGTTTTGGCCGCCCTGTCGTGCCAAACTTTACGCCTGCAGATCAGGAATTCGTGATTGGAAAAGCGGTCATGCTGAACGAAGGTACGGATGTGACGATCGTCGCTACGGGACACTTAGTTTGGGAAGCGATCCAAGCCGGTGAAGAGTTGGAGAAATTGGGTATCTCGGCAGAGATTATCAATATTCACACCATCAAACCTTTGGACGAAGAAGCGATCTTGGCTTCTGTCGCGAAGACAAAGTGTGTCGTGACAGCAGAAGAGCACAATAGACTAGGCGGCCTAGGTGATAGCGTTGCACAAGTATTGGCACGCCAACTACCGAGTCCACAAGAATACGTAGCAGTAGATGATAGCTTTGGCGAATCAGGCAAACCAGACGAATTGATGGATAAGTATGGCCTGAACGCAGCTGCGATTGTTGCCGCTGCACGCAAAGTGATAACGCGTAAATAATATATGGAAGACGATCTAATAATAGCCAAGTTTGCCAACGAGAATACGAGAGAAGAAGCCTTCAATCTGTTACTCAAAAAATACCAGCAGAAAATATATTGGCACGTACGCCGTATGGTCATCGATCATGATGATGCCGACGATGTGGTGCAGGACGTTTTTGTGAAGGTATGGCGCAATTTGGAAAAGTTTAGAGAAGATTCCCAACTATACACGTGGCTTTATCGTATTGCCACGAATGAATGTATTACCTTTTTGAATAAGAAGAAGCAGAAACAACATGTCTCGTTAGATGAAGAGGACTCCTCCTACCTGTCGAGCACGCTGACTGCTTCCTCTTATTTCAATGGAGATGCGGCGCAGATGAAATTGCAACAAGCATTACTCAAGTTGCCAGAGAAACAACGCTTAGTCTTTAATATGAAATATTTCGAAGATCTTAAATACGAAGAAATATCAGAGATCGTGGGAACGAGCGTAGGAGCGCTTAAAGCGTCTTACCATTTAGCGGTGAAGAAAATAGAACTTTTTTTTCGATCAAACGATTAAACCTTTTCGAAGCGGTTCACTCTATAGACTTATTATGAAGGAAATCAATACATACGACGACAATCTTGAAGGAGGAGAACTTCCCGATTTCCGTGCTGTAAATCCCTTCACGGTGCCTTCCGATTATTTTGAGGAAGCTGCTGCACACATCAAGCGTGTATGCCAGTTAGCTTTTGTCGAAGATGTTGCACCGTTGTCTGATCCAAGTATTTCTCCAACCTATTTCGAAGATCTTACCACACAAATTAAGCTTCGCATTTCTTTAGAAGAAATTTTATCAGATAGAAAAACATCTGGTTTTGATCTTCCAGCAGACTATTTTGCCGAGGCAGAACAGGAAATCTTATCCGCTGTAAAGCTTGACACGCTCGTTGGTGCTTCTCAAGAAGATATTTTCCAAGTGGAGGATAACCAGTATTTTGATTCTTTGAGCACGCGAATCAAAGAGCGTATTGCCAGCGAATCTTATGATCTAGAAAATAAGCCCGAACCGGTTAAGGTAGTTTCTATAAAGCCATGGATCAAATATACTGCAGCAGCAGCTTGTTTGATATGCGTATTGTCTATTGGCGCATATTTTGGACTAAATTCTGATCAAGCAGCCTCACCTGTTGTACAGACAGCTGTTGCAGAGACCTCCTTGTCTACCATATCGGATGATGAATTGGTCGATTACATTGCTTTTAATAATGATAGCGATGATTTGCATTATTACGTAGATTATATCTATGCCAGTGACCAAGAACAAAATGAAGATGAAGTGCGTTGCTCGGAGCTGGAAGACAAAGATTTAGAAGCTTATATAAAACACATGTTATAATGATCCGTTTGAATCAAATTTTATTGACCTTATTCGTATCCTGTAGTATGATGTTGACCGCTACAGCTCAGAACGACGATCGTTTTGAGAAGATTGAAAACCAAAAGATAGCATATATTACCAAGCATCTGAACATTACTACATCGGAGGCGCAGCGTTTTTTCCCGCTCTACAATCAGTATAGTAAAAGTATGCAGAACATAAAATCTGCCAAATCTAATCTACGATCTCATCAGCACGAACATCAGAATAGTGATATGATCGAGTTCGATAGTAAAGAGGTGGAGTTGAAGAAACAGTATCGTAACAAATTTGCCGAAGTAATTGGGGCAGCGCGAGCATCGCAATTCTTCATGGTGGAGCAAGAATTCAAAGATATGCTTTATCGAGAATGGCAAAGCCGACAAAATAGATAGAAAGAAGCTCCAAAGCTTCTTTCTTTGTTTTAGGGCATGTACCTTTGCAGCTATGATCAGCAATAGAGAACTTTTCCTCCGTAATACGGCACAGACTTCCAATTCACCTCGGTTAGTAGAAATCGCTAAAGCGGAAGGAATCTATCTTTATGGCCCTGATGGCCAGCAATACATGGATCTGGTTTCCGGTTTCAACGTGAGCAATATCGGCCATCGGCATCCCAAGGTGATCGAAGCGATTCAGCAACAATTAGACAAATACCTGCATGTCACGGTATATGGCGAATTTGTGCAAGCGCCACAAGTGCAGTTTGCGACAGAACTGTTGGCTTGCTTACCTGCCTCTTTTGGCTCCGTTTACCTTACTAACTCCGGCGCTGAGTCGGTAGAAGGCGCTATGAAGCTCGCTAAAAAATTCACCGGTAGAAGGCAAATCATCGCGGCTCGCAAGGCCTATCATGGAAGTACACAAGGCGCATTAAGTTTGATTGGCAATGAAGATTACCATCGTGCTTATGCTCCACTCCTTCCTGAAATATCTTTCATTGATTTTGGTGCGATTGCTGATCTCAACTTAATTACCCAAGATACTGCCGCCGTCATTATCGAGCCGATACAAGGCGAAGCTGGTGTACGCGTACCAACGGCAGAATATATGCAGGCGCTACGCGCAAAATGTACAGAAATGGGTACATTGCTCATCTTTGATGAAATTCAAACGGGATTTGGCCGCACCGGAAAAATGTTTGCCTTTGAGCACTTTGGTATCGTTCCCGATGTATTAATGCTGGCAAAAGGAATCGGAGGCGGCATGCCTCTAGGCGCATTCGTCGCGCCAAAACATCTAATGGATGTGTTCAAAGACAATCCGATGCTAGGCCATATTACCACCTTCGGCGGACATCCCGTGAGCTGTGCTGCGGCGCTTGCTTCATTGGCTGTCATTCAAGAAGAAAAGTTGGTAGAACAGGTAGCAGCTAAAGCGAATCACTTTCGAAAAGCATTGGACATTCCACAAATAAAAGAAATCCGAGGGCTGGGACTCATGATGTGCCTGCAACTGGAAACATTCGATCAAGTCTATGCGGTGAGCAACTATTGCGCAGCACGTGGCGTGATGATCGATTGGTATTTGCATTGCGAAACGGCACTTCGATTAGCGCCACCGCTCACCATATCTGCAGCAGAAATTGATCAAGCGTGCGCTGTGATTCTAGCTGGAATACGCGAGGTAATTGGCTAATTATTGGAATTATGACTAATAAATTCCCAATCTAACTTTAACGATATAGCCAAGTGATCGCTTAGGTGCTCGCCATCATCGGTCGAGAACAAATCGTCTTCTATAGCGTAGCTCTTAGGAATTAATTTCACATTTTTCCCGTGACGATATAATATCTTGTCGATCGATTCCATCTCGGGCTTTAGCTCTAGCTTATGAGGAATCATGAAGTCAGCATAAGGCTCCGGTATTTTACCTTCTAGAAAAAAATCGACCCAAGGATCTACTACACCGGTTTGCTTTTTAAAATCATGAATGTTATCGCCCATAAACGCATAATGCGCATTGAAATCGCCCATCACGATTAGTGGATTGTCTTTCGAATGCGCATTGATATAATCTGCTAGCTGCTCCATATTGTGTCTTCGCGCTTGGACAGCGGCATTATTAGTATGTGCAGTAGCATGCATATTATACAAATCAAGAAACACGTCTTTGGCAAGTTGTACTCGCATGTAAGCAAAGCCTTTAGGCGTGAGACAATCTGTACCACTACAGTGTAGCCAAGGAACGCGACGAATCTCCATGATTGGATATTTGGAAAGCGTATTTAATCCATCTCCAAAGGGCACTTTGCCTTTGGTCTCCGTACGGAAAGGGTGCTGGTTATATTGATATAGATCCACGTTGTAGTGAAAATCTTCTTGAACATTGATAAGATCAAACTGATCGACCTTTAAACCAATCGCACGAATACTTTCGGCACGGGGCGTCTTGGCACTTGAGATTACTTGTGGCAATCCAGCAATATTATAAGTCAACAAATTGAGGCTGCCTGCATGGGCATCCGTCAATTCGTGTTGCACACTATACACGTAGGTATTCCGCGCTGTCGCACGCTTGTAATTCACCATGTACCAAATCATAATACCGAAAATGAGCAAAATACCAACGATAAGGCGCCAACGCTCGTACGGAATAAAGACACTCGTCCATGCCATGACTTTAAGGTGTTGTTCTACTACCAAAGTGATAAAACTCATATGACGTTTATGCTAATTTGCTGTTAATATTTTACTTAATTCAGTACCCTCTAATATACTAACAATAAACTACCACGAATAGTTTATTCATTAAAGTTTAACGCTGGCAACATCTACAATTAATATCCCTTAGGTAGATTTATAAAATACGCTTACAGCCTATGATAAAAGTTGCGTTATTTGCGGAGATCCTGATCAAAGACTTTGATGGAGCCGCTCGTACATTTTTTCAACTAATCGACCGCATAGATCGGGAAGAGTTTTCTTATCTATTCGTATATGGCAATGGCCCGGAGCAATTTAGAGATTTCAAATCTGTAAAAACCCCGCGATTACGCCTTCCTGTCAATGATGATTATTCTCTGGCACTACCCGCCCTGACGAAACAGCGTCTTTATACCCAACTAGATGAGTTTGCTCCTGATGTTATTCACATCACCACACCATCAGCATTGGGCTTCTTTGCATTGCGCTACGCGCAAAAAAGAAATATACCGGTGATCAGCATTTATCACACCCATTTCTTAGCTTACATCCCCTATTACTTTAAGAATTTGCCCTTTCTGGTAAAGCCTGTCATGAATTGGATGGCTGGAGCGATGCTCCGTTTTTACAATAGCTGCGATAAGATCTATGTACCCACTCCAAGTATGCTGCGTAGCTTGGAACAAATTGGCATTAATCCAAAACGCATGACGCTATGGCAACGCGGTATCAATGTAAAGCTGTTCAACCCAGCACATCGCAATAGTAAATTTATCCAGAGGGTAACGGGGAATAATCGCAAAAATATCCTGTTTGCCAGTCGACTGGTCTGGGAGAAAAACGTACAAGCACTAATAGGCTTGGCTAGTCTAATTGATACGCTATCATTACCATATAATATGATTATTGCGGGCGATGGTGCAGCCATGAAAGATATGCAGCGGCAAATGCCCCATACTTACTTTTTGGGCAAGCAAGATCACGAAGCTTTAGCTACTTTGTACGCATCGGCCGATGTCTTCGTTTTCCCATCCATCTCAGAAACATATGGCAACGTAGTCACCGAAGCAATGGCATCTGGTTTACCCTGTGTGATTGCTAATGGCGGTGGCAGCGCCGACTTAGTTTCACACGGAATAGACGGGTTTAAATGTGATCCAATGAATCCAGAAGAATACCTACGCTACATCAGGCAACTTTTAGAAGATCCGGAATTATATGGTCAGATAAGAGCTAACGCGTTGGCATCGGTGCAACAACTGAGCTGGGATGCGTTGGCTAATCGATACTTTGATGATGTGGAGCAACTGGCCGGTAAAAAAGAGGCGAAATGGATATGGAAAGCTAGTTAATGCATATTATCAAGTACATCATCATTATCACAGTCTGCTTTTGCATGGCACTGTTCCTCTATCAAACAGATTTTAAATCCGTTTTCGGTACGCTATCGGCAGTAGGCTTTAGCGCTTTACTCGTTTTTCCGCTTACGGCATTCGCCTACTATTTGGGGACCTTATCATGGCAAGTTCTGTTGGCCGAGAGCTCACAAAAAATAAATACTTTTCGGCTGTTCTTTATCCGACAAGTTGGCGAGACAGTCGGACTTTTTAACCCAACCAGTATAGTCGGCGGAGATCTGACCAAAGTATACTACCTACAGAAATACCAAATCAGCGAACGATCGGCCGCGAACTCGGTTGTATCCTCCCGTATGACGATGATATTATCTCAAATATTATTAGCAACTATCGCACTCATCTGGCTGCTATACCAAACTGGAGAAACGGATTGGATGACAAATACACGAACAGCACTATACATATTGCTATTTGTGCTATGTACGGTACAGATCGGATTATTCTACTGGATCTATCGCCCGCACTATATAGCACCTTCTCTGGTACAGGAGATGACAGCAACTGGAAGAATTGATCGACTTAAAAACAAAATGCTGCTGATATTATCCGACTTAAAAACAACTGTTCGAGCAGATCGAAAAGCATTTATCTTATCCTATTCCCTTGCCTTGCTGCACTGGGTGGTAGGCAGTCTGGAATTTTTTCTGATCTTATCTTTTTTGGGAATAGATCTCGCGATAATGCAAGCAGTACTGATGGATATGGGTGTGATCCTGATCAAAAGCGTAGGAGCATTTATTCCCGGTCAAATTGGAGTAGAAGAATTTGGCAATAAAATCGTATTAGCAGCCATCGGTGTACAAAGTGGAGTCATCTGGCTAAGTATTTCTTTACTACGCAGATCCCGGCAATTGGTGTGGGCTCTCGTTGGTTGTATCGCTTATTTCTTTTTTAGCAAACAGATCAAACCTCCATACGTCGTCCATGAGTGAATTTTCCGTGCTGTTCGTAAGTCATAAATACCCGCCAAGTACCGGTGGGATGGAAAAGCAAAGCTATGAATTGATCACGCGCATGCATCAATATGCAAAAGTGTATCCATTGGTCTATGAAGGATCGGAATCTATTATTCAATTTTTCAGAAAATTAAATAGACGAATCCTAGACTTGGTGCATCAACATGCAGAAATTCGTATCATTCATTTTAACGATGGACTAATCGCCAGCCTTGCACTATATCACAGCGGATATGATCATTTGAAAAAAGTGGTCACGGTACATGGCTTGGATGTGGTATTTCCTTTAGGTTTTTATCAGCGCAAGATCCTTCCTCGATTCAATCGTTTCGATCAGATCATTGCCGTGAGCCAAGCGACCGCAGAGGAGATTATAGCTCGCGGAGTCGAGCGCCATCGGGTACAAGTCGTTGCGAACGGCATTGACCACGAATGGTCGAATGAAAGGACTATGGACAAAATAGATGCGTTATTGCAAAAGCATCGGGTACCCCTTGGAAAACAGTACTTGGTGCTACTCGGCAGGCCGGTGAAGCGTAAAGGTTTTTCATGGTTTATCAAGGAAGTGCTTCCGCATTTAAATCCGAAGTATCATGTATTGCTGATTGGTCCTTTTATGCCTAAGATTTCCTCCCGAGAACGATTATTTAGTATCATCCCTGCGCGATGGCAACAGCTGCTGATGCTCTTTTTAGGTCACCCTTCTGACCAACGCGCATTGAGAGCATTACTGCAAAATCCGGCCTATTCGGAAAGAGCAAGTCACTTAGGTAAAATTGTGACAGAGGAACTTCAAGTGGTGTTACTTGAAGCGACAGCCTTTATCATGCCTAACATTTCAGTATCGGGCGATATGGAAGGATTTGGATTGGTCTGTCTGGAAGCGAGTAGCAACGGCGCCATCGTATTTGCTGCCGAAATGGAAGGTATCACAGACGCCATTCAGCACCAAAAAAATGGATTTTTGGTCAAATCAGGAAATCCTGCTGCCTGGATAGAAAGTCTTGATCGCTTGGATAATAACACGCAAGATATTTCAACGCTACGCCAACAGTTTCGTGATTATACGCTGGCACAATTTAGCTGGGATAAAATGACGAAAGGATACTTTGCTATATTTTGCTCACTGCTTGAAGAGCACATACAAAAAACTCCCGAACGCATATAAACGATCAGGAGTTTAAATATCTGATAAGATTAAGTGGTTTACTTATTCTTTCCGAAGCCTAAAATTTCAAAAACGATTTTGAAAGCGATAAGCGATGCGATAATGATAGCAATATTGGCAATCCAAGAGAACAAAGATCCAAACTGATCTAGCGCTACAATCACATCAGGTACAAAACGGATAAAAACACCGATCAAACCAATGATGATGGCGAAGGTCAGGGTTACATAATATTCTGTACGATTCGCATTATTGTCGGTCGTCTTTGCCGGCCTTTCAAACACTGTATTTTCCATAAAATTGTTGATCTCTTTTAAATACGTCACAAATGTACGAAAGTCTGCATCCGATTGAAAATAAATTTCAAAAATATCGTTGCATACTTTTGTTTTTTATTTTAAAAATCTAATGGAGATGGGTACGCGAAAGTATAGGACAGTTCGCGTGCAATGCGCTCGCCGATAACCACCTTATCGTACGATACATCCTCTTCGAAAACAGCGGGTAAGTCATATCCATATTTCGCTGCCGAAGCACGGATTACATCTTCCTTTTTAGGATGTTGCGGACATACCAGATTGTATGTAGCGTGTGACAGCGATTGGGTGAAACCTAGCCAAAGTAATTGAATCACATCATCTAGATGAATGAAATTAGCAGACTGTTGCCCACTCTGACAAACCTTACCTTGAAAATATTTGGCAAAGATGCGCTCTTGTCCAAATAATCCACCTAATCGGTATACGATCGTATCTGGCAAAGACCACATCTGCTTTTCAGCAAGCAGTAAATGCTTGCTCATCTCCTCCTCTATCGCAAAGGACTCATCAAATGATCGAGATTGCTCGGGATAAATACCAATAGAACTTAGGTAAATATGCTTTTGATAAGTCAGCCCTTCCAAAGCATGATATAGATTTCGAAATCTGTTTTCCAAAGTCGGTAAATCGTTCTTTTTGGAAGCGGGTATGCTATTCAGTATATAATCAAAGTGCAGATCCTTCAGTAGAAGATCTGTACTTTGATCGAAATCGTGTACCAAGGCATTCAAGCCTTGAGCTTGCAATCGCTGTGCTTTCTCGGCAGATGTAACCGTGACGGTAACTTCTTGTCCGCGATCTATGGCTAATTGTGCAAATGCTTCACCAACCCATCCGCATCCAAGAATTAAGAAATGAGCCATAGCGATGTATGATATAGTGGCAAAGAATTAATATGCTTTAGCAAAAAGTACGCGATGGCGAGATGGCTTACCTGTAAAAATACAAATACCTTCCTCTTCCTTCACATCCAATGGAATACAGCGAATCGTAGCTTTAGTTTCGTCTTTAACACGTTTTTCCGTCTCTACTGTACCATCCCAATGGCAGGATACAAATCCACCTTTACCATCCAATACGGATTTAAACTCGTCATAACTGTCTACTGGCGTGATGTGTTCGTCGCGGAACGTACGTGCTTTTGTATATATAGCTTCTTGAATTTCATCCAATAGCGCTACCACATGATCTGCTAACCCTTCTTGAGAAACTGTTTCTTTGGTTTGGTTATCTCTTCGAGCGAGTTCTACCGTACCATTTGCCATATCTCGAGCGCCTAGAGCGATACGCAAAGGCACACCTTTTAGTTCCCATTCAGCAAACTTAAAGCCCGGACGCTGGGTATCGCGATCGTCGTACTTGACAGAAATATCGCGACTTTTCAGCTCGCTGGACAAAGTATCCACATAGTTGTCGATTGCTTGCTTCTCTTCTTCGGTACGGAAAATAGGCACAATCACAATTTGAATTGGCGCTAATTTAGGAGGCAATACCAAGCCTTGATCATCTGAGTGCGCCATAATAAGCGCGCCCATCAGGCGTGTAGAAACGCCCCAAGAGGTCGCCCATACATGCTCTAATTTACCTTCTTTGGAGGTAAACTTCACATCAAAAGCTTTTGCAAAATTCTGCCCCAAGAAATGGGATGTACCTGCTTGCAGAGCTTTACCATCTTGCATCAAGGCTTCTATACAATAGGTATCCAGTGCTCCTGCAAAACGTTCGTTCTCCGTTTTACGACCACGAATGACTGGTACAGCTAAGGTACCTTCTGCAAATTCAGCATATACGTCCAACATGCGTTCTGCTTCTTCAATCGCTTCCGCCTCTGTCGCATGAGCCGTGTGCCCTTCTTGCCACAGAAATTCTGCAGTACGTAAGAATAAGCGTGTTCTCATTTCCCAACGCACGACATTCGCCCATTGGTTAACCAATATCGGTAGGTCTCTGTAAGATTCTACCCATCCTTTATAGGTATTCCAGATAATGGTTTCTGATGTTGGCCTTACAATCAGCTCTTCCTCTAACTTAGCGTCTTCATCGACGATGATGTTACCATTGCCATCATTTTTCAGACGATAATGGGTCACCACAGCACATTCTGTCGCAAAACCTTCTACGTGCGAGGCTTCTTTTGAAAAGAAAGATTTCGGTATAAAAAGTGGAAAGTAAGCATTGGAGTGACCTGTCTCTTTAAATCGTTTGTCTAAAACCGCTTGCATGCGCTCCCAGATGGCATATCCATACGGCTTAATCACCATACAACCGCGAACAGCAGAGTGTTCGGCCAAATCCGCTTTTACTACTAAATCATTATACCACTGCGAATAATCTTCGCCTCTACTCGTAATACCCTTACTCATAAAATCTTTGAATCGAAAAATATGTTTATTTTAGTGAGCCGGATTAAACCCCCTCCCTAATTAGGGGTCTAAGTTAATAATTAGGACTGAAATTATCGAAAGATTAACGGGATGAGAAACATGAAACATAATCAACTATACTACGGCATTTTGGCAGTGATGCTTGTGCTAATCAGTAGTTCCTGCTCTAGCAGACGCTACAGCGGAAGCGTAGCATCACGCGACAGAGGAGTCTATCAAAGCCCCGACTATTATTATACAGGATCTGCTGGAAGCGTATCTAGCGCACAGGGTGATTATTATGAAGATGATTACTATGGCGACGAAGTAATGGATGAAGCGTATGCTGATGATGGAATGTACGCTGGTGGTGCGGGTGGCTATTATGATGATGAGTTTAGTGATCTAGAGTACGCCAATCGCATTAATCGTTTCTACTATACTAGTCCAGGCATGATGTATTACGATCCATGGTTCGATCCTTGGATGGGTTATGGTGCTATGGGCTTTGGTTGGGGTGGCGGTTTCGGCTGGGGCGGTGGCTTCGGCTGGGGCGGTGGCTTCGGCTGGGGTTCACCTTGGCGCATGGGCTTTGGTTGGGGCGGTGGCTTCGGCTGGGGCTGGGGTGGCGGCTTCGGTTGGGGAGGCGGATGGGGTCCTTGGGGCTTCAACTCTTTCTACAATTCTTGGGGTCATCCATACTACGGCGGCTGGGGCGGCGGATATGGCAATAATTATTACGTAAATCGTCCTAGTAGAGTACCAAGCGGTCGTGCATCATACGGTAGTAATGCAGGTGTTGCAAGCGGAAGAGCCAGTGGCAGAGGTGTATCTCGCGATGCAAGTGGTAGAATACTCAATGGTACAGCTGCAGGTCGTTCGCGAAGCGCTACGACAGCTAGTGGCCGTGCAGCTTCGGGACGTGGCGCTACAACAACGCCATCACGTGGTGCTGGAAGCATTAGTCGCGGTGCATCTGGAAATGCTTCGGGTCGTGCTGGGGCTTCACAAGTAGGTAGAACAGGTAATCCATCTAGAAATACGGGAACAGTTGGTCGCGGAGCTACAGGTTCTACACGCCAACCAGCTGGTAGAGCGCAAGGATCAAGTGGCAGAGCTGCTGGTGGCACAGTGGGCAGAACAGCAACGCCGAGATCGGCAACTCCTCCTGCGAGATCAACAATAAATAGAGGAACTTCACAACCAACGCGTACTTCTTCTGGAAGTAGCATGAGTAGAGGTAGCTCCGGCGGAAGTATGAGCGGCGGTGGTGGCGGCGCTAGCCGTGGCGGCGGCGGCGGCGGCGGAAGTCGCGGCGGCTCAGGTAGAGGTCGTTAATCTAATAATATGAAGTAATCTAAGCTTAGCTTTGATACTTACATCATAACTAAAGCCCTTCGGATCTTTCTGAAGGGCTTTTCTATTGTAGATGAAGCTTGGCTATTAAAAGCTATTGCATGCTTTCAAATGCGGTAATTTCATTAGACTTCACTATGTAGTCATAAAGCAGAGAAATGTACTGAAATAATCTAAAAACGGAATTTTAAACTGTTGGTATCGTGGTATTGTACCTTCTAGCGGTGAGGACGATCTAGGATAGATTGTTTCGAGCATCGCTTTTGGCGATCGTTTTACTATCAATAAACGGAACAATCAGCTCCATATTCTACTCAAAAGGCAGCATTTCGGAAATCCATCCCAAATACTGCCTATTGTATTCAATTACCAATAGTAAAAGTTAGATCAGTGTATAGAAGCTAATTTATCAACAACTATACGATCTTAGTAGGTTCGATATACTTACGCACGAATAAGGTGTAGTTTTCATGTTTGATAACACAAACTTTCTCACCAAGATCGATAAATCCATCCATGGCTACAGCCTCGTACCAATTGCCTTCTATTTCTATTTTGCCAGACGGGCGCAATACGGTCTTTGCTACACCGATTTGGTTGATCAAATTTAATTTGGGCACGGAGGAAGTATAACCGCCTTCTGCCAGCTGCTCATCCGCTAGCACCAATTTTCGGAATGCTGGAGAACGCAGCACATTTTTCCCAAAAATAACAATGAGGATGATGGACAACACCATTGCTCCTACTACCACTAAAAATGAATCCATTAATAACCCAGGTTTTGAAAGTTGAAAATCTAAAAAATCGTTGGCTACCATAGAAAATGCCAATCCACACAACATAAGGATAATACCCAAAATTCCTGCTACGCCAAACCCTGGAATGACAAATACCTCGAGCGCCATGAGAATAACCCCAATCACAAATATTAAAATCTCCCAGTGATCTGCCAATCCTTGCAAGTACAAAGGAGCAAAGAATAAACCCCCACAAATTACGGCCAATACCCCCGCAAAACCAAGCCCTGGTGTCTGCAGCTCCATATAGATACCACCGATAATGCCCATAATTAGAAATCCGCTCACCAATGGGTTGATTAGAAAACCAATGATACGATCTACCACCGTGGTTTGATGCACCGTAATTTCAGGGTTAGTAATACCTAATTTTTCATAAATCTGTTCGGTAGATTTTACCTCCGCATCCGCCAAACCAGCTTTGACCGATTCAGAAGCAGTGAGCGTTAGCAGCTTCCCATCCTCTTTTAAGCTGGGAACAGAAATGCTTGGATCCACGAATGCTTCGGCCATCCGCGCATTACGACCTTTCGCTTCAGCAGTAGCACGCATCAGCCCGCGCATATACGATTGATATTTTTCAGGTAGCACTTCGCCCGACCCATCTACTACGGTGGCAGCACCTAGACTGGCGCCAGAATGCATGAATATGTGATCAGTAGCCAAAGAGATCAATGCCCCGGCCGATGCAGCATTATTATTGATATAAACAATGGTCTTCATATCCGTATTCAGAAGCAGCGTACGGATGCTATCCGCAAAGTTCACCGCTCCGCCAAATGTATTTAGCTCCATTAAAAGATACTGTGCATCAGCAGCACGTGCTTTTGCGTAAGCATTCTTTGTAATATACCAGGCTCCAGGACCGATTTCATCTTTTACACTGAATTCATACACCCGCTGTCCATAGGTATGCGCACTGATGATACTAAAGAAAATTATCATCAACGAGGTCAATTTCATAAATTTGTTCATAAGATTATTCGTTTTTACCGTGCAATGGAGGACGTACACATGTTTAAAAATACAATAAAAAAAGCGTTTCAGAAAGATTTTATAGAGAATATCTGGAAGATAGAGGTAAATGGATATCAAGAAGAAATCGGAGTAGAGATCCGAGATTCGCAAACGACGATGCCCAGTTATCATATACTCCGCTTTGAAGATGGTTCTGAAAAGATGCAATATAGTCCTGACGAAAAAGAATGGACGATGGAAGGAATTCAAAAAGACTATCTCATTTTAAAAAAAGTCGGTGAACAAACTCCCACCAAAGAAGGAATTCAAATCATCAATACCAAAACACAAAAACCCGTGTTGATCAGTTATGAATATGTACTACTAGATGTCGTTGAAGATCATCTACATGTACGACATCGCCAGTTTACCTCGGGCGGAGAGCAGCTCATCGCGATCAAGACAGGTGAAGTATTTGCCTTGAATGACGCCACTTTGCGCAGCTATCCAAAAAACCGCGTATGTTTTCCATTAACCTATGATAATCCTCCCGATTTTTTATCAGATGACGATAAACGGCAAGATCTGTGGATTAGCAAACTGTCAAATGCTTATCTTTGGTGTTATCACACACGATGTAGCTCAGGATATGACTTACATATCGCTGTGAGCGATCTAGAAAGTATACATGATGAAGTCGTCGTACAATCAGGAATTGCCAAAATGTTTCCTCAACCCTATTTTCAGGTTGGCAATCAATTATTCTTTATGGCAGATAATAAACATGAAATTGTTTCGTATTTAGTATAATTGCAAAATATGATGGCATTGATAATGAAGCGGAGATGGAGTAGCCTATTGTTGCTGTGTATAGGCCTACTTAGTGGCTCTACCGCATTGCAGGCGCAGACCACAATGGAACAAAAAACAGAAACAGTAGATGGCAAGACCTATATTATCCATGAGGTAAAGGCAAAGGAAACCTATTATGCCCTTAGTCGTACCTATAGTATTCCGGTCAATGATATCATGGCTGCCAATAATAAAAAAAGTCTACGAGTTGGCGATACAGTGCGTATACCTAGTACGATCGCTGAAGAGCGTCAATCGCTTTCTAGCACGACTTCGACTACCGCCCCATCTGTATCACCAGATGATATACTAACGGATTATAAAGTCGGATCCAAGGAAACACTTTATGCCATTGCGAAACGATTTCAAACGAACGTCGAAGATATCAAGCGCTTAAACAAGCTAAAATCGGACAACCTCAAAGAAGGACAAATCTTGCGAATCCCTGATGGAAACTTACCGCCAGAACCGGTGGCTGCTATTGAACCACCGGCAGAAGTAGAGAAAATCGACGATGTGCCCGTACGCAACATCCAAGCTGGGAGATACGGTGTACGCGAAACTTCTGAAAAAGGAATCGCAGTATGGATGGAAAATCTGGAAACAAAGAACAACAGCAACCTAGCCTTGCATAAGACAGCGCCGGTAGGCACTATTTTGAAGATTACCAATCCGATTTCTAAAAGTGTAACCTACGCCAAGGTGGTAGGCAAGTTCTCCGAAAATACACAGACACAAGATGCGATCGTTGTCGTGTCCAAATCTGCGGCAGCGTACATCGGAGCAGTAGACAAACGCTTTCTAATCGAAATCACTTACGGCATCCCTACCGAATAATCCTATGGACAAACCTTATGTAATTGGCATAGCCGGAAGTAGTGGGTCTGGAAAGACATTTTTCTTAAATAGCTTTTTAAATCATTTTGCTAAACAAAGCGTGACGCTGATTTCGCAAGATGATTATTATATCCCTGCCAATACCAAAACGCAAGAAGAGAATCGCTTGTACAACTTTGATGTACCTACAGCCATTGACCGCAATGCGTTTTATCATGACATCAACGCCCTGTTTGAAGGAAAGAGTATTTTGAAAGAAGAATATACGTTCAATAATCCTCAACTAAAGCCCAAGATGTTGAAAATAGAGCCCGCACCTATATTGGTGGTCGAAGGCCTATTTATCTTTCACTACGAAGAGGTGAACAATCTGCTGGATTACCGTATTTTTATTGATGCTAATGAGCAAATAGCACTAAAGAGGCGCCTGAAAAGAGATTTGGAAGAAAGAGGTTACGACCATGATGATGTCATGTACAAATGGGTCAATCATGTGATACCCTCTTTCAATACTTACCTCGCCCCTTACAAAGAGCAATGCAACTTGGTAATCCATAACAATACCGACAATCCACAAATCATTGATAACTATACGCGAGATATTGTCAATGAGTTGAAGGTTAAGCTAGATGGCTTATATACAAATCGATAGAATAATCGTAACTTTGTCGTATGTACAGCGAAGATAGCTTCATTTCATTACCCGTATTAAACACCACCGATATACATGAGCTGTATACGCGGGGGATTAATCCTTATGGTGCTAATAGCATTTTCGACTTTAAAAAATGTTGTAAAAAGTACAAAAAAGGAAAGCGTTGTAAAAAATGTCCGGACCGGTAAAAGAAATTTTACGCATAATGTAATGTAGAATAAGTTACTTTTGCAACATGAGGGTTACACCAAATAGGTTAAAATGGGTGCTTCGCTTCTATCCACCGTTCTTCTTTCAACGGATATGGGTCAAAAGCATTCGTGAGGGATACTCTGGCGCAGATGTAGCTGTACGCAAAAGCCTATTCAATATTAATGGTAACGGATCCATATTCGGAGGCACCATTTTTTCTTCCATAGATCCCATATATCCACTACTGATTGACGCTTACGTCCGAAGCAAAGGTTTGACAAAAACCGTGTCATGGCTTAAATCTGCGCAGATTGAGTATAAAAAGCCGGGGTACAGAAGCCTTCATTTTTCCGTAAAGCTCGATTCTGTACAGATGCAGGATGCGCTGAATGATCTACTGCAAAACGGCAAAGTAATCAAGACTTTTTCTACAGATATTTTCGATGTGGATGGCTTACATTGCGCTACCGTACGCAATGAAATATATATCCGCAACTTGCAATTTGATTTTAATAATACAACAACAGAAACATAAAGAAAGCGTTATGAACAAAACTTTTTTATGGGCGGTATCTTTCAGCCTTACAGCTGTAATGATGACTGCTTGTCAGCACAACGAAAACAAAACGACCGAAGATAATTCTGACCCAAAAGCCTTATCGGCACAAGCGATAGAGGTCCACGACGAGATCATGCCGCAGATCAGTAAATTTGATAAAACATCTGTAAAGATTGATTCGATATTGAATGGCCTTTCTGTGTTGAAAGATCAAGATGCTGAATTAGATACGGCCGCAATTCGCACAGAACTAGTGGCTCTCAAAGGCGATATTGAATCTGCTACCGATGGCATGATGGATTGGATGCGCAACTATAGATTAGACAGCCTTGATGTAACTTATCAGCAAAGCGAAGTAGAGCATATCCAAGCAATGCGGGCTGAATTTAAAAAAGTCAATCAACAGATTGAAGATAAAATGAAAGGCTACACGAAATAATATGACACTGCGAACCAACTTAGGGTATGGTTTGCTCGCGATCCTAGGCTTCGGCTTAGCGTCCTGTGATCAAGCTAAAACCACTCTTCCGATATATGGACACCGCGAACCCGTTGAACGTACGGTCGACGGCAAGACCGTGATCGATACGATTTACCAAACCATTCCCGATTTTACTTTTATTAATCAGGATAGTACCACGCTTACGCAGGCCTTCTTTGAGGATAAGATTTATGTGGCCAACTTTTTCTTTACCCATTGCCCCAGCATCTGTCCGACTATGCAGCGCAATATGTTGAAGGTCTATGAAGAGTACAAAGGTGATGATCGGATTGCATTTTTGTCACACAGCATCGATTTCAAATACGATCAACCGCATATATTAAAAGCATATGCTACTAAACTGGGAGTAGACAATGATCAGTGGCAATTTGTGAATGGTAGCAAAGCCGATATTTATGGAATGTCCGAAAAGTATTTGGTATACACAGCAGAGGACGCGAATGCCCCGGGCGGTTACGATCATCAAGGTTACCTCGTATTAATTGATAAAGATCGCCGTATAAGAGGAGCATACGATGGTACAGATGATGAGCAAGTAAGTAAATTGCAAGCTGATCTTAAAATATTATTAGAAGAACAAAACCCAAGTTCTTAATGCGACATATCGCCACCGTACTTACACTGATGAGTGCATTGATAGTAGTGTTACAGCTGGCACATAGTTGCCAGTCTACATACGATATCAAAACGATGCAATATGTAACCAATGGCGAAAAAGTATATCGCGCACACTGTCAAAACTGTCATGGTTCGCAAGGTGAAGGACTGGGTAAACTTTATCCGCCATTGACAGATCCCGATTATCTCAAGGATAATCGGGATCTACTTCCAAGAATAGTCCGCTTCGGAATAAAAGACTCCATTAAAATATCTAATCAATATTTCTCTGAGGTCATGCCTGGCATACCCGATCTCACTGATGTAGATATCGCTTACGTACTCACTTACGTGACGCTGCGATTTGGCGACGCAAAAGAAAAATATAGTCTGGAAGAAGTCAAAAAATCCATTTCTTTAGGCAAAATAAATAAGTAAACCTACTTTTAACCGGCAGTAAGTGATTCTCTAGGATTCGAATCATTTCTATCGAACAAGTATAACGAGATTTTGACAATCAACCTGTAGTTAAAATACCTACATTTGAAACCATCAAATGAACGTTCAATCTACAGACAAAAAAGAGGCTATTTTTCAGAGTACATTAGCTCTTTTACAAGACTACGGCTTCCACGGTACGCCGATGAGCCAAATTGCACAACAGGCAAAAATATCAGTTGGCACCATATATCACTACTTTGATTCTAAAGAAGCTTTGATTATGGAATTGTTTGCATACTGCAAAGCCAAATTAATGGGACATATTTTCAACGGAATAATTGCAGACAAAGATCATTACGAGCGGGACTTTAAGATAGTATGGAAGCGTTTTGTGCAATTTAATACCGATTTCCCCATTTACTTTCGATTCATGAATCAATTTTACTCTTCCCCATTTCATGAAATGGAACGTGTAAGGAAACAACAGCAATGTGGTGACGGGTCTATGAATATACAAAGCTTCCTAACCTGTGGTGTCCAGCTAAATCAGTTAAAAGATACGAGCTTACAGATACTAAATGCTGCGTTTACGGGGGTAGCCGTATCTTATGTCAAATCAATTATTTTTGGAAAAGCGACAATTGACCAAGCGCAACTAGATGAAATGGTAGAACTTGTTTGGAAATCACTTAAAAAAGAAATTTTATGAGCTGCGCATTAAAATATTTCATCTTAGCGATATGCTTCAGCGCTACATCAATCGTAGTTTATGGGCAGCAAACTACCGCTACATTATCTTCAACTCCGACATTGGAGGAACTGCTTGATTATGCCTTAGAAAATAGAATCACCATTAGACGAGCGCACCTAGGTGTGGAAATCGGAGAGAAAGAAATCAAGTCCGCGTTATCTGGTTATTTTCCGCAAGTAATCGCCAGTGGAACAGTTAACCACTTCTTGCAAATCCCAACGGCTATTATTGACGATCGCCTTATCCAGATGGGGCAGCAAAACACCAGTAATATTGGCGCGCAAGCAACCCAAGCTATACTCAATCCCGAGTTGATGCTTGCATCTCGATCTGCCAGTATCATTCGCGAGCGATACAAACAAACTGTAGAAGAAGAAAAGATTAGTGCTGTGGTTGATGTCAGTAAAGCTTATTTTGATATCCTTACCACCGAGGAACAAATACGAATTATTCAAGAAGATATTATTCGAATTAAGCGTCAGTACACCGATGCGCACGCGCAATATGAGGTAGGCATAGTCGACAAGACAGATTACAAACGAGCACAAATCTCTTTGAACAACTCACAGGCAGAACTCAAAAGAACGCATGAATTTAGAAAATATAAATATGATTTTCTAAAACAGCTACTGGCATTACCCCCCTCTTACCCGCTAGATTTGTCATTAAACAAAGAAGATTTAGAGGCAAAAGTACTATTAGATACCACTGAGGTCTTAAACGAAGAACGCCGGATCGAGTACCGCCAAATAACTAACATGAAACGAGAGCAAGAGCTCAATACTCAATTTCAAAAGTGGCAGTTTTTACCTACGATTAATGCTGTAGCTAACTACCAACTGAATTATTTCAACAGTGAGTTTAGCAATTTGTATCGTAGAGGATTTCCACAGTCGTCGGTAGGTCTCAATCTATCCATCCCAGTATTTCAGGGATTCAGAAGGCAACACGAAATTCGCAAATCTCAACTGCAAGAACAGCAATTAGAATGGGATATGGCCGACATGAAAAATGTTATTGCTGCTGAACATTCTGAAGCTATTACAAATTACAGAGCCTATATGAACGAGTGGAAAGTAAGTCGGGAGAATGTGACGATCTCAAAAGAAGTTTATGATATCATAAAGCTCCAGTACGATGAAGGCATCAAAACTTACTTGGAGTTAATGACCTCCGAGACAGACTTACGCACTAGTCAGCTAAATTATTTGAACGCATTGTATCTCTTGCTTGCAAGCAAAATTGATGTAGAACGAGCACTTGGCAATATCCAAATTCAATAACCAAATCAGAAAATGAATAAAAAGACGATATACTTTCTGCTATTAATCGGGTCAACCGTGACTTGGCAGTCTTGTGGTAGCAATAACAAAGAAGCAGCTAAAGGCGCCGCATCTGAGCGTAATGTGAATGTTCTTCCAGTAGAAGAGCAAATCGTGACGGGATATCAAGAGTATCCTGCCTTCGTCGTTCCGCTACAAGAAACGGAGCTTCTGGCAGAGGTTTCTGGATATATTACCAACATTGCAGTAAGCGATGGTGCATTCGTGACGAAGGGACAAATGCTTTATGAGATCGACCGTACTCGTTATAGTGCGGAAGTGGAGCAAGCTAAAGCAAATGTGGCCATTGCGGAGTCGGAATATGACCGTGTTCAGAAAGATCTTAAACGCTATGAGAAACTAGCAGAAAACGATGCAATTGCTCGCCAAACGCTAGATTACGCTGCCACAGATGTGAACAATCAACGAGCCCAAGTACAAGCCGCTAAAGCAGCTTATGAAACTTCGAGTACAAACTTACGCCGTTCCACAATCTATGCGCCATTTTCTGGAACCATAGGCATATCGCAGGTACGGCATGGTGCTTACGTGAATGCGGGTAATACGCTGCTGAATGTGATCTCTACAAGCAGTCCGATAGCGGTTGAGTTTCAAATCAATGAAATAGATATTGATCGTATTTTGGAGTTGCAAAGAACGGGGAGCCAAGATGAAATTCACATTCGTATGCCCGACGGCAGCATATATCCAGAGTCAGGAAAGATAGCTGTGGTTGACCGCAGCGTAGATCGTACGACCGGTACACTACGTGTGCGCGCTAGTTTTACCAATGCTGATAACCGTTTGCGCGCCGGTATGAATCTTACGATGCGTTTGGCAAACACATCGCAAGAAAAACAATTAGTCATCCCGCTACGTGCCGTATTAGAGCAATTAGGTGCAACAAGTGTCTACACTGTAAGCGACAGCAGTACTGCTGTATTTAACGGAATACAACTGGGCACCAAGTTCGATGACAAAGTAGTGGTATTGAGTGGACTTAAGGCGGGTGATCAAGTTATTGTAGACGGTGCAGAAGGTGTATCCGAAGGCGACAAACTATCGGTTGATAAGAAGTAAATCAATCTCTATTTAAGAAAGAAATATGATTTCAGAAGTATTTATACGAAGACCTGTTACCGCGATGGTAATATCCATACTGATCTGTATTATCGGAGTGATCTCTATCATAACGCTACCGATTAGTCAGTATCCCAATATCGCACCACCAACAGTAAGTGTACAGGCAACATATACAGGCGCTGATGCGCAGACTGTAGAGCAAACAGTGACGACACCGATCGAAAGTCAGATCAACGGAACGCCAGGCATGCTCTACATGTCGTCAAACAGTACGTCAGATGGTTCATCTCGTATAACAGTAACATTTGAAGTAGGTACTGATATCGACATTGCAACACTAGATGTACAGAACCGCGTGGGTATTGCAGAACCCGTATTGCCAGAAACCGTACGAAGACTCGGAGTTATCACTAGAAAAGCCAATCCCGACGTATTGATGATGGTGCACCTGATTTCACCGAAAGGCACACGCGACCCCAAGTTTTTGGCTAACTATGCGTACCTATACGTGCGAGAAGCTATTTTGCGGGTCAAAGGTGTGGGTGATGTGATGGCATTTGGTCAACCATTTGCTATGCGCGTTTGGCTGGATGCCAATAAATTATCCAACTTAGGAATTACTCCAGAAGATGTGAGCGCGGCGATTCAAGAGCAGAATTCAAGAATACCGGGTGGAAGTGTCGGCGGTAAACCACAATTGTCTTCACAAGTTTTCGAGTATTCCATCGTGACGGATAGTGATTTGAGTACAGAAGAAGATTTTGAAGACATTATCATCAAAACGAATGCGGACGGATCGCTTGTTTTACTGAAAGATGTGGCTCGTGTTGAGCTTGGCCAATTCATGTACAACGTGACGACAAAAGTGAATGGTACTACATCTAGTGGTATGATGATAAACCAAATGCCTGGTAGTAACGCCGTAGAAACAGCAGACGGTATATATGCCGCTTTGGAGCAATTGAAAAAATCATTTCCGAACGACGTAGATTATGTAGTGAGTTATGAAACGGTTTCCGTTGTAGACGCTTCCATTGAATCTGTTTTACATACGTTGGTAGAGGCTTTGATCTTAGTGACGGTAGTTGTGTTCTTCTTCTTACAAAGTTGGCGAGCCACATTGATCCCTGTAATTGCTATTCCTGTCTCTATCATCGGTACGTTTATCTTCTTCAATTTATTTGGATTCTCCATCAATAACCTCACCATGCTAGCCTTCGTATTGGCTATTGGAATTGTGGTGGATGATGCCATCGTGGTGGTCGAAGCGGTGCAACATAGCAATCGGTTTGATTTTAGCCGCCGTATTCATCCCAGTAGGATTTATTCCAGGGATGTTAGGTCAATTGTATCAGCAGTTTGCCATAACTATTGCTGTATCTGTATTGTTATCAGCCTTTATCGCACTGACACTTACGCCCGCCCTTTGTTCTATTATGCTGAAGCCCTCGGCGATAAGCAAAGATGCAAAAGGACTGAATCGTTTATTTTACAAATTCAACGTATGGTTCGAAAGTGTCACACATAAATATTCTAAGGGAGTTCAAAAATCCATTAAAGCCACTCCCCTAATACTTATTATACTGGTCTGCATATTTGTCGGTACTGGTTTTATGTTTGCTGAAAAACCGACTGGTTTCATCCCAAAAGAAGATAATGGCTCATTCTTCATTGGTATTACGCTTCCAGAGGGTTCTGCGAATGCTCGGACAAATGTGGTTTTAGAGGAAATACAAAAGCGTATCACCGATTCTATACCCGAGATACAATATATGACGCAAATCTCGGGCATGAATATTTTGAATCGTGCGGCGAAGCCTAATAATGGTTCATTTTTCGTCTTTCTGAAACCTTGGAACGAGCGAACGGTCACGAATAACGATGTGTTAGAAAAAGTGATGGCCATGTTTTCTAAATACAATAAGGCTAGCGTCATGGCTGCTACACCGCCTCCTATACCAGGGTTAGGTTCGGCCGGTGGTTTTTCTATCATGATACAAGATGAGCGAAGTACCGACATCAAAGATTTCGAAGCGATGACGCGCAAATTTATTGCTGCTGCAAATCAGAGACCAGAGATCGCACGTGCTTATACCCTTTTCAATACAAATACGCCTAATTATAAGCTAGAAGTAAAGCGAGAGCAGGCGAAAGCAATGGGTGTAACGATCTCGAGTATCTACACTACCTTATCGGCCTACATGGGGAGTAGCTATATCAATGACTTTACACTTTACGGACGTAATTTTAGAGTGGTATCTCAAGCGGACACAACATACAGAATGCAAATCGAAGATCTCAAAAAACTATATGTTAAGAATGAGCAAGGTTTGCCTGTACCCATCTCTACGCTAGTGTCCTACGAACTGGTTCAAGCTCCGGCGATGGTCAGCCACTTCAATTTGTATCGCTCGATCGAAGTAATGGGTGACGCAGCAATAGGTTATAGTTCTGGACAAGCGCTCAATGCGTTGGAAGAAGTCGCACAAGAAGTACTAACCGAAGGCTATTCGTACGGTTATGCAGGAGCTTCTTTGCAAGAGAAAGAGTCCGGATCGCAGACCATCATGGTGTTTGCCCTCTGTATAATCTTCGTGTTCCTTTTACTAGCCGCACTGTACGAAAGCTGGTCGGTACCATTCTCGATCTTACTTTCGGTACCGCTGGGAGTTTTTGGATCTATTTTGGCACTTACACTACTGCCAAGCATCGAAAACAACATTTTTGCGCAGATCGGATTGATTACCATTATTGGTTTGGCAGCAAAAAATGCTATTCTAATTGTAGAGTTTGCTAAGGAACGTGTGGACATCGGCATGAACCTGATCGAGGCCACATTAGATGCTGTTAAGCTACGTCTACGCCCTATTGTGATGACATCCTTAGCCTTTATTCTCGGAATTATTCCATTAATGATATCTACTGGTGCCGGAGCTGTTTCTCGACAAACGATCGGCTGGACAGTTTTTGGTGGTATGGCCGCAGCTACCGTTTTGGCTATATTTATAGTACCCGTATTATTCGTGATAATCACACGCCTTGCATACGGTAAAAAGAAATTAGCCGAACTAGAAGCAGGTTATGACGAGGAAAAGAAAAGTAAACTAAGTGCACATTAAGTGTAAAAAAGGACAGATTTAGCGCTGTTCCTTGCCTAAGTTAATATTTAAGTCTACCCAGCAAATCTGAAGCTTTGCTGGGTATTTTTTTACTACTTCAACATCAACCCGACAGAAATACTCAAGTGCTGATGTTGAAAGTTGCGCTGTAGATCAAACGCATTTCGATTCAACTCTTGGTAGCCGTAAGAAGCCGAAATCGTGTAATTCGCCCTGCTCATCGTTTCGTATACATACAGCAAACCGCCGCGAAACAAAAAGCCGCGATCGTAGACCGGACCTATGCGTGGTGCATACCCAGCATTTCCTAAAAGCCCAATCCAAGAGTGATCGCTGAGATAGGACACCGGTATTCGCGCATCAATAAATAAAGGCATTAAATAGGTATCATAATCGCGACGAACTGCCGTTCGATCAGTAGCATCTGTACTTTGACACGAGCCGCGGAAGGTTTCATTGCCCACACCAAGTCCGACAAAAGCGCGCTCGTTTAGGTTTAATCCAAAGATAAAATGTGCCGCATAACCATTGAAAGTGCCATCGTACCCCGGATTGCGCACACCAAATTGCCCACCCAGCTGAAATTGCGAATAGTAGTAAGTCTGTGCTGACGCGGTCAGCACCAAAAGGCTAAACAACAGCGTCCATGAAAGTCTATTTCTCATATCTTGGGCATCCCATTGATTTTGGCTTAATGCAATATTTTATACACCAGCTCGCGCAACAGTTCACCCGGTGTGGTATTTGGCCCTACATGCATACCTTTAGACTTCAGGTCATAATCCTTCAGCACGTTGATCACATCGAAGGTCTTTCGGCGTGAGTAATGACGCGCCGCCAACTCATAATCTTTCGTAAAAAATGGATGTACGCCCAGTTCCTTGGCCGCTGCTTGCGAAGATTTGTCGGGCAGATAATGGTACTTCAATACTTTGGTAAAATAACTACCTAACGACCCAATCACAACCGGAATTGGGTTAGATTTAGGATTAGCAGCAAAGTAATCTACAATCTGAAAAGCTTTGAATACATTTTTTTTTGTCAGCGCCGTGTTCAGTTCAAACACGTTGAAGTCTTTACTAATGCCGATATTTCGTTCTATGTCCTCTGCGGTTACTTCCTTTTCCAGAGGGACATTCAGCAAGAGCTTTTCGATTTCATTGGCCACTTTCGAAAGATCAGTACCCAAGTAATCGGCCATCAAGGCCGAAGCCTGTGGGTGTATTTTCCGTCCTACTGATTGAAACTGTTCAGCGATCCAAGGAGCTACCTTATCATCATAGAGTTTCTTAGACTCCAGCACAACACCGGCTTTATCCAGCAGTTTATAGGTTTTCTTCCGTTTATCGACCAAGCCATACTTATGTGCCAATACCAGAATAGTAGTCGGCGTTGGGGCTTCTAAATATTTTTGGAGCAGGTCATCGTCTTTCCACTTTAAGTTTTGCGCTTCCTTGACCAGTACGAGCTGATAATCACTCATCATCGGGTAGCGTTTCGCGACATTGATGATCGTCATAAAGTCAGTTTCCTTCCCATACAAGATGGTTTGGTCAAATCCCTTTTGCGCATCATTCAGCACGGTATCTTCCAGAGCGTCGGACACGACATCAATAAAATGCGATTCATCTCCATGCAGCAAATACACGGGACTGTACTGCTTGCGTTTTATATCTCCTAAAATTGCTTTAACATCCACTGTACGAAAATACAACTTTTTCTCGGCCTGCTAACCACAAACCATCCGGTTGTAGATTTCTCCGTTTATCCGTATTTTTGCAAATGTTCGCACCTATTCCACTTAATCTTCCTCCCTGCTCATTAAAACTTACCAAAGGAGAGAATTGCACCTATGTGTATGATGAGCTCAGGAAGAAAAAAATAGTGCTCACACCAGAAGAATGGGTACGACAACATTGGATTCACTACCTATATACCCACAAGAACTACCCCAAAAGCCTCATGCAAACGGAAGGCGGATTGGTGCTGAACACCTTGCAAAAACGAAGCGACTTGCTTATTTATAACAAGGCAGGTTCGAAAATTTTGTTGGCAGAGTTTAAGGCTCCGACTGTCAAAATTTCCGAAAAAACTTTTTATCAAATAGCGAATTATAATAAAGTTCACAAAATTCCATTACTTTTAGTCAGTAATGGAATTGAGCATTATTATTGTACTATAGACTTCGATCGTAAGAATTTCACTTTTTTGGAGGAGCTCCCCAATTTTAAAAGCATCAGTCCAAGTGTGTAAAAACAGAAAATAATACGTAATTTAAAAAACACAAATATTCCGATAAAGGTTAAGAATATGAATATTGATAAAAACGAATTCAGAAAATATGCTATCAAGCATCATCGTATAGGCAGCCAACATGTTGATAGTTTCATAGGTCGTGTAGAAAGCAATATCCCGACCAATCTTACGCCTTACATTATTGAAGAGCGTCAGATGAACGTCGCACAAATGGATGTTTTTTCTCGTCTGATGATGGATCGTATCATCTTCTTAGGCGATGCCATTAATGATCAAGTGGCAAACATTGTACAAGCGCAGTTGTTGTTTTTGCAATCTACAGATGCGCAACGCGACATACAGATATACATCAATTCACCAGGTGGTAGTGTCTATGCAGGCTTGGGTATTTATGACACCATGCAATATATCGCGCCAGACGTCGCGACCATTTGTACTGGTATGGCAGCTTCTATGGGAGCCGTATTATTGGTAGCTGGAGCGAAAGGAAAACGTGCGGCATTGCGCCATTCGCGCGTGATGATTCACCAACCTTCTGGTGGTGCACAAGGTGTGGCTTCTGATATGGAGATCAACTTGAGAGAGATGTTGAAGTTGAAAGAAGAACTATACAAAATTATCGCAGAGCACTCTGGACAAACGTATGACTGGGTCGAGAAATCCTCGGATCGCGATTACTGGATGCGTTCGGCAGAAGCCAAAGAATATGGTATGATCGATGAGATTTTGATGCCAAAAAAGGAAATTAAATAAAAAGATGAGTAAGTCGAACCAAAAAGATATACATTGTTCTTTCTGCGGTATAAGCAAAAGCGAGGCACAGATGCTGATCGCCGGAGATGGCGCACATATCTGCGATCGATGTGTACAACAGGCTAGCGAAATACTCGCCGAAGAACTAAAACAACGCAAGAGCAAAAACTTGCAAACGGTCTTGAAGCTGATCAAACCGGTAGAGATCAAGGAGCATCTTGATCAATATGTCATTGGACAAGATGATGCGAAGAAAGTAATTTCTGTAGCGGTATACAATCACTACAAAAGATTAAATCAACGGGTGGATCCAGATGAGATCGAGATCGAAAAATCGAACTTAATAGTCGTCGGCGAGACCGGTACTGGTAAAACGCTTTTAGCCAAAACCGTTGCCAAAATTCTTAATGTACCATTCTGCATTGTAGATGCCACGGTATTAACAGAAGCAGGTTACGTGGGCGAAGATGTGGAGAGCATACTTACACGATTGTTGCAAGCCGCAGATTACGATGTGGCAGCAGCCGAGCGCGGTATTATCTACATTGATGAGATCGACAAGATTGCGCGGAAGAGCGACAATCCTTCCATCACACGTGATGTATCTGGCGAAGGTGTACAGCAAGCTTTATTAAAAATACTTGAAGGCACGAATGTTAATGTACCACCGCAAGGCGGACGTAAACACCCCGATCAAAAAATGATCTCGGTAAACACGAGTAATATCCTATTTATCTGTGGTGGTGCTTTTGATGGTATCCAAAAGAAGATTGCCGACCGTTTGCGTACGCAGACCGTAGGTTACAAGATGAAGGATGATGAGCAAGACATCGATTTGAAGAACCTGTACAAGTATATTACGCCACAGGATCTCAAGAACTTCGGATTGATTCCAGAGTTGATCGGTCGCTTGCCGGTACTAACCTATCTAGATCCATTGGATAAGGAAACCTTGTTGAGTATCCTTACGAAGCCTAAAAACGCATTAACGAAACAGTACACGAAACTGTTCGAATACGAGGGCATCGAACTAGAATTCGAGCCGGAAGTTTTCGATTTCATTGTCGAAAAAGCTTGGGAATTCAAGCTCGGAGCACGTGGACTGCGAAGTATTTGCGAAGCGATCATGCTCGATGCTATGTTTGAAATACCGACCAGCAAAGAATACGAAAGCGAGAAAACGTTACATGTCACGCTCGACTACGCAAAGAAGAAGATAGCCAAATCGGATATCAAAAAGATGCAAGTCGCTTAAGACATTCAACCCTCGCCCTAGTGCGGGGGTTTTTATTCACATCATATTTTTAAAAATGAAAGGACTCTATGAGCAAAACCAAAAAATCAAAACTTGAAAATTCACCGGTCATTCCCGGACTTAAAAGCAAAGAGGACATTGTCATCAACTGGCTGCCAAGATACACCGGTAGACCGTTAGAAGAGTTTGGCGAGTATATATTGCTGACGAACTTCTCTAATTACGTGAAGATATTTTCCGAAATGAACGACCACGCCCCTATTCTTGGTCTGGACAAACCAATGCAGACTTGTACCGCTGGCGGCATCACGATCATCAATTTTGGAATGGGAAGCCCAATGGCGGCCACCATCATGGATTTGTTATCGGCGATCAAACCAAAGGCAGTGTTATTTTTAGGGAAAGCAGGTGGTTTGAAGAAGAATAATAACATTGGAGATTTAGTACTGCCTATTGCGGCCATCCGTGGAGAAGGAACCTCGAATGATTATTTCCCACCAGAAGTACCAGCGTTACCAGCCTTTGCATTGCAAAAGGCGATCTCGACTACGATTCGTGACCACTCTTCCGATTATTGGACTGGCACGGTGTACACTACCAACCGACGGGTGTGGGAGCACGATAAAGTATTTAAGAAATACCTAAAAGCGATTCGTGCCATGTGTGTGGATATGGAGACTGCTACCATATTTAGCGTAGGCTTCGCCAATAAGATTCCCACCGGCGCATTACTACTCGTATCGGATCAGCCCATGATTCCCGAAGGCGTAAAAACGGCACAGTCAGACGTATCAGTCACTGCCAAATATGTAGAGAAGCATATGACCATAGGCATTGACGCGCTCAAACAGCTAATAAATAACGGGTTGACGGTAAAACACCTTCAATTCTAGCCCAGCACAATAAAACAAACATCTACCGCTCGGATGTATCAATGAACTTGCCGACAGCAAGTCGTTGATAACAATCCGTTTGCACTTTTTTTAAGCTAACCACCTAATCCTGAATTGCATATCTCATATTTTTCATGTAACTTAGGTTTCGATACACAGCGTATTCAACGCTTTATGTTTCGACCTGAACACAATGAAAAGTGCGCTACTACTTGTATTTGCTACCATATTCCTGATTACTTCTTGTACAAAAGAGGAAGTAATAGCCTATTACCCCGTGGATCAGGATCTGGTTTTGCGCAACGTCAAATATGGTGAACATACATTGCAAAGCATGGACGTATACTTGCCGGCAAAACGAAGCGTAGATCATACCAAATTAATTGTATACGTGCATGCCGGGGATTGGTCATCGGGCGATAAAGATGATGTTGGTCTTGATGATAATTCTGTGGGTCTATTGAAGGCTTATTTTGCAGATTATGCTTTATTCACATTAAATCACCGTCTAGCTACAGGTAGTAATAGCATAACGGCAAAAGATGCTGAAATGGATATTTTGCAAGCGATGGACTTCATTTACGAGCAAGCAAATACCTATCAGATCTCCACAGATACTTACATGGCTGGTTTAGAGTCTGGCGCACAATTGGCTACCTTGTTTGCGCTCAAGAGCGCAGAAACATCAACACGAGTAAAAGGCAGCATTGCTTTTTCTGGCGCATTTGATCTATTGGCTATACATAATGAAGCTACTCCTGCTATGAAATACACTTTACAAGCTTACATTGGGGAAGCCCCTCATAATCAAGTTTCTCTTTACGAAAATGCGTCACCTATTCATTACATTTCTTCGAAGAGCCCATCATTTTTAATCATTCATGACACAAATAACTCTAAATATCCAATTAGTCAGGCAGAAGCGTTTGCCAAACGACTGATTGTTTACAATGTAGATCATGAAATCATCACATATGATAGCGTGAAAGACAGTATTTCTACGCCAGACATGGAAAATGTATTTAACAAAATCAAAACATTCCTTGGCAAATAGAAATTTCCCAATATTAATGTCAAATTTTCAATAATTCGCAAAGTTCAGGCCCTTTAATGATAGATTTCTAATCTTATTTTTATTTTTGTAACATGCTGAACTGCTTTAATAAGCAAAGTCTGAACCTTCTGTATGATCGCTACATCTATTCAGAAAAGGGTTCTTCACGATTAGAAGGGATTGACAACATTTTATTTATTTACTAATTATGGCTAGTAAACCTGGAGCTCCTACTCCGATGCAAAGGCTATTTAGGCTATTGCATCCAGAACGGAAAACCATCAATTACATATTTTTATACGCCGTGGTGATCGGCGTATTTAGTCTGAGCATACCATTGGGAATATCTGCTGTATTCAACTTTTTGACAAACGGCGCCATGTACAGCTCGACTTATATATTGATCGCTTTCGTATTGACAGGTGTCGTCGTGGCGGGCTTGCTATTGATAGGACAGCTAAGTTTAGTAGAATATTTGGAACAGAAAATTTTCCTACGTTCTTCTTTGGAGTTTGCCTATCGTTTACCCCGTATTCAACCCTCGGAATTGGAAGACAAAAATCCGGTCGAATTAGTGAATCGTTTTTTCGATGTCATTGTGATTCAAAAAGGAATTATCAAATTATTAATCGATTTGATTGCTGCTGCGGTGACCATCTTCTCTAGTTTGGTGCTATTATCATTCTATCACCCGTTGTTTATCGTGCTTAGTGTAGTCGTTATCGCACTTATTGCGATCGTAATCGCTATTTATTATCGTAATGGACTAAGTGCGAGCATACAAGAATCGGAACATAAGTATGAGACGGTAGCTTATCTCGAAAATGTGGCCGCTAATATCGAGGAATATCGAGGAGATAAAGCGAAAATGCAAGAAATCATTACCGACACGGATATGATTACGGGTAAGTATCTTACCGCTCGAAATTCTCATTTTCGAATCCTTAAACGCTTCTTTAGTGCTTCCCTTATACTAAGAACCTTATTGTTTGGATCTATGCTTTTGCTCGGATCCTACTTTGTCGTAGAGCGACAAATGACCTTTGGACAATTTGTGGCTGCCGAAGTACTTATCGTACAAGTAGGCTATGCTATCGAGAAGCTTTTCACCAATCTAAACACGATTTTCGACATGCTCACGGGTAGTGTAAAACTAGGTGCAGTAACAGATTTGGCGTTAGAGGAGGACGCTGTACCTTATGGCTACTAGATTGAGACCTGTAGATCCTAAAGTCGTTAACTGGCACGACTTAACCAAAGAAAGCGAGGAGAAACTGATCCCAAACCGCGGCCCTATATTTATTGGACGCGTACTCATGGTCGCAGGCGTTATATTCTTAGCATTATTGTTCTTGCCTTGGCGGCAAACGATTCCTGGGCGAGGCACCATTTCTGCGCTGAGGCCGGAAGACCGCCCTCAAACTATCCAAAACCAAATTGGCGGGAGAATCGAGCATTGGGCTGTAAAAGATGGCGACGAAGTCAAAAAAGGAGATACGCTTTTAGTGGTTTCCGAGATTGCACAAATGTATTTCGACCCTGAATTACCCCTTAGATTAGACGAACAACTCGAAGCCAAACGCAGTAGCGAAGATGCTGCAGATCAGAAAATGATCGCGACAGAAGCACAGATCGCAGCATTGAGAAATGGGCTTCAATATCAATTGGAATCGGCAACAAACTCCGTTGAACAAGCGCGAAACGTCGTAAAAATTGACAGTGCCGATCTTGTGGCCACCAAGAGTTTTCTAGAAACCAGCGTAGCAAGACTAGAGCGCTATGAGCAAGGCTATCGTGATGGCTTGTTTTCGCTAACAGATATAGAGACGCGTCGATTGAACTTACAGAACGATCGCGCCAAAGTGATTAGTGCAGAAAATAAATTATCCAATTCTCGTCAAGCTTATATCAATTCCAAGATTGAATTGAACAATATTCGTGCGCGGTATAATGAATCTTTGGCCAAAGCACAATCAGATTTGGGATCGGCCCTATCTACTAAGGCGTCTGCACGAGGTGATATCTCGAAATTAAGAAATGAGATCGCCAATATTGACGTACGCCGCGGATTGTATGTGGTGCGTGCACCACAAGATGGTTTTATTGTCAAAACATTGAAGGCTGGTATCGGAGAAACAATCAAAGAAGGTGAATCGGTCGCTACATTACAATCCAAAAAACCAGTTCTGGCTGCCGAGATCTACGTAAATGCAATGGATGTACCGCTCATTGGGTTAGAGAATGATACACGCCTTCAGTTTGACGGATGGCCTTCTATTCAATTTTCCGGATGGCCATCGGTTGCTGTGGGCACATTCGCAGGAAGTGTGACCGTGATTGACAAAGTTAGTAGCCAAAATGGTAAATATCGCGTGCTTATCCGTCCAGCGCAACCTGTACCTCAAGGTGATGATGATTGGCCAATACAGTTACGCGTAGGCTCTGGTGTATATGCACGGATTATCTTAGGCCCAGTGCCACTATGGTATGAGATCTGGCGACAACTTAATGGTTTTCCACCTAGTTTGGAACAAGAACAAGGCGGACACGCCTTAGATTAATTTCAATAATCATGATTAGACTGATACTACTCATCCTTATTGGCATGTCGTCATCTGCTCGCTTTGTGGCCTACGGCCAGACAGATACTACCGCATCTTTGACGGAAGAATTTTCATTGCAAGATTTGGAAGATTTCTTATTCAGCAATCACCCGGTTTTAAAGCAAATTAACTTATTAAGCGAGTCGGCACGTGCTTCAGTAACGCAAGCATTAGGCAAATTTGACCCAGCATTGTACGCTGATTTTCAGAATAAGTATTTCGGGGAAACGGATTATTACAATGACTGGAGCAGCGAACTAAAAGTACCATTATGGTTAGCGGGCGCTGATTTGAAGGTAGGTTATGATCGTAATGTAGGCATGTTTACCAATCCACAAAGTCGCACATCTAATAATGGTCTTTCTGGTATCGGTCTGAGCATTCCACTGGGGCAAGGGTTGCTAATTGATAGTCGCAGAAACACCTTGAAGCAAGCGCGCGCCATGGTGGAATATGCCGAGGCAGACCAAGTTCGTCAAATTAATGGTCTTTGGTATCAAGCAGTATCAGATTACTGGGATTGGTATTATGCCTACCGGCAATTTCGATTGCTCGAAGAAGGAGTTCGCCTAGCCGACACACGATTTCGCGCCATTAGCGCACAAACTGTTCTGGGAGATCGCCCACCGATCGACTCCGTCGAAGCGGCTATTACATTACAAGAGCGAGAGATGCAATTAGCTAAATATGCCATCGAATTTCGCAACAGAAAATTGATCTTATCCAATCATCTTTGGAATGCAGAAGAGCTACCGGTGGAGTTACCAGATCGAGCCCGACCATCTGCCGTAAACATCAGTGATTTAGCAGCTGATGCCCAACTTTTATCGCAGTTATTGGAAGTGGCTGAACAACAACATCCAGAATTGTTAATGTTAGAAAGTAAAGGGCTACAGCTGAGCATCGAAGAACGATACAGGCGCGAAATGTTGAAGCCACGGTTGGATATTTCGGGAACTCTAATTTCGAGCCGACGCAACTTCGGTGAATCTATACCATCCATTTACGACTTTAACTGGGGCAATTATAAGCTGGGAATGTCCTTTGCTTTCCCACTTTTCTTGCGCGGTGAGCGTGGAAAATTACGAGAAGTGCGCATTCAGCAAGATCAGCTCCGTTACGATCAAGTAATCTTAGGGCGTAATATCCGCAATGATATCAATACTACCTATAACGATCTCACAGCGTATACACAGCAACTGAGACTACAAGTAAAGAGTATCGCCAATCAAGAGGTTTTACTGGCAGGCGAATTGCAGAAATTTGAGCTGGGAGAAAGCACCTTATTCATCATCAATAACCGGGAGACCACACTCATAGATATGCAGCGCCAGCGCGAAAATCTTGTAGCAGAGTATCAAAAAGCATTAGCGGGTTTGTATTACAAAGCTGGTACTCGTACTACAGAGCAGTATACTCCGTAGCACGAGCAACCGTATGTATATTTCACGCTCATTTACAGAAGATTTGAATCGATGCGACACAACTTTTCGTGCACCTACGAAATAGTTGCTTCAAGAGCGCTCATAGGTAGCTCATATTGATGTAGTTTGCTCATACATTCTATCCATCGGTTTTCTTCGTTACAATCTGTGTTGTTGTCGATAAGATATGATGCGATAAATGATGACGCAAACAAAATCACATTCTACTTAAAAAAGTCCATAAAACACATTTTTTCAAGTAATCTGCTATAAAATTGCACATTTTTCACTAAATACATCAGGTTGAAACAAATATCATAATTCCCCTCACAATAAAAACCTTGTAGCGTTTTGTCTACAAAAAAAAATATCAGCCCCAACTTTTATTAACAACTGTCTTAAAGACAGTAATATTACATTATAAAGCAAGCTAATATCGCACCTATGATCCGTTATATCCAAATAGTAACGGCTAATAATGAAATACGCAAGCGACTGATGTCGTGCGAATTAAGCGTTTTATCCCAGAGAGGTCTGGAAACTGATATTTTTTATTCTTAACAATAGGAATTATTAGATAAAAAATGTGTGTTTTAACATCAAGAAATTATTAACAAATATTTAATTATAAAAGGTAAATTTTATGAATCAGAATCAACAGAACCAAAACCCACCAGTAGCGTCTCGTATTGGTGTTTCTCTTTACACATGCTATGACAACGACCATTTAAAAGGTATCGAGAATCTAGGATACGGCAAAAGCTAACTATTTCTTTTCGACAAAAGTATTCAGTTTTTTATTTCAGAATAGTCATTCACTAGAGCTAATAAACTAACCTACAATTACAAAATATGTTCACAGAAAAAGCTATCATACATAGGTCTTTCGAAGTAGCAATACAATCGGATCACAATGCTGCGCTTTTACAGAACCCACTTAACCACCATCATTATGAACGCAATATTTGCAGATAGCCAGGGAGTAGTACGTTTTGGATCAATTAATCTGGTTAAAAGTATCAAATCAGATATTGGAGTATTTGAGGCTAGTAACCACCATCAAGTCTGTAGTCTTCTTAGGAATGAAGATATAAACATACTGATTTTAAATACAGATATGTGTGGAGACCATTCTATTGCAGCCATCACCAAGTTTAAAAGCATAAAACCAGAGCTCAGGATATTGTTATTCTCAAATTACGCTGAAAAAATATTTGCATCCAGATTAATAGAGGCCGGAGCAGATGCATTTATCAATGTACGTTCTAGCTTAGACTACATTAAGGATGCTCTAATAAGATTTTTAGAATGTAGCAGTGCCCCCAACTATTTAAAAAAAACTGAATCTAACATTCAATATCCAGATCATGCATCGGGTCAATGGTTGTTCGAAAAATTTTCGGAACGCGAACGTTCCGTTCTAGCTTTTCTTCGTAACGGAGTACCCCTAATTGAAATTGCCAGACTATTAGCCATCAAACCGTCTACAGTGTCTACGTATAAAAATAGAATTTATACAAAATTAGGTGTGGTGAATCAACGTGAGTTGACCGATTTAATAAGCATGGCTAGTTAGCACATTTCGCCTTTAGGAAAATGCAGAAGTAACCATGTTATTTTTTAAGACAGAAAAATCTAAATCCGTCTGTTACTCAAGGCGAAAGCAAATTAGAAATTGGACATAATGAAAACCGCTTTGTATAGATTCATTATAACACTCATTAAAAATATTAAAATGAAAATGACACTTGTGTCATCACCCGGTTTTCAGCTATGATACGACCATCTGCCAATTGCTGACTAAGGGGCGTCTGAAAGTTTCCACCAAGAGAAATTCTACCTATATTCGCTTCCAAACCGATGATACCGATCGTGGAATACCCACCAGATGTAGCTACATCAAATCGGTTGTCTAGCACATCTTTGGGTTGGCTTTCGTACATGACTCCCATATTGGGAGACAATCGCACCTTATCTTTAAAATTAAACTTATAGTAAAACAGTCCATTGATGGCAATCTTACTTCCATATCGGTATCCATATCGATTTTCCGTATTCAGCTTGTAAGTTGTATTAATATTTATACCAGCATCCATCAATCGGATATCATACGCTGCATTGATCAGAAAATCTGTACTAGCTGTTCCCAATTGAAAAGTATTAGCCGCTCCAGCACCTAATCTCGATTGTTCGCTAGGATCGTAAGTTCCAGTAGGTACCTTGATTCCACCGCCAATCCATAATGACTGCATCAGCAATTTGTTATTGCTCGTAGTATGTACATTTTCAAATAATTTATAATGCCCCATCGCGACTACATCTCCAAGACCATCTTTTCGTCCGCTTTCTGCCCACTGTGCGCCTGTACCTATATACCGACGATTAAAACTGTATGGCACGATGGCCATCACCCGCCAACGTTCTCCGAAATTCCAAGCACCCCAAAGTTCGATCGTCCGGTATTGTTCGTCTGCCGTATTTACCGTACGATTACCGGTAGGTCCCAAATGGGTTTGCAGCCGATTTTGCTGATAACGCAATCCAACAAATCGCTTGTTGAAATTGGGTAAGATGCCGAGGTAATAGCTGCCTACTCCACTGCCGCAGACATCGCAAGCTTTGGCAGTGGGTAATGCTAAAACCGTAAATAGGATTCCGCTAAGCGCACATATCTTTGCTAATTTATTCATGGTGGTTTTTTGTATATGAAAATTAATGGATAATAAATTCGGAACCAAAAGGCTCCGACAATAAGGAGTTGGACAAGAAAGCCGAATCTTCCAATGTTTTTAAGAATGCCATAAGATCCGCCTTTTCGGCTTCGCTCATAGGTATGCCACGCGTGCCATCTGCACGCTGAAAGATCGGGTCCAGCGTGGGCAGATCGGAAACATCAAATCGGTAATGATCTAACATGCGACTGATGCTTAAATATCGCCCATCATGCGTATATGGTGCTGTAAAAGCTAAATTTCGTAAAGAGGGCACCTTAAACTTGTACATGTCTTTCGGATTGCCAGTTACTGTGGCTCGCCCATGATCGTCACTAGGATTGGGGCGCACCCCATTATTGCGATAACTCAAATCTGTAAAAAGTGGTTCGCTATGGCAGCTTGCACAGTTATTTTGAAAGAATAAATACCCATTTTTCTCGGCGTTCGTGAATGCGACTTCGCCTTCCTGACGCATTACTTTATCATACTTCGAATCTGAACTTGTAGCCAGTAGCATAAATTGTGAAAGTGCTTTTAGAAAAAATTCATCGTTAATTTCTTCTGTACCGAAAGCCTTTTTGAATAATGGTGGATATTCCGGACGTGCCCGTAATTTCGTTAATACATTGGTCAAGGTCTCGTCCATTTCTACTTCACTATGAATGGCATTGATTGGTGCCAAATCTAAATGATAGGCGCCTCCATCCCAGAAGAATTCATTATGCCATGCCATATTCATAATCGGCATCGGATTACGTGTACCTAGCCGATCATCTATACCGTGACTCACATCATGACCATGATGTGTGAAGGCGGCCGACTGAATATGACAACTACCACAAGCAATACTATTATTTCTCGAAAGGCGAGGCTCGTAAAATAGCTTGCGCCCGAGCTCATATCCTTCTTTAGTAATTGGATTTCTAGTAAAATCATATGCCGGTGTTGGAAAATTACTTGGCTGTACAAAACCCGTAAAAACCTCGTTTTCTTCCATTAAATCTGTTCCTTTTTTACATGCCCATATCAGAATACAGATACATAATATCACGCCAATCTTTTTCATACGATTGATTTATATTGTTACAACTCAGATTCAGTACGAACATAGTTCTCTGTATGATCGTGGGTAAACAGCGACGAAAAGTTACCTGCAATTTTTCCACTTTCTTCTTTGTTAAACATTACGTTTGCTGTTTCTGCTATATTGATTGTGTTGGGGCCGTTAAATATTTTCATGACATCTACAGTGAGGTGCACATTGCTACGCAAACCTTCGCGCACATACGCCAAATGATCGCCCGACGCTTGCGTAAGATCTACCGTAATAATTTTTATATTATCCATCGCTTCGGGATCATCGAATGGATAGCCAAATCCTCCAATATGGTATTTGAATTGTTGGTTTCCTGTTGGATCTTGTTGTATCGTGACAACTGGACTATTACCTTCAAGTTTGAAGAAAATATATCCCTGACTCCAAGTCCAAAACATCCCGGCATGGCCTTCATTTGGATTGAATGATAAGACACCAGTCCGGTATTCGGGCGTCATCATGTTTCTTTCACGATCTACACCAATCATAAATTGAACTCGGTTGTAATCTCCTTCTGGCACGCGCACCTTTGTGAAACGCGTTTCGCGATCGCCAGCATTGATCAAAAAATAACTCTCTTCGGCCGGCACCGTGTATTCCAATCCATTGGCCCGAAATAGTTTAATGTTACTGATATAATACCTAAGCTCTCTTATCGAAAATTGCTCACCTCTTGCATTTCTATAGATATAATTGGGGTCGATAAAAAAGCGATCTTCGCCGACAATATGATCAAATTCTATAGAAAAATCTGCCAACTTGCTTTCGTCGATCACATCCGGATCTTTGCTACAAGCTGCTATCAAAAACAGGCTTGATAAGCCCAATAAAAGCCATATTTTAAAGTTCGTCATCATGAATATTATTTTTTATGAGGGTTTGAATAGGTATCATTATTTAAATAGGTATTGTCGGTGAGGCCGTGTAGAAAAGTAATCATATCGCGCATTTCCTCATCGGTAATAGGAATTCCGATACGGCCATTTGGTTGATAAAAACTACGGTCGGTAGTTGCGCCGGCTTGCACTCCCGTGCGATAATGGTCAAATACAGCACTGATATCAGACAGCCGCCCATCGTGCATATAAGGCGCGCTCACCATCACATTGCGCAAAGAAGGCGTTTTGTATGCACCCAAATCTGTCGGATTACGCGAAACTCGAAAGCGACCGAAATAGACTTCTTCGTGCGAATCATCGGTAAAGTTGCTGTCCAGTCCATTATTGTGAAATTGGTTATCGGTGAATAACTCACCAGCATGGCAGTTACCACATTTTTGCTGTACCAGCGTCAGCCCACGCAGCGCGCTTGCGCCTAGCGCGGCGCGATCTTCACCGCGACGATAGCGATCGTATGGCGAGTCTGCCGAAATCAGGGTACGCTGGAACTGCGCCAGCGCTTTGGCCACTCCTGCCGCTGTAGGTAACTCTTGAAATGCGCGGAGAAATAAAGTGACGTATTCCGGAATCGCTTCTAGCCGAGCGACCATCTCTGGAAAGAAAATACCCATCTCGTCAGGATGCGTCAGCGGCGCAAAAGCTTGGGACTCCAGATTTTTAGCTCCACCGTCCCAGAAAAAACCGGATTCGATTCCTGTCCACGCCAGATTGAAAATCACGGGCGAATGACGCTGCAAAGGCTTACCCGATATACCCGTATTGGACAGCACCAATCCATCAGAAAAGGCTTTTCGTTGATTGTGGCAAGTAGCACAAGAAACGTTCTTGGTCCCCGATAGCAAGGGCTCGTAGAAAAGATTTCTGCCTAATGCGACGCCAGCTTCTGTCAAGGGATTGCTCGACATCGCTACCGGTTCTGGAAAATTGGCCGGCACCTGAAATTCGAATGGTCGGTTGGCATCTTCGGCTATCTCACGAACATATGCATCGTCCTTTACGCAAGAAATCTGCGTAAAGGACATGGCGACACCAAGTAGTATCGTTACTGATTTTAGCACATTAGCAACCCTGCTCACCATACGTTTAGTTCGCCGTGCCGTTTTTAACTTCTGCCAAGACAATCGCTTTATGCAATAAAGCATCTCTAAATTTGACCATCATTTCGGGTCTTGATTGCGAGATCATATTGTCTACCCAAGGATTAGCAGCAGTAGAAAGCAATTGCTGTACATCAACCTTAAAGTCGACATTCAGACCTTTGGTCTGATCAAGCGTAACCATATTTGGAAATTTTACGGTTTTCTCTGCTCCTTGAAATAGGGCATTCGACCCGGAATCCCAGCGTAAACTTTTCTCCTCATTACCCATATACATTTGCGCATCGAGCTTTTGGAAAATGTAACTGGTAAACCACATCCAACCGTCCGAAAATCCCATGCCTTTTAACAAGCCTAGCTCACCAGCTGTCAAAGTAATATTGTCATTATATTTCGAATCGACTCCGATGGAAAATTTCACGCCGGTATAGTTTCCCGTTGGCACATTTCTAATGATTAGCTCATCTCGTTTGGTGGCAGGATAAATATTGGCAGTGGTCAAATGCTGGACGACGACCTCGCCAGTTTCTTCAATCAGATAATAGGCATCTGGAATAGCGACTTCCTCGCCAGCACTACTAATAAGTTTGATATTGCTTACCCAATAACGCAGGCGATCAAATGCGATTTCAAGATTGGCTTCCGCGCTTTGGTCTGTGGCTTGATGTGCATATCTTCTTTTGAGTTCAAAATCCTGATCGCCATATTGGTTATCGAAGCGAATTTGTAAGGTATTTCCTTGATCCGCCGGGACTTCTTGGATCTCGGTTTTGGTACAACCGCTTAAAAGTGCAACAAAAAGAACGGCAAAACTGGTATATTTCTTCATGGTTAATAACTGTATGTAAAATACTAGCACGAGGTGCTAGTGATCGTGTATAAATAAGTATTAGTTAGGGAGGCAATCATCCTATCACCGTACTTTTACGACTGCATCAGATGACAATAAAAGGATGGCAGTAGTATATCAAAGACGATCAATGGAGGCTTTTGCACAACCACTTGTCGGATGCAACATCTTGAACAATATTGCACTTTAAATAGGGAATGAATCTTTGCTATTAGCCAGATCAGCTAACAGTTGAAGGGAAATTAGGCAATCGGAGGACGAAAAACGGAATCGCCGTCTGGAGACAAGAGGACAGCAACAAAGGGATACATCAGGTTGGATTCTTGTACCTGTGTCTGTACGAAGGTCGGCATCAACAACTGTTCTTTATGCAAATAAAGTGCACTGAATTCGTACTTCGCTATGTTTTGTTGTGCTTCTTTTGCTTCACGTTCGCGCACTTGCTTCATCAGCTCACACTGTCCGTTACATTGCAGCTGCGGCCGATCTTTATTGATACATTTGGCGAGATACTCTGGCAAGTGCACTTGGTAATCCACTGCCATCATCACCCGATAAAACGATTGTATCGTTAGTGTGATAAGCAAGATAGTAACCAAAAACTTTTTCAAAATCGTATCGCTCTTCTTTTGTATCGATGCCATGTGGGCATCTTCGTAAAACTCATCGCAAGTTTAACCACAATATCTCAAAATAGTATTTTACTTTTTAGGACTTATGTTTATGTTTTTGGGACTAATTGGTAAAATAGGCTCTAAAACCATTTTCCAGATCAGCAAAAACCGCGCATTTATCAATAAAAAACGAATAATAAAAGACTGTAAGTCAAAGCGTCCACACTCGACCTAGTTCACCTTTAATCGTAGTAATTTTCCGTAAACACTCGTCTATTAACAGCACAAGAAAACCGCCTAAAACGCGCTAAAAATCCACTTTCACAGCCATACATCAAGAGGTTACGCATTCTTTGAATTATTAACAAAAAGTTCACAACTCGGTAATTTTCAGGTTTTATCACAACCCTAGTTTTGTCCTGTTAATCTACGTAATGAAATGCTGGAAGTAACCAAACGACTTCCTTCCTTTTATTAGCAAGTGTAAAAAAAACTAGAGCGATTGAAAATTTTTAAAGCAAGTACCCGAGGATGGGTATGCCTAGGATTTGTGAGTGTCCTATTCTTTTCTTCCTGTAAAAAGGAATCCAATGTGCTGCAAGGGCAGCAAGATGAAACCATTTATTTTTCGAGTGAAATTTCAGGACTACCGCGTACTCGTGCACAAGGCACACAATGGGATCCGCAGGATAGTATCGGTATTTTCATGTACCGCAAAGGCGCTACATTGGACGGCAGCAGTATCGTCAATGAAGGTTTCAACAAAGCGTACCAAACCAATGGCAATGGTAATTTTGTAGCTAAGCAACCTGCAGAAAGACTCAACATGCCAAGCGGCACAGAGGTTGATTTTGTGGCTTACTACCCTTACCGCCGATTGACTAATGTAGCACCGTTGGTAGACATTGCTGACCAAAGCAAACCCGAAGCGCTTGATTTTATGGTGAGCGATCGCACAGGAACATCCCCTATTTCAGGTGCGCCAGTTGTACTTTCTTTCGTAAGACAGATGGCCAAGCTCGAATTTAAAATAGCGGGCAATGACCTCGATGGCATCCGCGCTGAGTGGATCGGCTTAGCCTCTTCCGCTGTATTTAACTTGGCGACTAGCACATTCGAAACCGCACAAACGCCGATTAATGTACCAGCCCATATCACCAAAAATGAGTTAAATCAAACCGTTGTTAGCTGGACTATCTTTCCCGGACAAAGCACCGCTACACAAAAAATGGTCTTTACCAAAGCCAATGGCAACACGTACACTTGGAACATCGCCCCCAACACTGAATTTGCCAAAGGACATCGTTACCAATACGATTTGACCTTAGGAACGGGCGGCCAAGTGACGCCAACACCAACCGCAAGCTACATGGAGCTGCCGATTATTGCCGCAGGCGCGAATGAAGTATACAGTCTCAAAATGGGATCTGGGCGCCGTAATTATTCTATCCTGTACAACAACGATTATAAACTAGCAGAATGGGTAGCTTATCCATTATGCGATGCTTATCTCGGCGGTCAGAGCCGCACAGATCGTTGGGCTTATGATCCTGATCCAAAAATCCAACGTCTGTTTCAAGCCGATTTATCAAGCGGATATCCCAACAACGCTGCTTTAGGTATTGATCGCGGACATCAATTACCGAGTGGTGATCGCACAGCAAACCGCAGCGAAAACGAGCAAACGTTCTACTATACGAACATGACGCCGCAGGCAAAAACACTAAACCAAAATGTGTGGGCTAAGCTAGAAGACAAAGTGCGTAGCTGGGCTACCGCATCTGGAGTAGATACGGTCTATGTAGTAACAGGCGGAATGGCGACCTCTGCTACTAACACAACACTGGAATATGTAAGTGACAACGCGGGCAGAAATGTCGTCAAGCCAAAGTATTATTACAAAGTTTTGGCTATGAAACGCGGTACGACCTATTACACCATTGGCTTCCGGTTTAACAATGTTGCACATGGTAATGTCAACTTCATGGACTATACCGTGTCCGTAGCTGATCTGGAAAAAGAAACAGGTTTCACCTTCTTCCCTGCTCTTCCAGACGCGGTGAAAATCACCATCAACACCCAAATTTGGCGTTAAATATCCCCTTATTATATATCATAAAAAAACCATTTTAATTTATTTACCGTGAAAAAAAATCAATTATTCGGAGCGGCAGTAGCCCTGCTAGTTTTCGGTCATTCGTGTAAGAATGATGCGTACCGTGACTTAGTGCCAGAAGGCAATGGACAGGTACAATTTACCTCTAGCATCGGTGGCGACGTGAGCACACGCGTTACCGGCAACAAATGGGACAACAACGATGCAATCGGTGTTTTCATGAAACAAGGTGCAAACTTAGGCAGCGCATTAGCGATGAATAAGAAATACACTACTGCCGGAAACGGTAACTTCAGCGCAGAAGGTGCAGAGATCATCAACTACCCAGAAACAGGTAGCGTAGATTTCATCGCTTACTATCCTTATGCAGCAGGTTTAACAGGTACGACATTGCCTGTCAACGTAGCGGATCAATCCAATCAAGCAGCGATTGATATCTTGTACTCTAATAACGCAACCGGATTATCAAAAACCTCTCCTATTGCTAATTTGGCGTTCAAGCATCAATTAGCAAAAGTAGAATTAAACGTAAAAGCTGGAACAGGTATTCCTTCCGTAACTGGATTAGCAGTAGCTTACAATAGCGTAAACACGACAGCTACTTTTGATTTAGCAACTGGCGCGATGACTAATGTCTCCGGATCCCAAAATCTTACGGCAAAAACTACTGCTCAAACGACTTCTGCTTCTCAATTGGTAGAAGCGATCGTGATCCCAGGAAACTACGGCGCTAAACAAGTAGCATTTACGGTAGCTGGTTCTTCATTTACTTGGACATTACCAGCAAGCCTTCAGTTTGAAGCAGGCAAAAAATACACGTACGATATCGTATTGCAAACAGAGGCTGGCGGTAACGAAGTGATAGTAACTGGAGCAGCAACTATTGAAGACTGGACTACTGTACCGGGCGGATCGGTAAACTTAGGTTTAGATGAGCAAGGTGGTGGCGAAGAGCCGGAAGTACCGGGAACAGGCGAAGAAGCAACATTTTTCTTAGAGACTTTTGGAACAGAAGGTCCAACTGCTAATCCACGTGGAAGAATGGCTACTTACACTGGCTTCGACATGAAAGCACCAGTGACATACACAGATTTGTTCCCTATAGATTTCGCGGATATCCGTTCTACAACTCAAATCAATTCTCACGTTTGGATGCCCTCAGCTAGAACTACTGGTTTTAGAATCTCTGGAATCAATGCTACTGGTTACAGTAATTTAAAATTGTCTTATGACTTGGCAGCAAATGCAACAGGTGCGTCCGCTGCTGTGATTAAAGTGAGTGTAAACGGAGTTGACAAAACAGTAACTGGCACATTAGGTGCTAGCAACACATTCAGCACTTATATGATCGAAGGCATCGCGGCAAGTGACCTAGTGACTATTGAATTCTCAACTACAGCGAATGACAATACTGCCGGATACCGTGTAGATAATATCAAATTAGTCGGTACTAAATAAATAGTAACCCGAAAAAACCAAATCAACCCTACAACAGGCAAGAGGAGCGATTATCTCCTCTTGCTTATTTCCAATAAACTCATACCCTACTATGCGTAATACGTTATACGTGTTATTTATTGTCCTCGGTTGCTGTCAGGCGCTTTTTGCGCAAGAAAAAGCACAGCTCAGTGGCACACTGATCGACGAGAAAAATAAAACACCTATTGCTGGAGTAGTCCTGTCGCTTGAGAACAATAAGCAGACCGCTACGACCGATGCAGCAGGTGCTTTCATCTTTGTCAACCTTGAAGCAGGTGACGACTTTTTAGTGATTCAATCGGCTGGAATTCGCAGCGTTCGTTTGCCTATTTCCATTGCCTCCGGCGAATCTAAATCTTTACCAGCTATCGCACTGATACAGGAAAATCAAATCGACGTACAAACCATTCTGGGCGTAATAGATGATGATGTATTGAGTGAAGATGGCGACCTGCACGGGCAAGATATCCGTACATCGGTCATCCTATCCAACGATCTTTACCTCAATAAGGTAGGATTTAAGTTATCTCCATTTCGCTTCCGCGTACGGGGATACGACTTATTCTTTGAGCAAACCTATGTCAACGGTGTATTGGCCAACGATCAATACCGCCGCGTATTCAACTTTGCCTCTATCGGCGCTTTGAATGATTTGACGCGAAACGGGGATGTGATCAATTACAACAACGCTGGCAACTTCAGTTTCGGTTCCATTGGTGGTGCCGAAAATATCAATATGCGAGCCAGTTCTTATGCCAAAGGCGGCAAAGTAACCGGCTCTTATACCAATCGTAATTATTATGCGCGCGGCATGTTCAGCTATTCCACCGGATTGATGGACAATGGTTGGGCAGTTACCGGAGCGATCGGCGGTCGCTATGCCGACAAAGGATTTATACAAGGTACTTCGTACAATAACTTTTCCTACGCCTTGTCATTGGAGAAACAATGGGCCGAAGGTGAGCATTCTATTTCCTTAGTGACCTACGGATCGCCTGTGGTTCGCGGACAGCAAGGCTCTTCCTTCCAAGAAGTGTACGATTTAGTAGGTAATAATCTGTACAACCCGAACTGGGGTTTTCAAGATGGCAAAGCCCGAAATTCACGCATGGTCAACGCATTCGACCCAACGGCCGTATTATCGCACATCTGGAAGATCGATGAGAAAACTTCGTTGACATCGGGTGGATTATTGCACTACGGACGCTACTCCAGCTCGGCACTCAATTGGTACGATGCATCGGATCCACGACCAGATTATTACGGCTACTTGCCATCGTACTTTGCGATGGATCCAGCGAATACCGATCAGACGACGTACGACTATTACCGCGATCTTTGGATGTCCAACAATCCAGCGATCACACAGTTAAATTGGGCAGAAATGTACCGCCAGAATATGGATCCAGAACACCGCCGCAAGAATCTGGGTGCAGCCCTGTATATGGTTGAAAAAAGGCATTCTGATTTATTAGAGGCCACCGTCAACAGTACATTCAACAAGTTGTATGACAACAATGTTCGGTTGACAGCGGGTGTAGAAGCGCGAAAAACTCGTTCTTACCAATACAAGACGGTCGACGATCTACTGGGCTCTGATTTCGTATTGGACATTGACAAATTCGCGGAACGTGATAACCGTGGTAATAGCATCATCAATCAGAATGATTTGAACTTCCCGAATCGTCGTGCATATGTGGGTGATATCTTTGGTTACGATTTCGATATTGATGTACAATCAGTAAATGCTTGGGTAACCAATACGCACCAAACTGGCAATGTCGATTTCTTTTATGGTACCAAACTAACCTATACCGAATTCCAACGAAACGGAAATATGAAGAATGGTCGCTTCCCAAATAATTCTTTTGGCAGAGGCGTCAAACATCATTTCTTTGATTACACGCTGAAAGGTGGTGTCACGTATAAGTTTGATGGAAGACATTACCTTTCTGCCAATACCGGTTACATTACTGAAGCACCGATTCCAGATCGCGCTTACGCGATGTCTCGTGTATCTGATCAGGTCGTAAAAGGCCTAACCAGTAGCAAAATATTCGCATCCGACATCAATTACACGTTTTCCATGCCGCGCTTAGCCGGACGGATTTCGGCTTTCCAGACCAACTTCTACGACCAACTGGAGCGCATGGCGTATTACCACGATTCTGAAAGAACCTTTGTATTCCATAATCTAACAGGCGTGAATAAAGTGCATCGCGGTATAGAAGCGGCGCTTACCTATCGCTTAGACGACAATTGGAACTTTGATTTCATCGGTACGATGGCTGAATACTACTATGCTAACAATCCTCTAGGAATTATGAACTCCGAAAATGGCAAGCTGGTCGATGTCGAAGAAACCGTGTATATGAAAGATCTTTATGTATCTGGCACGCCGCAGTTTGCGGGTGTATTAGCTGCACGTTACTTTTACGATTATTGGTTTTTCGAAGTTTCGGCCAATGCAATTGGTCGTAATTACCTGACCGCAGCGCCACTACGTCGCCAGGCCTCAAATTATGCCAATGTCAATCCATTTAATGAGCAAGATTTGGAAGCATATAAGACCTTGACCAGCCAAGAACGCTTAGATGATGTGGTGACTTTGGATGCGTCGATCGGGAAACTATTTTACCTCAAAGATCGTCGTTCGATAAATCTTAATTTCTCTGTCATCAACCTCTTAAACAACAAAAATATCCGGACAGGTGGTTTTGAACAAGGACGTCTTGACACCACGTATCCAAATCGTTTCGCGTCGCGGTATTTCTACATGCAAGGCGCCAATGTCTTTCTTAACGTCAGTTACCGTTTTTAATATATGAGTACTATGAATACCATAAAATATACCGTGCTAGCATTATGTATGCTACTATTGAATATAAGCTGTGAACGTGAATATGCTGCTCCTCCCCTCGGCGAACCAAAGTATGAGGGTAATTTGGACAATATCACGATTGCGCAACTGAAACAACGTTATGCCGATATCACCGCACCTCAGCTTATCGAAGATAATCTGATCATTCGCGGTATGGTAACGGGTAATGATGAATCGGGCAATATTTACAAACAGATTTATGTGCAGGATGCATCAGGCGCCATCAATTTGGGCGTAGACCAAAATGCCATCTTCGGCACGTACCAAGTAGGCCAAGAAGTTTTCATCCAACTGAAAGATCTCTTTGTCGTGAAATACGGTGGCGAGCTTCAGATCGGTATGGGATCTACCAACGCCAACCGCATCAGCTGGGAAATGTTTCAGGCAAAAGCCTTTTTAAATTCTTGGCCCAATGCTACGAATGTGGTCCCTGAGGTTGTTGAATTGAATGCCTTAACGGCAGATATGGTGCATCGCTTGGTGGAGATCAAAGATATCACCTTCACCAATGGCGGCAAAAAAGCATTCACCACCGGTGACGCCACAACCAATGAGCAAATTAAAAATGCGAGCGGCAATGTGTTGGATGTACGATCCAGCAATTTCTCCACCTTTGCTAAAGATATGTTGCCTGTCGGCAAAGGATCGATCGTTGGGATATTGGGTCGCTTTAATGGTGGTTGGCAATTGCTATTGCGCACCAAAGCGGATGTGAAAGAATTTGATGGCCAAGAGCCGCAACCAGAGCAACCGCAGGTTGGATCTTTCTTCAAAGAAACCTTCGGTACGGGTACGTATCCATCTGGAAACCGTCCGAAAGTGGCTGCATTTACCGAATTTGATATGAAAGCTCCGATCGTTTATGCGGATCTTACGGCAGAGGCATGGGCAGATATTCGCAGCGTATCTGGCGATAATGGCGCTCATATCTGGTTGCCAGCGAACCGCGAATCGGGATTGAAGATTACAGGCATTAACTCCGCCAACAAAGGCACGGTGACCTTGACCTATCAGCTAGCGGCCAACTTGTTTGATGCCGGCACTTCAGCCAACCTCAACAATATTCAGCTGAAAGTAAATGGCACTTCGGTAACTGTACCATCACAAGTGGTAACTAATGCCGCAGGTGATAATGGTAAGTTCTACACCGTCAGCATTCCAAACATTACCGCGTCGGAAAACTTGACCATCGAGTTTGTGTCGGCTGCTGCAGTCAATACCGCTGGATTCCGTTTGGACAATATCGAATTGAGCGGCAGTAACGGTTCGTCGTCGGGTGGCAATACGGGCAATGGTCAGCCAATCATCGTAAAACCTAATTAGGAGTAATAGGTATGAATTGGAAGAATATAAGAAGCATTTCGTTGGTTTATTTTTTTGTTGTGCTATCGACTTTGTCGATGGCGCAACAAAAGCAATATCAGGTCTATGCATTGGCATTCTATAACTTGGAAAATCTGTTCGACACCGTGCAAGATACCAGCATCAATGATGTCGAATTCACGCCGCGCGGCGCGAACCGATGGACGCCAGGAAAATACCAGAAGAAACAGCAAAATATGGCCAAAGTGCTATCCCGCTTGGGCAAAAAATACTGTCCGGAAGGGCCAACACTAATCGGCCTATGCGAGCTGGAAAATCACCAAGTGTTGCAAGATCTGGTAGAACAGCCGGCAATTGCCAATCGCAATTATGGTATAGTACACCATGATTCGCCCGATCGTCGCGGGGTTGATGTGGCGCTTTTGTATAACCCCAAAATGTTCAAAGTATTGCACAGCAAAGTGCTGCCATATCATTTGGAGCGCGTACCAGATTATACCACGCGCGATATATTGTTGGTCACCGGCGAGCTTGCGGGCGAAGAGATTCATGTATTGGTGAATCACTGGCCTTCTCGTTATGGCGGCAAATCATCGGAATTGCGCGAGCATGCGGCCGCCATCGCAAAAGCAGCCGCGGATTCGCTGTATGCGCAGCAACCGAACGCCAAGATCATCATCATGGGCGATTTGAACGATGATCCAATAGATAAAAGTGTACGCATCGTGCTGGATGCAAAAAAATACCCTGATCAAGTAAGTGAAGGTGGATTGTACAATACCATGTGGCAACATTATGATCGTGGTGTAGGTTCACTGGGTTATCAAGGAAAATGGAACCTTTTTGATCAAATCATCGTCTCAAAACCACTGTTATCCGAAGATCGCGCTAACCTTTCCTATTGGAAATCTGAAATCTTCAATCCAGAGTTTTTGATTACGCAAGAAGGGCGTTACAAAGGTTATCCTTTCCGTACTTTCGCAGGGAATGTATTTCAAAATGGTTATTCGGATCACTTTCCGACCTTGATTTATTTGGTAAAAGATTTAAAGTAATTGCGCTTAAAGCCAACGATGCTACGACACCTTTATATCCTATTTGTATTAAGCACTTTGTTTGCTTGCCAAAAGGCGACAGACGAGGTGCTTCCTGCGACGCGGACGGTGATGGTTTATATGGCCGCCAACAATTCGTTGGCAGCCGATGCTTATAATAACTTGAATCAGATGGAAGCGGGTTTTACAGGTATTGATGGCGAAATGATTGTATATGCACGCATCTTTGGGCAGCAGCCCAAGGTCTATCAGATCGTGCATGATACCAGCGCCGAGATCAAGAGCCGTGTGCTAAAAACCTACGCAGATCACGATTCTTCTGATCCGGATATTATGCGCAAGGTATTTGCCGATATGGAAAGCCTGGCACCTGCGCATTCTTACGGCGCGATCCTTTGGTCGCACGCCACGAATTGGGCGCCTGCCGAGCTGCCGCGCAAAGCGACCATTGTGACCCGATCTTTTGGCGACGACAATTTCCGCAGCATGGATGTGCAAACTTTGAAGAAAGCTTTGCCCAACAATCTGGATTTCTTGATTTTTGATGCCTGTTCTATGGCTTCCGTCGAAGTGCTGTACGAGTTGCGGCATATTGCGCCATATATTCTGGCTTCGCCAACCGAAGTACTCAGTGTAGGCATGCCTTATCACGAGATCAACCACATGTTGTATTATCCTGATGTCAAATTCGGATTGCAGGAGATTGCACGCAGCTACATCGGCTATTATAAGCAGAAATCGGGTTTGGAGCAGTCGGCCACATTTTCTCTGATCGATACCCAAGCGCTTCCAGCCTTGGCAGGAGTGACCAAAGAAATAGTATTGCAATACCCAAATCTACGTTTCAGCCGCAACGGCGTGCAGCGATTGGATTTGGATCGCAGTAGTCCTGTGGTGGCATTCGATTTTCTAGATATGTTCCAACAACAGCCAATACCAGCCTTTGATTTATCAAAATTAGAAGCCGCCATCAATCGGGCTGTCTTGTACAAAGCACATACTCAAAACTTCCTCGGACAACCTATTCGTGCATTTTCCGGCTTGTCCACCTATATTCCAGTTGCCGAAGAAGCGCATCTTTTTCCGTTCTACTCGAGTTTAGAATGGGTCGGCGCAGCAGGTTATCAGCAGCTGTTGAAGTAGCGGTATTTATCTTAGCTCACAGGTCTGATTGCTTACGGATAGCTGGTAGCACATGCTTTAGTAAAAGTAAAATAGAAAATGGCAATTTCCCGCGCCAATTGCCATAATTACTTCCGGTAAACACTACCGTAAGGTTGTAGCCCATTAATCATATTTGTAAATACCACAAATAACACTAACCGGCGCAAACTAAATTTATAAATTCACTAAACTTCTACATTTTAAAACCACTAATTTCTATTAAGGAAAATAATATTCGCTATATTTACAATAGCAGTGAGGCGTTTAAAAAAGAAACGCTACCTCACTTTTAAAATGCTGTTATGAATAAGGTTAAAACTGCACAGTTTATTGGAAAAGCAATACGTATTGTTAACAAAAAAGCCTACTACGACTTCTTATTAAATATATTCTCTACACCACCCAAAAGTAAAACTGTGCCGCCGGCTTTCAATGTCGCCTTCGATGCAACTAGTGTAAAATTGGAAGGTTATGCTAAAGAAACCAGCTTTACTATGTACAAAAAGTTGGCTTCACGCTCGGTTATCATTTTTGCACATGGCTGGGGCGGTAGCATCCAAAACTACAAGTACTTTTTCCAGCACGCAGTTGATCGCAATATCAGCATTATCGGATATGATGCGCCAGCGCATGGTGCTTCTGCCGGGAGAAGAACACATATACTCGAATTTATAGACACGATAAAATACTGTTTAAACGAGGTGAAACATTACGAACAAATCACCGTAGTCGGGCATTCGCTAGGTGCAGCCGCAGCGACTTTGGCGATCATGGAATCTCCTGATATCAAAATAGCCAACCTGTTCGCTTTAGCGGCTCCTTCGGATCTAAGAAAGATCTTCGATGATTATATTACGTTGATGAATGTATCTACTAAAGATGCGTTGAAGATACATACTTATGTAAAGCAGAAAATACAACTAGACTTTGATAAAGACAATTGGCGCAAAAAATCAATTCCAGATCATTTGGCTAACATAACTCTCATACATGGTAAAGATGACGACATCATTAAGACCGATGCTATCTTGTCACTAGCGAAAGAATGGCGATTAGACTTAGATAAAGATGTTCGCCTTTTAGACGAGGTAGGGCATTATAACATTTTAAAAAGTCCAGCAGCTATCGAAGAAGTCTTCTCGAGGATATAGTAGCGCAAATTAGTGTTGTCTAAAAAATGTAGGGGTTAGATTTGTTTGGCTCTTAAAGAAATTTGAAAAATAAGCGTGGTCTACAAATCCCAGTTCAAAAGCGATCTCTTTAATGGATAGATCCGAAGCCTGTAATAGGCGTTTTGCCTCGAGCAAGATTCGTTGTTGAATCAGTTGCGTAGCAGATACGTGGAGACTTTTCTTGCAAAGGACATTGAGATAATTAGCTGATATATTCAGCCGCGAGGCATAATAAGAAACCTGCTTTTCCTCTTTAAAATATAGATCGATAAGCGTCGAGAATTGAACCAATCTCGTGTCAGTTTGATAAATCTTCGCTTCTGTAAAAAGGGATTCGGCCGCCTTACTGACAATCGCTGCTATTACCGTTGCTCGCGCGCTAATAATATCCTGAAGCGAAGATGCAGCCTCCAGCTCTCGCTTAATCGCATCAAACTCATACTGCAGCAAATCAAAATTTTCTTGGGATAATGGAATGACTGGATGTTTGATGTAATTGGAAGGTGAAAAACGTAAATACGGCGAAAACCTTTCGAAAAACAGCTTATCAATCATTAGCTGATATCCAGTCGTATCTGGCTCAATATGCCAAGTGTGCACTTGATTGGGAAAGAGAACGTGTATTTGTCGATCGGCAATAGGATATTCCTGAAAGTCGATCGTATGTACTCCGCTAGCCTGATCGAACAAAATGATGATAAAGAAATCGTGCTTATGCGGTTTAAGAATATGCCTTTCACCATGCAATTCATTATACAACAATTCCTTTTGACCAGCAGCCTGTCCATTTCTAAACTCTTGAATACCAAGTACAGGTACAGAATTATTTTCAGAATTCATCTTTATTCGCTGTAGTACAATTGCTTATCCGCAACAATATAAGCAAAGATCTGAAAATCAGTCTTTGCTTAAGCGGTCCGATATTGATGTCAGAATAACAAAAAAATAGTCGTATGCTGAAATTGAATATGACTATTAGATCTGTTTGGAAATATGCTTTATCGTGTAACACAGCGAATAGACAAACCATAATTCATATGTCTATTTTCGATTGAAGGCGCACCTTGTGTAATGTACATATTATTTGCATGGTTCGCACTAGGAGATCCTAATAACCAATAAAACCCAGTATCCCCACGAAAGTTAAGGGATCCATTTGTATACAGTCGATATCCAGGAGTTGGAAATGTCAGTTTAACATTCGCATTTCTGCGACTGGTAAAAACCTTAGCTGCTGTGAAATTTGTGGCGGAATTATTCCAATTGCCTATGTTGGTAGCCACCGTAGCAGCGTATAATTCATTGACTTCTGCTACAGTGGGCAGTCTGGTCGCCGTACCTCCTCGACAAGGACTACGCGTTAATGTCCACGAAGTAGTGATGGGAGATGTATTATATCCCGAAATCGATCCCGGTTGTGTTTGTGGAGTTGCAATCCAAGAGGTGTTGTCGGTATTAGTTCCTTCTCCTATACCCCATTGAAAATAACGTCCCACTAGATGTTCATTAGAAGAGCCAAAATTATCCGCATCGTGAGTCGGAAGTACGCCCTCATCATGTCGAAGCCAGAGTTTACCATTGATCCTTGCAGCAGGCCTACCATCTAACGTAGTAAAGATATCGTTTGGTGTGATGTTTAGAACAAGATTGTACTTTACGCCTGGCGTTACGGTCAGATTGGTGAATGGCGTCAATGATGTCCTGATAATATCACCAATCTGTATTGACGAGATCACAAAGTTAGTCAGGCTGTTTGCTGCAGCATTGATGATGGTTGGTGTGCTCGTCACGCTCCGAGTACCTAAAGAAGCGAAGGTAACTGCTCTTGTTCCAATAGTACCCGATCTGGTCGGCAATCCCGTAGACAAAGGCACGGTAGCGCTAGGCTGATGACGAGAAAAAGACGCAGTAACTGCCGTAACGTTGTAAGCTACTGCATTCGCATTTATCGTAGTAGTAATCTGGCTCATGCGATGACGTAGTATCACGTTCAAATTATTTGTAGTGCTACCTAAAACAGTCATTTCCTGACGGAAATACATGAAATCCTGAACTCCAGTAATGGATACATTGGAGGCAGCCAACGTTTGCGTTCCACCTGTGAAAGTCACCGCGGGTGGCGCCGTGGTTGTATTGACCGAATAGGCGATAAAACTATATGTATACCCTCCGTCTAGTAGCAAAGCTGGTGCACTGGCTTCCTGACCACGAATATAATCTCGCTCGGTCACGTAACCACCATTTGCAGCGTAAACTAGCAATTTGTAAGCAACTCCCGTGGTAACTGGAGTAATCTCCGCCGCTGCACGAGTCCTATCTTTTAGGGCATCTCCCGAAAACAACTCTCCATTTAACGTATCATCACGCCTCTCAGGGATAAGCTCTGCTGTCAAAAAAAGATCCTCATCCAATTGTATTTCTTCCCCGCGCTGTATCCGTGATCTGGCATACGGATCTGTCAGATAAGGTGTGGCAGCACGACTTAGATCAGAAACTTCTTCATAAATAGCATCGGTAAGCGAAACTCTCACTTCGATCTTTTCACCATGACCGGCCATCGGATCCGATTTTTGACTACAAGACTGCGCAATATTAATCAGTAGACCTAGCGCAAGAAGTTTAAAAATATTCGTTGTTTTTTGGATAGATGTATACATGGCATAAGTTTTAAAACACACGATTTAATTATACATAAGATAGAAGAAGACCATCATAGCAGACTCGTATAAATAATTAATTTAATACTAGGGAGATCTTTTCTAAGCAGACATCCCATGTCGGTTAATAAGTTTTTTTAAACGAAAGTAAAGAATACGAAGTGAGGTTATAAATCAATTTATTTTACTTGTAAACAAAAAACAACAAGCTGATTTTCTTTGCAGCAGAATACCTATCAATTCATGCGAATCGATGCAATCTCCCTATTCTTAAATCTGAAATGATAAATTGCACAAGTGATGGAATGATTTTTACACAGCGCTCAGGTCAGGAACACATACCTTTGTAAAATAGATTTACAGCATATGAAACTCACCGATATATCACGCATGGACTTTTTAAAAAAATCTGGTTTAGGACTGATGGGTATGGTCGCTACGCAAGGTTTGTCTGGGCCTGCTGCCGTGATAGACCCTACTAACGCAATCATATTAAAAGAAGCCAATAAAAGTAGCTATACGCTAAAAAATGTCTTATTAGAAACTGGTTTCGCATATCAGGATGAAGAAGTCATTCGTACTAAAACGGACTTATTTTGCGTGACCATCAGCGATGGTAAAATATCGCACGTTGCTGCTAATAAACCCAATGACTTGAATGCCATAGATGCTAAAGGATTGCTGATGCTGCCAGCTTTCAAGGATATGCATATTCATTTGGACAAGACCTTCTATGGTGGCGAGTGGCAAGCAGTTCGCAAAAGAACAGGCGGTGTAAAAGGCATGATCGCCTTGGAGCAGCAAATCTTACCGGAGATGTTAGCGACATCGACACAGCGTGCCGAAAAGCTGATTGAACTGCTCCAATCACAGGGTACTTCCTTTGCACGAAGTCATGTAAATATCGAGCCAACTTCTAAATTACAGTCGCTCATCAACCTGCAAAAAGCGTTGGAAAACAAAGCGAGTGGTTTCGGAGCGGAATTGGTGGCATTTCCCCAACACGGCGTTTTCTATACGGACTCAGTTTCTTACATGAAGGAAGCTGCGCAGATGGATATTGACTTTATCGGTGGTGTTGATCCTTATTCACTTGACGGCGCCATTGAAAAAACAATGGATTTTACGGTGCAGCTTGCCTTGGATAATGGCAAAGGCATTGATATACACTTACACGAATCGGGCGAATCGGGATTGAAAACCGTAGAATACCTGATCCAAAAAGTAAATGAGAATCCAATCTTAAAAAATAAAACTTATCTGAGCCACTGCTTTGTATTGGCCAACCTAGAACCTACAAAGCAAGAAGCTATTGCAGAGCAGCTCAGTGCAGCAGGGATAGGTATAGTATCAACCATTCCTTTCGGCAAATTAATGATGCCGATCCCAACATTATATAAGCACAACGTCACGGTATTAACCGGCAATGACAGCATTATCGACCATTGGAATACGTTTGGAAGCGGCAGCGTCTTGCAAAAAGCCAATGTAATGGCTCAGCTTTACGGCTATTCGACCGAGTTTTTATTATCTCGAAGTTTGAAGCTGGCAACAGCTAACCTACTTCCACTAGATGACAATGGTGCACAACAGTGGCCGAAAGCAGGCGATACAGCCAATATGGTGCTCATTGATGCGAGTTGTTCTGCAGAAGCAGTTTCCCGCATCTCTCCGGTAAAGTCTTTGATCCATCATGGCAATGTATTGTATTAGTCAGAATTTACATGATTAGATAATGAACTGATCAAGTACTTTAGTGAAAGTCTTGATCAAGAAGGCTATATCTGTATAGCCTTCTCCGTATTATTTCATAGTCAAGCTTAATCTGGTAAATATATGCCGACCCGTATAACCGAACTGTTGTGCAGTCCGAGCATAAAGGAAAATATCGTTGTTCCTAACAGGGCTGTCGGATCTTAGTTGATCGGGATAAATATCAAAGATGTTATTTGCACCGACGGCCCATCTCAGATTTTTGGTAACGCCATAGCCTACAGATAAATCCGTGATCACTTTTGCGCCAAAAGTCTGTGTAAAATCAAGAAGATTGGTGGCCTCATCTACCGATCCAAAGTAGACGTTCCGTAAAAAAACATTCAGACGATTGTAAGTATAATTTAAAGCAAGATTGCTTTTTACGCGAGGAATCGCAGATTCCAATAGAATCCTATTCGTGCGGTCAAAGTAAACATCTTCTAGACCTGCTAATTGATCTGATGTCTTCGGATCGCCGATAATATTAGTTTTTACAAAAGTGCCCGCCAAATCGGCTCTCAAATGACCTTGACCGACCGCTCTATTGTACGTAAGCACCACATCAATACCCTTCGTATCTGTATCAATGGCGTTCGCAAAAAACTGCGCTGCACTAGCATTTGCCTGACCTAACAAGCGCGCAATTTCACGTTCTTGTTCCGTTGCATTTGGCGAAGTATTGCCCTGAAACATACCAGTATAGATGACACGATCATCGACTCGGATGTAGTAAGCATCTACCGTGGCTTTCAGTGCGCCCCAGTTCGCTGTAAATCCTGCGCTGTATGATTGCGACAATTCTTGCCGCAACGATGGAATGCCTAATAATTCGGCTACCCGACTACTATTCTGAAATGCGCCCGAATTCAAGAAAACACCATCAATCTCTTGGCTGTTTGTCGCACTATAATAACGTTGCTGTAAAGATGGCGCTCTAAATCCTGTACTCGCGGCTGCCCGAAAGTTGTAGATGTCACCCAACCGATATAGTGTACTCAGCTTCCAATTTAAGGTGGATCCAAAATCTGAATAATGCTCAAAACGCAAAGCACCGGTCAACAGCCAGTTTTCGTTGACGTTCAACTCTCCATCTGCATATGCCGCAACAGAATTACGATTCTCCAAGGCCTCATTCTCTGGTCGGAATCCTGGAAAAGCTTGAGAACCTTGAAATAAGGGTGCGCCATCCGCCGCAAATCTCGTAGAAGGCCCGTTGATGTAATCTGGAATAAATCTACGAACACCCGTTTCATCCGTGATAAAATAACCTTTACCATAATCGGTGTAAGATGCTTCTTCACCAGCCCGAATTTGATATCGCTCATAGCGATGTTCCAATCCAAAGGCTAGATTTAGTCCTTCCAATACAGTTCCGAAATTTTTGGTGATATCAAAATTGGTCGTGTTTTGCAGAAAAGAAAGACCGCCCGAACGAAATTCTGTTGGAGATTGCTCTAACATCGTCGCATTGATCGTATTTGTATTCCAAAAATTGATTCTATTCTGTCCGTAGGTATTTGAAAAGTCGACATGCCAGTCATCAATCTGCGTTCTAAGACCGGTAGCAAAAGACTGATCGTAGATGCTAGATTCGATAAATGGCAAAAAACCATTCGGATATACCGTTTCATTATTTTGGGACAGCTGTGCTGGCATACGTCGGAATGCACCCGACTTTCCTGATCGAAAATTGACACCGCCGAATGCATACCAAGCGCTCTTATCGTTAAGCGGTATCTCACTATTAAAAAAAGCGGATCCGCCACTTAATTCCGAAGCCCCTATTTGTGAAACAAAATCGGTTCTATCCAATCCTCTTCTCAATAATTCTGCATCAGTAATATCCATACCAATTGGATTTGGATAGAGCGTTGGATTATTGTAATCGCTAAATATCGTACCTGAATATTGTATTTGTCTATTGACTGCTTCTCGCCTATCATACGAACCCGTCACATTCAAAAAGCCACCATTCTGACCTAATGGTACACCGTAGTTTAAGTTTAACTGCACTTGTTCACCATCTATCCCTCCTTGTGCATACCGCGAAGCATTTCCTCCTGCTGACATATTCACGGTGAGCTCATTAACACTATCGTCCAATACAATATTAATCACACCTGCAATCGCATCAGATCCATATTGCGCAGCCGCACCATCGCGCAATATTTCTATCCTTTTGATTGCCGCAGTTGGTATTGAATTTAGGTCCGTGCCTACAGAACCACGCCCGACCGAATTATTCACATTTACTAGAGCAGATGTATGTCTTCTTTTGCCATTAATCAACACTAATACCTGATCGGGACCAAGTCCTCGTAACGATGCCGGGTCAATGTGATCCGTTCCATCATTGATAGACGTATTAACCGCATTGAACGAAGGCGCTACATAATTAAGGATTTGATTAACGGAGACTTGCGCGACATCTTTTGACAAACCTTTCATATCCACCACATCTACAGGTGCCGTAGTTTCTAAGTTGGTTCGGGGCACCGATCGACTACCAATAATCACCACTTCATCTAGGGATTCATCAGACAGATCAAAATCTAAGATGGTAGATTCAGACAATATAATCGTCCTTGTTAACGTTTTAAAGCCCACGTAAGAAACCTTTATTTCTACGGTAGTGCCAGACGATACGGGTAATGAATAGTTTCCATCCTTGTCAGTTAAAGTAGCATTTCTAGTCCCCACCTCAGTAACCGTGGCACCCTGCAACGCGATACCGTCAGCACGTACTTTACCTGTGACTAGAGATGTTTGACCATATAATGTGGAGCCGATGGCTAGTTGTAGAATGAAAAGGTACAGCAATAGCCAAATTTTGTTTTTTGTCATAATGGTTGGTATAATTAATAGTTGTGATAATAACCGAAGTATTTTCTACTATGTTATATATGCTATCGCAACGCAATCAGATAGCATATACAAACATGATAATAGTATGCATCCGATAAGCTCACGTATTCTTAACTGGCAAGATAGTTTGCCATGCATTATTGCTCACGAAATGAGCAATGCATGTACAGAAACATCAATCTGATCTGTCGACCTCAGATTAAGAGTTAAAATCGCATAAATTAAATAGCCAATAAATCGCCCACTAATTTATAAAATATTTAAACAAAAATAATATTTAAATGACAATTATTTATTCTAAGCTTAATTAAATTACAATAGTAAAAGCGGATTATATTATTGGAGTATTATCCTGATCTCGTAATTTATTACCAGATGAGCTTTAGGTGAGTTTAGATCGTGAGAAAGCAATGTCTTATTCGCCAATTTGGTGCGTCATCACCTCTTTTTTGATTTGATGGTTAAGATCAATATTCGCTCCGATAAAGCATAGGATCGCCGTTCCGAACTCTCTGGAATGCACATTGGTGACGGAGCCAACTTCGATGGATTGCTCAAAGTAAGGCGCAGTTTTTTCTAACTCTTCTGTAGCTTCCCAGCCACTTTTAATTCGGATATAGTTGTAATGCGGCATGGAAAAATCAAACCAGTTTAGATAATCAGCATTGAAAGATACAGCGCGAACCCCCAGTTCAGAATAGTAGTTGATTGCCCCTGCCTGCCCGTAGTTATCACAAAGAATCAAGGTACTGCTTGCGTTTGGAATTTCGCGGTAAATGCTATCGACTTTGCTTGCTAGTTCTTTCCAACCCAGCATATCTGCAAAATCTTGCGGTATGTGATGCTCTTTGCCATCTTCCCAAGTTAATAAGCCGAACCTGCTATACTTATCCCGATGATTTACAATATACTCCGGACTTTTGTTGGGAAAAGCGACATCATAGATAGGTAAGAAGCAAACCGCAGCAAGCACGATCAAGCTTATTTGGATCAGGCGACCAACTCTACTGCTTAGTAATGATGATATATAGACAGATCCAAAGGCGAAATAAATAGGATAAAGTCCAATCGCGTAATAGTCCTTGGCTCTAAAAAAGAGAAAGATGATCAGCGTGAAAATAAATGACCAAAAGAGCGAGCGATATTTTCGAAAAGGAACATACCTCATTAAGGCGTATAACCCTACTAAGATGATGGGAAAAGTTGCTGGGAAGAATAAAAACTGTGAACGCACGAAATTCCACCTATTCACATGAACAAGATGCGTCTCAGAAAGCTCCTTCATATGCTGAAACACCGGAAACTCATGCGTATACTGCCAAATGAGATTAGGAAGGATCAATATAAAAGCAATCGCCGCGCTGTAATACAACCTGCGATCAGTAAATATTTTCCACTCCCGGCTTACTAGCAAAGCTGGTATAATACCCAAAAGCAGAAAGACAATGTTATACTTATTTAGAAAACCGATGGCAAATGTGAATGCCAGCGCGTACATCCATCTCGCCTGCCTTTCTTGAAGGTATTTGATAAAGAAAAAATAGCTTGCCGTCCAGCATAGTACATCTAAAGAGTTAGGCTGATAAAGAATATTTAGCCGAAATAAAACCGAAAAGGTGATACAACTTGTCCCCAGCAGCAGGGCTAAAAGGTTACCTTTTAATGCTTCAATAGTTCGACCCACCACCAAAATGGTAAGTGCGCCAAAAAGTGTTGGAAAAAATTTGATCCAAAACACAGAATTGCCCATCAACTGAATCAAATAAGAAATCCAAGAAGTAACAGGCGGAACTGAAGTATATCCCCAAGCCAAGTGATTCGCTTGATCAAGATGTAGAAATTCATCACGCTGCAATTCGTATTCCGATCCAATCAGCGTATACTGAATAATGAATTTCAGTAGGATGAATCCAATCAGAATAAGATTATTACGCATGTTTTTAATGATTTATTGAGATTGGATAGTTTCATTTTTAGAGATCACGTTTACAACCTCTTTCTCCTTTTTTCCTTTTCGACTTGGATTGCAATTAACTGCGGCAAATAGCTCGGTGTACAATTTTTCGCCACCATCTCATCTTTATACAAACCAGTGCGCTCGCCCAGTGCAATACATCTGGCGCGATACTTCTCTTGAAATATACCGATTTGTCCAGCTGTAAAATTCATCATCCATTGTACTTCTGGTTCTTCCGTTTCGATATTTTTTTCAATGGTGGAAAGCAGTTCTTCGCTATTGGGCGGCGGCGTCTGCCCCATCCAACGCAAACGCGCTTGGTAATAATAATACGTTCGTCTTTTTAAGGAGGATTTGCTGTGCTGCCAACTTTCGATCATGGCAATAGTCTTCTTGTCTTTTGCCAGTTGATTGGCAAACAGCCAATCTATGAGGTGCAGTTTTTCCTTCTCCCTGTGCGGCTCTATATCATGGATTAACGTATCAACCACCTCTTCAGTGAGCTGTTTCTTATCCATAATCAAAATGGCTAATTGCCGAGCAAGCACGCGTTTTGATGCCCAAAGTTCCATCGCCAATACATGATCTTTCTTTACCTCTTTGGCGATCGTGCGCAGATCACCGAGTTTGGTGTTCTTATCGGCAATTTGAGTGAGAATATTTTGTGCTTGGGTTGATATTGTCATAATGGCATCGGTGAAGGTTACTGCTTCTATAGGAACTATACAACAATTTTGTGGATAGCGGGTCGATCAACTCCTAGAAGCCTCAAAATAGTTTTCGCTTTTTGATGATCGTATTTGAGCGCTTTATCAAACTCATCCATCAGTCCAGTGAAATATAGTCTTTCATTTCATGCGTTGTCATAATGATTGGATATCAAGATATAATTGTTCATAGTAAACTGTACCTAACTAAGTTACAAAACTTTTATCAAGATACTAGCCAGCCCAACCAACCTTATTTCCAAACGATGATGAACGTTGTTATTCAACCGAGATCTCCTTGCTTTTAGTTAATTTGGGGATATAAATAAGATAATCATAGCCTTTTATCACTCTCGATAAGTATACGTCATCTACTTTTAGCTGATTTTGTAAAATCGATTTTTTTAACGGTCTTAAATCAAAACAGTACCACTGTTCTTCATCTTTGATCTCATCCAAAAAAGGTTTAAAAACAGTTTTATCCTCACCTCCCGTCAGCATGATATGCAAAGATTTCCTGAAATTGCCATCTTCAATATTGGCCACTAAATTGCCTATATCATAGATATCCGTTTTCGTTAATATGGTCTCGCCGCTGGGTACATGCACCGCACCAAATTTGAATAGATTTTTTTTATTCGTCCAATCAGGCAGTTGGTTTAGCAAAATGTTTTTCATCAACTGAATCCTTAAGGCATGATTTCTATTCGTATAGATCTCCCTACTGAGCTTGAGATCCTCCATTTGCTTGCGCTCTAGGTCTGACAATTTTAAACTTAATAGCAAGTCGATTTTTTGAAGACAATCGTCGGAAAGCAGGTAGTATTTTTCTAAACCCTCTTTTAGGGCAGCTCGTTTAGAGTCATGAAGCATTTGTTCATATAAGTTGATTGCTTCCTTGTTTTTAGAAACTTCTTTTAAGCTTGAGATGATCAGTTGATCTGCAAAAATGCTAATCTGTTCGACACCGTAAGCTTTGGTATTACGATCTACTAAATCCTTAAAAAAGGCAAATTCGGGCTCATAGCGCAAAAAAGAGAAATTGGTACTATGCGATTTCACAAAATCGTTAAGCTGATCAGCAGATAGCGATTTGATTTTTGTCTCAATGATAGCTACAGTATAAGGGTCAACTTCCTGAAAGTAATTGTCAAACTCAACCGCATGGACAAGTGCATTAGCGAAATATGGAATTTCGTTGGTAAAATGTGTTTCGCCCAACAAAACCGAATTAGATTGCTTTACCTCGTCTAGCAATACATCCCATCCTTTTCCCTGAAAGGAAATGTTTGAATCACTTCCAAAAGGAAAAACATTCTTTTGGACTAGACTGTCGAGTACGGTGTTTTGGGCATAGTTAGCATTTGCATAGAATGTTGCAAGAAGTAAGAATAGTAATTTTTTCATTTAGTAGTTTGGTTTTTCTTATTGAGTTGTAATGATGTACGGCAGTTTCGGTCTTTGTTTGCGGATCGCGGGTGCAGAACTGTTAAACACTCGAATTACTCATTTGCTGTCTGATACCGATAGCATCTTAAAGATTTGGAAATGGAAGCCTGTAGTTCAGCGAATATTTCTTTCCGTTAATTTCGACGCCCTGCTTCTCTTTGAGATTCTCAATCAATTTCACTACTTCGTCAAAGTCTTTTCTATCTAGGAAAATACTGTATAAACCACTACTATGTTTAATAGTTGAAGAACTGTTAAGATCATTCCACGCTTCATTCCATTTCAAGGGCTCTTCGGGAGAATAATCATAATTTGTCGCCATTACTTCTATGCTATCAGGGAGCCATGTGACCGCAGCGGCATCTTCAAATTTCAAAATGTTGTCATACACTTTTAAAAAATCTTTTGGAGTACGTTTTCGCGCTTCACCTTTGAGATTACGCAGATTTCCGTATACTTCTAATTGTGCTAAGGTATCAAAGTTGAGCAACAAAATATTGGAAGGTTGATCGGTAGCTAAAGAAGCCTCTATGACCTCGGATTGTAGCATCAAGCTATCGGTAATCCCAAAGGAACTAATCACTGACTGCGTTTGCGTCCGATCGTACTTAATTTCAAAATACTGATATTCATCATCCACTACTTTTCTATAAATGACCTGCCCATTTTCATACAATGCAAACGTGGGAACGTCTGACCCGATGACCATGAGCCAAGGGTCGGTTTCTATCAGAACAACTTTTGGTTCTCCGTAAGATTCATTATAGGTTTGCGCGAATGAACAAGACAGATATAAAGTCATTAAAACTGTCCCAAGATATCTAATCATAATCGTTAACTATTAAATGGCCGTGGTGGTGAGACAAAAGTAAGCTTTTCAGAAACCAAAACTATCACACCACATCTCCATTTTTACTCACCTTTAGCAATAGTACCGAGATCGACTTGGCATAAATGACCGCGATCAAGCCAAGCGCTATCTTTACAGCCGCAGTAATCACAAAGTTCATATCTTGTTGATTGGTCGGCGTATCACTTTGAACCAAACGAACATGCTCCCTCAGGTTAATAACAAAGTCAGGCAGCGTCCAGACGACTAAGATAAGCCCCATCAAAACCAGTGCAATTTCGTAAATGACTTTTCGATCTGCAAATAGAGAACTCGTTTCTTCATAATCCGTTGGGCTACATACAAACCGAACTATAACCTGAGTTTTCAACGTTAGAAATAGTGCAAATGCAACAACTAACCCAAAGTTGACGATACTCAGTACCAAGAAAGGTATTTGTACAAAATCATCAGACACTTGAATATTTTGGTTCACTTGGGCCATTATTGCAAATGCAGCGAAGACAGTAGACAATAAGTCAATGGAAGTAAATAATAAGTATAGCCCAAGAATTTTAATGGCAACTTCGTAGATATCGGATTTTCGCATAATCTTTCGGATGACTTTAGTTGATGGCAGCAATTCTAATTCTTAATCAATTCAATGGCTTTTTCGAGCAATTCGTCTCTTCCTGCTTTTATTCCATCGATGGTTGGTTTCACTTCGATATCAGGTGCGACGCCCACGCGCTGCGTCTCTGTACCGTCTGGATAATAGACACCTATTCCCGAGATCATTGTTCACCAACCATGAAACGACGATCATCTCTGAAAGTTTTTACTGACCTAATATCGTTATATTTAACAACATACCAGTGATCATTCCATGTCAACAAGATGCATTTTCATCCTGCCTTCATTTACTTGAGCAACTACTTTTGGCGTAATCACACGCTTTTCATCCGGATTAAAAACACCTTGACCATCTAGCTGCCATTGTTTGTTTTTAGCTAGTAGAAATGCCAACCGCTCTGCGGATGAAATTCCCTGCAATGTGTAATAATTAATATGTTCGCCTTCTTTGCCATTCGTCTGGCGATAGGTGCCTTCTATGCTCACATGGTTCTTAGTTTTATAACTTGTGATGAAGGCAGAATCTTGCTCCGCTAGCGTGTGCTTTTCATCCCTCGGACAACAGACCGAACCGTATTGCTCTTCGCGATAAACTATGAGATTTTCTATTTTGGAAACAGCTGGTATTTTATAGTTCAGCACGGGTTGCCCTTCACCTTGAATATAATAATCGTCTACCTTCACACTGTCCTCGGTACGGACAAAACGATAATAATAATTGGAGGTGATGGGTTCCAACGTAATGCCATTGTCGTGCGCATCTCCTGTAGTTTTTTGATAATAATCCCAATCAGGAACGACCAATACAAACTCTTTCAATTCTGGATAAAAAGCTTCTGAATTTTTAAACAATTCTAATGGAATCATCGTCGTCAGAAAAAATGTCGGCGTAATGCCTTCGGCAAAATCAATCGGCTGGTCGATGAGGAAAAATCCATCCTGCTCAACCGAATTAAAGGGCTCTATCATGACCGCATCGTTGTATTCTTCTTGTAACCAGTCGGGACGAGGACGATTTTCATGCTTGACTTGTCCTCCATTAGGGGTGCAGTTCTGGAGAGAAAACATACTCAAAAGGATAGAGGTTATAAACATTAGTTTCATCATATTTTTATTGCTTATCAGGTATAGGAATAGATGGTATAGTTTCTAAATAGGTATTCTCAATGCTGTCCACTTGATGATGTGGATTTTTATACGATTTCTCGGTTTCTTCACAACTTGTGAAGAAAATACTTTCAGTGGTAGGTTGCAATGTGGCAATATCAGAAGTAGTTTTACGCGAAGGCTTTATGTTTACATATTTTTTAAGGAAGCGCGTATCGTGATAGCTCGTCGCCCGATAGTCACTCCCCTCTTCGGTATTTAATGTATCAATAAGTAGATTGGAATTCGAGTCCAATACATAACTTTCCGATTCTAAACCAATTATATTGTACCGTTCATTGGCATAAAGTATATCTTGATCTTCCATAGAAACATCAGACATACTTTGCATCTGTACAATTTCATCCCATTCATTCACTACCTCTTTGGGTGTAAATGGTAAAAGACGATCTCCAAAATTGGCGGAGACTTGCAAAAATTTTACGTTTTCTGCTGTCTCTTGCACTATTCCCTTAAACGGCGAATAGTAACGACTAGGCTTATTAAACAGAAAAATAAAATCGTTGTAGCCGTCGTTAGAAAACTCCCATTGATTGTCAATGGTTAATTCTCCAAAACCATCATCATAGTCGCTTTTATTACGATTAAATGTGAGGTCTTGCAGTGCCTTTTTTCGATGGTAGACAAAGGGCCAGTCAAAACAGTTTGCATCTTGATTGAAGGCAGGTCGTGGTTTTTCACCATCAAATACCACATATGCATCGCCTTCTTCAAAACCTTGAAACATCATTTGCACCTCATCACCTAATGCCGGATTATGAAATCCGTAAACGCTAAAAAGTGGTGGAACATCTGGCGTAAAATCGATCCCTTCTTTTGTAATCTGATAACTTCCTGGCACAAACGTAGCATATCCGTAGAGTGCAAAACGGCCATTTTCAAACAGTAAAATACCATCACTACTACCATATTGGCCTGCAATATCTTGGTTATTTTCTGGGACGATGGGTTTGTGTTGAGCAAACATGCTTAAACTTATAATCGTGAGTGTGAAGATTAAAATATAGTGTTTCATAGTGCTTGAAAAATTATTCATTGGGTAGGTGATCACATACTATTTCTCTTTTCAAATGAAATAGATATAAAATTTATACGATCACAATAAATGGAAACTTTATTGCTTGAACCATTTTTTGAAAGTATAACTCAGAATCCATTCAAAAGTTAGAAAATTTTCGGCGTAAAAGATGGGAAGCGCCGCAATGCATTTACAATTCGTCGGTTTGGATTTACGAATTGCTGTTGATGCTACAACAACATATGCAGCACTTGCCAGAAAGCAAATTGTAAATCAACCACGTGAAACTATAGGGTGTTTTTAAAAATCACTGATATGGAAACTATGTTTGAATAAACAGACCCATGTGCCGAAAGAAATAACAACGGATTCTTAAAAAGAAAGCATATTCTACCAGAAATATTTTGAATGAGCTGGTTATCAGCATTACCCACTCAGTCCTTCGTTCGGAGTTCTTAGATGATCGCTGTTACATAGTGTGGCCTGAAACAGATCGTTCCTAGTAGAACAATCTTAAAGCATAGGGTGTTCAATAGTAAACACCCTATATTGTAAACTAATAATCTGCAGGAGGAAGAGCTGGTATAGCAGCGGTAGTCCAACTGTTGTTACGTACGCATCTCACATTAAAACCATTCGAAGTGTTTTGTGCTACTAAAGTAACCGTACCACTCGCTGAATTTGCAGTGTTGCTCATCATCCTTAAAGCCATTGCATTTGTACCATTTGCTGTCGAAGTCCAATGGTAACTATATGCTGGACCGCGATCCTCATCGTTAAATTCAGAAATCAAATAGTTACCTTGATTTCTTCTACCATAACTCAGAAAAGTTATCCAATTTAATTCGTAAGGATCGTTTGGAATACCTGCCCCAATTGCATATGCAGTGTAGCGGATAGTCTCTGTAGCTGAGGACTGTCTTTCAAAACGACGTCTGGGGAATCCTGTTGTTGCAGTCACATTTGCTAATAATTGGGCTTCCGCTTGCGTAGGCAATTTCCATCTTCCCCTTGGATATGCTTCATTACACGGATCAATTTGGTTTGGTGCAGCATTAAACACGGCCGTTCTTGCTCGCCAATTGAAAAATTCCCCATTAGCAGCAGAAGTACTCACCGGATTACCACCTACGGTTCCATACAGATGAGAACTATTATGTCTGAATCTGTAACCACCATCAGCCGGACGATAAAAAAGATTTGCTCGTGCCCAGCCAACGTTGCTCACACTCTGAGCACTTGCTATTAGCGTAATCGTAATTCGGTATCGTTTACCCAATTGTGGTAATATGTTCGTGCCAGTCGAAAATACTAGGTCACTAAAGTTTCTCGTGCCACCTAAATCAAAATCAATATTTACATTAGTAAGTATAATCTGAAGATTTTGTATTGGGTTTTGAGAATCAGTGGTGTAGATTTGAGCCCGTTTTACGGAATCTAATAAGCTAGCATTGTATCGCACAAAACTAGCATTACTTACCGTATTGTCTGTACTATTAGTATGCTCGACATACTGGCCGGTATTGAGGTTGAACGTTCCAGATTTTAGATCACTGGCACTATTGGTTCTTGCATTTATATTATTTATGGTACTGAACAATCCTCTAACGTCAACAACAATTTCAATGGCTGCGACTTTCCTCTGAAAAGTAATGTTCAATTTATTATCACCATTTACGACATCACTCGTGGTAAAAATTCCCGAGGCATAAAATAAGCCATTTTCAGTCGGAGCTACCGTAATTTGCGGATTTCCCACATTAAATTCACCAGAATAAGGTATCGTAGAGTTCTGTGAATAGGCAAACCAGCGATAAGTAGTATTTCTATTTGCTTCGGTAAAAGTGAAAGAAGTACCTGAAATTGCATTTATAGTAGCCACATAGGCACCGCTCGTGTTATTGAACAGAACTAATCGGTATGCAATCCCAGAAGGCACATTCTCAAGAGCCGCAGCTCTTGAGAATGTGCCTATATTTTTTAAATTTTTCTCAGAATCCTGCTGGATACTCAATGAACTATTCGCAATCTCTGAAAAATTTACAACAGCCTCCGTCCCATCGTTCAACTCAATCCTGTGTTCTTCTAGGAGTCTATCCGTCGCTGTGATCACGTCCAAGGCAGGTTTATTATTATCTCTGTCACTGACCGTTGCTTTACGAAGATCTGAGGATTCATCAATAACAGTTTCGTCAACTCCTACCCAATCAAATGTGATATGCGTACCATCACCTTTGACAGCCAGTTCTGGCGATGCCTTTTTACAAGCAAATTGAAAAAGTGATACCGCAGTTAAACATATCGGAAGCCCTAAAACTGCAATATATCTGGATATACTTCCGATTGACCTATTGCTATGCATCGATTGTACCATTTAAACCACCAATATTTTCCCAACTTTCTAATTCTGGCTGAAAATCAGACATTGACCCCCCTGGCGTAATTCGTGCTGAACCAGCAGCGAAACCTGACTCCATCATAACGTTCATAAAAGAAATCGCGGGCGGTGAATAAGGCTTTTGACCACACACTTTACTAATATTTCCTTTTTTTTGAATCAAACCCATATTTGTAGCATTGAAATTGTTTTAAACATTATAACATTCGACTACTTGACTAAAAACACATCATTTGCCGACTTATATTTAACAAAGAATGCTAACTGTTTTATTTTAAATGAACCGAAAGTTTTCACAGCGCAAACATCTATAGTTATTTGACAAAATAACTATTTACGAAGAGATAAAATTTCAAAATGTAGAACTTGAACTACATCACAAAAACGAACCCTATACCGACATAAATCAATATTTTTTAACTTTCGCTAGTGAGAAAAAATATATTTAAGGAGATAACATAGTACTTGAATTTTCAAACTTATGTCTAATAATTCTATGTCACCGAGAGTAATAGCTTTTTAGAAAGGACATTAAAAACCAATATTGGAGACCTACCTTCAATAATTAAAAATCTCTTAGACGAGTTTATTATCTATTAATTTACTACAGGTAGAAAATTTGAACATAAAAACCCAGAGATAATGTTTATATAGAGTTAATATCGACTTACATACCTTGATTAAAAGCAAACTAACAAAGATTGACTCAATTCACTACAGGTATACTGAACAAAAATTAAACCTCATCAATTTAATCTCTAAGAAAATAACTTACATATATGACTTGCACTCTATTATTAAAATTCTCTAGGGTCTACTTATAATGAATTGTCTTGGAGAAAGAAGAATTTGAAGCACAAGCCCGCTCTACCTTGTTGGTATAATAACCTTGTTCACGAATACAGATTTATCATCTATTGCTACCTCGTATTTTCATAGTAGATCCAGTGAAATCCACTATGTTTTTGAGGTGTTGGTATCATTGAAATAACAACTGCTTTATGCCGCTATGTCCAACACCATTTATATACACTTTTATACGGCAAACATATGCTTCTGCTAATAGTTGCTTCCTCTTTTTTCTTTAATTATTGAACGGAGAGTTTCAATCCGAAGTTCGTCGACGAATATGTATAAGAAAAACGCTCATCAAGTCATCTCCCACATTTATCACAAATGCTCAAAGCGCGAACTGCCCTGGCTATGATAAATGATTCTTTATGACTGATTTAAAGATTGCTAATTTATTATTGAAAATTTTGAGTTACCAAAGCTTGGAATAGGCGACTCGTATTTTAAATCTCACCTCTTTCGTTGTCGGGGTGGCAGGATTGCTTCAGCCCCACTCGCCCCAAACACAATCCCTGAAGCTCCTGCGGATCGAACCAAGGTTCTCATCTGCCAAACCCCGAAACACAAAAAAAGCCCTAACTTTCGTTAGAGCTTTTTTGTCGGGGTGGCAGGATTCGAACCTACGACCTCCACATCCCAAATGTGGCGCGATACCGGGCTACGCTACACCCCGAAAACGAATCTTTCTTCGTTTGTGTGGCACAAAGATACAACCATTTTCATTCTTGTCAATACCCTGCGCAAAAGAATCTACTAATTCATTGATTTATTGCATATTATTTTTTCACCCAAATAAAACAGCCCCATCTGATCCGTAAACAGAAGCGCATATTTGTAGAATAACGTACAGTCATAGACATTTTCAAAATTAATTTCAAAATGTGAGAAATTGTCCGTAATATTGCATTCCGATTTTCACAGGACAAAATCGTAATATAATTACTCGAAATCATGGATTTAGTAAAATTTGTAGAAGAACAAGCGGTAGCGAAAAATGACATCCCCGCTTTCAAAGCCGGAGATACCATTAGCGTTCATTATAAAATCCGCGAAGGAAATAAAGAGCGTGTACAGGTGTACCAAGGCGTAGTTATTCAATTGAACAGCGAAGGTGCTAACGCAACATTCACAGTACGTAAGATATCTAACAGTATTGGTGTAGAGCGTATTTTCCCTGTAAACTCGCCTAACATTGATAAAATTGTAGTGAACAGCTACGGTAAAGTTCGTAGAGCGAAATTGTTCTACCTACGTGGACTTACTGGTAAAGCGGCTCGTATCAAATCAAGACGTGTATAATTAGATTGTATCTTTTGCCTGTCATCTGGCAGGATGGTTACACTATGCGAATATATTCAAAAGGCTGATTTCTACCGGAATCAGCCTTTTGTTCATGCTACTTATGTAAGGTCTTAATTTCCTTCGTCACTTAGGCGGACGATCTCACCTGTCTTCACCGATTCATCGCAAGCCATTGCAATGCGTAAGCTATTGAAGGCGTCTTGCATCTCTCTAGTCAGATCCAAGTTCTCTTGTATGGCACGCAAAAAGTACTGCTGCTCACGGTTACACAACTCTTGATGACCGGGCTCATCTTGTAGATCAATATATTCGTCTTCCCGTAAAAATTTATTCTCGGAGTTGATTGCCGCATGATGTACACGAATAGATTCCGTTTTGGTATGCGCATCAATAGAATGTGATTTGCCGGTAGCAGAGGCTTCTTTAGCTACAATAGAGACACTGCCTTTAGGTCCAAAAACGTCTTTTACAAAAAAGGCGGTTTCGCTAATCATTGGGCCCCAACCTGCTTCGTACCAACCCACGCTGCCATCATCAAAGCGGATTTGCAATTGGCCATAGTTGTAATTATCTGGCGAAACATCCTCCGTCAACCGTGCGCCAATAGCGGAAACTTGCACCGGTTTAGCATCGGTCATCTGACACATCACATCGATGTAATGTACACCACAATCCACAATTGGACTTATGGTCTTCATCAAATTGCGGTGCACATCCCACATATAACCTTGGCTTTGCTGATTCAAATTCATCCGCATCACCAATGGTGTACCCATTCCGCGCGCTTGTGCAATAAACTGAATCCACGACGGATGATAACGCAAGATATAGCCAATCACTAGCTTCTTGTCGGCTTTGATTGCAGCATCCATCACGCGTTGTGCACCAATAATGGTATCTGCCATAGGCTTCTCTAAAAACACATGTGCACCTGCTTCAAATGCCGCAATGGCAAAGGGTTCGTGTGTGTCTGGATAAGTAGAGATGCAAACGGCATCGGGCTTCGTTTCAGCCAGCGCCCAATAATAATCTCCAAACAGTGGATAATCTGCTCCCAAGCTGGCATTCAATGCTTCTTTACTTTGACCTTTGGATACTAACCCGACAATCTCAAAGTCGTCCATGTGGTGATAAGCATGTGCATGGGAAGCTCCCATGTTGCCACACCCTACCACTAACACTCTCAATTTAGATTTCATAGTATATGTTTATTCAAAAATTCGACCAATTGGACATAAAAAAAGCTACTTTGCTAGTTCTAGCCCTGCCAGGCTGTCTAACAAAGTAGCTCAGATAGTTTCCTAAAGCAAGATTGCTTAGATATCTATTCGCGCGTAGCGCGCATTCTTCTCAATAAATTCACGGCGAGGTGCTACTTCATCACCCATAAGCATAGAGAATACACGATCACATTCTGCTGCGTTCTCAATCGTTACTTGGCGTAATGTTCTTAACTCTGGATTCATAGTAGTTTCCCAAAGCTGTTCCGCATTCATCTCACCAAGACCTTTGTAGCGCTGTACATGTACGCTATCTTCACGACCTGCACCTTTCAAACGTTGGATGGCAGCAATACGTTGCTCTTCATTCCACGCATATTCACCTTCTTTACCTTTTTTCACTAAGTACAATGGTGGCGTAGCGATGTAAATATAACCTTGTTCTACCAACTCACGCATATAACGGAAATAGAACGTCAGGATCAAGGTAGCAATGTGGCTACCATCGACGTCCGCATCCGTCATGATGATAATCTTGTGGTAACGCAATTTCGCGGTGTTCAACGCTTTTGGATCATCCTCTGTACCGATGCTGACACCCAAAGCGGTAAACATATTTTTGATCTCTTCGTTTTCGTAGATCTTATGCTCCATCGCTTTCTCGACGTTCAAGATCTTACCACGTAATGGCATGATGGCTTGGAACTTACGATCACGCCCCTGCTTGGCTGTACCACCCGCCGAATCACCCTCAACAAAGAAGATCTCACACAGCGCAGGGTCGCTGCTTGAACAATCCGCCAACTTACCTGGCAAACCAGAACCGCTCATCACGGTTTTACGCTGTACCAATTCACGCGCTTTACGTGCTGCTGCACGCGCTTGCGCTGCAATCACGACTTTTTGTACAATCGTTCTTGCTTCTTTTGGATTCTCTTCTAAATAGGTGTTCAAGATTTCGCCAACGGCCATATCCACCGCACCCATTACCTCGTTATTTCCTAACTTAGTTTTGGTCTGTCCCTCAAATTGAGGCTCAGCCACCTTTACCGAGATTACGGCTGATAAACCTTCGCGGAAGTCGTCTCCAGTAATCTCTACCTTCAAATTCTTCAACAAGCCAGATTCGTCGGCATATTTTTTTAATGTCCGCGTCAGTCCACGACGGAATCCCGCCACGTGCGAACCGCCTTCTACGGTATTAATATTATTTACATAAGAATGTACATTCTCGGAGAAGGTATCGTTGTACTGCAAAGCCAACTCCACCGGAATACCTTGTTTGATTCCTTCTACGTGAATCGGTTCTGGGATCAATGGTTGGCGTGTACCATCCAAGTATTTTACGAACTCACTCAAGCCACCTTCAGAGAGAAATACATCCTGACGGAACGCACCATCTTCGACAGTTTCGCGTTCATCAACCAAGGTCAAGGTGATACCTTTATTCAAAAATGATAATTCGCGCAAGCGATTGGCCAACGTATCATAATTATACACCGTAGTCATCGTAAAGATTTCAGCATCTGGTTGAAACGTAACGGTCGTACCCGTACGATCACTTTCGCCAATTTCCTTCACCTCGTACTGAGGTTTACCTTGCTTATATTCTTGGACAAAGACTTTGCCTTCGCGGTGCACTTCTGCACGTAAGTCGGTGGACAACGCGTTCACACAGGAAACACCCACACCGTGCAAACCACCGGAAACTTTGTAGGTATCTTTATCAAATTTACCGCCGGCGTGCAATACAGTCATTACCAACTCTAAAGCCGATCGGTTTTCTTTTTTATTTATACCGGTTGGGATACCCCGACCGTTGTCGCGTACAGATATGGAATTGTTTTCATGAATGGTAACTAAAATATCAGTACAATATCCAGCTACCGCCTCATCGATAGAGTTATCCACGACCTCATAAACCAAGTGGTGCAAACCTTTTACTCCGGTATCACCAATATACATGGATGGACGCTTACGAACTGCTTCCAACCCTTCCAGCACCTGGATATTGTCCGCGGAATACGTAGACACATTTTTATTTTCTTCGCTCATGAAATATACTTAAAGACTTCTTGAAATTATCTATCAAAAATACGAAAAATCACCCATATTGGCAAGGCAAAAATAGGACTCACAGGGATGATTTCGCGCGTAAAGTAGGAGATGGATTAGTGATTTATCATTTTTTATGTTAGGTTTGCTTGTTGATTTGAAAATTGAACTTAGCATGAACACATGGACAAAATTGGCTACGACTGTTGTCGCTGCCGCATTACTTGCCTCTTGTAACCAAAATGGAGATAAAAAGGCCACTACTTCTACGAATGACTCTACAGCACTAGCTAGCTCACCCAGCGCTACCACCGAGAAAATTGTATACGTAAACTCCGACACATTGGCCGAGAAATACGAATACTACAAAGAGATCAGAACAAAGCTAGAATCAAAGGTAAAGAAAGCACAAACTGATTTGCAATCGAAAGGACAGGCATTCCAACGTGAGGTTGCCGATTACCAACAAAAGATGAATACCATGAGTGCTTCTGAGCGTCAAGCGACAGAAGAACGCCTAGCACGTAAGCAAGATGAACTAGGTCGATTAGATCAGAATGCTTCTTCTTCATTAGCACAAGATGAGGCAACTGAGTTTGGAAATGTGTACACGGCTATTACCGAATACTTGAAAAAACACGCTTCTGAGCATGGATACACTTTGGTATTGACCTATTCACAGAAAAACCCAAGTGTATTGTATGCAGATTCGAAATTGGACATTACCAAACAAGTGGTTGATGGACTAAACGCGGATTACAAAAAGAAAAACGCTGATAAGAAATAAGCGAATTAATCCTTCGCGATAGTAGAACCGGCAGGCCAATCCCTTGCCGGTTTTTTTGTTGTTGTATACCTGCCAAGAACTACGTACCTTCCATAAAACGTTTGCCCGATGATACAACATGTTTTATCTAGTGAAGTGAATGGATTTGATTGGTACGACATCACTCATCCCAGTGAAGGCGATTTCGACGAATTGGCTACGCGGTACAACTTGCACGAATCTACGATCAGAAACTGCTTGGAGGTCGGCCATCTACCCAAGATCGAAGTCTATCCCGATTATCAATTCCTGATCCTCCGCTCGATCGCAGCAAAATACCCAGAACACTCCGATGTGCTGATAGAACTTACCGAAAGAATCTCGATTTTCTATGGCGACAAATTTATCATCACCGTGCATCGCGCACAGATCGAGTGGCTCGACAAGATCAAACAAACGCCGGCAGACAACGCAAAACTTAAGGGCACAAAACACGTGGTCAACTTATTGGTATCGCAAGCCTTGAAGACATTTGAACATGAAGTGATCCATACTTTCTCCGAAAAAATCGATCAATACGAGGAGTTTGTGTTCTTGCACAGTCGGCGCAAACCATTCATGAAGAAGCTTTATTATCTCAAGCGGCAGATTGATCTAATCCGGATCATACTGACCTTGTATCAGGATTTGGTGGAATATTTTCATATTCCGGAGCGCGTAAGCACCTACCATCGCAACCTGCATGATCTCTATAAACGAACCGATACTTTGTATCGCAACATCGCAGAAAACACGTCGCAGTTGCTATCGATGTATTTCAACATTGAGTCGAATCATACCAATGAAATTATGCGCACGCTCACGATTATCTCGGTATTCTTCATGCCGCTTACTTTCGTGGTCGGTGTGTATGGGATGAACTTTGTGGATATGCCGGAGTTGGAATGGAAATATGGTTATCCGGCGGTGTTGCTTTTTATGCTGCTGCTATCGTTAGCGATCTACATTTGGTTCAAAAAGAAACGCTGGCTGTAGCAGCTGTCTCGCTACGTAGCGCAGTATTAAAACATCTTTTTGGGCGTGGTCGCCACAAAATCCTTCAGGTAAAAAGGCTCGAAATAAGCCACATCTTCAAAGTTTTGGGCTTTGAATTTCTGCCAAGCCAAAGGGATCATATGGGCAGCAGAATTTTGGAAGCCAAGCACCACTTCGATCTTATTATTCCCTTCAAATAACTGCTGCAGCTTATCTGCTCCCGTACCGAATAACACAACTTGCTGATTCTTATTTGTCCATTGATCGAAAGATTCGGCATCAACAATCAAGGCTTTAGTGGCTTCTAACTCTTTCAGGTGCGTATCAAACGTGGCTACATAAACTTCCATGCGTCGCGCATCAATCATGGGGCAAAGCACTGTTTTCTTCGCCAAATCATCATTATCTGAGAGATAACCTTGCGCCATGGCAAGTAAAGAATTGACCGATATCAACGGGATATCTAAGGCATAACACAATCCTTTCGCCACGGAAACTCCGATCCGCAAACCGGTATAGGATCCTGGGCCTTTGCTCACGGCAATAGCAGAGAGCGAATCGAAGGTGATACCACAATCAGCCACTAATTCCTGAATAAAAACGGTCACAGCAGCAGCATGCATATTGGGCTCGCGTGATTCTCGCATCCCCAACAGCTCTTGTCCATTACTTAGCGCCACGGAACAAGTCGATGTAGCAGTTTCTATACAAAGGAGATAATGTTGATCTGACATACTGGAATTAATTTATCTAAAAACAGATTATGGCACCGGATCTGGACCATGACCTCCCCAAGGATGACAGCGTCCAATTCTTTTGGCCGCTAACCATCCGCCTTTAAAAGGCCCGTACTTCAAGATGGCTTCTTTGCCATATTGTGAACAGGTTGGTGTGTACCTACAATTGGCACCTAGAAATGGAGAAATGAAAATTTGGTAAAAGCGAATGATGCCGATGAAGATAAACTGCAACGGAATCTTAATCAGATAGGTGCTTATCCATGCGATCGCTCTCATGTTGGAGTTTTTTAAATACCGTGATCATCTTTTCGCGCAACGTAGGCAAGCTAGCCTCTTCTTGCTTACCAATATACTGGATAGCAAATGCGAGATACTGTTTACGTTCGTCCAAAAAAGGAAGTAGCTTTTCTCCTTTTTCCAGTCGGTACGCTTCGCGCAAGCGTCGCTTGATACTATTTCGCGTAACTGCGAGTTTGAAACGCCGCTTGGACACAGAGATAAGCACTTGTGCCGTACCGATATCTCGCTTTTCAAAACGATATACTACCCGAAAAGGATATACAACAAAAGAAGAACCACTGTGAAACAGACTTTGAATAAGTCTGACGCTACACAATCGTTCTTCTTTTTTAAAAGTATTCATTTGCATCCGAACAATCTATCTGTTAGATCACCGAGCACGGACACAAACCGGCTACAGAAGAGCCCTTATCCTTTGTGACGGTACTCGTCAGATACAGTAAGGCGTTTTCTTCCTTTAGCTCTACGAGATGCCAATACTCTTTTGCCATTGGCTGTACTCATACGCTCTTTGAAACCATGTTTGTTTCTTCTTTTCCGCTGCGATGGCTGAAATGTTCTTTTCATGACGCTTTATATATGCTTAATTATTTCGATTTAAAACTCTATGTTCCTCTAAAACAGGAATGCAAAAGTAAAGCTTAAATCGAAATAATACAAATTAATCCTATACTTTTTTCCTGCGATAGCAAGTTTATCCCTTTTCGAGGACACATGCTATTTATTTTTTAAGATATCACGGATCTCCGTAAGAAGCGTTTCTTCTTTCGTAGGCACTGGCAAGGCATTGTCTTCTTTGATCTCCTCTTTCTTTTTCAGAGAATTGATACCCTTAATGACCATAAAGATACAGAACGCGATGATTGTGAACTGAATGACCACATTGACGAAATTACCGTAAGTAACCGCAACCTGTGCCACGCCTTCAGCTTCATTCGCTTCGCGAATAATATATTTCAATTGCGAAAAATCAACTCCGCCGGTCAGAAAACCTATTGGTGGCATAATGATATCATCGACTAGTGAAGTCACAATCTTGCCGAAAGCACCGCCGATGACCACACCGACTGCTAAGTCGATCACGTTGCCACGTAAGGCGAATTCCTTAAATTCTTTTAAAATCCCCATGAGTAGAATGATTTAGATTGTAAATATATTTTATTACTACAAAGTTGTACATTATTTCGATATTACAAAGCGCTTTGGACGAAAAACATCGGACTATCATATTTTTTATCCTTATGTCGAGTATTTTCAAAATAGCCACAGCAACTTGTAAAGATTTCACTAAATTGCAGTGATTTAACCGCTTCCTTGTATTAGACGCTGAATGAAGAATATTTTAATTGCAGACGACCACAGTATTGTGAGGCTAGGTGCCTCTGTCATTATTTCAGGATTGATCAAAAATGCTGTCATTGTACAGGCTGAAACTTACGACGAAGTTTATCAGAAACTGACCGATCAAAGTTTTGACCTCCTTCTATTGGATATCAACATGCCTGGTGGGAATAATATTCGAGTCATTAAAGAAATTCTCCAAATACAGCCTGCGCTCAAAATATTAGTGTTTTCGTCGTACGACGAGCATCTTTATGCGCTACGTTATATCCAAGAAGGAGCTTGTGGCTATTTAAATAAAAACACCGCGATGGAAGAGTTAAAAGTGGCTATCCAAAGTGTACAGGAGCTTGGAAAATATATGTCTGATGCCGTCCGGGATCTCTATATTCAAAAGCTCATCTCGAATAAAAATGAAGTAGAGAAGATCAACCCTTTACTCAAACTCTCTAATCGGGAGATGGATGTGGCCAAGCACTTGATTGACGGAATGGGTATACTTGAAGTCTCGAATATATTACAGCTCAGCTCTTCGACCGTATCTACCTACAAAAGTAGAGTTTTCGAAAAGCTGAACGTGAACAATATACCAGAGCTTATTGAACTCTTTAAATTAAACGAGGAATAACTATAATAAGTCTTTCATTTGTACTACCGGCACGTGCCGTTGCGTAGTTACCTGCACTAACGGCTGATGATTTGGGCGTACATAACCTGCTTCACTCAGCGGCCACAATAACGGAGATAGATAATTCACACAAGATTTGATCCCTTGATCGATAGCTGCTGGCACGCCCGTATCTTTCGAATTTTTGGCTTCGTTTTCGATTTCAAACGCTCCACTATAGCCGCGCTCACGCAAAGTCGCCGTGAATGCATTCCAATCCATATGATCCGTACCACCAAATCCCGGCAACATGGCTTCATAGTGATGGCGATCCCAATCATTCTTCGGAATCGACACGCCTGCTTTTTCTGCTAAAGACGCATCTACCTGCTGCATCGGGTACATCCCACCCCACTGAATGCGTGCCGAATTTTGTAAGTTTCTGGTAGTCTTAACATGTATGCGCTTCAAACGCGAAATATCGGTTTGCTGCATAACGGCCACTGGATCAGTATTTTGCCAGATATCATGCGAAGGATCATAAATCTCACCATGCGCTTTGCTATCTACCATCGCATACATCAATTGGCGAGCAGCCAACACACCGGGCAAGTTATTGTAGGTCGTGGTATATCTCGCGGAGCGCCAACCTTCCATCGGGCAATTCTCGTACGCAATCGTAACGCCCAAATCTTCTGCATAGCGTACGATCGGCGCAAATATGCGTTTGTATTCGTCTAAGTTTCGCTGAAATCCATCTTCCATATTGCCCAACTCATGGTTGTATCCTACAAAAGTACCTACGATGACATCATTCGCATCACCGCCAAGCAGATGGGCAATACGAATCAAGCGTAGTAAGTGATTCTGGTTCTTCACGCGTTCGCTTTCATCGCCCCCAATCATATTATCAAAAGCTCCGAGCGACATACGTAATTCGTTTTTATTAAATAGCTCGATTAGCTTCGCGGCATCATCGGAGTCAAAGGATTCGTATGCCAAATGCGTTGCCGTGTGGTCTGCGCGATCACTATCGGTACGGAATACACAGAGATCAATGCCTTGCACGCCCAGGGTCACGGCCTTCTCTACCAGCTGTTGTTGGTTTAATTTATCATACGCTGAACTCATCAGCCAAATCGCATTTTCTTGCTTCATATGTAGTTATTACTAATCTTGAAAATTTTATTCTATCCAGCACTATTTACTTACCCATTAGCTTTGCTGCCGCGAATAGTTTACATCCATATAGTTACCAGTTTTAGCTTACAAAAGCAAGAAAGCCTGCTGAAAATTATCAGCAGGCTTTCTATCATGAAGATTCTGGACGCTATTCTCCGTACAAGTATTTGTAGGTTTCGAAAAGCTTATCTGCTTCCGCAATTAATTCTTTTTGATTGGTCGTTTTCAATAGATTTTGATAGCGTTGAATCGATGCCAATCCGAATCGCATATTGCGGTATTCAAGATTTGGCTTGGTTTCCGCTACAGCCATGTAATATTGTAGATTCTCCCGAATATACTGCAAATTGCGTTTTACAATCTCATTAGCTTTAGTAGACTCTCCGACCTTATACATCACATCTACCAAAGGCACATAACTCAACACTTCACCCATGGTATACACGCGATTAGGTAGATTTGTGTACGCGTTGTTCACCACATCTTTTGCTTTCTTTTGCTCACCCATGAGCAACAAATCCTGCGCAGTCTCACCAAAGATACTACCGGCATACATACTAATGTAACGGTACGAATCCGGATCTAAGTAAGATGATCCCGCAATATTTCCCCAAGTGTATTTGTTCATGATGTTATCATACACCTGCTCGGCATTGGCTACAGGACCGCCCATTTCTTCCGATTGAGACAAAGCAACAGGCATTAGCCGTAAGGCAAAACCTTCGGAAACCAAAAAGCGATCTAGACCAATATAATTGTCAGATGGCGTGGTCGTAGTAAAGTAAATTGGGCGTTCCCAATTGTTATTCTCTAAGATCGATAGAATCGATAGCTCGGCACGGCTCACGTATTCCATGCTATAATCCCACTGCATGGTATCTACAATAGCATCTTGCCATTGCTTAGGAACCGCATTATTGGCCAACACCGCATCACGGTTTACTTGTAATTGCATTTTTTTCGTTGGCAACAGATTTACGTATTCGCCACTTTGCAACTGCACCATATTTTGTTGGTTATCCGACAGCATAATAGCGAGTAGGTTTTGAATATCTATGTGTTCTGGAATTTGATGATCTTGATAATAGATGACATCACGTACGCCGTCTTTCACTTTGTTGGGATCTATCTTGATAGGCAAAGCGGCAGCGTCGTTGACGGGTTGCATCATCTGCTTCATATACCAATCCGAACTCAATAAGCTTAAATTGACCACGCGCACATCGGTACGGAAACCCTCTACCTCTTGTACGTACCACAGCGGATACGTGTCATTATCTCCGTAAGTAAATAGGATCGCGTTTGGCGCACAGGACTCCAAATAATTTTTGGCCATGTCGCGCGCTAAGTATTTTTCCGAACGATCGTGATCGTCCCAGTTTTGGCTCGCTAATAAAACGGGCGCTCCCAATAGAGCAACACCCACCGCGATATAACCTGCGGTTTTTGGATTGACTTTTTTAGAAAGGAACTCGGCAATACCAATTACCCCAAAACCAATCCAGATACAGAAAGCATAAAACGAACCTGCATAGGCATAATCACGTTCACGCGGTTGCAATGGCGTTTGATTCAGGTAAAGTACGATGGCTAATCCTGTGAAGAAAAACAACAAACCTACAACGCCAGCATCGCGCTGCTTATACTTGAAGTGCCAGATCGCACCGATCAAGCCCAGAATGAACGGTAGGAAGAAATAGGTATTGCGCGCTGAATTTTCTAATTCGGAAGTCGGCAAATCGTACTGACCGCCTAAACGCATATTGTCGATGGGCTTGATACCCGAAATCCAATTCCCTTCGGTAAATGATGTATGTCCTTGAATATCATTCTGACGACCGACAAAGTTCCACATAAAATAACGGCTATACATGTGACCGATCTGATAACCGAAAAAGAACTTCAAGTTATCAGCCATCGTCGGCTGTTCATCGGGACCTAAGCCCAAGAAGTCTCTGTACACCTGTACGTGTGGGCCTCGCTCGGAATAGATACGTGGAAAAATCGTTTCTCTGTCATAACTGTACTTCATCTTGGTACGCGCCACGACATAGCGATCGCCATCTTTGCGGTATACTTTCCCTGCTTCGAATACGTCAGTTGGTTTGGCATCAAAATACTTACCTTTCAACAAAGGTTCATCACCGTATTGTTCGCGGTTTAGGTAACTCAAAAAGGTAAATGCATTATCTGGATCGCTATTATTGAGTGATGGATTGGCCTTTGCACGAATCACGATCATGGCGAAAGAACTGTATCCGAATAGAATAAACCCTAATGATACTAAGGCAATATTTAAGATAGGCTTGGCAGCTTTTACCGAATACCAAATACCGTAGATTAATGCTCCGATGACTACGATTGCAAAAAAAGCGGCTCCCGTACCAAAGCCCATACCGAGACTGTTCACAAAAAACAGATCGAAATAAGCGGCAAATTTGATCGAAAACTGAATAACGCCCCATAACACGAAGGCTAAGATCAAGACTCCTATGGATAATGCTTTAACGACACCTTTGGTAGTAACTTGGGGTGTACGTCTAAAATAGATGACTAATGCGATAGCTGGAATCACCAATAAATTCAGCAAATGCACTGCAATGGAAAGTCCCATGATGTAGGCGATCAGGATCAACCAGCGATCTGCTCCCGGTTCGTCCGCGACAGCTTCCCATTTTAAAATAGCCCAAAATACGACGGCAGTACATAATGAAGACATCGCGTAAACCTCTGATTCTACGGCTGAAAACCAAAATGTGTCGGAGAACGTGTAGGCCAACGCACCAACAACACCCGCACCCATAATACGCACCAGAGCGATGCTAGAAATCTCTTGATCTTGATACGAACGCGTGTAGATTTTACGCGCCAAAGCGGTGATGCTCCAGAAAAGGAATAGAATGGTCAATCCGCTACAGACGGCCGAACCGATGTTCATCCAGAATGCGATGCGCGTGGTATCGCCCATGGCTAGATTGGAGAAAAGATTTTGGATCATCAAAAATAATGGTGCTCCGGGCTGGTGTACAATCTGCATTTTGTAAGCAGATGCTATAAACTCGCCTGTATCCCACCAGCTCGTTGTGCGCTCGGCAGTCAATACATAGGTAAGCGTCGCTATGACTGCACATAACCAACCCAACCAATTATTAATTTTACTATAGTTCATATCCTATGATGAGATTATTTTTTGCGTTTTCGCTTCGAAAATAAGGATTAGTCCTCTATAAAAGAATTTATATAGCATTTTTTAACTGTTTAGCCGCTGATGAGCGCTTACTAGCACTACCCCATTAGCGGCATGAAAATTTATTCATTTGGTAATCAAGGTAGATACAAAAAAATAGAAAGAATAATTTTGGACAAATCAAAAAACGCTCTATATTTGCATCATCAAAACAAAGGAACACCTCCTTAACCTTGATAGCTTGCCCGATAGTATAAGGGTAGTACGACAGTTTTTGGTACTGTTTGTCTTGGTTCGAATCCAGGTCGGGCAACAAAAAGTTGAGTTTTCACAAACTCAACTTTTTGTTTTTTATAGCCATTTTATCCTTCCATTTTCGTTTAGTTTTTTGTGACTATTAAAAAACATTTATCTAACTTTGACTCCCGATAACTTTCAAGCGCAAGACAGATAAAACATACTATACCATGCCTTTGCAATTCAATACCGTAAAATTATTCGCCGGTTCGGGATCTCGCGAACTTGCCGACAAAATTTCTAAAAGCTACGGTAAACCTCTCGGAGACGTAACCGTATCCGAATTCTCTGATGGCGAAATTCAGCCCTTTTACAATGAATCTGTACGTGGTAGCGACGTCTTTATCGTACAATCCACCAATCAGCCCAATGACAATCTAGTAGAGCTGCTTTTGATGATCGATGCCGCAAAACGCGCTTCTGCTCATTACATTACTGCTGTAGTGCCTTATTTTGGCTACGCCAGACAGGATCGTAAAGATAAGCCACGTGTAGCGATCGGCGCCAAATTGATGGCGAATCTGGTGACAGCGGCTGGTGCACACCGCATCATGACCATGGATTTGCATGCCGCCCAGATTCAAGGGTTTTTCGACATTCCGGTGGATCACTTAGATGGCGCAATCATCTTTGTGCCGTACATCAAATCGCTTAACCTACCAAATCTGACGATTGCTTCACCAGATATGGGTGGCTCGTACCGAGCGCGTACTTTTGCAAAATACTTCAATGCAGAGGTCATCATCTGTGACAAACGCCGTAAGCGTGCCAATGAGATCGAATCGATGTCGATCATCGGTGATGTGACCGGACAAGATGTGGTATTAATCGATGATATCTGCGACACCGCAGGTACGCTATCGAAAGCCGCAGCATTGATCATGGAAAACGGCGCAAATTCTGTACGTGCAGTATGTACGCATGCGGTCTTATCAGGCAAAGCCTACGAAACGATTGAAAACTCTGTATTGACGGAGATGATCGTAAGTGATACCATCCAACTACACCCTGAAAAAAAACACTTGTGCAGCAAAATCAAAGTCCTTTCTACGGATAAACTATTTGCCGGAGCCATTAGAAATGTGAACGAACACGGATCTATCTCGGATTTGTTCGAGATCTAAAGCTCAATTGTGACTACATATCAAAGGCGGCGCAAAGTTATAATTTGCACCGCCTTTGTCTTTATAATGGATTAACTCTTGCCATTTGCGCCAGCATATTGCAGATTATAAAATAATTAAATATCTTTGCACCTCAAATTTTAACAAATTAAACATGAAATCAATTGCTATTAGCGGTTCTGTTAGACAGAACGTAGGGAAAAGAGATGCAAAGGAATTGCGTTACGAGGGAAACATCCCTGCAGTTCTTTACGGAGGTAAAGAGCAAACTCACCTTTCTGTATCCGCAGCTGATTTGAAATCTGCTCTTTATACTGCTGACGTAGTATTCATCGAATTAGATATCGATGGCAAGAAAACAAGAGCGATCGTTCAAGAAGCACAATTCCACCCGTTGACAGACCAAGTTACTCACGTAGACTTCTTGGAATTGTTTGACGACAAAGAAGTAACTGTAAACATCCCTGTAACATTGACTGGTACTTCTCCAGGTGTGAAAATGGGTGGTAAATTAGTTCAAAAATTGCGCAACCTTCGCGTAAAGGCGTTGCCTAACAACCTTCCTCAGACTATTGAAGTTCCAATGGACGGTCTAGAAGTAGGTAAATCTTACCGCGTAAGACAGGTAGAAGTGAAAGATGCGAAAGTATTGAACAATTCTGACGATACCATCGTATCGGTAATCATGTCTCGTGCATTGCGTCAGGCAGAGCAAGAAGCTGCTAAACAAGCTAAAGGCGGAAAAAAATAAGCTAAGCACACACTAAGCTTCAAAAGGCATCGATAATCGATGCCTTTTGTATTTTTAGAGATTTTGGTACAATCTGAGTTAATTTATATTTTTACCGCATGAACTATCTTATCGTTGGTCTGGGAAATATCGGACGCGAATATGCTGACACACGACACAATATTGGATTTATGGTGGCCGATGAGTTGGCTAATCAAGCTGGCACAACGTGGTCTACCTTAAAATACGCTTATTACACAGAATTCAGACAGCGCGGACATAATGTATATGTGATCAAACCGACTACCTACATGAACCTCAGCGGCAAAGCAGTCAATTACTGGATGCACGCGCTAAAAGTTCCGAAACAGAATATTTTGGTGATTGTGGATGATTTGGCGATTCCATTCGGATCACTCCGCATCAAACCAAAAGGCAGTGCCGCTGGACACAATGGCTTGAAATCTATTGAACAACTTTGTGGTGGACAGGATTATCCACGTTTGAAGTTTGGGATTAGCGACAATTATCCAAAGGGCAGACAAGTAGATTATGTACTCGGCCCATTTGATGCCGAAGAATCCAAGACATTACCTGCACTGATCGAACATAGCGTCAAGATGGTGCATAGCTTTGTCAATATCGGCATTGAGCTCACGATGACCAACCTCAATACTAAGTAATAAAAAAATCCGCTCTAGAGCGGATTTTTTATGTGATGCTATTTCTTATTCTTAACGTATTTCTCTAACCATTGATCCATCTCCCACAAGGTGTGCATGACAGATTCTTTGGCGCGATAACCATGAAACTCTTTCGGTAAGAATACCAAACGCGTAGTTCCTCCATGGCCTTTGATCGCATTATAGAAACGCTCCGATTGAATAGGGAATGTTCCCGAGTTTTCATCATCCATACCGTGAATAAATAAGATGGGCGTTTTGATTTTGTCTGCATAGCTAAATGGCGACATCGTTGTATACACTTCTGGCGCTTGCCAATAGGTACGCTCTTCGGCTTGAAATCCGAACGGTGTAAACGTACGATTGTACGCACCACTACGTGCCAAGCCTGCGGCAAACAAATCGGTATGCGCCAATAAATTGGCCGTCATAAAAGCGCCATACGAGTGACCACCTACGCCAACGCGTTTGCGATCTACATATCCTGCGTCAGAAAGGTAATTGATTGCCGCTTCGGCATTTGCCTGCAATTGTGGCACAAAGGTGTCATTCGGCTCTGCCGTCCCCTCTCCAACAATGGGCATATCGGCATTATCCAAAATAGCATAACCTCTATTGACCCAATAAATCGGTGATCCCCAAGAAATACGCGTAAAACGATACGGTGAACCTTTGACTTGGCTGGCAGCATCCGCCGTTTTGAATTCGCGAGGATAAGCCCACATCAACAATGGCAATGGCCCATCAGACTTCTGATATCCTTTTGGTAAATATAATGTACCAGTCAGATTCAAACCATCTTTGCGCGGATACGAAAGCTGTTGCTTGTGCACGCCTTCAAATGAGGGATAAGGATTGGTAAAGTGCGTAATTGGCGTCATCTTGCGGGACTTCAAAGCCACGCGTTGATAGTTGGGCACTTCTGTTTGCGATTCACGAGAAATAATCAATGTGCCATCGTTCTTGAAGGACACTGGACTTTCGTACCATTCGCCACGCGAACGGAACAAGGTATCTTTTTGCCCGCTCATCAAATTCCATTTTAATAAAAATGGGCGATCGCCTTCGGGCGATGCTCCATCGGACGTCGTGAAAACGGTAGGCGTTTTTCCTTTATCCGTAAGAATAACCGAACGATGAAAATCATTGTCCGTCAGAATAAAACGACCCGGATCTGCATAGGCGTCTTCAGAAGAGCGTTCTTCAATGACTTTGATTTCTTGGCCATCTTTACTAGAGATCAAACTGTTTTTCACCCGTCTATTCGCGCGCCAGCGCTCGGAAAGCACCGCGTAATCGTTAGCAAACCACGTGATGCCACCATACCGCAATGTCGTTTTAGCAAATTGAACCGGCGCAGCCGTGAATGGCGCCGCTAATTGCAACACTTCATCACGAAAAGGAACTTCGGTGCGGCTATTTCCTTCATCAAGCGCATTGGCCCAATACAGCGTGGCAGGCTGATCTGCTCGCCAAGCAAAACTACGATAGCCAGGTACGGTTGAATCAAATCCCAGTGGAACGCTTTCGGCTAGTGGTGCCGTATATAATGCTTTTACCACCGTGCCGGATTGATCCAGAATATCGATTTGATATGGGAATGAACCAACAGATACCAAGTAAGAATAGGGTTTCTTGATCGTCGTGGCCATCAAGTATTTTCCGTCTGGTGATTTAGATACATTTCTATAAATGGCTGGAGCCGCAATATCTTTGACTTGGCCATCTAACTGCACTTCAGAAAGTTGTGCGTTGAGATAATAATCGAAAAGACGAACATCAGACTCATTGCGTAACAAATTTTGATAAGTACGCGATGGCGCTGCTTTGCCTAAATTCTCTTGTACAACCGGACCTGTTGGCGTAAGGCTAGCCGCAGGAGCCGTTCCACGCTCTGGAATGCGAAGCACATAAAGAGCTGTATTGTCTTTCCAAAACGCGCTAGCGCCCATAATATCATTGACAAAGAAATCGCCGATGCGCTGTGCTTGATAAGTCGCCAGATCGATCACCCAAAGGCTCACGCCGTCCGTTGCAGCGTTCAGAAATGCTAATTTGGTTTCATCGGCATTAAATTGGAGATTACTGATGCGCGGATTGGCCGGAAGTCCGGTAATATCATGCACCTCGTTGGATTTTAAATCCTGCAATTGAATGCCAGCGTAGCTCACTCCGCCAATGGAAGTAGAATTACTCGGATTGATTCGTAATCCAGCCAGACCGAGGATCGGCTGTGCGGCATCCTCAATGGTGATGAAATCGGGACGCTCCAACAAAAGCATTTTGTCGCCTTGGCGATTGAACTGCACTGCTGGTGTATTTTTTGCTTCCAATAATTCCAGTATTTCGGCCGGAGGTTTTTGGTAGCTAAGATTCTCTTGCGCCTGACTCTGCAATACGCCCGACACCAAAAGAAATAAGGGTAATAAAGTAAATTTGTTCATAGTCACTCTGATCGTGTTAGTCTCTGCAATCTATCAAAAAAAATGACGATACACGCTTTTGCAACCAATTCTTTACTTGATGTTATTGTAGCTATATCTCGCTTGTTTTTTCCCTTATTTAGTAAATTAAAGGTATCTTTGCTGCTTCACATCAAATTAATAACACCTATTGGGGAACGTCATCATATGAAAGATACTTTTAAATTACTATCGACAGTACTTTTTGCATGCATTGTATTATCTAGCTGTCAGAAAAAGCCAGAACTGTTTGATGACGAAAGTAAAATGAATATCGTATTTTTTGAAGATGACAGCCCCGTCCGAGGTGTAGTGAAATATAACCATAACCAAGACCACTGCGGACAGTTGCGTATCGTCACGGCGATACAGGACAACGAGAATAGCTCTGCCGAACTTGAAATCACCATATTGACCAACGGGGAAATCGTTAATGTGGTGTATAAAACTTCGCATTCATCCAACTTCCAGCGCTATCAAGCACCTAATATGGAAGCTGGAAAATACTTCGACATAAAGAATTTCGACTATAATCAGTCAACCAAAAACTTATCTTTCGATTTTGAGGGAACCGTGTACGTGGATAGTACAGATACAAAGAGAATTCGTGGCAAGGTCAATGTTGCCTCCGTGAAGCAAATAGATTGTACCAGTCTTATCTTCGAGGCGCGCAGTATCAGCGAAGATTTCAAATTTTCGTCTATTTCTTCTAATTCGAGCCGGTTTGTCTCTGGGCCAGTACTCCCACCACCTTATGAGAATATAAAATATCACATCAGATCGGCCAAAGGCCAGTATCTAAGTCTACAAATGGCAAATGATATTTCGGAGTTGGTAGGTCAAGAGATTAACTTCAGCACGGAAGACGAGGATTATCGGGTAATTTATGGAGAATATTATGGCCCAATGCTATTTGGGAACGACAGCTATAGATCCATGGATCAATATTGGAAATATTACCAAACAAATGGCAAGATAAAAGTAATAGCAAAAAGAGATGATCCTAAGCAGAGTCGCGGCGTGATATATCAAGGTATGATAACGATGAACCTCGAATATGCTGGCACGCCGTATAGAGAAAATATAGAGATTCCATTTGAAGCATCATCAACCTTGTAAAAGCTTCTTCTTGTCTATTAAATCGATAACCTGACTGCTTATCTAACCTTTTAGAGTCCCTTTGCTTTGACACGAAGTCAAATACTATCTCACGGTGCTTCGCCTTTGTACGTGATGATCAGTATATACTTTGGGAGTAATTACTTAATTTCGTGGCCATGCACAAGAACTCCAATGCTGCGTTGATTTTCATTTTCATTACGGTGGTGCTGGATTCCACTGGTTTAGGAATTATCATACCGGTCATGCCGGCCTTGATTCGCGAGCTGATCCATGGAGATATTAGTCAAGCTTCCAGCTATGGTGGCTGGCTAACGTTTTGTTACGCCTGCATGCAATTTCTGTTTGCAGCGATATTGGGAAATTTGAGCGATCGGTACGGAAGACGTCCAGTCTTGCTTTTCTCGTTACTAGGTTTTGCGATTAATTATATTTTGATTGGTTTTGCGCCAAGCATCTTTTGGCTATTTATGGGGCGTCTCGTAGCCGGCATTACGGGTGCCAGCCACACGGTAGCAGCGGCTTACATTGCCGATGTATCTCCAGCAGATAAGAAAGCGCAAAACTTCGGTTTAGTAGGTGCGGCATTCGGTTTGGGTTTTGTTATCGGCCCCGTTTTAGGCGGTGTATTGGGGCATTATGGCCCACGCGTTCCTTTCTTCGCTGCCGCCGCACTCACCTTTATCAATTTGATTTACGGTTATTTTGTCGTGCCCGAATCTTTGAAACCTGAGCTCCGTCGCCCATTCCTTTGGCGAAATGCCAATCCAGTAGGCACGTTTAAGCATATCGCTCGTTATCCACGCATCATACCGCTAAGTGTCTGCATTTTCCTAATAAACGTAGCTGCGCATGCGGTGCAAAGCACTTGGTCGTACTTTACGATGGAGAAATTCGCTTGGACAGAACGAATGGTGGGTTATTCTTTAGGATTTATAGGGATTTTATTGACCATCATTCAAGCGGGCTTATTGCGGATCATCATTCCACGCATCGGCGTCCCAGGTAGTATCATGGGCGGTATTATTTTGTACTGCATTTCATTGCCCCTATTCGGACTCGCCAATGCTTCGTGGATGCTATTTGGGATTTCTGTGATTTATGTTTTTGGGGGAATAAGTGGGCCTGCTTTACAAAGTGCGGTATCTAACGAAGTACCCGACAATGAACAAGGACAAATTCAAGGTGGATTAGCTTGTATTATTAGCCTCACGGCAATTATTGGACCACCGGTGATGACTTCCCTGTTTTCGCATTACACGAAGAAGAATGCAGCGATTTACTTACCGGAAGCACCATTTTATTTGGCTACCGTATTGGTACTCATTGCGGCAATAATTTCTTTGATATACTTCCAAAAAAAACCGGCTAAGGTTGCCGGTTAATTCTTGTTTCGCGATTAGTCTTTTTGAATGAGGCAAACCGCATAGGCTACTACGCCTTCTTCGCGACCGATAAAGCCCAGTTTTTCGTTGGTAGTAGCTTTGATGGAAATATCTTCTACCGGCAAGCCACTATATTGTGAGATTGCTTCCTTCATCTGCGGGATATAAGGCTTTATCTTCGGTGCTTCTAGGCACAACATAGCATCGATATTTTCGATACGCCAACCTTTATCTGCAATAAGGTCGACCGACTTCTCTAATAATACTAAGCTAGAAATTCCTTTCCACTGATCGTCTGTGTTGGGGAAATGATAACCAATATCTTCAAGATTTGCTGCACCGAGTAAAGCATCGCAAATTGCATGAAGTAGTACATCGGCATCAGAATGACCAAATGCACCAGCATGATGATCCAATTGTACACCACCCACCCAAAAAGGATGCTGATCTTTCATCTGATGTACATCAAACCCAAATCCTACTCTTGTCTTCGCCATGTTATCTTATCTTTCGAACATCATCTCCAGGATGACTTTCCATTGGTAATCGTTTTTTAACTGCCAAACTCGTACGTAATTGAATTTGACCACTTTGTCTTTTAAGCCAACTGTAGCTGTACCGGAGGTATAAGCAAACTCGCCGCTATATGCACGACCTACATCATCAGGTTCCGTATCGATTTCGATCCGTTCTTTGGTAAACATCGCAATCACATTCTTCCGGCCAATGATTTCTGGTTGCCAAGGGAAGTAATACCGTACGTCGTCGGCTAGAAACTCTTCGTATCCTGTACGCGTATCTGCTTTCAATATGTTGGAAAATAGCTTATCGGTCTGAAACACCACTTCTTCGCGTTGATTCAGCCGTACCATAGAGCGATGTTTCAGGTAATCTTTATCATCTGGCTCAAAGTATTCTAGATCCGCAGCTTTCTGCTTACCGTAGTTTTCTACTTCGGCACGTACGTGTACACGCCATTTTCCTTTTTTATCTCTGCGCCATACCGTTACATACTGACCATATCTTTTGATCGCTCCTGTACGCTGGTATTGCAATGGCCCCGAGGTCACGCCCCAGTCCATGCTTCGAGAAACTAAAGCAAAGTTTGGCTCCCAAGTCAATACGTCGGGAAGGTTTGGGCGATTATTCAAATAATTCAACGCATTGACGGATGAAGGCACAAAGAAAGAGGATTCTTTGTCTACCATGGAAACTAATCCTGCATGCGGATTTTCTCTTTTCGATAAGTTTGCAGCATTACGATCTACCGTAATAAGACCTCCCACTTTACTAGGCAATTGTCCGTATACGACACCCGAAATCAATACATTAATGATGAACGCTAGCGCGCTTAAAATTCTCATATACTATTTAATTAACAGCTGCTTAATATCAAATCTTATTCCAAAGTGTACCGTCTTTACTGTCTTTCAATTGGATACCCAAAGCAGTCAGCTCATCGCGAATACGATCTGACGTCGCAAAATCTTTGTTTGTCTTCGCTTCGTTACGAATCTTAATAATTAATTGCATCAGTCCTTCGGCACTGCCATCGTCTGTTCCCGACTGGTCATCTTTGAGTCCTAATACGTCGAAGACGAATGCTTGAATGTATGACTTCAACTTACTAAGATCTGCCGCCGCGATCGTCATTTTACCGTCGTACACCGAATTAATTATACGAACCACTTCAAATAATTCTGCAATCAATACCGGACTATTGAAATCATCGTCCATCGCTGCATAGCTTCGTGCTTCGATCTCATCCAGATTAGGAATCGTAGATTTTTTGCTAGGCGCAATCTTATCCAAGAGATTGATGGCCGCCAACAATCTTTTAAAGCCTTTGTCAGCCGCATCCAGCGCTTCGTTAGAAAAGTCCAGGGTACTACGGTAGTGCGCTTGCAGCATAAAGAAACGCACCGACATGGGAGAATAACCGCGATCTAACAACGGATGATCTCCGGTGAAAAGCTGGCCGGGTAAAAATCCGTTGCCGGCAGATTTGGACATCCGCGCGCCATTTACGGTCAGCATATTCGTATGCATCCAGTATTTGGATGGCGTGGTGTGATTACAAGCTTGCGATTGGGCAATCTCGTTGGTATGATGGGTGGCTGCCAAATCCATTCCACCACCGTGGATATCAAATTGATCGCCTAAATATTTGCGACTCATCGCCGAGCACTCAATATGCCAACCCGGAAAACCAACGCTCCATGGCGCTGGCCATTGCATGATATGCTCTGGTTTGGCTTTGATCCAAAGCGCAAAATCCAAACGATTGCGCTTCTCGTCTTGCCCGCCCAATTCACGCGTATTGTTCAACAAATCGTCGAGATTACGATTAGTCAAGATTGTGTAATTGTGCTCTTTTGTATAGCGATCTACATCAAAATACACCGTACCATTCACCTCGTAAGCATAGCCATTTTCGATGATTTGCTGTACCATTTCAATTTGCTCCGAGATATGCCCTGTAGCAGTCGGTTCGATACTTGGTGGAATGGTATTAAATAGGCGGAGGACATCGTGAAATCCGATCGTGTACTTTTGCACGATCTCCATCGGCTCCAACTGCTCCAACTTCGCCTTTTTCGCGAATTTATCATCCCCTTCATCGTTATCACCTTCCAAATGGCCGGCGTCGGTAATGTTACGCACATAACGCACCTTGTACCCCAAATGGCTTAAGTAGCGAAAAATCAAATCGAAAGACACAAACGTACGACAGTTGCCTAAGTGCACATCGCTATACACGGTCGGGCCACAGACATACATCCCGACAGAAGTCGGATGAATGGGTTCAAATTTTTCTTTCGTACGGGTAAGCGTGTTGTAGAGCGATAGATTATGCTGTAACATAAAACGGGGATAGTCGTTATTATTTTTGTCTGAAGAAAACTTGAATAGGCACACCTGCGAAATCAAAGTTCTCGCGCAATTTGTTCTCTATAAAACGTTTGTACGGATCTTTGATGTATTGTGGCAAGTTACAGAAGAATGCAAACATAGGTGATCTACCGGGCAACTGCGTAATGTATTTGATCTTAATATGCTTCCCTTTGGTTGCCGGAGGCGGATAATGCGCAATAATCTCCAACATCACTTCATTCAACTTCGAAGTAGGAATTCTTCTGATCTTATTTTGGTACACTTCCATGGCGGTCTCGACCGTCTTGAAGATACGTTGCTTCTCGGTCACGGAGGTGAACAATACCGGCACATCATTGAATGGAGCCAATTTATCCAAGATACGTTGTTTGAATTCTACGGCCGTCTTATGATCTTTCTCAATGGTATCCCATTTGTTGACCAAGATCAGGACACCTTTTTTATTCTTTTCAGCGAGGTGAAAGATATTGATATCCTGTGCTTCAATACCATCATTGGCATCCAACATCAAGATCACCACATCCGAATCTTCCAATGCTTTGATCGTACGCATGACCGAGTAAAACTCGATGTCTTCGTTCACCTTAGATTTACGACGCAATCCGGCGGTGTCAATCATCAAAAACTCGTGACCGAATTGGTTGTAGTGAATACGGATTGAATCACGCGTAGTACCTGCAATCGGCGTCACAATATTACGATCAACACCTAGTAAGGCATTCGTCAACGAAGATTTCCCAACATTTGGACGACCTACGATGGTGAACTTTGGTAATTCATCTTCTTCTACTTCCTCTTCTTCGGGGAAATGGGATACGACCGCATCCAACAATTCTCCAGTACCAGAGCCTGTTGCTGCAGAAACGTTATATATTTCGCCCAATCCAAACGCGTAGAATTCGGCCGAATCGTGATGCAATTTCGCGTGATCGACTTTATTAGCTACTACGTAGACTGGTTTTGAGCTTCTTCTCAACAAGTCTGCAATCTCATCATCCAAATCGGTAATTCCCGTAGTCACATCGACCATGAAGATAATCACCGTAGCTTCTTCGATGGCGATGTGTACTTGATCGCGGATGGCTTCTTCGAAGATATCATCCGATCCGTGTACAAAACCGCCGGTATCAATGGCGGTAAACTTTTTACCGATCCATTCGGCTACTTCGTAGTGACGATCTCTCGTAACACCACTAAAATCATCCACAATCGCTTTCCGACTTTCCGTCAGACGATTAAACAGAGTAGATTTACCGACATTCGGCCTTCCAACGATTGCAACAATATTTGCCATACTATTTTATTTTATTAGGGGATCGCTCCTCACAATACCCACTAAAGATATACATATTTTTAAGGAGGGCAAAGCTACGGATAATTAACAGATTATCGGGTATACTAAGCTATCTCACCGATAACCTCCGGCCAATCCAACGGTTTTTGAGGTAAGGATACATAAATACCGCCATCAGGACGAGGACAGCCCCTACATAAAAGCCCGTACTCATCGCCTCTTTTTGACCAAAAAGCAACAAAGCGAGCATGATTCCATAAACAGGTTCTAGGTTTGTAGCCAGTGCCACGGTAAAAGCAGACACTTCGCGCATGACCGAAACGGCCAAAACATACGCCACGGCCGTACACACCACACCAAGTACGAGCAGGTAAATGACATCGGACTGATGCAGTAGCATTTGTGCGTCAAAACCACCTGATACACCCAGCAAAATACTTACACCGATCACCGCGCCAACCATTTCATAAAAGCTGATGATCTTTGCATCAGCTGTTTTTACCATACGTGCGTTGAAGATCCCGAAGAAGCTTGCACAGATGGCTGCCAGTAGGCCAAAAATAATACCCCAGAAATACTGAAACTCGAACTTGAAGATCAGATAAATGCCAAAAATGATCAGCAGCCCAATCAATACATCCGATACTTCCATTCGCTTGCGATTAATGAGCGGCTCTAGTACTGCCGTAAACAAGGTGACGGAAGAAAGGCTCACCAGCGTGACGGATACGGTAGAGATCTTGATAGAATGAAAGAAAAGCACCCAATGCAGCCCCACAATAAAACCTACTCCCAAAAACTGAAGTAACTGGCTTCGCGATACTTTTAGCGGTTGCTTGCACCAAAGCAAATAAATAAACAGGGAAATCGCTGCAATCAGCACGCGATACCATACCAGATGTAAGGCAGACACCGAGATCAACTCGCCTAAAACTCCTGTAAACCCCCAGATCAACACGGTAAAGTGTAGAATCAGCACATTGCGACTAGCGCCAGATTTAGTCATTATCAAATGAAACAGAAAAGAGAATAAAATTACTTAGGAGCCTTGATCATCAAATAAATACTCAAGACGAGGAATAGCACATTGGGAATGAGGACAGAGATCAAAGGATCTAATCCTCCCTTTACGGAAAACATGGTCGAGAATCTTTCCAACACCACATAAATACAGCTCAAGCCAATACCCACACCGAGACTCACCCCAATACCACCACGTACCTTTTTGGATGACAAGGAGACACCAATCAATGTGAGGATAAAAGCAGAAAACGGGTTGATAAAACGCTTATATTTTTCGAGCAACAATTCATTCATCATACCCGTACCACGGGTTTCTTCTTTTAAGATACGTTCATTGAGATCAGCCTGACTCATGGTCGTAAATACGTTCTCATAAATCTCGAAATCTTTCGGACGCATATCTAGCGTCGTATCCCGCTGCTCGCCAGCTTCCATACGCTCGCGCAGTCCATCAATATGTCGCACGGTATAATTATGTATTGACCACTTGCTGGCCACCGAATCCCACGTGATACGATCTGCCATCAGCTTTTCGGTCAGGACATCGCCGTCAAATTTTTCAATAGCGAAATTATATCCTACCGCTGTTTTGGTTTCGAATGTACCCATGTATACATACGTATTCGAATCCAGTTGCATATGCGTAGAGGTTGATGTGGTGCTTACCTTCTGCGGTTTTACATACACATTCTCGAAATCCACTTTTACCTTATTGGTATAGGGGATCACGTAGAGATTGGACAGCAATATCATCCCACAAATAAGGCCTGCGCAAAACATGTATGGGCGTAGCATACGATAAAAACTCATTCCTCCATTTAGAATAGGGACAATCTCGGTCTGATCGGCCATTTTGGAGGTAAAGAAAATCACTGCAATAAAGTTGAGCAGCGGCGTGAGCATGTTAATGAAAAAAGGTAAACTACCGACCGCGTAATAAAGCGTAAAAACCTGCGCCATCGTAGCGCGGTTCTTATTAAAATCGTCTACCTTCTCCGAAAAGTCGAAAATAACAATCACCAAACAGAAGATACATACCGTAAACACAAACGTGGTTAGGTATTTTCCAATGATATAGCGATCAATAATTTTCATCTCAAACTTACAAACGTTGATCTAATACTTTGACCATCTTTTCTTTCCAAGCATAGAAAGTGCCATCGATGATTTTTTCACGCGCTTGCGTCACCAACCAAAGATAGAAATGCAAATTGTGTAAAGATGCAATTTGCGCACCCAAGATCTCTTGTGAGCGAATCAAATGGCGTAAATAGGCTTTGCTATGAATCTGATCGACCAGCAAATCACTATTCGCTTCGATCGGACTAAAATCGTCCGCCCATTTCTTATTCTTGATATTGATAATTCCTTCTTTGGTAAATAGCATACCATTACGTGCGTTGCGGGTTGGCATCACACAGTCGAACATATCAATGCCCAAGGCAATATTTTCCAAAATATTAACTGGTGTACCCACGCCCATCAAATAGCGCGGTTTGTGCTCGGGCAATATTTGCGTGACTACTTCCGTCATCGCATACATTTCATGTGCTGGCTCACCGACAGATAAGCCACCGATGGCATTTCCTTCTCTTTCGAATGACGCGATCACTTCCGCAGATTTGGCACGCAAATCTTTATAAACAGATCCTTGCACAATCGGGAACAAGGTCTGATCATAGCCATACAGCGGTGCCGTAGAATCAAAGCGGTCGCAACAGCGTTTCAACCAACGATGCGTCATATCTAGCGATCTGCGCGCATAATTATAATCACATGGATATGGTGTACATTCATCAAAAGCCATGATGATATCCGCACCGATAATACGCTGCGTATCCATCACATTTTCTGGCGTAAACAAATGCTTGGAGCCATCGACATGCGAGCGAAAAGTAACACCTTCTTCTTTGATTTTGCGCACTTCGGTCAGTGAGTATACCTGATAACCACCAGAGTCGGTCAAGATCGGACCGCTCCAGTTATTGAATTTGTGCAATCCACCAGCCTTGTGCAATACATCCAAACCCGGACGTAAGTATAAATGATAGGTATTTCCTAAAATGATTTGAGCCTGTATATCATTCACCAATTCGTGCATGTGCACAGCTTTCACCGTAGCAGCCGTGCCCACAGGCATAAATATAGGTGTCTGTATCGTACCGTGTGCGGTCTCCATTTCTCCGGCGCGAGCCTTCGAAAGTTTGTCTTGTGCTTGAAGCGTAAATTTCATCTATTCCCTCTAAACGAGTGCAAAAGTACGATAATTTTCGGCAGAAAACCGGATGACCACTGTAATCTTAAGAATTATTAACAGCAAGAAAAGTAAGCCCAACGCTCCTGTTTTGTACTATCGCTTGGTCAGGCTTTTCAGCAAATCATTATCGATCGTGATGTAACCTGGATAGAATATATTCGTACCGCCAAGCGCCATAGAAGGTTTGATTTTTAATACGACTGCTCCTTGACCTTCTTTCGTGAGTAGATCAGACAACAAACCTTCTATACCGCGGTTCTCATCGACTACGCCAAACAAGTTCGCATTAAAAGAAAGCGGCACGACAGCACTTTCGCCTTGGTTCAAGCGCACCACACGATCTACCGTTCCTTCGAAGAATGGTTTCCCTTTAATTTCGATTAAGTATTTAAAAGCATTAATGCCGGTCACATTCGTAGTTGGATTGCTCACTTTCATATTAACAACCGCCGCCAAAGGAAGATCTTTACGCAAAATACCCAATGCCAAGCCAGGCAAGGCATTCATATTTAAGGAGGTACCATTGCCTTCTAACAAGCCTTGTGCCGAGCGGCCAGCAATCGTCAATCCGCTGATTGACTCTACATCATAGTTATAACTTTTGAGCATATCGACCTGCTTGGCGGGATTTATAGATCCACAGGCAGAAATAAAGATTGAGATTGTCAATAATACCAAAAGTAGTGGCGTATGTTTTTGTGTCATGAGTGGTGTGTGTTTAAGCCTTCTAATATAGCAATTTTAAGTTTAGACAAGGTTTCGGCAGCTTGGTTTACCTAGATCATCGCATATGCTACAAACTTTTCTTGTATATAGCGCTCATCCGGCAATAAATAGCATTATCTTTGCAACTTATGTTTTTTTCAATCGAAGCGATCTATTCCTATTGGCCCTATGCTGCATATCTATCTCTTGGGATATTTTTTTGTATTCAGGCATATTATATCTTGTTTGTATACGGCAAGCTGGCGGCTCATCGTATCGTAGAATCGTCGAATGATCAACATTTTCCTCCGGTCTCCGTCATTATCAGCGCCTATAATGAACAGGATAACCTCACAAAATTCTTACCATTGATTCTCGAGCAAGATTACCCCACGTTTGAGATCGTCGTGGTGAATGATTGCTCGGACGACGAAACGCAATGGTTATTGCGGGAAATGGCTTCGAAGCACACGCATCTTAAAGTGGTGGATATTGGCGAGCACATCCGCCTCAAGCACACCAAAAAATTCACTTTAACAATCGGAATCAAAGCAGCAAAACACGAACATTTGGTATTCACTGATGCCGACTGCGAACCTGCTACTCCGCATTGGTTACGAGCCATGGTCGCACCGTTTGCCGAAGGCAAAGAAATTATATTGGGCTATTCTCCTTATTTCAAACACCGTGGTTTACTCAATAAACTAATCCGTTTTGAAACTACGCACACCGCTATGTCTTATCTGTCATACGCACTAAAGGGGGATGCCTATATGGGCGTGGGTCGAAATTTGGCCTACACCAAACCTCTTTTCTACAAAGGAAAAGGCTTCAATGCGCATATGCATATCAAATCGGGTGATGACGATCTTTTTGTGAATCAAAACAGCAATCGAAATAATACTGCCATTGCCATTGCGCCTGATGCGCATATGTACTCCGTACCCAAGCTCACTTGGAAAACGTATTACAAACAAAAAGCGAGGCATGCTGGCGCTTCTGTGATGTACAAATCAAGACATCAATGGATGTTGGCCGTACAGCTACTATCTGCCATATTATTTTATATTTCGTTGGGAGTTTCCATTGCGTTGTTACCTACACTGTGGTACATTCCTGTCGCGATTTATATCTTGCGCTTGATCGCGCAATATAGCATATATAGCTATGCTTTCCGGAAGCTGGCTGTGCGCGATTTGTTACTGTGGTTGCCCTTACTCGATCTACTCTTTTACTTTTTCATATGCCTGAATGGCTTATTTAACAGAAACAGAAAACAAACCTCTTGGAAATAATATGAATCCATCTGTAGACATTCTCTTCACTTATTTCCCACAATTAAGTGAGACACAAAAAAAGCAATTCGCCCAACTAGCGGAGCTCTATCCATTTTGGAATGAACAGATCAATGTGATCTCCAGAAAAGATATGGATTCACTTTATCTGAAACATGTGCTACATTCTTTAGGTATTGGGGCTTATGTACGTCAGTTTGCAGCCGGTACACGCATTTTAGACGTAGGCACAGGAGGCGGTTTTCCGGGCATTCCTTTAGCTATTTTATTTCCTGAAGTTCAATTTCATTTGGTGGATTCCATCGGAAAGAAAATAAAAGTGGTTCGTGAAGTGGCTGAAGCTTTAGGCTTGACCAACGTAGAAGCGGATCATATCCGAGCAGAACAGTTGGATCATAAATACGATTTTGTCGTGTCTAGAGCGGTTACACGCCTTAAGGATTTTCTTCCTTGGGTTAGAAATAAGATACAATCGCAAGATAAAAATGGTATTCCTAATGGGATACTATACCTAAAGGGTGGCGATTTGCGCGAAGAGATCAAAGAGGCAAAAGTGACTTCAGATTTGATTCCGCTAACAGATTATTTCAAAGAGGAATTCTTCGACACGAAATACGTGTTGTATATTCCGATGTAACAATAAGGCTATTCAGATAAAACGCCATCATTTTCTATCGTAAAATGATGGCATTTCTTTTATAGGCAAAGCCAAATATTCGCGAATATAGCTAGCAGAATCTCCGTAATTACGCAACCGTTTAAACAAGTAGTCAAGCTGCTCATACTCTTCTGCAACAACCCACCAATCATAGCTAGGTTGGTAATAGCGTCTAAAATCTTCTAGTTGTTGTCCGTCTAATTTTGCAAGCTGTTGTGTGAGTGGATACCAAGTTTGATTAACTTTATCGCTTTCGAATCTGTCTTTCAACACTTTCTGCATACTTCGAGCACGTTTACCAGAAGTCGAAAAGTGATTGTAGATTTTATTGATATTAATGACAATGACTGGAGGAAAAATATTGATAGCCTCAATCATATTTTTGTTGTCGCCGTGCAGGTAAATAATCCGATATTCACTACTATCGCGTTTAAATTGCTCTTCAGGAGTAAGTACTTCACGCTTAATTATGACCTCTTCAATACCAATCGTATCACGACGCGGCGCAATGGTATCCGTCACTTCTTGCCAGTGATGTGTATTTTTGATTGCTGGGGAATTTGTATTTAGCCCCAATGCGGCGGGAAAAATCAGCAGGAATAACGAGCGCAACATAACAAGATATTTTTAAGCCTTCGATCCGCTGGAAATTTTTTCAAGTATTACCCTTCCTGAGCGGTAATTTCGCGCCCAATTAACAACACTTCTTCATCCATTCCAAATAAGGGCAAACCGGTTTCAGGATGGAGCTTAAGCCAAGCGGTTTCGGTATCTCGAATGATTTGAACATATTCTTTGCCATCCTTAAAAATAGTATAAGTATCCTTTTCATCTGGAAAAACAGAGTAATCCACTCCATTAATTTCAATGTCAAAAGGTTCCGGTGTATTCATTTCCATGGTATTTATATTTAATTAACGATGCATTCTTTTATAGGATCATCAAAGATAAAACAATTCAAATGACCAACCTATTCAATCTAAAACTTCAATATTTCTATAAATAAACTATATTTATCATTTAAAGAAAATAAATGAGCTTAATACACAAAATAGCCTTAGGACTAATATCAGGCATTGGCCCTCGCTTGGCCAAAAATCTCCTACAATATTTCGGAAGCGCACAAGATGTGTTTAGCACGTCCGCGCAAGAGTTGATGGCAGTAGCTGGCATAGGACCCGCATTGGCCAAAACCATTTTGCAACGAGATTTCATGCAGCAAGCGAAATTTGAATGTGATTTCATCGAACGCCACGATATACAACCGCTCTGGATCGAAGACAGCACCTATCCGCATCGATTACAAACCTGTGATGACGCACCGCCGCTTTTGTATTACAAAGGAAATGCGGATCTCAACAACCGCTACATCATTAGCATCGTAGGCACTCGAAATGCAACCAGCTATGGAAAAAGGCTTTGCGAAGATCTCATCAGAGAGTTGGCAGATTTGCAGCCGCTCATTGTCAGTGGTCTAGCCTATGGCATTGATGTGACAGCGCATCGTGCGGCAGTGTCTTGTGGTTTGCCCACTATCGGATTGCTTGGACACGGACTGGATCGGATTTATCCTGCGGCACATCGCGAAGTAGCCAGCAGCATGATAGAAAATGGTGGTTTGTTGACAGAATTTCCTTCTCAGACCAAACCCGAAAGAGCGCATTTCCCGATGCGAAATCGCCTTATTGCGGGCTTAGCTGACGTCACTATTGTGATCGAAGCTGGGATTAAAGGGGGCGCACTAATCACTGCCGAAATGGCCAACAGCTATAATCGCGATGTTTGCGCTTTTCCGGGCAGCGTGGACAAAACCTATTCAGAAGGATGTAATTATCTTATAAAAACACATCGCGCGCACCTAATTCGGCACGCCGAAGATCTTCGATATTTGATGAATTGGGAAAAAGAAACCCCAAAACAAATTACGCAGCAGCTATCGCTACTCCCGCCTTCTCTCAGCAAAGACGAGCAAAAAGTATTCTTGTATCTACAACAGATGGAGCAAGCTACTGTGGATGAAATCGCGATGCACCTCGATTGGCCGCAGAGCAAATTAGCCATCGTATTGCTCGAAATGGAGATGAATGAAGTTATTCTTTCGTTGCCCGGAAAGATCTATCGAAGCATGATCAGCTAAAGCACAAAAAACCACAAACAATTTTCTGACTGTAAATCAAGGCGCTAGCGACAAAGCGCAATTTTAATTTCATTGCTATCATTTTTTTCCTACTTTTGCCGTGGGTAAGTCCTTTACGACCAGCTCCTGTTGACTCCCCCAGGTTGGGAACAAAGCAAGGGTAAATGGTTGAGCGGTGCGATAAAGGTAGCTTACCCATTTTTTATTTCCTTTTTTGTAGCGTCAGGTTCTAGTGACGCTTCCGTTTTCAGACATTTTCTTATCACTTCGCAAATCGCACTTTTTGGCTTATGCTTCATGTGGTAAGCAATATTTTTCGTTTCTTTGTAGTTCGTTTAAAAAATTGCTATGAGTTGGTTTAAAAGAAATACGGCGGGAATCGTCACTGCTACCGAAAATAAAAAAGAAGCGCCAGATGGCATGTGGAACAAATGCCCGAACTGCAAAAAAGCGCTTTTGAATGTCGAGCAGGTCGAAAACAGCTATGTTTGTCACTACTGTGATTATCATATTCGGATCGGTTCTGCTGCTTATTTCTCTGTACTTTTTGATAACAACGATTTCCAAGAGTTATTTGCTAATATGCAAGCAGGCGACCCACTGGGTTTTGTAGACAGCAAACCATACAAAGAAAGATTGCTAGAAAGCCAAGCCAAAACAGGCTTGAAAGATGCGATTCGTTGCGGACATGGAAAGGTCGAAGGACAAGACATCGTCATTGCGTGTATGGATTTCAACTTTATTGGTGGATCGATGGGGTCTGTTGTGGGTGAAAAGATCGCAAGATCGATCGACTATTGTTTGGAGCACAAGCTCCCTTTTATGTTGATCTCAAAATCTGGTGGAGCACGTATGATGGAAGCGGCTTTCTCGCTGATGCAGATGGCAAAAACGTCAGCCAAATTGGCTTTACTAAGCAAAGCTAAATTACCCTATATCTGCTTATTGACAGATCCTACCACAGGTGGGGTAACTGCTTCTTACGCCATGTTGGGCGACATTAATATTGCAGAACCTGGCGCATTAATCGGCTTTGCTGGCCCGCGCGTCATTAAAGAGACCATCAAAAAAGATTTACCGAAAGGATTCCAAACTTCTGAGTTTGTATTAGAACACGGATTTTTGGATTTCATTGTGGATCGTAGACAGCTGAAATCTAAATTAGCTACTTTTCTACGTCATGTAAACTAGGTATAATGTCTATTACATAACAAAGGGCACTTCACGGAGTGCCCTTTGTTATGTAATATCTACACGCCATTCTGCCACTTGAATATATAGACAACTTTCAGTAAGTTTGTTATTAATAGAAACACCGGCAATGCCATACAAAGAGCGCGAAATAAACAAATTGTATTACACCATGGGTGAAGTGACTAGCATGTTTGATGTCAACGCTTCCCAAATTCGTTTTTATGAGCGGGAGTTTGACATTATTCAACCCAAAAAGAATAAGAAAGGCAATCGGCTATTCACGCAAGAAGATATTTCCAATTTGAAAATCATCTTCAATCTGGTAAAAGACAAGGGCTATACGCTGCAAGGTGCTCGGGAATTTTTGAGGCAGAATAAAAATGAAGCCAAAGAAAACCAACGTGTGGTGGAATCACTCGAAAAATTAAAGCACTTTTTACTCGAAGTACGCGACAGCTTGTAAATTCGCTCTTAGCTAGCGGCCATTTAACTCAATCACTTCCATATTCTCTGCCCGATCACCGACGATGTCGAACCGCATCAACGTGCGCACCTTATGCCAGCCTTGCTTGCCGGCTGCGCCGGGATTAAGATGCAATAATTGCAACCGGGGATCATACTGTACTTTCAGAATATGAGAATGCCCGCTGATAAATAATTTGGGAGGATTTCGCTGTATATCTGCTTTTACGGCTGGTGCATACCTGCCCGGATAACCGCCAATGTGCGTCATCCACACATCCATTTCCTCGCAGGTGAAGCGCAGATGTTCAGGATACGTTGCGCGAATATCTTGTCCATCAATATTACCATACACGCCGCGCAATGGTTTAAAGGCAGCCAACTTCTCCGCTACTTCCCCATTACCAAAATCACCCGCATGCCACACTTCATCACAAGCATCAAAGTGATGAAAAACCGCATCATCTAAAAAACTATGTGTATCTGAAAGCAAACCAATTTTCATAAAGATAAAGGTAGTCTGCCCTTGGCAAGATAACAAGCCAAGCGGTAATTTTCTCGATCAAAAAGCGAGAAAAAAATCTTTCAGCAAGGTTCTGTAAGCAGCGCTGTAGACGCCTTTAGATTCGTAAATTACAAAATTAGAATACTCCGTTTGCACCTCATTCCTATTTCGAATCAGACGAATAATACGACGGATAGGCAGCGAATCCGCAAACGAAGAAATCGTCATATCTCGCTGCAACACTAAATCATGGTCAGACGCCTTCGCAATCACTGCATCTGCTAATTCAGGCGGAAGAATCAACTCCATCGCTCCTCTTGTGGAGAGGTGCACCTCTGCGTAGCTGAGCAGATCATCAAAGAAAGTCATATCGGTATGCCGCGCTTGCTTTTTACGCGCATCAGGATTATGCAGCGTATTTACGTAAAAAGGCGGATTACTCACAATCAAATCTATCGGATGTGGCGGTTGGAAATCCTGAAAGGCACTATGCGATACCAGCAATCGATTAGAAAATGGCGATTGCAAAGCATTATTTGCGGCCGCGGCCGCAGAAGATGCATCAATCTCCAAGCCAGTAATATTCGCGTTAGGAAATCGTTGTGCCAGCATCAAGGCAATAACACTAGTACCTGTCCCGATATCTAAAACCGTTTGTGCATCCTCACCAATGGCTAGAGCGCCTAGCAGCACGCCGTCGGTATTAATGCGCATAGCACATCCCGTCTGATCTATCGCAAAGCGCTTGAAACGAAAAACACTCATCACTGCAAAAATACATTTTTACTCTCAGTGTAGACATTTGTATATTTGCTTAAACTTTTTCGAAGTTTATAGGTCTAAAGTATTCCAACATCAAACAATATCAAATTATATGCACCGACTATATACGCTTTACAGCGTTTTCTGTTTTTATCTTTTAGCGCTGGCTTTGCCTGCTTCAGGACAACAAACCGCCGCACAAGACCCATCTTGCGAACGCGTAACTGAAGCTGCTCTTCCAAAAATCGTGGAGCTACTAAACAAAAACGATTTCGCCGCAATGGAACAAGTGCTACAAACCATCGAAAGCAGTTGCGGGCCTAATGAAGTGACACAAAGACTTCGTATTATTGGTCAGCTTATCAGAAAGCAACCTACCAAACCAGCCATTCAGAGTTATATCCAGCAAGGAAAGGATAATGAATTGATGATTCGCTGGGATAATGCTTCTGAAAACAATTATCAAAACATCTACAACAAAGACAAAGCAGCTTATCACTTCGTTCCTTTACGACATACGGTCGACTCTTTAACACAAGTTAAAGCGGCGGCGCTTATTGGATCAGATTTTTACAGTCTCACGGAAATGGAAGAAGCGATCGCTTACCTTTTCTCCGATCACATTAGCACATATTTAATTCGCATGCAAAAGGAAAAACCTGTTACCCGTATGGAACAACTACAAGAGGTAGAATTATACAAAATGGGTTGGGGATTTGCGGCGAGTGTTGGTCTATACCGCCCGTTGAATGCCGTTAATCCGGTATACAACGATTTGGCGATTTATGGATTCTCTTTCATTAGCCCATTGGCCAATGATTGGGTTTTCGATGGTTTCTTTAAATATCGTCCAGCCAGAAATTCCAGAGTTTTCGAATATCAAACAGAACCAAATAGCAATCAATCTGATCTGTTAGAGCCATTAACCACGTATATGTTTGGTGGTTCGGCAGGGTATAAGTTTTTGGATGCAGGCAAGTTCCTCATGATCGGAAAAGCAGGATTGGCGTACGAAATGTCGTACAATAGATCTCTCAATATGCGGTATGGCGATGGCTATCCGGTATATGTGACCAGACCACAAACCTTTAACCTGTCGACAGGCGTTTCTGCGATGCAGCATGTCGGTCGTACCAGCTTTGTTGGTGCACAAATTCAATATCATTACTCGCCTTACAGCATTGATAGCCGATTGATTACCCCAATCGCATCTGACTACGTTAGTTTCGAGCTTTTCTTTAAGTTTTAAAAAAAAGCCATCCTATTTTAAAGCAAAATAAGCGGACTACCTGAGGTAGCCCGCTTATTTTATTCTGTACGAGATTGTGGCGAACCTAATGCTTTAGCACACGTTGAATCTCATCCAATTTCATCAATGCCTCTACGGGAGTCAGTGTATTCACGTCTAAGTTATTCAGCATATCGCGAATCTTTTCTAGGATCGGATCATCGATAGCAAACATCTGCAACTGATACGCTTGCTTTTGAATTTTGCGCATGCTGTCTTTGATATCTTCACCGCCGGTACGCTCTTGTTCCAGTCGGCGCAAAATGTCATTTGCGCGCGTCAAAAGCTTGCTCGGCATTCCGGCTAACTTCGCCACATGAATACCGAAGCTATGCTCTGATCCGCCTGGCACCAGCTTTCGGAGGAATATAATCTTATTATTCAACTCCTTTACCGATACATTAAAGTTTTTGATGCGCGGCATGGACGTGCTCAGCTCGTTAAGCTCATGATAATGGGTGGCAAATAGTGTTTTGGCTCTGGCAGTTGGGTGATGATGTAAGTATTCGGCGATAGCCCAAGCAATCGAAATTCCATCGTACGTACTCGTTCCTCTACCGATCTCGTCTAACAGGATTAAACTACGATCTGAAAGGTTATTCATAATACTGGCCGTCTCATTCATCTCGACCATAAACGTCGATTCGCCAGAAGAAAGATTATCCGAAGCGCCCACGCGGGTAAATATTTTGTCGACCAAACCAATATGTGCCTCTTTTGCTGGCACAAAAGATCCAATTTGCGCCATCAATACGATCAATCCAGTTTGACGCAATAATGCCGATTTACCGGCCATATTTGGCCCGGTAATAATGATGATCTGCTGGGATTCCTGATCCAGAAAAGTGTCATTGGTAATATAATCTTCCCCGACGGGCAGGTTCTTTTCAATCACCGGATGCCGACCACCTTTGATATCTAAAGATTTTCCCTCATTCACCTGTGGTTTTACATAGAAATTCTTCTCTGCTACGACTGCGAAATTCAGCAATACATCCAACTTAGCAATTAATTGCGCATTGAGCTGAATGGGTTTAATATACTCCGCAATATCTGCTAAAAGCGCTTGGTAAATCCGATTTTCGATGGCTTGAATCTTTTCCTCTGCTCCTAAAATTTGCTCCTCATAGGTTTTGAGTTCCTCGGTGATATAACGCTCTGCATTGACCAGCGTTTGCTTACGAATCCAACCTTCTGGTACTTTATCTCTATGTGTATTTGTTACTTCCAAATAATAGCCAAACACATTATTAAATGCAATCTTTAAGGAAGGAATGCCGGTCGCTTCCGCTTCGCGGCGTTGAATTTCCAACAAGTAACCTTTACCGCCAAAGGCGATCTTACGAAGTTTGTCTAATTCCTCATCGACGCCATCGGCGATTACATTGCCCTTTTGTAATAAGACCGGTGGCTCTTGTTGCACTTCGCGATCGATCTTGTCACGAATGATCAGGCAGTTGTTAAGTTGCTCAGAAATGATACGCAACGAATTGGAATCTGGCAAATCCGTCCGCTCTTTCAGCTTCTCCACCGCGTACAGCGCTCTTTTCAGTTGGATCACCTCGCGTGGATTGGCTTTCTGTAATCCTATTTTGGAAATCAATCTTTCCAGATCTCCTACTTGCTTAATCTCTTTGACCAGCTCATCGCGAAGTTCCCGATTCTGATCAAAATGATCCACTACATCCAAACGTTCTTGAATAGACTTTTGATCTTTGAGTGGCATGATAATCCAACGCTTGAGCAAGCGTGCTCCCATCGGCGATGCCGTATGATCCAGCACATCCGATAGCGTTATCGCATTATCATTGGCCGAGCCAATCAACTCCAAATTACGAATGGTAAAGCGATCCAGCCACATGTAGCGATCTTCTTCGATGCGCGCAATATGCGAGATATGCTGTAGGTTGCGATGCTCCGTTTCGTTGAGGTAATGCAAGGCCACGCCTGCTGCCGTGATGCCCGATGTGAGTCTTTCAACACCAAATCCCTTGAGGGAATTGACTTCAAAATGCTTCAATAAAGCTTCCGAAGCATAATCGCCCGTATAGGGCCACTCGTCTAGCGTGTACGTATAATAGGTCGTACCAAACTGAGCGACAAAATCATTGAACTGTTTCTTGGGAAGAATCACTTCCGTCGGCTTAAAACTTTGCAACAACTTATCTATGTAAGAAGCACTCCCTTGCGCCACCGAAAACTCGCCCGTAGAAATATCTAAGAAAGCAATTCCATACGTGTTTTTATCTGCAAATACCGACGCTAAGTAATTGTTGGCTTTCTGCTGCACGATGTTATCGCTGTACGACACACCGGGTGTTACCAATTCGGTTACACCACGTTTTACAATGGTTTTAGTTTGCTTCGGATCTTCCAGCTGATCGCAAATGGCTACGCGTTGACCAGCACGCACCAGTTTTGGCAAATAGGTTTCAAGCGAATGATGTGGAAAACCGGCTAACGCCGTTTCCGACTCTGTGCCATTCCCACGTTTGGTCAGCACAATGCCTAGTATTCCGGCTGCTTTAATCGCATCCTCTCCAAATGTCTCATAAAAATCTCCCACACGAAACAACAGCAAGGCACCGGGGTACTTGACCTTGATCGTATTATACTGCTGCATTAAGGGAGTCTGCTTCTTTTCTTTCTTTGCCAATGGTAATCAGTTTTCGGTTTTAAGCCGAGTAAAAGTAATAAGGATATTATTAATTATCTTTGTCTATGCTGAAAAAAGATCGATATAAAGCCTTCGTTGACTATTTCTCCACGCATAATCCCGATGCAGAAACGGAGTTGCATTACTCCAATCCGTACGAACTGTTGGTAGCCGTCATCTTGTCTGCCCAGTGTACCGACAAGCGGATCAATCAGGTTACGCCAGCTTTGTTTGCGCGTTATCCAGAGCCGGAATCCCTGGCAGCCAGCTCCGTAGATGAAGTGTTTTCTTACATCCGTTCGGTGAGTTACCCGAACAACAAAGCCAAACATTTGGTCGGCATGGCGCAAAAGCTACTGGCCGAGTTTGATGGCATCGTTCCCGAAAAAATGGAAGATTTGGTGAAGCTTCCAGGCGTTGGTCGCAAAACGGCAAATGTCATTTCTTCTGTGGTGTACGACAATCCAGCGATGGCAGTCGATACGCATGTATTCCGCGTAGCGAATAGATTAGGATTGACACAAAGAGCGACTACACCGTTGGCGGTAGAAAAGCAACTGGTCAAACATTTGCCCGAAGAAACGATTAAAGTTGCCCATCATTGGCTGATCTTGCATGGTCGCTATATCTGTTTAGCACGCAGGCCTAAATGCGAAATCTGCCCCATCACCTATTTTTGCCAGTATTTCAGCAAAAACTTTAGCAAACAAACAGCAGGCAATGTTTGAAAAATACAAAACTAATTATTTTAGCATTTTATTTGCACACATCAGTTTTGTGTGTATATTTGACCTATCAAAACTACGAAAATGAGTAATTCAGATAAATTAAAAGCACTACAGCTCACCTTAGATAAACTAGAAAAATCTTACGGCAAAGGAACCATCATGAAATTGGGCGATTCTGCGGTAGAGCCAATCGAATCTATTTCCACAGGATCTTTGGGGCTGGATATTGCGTTGGGCATTGGCGGTGTACCAAAAGGTCGTGTGATCGAAATCTATGGTCCGGAATCTTCTGGTAAAACTACCTTAGCCACTCATATCGTAGCAGAAGCACAGAAAAAAGGTGGAATTGCGGCTTTCATTGATGCGGAGCACGCATTTGATAAATATTATGCACAAAAGCTAGGCGTAGACATTGAAAATCTATTGATCTCGCAGCCAGACAATGGGGAACAAGCTTTGGAAATTGCCGATAACTTGATTCGCTCCGGCGCGATTGACGTAATCGTTATTGACTCGGTAGCGGCATTGGTACCAAAAGGCGAGATCGAAGGCGAAATGGGGGATTCCAAAATGGGATTGCAAGCACGTTTGATGTCACAAGCATTGCGTAAATTGACAGGTACGATTGCAAAAACCAACTGTTGTTGTATTTTCATCAACCAGTTGCGCGAGAAAATTGGCGTGATGTTCGGTAATCCAGAAACCACAACAGGTGGTAACGCCTTGAAGTTCTACGCTTCCGTACGTTTGGATATTCGTCGTACTTCGCAGATCAAAGATGGCGATGAGGTAGCTGGTAACCACGTAAAAGTGAAGATCGTGAAAAACAAAGTGGCTCCTCCATTCCGTATTGCTGAATTCGACATTATGTTTGGTGAAGGTATTTCCAAATCTGGTGAGATCATTGACCTTGGTGTAGAATATGGTATTGTGAAGAAATCTGGCTCTTGGTTTAGCTATGGCGATACCAAATTGGGTCAAGGTCGCGATGCTGTTAGAAATCTTTTGATAGACAATCCAGATCTGATGGACGAATTGGAAGCAAAGATTCGCGCAGAAGTAACTGGAGTAGATTTAGATCAAAGCGCATTGAAAGAGGGAGACGCAGAATAATCTGCTGACTCCACGATCATTATTATATGATAACAGCCTGTAACCACTAAGAAGTTACAGGCTGTTTGTCTTTCGGGCAATTCAGCACGATAATTTTTGAATGTGCGTTGAAGTAGGTAACTTTGGAGCTATGGAAAATAAACCGTTCGTTCGGGAAAAAATCAACCTACCTAATGAAGGCAAGAAGCTGCTATTGCACTCCTGCTGCGCACCGTGCTCAGGAGAAGTGATGGAAGCACTTATCTCATCAGACATTGATTTTACCATATACTTCTACAATCCAAACATTCATCCACGGAGTGAATATGATTTGCGCAAAGAGGAAAACATTCGCTTTGCGGAAAAGCACAATATTCCATTCGTCGATGCAGATTATGATGTAGATCATTGGTTTGAGTTGGCCAAAGGCATGGAACACGAACCCGAAAAAGGTATTCGCTGCACCATGTGCTTTGATATGCGCTTTGAAAAAACCGCGGAATACGCTGCTGCAAATGGCTTCGATGTAATCTCCAGCTCATTGGGCATATCGCGCTGGAAGAACATGGATCAGATCAACGATTGTGGTGTGCGGGCTGCATCTCGGCACGAGGATATGGACTATTGGACATTCAACTGGCGCAAAAAAGGTGGCGGAGCACGTATGCTGGATATTAGCAAGCGTGAACGCTTCTATATGCAGGAATACTGCGGTTGCGCCTACTCGCTTCGCGACACCAATAAGTGGCGCATGGAGAATGGACGAGAAAAAATCAAGCTCGGCGAGAAATATTACGGAGACGAAGAACAATAAAGGTTTTAAAAAAGAGTTGCAATCTATAGTTTTTACTATTATCTTTGCAGGCTCAAATACTGGATTGTGAAGTATTTAAAAAAATATAAAATACCATTTTCAGGCCTTTCGGCTGGTAAGCACAATTTCGAATTTGACGTCGATGACGCGTTCTTTGCATGTTTTGATCACTCCCTGGTAAAAAAGGGTAAACTCATTGCTCAAGTACAATTACAGAAGCAGGAGAATATGCTGATCACGAACTTTGATATCAATGGCCACATCACACTTACCTGCGATGTATGCCTGCAAGATTTCCAAGCTCCACTGCGCACGAAGGAGCGCGTGATTGTCAAGTTCACACACGATGAGTGGGATCAAGAATCGGACGAGATCATTGTATTATCACACAATGATTACGAGTTAGACATTTCTAACTTGCTTTACGAATACATCAATGTATGCGTACCACACTATCCGAAATGTAGTGAACAAGGCGAGAATATCGATTGTGATCCAGAGATGCTACAACAGTTAGCAGACGAAGAAACGGTTAAGAATGAATTAAAAGAGGATCAGGTGGATCCTCGCTGGGAAGCATTAAAGAATATTAAAAATAACTAAAAATACACATACGAGATGGCACATCCAAAACGTAAAATGTCTAAGTCAAGAAGAGACAAAAGAAGAACGCACTATAAAGCGGATAAACCAAGTTTGACAGTATGTCAAGAAACTGGTGCAGTGCATTTGCCACACCGCGCATACACCGTTGATGGGAACTTGTTCTACAACGGCAAATTGATTATCGAGAATACAGCGGCAATCTAAGGAACTTCCGAAACATCCCATTGACAGTGATTAATTCGATTTATTCCCTGTACATTGGGATGTTTTTTCGTATTATTGACTCATTAAATAATAACGAATGAAGATTGGTTTAGACGTACTAGGAGGAGATTACGCCCCTAACTCTACGATACAAGGAGCTATTGAAGCTCAGCAAAACCTCCAAAATGACCAACGATTGGTGCTATTTGGAGATGAAGAAAAAACCCGAGAACTAATCTCGAACGCCGGCGGCGATGTTTCCGCTTTTGACTACGTTCATGCTCCCGAAGAAATTGGTATGCACGAACATCCCACAAAAGCGATCACCCAAAAACCTAACTCTTCTATATCCAAAGGATTTGAATTTCTAAAAGACGGAAAGATTGACTCTTTCGCTTCTGCTGGAAATACAGGTGCTATGCTGGTTGGTTCCATGTTTAGCGTCAAAACTATTCCGGGCATTTTGCGCCCCGCAATAGCCACTAATGTGCCCCAATTGAAAGGCGGTACAGCGGTTATGCTCGATGTAGGAGCCAATGCGGATTGTAAACCAGAAATGTTGAATCACTTTGCTATCCTTGGTAGCTGCTACGCAGAACACGTATTGCGTATTGAAAAGCCAAGAGTAGGTCTGATCAATATTGGTGAAGAAGCAGAGAAAGGAAACTTACTAACCATTAGCACTTACCCATTACTCAAAGCCAACGAAAAAATTAACTTTATTGGCAACGCCGAAGGCAGAGATTTATTCTCTGATCACGCCGATGTCTTCGTGTGCGATGGGTATACCGGCAATGTTATTTTGAAGTTAGCAGAGTCCTTCTACGTAGTTACGTTGAAAAAAGGTTTTAAAGATGAGTTCTTTGATCGCTTCAACTACGAGCAATTTGGTGGTAGCCCGGTATTGGGTGTCAACGCACCTGTTGTTATTGGGCATGGTATCTCCACGCCTACGGCGATCAAAAATATGGTTTTACAATCACGAGATATGATCTCCTCGAAATTCATCGAGCGAATCAAGTCTGCAATTAAATAATAGAACATGTCAAAAATCCGTGCTGCAATAACAGCTGTAAATGGATACGTTCCCGATTATGTGTTGACGAACCGGGAATTGGAGACCATGGTAGACACTAATGATGAATGGATTGTAAGCCGTACCGGCATCAAGGAAAGACGCATCCTTAAAGGTGAGGGCAAAGCGACTTCTGACTTGGCGGCACCAGCCATCGAAGGTTTACTTAAAAAACGCGGTATCACCGCAAAAGATATTGAGCTTATTATCGTGTGTACCAGCACGCCTGATATGATGTTTCCGGCTACCGCAAATATTGTAGCAAACAAAATTGGCGCGACCAATGCTTGGGGATATGATTTGCAAGCGGCTTGTTCGGGTTTCTTGTTCGGACTAACGACGGCTTCTCAGTTCATCGAGTCTGGAAAGCACTCAAAAGTTTTAGTGGTCGGTGCCGACAAAATGTCGTCTATCGTGAACTACGAAGATCGCAATACCTGTATCCTATTTGGAGATGGCTGTGGTTGCGTACTATTAGAGCCCGATACTGAGGGATATGGTTTGCAAGATTCTATTCTTAAAACAGACGGTGCAGGTGCTGAATTTTTGAATCTAAAAGCAGGTGGTTCTTTACATCCAGCTTCTCATGCCACGGTAGATGCTAAAATGCATTTCGCACACCAAGAAGGTCGTAGTGTATTTAAATTTGCTGTAACGAATATGGCAGATGTAGTGGCTGAGATCATGGAAAAGAATGCACTTCATTCCGAAGATATCAGTTGGTTAGCACCACACCAAGCCAACAAGCGCATCATTGATGCTACGGCAGAGCGTGCAGGATTACCAGAAGAAAAAGTGATGGTCAATATCCAAAAGTTTGGAAATACGACCAGCGCTACTATCCCGATGTGTCTATGGGAATGGGAAAGTAAACTAAAAAAAGGGGACAATATTATTATGGCAGCTTTCGGTGGTGGATTCACCTGGGGCGCTACCTATTTGAAATGGGCGTACGATCCTAAATAATATCGTATATAACTACTACAAACAAGACTATAAAATAGAATAGACTATGAGCATGGATATCAAACAAGTACAAGATTTGATAAAGTTCGTTTCCAAGTCTGGAGTAAACGAAGTATCTATTGAAGAGAAGGACTTTAAGATTACGATCAAAACGAATCAAGAACCTACTTATGTAACTGCTACTATACCTCAGGCAGTAGCACCAGCTGCTGCGCCAAGTGTAGCACCAGTTGCTGAATCAGTTAATGTAGCTCCGCAAGCAGCGGCAAAACCTGCTGCAGCAGATGATAGCTCAAAATATATCACCGTAAAGTCTCCTATGATCGGTACATTCTACCGTTCAGCAGGACCTGGCAAACCAACATTTGCTAATGTAGGTGATGAGATTACATCAGGTAAAGTACTTTGCATCGTGGAAGCTATGAAATTATTCAACGAAATCGAATCCGAAGTTTCAGGTAAGATCGTGAAAGTTTTGGTGGAGGATGCTCAACCAGTAGAATATGATCAACCATTATTCTTGGTAGATCCTAGCTAATTTTTTCTTCGGAAAGAAGAGAGAACAAGCTGTTCCATTGTTTACTTTATCAAGAATTTATGTTTAAAAAAATACTGATTGCCAACCGGGGCGAAATAGCACTTCGCATTATCCGCACATGTCGTGAGATGGGCATTCAAAGTGTGGCAGTATATTCGACTGCCGATAGAGATAGTTTACATGTACGATTTGCGGACGAAGCGGTATGTATCGGCCCGCCGGCCAGTAAGGATTCCTATTTAAATATCCCTAACATTATCTCGGCTGCGGAATTGACCAACGCCGATGCCATTCATCCGGGCTACGGTTTCTTATCTGAAAACGCGAAGTTTTCTGCCATCTGTGCAGAATACGGTATCAAATTCATTGGTGCTACGGCCGATCAGATCGAAAAAATGGGCGACAAAGCATCCGCTAAAGCAACCATGAAAGCCGCTGGTGTACCTACAGTACCTGGTTCGGCAGGATTATTACCTGATGTAAAAACAGGTATTCAGTTGGCCAACGAAATTGGTTATCCAGTCATTATCAAAGCAACTGCCGGTGGTGGTGGTCGCGGAATGCGCATCATCTGGAAAGATGAGGAATTCGAACCTAACTGGGATTCTGCCCGTCAGGAATCTGCTGCTGCATTCGGTAACGATGGTATGTACCTAGAGAAATATGTGGAAGAACCACGTCACATTGAAATCCAAGTGATCGGAGATCAATATGGTAAAGTATGTCACCTTTCTGAGCGTGACTGTTCTATCCAACGTAGACACCAAAAATTAGTAGAAGAAGCACCTTCTCCTTTTATCACACCAGATTTGCGCGCCAAAATGGGCGAAGCAGCGATCAAAGGTGCGATGGCGGTGAAATACGAAGGAGCTGGTACGATCGAATTTTTGGTTGATAAGCACCGTAACTTCTACTTTATGGAGATGAACACCCGAATTCAGGTGGAGCATCCAGTAACAGAAGAAGTCATCAGCTTTGACTTGATCAAAGAACAAATTAAAGTGGCTGCGGGTATTCCAATTTCAGGAAAAAACTATGAGCCACACATGCATGCGATCGAATGCCGAATCAATGCGGAAGATCCATTCAACAACTTCCGTCCATCGCCTGGTAAGATTACCAATTTCCATTCTCCAGGTGGACACGGTGTTCGTGTAGACACGCACGTATATGCAGGTTATACTATTCCACCGAACTATGATTCGATGATCGCCAAACTGATCTGTACAGCACAGACTCGTGAAGAAGCGTTGAATACAATGGAACGTGCGTTGAGTGAATTTGTGATCGAAGGTATCAAAACTACAATCCCATTACACCTTCGTTTGATGCGTGATCCTAACTTCCGTGCGGGTAACTTCACCACGAAGTTTATGGAAACATTCGATCTGACAGAATACGCAGACGAATCGCAATCTTAAAGACTACGTTACAATCAAAAAAAAATACCATTCTTCGACCGAAGAATGGTATTTTTGTTTATACTAGTCTTTGAATAACATAACTACATGTCAAATAAAAACTTAAAACTTCTACAGGCATTAAAAGATAAGGGAAAGAGCATTGAGGCAGAGATGTCTTTTTTTGAACATATAGAAGTCCTGAGATGGCATCTGATTCGCTCTGTCATTGCCATTGCTGTATTTGCCATTCTAGCGTTTACGTTCTACGATTTTGTATTCAACGACATCATTATGGGACCCAAGAATCTAGATTTTTGGACTTATCGCATGATGTGCAAAGTCGGCGACTTACTCAGCTTAGATGGTTTTTGTGTAGAACGCATCCCGTTTAATATTATCAACACGGAGTTAGCAGGGCAGTTTATGTTGCAGATTAACTCCTGCTTGCTGATGGCCGTCGCACTCGGCTTCCCCTACCTATTATTTGAGGTGTGGCTGTTTGTAAAACCTGCTCTGACCGACGTAGAGCGCAAAGGCGCACAAGGTTTTGTATTCTATGCTACCATTTTATTTATCATAGGAGCTTTATTTGGCTATTACATCGTTGTACCGCTATCAGTCAACTTCCTAGCCAACGTGTCGTTGAGTGAGGAGATTACCAACCAGATTACGATCGACTCTTACCTGTCTACCATTGCTACGTTGTCCTTAGGTTGTGGTGTGATCTTTTTACTACCGATCTTGATCTTTATCCTATCCAAGTTGGGCATCATGACACCAGAATTCATGCGCGCCAGCAGACGTTATGCGATCGTGATCATTCTCATTATTGCGGCTATCATTACGCCTACGGCGGATGTCATTACCTTGCTTACCGTGAGTGCGCCTATGTTTATTTTGTATGAACTAAGCATCTCCGTATCGGCCAGCGTAAAGCGTAGTAAATTGCAACGTGAAAAAGAGTTTTATAAAACCAAGTAATTTTAAAGATATATGTCTAAAAAAATAGCCATCGGCAGCGATCACGCAGGATTTGAATATAAGCAACTATTGATCACTATGTTGGAGGAATCTGGTTACACGGTAGCCGATTTCGGCCCTTCTACTGGCGATTCGGTTGATTACCCAGACTTTGCCCACCCCGTATCGAGCAGTGTGGAGCAAGCAGAGAATGAATTAGGGATTTTGATTTGCGGCAGCGCCAACGGTGTTGCGATTACCGCCAATAAGCATCAAGGCATTCGCGCGGCGATCGCTTGGCTAGAAGAAATTGCGGTACTGGCGCGCCAGCACAACAATGCCAACGTGATTTGTATACCTGCCCGCTTTATTGACATCGAATTGGCGAAGAAGATCGTTCAAGCTTTTCTGACGACAGATTTTGAAGGCGGCAGACACGCTAACCGTGTCAACAAAATCGCCTGCATGTAAAAACAAACATGTATAACGAGTAACTAACCACACGAACTGAAACACATACATGAAAAAGTACCTTTCCTTATTATTTATCGTACCAGCGGTTTGGAGCTGCACATTTGCGCAAGATGCCGCACAAAAGAAATACGCTGGCGAGATCAACGAAGAACTGGCTAAAAAACACTTAACCATACTAGCTTCCCCAGCATTTGAAGGCCGAGGAACGGGCCAAGCTGGTGGCCGAAAAGCAGCAGAATACGTAGCACAGCAATTCGAGTCCTTTGGCTTGAAAAAACCGGTCAATGGCTCCTACTTTCAACCAGTGAGTCTGGTGAAATCAGTGTACGCCGTAAAGAACTTTAGCATTGGCGGCAAGTCGTACACCTACGGTAAGGACTTTTACGTACAAGGCGAAAACACGTTGCAAAACTACAGCACAGATGAATTGATATTCATTGGCTACGGCATTGAAGATGAGAAATACAATGATCTCAGCGGCTTGGATGTTTCGGGTAAGGTGATCGTATTTGTGAACGAAGGCGAACCAAAAGATGCGGCTGGAAACTCATTGATCACGGGTACAGACAAAGAATCTGACTGGACACGCAGTCGCCTCAAGCGCCTGCAGGAGTTGATGAAGAAAAATCCAAAGCTCATTATTGCGACCTCTTCACAAATAGCGCAAAATATGTCCCGCATCAGCGGAAGATTAACTACTGGCCGTGTTAGTTTAAAGAAATCCGAGAACACGGAGGTAAATAATGGTGTACCCATGGTGATTGCGACCGAGGCTATGATCAACAGCATTTTGGGATCTAAAAAAACGAATCTAGATCAGGTAAAAAAGAAAATATCGGACACCAAAAAACCTAATTCATTTGTGATCAAAGCAAAATTGAGCGCAGAAATGGGTAACAGCCAAGAAGATTTGGACGATCCAAACGTCTTGGGCTTGTTAGAAGGATCTGACCTGAAAGACGAGATCGTGGTAATTGGTGGCCACTGGGATCACGATGGAATCTTGCCAGACGGAACGATTTTTCCAGGTGCAGATGATAACGGAACGGGTACAGTGGCGGTAATTGACATGGCTCGCGCTTTTGCGGCAGCAAAAAAAGACGGAAATGGTCCACGTCGTAGCATCTTGTTCATCGCTTATGCCGCTGAAGAAAAAGGTTTGCTAGGATCTAATTTCTATGTAGAAAATCCGATTTTCCCGCTGGAAAACACCGTAACTTGTATCAACATCGATATGATCGGACGGATCGACGACAAGCACTTGGAAGGCAACCATAACTATGTGCATGTAATCGGGACGAACAAACTGAGCTCGGAATTGAATCCACTGGTAGAGAAAGCAAACGAAGAATATACGGGTCTGGAACTAGACGGTATGTACAATGATCCGAAAGATCCGATGCGCCTGTATTACCGCTCCGATCACTACAACTTTGCGAAGAAAGGTATTCCATCGTTGTTCTTCTTCTCGGGCTTACACCCGCACTATCACACACCAGAAGATACGGTAGATAAGATCGACTTCCCGATGATGGTGAAACGCGAGCACTTGATCTTCCATACCATATGGGACATTGCGAATCGCGACAATAGATTAGTAGTCGACATTCCAGAAGATGGCGGCACACGCTAATTCAATAGAAAATTCATAAAATACAAAAGCCCTTGAATCACTTCAAGGGCTTTTGTATTTTACAGGTTTTCGAGCTTATGGTTGGTAGAACCAATCATCGGGAATTGCTTGTACTTCTCCCCCATCTACGCTGTAGTGGAGTTCTAACGTAAAACCGCCACCTGCTTCGATAAAGTCGATAGCGAAGTCGTGTAAACCTTTTTTCAGCGCGATCTGCCCACTCTTCATCACTGGGGAATGATTGCCATCATTGTCGACAACCATTTGCTCTGCGATACGCAACACACCGCCATCATCACAGGTAAAATAGAAACTGTAAATACCATCTTTTGGTGCACGCATGAAGCCACGAAGCTGTGCTGCAAAGGCTGGCATATTCACCGTATCGGCAATATGAACATTGTTCAATACTTCCTCACGCACGACTGTTCCTTTTATAGTCGCCACTTTCGGGAATTTGCCATCATAAAACTTCGTATGTAAACCGTTTTTACGACCTTTTACCGATGCTTTGACAGGTTTCTTCCAGATATCTTTTACAAAATCAACTTGGTACAATTCACTCTTTGCACCACTTTCCGTGATGGAAGCAAAACGGATTTGACTAGGTTCGCGCACGACTAATTCATCTTTAAATACAGGACTAGTTGGCAATGGCAAACTGCCGTCTGTGGTATAATATACCTGAGCCCATGTCAATGGATTATGCACTTTCAATACCGCTTTGCCATCTACAATGACTTGCTTATCGGCAAAGCCCTGCAAATCGGGCATACGGAAACTATATCCTAACTGTTGCCATGCTTGGTAATGATCCACAATACGTTCTTGATACGAAGCAAACAATTCTTTATTCGTCCACACACGCTCGGCTAAGGCAGTTAATCTCGGCAAAATCATAAACTCTAGCCGTGCTACTGAGGGGATCATTTCTGTCCACGTATTTGCCTGTGCTCCCATAATACGTGCACGATCTTGCGCTGGCAGATCCGACGGAATCGGGCGAAAATGATACACACTATTTAGCGAACTGCTATTTGGCAGAAAATCGAAATACAAAGGATTGGTCGGCGTCATGATGACTTCATGCCCACGTGAAGCAGCTTTGTGTGGTGCATCTTTCTCCCAGCCACGCCAGTACATCACGGTCATGGACTTATCCACGCCTCCATCCAATACTTCATCCCAGCCAATGGCTTGTTTACTATTTTGAGTGATAAACGTATTGACACGGTTCACAAAATAACTTTGCAGCTTATCTAAATCGGTAATGTTTAACTCCTTCATCCATGCTTGGCATAATGGCGATTTCTCCCAGCTATCCTTCTCTACCTCATCGGCGCCAATGTGAATGTATTTGCTTGGGAATAATTCCATCACTTCCGAAAGGACATTCTCTACGAAAGTATAGGCTTCTTCTTTGCATGGACAGATTGGCGTAGAGAAATTTTTGCCCCAGCTCGCTTCGCCCGCATCTAATAGCAACTCCGGGTAGGCCTTTGTTGCCATATACATATGCCCTGGCATATCAATCTCTGGAATGACTTCAATATGCTTAGCTGCTGCATACTGCAAGATCTCGCGCATATCTTCTTGTGTGTAGTAGCCGCCATACTCCACCACGCCATTGCGCTCGCGCAAATGTTCTTTCGGCAAGTCAAAATCAGGATTAGTTTTCGCCCTTTCTAATAATGCCGTATCATGGTTGTTATACGTTCTCCAGCCGCCCATTTCAGCGAGCTTAGGATATTGCTTAATCTCAAGGCGCCAGCCTTGATCGTCGGTGAGGTGAAAGTGGAATTTGTTGAACTTATACATTGCCAACAAATCGATGAAGCGGAATATGTATTCTTTGGAAAAGAAATGTCTGGCCACGTCCAAATGCGCACCGCGCCAACCAAAACTTGGCCCATCTTCGATCTTCATAAAAGGTAATGCAAGCGCTTGTTTTGATTTACCAGCGATGAGTAGTTGGTTTAGTGATTGTAAACCATAGAACATTCCGGAAGGTGTGCCGGCACTTAAATGCACGCCCTGTGCATTGATTTCTAATTGGTAATTTTCTGGTTTGATATTAGCATCCTTCAACAATACGATATTCGCAGAACCTGCATTACGCGCGAGTTGTAGGGTCTTACCGGCAAATACCTGCTGCGTCAGCACATTAACTTCTTGCTCAAAAAAAGAAAGATCATCGCTGTAGAATTGCAGTAATTCTGTTTTCGGCGACCAAGTACCTGCCTGCGTCACGACCGACTGCGGGTAAGGTATTAATGGCAAATTTTGTCCCTTTTTGACAGACTGTGCATGGCCGAATTGCAGCACAGCTAAAAGGAAATAGCTTAGAAATAAAGACGTTTTAATCATATTTAGATACATGGAATTTAGCTGAACCGGAAAGATAAACAATTTTGTTTATTTGGGCTCTTCGAAATCCATATGGGCACTCAAAGAATCCCTAATCTAGGTTACGCTTGTTCCAAATTTTCTCTGCCCATCGCCCTACTAACCAAAACGAAACTGCTAAGAATAAAAAGAAAAGTGTGCGATTCATATTATCCCACAGATATTCCACGTATCGGGTATAGATATTGATGATAAAGAATACAAAACCAATTTCTCGTGTCGTATTATCTTTGAAGCGCAAGCCGTATAAAACCAACCCCAGCGCAACGGCGGTAGAGATCAGACCCCAGTAAAACATTTCGTATTGACGAATGGATGCCCAGCGATCCCAATCGCTATAATTTCCAAAAATGGACAATGCCCACAAGGATATCATTAGGTATAATAAACCAACTACGTAACTGGTCTTTCTAAACTCCAACAAAGCTTTAATGCGTGGTACGACAAATATCGCAATCAGTGTAATCACTAGGCCAAACAACGTGAACCGCAATGGATAATTCATTCCCCAAAATTGGAAACCCCAATTACTGTGGTGCGCGGTTTCTGTGCCAAACCAAATCCCCAAACTGATGAGCATAAAGATCCAAATGAGTTGTGACTTGAATCGTACGGCCAGCGCGCCATAAATGACTACTGATAATAGAAAGAATAAGGAATAATGACTGGTATCTTTTCCCAATATTTTGCCTAGGAAGCCAATGGATGCAGCCGTAGCAAATACGCCCACCAACATCATGGTTTCAATAGATAGCGTTTTCGTAGGATGCCGTAGCTTGTAGCGAAAACCCAGCGCGTAAAATATCACAGCCAAAGCGGCAAAGAAACCAAAATAGATCACATCTGGTGCATCAGATAAGCTTTGCACAAATTGTACAAAAGCTTCGTCGATAAAAAGTGATAAAATCGCAAAAACCAAGCAGCCTAAGGCTACCCAGAAAGCATAACGAGCTAATCGCCCCCAATCGAAGCTCTTCACATCAAGCGAATCGCGCAACTCAGCGCTTTTTTGCGGATCTAAATATCCACGCGTTTCCCAAAAATCGATCGCCTCACTCACTGTATCGTGATCTTGGCGCGTTACATCTAATTTTTTCATAGCTAGTGCTTAGCTTCTCCCAAAACGCGTACCGAAAATACTACAGGCTTCAAAGGAACATCTGACGAATCGGTGTTCACCTGATTAATTTGCTCCATCACATTCAAGCCTCGAACGGTTTTGCCGAAGATCGTATAATCGCCATCCAATCGTGGTATACCGCCGATGCTGGTGTATATTTCTCGATGCTTTGCTGGAATTTTAATAGACTTCGCTTTTTCTAACGCATCCAATTCGGCATTGGTCATCACCTTCCCTATTACAAAATAGATTTGTGCTAGATACGATGCTTTCTCGGGGTTATCATCTCGACCAGCACCCAACGCTCCTTTGTAGTGATAGTGCTGTGGCAAAATTTCAGCAGGCAGTCGCTCTCGCTCACGCAGACCTTCCGCTTCTTCTTGTAGAATAGGTTCATCCAGTTCGCCACCCTGATTCACGAAACCAGCAATCACGCGATTAAACAAGGCCTGATGGTACACGCTGTCTTTCACCGCTTGTAAAAACAGGTCACGGTGCTGTGGCGTATCATCGAATAGCTCAACTTCCACCTCTCCAAGAGTCGTATCGAAGATGACATGCGTGGTTTGTCCAAAGACACCAAAGGCAATACAAAAGCTGATAAATAAAGTCGAAATGATTTTTTGCATGCGACCAATCTACTAAAAAATTGGCACGATCGAGAGATAAAAGAAAAGCCTCAGAAACGAATTTCTGAGGCTTTTAGATCATTGTTGCTTGCGTAAGGATTTGGAATAGTCCAGAATCGCTTCGATAGTCTTTTCGCTTGGACTTTTAGTCAGTTTTTTGATGCTTGCTTGCAAGCCCAATTCAAATTGACCATCAGTCAGCTTTTTCGGCTGCCGGTCTACGGGATAAGCTAATGATTCATCTTTTGTAAAAACTTTAACCATAAGCGTTTAAATTAAAATATACTATCTAAACGCAAGATAGACATTTATAGTATCCGCTCTGATTAATTTTTCAAAATTATCGTTTACCAGCTAATTCTTCGGCCAATTTCACCGCTTCATAGGCATTTACAATACCACCTGATACGCTGATCTCATCTAAGTATGCTTTTTTAGAACGGCCTTCGCCCGGTACTGTTACTTTTTGATCTACTTTGGTCACCGATTTTAAGATAATGTCTTTTACCTCTGGAGCGGTCAAATCTGGATAGTACGAACGTAATATTGCCGCCAATCCAGCTACTACCGGCGCAGCCATACTAGTGCCTTGCTGTTCTTTATAAGTCGATTCTGGCATGGTAGAATTGATACGTACACCTGGTGCAAACACATCAACACTGCGGTATCCATAATTCGAGAAAGTTGCGACTAAATCCACATCTTGCTTCCAACCCGTAGCACCTACTGTGATCCAGTTTTTCGCTTCACCCTGCACCGATCCCAGACTATCTGTATAATATTTCATCGGATAATTTTTGGTCACATCTACATCCGCACCATCATTCCCTGCGGCATGTACCAACAAGACATCTTTAGATTCGGCATATTTGACCGCATCGTCCACTGTTTGCTTATTGTATACGTACGCTTTTCCAAAACTCATGTTGATGATTTTTGCACCATTATCTACCGCGTAGCGAATGGCATTGGCCACATCTTTATCGTGCTCATCACCATTTGGCACGGTACGCACCGCCATGATCTCTACATGATTGGCTACGCCATCAATGCCAATATTATTGCCGCGTTTGGCTCCAATAATACCCGCTACGTGCGTGCCGTGACCTGCGTCCGGACCTTTTACATCTGGATTGCCATAATAGCGCTCGCTCGCATCGTCATAATTGTCGCCAATAATGCTTCTTGGATTGAAGTCCTTATTCAGGTGAAAGTTTACTTGCTCTTCATAATACTTCACTCCTTCGGTAAGGCTGTCGTAGAATTTGTCAAACGGATCTTTATCCAATTCCTTTTTGATAATTCGAATGGCCATTTTCTGGCGATCGTTGCTCGGCGTTATCTTATCGAGGTCTGCTTTGGTAATATCTTTAGGCTCTTTGCCGGTACTCGCAACGATGCCGTCAATATCTTCTTTTAGTCGTGAGTAGTTAGTCGCGCCAAATTGTGCTTCATCCATCTTTGATGTATAATCACCGATCATCTGCTGATAAGCAACAAATTCACGACGCTCGGCTTCCGAAAGACGTGTACTTGGCAATACCGAAATGTATTTGGGCTCGTACTTACGAATTAATCGCGTTACCTCTAGATTATCTTGATCCACATTTTCTCCATTGGCATTGCCCAAGAAATTCCAACCGTATACATCGCCAGCATAGCCATTGCCATCATTGTCTTTGGTACTACCAGCCGTTTCTTTTGGATTGGTCCACAGCACTTCCTTGAGATCTTCGTGCTCAATATCAACACCTCCATCCAGTACAGCAACCACGACCGGTTTCGCGGTTTTATTTTTCAAAAAGTCATACGCCTTTTCGGTGCTGATTCCCATGATGCCATCTTTCTGAAAATCGAGATTATACCAATTCGGTGGCGGCGTATCTTTATCCTGTGCGATACTGGCATAGGGGAATATTCCCAATGCAAGATAGAGTAATGCTTTGTTTATTCTGTTCATGTGTGTGTTTTAGTATATGCTACCTATGTTAACAAAGATAATGCAATATTGTAGCACGCATTGTTAAATAGTTTAAAAATGAAATATTTCGCTTAATTTTAGGGCAAGCAGTTAGCTCTATCATGGTATTTATGCGGCCGATTTGTATTTCATTCACCGAAGGTGGAAAAAATCATCAGGCATACCAAGACAATGTTATCCTAATTGAAATAAACATGAAATTTAAAACATCATTTAGTTTGATTGCACTTACCATTATCGCAGGATCCTGCGGAACCTCAGACAAAAAGAAAAATGCGCCTCAGTGGCCAAGCGATGTAAAAGCACCCGTAGCGGAGATCAATCCCTATACGCGCGCTATCCACGGCGACACGGTGATTGACAATTACTACTGGCTAAACGATTATTTCAAGGAGGGGCCAGATTCGGCCAAAGTAGTCGCTTACTTGAACGCAGAAAACACCTATACGCAAGCAATGATGAAAGACACGGAAGGATTTCAAGCATCATTGTTTAAGGAGTTGAAAGGCCGTATTAAAGAGGCAGACGAAAGCGTGCCCTACCTGAAAGATGGCTACTATTACTACCGACGCACGGACGAAGGCAAGCAATACTACAAATTGTGCCGCAAGAAAGGATCGCTAGATGCCAAAGAGGAAGTTTTATTAGATGTCGATAAAATGGCCGAAGGCCATGCTTACTATGCCGTGGGCGGCACATCAATCAGTCCGGACAACAACCTATTGGCTTATGCGGTAGATACCGTTTCTCGCAGAGAATACACCTTGCAGATTAAAAATCTCACGACAGGCGAAGTCTATGCAGATCGGATTGAGCGTACCTCGGGCAATATGGTATGGGCAGCCGACAACAAGACGGTTTTCTACACTGCTCAGAACCCAAAAACCTTGCTTTCTGAAAAGATTAAAAGACACACTTTGGGCAGCGGTGCTGCGGCAGATGTAGTCGTGTACGAAGAAAAGGATAAAACCAATTATATTGGGGTATCCAAATCGAAGAATGGGGCTTACATCATGATTTACTCGGGCGGTACCTTGAGCTCGGAGATGCGCTACTTAGCTTCGAACGAACCGCAAGGCAATTTTAAGATTTTCCAACCGCGTCAAAAAAATGTGTTGTACAGTGTCACACCGCTGGACGATAAATTTATTATAGTCACCAATGAGGATGCGCAAAACTTCAAGGTGATGGAAACACCATTAGATAAAACCGAAAAAGCCAACTGGAAGGTTGTCATTCCGCATCGTAAAGATGTGTTGGTAGAAGGCGTGGAAGAATTCAAAGACTTCATGGTCGTATCAGAGCGGAAAAACGGATTAACACAATTGGCAGTGCATGATCTAAAAACGGACACACAACATTACTTAGATTTTGGCGAAGAGGCTTATACCGTCTATTCGGGCACGAATGCGGAGTACAATAGCGAAATCTTGCGCTATGGATACACTTCTATGGTGACACCGAGCTCGACCTACGACTACAATATGCGTAGCAAGGAGAAAGATCTGAAAAAGCAACAGGAAGTATTGGGCGGTTATGATCCGGAGCAATATGAAACCAAGCGTATTTTTGCGACCGCCACAGATGGCACTAAAGTGCCTATCTCTATGGTGTACAAGAAAGGATTTAAGCAAAATGGAGAAGCGCCATTATTACTGTATGCATATGGTTCGTACGGTTCATCCATGGATCCTACCTTTAGTTCTACGCGCTTAAGTTTATTGAATCGTGGTTTTGTCTTTGCAATCGCGCATATCCGCGGTGGCGAAGAAATGGGTCGCCAATGGTATGAAGATGGAAAGATGATGAAGAAGAAAAATACCTTCACTGACTTCATCGATTGTGGACAGTTTTTGATTGATCAAAAATTCACTTCGACTGAGCATCTCTATGCTAGTGGTGGTAGCGCCGGCGGGTTACTCATGGGTGCGATCATCAACATGGCACCTACCTTATGGAATGGTGTTATCGCGGCAGTGCCTTTTGTAGATGTGGTCACCACCATGTTGGATGAAACTATTCCATTGACCACAAATGAGTACGATGAATGGGGAAATCCGAACGAGCAAGCCGCTTATCAATACATGAAATCGTATTCACCATATGAGAATATTGAAGCCAAGGAATATCCGAACTTATTAGTGACAACCGGACTTCACGATAGCCAAGTACAATATTTTGAACCAGCAAAATGGGTGGCGAAATTGCGTGCTACGAAAAAAGGAAGGAATGTCGTGTTGCTAAAAACGGATATGGAATATGGGCACGGCGGTGCTTCAGGCAGATTCGATTACCTCAAGGATTTGGCGTTAGAATATGCTTTCTTATTTAAGCTAGAAGGTATCCACGAATAACTATCCAATAAAGGAGGTTTTTATAATAGTAAAAGGTTCATCTGTCGGATGAACCTTTTTTTTGCTGTAAAACAAGATTAGGAAATGCCAGACAGCCGCTAGGAAACGCTGGATGTTGCCATTTTTCCCTGATCCAATGATCGCATAAACTGATCTAGAATGTTGCCCAATCTTCCGGAAATCTCGCCCAGAATGCTTTCCCAATCTTTCACCGTGCCATCACAATTGTCGGAAACAATCTTGATGCTGTGAAAGGGTAAATTTTTCTGGTAACAGAAGCTCGCCAGCGCATAGCCTTCCATATCAAATGCTAATGGATTGAAATCTTTGATATCTTGATAAAATGCCGTCGTGACATTAATAAAGCGATCGGAGGTCAGCAACGCTTCTTCGTAAGGAAACTCGTCCATCGGGATGGATTCCATCAGACCTTGTCCACGCAAAAACAAGGTGTTTTCTAGGAAAAAGCCATCTGTATAGGCATCACCTTGCGCATAATAAGCAGGATAAAGCACATGACCAACTGGATGTCTGATGGATCCCACCGTGCCTACATTTAATAGCAAAGGCCTAATACCTAATGCTTTGATGTCTTCGTACAGGGTAGCGAGCGACAGCAGCGCATTGATTTTGCCTACACCAATTTCATAAATGAAAGTGGATTTGTCGGTTGCTGTGAATGATAGCTCGTTCTTATTAGCTACCAAGATAATGGTTTCTATATCCTGATGAAGGATCATTTAATTCTCGTCAATATAAGGGTACTCAAATTCTAGTTCTCCCGCCTTGATCAAATTCAGAAAATTCTTAGCGGCATCTTTCGATGCTAGGAAGTCCATAAAGGTATAATTTCCACAGCTTATCGGATTTTGAAACGGCACTTCATAACCTTCCTCCAATACGATTTCTAATACCTCTTTCATTAGCTCAGCTACTTGTTGAGGCGTACGCTCTGTGCCAGCCAATACGACATAAAAACCTGTGCAACAGCCCATCGGGCCAACATAGATGACTTCATCACCTAAAATGGTTCTGATTTCTGTCGCGAAGCAATGCTCTAAAGTGTGCATCACTTCTGGAGATAACATACGCTCAGGTGAGTTCGGTCTGATCATACGAATGTCGTACGTGGTATAAGTTTCTAGCTTACTACTATCGGTAGGAGAAGCTTTCGCATAAATTCCTTGCTTCAATTTGGTGTGATCTACCGTGAAGCTATTGACCGTTGCTTTTTCTTTTGTATACATATGATGCCGTTTTATGCTATCAAGCCTCTGACCTTATAGCGGTTAAAAGTCGATTAAAATATCTACAAAAATACTAGATTATCCGCAGAAAGAAGAAAAAGCTGCTATTTTAACTCTTCGTAATGCTCCACCGTAGGGAATGGATCGTAGTAATGGTGCAATAATTTCTCCCACTCTTTGAACAATGGAGATTCTTTAAAACCGATGGTATGATCTTCCAAAGTCTCCCATTCTACCAACAGAATGTACTGATTACCTTTTTCTAGGCATTTGCGCAGCGAATGCGTGATATACCCTTTACTGGCACTAATATATTGGCAAGCCGTTTTGTAATCTCTTTCGAAATTGGCTTGCTGTCCCTCGATAATTTCTAATACTGCTACTTCTAAAATCATAATTTCTTTTTACTTATTGTTCTTAGTAAAGATATTAAAATATCTACTTTTCCCCAATTGTCTATTACTTGCCTATTCCCTTTCCTTACTTTCGCTGTAACTGTACTGATACTATACTACATATATACTAAGAACGTACTAATGGATGCTGATGAAAAGTGAATGAATATACAATGTATAGCCCTGCGTCTGTTAAGCCTTGACCGCTTTATAAGCAGATTGCCATAGACTTGTACCTCGGCTTCGCAAGGGTGATACAAAGTCGTTACTAGACAGATTAACCAGAAAAGGCCTGTTACAAAAGGGTATAACATTCAATCCCCATAATATGTAAAATCATTTAATAAAAATATTTCCATATTATTAATTTTATTTCTTACTTTAGAATTGATTTATCTAATTGATGATGAGACAATGTAAAGCCATAAAAAACCTTTTCTTTATGTTTCTATTCATTCTATCTTCCTGTTTAAAGGAACAACCACTTTACCGGGACGATGAGCGAAACTTCAACGCTACTATCATGCAAAACAAGATACATGATACTTGGAGCCTATCAACAGGTTTTTTCTACGGGATCAAAGAAGATGGAGTATCTTATACGAATACAATTTATAGATCAATATTAGGATTTGACAGCCTATACGAAGAAGGTTACCAATATAGAGTGGCATTGAAAGAAGTTTGCAGAAACTACCTAAGGTTTGAAGATGCATTAATGGATGCCCATACTTGCGAATTGAGCCTGGTAGAAATCAAAGAAAGATATCCAGTAGAAGAAGAATTTATTGTACCGAATCCGTATGAATAAGGCTATAATGATAGTGTCGTGAGAAAGATTTTAGTGTTTTTAGGATTGCTATCAATAGCAATCTATGCTTGTAACAAACAAGGGCAGGACGACATCAATTCAACATCAAACAACAATGATGACAAAAATACATTATCGGGATCAAATTTGAGGCGCGAAGTGGTGATATTGGAGTCAGGAATTTACTTAGAGACAGACGGTGAAGATTATTTTTTGCAATCTGATATAATCTTGTCAGATTACCAGCTGAAAGCGTTACGAGAAAAAGGTGCCTTTGAAGCACCGACTTTTGAGGAAAGCGATGAAAATATGCTTCCCGTACCCTTTGCAAGCGGCATGTCAAAAACTACAAATCCAAGAGAAACCTCACCCAGAAGCATTGGTGTACATCCATCCTTAAACAGAACATGGGCTATGGTTAGGTACACCCTAGCACCAAATTTAGACCAGTTCACTAGATCAATCATTAGACAAGCGATAATTCACTGGGAAAGCAATACCAATGTACGATTCTATAATGCAACAGGGCAACCAACGATTGATCCACAATTTGGTTTTGCTTATCCTTATGTAGAGTTCACGCAATCTAATGTCAATGCATCAAACGTAGGTAGGATTGGCGGCCGGCAAATTTTACAACTAGAACCAGAAGCGGGATTTAGAGCAGTTGCCCATGAAATAGGACATACGATAGGTCTATACCATGAGCATCAGCGACCTGACAGGAACAATTTTCTTATTTTCAACCCACAAAATATCCTTAATTTAAGTCCTGCCCAAATCCGAGCAGATTTTGATATTATCCCTACTAACTACATTATGTCTGGTGCATTGGACTTCAATTCCATTATGATTTACGGCTCATATAATGCTGGTAGCCTTGCGACCGGGCCAGTACTTACCAGAAGAGACGGTTCAATTTTTGGTGCGCCACAACAGCTATCTGAATTAGATAGAGTTTGGGCAAATAATTTTTATGCACCTTACATTGCAAGGAGCGATGCTTATGCTGAATTAGGACCAATCGTTTATAAGACAGACAATTCGGTTATGAATGCGAATGAAAGGCTACAATTTCAAGCTTATCTAAATACGTCGCGAGGACTTCCACCGAATCCACCGAATTGCTGCAGGATCCCAAATAATCATTAAAAATCATATTCTCATACTAACTATAAATACAACTTCTGGAAACATCTACTGATACCCCATTTCTTCCATCAGCAATCGATCTTGCTCGATGATGTCGTCGGTGTGCATTTGTGTAGACCAGATTTCTCCGTGTTGCAGATCACTATAAACCACTTTGTACGTGGCATCTTTGCACACAGAAAAGGCCGTATAGTAGAATTCTCCCGGGTTACGCAAGGTGTACAATATTAATTGTTCCTCCTGCTCTCCTACTCTATAGATCTTCAGCAAAGTATGTTCATCACGCACCAATTCGGCCGGAATATCAATCCCCCAGCCAATCTGGTTCTCCGGCACACAATCTACACCTGTAAGGTCTGGAAACAATTCGCGACTAAATCGCACATCCCGATTCAGAAACTGATTAATATCCGCTTCCTTTAATGTATTGGGGCTGCTAAACACTAAACCAACCTGAGGTCCGTTCGGTGATTGGTAAACGGCATGTACCATATGCTGTCCTTTAGACCGCTTTTTCTTATACCGATACCGATGATTTTTCGACGTTTGTGCCAAGTAATTAGAAAAAGTGCGCGTGCTGTCTTCGGATTGCCAACCAATCACTTCCACCAAACTATCTGTAGGTAAATGCGTGACAAAAAGCAATTCCACTTGCTTAGGTTTGATGCCAAAAGATCTCAGTGCCTGTGCATTTTCTTTATCCAGCTCACTCATATCTATTTTCTCCGCATCTGCAGCAACACTCAAATGACTTCGCACATTGTGATAATTAGGGTCATTCTCTACCATGAAACCATGCTTAGAGAATTCATAACTTCTGCATGAAGTAAAAACTATTGCCTGAAGAATAGCCAAAAGTAAAACGGGGGACGAACGCATGTAGATAGAGTTTAGGTTAGTTAGTAAATAGCTATATCAAGCTACACTAAAACTATAACGTCCCCTTCTAGAGAATATTTTATAAATCGTACCTTTTACGTTGTTGTTTTTTCTCCGCTTGTTTCTTTTTACGATCCAATCGTTGGAGTATTTTAGATTTTGGAATGGGTGTGGGGATCCGCTTTTTAATTGGTTTTAACGCTTCTTTCAGCAATAAGAAAAATCTAGCAATCACGGCCTCTTTATTCTCTAGCTGGCTTCTGCTTTGTGAAGCTTCCAATAAAAGTATACCTTCGCTCGAGATGCGGTTGGATAAACGAGATAGAATGATATTCTTCTGCAATTCGTCGAAAGCAATGGAATTAGTGACATCCCAAAAGAGCATCACCTTACTTTCCACCTTATTGACGTTTTGGCCGCCAGCACCACCCGAACGGGCGGTCTTAAACCAAATTTCCCTTGTCAATTGCTCCTTATCCATTGATGTAAATATAACATTCCGCCATAGAATTATTGCAAAACAATTATAAAACCCTCCTTATCTTTGCCATATCAGGCAAGCACCCGTACGCCAGCTATGAAGAGAACAATCATACTGGCACATCTACCTGACCAAGTTTATTTTTAGGAAGACGAAAACAACAGATGAAAATAGGAATAGTTTGTTACCCTACCTTCGGAGGTAGTGGTGTAGTAGCTACCGAACTGGGTAAAGCTTTAGCTTCCAGCGGACACGAGATACACTTTATCACATATAGCCAACCGGCTCGTTTAGATTTTTTCTCAGAAAATCTTTTTTATCACGAGGTAGCGATGTCGCAATATCCGCTTTTTGATTATGCGCCTTATGAGACCGCACTAGCCAGCAAGCTGGTAGACGTAGTGCGCTACGAAAAGTTGGATTTGCTACACGTACATTATGCCATACCCCATGCATCCGTGGCATTTATGGCTAAGCAAATTTTGGCGACTTACGGCATTAAGATCCCTGTCGTAACGACTTTACACGGCACAGATATTACGTTGGTCGGCAAGGACAAAAGTTTCAGTCCAGTAGTTACTTTTTCCATCAACCAATCGGATGGTGTAACTACGGTATCCGAAAATCTGAAACAGCAGACTTTGGACTATTTCGATGTGACCAATCATATTGAGGTGATTCCAAACTTCATCGATCTTAACAGATTTCACAGCAAGAACCACGAACATTTCAAGAAAGCAATCGCACCCAACGATGAACGCATTATCGTTCATACGTCCAACTTCCGTAAAGTAAAACATACGGGTGATGTGGTGCGGATTTTTGAACAAATCAATCAAAAGATCCCGAGCAAGCTACTCATGGTAGGCGATGGCCCAGACCGAAGAAATTCGGAAGAATTGGCGCGCCAGCTCAATGTTTGGGAACACGTACGTTTCTTAGGGAAACAGGACGCTATTGAGGAAATACTTTCGATCGCCGATTTATTCCTGATGCCATCGGGATCCGAGAGCTTTGGTTTGGCTGCATTAGAGGCTATGGCTTGCAAAGTTCCGGTTATTTCATCAAACACGGGTGGATTACCTGAGCTCAACATCGACGGATTTAGCGGTTACATGAGCGATGTAGGTGATGTAGAAAACATGGCTAAACAAGGCGTACATATCTTAGAAGATGATGCTCGATTGGCCGAATTCAAAGAAAATGCACTAGCTAGAGCCGAAGATTTTAAGATCTGCAAAATCGTACCGCATTACGAGCGTTTTTACGATGAGGTCATAGCGCGCGTGAAAAAAGCAGAATAAAGGTCGTTGGCCGACAAAATTGTCTTATATTTGGCTTTTGGAAACACTCCAAAAAACACATATGAAATACAAACGGATCCTACTAAAACTAAGTGGAGAAGCTTTGATGGGAGAGCAAAGCTACGGTATTGATATCAATCGTGTCCAACAATACGCCAAAGACATTCAAGAAATTCACAGCATGGGGCTTGAGATCGCTATCGTTATCGGTGGTGGCAACATTCACCGCGGACTTAGCGCTGAAAAAGCTGGAATGGATCGTGTACAGGCCGATTACATGGGCATGTTGGCGACAGTAATCAACAGCATGGCTTTGCAAGATGCGCTGGAGAAAAACGGGATGAAAACCCGTTTGCTAACAGCGATCAAAATGGAGCAAATCTGCGAACCATTCATCCGTAGACGCGCTGTACGCCACTTGGAGAAAGGCCGCGTCGTGATCTTCGGTGCAGGAACTGGAAACCCGTATTTCACCACGGATACTGCCGCTTCCCTACGCGCCATCGAGATTAATGCCGATGCTGTACTAAAGGGAACACGCGTTGATGGCATCTATACAGCCGATCCCGAAAAAGATCCTAATGCACAGAAATTCGAACAAATCTCCTTTACAGAGGTTTATGAGAAAGGATTGAATGTAATGGATATGACCGCATTCACGCTGTGTCAAGAAAACAACCTTCCTATCGTCGTTTTTGACATGAACAAATCAGGAAACCTTAAAAAATTGGCTGAAGGCGAAGACATCGGCACCATAGTTAGTTAATAAAGATTATCAAGATATGAATGAGTTAATTTCTCTCGAATTAGACGATTGCAAAGACAGCATGAATAAATCGGTATCACATACCGAAAATGAGTTGACAAAAATCCGTGCAGGCAAAGCCTCTCCAGGTATGTTGGATGGTGTATTCGTGGATTACTATGGTTCTGCTACACCATTAGCACAGGTCAGTAATGTCAACACGCCAGATGCACGTACGATCGTTGTGCAACCTTGGGAAAAGTCTTTAATAGGCGCTATCGAGAAAGCCATTATTGATGCTAATCTAGGGTTGAATCCACAGAATGACGGTATCGTGATTCGCTTGGCTGTACCAGCTCTTACCGAAGAAAGAAGAAGAGATTTAGTCAAAAAAGTAAAAGAAGAAGCTGAACGTGGTCGCGTGTCGATCCGTAATATTCGTAAAGATGCCAACGAATCAATCAAAAAATTGAAAAACGACGGCGTTTCTGAAGACGAGATCAAAACAGGTGAAGCCGAAGTACAGAAGCTAACCGACAGCTATATCGTTAAAGTTGATCAATTGGCTGATCTGAAAGAGAAAGATGTGATGACGGTATAAAAACTGCTCTATCAAAAAAATAAGAAAGGATTTCTAGTTTATAGAAATCCTTTCTTATTTTTGGTATAACCACAACAATAAACCCAACACAAAAACATACCATGAAATCTATCAATCGCAGAAACTTCTTACGTCACTCTGGTCTTGGCTTAGCGGCCGCAGCGTTGGCTCCGCACTGGTTATCCTGTAGCTCCACAGAGGACGTTACCGGTTCGCCATTCAAAAATATTGGGATTCAATTATTCACGCTACGTGATCTATTGGATAAAGATGCCAAAGACACCTTGGAAAATGTAGCAAAAGTGGGCTACAAACACGTCGAAACATTTGGTGTCAATACCGGCAATAGCAGCTTTTGGGGAATTCCAGTAGCAGATTTAGTCAATATCCTAAAAGATAATAACCTGAAAACCCACAGTGGGCATTACGACCTCAGCAATTATTTGACAAAAGGAAGTACACAACCCGAAGACATCAATAAATACATCGAGATAGCCCATACGCTAGGCCAAGAGTACATTGTTGCTCCTGTTCCGCCGATGAATGACCTTAATAAATTAACAGCGTCTGATTATCAATTTTTCGCAGAACAGCTCAATGCCGCGGGTGAATTATCGAAGAAAGCAGGTATCAAAATGGCTTATCATAATCATTTCTGGGAATTTAGGCCTTTTGGCAATGGCACCAAAGGATTGGATATCCTGATTGCTTTCACTGATCCTGAATTGGTGGACTTCGAATTAGATCTTTACTGGGCCGTGAAAGCGGGTGAAAAACCCCAAACCTATTTCGAAAAGTATCCGAACCGTTTCCCGATGTGGCACATAAAAGATATGGATCGTAGCTTTAGCGAACCTTTAGTAACGCCAGAGGTCAATCCACGCACGGGAAAACGGGAGCCCATGGATCTGGGCGAAGTATTCAAGCAGATCAAATACGCCGAAGTAGGATCTGGCAGTATTGACTTTGCCAATATTATCCGCTTCGACGAACAGTCGGGTTTGAAATATGCTTTTGTAGAACAAGATGAGATCTACATGCCTAACAAATTTGAGAGTATCAAGAAAAGCTACGATTACGTACAACGCAACTTAGCTAAATCATAATTCTACTGCCATAATTGCAGTGGCTTCGAAATAAACAAGACATAAATACTATATTTAGCTTATTCGGAGGATTGGAATATTTTTTGAGTAAGTTTCAGTAGACATAAAGACGAAAGAATATGTATTGGATTATTTTTATAGGAATTGCCGTAATCAGCTGGATCGTACAATATCGATTCAAGAGTAAATTTAAGAAGTACTCGGAAATGCCCCTTACATCGGGCTTATCAGGTGCCGAAGTAGCTGAAAAGATGCTGCGCGACAACGGATTGACGGATGTAGAAATCATTTCGGTAGAAGGACAATTGACGGATCACTACAACCCAGCCAACAAAACAGTAAACTTGAGCCCAGAAGTATATCACGGTCGTAGCGTGGCTGCTGCTGCGGTTGCTTCACACGAATGTGGGCACGCCGTACAACATGCTACTGCGTACTCTTGGTTACAATTTCGCTCGGCATTAGTACCGATTGTTAGCATTGCTTCCCGCATGACTACTTGGGTATTATTGGGTGGTATATTGTTGATGGCGTTTTCTGGAAACATTTGGGTATTGGCGATTGGTGTTGGTGCTTTAGCGCTTACCACTTTGTTTAGCTTTGTAACGCTTCCAGTAGAATTTGATGCCTCAAACCGTGCATTAGCTTGGTTAGATGGTGCAAATATCACACACAGCACAGAAGAACATGATGGCGCAAAAGACGCTTTGAAATGGGCGGCGATGACTTATGTGGTTGCAGCATTAGCATCATTAGCTACTTTATTGTACTATGCTTACATCCTTTTTGGACGTAGAGACTAAGTATACTAAAGCGTATAAAATTTATAAAGCCGGAGCAATGCTCCGGCTTTTTTTTGTTAGATTTGCACTACGTATCATATTGCGGATAATACAGGATTATGTTTTCAAACTTACAAGACAAATTAGACAGAGCGTTTAAAGTCCTTAAAGGACAAGGTAACATTACGGAAATCAACGTGGCCGAAACCATGAAGGAGATCCGGAAGGCATTGTTGGATGCCGATGTGAACTACAAAACCGCTAAATCTTTTACCGACGAAGTAAGAACGAAAGCATTAGGTCAAAATGTATTGACCAGCATCTCCCCTGGTCAGTTGCTCACCAAGATTATGAGCGACGAATTGACTAACCTCATGGGTGGTTCAGTGACGGAGTTAGAGATTACCAAAAATCCGACGGTTATCTTAATCGCCGGATTGAACGGTGCGGGTAAAACTACTTTCTCTGGAAAACTAGCTAACTTTCTACGCGAACAAAAAGGTAAAAAACCTTTGTTGGTAGCGGGTGACGTATATCGTCCGGCAGCGATCGATCAGTTAGAAGTATTAGGACAGCAAGTCGGCGTACCTGTTTATGTAGACCGTGCATCCGAAGATCCGATTGCCATTGCTGTAGCCGGTGTAGCAGAAGCAAAACGAAATGGAAATAATGTAGTGATCATCGATACGGCTGGTCGTTTGGCGATTGATGAGGCCTTAATGGTGGAGATCACCGCGGTTAAAGAAGCTACGCAACCACATGAAATCTTGTTTGTAGTAGATTCTATGACCGGACAAGATGCTGTGAATACGGCAAAAGCATTCAACGATCGTTTGGATTTCACCGGTGTCGTCTTAACCAAATTAGATGGTGACACACGTGGTGGTGCAGCGTTGTCTATTAAATCTGTCGTCAACAAGCCGATCAAATTTATCGGTACGGGCGAGAAGATGGAGGCGCTGGATGTATTCCACCCCGATCGTATGGCTTCCCGTATTTTGGGTATGGGCGACGTGGTTTCCTTAGTAGAACGTGCGCAACAGCAATTTGACGAAAAAGAAGCCGCCGAACTACAGAAGAAAATCCGCAAGAATAAATTCGATTTCAACGATTTCAAATCCCAGATCCAGCAGATCAAAAAAATGGGTAATATGAAAGACTTGATGGGCATGATCCCCGGTGTTGGAAAAGCAATAAAAGACATTGAAATCGAGGACGATGCTTTCAAACCTATCGAAGCGATCATCGATTCAATGACACCGTACGAACGTCAGAATCCAGACGTCATTGATCAAAAAAGACGCGTACGAATCGCCAAAGGTTCAGGCACGAATATCGACGAGGTCAATAAGCTGATGAAGCAATTTGGCGATATGCGTAAAGTGATGAAACAAATGTCTAACCCGGGAATGATGGCCAAGATGATGCGCAATATGCCAAAATCTCCAGGCAAACCCTTTTAAGGAAAACGGGATACATTTCTTTTTTTTCTTGGACAAGTACATTTTCCTTAACTTTGTAGTATGGATGACCCCGCACAGTTATCAGAATATGGAAAAATACTATCTCTCGCGATAGTAGGCCTTATTTTGGTGTGTGGTACCATCTTCACAGCGAAGCTGATTTCTCCGAAGAAACCGAATCCAATCAAGCAAAGTACGTACGAATGTGGTGAAGAAGCACTCGGTACTTCTTGGGTTCAATTCAACCCAAGATTCTATGTCGTTGCCTTAGTCTTCTTACTTTTCGATGTCGAACTGATCTTTATCTTTCCATGGGCCACGATTTTTGGCAATGCCGAGTTTATTGCTTGGGACGGGCGATGGGGATGGTTTACCCTGATTGAGATGGCGATCTTTATTGGCATCTTAGTCGTCGGATTGGTGTACGTTTGGAAAAATGGAGATCTTAATTGGATCAAACCGAAGACACAGATTCCACGCGTGGATGTGCCTATTCCGGCATCAGCTTACGATTCCATTAACCAAAAAACATACGCTGTACGTAGCTATCAGCAAAATACGGCGGAGCAGATCGAACCTGCGAGGATTGAGAAAGCGGCTTCCGCTAAGCCCGGTTTTACGCCACGTTTCAAAAAAGCTAAAGATTAACAAGTATGGAGCAAGCAGGACAACAAGGCGGCGTGATGATCGCCAAGATGGACGACCTATTAAATTGGGCTCGACTTTCTTCTATGTGGCCACTTAGCTTTGGAATCGCTTGTTGTGCGATCGAAATGATGGGCGCTATGGCAGCAAACTACGACTTGGATCGCTTAGGCGTATTTCCTCGGCCTTCACCAAGACAGTCGGATGTAATGATTATCGCTGGCACCGTGACATTCAAAATGGCTGACCGGATCAAGAAATTATACGAGCAAATGCCCGAGCCGCGGTACGTGATCTCGATGGGCTCCTGCTCTAATTGCGGCGGACCATATTGGCAACATGGTTATCATGTGGTAAAAGGCGTGGACAAAATCATTCCAGTCGATGTGTATGTACAAGGCTGTCCACCGAGGCCAGAAGCACTTATTGGCGCATTTTTAGAATTACAGAAAATAATAGAAAAAGAAAGTCTGCTGAAGGAAAATATCTTCCCGCAAGCAGTAGCAAACACATAATATGGGAAAAGATTTTTATGGGGACTTACGTTTGGGTATTCTGGGCGGTGGCCAATTAGGCCGCATGCTGATCCAAGACGCGATTAATTACAACGTGAGTATTCACGTGTTGGATCCCGACCAGAATGCCCCTTGCAAACGACTATGCAATCACTTCGAAGTAGGTTCATTATCTGACTTCGACACGGTGTACAACTTTGGTAAAGGCCTCGATATGATCACCATCGAGATCGAAAAAGTCAATGTTGATGCCTTAGAAAAACTAGAAGACGAAGGTGTCTTAGTGTATCCACAATCACGCGTGATTCGCTTGATTCAGGACAAAGGATTGCAAAAACAATTCTTCAAACAAAACGATATTCCTACCGCACCATTCCAATTTGTATCGGCCAATGAAGGCTTGCAGCAAATCGATTGGTCATTTCCCTATATCCAAAAACTTCGTAAAGACGGCTACGACGGCAAAGGAGTTAAGAAAATAAATAGCGCAGCCGATCACAAAACCGCTTTCCCAGAACCTTCCATTATTGAGAAAATGGTGGACTTCGAGAAGGAGATCGCCGTTATCGTAGCGCGGAACGACCATGGCGATGTGAGCACATTTCCAATGGTAGAGATGGAATTCAATCCGCAAGCTAACCTCGTAGAATTTCTGATCTCCCCTTCTACCTATTCTGAAGTGATACAAGCGGAAGCCGAAGAGATCGCAAAAAAGATTGCCAACGATTTGCAAATAGTTGGCTTGCTAGCAGTAGAAATGTTTTTGACGAAGACAGGCGAAATCTTAGTCAACGAATTGGCTCCAAGACCACACAACAGTGGTCATCAAACCATTGAAGGCAATGTCACTTCTCAATTCAATCAACACTTGCGTGCGATTTTCAATTTGCCCCTAGGCAATACAGACAATCTCCAACATGCCGTTATGATTAACGTATTGGGAGAAGATGGCTACGAAGGTTTGGCCAAATATGAAGGTGTAGAAGATATTCTTGCTATAGACGGCGTATACGTACATCTATATGGTAAGAAAATAACCAAACCATTTCGCAAGATGGGACACGTCTGTATCGTAAACAAAGATCGTGAAACAGCCATCGCAAATGCGCGTAAAGTACAATCAATCTTAAAAGTAAAAGCATAATGAACACAAATAATCCGCTAATTGGGATCATCATGGGTAGCAAATCTGATCTTCCGGTGATGCAAGATGCGATCGACGTATTGAAACATTTAAATGTACCTTTTGAAGTATCCGTAGTATCTGCACATCGTACGCCACAGCGAATGTTTGATTATGCGAATGCTGCCGCAGAACGCGGCCTGAAAGTCATTATTGCTGGAGCTGGCGGTGCGGCGCACTTGCCTGGCATGGTAGCTTCGATTACGCACTTACCCGTTATTGGTGTTCCGGTAAAATCTTCGAACTCGATTGATGGGTGGGATTCTATCTTATCTATTTTACAAATGCCCAATGGCATACCTGTGGCCACAGTAGCACTGAATGCAGCAAAAAATGCGGGAATTCTGGCGGCGCAAATGGTGGCTATTGCCGATCCAAAAGTGGCAGAAAGACTGATCGCTTTTAAAGCAGATCTAAAAGAGAAGGTAGAAGAATCGGCAGCAGAAGTAGAAAATATCAACTTCTAAACCGCAGTCATACGACCAAAAAAATTAAACGGGATAGTAAAGCCTAAATAGGCTAAATACTATCCCGTTTGCAATATCATCTGATGATCTTCGATCATCTTGCGCAAGTTGCTCAAGGCATAACGCATCCGGCCTAATGCCGTATTGATACTCACCTCGGTTACATCCGCAATATCCTTGAAGCTCATATCGCAAAAGTGGCGCATGATCAATACTTCCTTTTGATCATCAGGCAGTAGCTGAATCAATTTCTTAAGATCTAAATCACGTTGATCTTTGACCAACTTAGATTCGGCATTATCGTCCGAAAATTGCAGCACCTCAAAAATATCAAATCCATCATTATTCACGACAGATGGTGCTCGCTTCTCCTTACGGAAATGATCGATGACCATATTATGGGCGATACGCATCACCCAAGGCAAAAACTTACCTTCGTCATTATAACGACCCGCCTGAAGCGTGTTGATTACTTTAATAAAAGTCTCTTGGAATATATCTTCCGCCAAAAAATCATCTTTGACCTGAAGGTAAATCGACGTGTAAATCTTTGATTTATGTCGTTCTAAAAGAACCTGAAGGGCTCTTTCATCACCCGAAACGTACGCTTGGATCAACTCTTGATCACTCAATTTTTTTAGTATTTTCATAATGGTCTCCTAAGTACTAAGAGTTATATGTCCTTTTTTGCGTAGTCTTGTTTCGATAGGCGAAGTCTGTTTTATTTAGTGTTTATCAAATTGAATCAAAATATCTGACTATTCAAACATTTTGTTGTTCTTTTTAACGTTTATTCACAAAGTATCGCTACAAAAATAGCTCCACTTTTCTCAAAGTGGAGCTATTTATAGCATCTATTTTGATGTATTATTTGTACAATGGAAATTGACCCATTAATTCCACCACTTTACCGTGGATAGCGGCTAATTGTGCATCATTTCCTGCATTTACTAACGCCTCGTCAATCAATTCACCAATCTGCACAATTTCTTGCTCTTTGATACCACGAGTCGTAATCGCTGCTGTACCAAAACGCACACCTGACGTAACAAATGGAGAACGCGTATCAAAAGGAACCATATTCTTATTAGTCGTGATACCCGCTTTGCCTAATACAGCTTCGGCTTCTTTACCAGAGATATCTTTGTTGCGAAGGTCTACCAACATCAAGTGATTGTCTGTACCACCAGAAATGATGTGATAATCTTTCTCTACGAAGAATTTGGCCAAGGCTGCAGCATTTTTCTTCACCTGTACGATGTAATCCATGTATGAGTCGCTCAAAGCTTCGCCGTAAGCAATTGCTTTAGCTGCAATCGTGTGCTCCAATGGACCACCTTGCGTACCTGGGAATACCGCAAGATCTAATAATTGTGTAATAGTACGAACATCACCTTTAGGCCCTTTGATTCCCCAAGGGTTTTCGAAATCTTGACCAACCATGATCATACCGCCACGTGGTCCGCGCAACGTTTTGTGCGTAGTCGTAGTTACGATGTGACAGTGTGGAAGTGGATCGGTCAATAGACCACGCGCGATCAATCCGGCTGGATGCGAGATATCAGCTACTACTAAAGCGCCCACTTCATCGGCTACTTTGCGAATACGTGCATAATCCCAATCACGTGAGTACGAAGAAGCACCACAGATAATTACTTTTGGTTTCTCGCGGCGAGCTGTTTCCTCCAGTTGATCGTAATCGATCAATCCTGTTTCTTTTACCACACCATAGAAATGTGGTTCATACAATTTACCTGAAAAGTTTACAGGAGAACCATGTGTCAAGTGACCACCATGAGAAAGGTCAAATCCTAAGATCTTGTCACCCGGCTTCAGGATCGCTAAAAAGACAGCAGCATTTGCTTGCGCTCCAGAGTGTGGTTGTACATTCACCCATTGTGCACCGAAAAGTTGCTTAGCACGATCAATAGCGATATCTTCAATCTGGTCAACGACCTCACAGCCACCATAATAACGTTTTCCCGGCAAGCCTTCCGCGTATTTGTTTGTTAAAACGGAACCAGCAGCTTCCATCACTTGCTTGCTGACAAAGTTTTCTGAGGCAATTAACTCAATACCCTCCTCCTGACGTTTTAGCTCCTCCGCTATCAGATTAAATATAGCCTGATCTCTTTCCATATTGTATGTAAATTTTAGTAGATTTTACTCCTTTAATAATTGTGAGCAAATATACTTCTTATTTAAGAACTTATCTAAAATCTGCGGCTATTTTAATGATCTAATCAATACATATACGATATCATTGAAATGTAGCCTTATTGTCAAAAACATAGCGTCCAAAATATTGTATTAAAAAATGTGTATTTTTGTTAAGGATAAAGATTAAAAGGTAAGGATTATGAGTACAGAAAGTATAGTAGCTCCGGCACCTCTTACGTTGACGGAAGGAGCTATAAAAGAATTACGAAAACTGATAGATCAGCAAGAGATTAGTCCTGATTTTGGTTTACGCGTAGGTGTAGAAGGCGGCGGATGCTCCGGCATGAGCTACCTTTTGGGCTTCGATCAAAAAAAGGAAGGCGATAGCGAATACAACATTGAAGGCATCCGTATTTTTATGAACAAAGGACATGGATTGTACCTTGCCGGTATGGAAGTAGACTTTAAAAACGGATTGGATGCCAGAGGATTTACTTTCAATAACCCTAATGCTTCTAGCACCTGTGGTTGCGGAAGTTCATTCTCCGCTTAGTGCTTTATTAGGGCATCCTATTTGATATACCACTCTTTGGAGTGTTCTAGCGATTAAAGGCGTTTATTCTACCTGCATTAGGGGAGAATAAATGCCTTTTTCGATCATGGAATTGATGTAAAGCGCCCTTCAGTATCGCCCACAGGATACACCATCTATATACATGATGTGCTTTACTACGCGAATTCTATTTTTTTTCGCAAAACATCACTCGAATCCACTTAAAAATGATATTTCAACGATCTGGAATGCAGGTTCATCCTTTCGACGAAAATATGTAAATTAGCGACCTTTAAAAACTGATAATACAAGTCATGTACAAAGAATATAAACAACTGAATCTACCTGAAATCGGGAAGGAAGTATTAAAGCGCTGGGAATCGGATAAGATCTTTGAAAAAAGTATTTCAAACCGCCCTGCCAGCAAGCCTTATACTTTCTACGAAGGCCCTCCATCAGCGAATGGGATGCCTGGCATCCACCACGTAATGGCTCGGGCGATTAAGGATATATTCTGCCGTTACAAGACATTAAAAGGTTTTCAGGTAAAACGCAAAGGTGGCTGGGATACGCATGGCCTACCGATCGAATTGGCGGTAGAAAAAACATTAGGCATCACCAAAGAAGACATCGGCAAAAAAATCACGGTTGAGGCATACAATGAAGCTTGCCGCAATGAAGTGATGCGTTACACCGATGTGTGGAACGACCTGACAATGAAAATGGGCTACTGGGTTGATTTGGAAAATCCATACATCACTTACAAAAATAGCTACATTGAGACGCTATGGTTTCTATTACAGAAACTGTACAAAAAAGGATATTTATACAAAGGATATACGATACAACCGTATTCGCCTGCAGCGGGTACAGGTTTAAGCTCCCACGAGCTCAACCAGCCAGGCACCTATCAGGATGTGAAGGACACGACTATTGTCGCTCAATTCAGAGTAGACAAAGGACAAGTGCATCCGTTGATCGGCACTTTGGTGGAAACTCCGGAAGAAGATGTTGCCTTCATCGCTTGGACGACCACACCATGGACTTTGCCTTCCAACACGGCTTTGGTCGTTGGCAAAAACATTGACTACGTCAAAGTACGCACTTTCAATCAATACACTGGCGAGCCCGTATCCGTTGTGCTCGCACAAAACCTGATCAACAAGCATTTCAAAGCCGAAGGGAAAGATGCGTCATTTCAAGACTATACCTTAGGCGACAAAATCATTCCTTGGGAAATAGCGGCCAACATCAAAGGCGAGGAACTGGTAGGATTACGCTATCATCAATTGATGCCTTACATCACTTCTGATGAGTTGATCGAAAAAGCTTTCCGCGTTATTCCGGGAGATTTCGTCACGACAGAAGATGGTACCGGTATTGTACACGCCTCACCTACTTATGGTGCAGACGACTTTCGTGTAGCTAAAGAGCACGGCGTACCCGCCATCTTGGTAAAAGATGAAAATGGCAAAGACGTACCAACGGTAGATCGTACGGGTCGCTTTGTCAAAGAAATCACCGACTTTGGCGGTCGCTTTGTGAAAGAAGAATATTACAGTGCAGAAGAGCGCGCAGATAAAGATTTCCGCCCGACGGATGTGCTTATTGCGATCAAGCTGAAAGAAGAAAACAAAGCGTTTGACGTTAAGAAATACGAACACACTTATCCGCACTGTTGGCGTACCGACAAACCGATCTTGTACTATCCATTGGATAGTTGGTTTATCCGCACTACAGCAGTTAAGGATCGTTTGGTAGAACTAAATAAAACCATCAACTGGAAACCAGAATCGACCGGAACGGGTCGCTTTGGCAATTGGTTGGAAAACCTGGTGGATTGGAATCTATCGCGCTCGCGCTATTGGGGCACGCCGCTTCCGATCTGGCGTAGTGAAGACGAGAATGAAGAGATCTGTATCGGTTCGATCGCAGAGCTAAAATCGCGTTTGGAAGATGCCGTACAATCGGCTGCACTTTCTGACGAGGAGAAAGCGGTGAACCAATCTTATTTAGATAAATTCGGCACAGAAAAACTGGATCTGCACCGCCCTTATGTAGATGATATCGTTTTGGTATCTGATGGTGGACAGAAATTGTTCCGCGAGCCAGATCTGATCGATGTATGGTTTGATTCTGGCGCGATGCCGTATGCACAATGGGGATTGGATCAGGAGAAATTGGCTGCTGGCGAAGATTTTCCTTTCCACCCGGACTTCTTAAATGCTTTCCCAGCAGATTTCATCGCCGAAGGCGTGGATCAGACACGTGGTTGGTTCTTTACTTTGCATGCGATCTCGACGATGGTCAAAGATTCGGTCGCGTTTAAAAACGTGATCTCCAACGGTCTGGTACTGGACAAAAACGGCAACAAGATGTCCAAGCGATTGGGCAACGCCGTCGATCCATTCAGCACTTTAGAAAAATACAGTGCCGACGCCACGCGTTGGTACATGATCAGCAATGCATCGCCTTGGGAAAACTTAAAGTTCAACGAGGAAGGTTTGGATGAAGTACGTCGTAAGTTCTTCGGAACGATCTACAATACCTATGCTTTCTTTGCATTATATGCGAACATTGACCAATTCTCTTACAGCGAAGCAGATATCGCTTTGGCCGAACGCCCGGAGATTGATCGTTGGGTATTATCGTTACTAAATAGCTTGACGCAAGAAGTAGACACGTACTACAACGAATACGAGCCGACCAAAGCTGCGCGGGCAATTCAAACATTTGTGGATGAAAACCTCAGCAACTGGTACGTGCGTTTGTGTCGTCGTCGTTTCTGGAAAGGAGATTACAGTGCAGACAAAATCTCGGCCTATCAAACCTTGTACACCTGCTTGGATACGCTTTCGAAATTGATTGCACCGATTGCACCATTCTTCGCGGATAACTTATACCTGGATCTGAACAATGCTACGAAAAAGGAATCATTTGAATCCGTACACTTGGCTGATTTCCCAGTATTCAATAGAGAGGTCATTGATACCGACTTAGAAGAGCGTATGCGTTTGGCACAAGACATTTCGTCACTGACATTGTCACTGCGTAAGAAGACGGGCATCAATGTGCGTCAGCCTTTAGAAAAGATTTTGCTACCGGTACTGGATAATGCTTTCCAAGCGAAAGTGGAGAAAGTACAAGAATTGATTTTGTCGGAGACAAATATCAAGCAAATAAATTTCATCACAGACACCACTGGTATTATCAAGAAAAAAATTAAACCAAATTTTAAAGCCCTTGGCGCTAAGGTAGGCAAGGATATGAAGGTGGTTGCGACAGCAATTCAAGCTTTCAGCGCAGAGGATATTCAGGAGCTAGAAACCAACAATCAGCTGGCTTTGAACAACCTACCATACACCATCACGTTGGAAGATGTAGAAATTATTGCAGAGGATGTGGAAGGTTGGCAAGTAGCCAATTTAGGCAGATTGACCGTCGCGTTGGATGTGCATATCTCGTCAGAACTGCGAAAAGAGGGTCTTGCACGCGAATTAATCAATAGAATTCAAAATATTCGCAAGGATAAGGGATTTGCAGTTACCGATCGTATCCAAGTGACTATCAGCGACAATACGGAAATCCGCGAAGCGGTTACCGATAATTTGTCGTATATTTGCACCGAGATTTTAGCTGACGCCCTCAACTTTGGCAGTATTTCTGTAGGAGACAGCGTTGAGATAGACGAAAAGAATTTATTGCTATTGGTTGAAAAAAATTAAATTATGGAAAAATTTGAAAAAACACGTTATGGCGACGCGGAGCTTCAAGAGTTTAAAGCGATAATTCTTGAAAAACTACGTGTAGCTAAAGAGGAGCTTTCCTCATTGACCAAATCGTTAAGCAATAGCAATGCGAATGGTACGGACGATACCGCCGGTACGTACAAAACCTTAGAAGATGGATCTGCAACATTAGAAAAAGAGCAGATTAATCAATTAGCTGCCCGTCAAAAGAAATTCATTGACAACTTGGAAGCTGCCTTAGTGCGCATCGAGAATAAGACTTATGGCGTATGCCGTGAGACTGGCAAGCTGATCCAAAAGGAACGTTTGAAGGCAGTGCCACATACGACATTGAGTATCGAAGCAAAAAACAAGCAATACTAGACATTAATTTTACAATTTAAGACTGTCCAAATGGACGGAGGGTACTTTATTATCAAAGTAGACTCCTATATTTGGACAGTTTTACTGTTTTGTACATATACATGAAAGCCTACTCGCGTCCGTTACTGTTAATATTTGGGGTATTATTGATCGACCAACTTTCCAAATTTTGGGTGAAGTTGAGTATGACTATCGGGCAGGATATCCCTGTGCTAGGTGATAAGTTTCTCATCCATTTCATCGAAAACAATGGCATGGCCTGGGGAATGGAGTTTGGTGGCGACTACGGCAAGCTTTTGCTTACCTTATTTCGTATTGCAGCCATTTGCGGTATCGGATATGGTTTGCACCATATGATCAAAAACAATTACCACAAAGGATTTATCCTGAATGTTGCTTTGATCATGGCAGGCGCTATGGGCAATATTATCGATAGTGTATTCTATGGTCGTATCTTTAGTGAGAGTACCTTTTACGAGAAAGCAGAACTATTTCCTGCGGGCGGCGGCTACGCGTCGTGGTTTCATGGCAAAGTGGTAGACATGTTGTACTTTCCACTTTTTGAGGGTACATTCCCCACTTGGTTTCCAGTGTGGGGCGGGGAGAATTTCCTCTTCTTTAGCCCTGTATTTAATATCGCCGATTCGGCGATATCGGTTGGTGTTTTCTTGATCTTGATCTTTCAAAAAAGATATTTCAAAGAGGAAGACGACCAAAAAGAACAGAAGAAAACCATAACCGCTGAAAATTCCATCTAATACCTAAAGAATATCCTATGTATTTTTCTCGCTACGCATTCTGGATGATGGCACTCTTCGTACTGTTGGGCACACCTGCCGTACTAGCGCAATCTAGCAAAGCGATCTTGAAACAACACATTTATTATCTGGCTTCGGACGAAATGAAAGGCCGCGAAACAGGTAGTGCACAAGTAGAGCAAGCAGCGCAGTACATCGAAGCAGCATTCAAAAATTACGGTTTACAACCGAAAGGCACTGATGGTTACCGCCAAGATTTCACGGCAAAAATTACGCGTGTACCCGTGACAGATTCATTGCGTGCAGCTGCGAATATTATTGGATTTTTAGATAACGGTGCAGCGAGGACGATTGTGATCGGCGCACATTATGATCATTTGGGTCACGGCACAATCGGTGGCTCCCGCGATACCTTACATATTGGCGAAATCCATAATGGAGCAGACGATAATGCATCCGGCGTAGCCGGATTGCTAGAGCTAGCGCGTCACTATAGCCAGAACGAAGTGAAAGAATCCTTCAACCTGCTTTTCATTGCCTTTGGCGCTGAAGAACTGGGCTTATTAGGTTCCAAGCATTTCACACAAAACCCTACCGTTCCCTTGAATCAGATTCATTGGATGCTCAATATGGATATGATTGGCCGCTATCAACCTGAAAATGGCTTGGCTATTATAGGACATGGTACCAGCCCAGCATTCGTCGAAATCTTTGACGGCGTTACCAGCGACATCAAATTTTATACGAGCAAAGATGGCAATGGTGGATCAGATCAAACCTCGTTTTACAAAAAAGATATTCCGGTGCTGTTCTTCCATACCGGCGGACACCCTGACTATCATATGGCCAGCGATGATGCCGATAAAATTGACTATAAAGCGTTGCAATCCATCGTCGATCTGGAAATAAAAATCATCGACAAATCCATGCATGTGGCAAAAATGCCATTTCAGTGGACCAACTAATCTCTATTCGCTATGCGCGTACTCATTACCGGTTCTAATGGATTTCTCGGGCAAAAGTTAGTCAAGCGATTAGCAGCAGAATCAGGCTACAGCCTATTTAGCACCTCCGGTTCAGCAGATCGTATTAGTCAAGATATTCCACATGACTTCTTACAAGTAGATTTCGGCGATCCTAAACGATTATTGGAGGCCATAGCCAGTTTCCGACCGACTCATATCATACATACGGCCGCCATCAGCAGTGTGGATGTCTGCGAAAAAGATCCTGCGCAATGCCAAACCGTGAATGTAGATATCGTTCGTGAGTTAGCAACTGTGGCAAAAAAGCAAGATATTCACCTTACTTTTCTCTCTACTGACTTTGTGTTCGACGGACAGAACGGACCTTACACGGAAACGGATGTTACGTCAGCCTGCAATGCCTATGGTCAAAGTAAAATCGATGCGGAAAAGATTCTGCAAGCGTCGGGTTGCCGACATGCGATTCTTCGAACCATCTTAGTGTATGGCACGCCCAATAAAGGCAGTAGTGCACGTAATCTGGTGATCTGGGCAAAAGAAGCCTTATCTAAGCAGGAAAACATTCGTGTTGTATCTGATCAATGGCGCATGCCCACTTGGGTAGAAGATTTGGTCGAAGCCTGCCATCTTGCGGCGAAGAAGCAGGCGAATGGTATTTACCATATAAGTGGTGACGAGATGTTCTCTGTGGAAGAAATCGTACACGAAGTAGCCGATTACTGGAATTTGGATTCCTCGCTGATCACACCAATCATGGCACAGGAAATTGGTCAAGATAAAAATCGACCGCGTAAAACAGGCTTCGTACTGGATAAAGCCAAACATGAACTCGGCTATACGCCCACACCATTTCGCGAATCCTTAAAAAGAATCGACGAAGAATTAAAACAGCATTTAAACAATTGAGCACCATGCAAGCAAAACCAGCCAATCACTCTTATACGGAGATGAACGAATTGGTACTCCCGAATGATACCAACACCTTTGGAAACCTCATGGGCGGAAAATTATTGTACTGGATGGATATCTGTTCGGCCATGGCTGCGCAGAAGCACTGCAATAATGTCGTGGTTACGGCATCTGTAGATAACGTTTCTTTCAGAAGATCGGTCAAACTTGGTGAGGTCGTGACGATTAAAGCACAAGTTACCCGCGCCTTTAATAGCTCTCTGGAAGTGCGCATGGAGGTATTTGCACAAAATCTGCCAAAAGGTACGATGGAAAAATCCAATGAAGCGTATTATACTTTCGTAGCGTTGGATGAAGAAGGAAAGCCAAAAGCCGTGCCGATGCTTATTCCGGAAACCGAAGGCGAAAAAGCATTATATACCTCGGCATTGCAAAGAAGGGAACTGCGTTTGATCTTATCAGGAAAACTAAAACCAGAGAACGCGGAAGTATTGCAAGATCTGATCAAGTTATTTCAGAAAGGAGAATAGCTAATGCTTAGCTATTCCCCATTTCTACAATACGGTCAAATTCCGCCTGCTTCAGCGGCATTACCGACAAGCGGCCTTGCCTTACCAAAGCCACATCTTCCAACATTTTATCTGCTTTGATCGCTTCGAGCGTGACGGGTCGCTCGAATGATTGTACAGGCGCCAAATCTACGACCACCCATTTCTCATCATCAGTCGTAGGATCTTGATAGAACTCTTTCACGACCTTGGCCATACCGACTACTTCCTTGCCTTCATTGCTGTGATAGAAAAGCACTAGATCGCCTTTCTTCATCGCTTTCATATTATTGCGCGCTTGATAATTGCGCACACCATCCCAAAAAGTTTGACCGTCTTTATTAAACTGATCCCAACTGTATTTGAAGGGCTCGGATTTCACTAAAAAGTAATTCATATGCAAGGAATGATTTAATAGTTTAAAAGGTGATAGCTTAGCTTTGCTGCTCTAATACTTCCATCTTCTCCGCGAAATGAGCGCAGTAATCGCGCAGATCTGCGATTACTTTCTCTGCCATAGGATCACCACCAGAAGCACGTAAAAAGGAATCGCCCAACGTTTGCACCGTTTCATAAAAGAACCGTTTCATCTCATCGTACGGCATATCTTTGGTCCATAAGTCAATACGCAATGAATTCTTGTATTGCGCATCCCAAAGCGCTAAGAACATCGCTTTAGACACCATCTCGTCCGATGTCTCGCCATCAGACGAAGACCAACGGATTACTTCCGGAACATTTTTATCATCTAACTCTACATTGAGTTTTATCTCTGCTTTCTTCATATCTCTTACTAATAGTATAAACGTGTTTATGTTAACCCTTAAAATGTCAAAAGGGTGTTCATTATAGGATTTTGATGAGTACGGCACATACCGCCGTAAATAGAATAAATGTAATCTGCATCCACCACAGCTTTTGCGTATCGCGAGCCCACAGTCTACACAAAATATCAACCACCAGCACGACAATGACTAATAAAATGAGCCAACCCCAAGAGAACAGCGCTTTGCCCTCCTCTCCTAATTCAGAGATAGCCCATACTAAGATGCATGCCAGAACGATATTTAGCGGAGACAATCTCATCGACGTTTTGCCGGTTTTTTCGGGCTTCGTTTGTTGCCGCTGCCAGACTTAGACTTTTTGGGTTTCGGGGTGAATTTTTTCTCGTGAAACGCGCCTTTGAAGTCTGGGTTTTCTTTACGCATCTGCATATCAATCTCACGTGCGATAGCTTGCCTTTCATCAAATCCCGTTGGTTCTACAATCACACCTTCAGGCAATTCCAGTACTGGAATGGACTGCCTAATGAGCTTCTCAATTTTCTTGACGTAATATTCTTCGGCGGGATTGCAAAATGTAATGGCGTCGCCATTATTAAACGCACGACCGGTACGGCCAATACGGTGCACATAATCCTCAATAACAATGGGCACATCAAAGTTGATGACGTGACTCACGTTGGAAACATCCAAACCGCGCGCCGCCACATCCGTAGCGACGAGAATACGCACATCGCCTTCTTTAAAGGCATTGATGGAGTTAATGCGTGTATTCTGCCCCTTGTTGGCGTGTATTACGCGCACTTGATCCGAACTATATTTGCGATCGAGGTAGACAAAAATATTATCGGCTACAGTCTTGGTTTTACAGAAAACGATCACCCGGTGAAAGGCTTCGTCGTCTTTAAATAAAACCTGTAGTAAATTAAGCTTCGTTCTTAAGTTAGGAGCTTTATACAGCACCTGCGTCACCGTAGAGGCAGGTGTAGCTTGTTCCGTCACTTCAATCACCGTAGGAAAGGCTAGAAAATCTCCGGCTATTTTGCGTACCAACTCACTCATGGTCGCTGAGAAAAGCATATTTTGCCGTTTTCGTGGCAACACTTCTAGAATGCGGTGAATTTTGCCAATAAATCCCATGTCCATCATCTTATCGGCTTCGTCCATCACCAAAAATTTAATCATTTTGGTTTGGATGTGTTGAGATAGATAAAGATCTAGGAAACGACCCGGTGTCGCGACAATAATGTCACAACCTTTTTCTAATTGTTCTTTTTGTGTTTTCGGCCCTAAGCCGCCATACAATAATACCGTACGCAGATCGAGGTAAGTAGAAAAAAGACGAATTTGCTCTTCAATCTGCATCGCCAGTTCTCTGGTTGGCGATAAGATCAGCGCACGTGGATGATCGCCTTGGGCGTATTTTAATGCCATCAATAAGGGCAGCACAAATGCCGCTGTTTTTCCGGTGCCCGTTTGGGCAATCCCCATAACATCTTGTCCTGACAGCAGAGGCGTAATCGCCTTTTGCTGAATCTCGGTAGGCACAGTATATCCTGCCTCCGCAATTGCATTCAACAGTTGTCTGTTGAGTTTAAAATCTTCAAAAGATGCCATCGTACAAAGATAGTAAAACCTACGACAACCCGTAGAATAGGATGCTCACGGCATGGTCATATCAATGAGTTTTGTTTTCAGGATTATTTGCGCGAATTTTGTCGACACTATATAAACACAACACACATGAAAAGAATAACGTTTATCTTACTGCTATCCGTAGTAAGCCTTGCTGCTTGGGCAGATGAAGGAATGTGGTTTTTGATGCATCTTAAAAGGCTTAATGAAGCCGACATGCAGAAAAAAGGGCTACAGTTAACAGCAGAAGAAATTTACAGCATCAACAACTCGAGCATCAAAGATGCCATTGTACAATTCAACGGCGGCTGTACGGCAGAGATTGTGTCTAAGACGGGTTTGGTCTTCACGAATCACCACTGTGGTTATGGCGCGATCGCCGAATTATCTACGCCAGAGAAAGATTATCTAACGAATGGCTTTTGGGCACAAAACTATCAAGAAGAGTTGAAGCCGAAATCGCTTTACGTACGTTTCTTCGTTCGTATGGATGATGTATCAAAACGCATCTTGGGTTTGGTGAATAATGACATGAGCGAGAAAGAACGCGAGCAAATCATCAATAAAGAGATCGCTAAGATCGAACAAGAGAACAGCGAAGGCGGCAAATATGTGGTATCGGTGCGTCCGTTTTACAATGGCAATGAATATTACTATTTCGTATACCAAGATTACACGGATGTCCGATTAGTAGGCACGCCTCCTAACAGCATCGGAAAGTTTGGTGGCGACACGGATAACTGGGAATGGCCACGCCACACCGGAGATTTCTCGGTATTTCGTGTATATGGCGATAAAGACGGTAATCCAGCCGCCTATTCTACAGAAAATGTGCCTTTAAAACCAAAGTATTCTTTACCTATAAGTATTAAAGGAATCCAAGAAGGCGACTTCTCCATGATTTTAGGTTATCCTGGCAGAACCAATAGATGGATGAATGCGGCCGGAATTGATCAAAACGTGAAATTTGCGTATCCAGCTTGGGTAGAAGCCTCAAAAGTTGGGATGGACGCGATGAAAAAACACATGGATCAGCATCAAGAGGTTAAATTAAACTATGCTTCTACGTATTCTGGCGTAGCCAATTACTGGAAAAACCGTCAAGGCATGATCGATGCATTGACTAAACATGGCACTGCGGCTACCAAACGCAAGCAAGAAAAACGCTTTGCGAAATGGGCTAATCGTGGAGAAAATAAAGAATTGTATGGCCAAGTATTGCCAACGATCAACGCGTACTATGCCACTACCAATGCAAAAGCGCGCCATGATAATTACTTGACTGGATTATTACGTTCTTCGTCTTTAGCGGCTATTCCTTCTTCTTTAGGGAATGGATTGATCCAATACAGTCAAGAGAACCAAGCAAAGCGCCAAGAAATGCGTCCTCGCTTGGAAGCTTACATCACGAACAACTATGAGAAGATGTATTTGCCGTTAGAGAAAGACGTATTAGCGAACGAATTGAACTTGTATACTGCCAAAGCAGGCGATGTTGCTCCTTATTTTGCGACAATGGCGAGCAAAAATCAAGGCAATTTTGCAGCAGATATCGATGCTGCCGTAGAAAAAAGTCTTTTCAAATCGATGGAAAGTCTTCATGCTTTCTTAGATAATCCTGACGCCGCAACGGTAGAAAATGATCCCTTATTTCAACTATCTTCTGCCTTAATGCAGAAGTATCGGGAGAGCTCGCCAGAGCTTGAAAAAGAGAAAGATGCATTCCAAACGGCGCAACGCCTGTATGTGAAAGGCGTATTAGAGATGGATCCGCAGGGAAAATATTATCCAGATGCAAATTCTACTTTACGCTTAACTTACGGTAGCATTCGTGCGCTACCAAAAGACAAACGCAACGATGCTAAGGTGAATAATTACACCACACTAACAGGTACAATCGCGAAGTATATACCTGGAGATGAAGAATTTGACCTTTCCCAAAAATTGATTGATTTGGAGAAAAACAAAGACTACGGACGCTATGCTGACCCAGCCGGACATTTGCCAGTCAACTTCCTTAGCGACCAAGATATTACCGGTGGAAACTCCGGGTCTCCTGTTTTAAATGCAAAAGGTGAATTAATTGGCATTGCATTTGACGGTAATATTGAAGCAATGGCGGGAGATGTGATCTTCGACCCTAAATTGCAACGTACTATATCAGTTGATATTCGCTATGTATTATTTATCATTGATAAGTTTGCCGGAGCAAAAAACATTATAAATGAACTAACAATTGTAGATTAATATGCGTTAAAAGCATATTGAGATAAAAAACTAAAAAATTACTTTTTAATAGAACCTTTTGTATATTTATCCTATCTTAGGCTTACATCTAGGTAATAAACGACTTTTATATTAATTATTTATTATTGTATTCAAACATGAAAAATTTCAATCAACTAAAAGACCTTCTTGCTTCAATCGAAGGTGACGCTGACAAGTTCTTCAACAATGGCAATGCCGCTGCTGGAACACGTGTACGTAAAGGACTTCAAGAAATCAAAACTTTGGCTCAGGACATTCGTAACGAAATCACTGCAGCTAAAAATGATGCAAAGAAATAAGGTTTTATACCTTAATCTTAAAGATAAATGAGCTCAGTATCGAAAAGGTGCTGAGCTTGTTTGTTTTGTTTGGGTGGGGTGATAAAGTTTAGAAAGTGGATACGGTTGATAGCGCTCAGGAAGTCTGTAGTGCTCCGACTCATTGTTAACCTAAGAATGAGATCAAAAACCGTACACCAAATTGCCCCACCATTTTGCCTCGGTTGCGCAATGACGTGGTTACATGGCACAAAAAAAGCAAAGACGAATTCGCCTTTGCTTCAATAATATACTGTTTGAGTATTAGTGCCTAAATCAAAAAAATAATTAAGCCACAACTTCCTCACCTACAAACTCATCGTATAGCGATGCGAATGCTTCGTAATCTTCATCACCTTGCGTAGCGTGCAAACGAATACCTTGCTCTTGCACGTGCTGCAAAATCGCATGATCTGCTGGCAAACCAGCATTAATTACTACATCGGTAAAGGCAAGCGCTCCTTTGTATAGATCTGTTTGCGATCCATCACCATATTTACCCGCATCTTCTGCAGATAAATCCGATTGACCAGCCATTTCTCCTAATTTGGACGTCAATGTATCTCCAGATTGAAAATCTTCTTCGTATAAAGAGTAGATAATCTTTGTATCCTTAAAAGCAGGATCTTGATTATATACATTTTTGATGTAAGCAGGAATCATCGCAGAAAACCAGCCATGACAGTGGATAACATCCGGAGACCAACCTAATTTTTTAACAGTTTCGATCGCACCTTTGCCGAAAAACAAAGCACGCTCGTTGTTATCGTTAAAAAATTCGCCCTTGTCATCGCGGAAAATCTTCTTTCTTTGGAAATAATCTTCATTATCCAAGAAATACACCTGCATACGTGCTGCTGGCAAAGATGCCACTTTAATAATCAAGGGATTATCATTCCCATCCACTACGATGTTCATACCTGATAGACGAATAACCTCGTGAAGCCTATTTCTGCGCTCATTGATACATCCGAAGCGTGGCATCAGGATACGGATCTCGAATCCGCGTTCTTGCATTGCTTGGGGTAATTGGCGTGTGATTTCAGAAATTTTGCTTATTTCGAGGAAAGGCGACATTTCATGGGTTACAAACAATATTTTCGTTTTTGCCATCTCCACTTACTTTTTTTGTTTTGAAAAATAAAATCGGTTTACAAAGATACGAAATTTTATCATTTCTACCAATCTATTGCTACTCATGGTTTTATATTACCAAAAATAATACGCACCTTAGCGGGCTATTTTATCCAATACACACGTGGAAATTTTCGTTACGGCAAGCGCACTACAACAGCATTTAGCAACCCTCCAGCAACAACATAAAAAGATTGGATTTGTACCGACTATGGGTGCACTGCACGATGGACATATTTCGCTGATACAGGCAGCGAAAGCCACCACAGATGTGGTCGTATGTAGTATTTTCGTGAATCCCACCCAATTCAACGATCCCAAAGATTTAGAAAAATATCCGCGCCCGATTGAGCATGACAAAGCATTGTTAACCGCAGCAAATTGCGATATTTTATTCCTGCCAGAAGTAAGCGTCATGTACCCAGAGAATGATCCACGTTGGCAAATCGATTTAGGTAATCTAGACCAGATTTGGGAAGGCGAACATCGTCCTGGTCATTTCCAAGGGGTGACGCAGATTGTGTACAAATTGTTTCAATTAGTGAATCCGAATATTGCTTTTTTTGGTCAGAAAGATTTTCAGCAGGTCATGGTGATCCAACGTATGATTGCGGAAAAGGCTTTAACTGTAAAACTACATATCGTACCGACGCTTCGCGATGCACATGGATTAGCATTAAGCTCCCGCAATGCGCGCCTTTCGCTTGCCGGAATAAAAAAAGCATATACCATATCCAAAGCGTTGCGCCATATCCAGCACTATGCAGGAGAAAAAGACGTGGACACGCTGATAGCGGAAGCAACTGCATTGCTCCATGATGTAGACGGACTAGAATTGGAATATCTTGCGATTTGCGAAACCACTACATTGGAAATTAGCACCACTATAGATCCTAACAAAGATTATGTGGTGCTTGTTGCTGCGTGGTTAGAAGGTGTGCGGCTGATCGACAATATGCTCCTGCAGTAATCCTATTTTGTTTTCGTCAATACAGTGTAAATACGCTCTTTCACAAGCCGCTTACTATTTCAACCCTATGGAAAAAAGCCGTAACTTTGCGCCATGATGATCGAAGTGATGAAATCCAAGATCCACCGGGCAAAGGTGACGCAAGCCGAATTGAACTACGTCGGCAGCATCACTATTGATGAAGATCTGATGGATGCGGCTAATATTATAGCCAATGAGAAGGTGCAGATTGTAAATAATAACAACGGTGCTCGTTTTGAGACTTACGTGATCAAAGGCGCTCGTGGCTCTGGCACTGTATGCTTGAATGGTGCTGCAGCACGATTGGTACAAGTAGGTGATGTGGTAATTATTATCTCCTATGCTTGGATGAATCAGGAAGAAGCAAAGCAACATGAGCCGGCCTTAGTTTTCCCTGATGATCACAATCAATTGATTTCATAAAGGGGTAATATCGCCCATACTACATATTAAAAAACGAAATGGTATTCTGTAGCAGAATACCATTTTGTACGTTTACCGGATAATAAGTAAAACAAACATCTTCTATGAAATTTTTTAATTCAGCAACGACGTTGCTAGTAGCATGTACAACGCTTTTCTCGTGCTCTTCCGATAATATGAATCTAGAACCTTTTGATGCGGAAGCGCAATTAGCTTTGGAAAAAGAAACGATCAGAACTTTTGCCGCAAAAGAATATCCTAATGCAATCGAAGATAGCTCGGGGATATGGTATGAGTTATTAGATACCGCCGAAACACCTACATTTGATTACAAATTCAATCAAAATGGCTCCCAGATCATTCCCACTATCACGGTAAACTACAGACTTCAATTACTCAATGGCACAGAAGTAGATAAAAACCAATCACCAGAAGGTTTTACTACCCGTTTGAATAATGTTATTCCAGCATGGCAAATTACCTTTTTTCCACGAGCTGTAGGAAATCAAAAACATCTAGGATTGACTGCCCGCGGTTTACAGCCTGGCGACACCATACGTATCATTACCCCATCTTACTATGCGTATGGAAATAGAAATTCAGGACCTATTCCAGCGAATTCGCCACTCATTTTTGAGATTAAAGTACTCAAGATCGTAGACTAACATGTTAATGTATTGATGCCCTAATTAGGGCATCAATACAAATGTAGCTACTACCTTAGAGTCCGCATCTTTCAATTCTAAGCGATTATTTTGGATTGCATAGCTCTGCACCAAGGGAAATAACTTTCCAAACCCATCTTCTACCTCCATATTATTTTCACAATACATCTTCGTAGACATCCCCATCATTAGGCGGAGTTGATCCCCTTGCTTAATTTCGTACTGTCCACCTATACCGTTACAGCCAGTAATAGCTCCATAGCGTTTATCGGCCGATGTAAACGTTAGGGACGGTACTTTCCCGTTAATTTCTTTACGAACTGCTTTTCCCTCTAACTCGGTGAGGCGCCAAGTCACATCCTCTAATTTTGCAGTAGAATCAGCTGTGCTATTCTTCTTAGACATACTGCAGGATGCAAATAATACAAGCATGACCGTTAGCGTACTCCAAACATAATTTTTCATAGTTCTTCTTTTTAAATAAAAATATACGAACAATCAGATGACATTGCTACATAAAAACGACAATATCTATCGACATTTACACGACTTTATCGAAGCGTTTTTGCTAAGTTTGTATACAATTAAGAATTGTTCTAAAACCATTGCAAGAAATTCTAGCTCATATCATCCCGCCCATAGCGATATTCCTATTTATCGCTAGCTTCACGTTGTTTGCCGTATATGCAGAACGTAAAATTGCGGGTTTTGTTCAGGATAGGCTTGGACCAATGGAAACCGGCAAGCATGGTTCTTTGCAAACCATTGCCGATATTCTAAAACTTTTACAGAAAGAATTCATCACACCGACGGTAGCCGACAAGATTTTATTTGCGCTCGCTCCTATTGTGATTTTTATAGCGGTTTACATTGGTTTCAGTGTAATACCTTGGGCACCCGGTTTTGCGCCAGCAAATACAAATACAGGGCTTTTCTTCATCATGGCTGTGATTTCCATCGATGCATTAGGCATTTTGATGGCTGGTTGGGGTTCGAATAATAAATACTCCTTGTTAGGCTCTATACGCGCGATTGCGCAGATGCTGTCTTACGAAATTCCGATCGGGCTTTCCCTGATCGCGGTGGTAATGCTGTCGCAAACCTTAAATCTGAACGATATCGCGTTCAATCAAGGTATTTTGGCGACAGAGAATATTAAATTTTTGGGCATTTGGAATGTCAATGAGATTGGTGGTGTATTAGCTTGGCATATTTTTCAAGCGCCGCACCTTCTATTTGTCTACGTTATTTTCTTCATTGCTACGCTGGCCGAATGTAATCGTGCGCCTTTTGACATTCCAGAAGCGGAAAGTGAATTGATTGGCGGTTTCCACACGGAGTACGGCGGTATTCGCTTCGCTTTCGTATTCTTGGCCGAATATGCGATGATGTTTTTGGTTTCCATGTTAGGCGTCGTGCTTTTTCTAGGCGCGTGGAATACACCGCTGCCCAATATTGGCTCCTTGCAATTAGCGACTTGGACTACCGGTTTGTATTGGGGAATTTTCTGGACAATCTTTAAATCAACCCTTATTGTTGGCGTGCAAATGTGGATTCGCTGGACGTTACCGCGATTCCGCGCCGACCAATTGATGAACTTGTGCTGGAAGATTTTGATTCCAGCCGCTTTTGTAGGTATGGCTATTTCGGGATTGTGGCGTATATTGGTGATGGTATAATTTAAAATGTGCCCGTGATCTTAAAAACTACTCTGTATGGATTAAAGACCGCTGTCAAAGGATTACTTCTGACGGTGAGACACTTTTTTGCCGCTGGCAAAAAAAGAGAAAATCTGGATATCCGCAAAGATGGTTATTTCGATAAACAAGATGGCACGGTCACCATTCAGTTTCCAAAGCAAAAAATCCCTATTCCAGAAGTAGCGCGCTACCAGTTAGATGTAGAAATCGACGATTGTATTGTCTGCGATCTTTGCGCTAAAGCTTGTCCGGTAGATTGTATTGCCATTGAATCGATTAAATCGCCGGAGGCGATTGGCAAAACCTCTGATGGTAGCGTAAAAAGACTGTACGCCGAAAAGTTCGAAATCGATATGGCCAAATGCATGTACTGCGGATTATGCACTGTGGTATGCCCCACAGAATGCATTACCATGACCGATCAATACGACCGCACCACCACGAAATTAACGGATCTGATCTACGGCTTTGGCGAGATGAGCGATCAAGAGATCGTGCAACGCAAGGAAGAGTGGACACGTTTTCAAGCTGAGAAGGAGGCGGCAAAATCTAAAAAATAATGGACTTATTTCTTTTTTACACTTTTGCTTTCTTAGCGATTACCAGCGCCTTATTGGTCGTGAGTCTCAAAAATACTGCCCGTGCGCTTTTCTTATTTTTTATTGTGCTATTCGCCATGGCGGGCTTGTATTTGTTTGCCTTAGCAGATTTTGTGGCTATCACCCAAGTGCTGGTGTATGTGGGTGGCGTTTTGATTTTGATGATCTTCGCCTTTATGTTGAGCAACAAAGAATTGTTGAGCGATCTGCAGGATCTTTCCGGATCCTTTATTCAATTGCCTAACTGGCAATCGCTCGCACTTTCCCTCGGCTTTTTAGGCTTGATGGGCTACGGAATCTGGCAATGGGATCAAGCGTATTCCCCATCGTGGATGGAACAGAATATAAGAACCGGACAGATCATCCTTTCCAGAGATAACAATATTAATCAGCTCGGCATGCTATTTATGTCACGTTACATATTGCCTTTCGAGATTATTTCCATCTTTCTGATGATGACCTTAATCGGTGCAGCGCATATTGCCAGAAAGGGGGATGAAGCGTGATTCCCATTACACATTTCTTAGCAGTAAGTGCTTGTATCTTCTGCATCGGTTTGTATGCCGTGATCTCCAAACGAAATGCGATTATGATTTTGGTCGGTATCGAGCTCATGATCAATGCGGCCATTCTCAATTTGGTAGCCTTCGGCCGCTATGATAAAGCGGACTATGGCGGACAGGTATTTGCCTTATTTGCGATTGTGCTCGCTGCGGCGGCGGTAGCTGTAGGCTTGTCGATTATCCTGATGACCTACCGAAAATATAAAACCATTAATCCAGACCAAATCACCGATCTGCGCGACTAATGATGAATTTGCTACACATATCGCCCATACATGCCAGTTTAGCAGTGCTGCTATTCCCATTAGCGGCATTTCTTTATCAAGCTTTGCGTGGCAAGCAGGATCAATCAGGCATCGTAGGTTTATTAGGCATACTATTAAGTACCGCAGCAAGTGCCTTTTTTGTCTTTTTCCCTATTTGGCAACAAACGCCTGTAGAAGCCACTGCTTCTTGGTTTACGGTCGGAAAACATACTTTCTCAGCGGGCATTCTGTTGAATAACTTGACGGTGCTGATGCAATTATTGGTCTGTATCATCGCCTTGCCAGTACATATTTATTCCCGCGTATACATGAAAGGCGATCCGGGCATTCATCGTTATTGGATGTACCTAAGCCTTTTTTGCTTTGCGATGCTAGCACTTTGCGTAGCCAATAATTTATTATTGATGTACGTATTTTGGGAATTGGTAGGCTTTGCGTCTTACCTACTCATTGGATTTTGGTTTACCAAAGATGCCGCTGTCCAAGCCAATAAAAAGGCATTTATCGTGAACCGCATCGGTGATATCGGCTTCTTAATTGGTATTGCCTTGGTGTATGCACACATGGGAACGTTAAACTTATCGGAACTATTTGGTAAGCAGAGTCCGCTTTTTGAACAGATTCCTCTATGGCATACTGAGCGATGGATGACTTATGCCGGATTGGCCTTTTTTGTCGGCGCGATGGCCAAATCCGCACAATTCCCTTTCCACGTTTGGCTGCCCGATGCGATGGAAGGACCAACTTCTGTATCGTCACTTATTCACGCGGCAACAATGGTCGCAGCCGGAGTATTTTTATTGGCTACCGTCTTCCCGCTGTTCAATGAAAGTATACTTTTAGTCATCGCTATTATCGGCACGATTACCGCGCTTACCGCATCGTATTTTGCGCTGGCGCAACAAGATATCAAAAAAGTATTGGCCTTTTCGACCATATCACAGCTTGGATTTATGGTGGTTGCAGTCGGAATTGGCGCTTGGAATGCCGCGATCTTCCATTTGGTCACGCATGCGTTCTTCAAATGTCTGCTTTTCCTTTGTGCTGGAGCAATTATACATGAAATGGCACATGCGATTCCTGCTGCCGCAAAAGTAGATCCTCAAGACATGCGCAACATGGGCGGATTACGCCGTTTTATGCCATATACTTTCATCTTAATGGTGATTGCTTCGCTAGCATTAGCCGGATTCCCGCTTACTTCTGGATTTTTATCCAAAGATTCGATCGTCATCGCAGCTTTCGAATGGGCAGTCGAGCGTGGTGGCACTTACCTTATTATTCCGATTGTATTGGTATTGGTGAGTTTCCTTACAGCATTTTACATCGGGCGAATGATTTTCAAAGTGTTTTTCGGGAAACCCAAATTGTGGAGCGATGAAAAGGTTACGGTATTTCATGAAGCACCTAAGGGAATGTGGATACCGATGGCTTTTCTTGGTTTGTGTTCGCTTTTCTTTGTTTTCTCGTTCAATCCAATTTCCCACCAAAATGCAGCCCTGATGCAGGGCTTGACACTACTAACAGGATTTCAACCGATTGATTCGCTGCATATGTTTATTCCCATCGTACTCATCACAGGCTCCGCCATTGGCTGGTGGCTTGGCTACCGCTGGTACGTACAAGGAAAATATCCTTTTCAAGAAAACAATGCTTGGGTGCAGCACGCGCAGAAACAAGCTTATATCAACGAATTTTATCAGTTCATCATCGTGCGCAGTACGTTGTATCTTTCACGAGGATTATATTGGTTCGATCATTATATCGTAGACGGGTTGACCAATGGAGCAGCTAGCGTGACACGCGCAGTTGGACGTGTATCGGCATGGGTCGATCGTAATCTGGTCGATGGATTGGTCAATTTAGTAGCTCAAACCAGCTATTATGCTGGTCATTTGCTACGCTGGGTGCAAAATGGACGCTTACAAAACTATATGGGTTTTGCGTTTACGATGGTTTTATTTGGCATACTTTATTTGGTTTTAAGATAACATGGGATTTTTATCTATACTCATATTCCTTCCCTTACTTGCAGCATTAGTCATGTTACTTCTGCCCAAATCTGCGGCAGGGAGCGCTAAGTATTTGGCTTTAGCCGCGACAGCTGGGCAACTATTGCTAACCGGATATTTGTATGTGCATTTTGATAGCGCGCAAGCGGGCATCAATGATGTCAATAGCTTCCAATACGTAGAGCAGTTGTCCTGGATTCGCTTACAGATCGGTGCAGATAAGCTTCTAGAAATTGACTATTTCTTAGGATTAGACGGGCTATCTCTGCCTCTGATTGTGCTAAGTGCGGTCGTGATGCTGATGGCTATTGGCGCGTCGTGGAATGTCACGAAAAGTGTCAAAGGTTATTTCGCTTTGCTGATGTTGTTGAACACGGCAGTGATGGGCGTGTTCTGCGCATTGGACTTCTTCCTGTTTTACGTATTTTATGAGGTGATGCTACTCCCTCTTTATTTCCTAATCGGAATCTGGGGTGGCGTAAGACGCGAATATGCGGCCGTCAAGTTTTTTATCTATACGCTATTAGGTTCAGTGTTTATGCTATTGGTGATCGTCGGTTTGTATTTCTCGGTTACCAATCCAGCGACAGGTGCAAACACCTTCAACATGTTGCACATGATGAATCCGGCTAATTATGGGGAGGAATCTTTCTTTGGTTGGGTGCGTAATTTTCACGAAATATTTGGTATTCCAGCTCGACTGATCGGTTTTGCTATTTTATTTATCGCCTTCGCAATCAAAGTTCCTATCGTACCATTGCACACTTGGCTTCCGGATGCACACGTAGAAGCTCCTACGCCGGTTTCGATTATACTGGCAGGGATTTTACTCAAAGTGGGTGGATACGGTATTCTACGCATCTGTATTGGCATATTCCCAGATATGGCAGCACTCAGCAACTGGTGGTTAGGCTTAATTGGCGTAATATCTATTTTGTATGGCGCATTTAATGCGTTGGCACAAAAAGATTTAAAACGTTTGATTGCCTATTCTTCCGTGTCGCATATGGGTTTTGTGTTGTTGGGTATCGCGACGCTTACTACCGAAGGTATTTCTGGTGCAATGTTCCAAATGATTAGTCACGGTTTTCTATCCGCCGCCTTATTCTTCTTAGTCGGTGTGATCTACGATCGGGTGCACGATCGAGATATTTACAATTTCCGCGGTCTGGCAAGTCATATGCCGCGTTATACCGTGTTTGTTGCCATTGCCTTTTTTGCCTCGCTAGGTCTTCCTGGTTTTTCTGCTTTCATTGGCGAAGCCTTCGTGATCATCGGCGCATTCAATAGTGAATCGGTGGGAACGGGACTGCCGCGTTGGATGGCCGTTGGAGGTTCGATCGGTATCCTGCTTAGTGCGGTTTATTTCTTGTGGACTTTGCAGCGCATGTTTTTCGGACAAACCCGATTTAAAGGTGGTGAAGAGTGGGCGACGGCATTGAATGACGTAACGATGCGCGAACAAATCATCTTGTATCCAGCTTTAGCATTGGCTATTATTCTGGGTATCATGCCTTCCTTAGTATTCACGCCACTAAATGAAAGTGTGATGCGTCTAGTTTCTGTGGTTTCATCATTTCTATAGGTCGTATTCGCTATGTATGAATTTGCTCCTCAGATTACGCCCATCATTGACCACATTATAGATTCCGTGCGCTCTTTCCGACCCGAGATCACGATAAGCATTGCTTTTATAGGCACGATATTTTGTAGCTTGTTTGCTGATCGGTATTGGAAACAAGCCTCTTTTAGCGTTTTCCTAATCGGATTACTGTCCGCAGCTTATTTGACTCATGTCCAAAACACAGAAAGCATACCGGTATTCTTCGACATGCTGCGTGTGGATGCTTTTTCTCAGTATGCACGGCTAATTATTCTGTTTGCTGTGGCCATTATTGGTGTATACATTCAGCAATATGGTAGTTATCAACTGTCACAAAAACGCTTGGGCGATATCTACTCTATTTTGTTGGCCACGACCTTAGGTTTGCATTTGCTCACCTTGACCACGCATTGGATTATGACATTTATTGCGGTGGAAATGGTTTCTATAGGTTCTTACGTACTTGTCGCCTACTTTGCGCAAAATAAAAAAGAGTCTGAGGCAGCCATGAAATACGTCTTGTTTGGATCTACTTGTGCCGCGTTTATGCTGTACGGACTGTCGTTATTGTATGGATTCACAGGTTCACTAGACTTCACCAGCATCGCGCAGATGAAAGGCATGATTGCTGCCCCAATGGTGTTAAGTACCGTGGCGCTGCTATTTGTATTTGTAGGAATAGGTTTTAAATTAGGTTTCGTGCCTTTTCACGTTTGGACGCCCGATGTGTACGAAGGTGCTCCTACTCCGATTACAGCTTTCTTGGCCACCGTACCAAAGGTTGGTGCCATCGTGTTATTTAGTCGACTGATATTAGCTTGGACAGCAAGTCCATTTTATTTTGGAGAAGTGACCTTGCACTTCTTGTGCTTTATAGCTATTGTGACCATGCTAATTGGTAATTTGGTCGCCTTGCGGCAGCAAAACATCAAACGATTGTTGGCCTATTCTTCTGTGGGACATACGGGTTTCTTATTACTTGCCGTCTTGAGCTATGTGCATCGTGAGCCCGAAGTGCTCTTCTTTTATTTGGCGACCTACACCTTGATGAATTTAGCTGTTTTTGGCTTCATCATGATTTTAGAGAAACAAACCGGATCTGCTAATCTATCCGATTATGCTGGCTTAGGCAAGCGCTTTCCCATCGTGTTCTCAGGGCTTACATTTGCCGGCATATCGCTCGTTGGTCTTCCACCGACTGCAGGCTTCGTTGGAAAGCTTTTGGTCTTTACTTCGATCTTCGATATCTACCAGACGTTGGATCAATCGCTGTATTTGTATTTACTGATCGTTGGTGTATTGACATCCGTCATTTCTTTATTCTATTATCTAAAGATTCCCCTTTACGGTTTTCTTCGCCAACCGCCTTCTGGCGCTACAACGGATGTAACTGTCCGGATTTCCGGTCCTATTTATGCAATTGCGGTATTTTTCACGGTTTTATTGTTAGTTTTTGGTCTTTTTCCCGATTTACTATTAGCTTTCTTCCGCGTTCCATAAGATCCGGCTTTTATCCCTGATTTTCTTTCATCAAACACTGAATTAGGCCGCGCAATTCTCCGTTATAATAGTAAATTTGTGCACAGTATAAATACTCACGCATTCAGGCAATGATTAAGAAACCACTTTTCCCATACAACCCAAAATATCCTTCGGTAGCCGATTTAAAACGCCGTGCCAAATGGCGTATTCCTAAGTTTGCGTTCGACTATCTGCAAGGAGGCTGTAACGAGGAACTTAATCTGGGGCGTAATGAATCGGATTTTGACAATATCTATCTGAAACCACATTATTTGAAAACCGGTGGCGAGATCGATATGTCAGTCGAATTATTTGGTCGTACCTATAGTGCACCATTTGGTATTTCGCCCATCGGATTGCAAGGATTGATGTGGCCCAATGCGCCAGAAATTTTGGCAAAAGCTGCCGCAAAACATGATATTCCATACACGCTAAGTACGGTATCTACGTCAAGTATTGAACGCATCGCAGAAGTATCGGATGGTAAAGCGTGGTTTCAATTATATCACCCGACCGAAGATCGCTTACGCGACGATATTCTCAACCGATTGAAAGCAGTTTCCTGTCCAGTCTTGGTAGTGCTAATCGATGTACCATCTTTCGGTTTACGCTATCGCGAAATTAAAAGTGGGCTATCGATGCCGCCAAAGATGAATATTGAAAATATATTCCAAGCGATGGTTTGTCCAGAATGGGGAATCAAAACGTTGCAACATGGTATTCCATCTTTCGCAACCTTGAAACCTTACATGGAAAAAGGACTGGATCTTAGTCAGCTTGGACAATTTATGAATAAAACTTTCACTGGCAAGGTGAATATGGAGAAAGTAAAAGCCATTCGGGATCTTTGGCCTGGACCATTGGTATTGAAGGGCGTAGCGAGCGAAGAGGATATGGAAGGTGCGATCAGCCTAGGTGTAGATGGCGTCATTATTTCGAACCATGGCGGTCGTCAGATCGATGCGGGTGAATCTTCGTTGATTTCCCTGATAAAACTAGCCAACAACCCGAAATATACGGGTAGAGTAAAAATCATGATGGACGGCGGTATTCGCTCGGGTGTGGATCTAGCAAGAGCGCATGCGGTGGGATCTGAATTTAATTTTATGGGTCGGCCATTTATGTATGGTGTGGGCGCACTCGGCGACGAAGGGGCGGATCATGCCATCAATATGTTCAAAGCGCAACTCTATCAGGTGATGCAGCAATTGACTTTGGAAAAGGTGCGCGATTTCCCGACACGTTTAATTCGGTAGGCAACAGCATACGGCTATATCTGCCTGTTCAAAAATTCTGTATCTTTGCGGCATGATTACAGCAGAGCGATATCACGATATATCTTGTGGCCATAGAGTGGTTGGTCACGAAGGCAAGTGCCGGTTTTTACACGGGCACAATTACCGTATTCACTTTGTGGTAGCTGGCGAGCAGCTTGATGAAATCGGTCGGGTGCTAGATTTCTCAGTGATCAAAGAAAAACTCTGCATGTGGTTAGAAGAACATTACGATCACAAGTTTTTGATTTGGGAGCAAGATGAGTTGCTACCGCAATTACAAGTGCTCAGCGGCGAAAGCTTAGTTGCTGTACCATTCAATCCCACCGCTGAAAATATCGCGCAATATTTGGTGGAGGTAGTAGGACCAGCACAATTGGCTGGAACTAATACCAAATTGATTCTTTGTAAGGTCGAAGAAACGGCGAAATGCGCTGCTACCTATCGACTTGCTGAATAATTACTATCCGAAGCGTTCTTTATACGCATTTTCTAAGCTAAACATTTCATCACGCAGCTTCGCCGCTTCCAAGAAGTCCATATTCTTGGCTGCCTTCTCCATGCGCTTGCGCACCGTTTCGATGGCTTTGCTCAGATCTTTCTCGCCCATGTATTCGATTAAAGGATCTGCCGCAACCATGCTGCCTGCTTCTGGCTCTACATAAGCTTTTGCTTCACCCACTTTAAGATCAGCAACGGAAGTTTGTTCCATGATCTCCTCACGAGATTTTCCAACCGTTCGGGGTGTGATGCCGTGCTTCAAATTATACGCGATCTGCTTGTCACGACGACGATTGGTTTCTTCAATTGTGACATTCATACTCTGTGTCATCTGATCGGCATACATAATTACACGGCCTTTATCATTCCGCGCAGCGCGACCAATGGTTTGGATCAACGATCTTTCGGACCGTAAAAATCCTTCTTTATCCGCATCCAAGATCGCCACCAAGGTTACTTCTGGAAGATCCAAGCCTTCGCGCAACAAATTCACCCCGACTAACACATCAAACTCACCCAAACGCAAGCCACGCAGGATTTCCACCCGTTCTAATGTCTTTACTTCCGAGTGAATGTACCGCACTTTGATGTTCAGGCGATTCATGTATTTGGTCAACTCTTCAGCCATGCGCTTGGTCAGCGTAGTAGCTAAGATGCGACCACCTTCTTTAATCGTTTTATCGACTTCTTCTAATAAATCATCGACTTGGTTGACGGCCGGACGAACCTCGATTACTGGATCCAGCAATCCTGTTGGGCGGATTACTTGTTCTACCACCACGCCTTCCGTTTGTTGCAATTCATAATCACCCGGCGTAGCCGATACGTACAGTGTTTGATTGGTCAAGGATTCAAACTCTGGAAAGTTCAGTGGTCGGTTATCCAACGCAGCTGGCAAACGAAATCCGTGCTCTACGAGCGAAATCTTACGTGATCGGTCACCACCATACATGGCACGCACCTGCGGCAGCGTCACGTGGCTTTCATCAATCACCAACAAATAATCTTCTGGAAAATAATCGAGCAAACAGAATGGTCGCATTCCGGGTGTACGCCCATCGAAGAAACGAGAATAATTCTCAATACCCGAACAATATCCCAATTCACGCATCATCTCCAAATCATAATTAACGCGTTCTTCCAAACGTTTGGCCTCAAGCAATAAGCCATCGCCCTCTAATTGGGCTTTTCGCTGCGTCAATTCTTCCTGAATCTGCCAAATAGATTCGGTAAATTTCTCTTTTGGCGTCACGAATAAATTGGCTGGGAAAAGTGCCAAGTCCTCGTGTTTTTCCAATGTACTGCCCGATATCGGATCAATGGTGCTCAACTCTTCAATCTCATCACCAAAGAAAGAAATACGATAAGCCGTATCCAAATAGGCCGGATACACATCTACGGTATCGCCTTTCACACGAAATGTTCCGCGTTTGAAATCGCTCGTAGTACGCGCGTAGAGAATCTCGACCAAGCGATGCAAAAAGGCATTGCGCGATACCGTCATCCCGACACCAAAACGAAAGATAGACCTAGAAAAATCTTCTGGATTACCCATACCATAAATACAGGATACAGACGACACCACAATCACATCGCGTCGGCCAGACATCAAGGCCGAGGTCGTCGCCAAACGAAGCTTTTCAATCTCTTCATTGATCTGCAAATCCTTCTCAATATAGGTACTGGTAGATGCAATAAAAGCCTCCGGTTGGTAATAATCGTAATAACTCACAAAATACTGCACCGAATTATTCGGAAAAAACTGCTTGAACTCGCCATATAACTGCGCTGCAAGTGTCTTATTGTGGCTCAGGATCAAGGTCGGCTTTTGCGTTTGCTGGATCACATTGGCTACCGTAAACGTTTTCCCAGAGCCCGTTACTCCCAACAGTGTTTGATAAGTTTCTCCGCCATTGACGCCCGCCACAAGCTCTTTAATAGCTTGCGGTTGATCTCCGGTAGGTTGGTATTCTGATGTTAATTCGAATTTCATGTGATAGCAATGTAAGCGATTATTATTAAAATAACAAGGCGTTCGAAAAAGGGTTTTTGTAAACTATTCTAGCCTCTATTTGTTTAGCTCCTTAACTAACAGGAGAAACATGATTACGATCTTGACAGAGCAAAATAGTCTGGTGAACCAGTACTTGGTAGAATTAAGAAATACCGATATCCAAAAGGATCGTATGCGTTTTCGCCGTAATCTGGAACGCATCGGTGAGATGATGGCCTACGAAATTAGTAAAGTCTTGCCCTATCAACCGGCCGAAGTAGATACGCCTTTGGGCTTGGCCGAAACGAATGTGCTGTCCGAACAACCTGTGCTCATCACCATTATTCGGGCTGGATTACCGTTTCATCAAGGTTTTTTAAATGCTTTTGACGAAGCGGATAGCGGATTTATTGGTGCGTATCGCCACACGAAAAAAAGTGGGGAATTTGAGATTCATAAAAAATACCAAAACACACCCAATCTAGATGATAAAATCGTCATCGTGGCCGATACCATGTTGGCCACCGGCCAAAGTTTGGTACTCTGCTGTAAGGAACTATTAGCTGACTACAATATCAAGGAAATGCACATCGCTACCGTTATTGCTTCGGAAGTAGGCGTGCAGCACGTACGTGCATTCTTGCCAGAAGCGAAGATTTGGATTGGTGATCTAGACAAAGAATTAACGAGCAAAGCATACATCGTTCCTGGACTGGGGGATGCAGGAGATCTGTCTTACGGCACGAAAGATTAATAGTTGTGATGGAAAAGTTAAATTCCAAAAAATTAATAAATACTTAATAATAAATAAGATACAAGTTCGTAAATTTAGAGATACGTAATCTCTTAACTATGAATTGGCAAAAATTCAATGGAGAAACACTCCACGTACCCATCATCCAAGCAGTCGAAGACACCATCATTCGCGAGCATCAATTAGGAAACAAACTTAAAATCTACATCGGCACTGACTCTCAAGTAAAGCGTGGCATCGTCGAGTTTGCGACGGTCATTGTGTTTCTGCGCGAGCACCGAGGTGGATTTATGTTTATCCACAAAGACCGAAAGACGCACAACATGTCGATCAAAGAGCGCATGCTGATTGAAGTGCAACATTCGATCGACATTGCTTATCAAGTATGCCCGCTATTGGAGCAATATCACGTGGATCTGGAAGTGCATGCGGACATCAACACCAATCCAAATTTCCAATCGAATACTGCGCTGAAAGAAGCGATGGGATACATTATGGGAATGGGATTCATGTTCAAGGCAAAACCAGAATCCTTCGCTAGTACGAATTGCGCAAACAAGCTCGTACAGTAAACCGAGAGTTCATGCAAAGCCTGATTTTGCGGGGATAATACGTATCTTTATTCCTGCTTACTCAGACACGCATGCCGCAATTTATTTTCGATTTTTTGCATCAGCTCAAGAGTACTTCGGAGCTGGAGTGGATAGGAACCGTCACTGGTGTAGTCTGTGTCTATTTGGCTGCGAAGCAGCGTATTTGGAACTGGCCGATCAGCATCGTGAGCGTGTGTTGCTATCTGATCATATTTTACCAACATCGCTTGTATGGCGATAGCATCTTGCAGATCTACTTCCTTCTCACCGCCATCTACGGTTGGTATTATTGGCGTAAGCGCGACCTTTCCGACGAAAAACCAATCAGTTCTCTTTCCTTAACACACATAGCACTCACCATCGCAGCGATTGTGGTATTAGGATTAAGCTTGGGATTTACCTTGCGATATTGGACCGATACCGACGTACCTTTTGCCGATGGGATGTGCACCGCCATGAGTTTTGTAGCGCAATTCCTCATGACACGCAAAATACTACAAAGTTGGGTGATATGGATAGCCGTCAATCTGTGTTATATTCCATTGTATCTGCACAAAGAATTGGCCATGACCGCCGTTTTATATGTTATATTTGCTGGAATTGCCTGGAATGGTTACCGGGATTGGAAAAGAACATATTCAGCCAACATATTAGAACATGCAAGTACCCCCGCTTCTTAAAATTGCTGTTGTCGGCCCAGAATCTACGGGCAAATCTACTATGGCCAAAAAGTTAGCCGAACACTACCAAACCGTATGCGTGCCGGAATATGCGCGCTATTACTGCCAAAACCTCGACAATAAATATACGCTGCAAGACGAAGTGAACATGTATTATGGGCAGATCGCTTTAGAAGAATCGTTGATACCTTTAGCGAGTAAAGGGCTTTTAATAGCAGATACAACGATTATGACCATAAAGATATGGAGCGATCATCTGTTTGGGCATACGCCCGAGGAGGTCTTGAAAGAAATCAAGCTTCGCCAATATGATTTCTACCTACTGATGGATATTGACTTACCTTGGGAAGATGATCCTTTGCGCGATTTCCCAGAACAGCGCCCGCATTTTTTGGAGGTTTGGAAAAAAGAACTAAACCAGCTCAACGCCAACTACAGCCTGATATCGGGGCACGGTGAAGAACGCGTGGAAAACGGCATAGCCGCTGTCCAATCCTTTCTAACCGGCCACTTGGGTTAATTCATCTTCTGTATCCAATTCGACGCGCAAGTTATTGACGATGTGTTTTTGTCGATCTGGCGTATTCTTACCCATATAGTATTCTAACAAATGCGACAGCTTGTTTTCTTTGGAAAGAATGACTGGATCTAGGCGCATATCTTTCCCGATGAATAAGCCAAATTCGGAAGGAGAGATCTCTCCCAGCCCTTTAAATCGCGTAATCTCTGGCTTTGCTCCCAATTTCTTTATAGCTTGTTGCTTCTCTTCTTCGGAGTAACAGTAAATCGTTTCCTTCTTATTGCGCACGCGAAATAACGGTGTTTGCAAGATCGAGACATGTCCCGCTTTGACCAAATCGGGGAAGAACTGCAAGAAAAACGTCAGCAACAACAGGCGAATGTGCATACCATCCACATCGGCATCCGTAGCTACGACAATATTATTATAGCGCAATCCATCCAAGCCATCTTCTATATTTAGCGCATGTTGCAACAAGTTAAACTCTTCATTTTCATACACAATCTTTTTAGACATGCCGTACGAGTTGAGCGGCTTACCTTTCAAACTGAATACCGCTTGCGTCATTACATCGCGGGATTTGGTAATCGAACCGCTGGCTGAATCACCCTCGGTAATAAACAAAGTCGTTTCTAGGTTACGTTCGTGCTTGTCGGAGAAATGCAATTTACAATCTCTCAACTTTCGATTGTGCACCGAGGCTTTTTTGGCGCGTTCATTGGCCAATTTCTTGATTCCGGCAATATCCTTACGCTCGCGCTCGGATTGCAAAATTCTTTTTTGCAAAGCATCTGCCGTATCTGGATTGCGGTGCAAATAATCGTCCAGCGCCTTTTTCAGAAAATCATTGATGAAGGTTCTCACGCTTGGCCCATCAGGACCAATATTTTGCGAACCCAACTTCGTCTTCGTTTGCGACTCAAAAACCGGCTCCTGTACTTTGATCGCAATCGCACCGATAATAGAAGCCCGAATATCCGAAGCATCGTAATCTTTCTTATAAAACTCCCGAATGGTTTTGACCACCGCTTCGCGGAATGCCGCTTGGTGTGTACCACCTTGCGTGGTATGCTGACCGTTGACGAAAGAATAATATTCCTCACCGTATTGCTGTCCATGCGTTAATGCAATCTCAATATCCTCTCCGCGGAGATGAATAATTGGGTAGCGCATGGATTCTGTTTCTATATTACGCTCCAGCAAATCTTTCAAGCCATTCTCCGAAACAAACTTTTGTCCGTTGAAATTGATCGTCAAACCAGAATTCAGGAAAACATAATTCCAGATCATGTTTTCTACAAATTCCATTCGGTATTTGTAGTTTCTAAAAATGCTATTGTCTGGATAAAATGTAACCGCAGTACCGTTGCGTTGTGTGGTATCCTTTTTCTCATCCGACACCAATTCGCCTTGCGCAAACTGCGCTATCCGCGTCACGTTCTGGCGATAAGATTGTACCGTGAATTGTGTAGAGAGTGCATTAACTGCCTTGGTACCTACTCCATTCAGTCCGACTGATTTTTGGAAAGCTTTGCTATCATATTTACCACCGGTGTTGATCTTGGAGACCACATCTACGACAGAACCAATCGGAATACCTCGGCCATAATCGCGAATGGACACCTTATTTTCATTTACTGTGATATCAATGGATCGGCCTGCGCCCATCACAAACTCATCAATGGAGTTATCCATCACCTCTTTTAGCAATACATAGATGCCATCATCATATGCCGAACCGTCGCCCAGCTTACCGATGTACATCCCCGGACGGAGCCTGATATGCTCTTTCCAATCCAGTGATCGTATACTATCTTCATTATATGTGCTCATGCGTATCTATGTATTGTAATATGGAGGTATTTGGTGGTCGGAATACAAAAATAATAAAATTCGCGCAATCGCCTTAATCAGACTTTTTAATAAGGCCGATACCGGGACGATCAGGTAGAATACATAATCCCATTTCTACGCGCATGCCTTCGAACAAATCATTATCGATCAGTAAGGCACCATCCAAATCTGCCCAATCTGCCAATGGTGCTAATTGCGCTGCTGCGGAAATCGCGCACGAGGTCTCGGTCATGCAACCCAACATCACTTTCATCTGTAAGGTGCGCGCTAACTCCGCCATTTGCTTTGCTTCGCGCATACCGGTACATTTCATCAATTTTATGTTGATGCCGCTATAAATATCTTTCAGCGCAGCAACATCCGACAAACGCTGACAGGCTTCATCCGCAATCGTAGGAATAGGTGATCTTTCTGTCAGCCAAGCATTGTCTTCCGGCCGATCTTTGGGCATCGGTTGTTCCAAAAAAACCACATTTTTTTCGGCTAGCCAACCGGCCATATCCACCGCCAAATGCTTGTCTTTCCAGCCCTGATTGACATCGGCACACAGTGGCACATCTGTCACGGATCGGATCGTTTCAATAATCATTTTATCGGTTTCCAGGCCTAATTTTACTTTCAACATGCGATAAGCACTCGCTTCCGATACTTTTTGCCGAATCATCGCTTCGGTATCTATCCCAATAGTAAAGGAAGTGGGTGGAATTTTCTGCGGATTCAATCCCCATATTTTGTAAAAGGGCTGCTGCATGATCTTACCCAGCAAATCATGTAAGGCGATATCTAGCGCAGCTTTGGCAGCGGTATTGTTCGCGGCTATCGCATCTACATAAGCCAATATATCAGCCGTTTCGAATGGAGAAGAAAACCGAGATAGATCTACTTGATGTAGAAAAGCAAATACACTTTCTTGCGATTCGCCCAAGTACGGCGGCATCGATGCTTCACCATATCCAGTAGTACCGTCAAACTCTAATTCCAATAAGACGACCGGTGTAGTGTTTCGGCTAAATGATGCGACCGTGAATACGTGATGCATCTGTAACGTGTAGGGTCTATACCGTATTCGGAATTTACCTTGTTGATGCGTTGTCCAATTGCATGGAACCGAAGCGTTGTGCATGACCGTGCTGAATGTTTTCCTTTTTTGCTATCAAATATTTACTTTTAAGCCCTGCTATATTCGATCGCTAACAGACCTGATGGAATGATAGCCAGCTTAGCAAAAAGCACTACTTGATGTAAGCTAAAATACGAATAAATCGGCACAGAAAAAGAACAACATTCATGAATAAAAAGATAGATTCTCGACGCATTTTCATAAAAAAGGCGATGATAGGTGCCATATCGGCCAGCGCGCTTCCAACTTCGTTGGCTATGTCACATACAGCAAACACCGCATCTAAAAAACCAATCGTCATCTCAACTTGGGATTTCGGTGTAGCAGCGAATCAAGCTGCATGGAAAATCTTGCAAACGGGCGGATCAGCATTGGACGCCGTGGAAGAAGGCGTAAAAGTCGCTGAGTCGGATCTATCGAATCCTACGGTGGGCAAAGGCGGCTATCCTGATCGCGATGGCCATGTGACGTTGGATGCATGCATCATGGATGCGGAAGGGAATTGTGGATCGGTCGCGGCACTAGAACATATTGCGCATCCAATCTCTGTGGCACGCAAAGTGATGGAAGACACACCGCATGTAATGCTGGTGGGCGAAGGCGCCCTGCAATTTGCTTTAGAGAAAGGATTTAAAAAAGAAGATTTATTGATCCCTTCTTCGAAAGAAGCTTGGCAAGAATGGCTGAAAGAACGCCAATACAAGCCGATTATGAATATTGAGAACAAATCCTTCAATACAGAACGTTTGCCTGGCAATCAGTATAATCACGACACGATTGGTATGCTAGCATTGGATGCATCAGGAAATCTTTCGGGCGCGTGCACGACTAGTGGTATGGCTTTTAAAATGCGTGGTCGTGTAGGCGATAGCCCGATAATTGGTGCAGGTTTGTATGTGGATAATGAAATTGGCGCGGCTACTTCAACCGGTGTTGGTGAAGAGGTGATTCGTACTGTCGGCAGTTTTCTCGTGGTAGAATTGATGCGGCAAGGTTATTCGCCGGAGGCGGCATGTAAAGAAGCCGTTGAGCGTATTGTTAAAAAGAAACCGGAGATCGCCAAAGAAATTCAAGTGGGATTTCTGGCACTTAATAAAAAGGGGGAATATGGATCGTATGCCTTACAGTCTGGCTTTTCGTTTGCCGTATGTCATAATGAGCAGCAGGATATCCTCGAAAAGGGTAAACATATTTTTTAGTGCGTATCTTTGTATCGTGATTTGACCTATGCAGATCACGCATTTTTTCATTTAAAATCATACGATTATGTTAGCGACATTCGGAGGAGGTTGTTTCTGGTGCACAGAGGTTATATTCCAACAACTAGAGGGTATTGTATCCGTGTTGCCTGGTTATATGGGCGGACAACGTGAAAACCCAACTTATGAGCAAGTTTGCAGTGGAGCAACTGGCCATGTGGAGGTGATTCAGATCGAATTCGACGAAACGAAACTTTCCTTTATCGATCTATTAGGCATCTTTTTTAGAACACACAACCCGACTACATTAAATCGTCAGGGAGCTGACGTAGGCACTCAATATCGCTCGGTGGTATTTTATCATAGCGAAGAGCAGCACTTACAAACGGTACAATTTATCGAGGGGTTGACATCGCAAGGCGTATTTGCAGATCCTATCGTAACGGCAGTAGAGCCTGCAGTGACTTTTTGGAAAGCCGAAGATTATCACGTCAACTATTTCAATCGCAATCCGGAAAACCAATATTGCCAAGCAGTAGTGGCACCGAAGTTGAAGAAATTCTTAGATAGTTACGGAAACGCTTAAGGCGATTCCGTAACTATTATCTTATTTAAACTTTCTGAATTTCCCAAAAACACCCAATGGTAATTTGGTGCCAGCGGTGGCTTGTAGATATAATTCCCCTACTTCCAAGTTCTGCACAGCAGGAAAAGAAGTGCGAATCAGATTCTCCACAATTACAGAAGAAAACCCGAGTGAATAGGTATTCAGGATTAGGAAATGCTCTTCTGGATCAAGCAACTGGACCACGTCACGCATCATATCGCGGATATTATCTTCTAGCTTCCACTTCTCCCCTTTTGGTCCGTGACCATACGCTGGCGGATCTAATATAATGCCGTGATAGGTATTGCCGCGCTTTAATTCACGTTGCACAAATTTCAAGGCGTCTTCTACCATCCAACGAATATCTTGCAGTCCGGATAACTCTTGATTTTCATTCGCCCAAGTTACCACTTGCTTGATAGAATCTACATGCGTGACCTCTGCTCCAGCGGCGCGCGCAATCAGAGATGCTCCACCCGTGTAGGCAAATAGATTCAAGAATTTTGGTTTCGGGTTTTTAATCGCTTTGACCGATTCGGATATATAATCCCAGTTTACGGCTTGCTCCGGAAAAATCCCCACATGCTTGAAGGACGTAAGTCCTAGACGAAAACGAATCTCTACCGATTCATTGCGGTACGCAATATGCCAACGGTCAGCGAGTCGAGGATTTTTCTTCAACCATTCGCCACTGGTCGCCGACCTTCCTTTGAATTTGATATGATATCTTTTCTCCCATTCGGCGTTGGACAAACTTTTTGGCCAGACGGCCTGAGGCTCAGGACGGATCAAAATCATGTCGCCGAATCGCTCTAGTTTTTCGAAATCTCCGCAATCGATCAGTTCGTAGTCTTTCCAGTGTTTCGGTGTAAGCAGCTGTATATCTGTGGTTGTCGTCAAAATTATTGTATCTTTTATTGGGCAAAGATAACAATTTACACATCATCCTACGATGCACAGGTCAAGCTATTCCACAATCAGATGTATTCCTGCCAATTCTGCCTTGTACCGAATCTTTTCTATCAGGCCATGATAACCCCAATTACGCAACAAAAATACATCTTCGTGCGCCACGACATTTTTAGGGGTTTGATTCACTAATATCAAAGTGCCTGCCTGATGGCGGATGCAAAAATCAATTAATTGCCGACTATAAAGGTGCAACTTACTTTGCACGTAATTCTTTTCTTTCTGCCTGAATGTTTCCAAACGATGTAGTTTCTTCTTCTTGCCATGCCCACCACTATTATAGCTACAAGAAGCTTCAATTCGATGCCGAGCGGCTTGTATTGCTAATCGTCGGTATAGAAACTCTTCTTTATTACCGATGCGATATAGATCGTGACCGACCTGTACAACAACTGGATGTTCAAGAGACAAAGATGCTTCCGCTACCACACCTTGCTTCAACTCCATTTCGTCAATTGGTTTTTCAAAACATAGAAATAGGAATAGACCAGATTTTTCGCGCTTGATGGCACATTGCACAATTTTAATATCACCTGCGATTATCTGCTGGATCAATTTCTTCTTGCGACCACTGTCTCGCCCTAAGAATGTCCGAAAAGGTAATTTGAACAACACGAATTTAAAATCCCGATCTTCCACTAGACCTATCCATTTCAGCAATTTTCCAGAAAATGGTATAGGCATATTCTTCTGATAATTTCGAAGCGAATGCTCTCCTTTAGCATACGCTTGACGATCAGTAAAAAAGGCTTTAACGATGGATGTATTCAAATTGGTGATAATATTTGAATGTACCTTACCTTTAAAATATTTGGATAGTAGCTGATATGTGGTATTTCTGCGCGATGTGGTCAATATTCCTGCTGCATTCTGCTTACCATCCAACAATTTAACTTTTGCTTCTTCTTTCAAGTAAAGCAAATCTTTGATGTTCTCCTGCATAAATTGATGAGAAATCGCAATATTGGAGGCTTTGAAAATCAGATCGTGCCATTGATGAAGTCGATTTTGATAGACACGTCGCTTTTCTGGATCTGATTCATCCAATAAGATTTGGATCTTGCGTGTAAGTATGACTTTTTTCTTCGCCATTTTACCACATAGTTAAAAGCTCACTTCGAGACGCGGATGATTTGGTTTTGCGATAAGCACGGACAAACAAACTATTCGCTACAGCTAGATCAACATCCAAGGCGGTGGCAATTTCGTTAAAAGTCTGCTGTTGATTACATCTCAAGTACAAAACTAATGCTTCATCAGAATTCAAATTTGCTACTTGATCTTGCGTACTATCTCTCTCAAATTCTTGTAATTTTTCGGTATTCTCAAATACTGATCGCATTTGCGCAATTGCCTGTTCTGCTTTATATTTCACTTCTTGCGACGACCGCCCGCCGAGGTAATCTGCAATACGATCGTAATTAAAGCTATATTCTAAGCATAGGCGAATAAGCATTTGTTGATCTTGTCGCAAATTAGGCATGAGCGCATTAATTTTTCTAATATAAATTCGATCTTCTGGATCTTGCCTACCGCTCACTCCTTCAATTTCCGAATCTAACGACATATACAAACAATTACCTTCAGTATGGAAGGGCTGTAATGGCACAAAATTACGCCTGAACTGCTCTGATGGACTGCCATAGTATTCTCTCGTAGCCCGTTTAATTTCGGCTTCTAAAAAACTTTGCATGTTGTCCACACTATCAATATGTTTGCGAAAAAGCCACAAACGAAAAAAAGCCTCCTGAACAAAAGTTTTGCTAACATCTACATCCCCAGTAGCTAACCGTGCTTTGGCAAATAGATCACTATAGTAGTTTTTGTAAAAATAATCCAATGCTCTCTCCTCACCATTATTCAGAAAGCTTACATATTGTTGCGAAGAATACATCGTTTGCTTTATGCTCATAATATTACCATTAACTTATTTGATTTCGCGCTTGGCCGCGCCGTTCGAAATTTGAGCTTTCAAAAAAAGTCAATACATTACTCATTAGAATCCGAATTACAAAATCTGCGGACGCTGTTGTGTACAATATCCAATCAATCAATGAGAGACCATTAATATTCTTGAAAATTGCTCAGTGAGCGAATAAAATCCTCACCCTGCGGCATCACAAGAAACCTCCACTTTTGTTTAAGTGTATCTAAGTTATTTTTTTTGGTTCTATCCCGGAACGCTTATACGATATAAACAGGAAATTTTACGGCTTAATATTCACCGAACCATTCATGAAATCCTACGAATTCTATTCAAATTTCTTTAAAATTAATTATTATTCTTTATTTGAAATCAAATGTAAACAAAATATTCGACTAAGCAAATAATTATAGATTTTGTTTATTCCCATTTTGCGAGAATATTTATTCATTTTGCAACGTGACTGAATCAAACAAATTAATTTTAAGGAAACTCGGGGGTCTGCTCCGATCTCGTCGGGAATATTTATCCTATTCGCAACGGGATGTTGCCAGCATGACGGGGCTCACTATGACCACAATCGCCGCGATGGAAAGAGGCTCAGGATCAACCATGCATAACTTTTTATTAGTATGTCGAGCATTAAATTTTCAGCCGCGTAAGTTTTTTTCTGAAGACATCGATCTTACCCCGTTATATAATATATCACCACAAGCCAAAAGTCGAATTGATCTACGTACTAAGCTTGATAGACTTGTCTCAGAATCAGATTTTTTCACGACACCAAGACGTGTTTCTGAAGTGTTGGAAGAACTCGATTATGACACGAGTGTGAGTAACAAATTCTCCGTATATCTTACAGCATATTGTAGAGAAGGTGAGTTAGAATATTTTAAAACAGGAAACGTAAAGCGTTATATTAAGAATAAACCACCTTCTAAATAATACTGAAAATTCACACTAATGACTTGTTAAACTGTCTTTTGCAGAACGCATCAGCGGACTTGCAAATACAAAGTCATTCAACTCTTGTATATCTGCCTGTAACATATCTTGACTAGAGCCCTCCCAGAACTTTTGTCCCTTATGCAAGAATAAAATATATTGCCCAATTCCCATAACGGAATTCATATCGTGTGTAACCACTACGGTAGTAGAATTATACTCTTCAGTAAGTTCTTGAATTAGTTCATCGATCAATATGGAGGTAGCAGGATCCAGGCCTGAATTGGGTTCATCACAAAATAAATATTTCGGATTCATGCTAATCGCACGCGCAATTCCTACCCTTTTTTTCATTCCACCCGATAGTTCCGCTGGAAATAAAGCGTTTCTTCCCGCCAAATTCACTCTTTCTAAACAGAAATTTGCGCGATCTAGCTTTTCAGCTTGGCTCATATTGGTAAACATATCTAAAGCAAACACGATATTCTGCTCGACCGTCATCGAATCAAACAAGGCAGAATTCTGAAATAACATACCGATCTCTTTTCGAATAGGCACTCTTTCTTCGAAACTAAGCTTAGTAAATTCTTGCTTATCAAAAAATACTTTTCCGGACTCTGGTGTGTGCAAACCTACTATACACTTGAGCAGGGTACTTTTTCCGGATCCTGAACCTCCAATAATTAAGCTCACCTTACCGGGCTCAAAAATGGCATCAATGCCTTTCAGCACGTGATTATCCTCAAAGGATTTATTGATATTTTGAATTTCGATCATAGTATTAATTATAACATTAAGGCCGTTATCATATAATCACAAGCAAGGATAGTGATACAACCAATCACAACAGCACGCGTACCTGCTTGCCCTACTTCCAAAGCGCCTCCGCGCACATGGAAACCTTTGTGCGCTGGCACGGAAGTGATGATAAACCCAAAAACAACGGCTTTGACCATCGCGACAGAGACGGTAAATCCATTAAAGGAATCTCGAATTCCAAGAATGTAATCGTTTGGAGATACCGCTCCCGAAAGAGCTCCACCGATTAGTCCACCCACCAAAGCGCAGACAATAGCAATCGTGACGAGCACGGGCACCATAATAATACCCGCAACTATTTTAGGTAAAATAAGATAGCCCGCAGCATTAATTCCCATGATTTCTAACGCATCAATTTGCTCGGTGACGCGCATAGATCCGATTTGAGAAGAGATCGCAGATCCAACTTTTCCCATTAATACAAGCGCCGAAATAGTAGGACCTAATTCTAAGATATTTGAATCGCGATTAATTTGTCCAATTACGGAGGTAGGAATCAGATCAGAAGCCAATTGGAAGGCGATCTGCATCGTCATTACCGCTCCAATAAAACTGGAAATAATAACGATTAACCCAAGCGATCCTACGCCTATCTCGTTCATTTCGTGCACAATCTCTTTCCGGTAGATTTTCCATTTCTCCGGTCTGCGAAACACTTGTTGCAACAATAGGAGATATTCCCCGAAATAATAGAAAAACATATTCAGCTGTTTAAATGACGTGTTTGGACAATTTATACTGTAAATAGCTAACTCTATTTGACAGAAAATGTTTCAACGATACTATTAATATACAAATTTGTTTATTATTTCTTTACCGACAAAACGCGGAGCTTTACCGAAAATTTGAATAACATAGCCTAATATAGGGCTTATTACACTATTTTAGCTCGTAAGTTTGATCCTATTAGACCAAAACATCACAAAAATGAACAACAAAATTGCAACTGGAATCTGGCTCGTGTTTATTGGAGCAATCATATTGCTCCACAATATGGATATTATACATTTCAATTTCTATGCGATCATCAAGTACTGGCCGCTGGCGATTGTGTCGGTTGGTATATCACTTTTATTGCAAAATCGACCTCATGGCGTATTGATCAGTACCGTTTGCAATGTTCTGATCTGTTCTTTTTTAGTATATCAAGGTACTACAAATAGCGACCACGACTTCTCTAGCGGCGAAGCCGGCATAGATTCGCAAGCTCAAAGCCAGCGTGTCGCGCTAGATTATAGCACAGAGATAGAACAAGTAAAATTACATCTTAATGGCGGTGCTGCTAATTTCAAATTGGTAAGTCCCGAAGATTCCACTAAACTAATCGCGGCTTGGACGGATAGCCCTAGCGTTGGTCTTAGACTCGATGAATCTGGAACTAAGGAGAAAGAGATCGTTTTTGAAGCGAAGCACAACGATAGCCGATCAAAGAAAAATACGGTAGAGTTTTATTTAAACCCCGCGCCAGTGTGGGATTTAGAATTGAATGTAGGTGCTGTCAATTTCAAAGCTGATTTTTCTATATATCGTTTTCAGACTTTGGCTATCAATGCTGGGGCAAGTAATATTGGGCTTACTTTTGGAGAACCTTCATTAGAATATACCAAAATAGAAATCAATACCGGAGCCTCCAATTTAAGCTTACGCGTACCAAAAGGTGCTGCTTACCGCGTGACTGGCAAAAACGTAATGTCGTCAACGCGATATGAAGGTGCAGAGAAGGTGAGCAAGGGCGTCTATGAAACCGAGAATTATCAATCCGCCTCATTGAAGTACGACATCGAACTGAATGGCGCTGCAAATTCATGTTCTATTAACACCTATTAGTTTTAAAAATAGCTAACTTTGGTGCCAGATGGAAGCACCAAATTCAACTCGATTGACTGGAGGATATTGTAATACCAAATTGGCGTACAGCCGGTTTCGGACGCGCGAGGTTTTTGTAGGCAACATACCGATGGGCGCGGATAATCCGATCCGTATCCAAAGTATGACTACGATCGACACCATGGATACGATCGGATCGGTTGAGCAAACCATCAAAATGGTTGATGCAGGCTGTGAATATGTTCGTATTACGGCGCCAAGTATGAAGGAAGCCGAAAACCTGCAAAATATCAAGAAAGAACTACGTGCCAGAGGTTATGAAGTCCCTTTGGTGGCAGATATACACTTTACACCAAACGCTGCAGAAGTTGCTGCTCGCATAGTCGAAAAAGTACGGGTGAACCCCGGAAACTATGCCGACAAAAAGAAATTTGATCAAATTGACTTCACCGATGCGGCATATCAAGCCGAGCTGGAGCGGATTTACAAGAAATTTGCACCTCTGGTCGGGATTTGCAAAGAGTATGGTACGGCTATGCGTATTGGTACAAATCATGGCTCTCTCTCCGACCGTATCATGAGCCGCTATGGCGATACACCAGATGGTATGGTGGAGTCAGCCATGGAATTCATTCGCATCTGCGAAGATTTACAATACTATAATCTAGTGATTTCGATGAAATCTTCCAATCCACAAGTCATGGTGCAAGCGTACCGTTTACTCGTGGAGAAAATGGTCGCCGAAAACATGAATTATCCGTTGCACCTTGGCGTTACCGAAGCAGGCGATGGTGAAGATGGCCGTGTAAAATCGGCAGTCGGTATCGGCACTTTGCTGGAAGATGGTTTGGGAGATACTGTTCGTGTCTCGCTCACCGAAGAGCCAGAGAAGGAAGCACCAGTCGCGCGAGCGCTGGTAAATCGGTACAGCAAAAGGGAGGCTCAGATCGCGCAAGAATCGCCGCGAGAGATTCTGCATTTGAAGGAAGAATCTCGTACAAACCCGTACGAAGCGTCCGAAGTAAATACCTTTGTGGGTGGATCATTAGTGCCACGTGTCATCATTGATCTATCTCAACAAAACCTGAAAGATCCATTTATCTTAACCCAAGTCGGATACCGCTATGATGCGCTACTGGACAAGTTTCATATGGGTGATCAATCGGTAGATTTTGTATTTCTTGGAGACGCTTTGCCTTCGTTTGCCATGCCAGGCAATTTGAAACAGTTGTACAACTACCAAACTTGGCTTAACATTCAAGAACGAGCAAATATCCATCCCATCTATACGCTTTCAGAATTTAATCATGGTACCCATAAAGACCCTGTGCTGAATATGGTGTATATCAGCAATCGCGATCTAGCAACGGATAGCTTTGCTGACATGGCGCTAGATGAAACGGTGGTATTTATTCTGGAAACGGATTATACGCATGGTATGGCGGACCAACGTCAGTTCTTTGCTAATATGCAGGAATTAGGTTTGTCAAACCCGGTGATTCTAAAACGCAGCTACTCGGCGGAAGATTTCAGCGGTCCGGTCGGCGACATTATGAATCCCGAAGAACCTATTTCTAAAATTCAGCTTTATGCTGCCACGGATTTTGGTGCGCTGTTGATCGATGGATTAGGATCCGGCATCTGGATCGATTCTCCAGCAACGCCAGTCGATAAATTAGCTTCGCTATCCTTCGGGATTTTGCAAGCTACACGCTCCCGAATTTCTAAAACCGAGTACATCTCCTGCCCGAGCTGCGGACGTACGCTATTTGATTTGCAAGATACTACGCAGATGATTCGCCAGCGAACCAATCATTTAAAAGGCCTCAAAATAGCTATAATGGGCTGTATTGTGAATGGCCCGGGAGAAATGGCTGATGCCGATTATGGTTATGTCGGTGCTGGCCCCGACAAGATCACGCTTTATCGTGGCAAAGAAGTCATTAAACGAAATGTATCTTCGGCCAACGCACTAGACGAGTTAATCAACATCATCAAAGGAGACGGTCTTTGGATCGAAGAAAACGAGGTCGCATTATAACGACTACCTCCATTTTACTGCTCATATTTATCATGAAAAATACTTTATTACAAGACCTGAAAGACGGAAAACTCATTTTTACGGATGTAATCGCTTACATAGAGTCTGCTTACAATCATACGCCAACAGCGTTTTGGAACGGGGAGATCCACAATGAAGCGACGCAAAATCAGGGAAGTGCCAAGGTATTGCAATTCGCCTTAATCAAATCGCTAAGCGAGGAAGACACTTTGCAACTCTTTGCCGAGCATTACCGCGCTGTATTAGATGATCCTAATGGAAATGACCATCAGAATATTCGGGCTTTTATGCTGCATGGCTGGGAAGGCGTACGATTCGAAGGCACCGCGCTTACTATCAAATAATCCGAAACTAATCTTATAATTAGTTGTTCTCATCTGTGACTGCTCGTGATAGAGCAGCTTTCTACACGAAAAACAGAGCAATTTGCAGATGAGACAACAAACGAAGCTAGAGCGAGCGGTTCTGATCCTTGCTTTATTTGGATTGAGCATCGCGCTCCTATATTTCGGAAAACCTTTCTTAGTTCCATTTGCCTTGGGCGGTCTTTTAGCCATGCTTTTGACGAAAGTATGTGAATGGCTAGAACGATTCAAGATTCCGCGTGGTGTCGCAGCACTGCTCGCATTAGTAGGATTTGTACTCCTTTTTGCTGGTGTATTGACTTTGCTGGGTTGGCAGCTAGCAGGATTCTCCGAAAATATGGACGAGCTGCAGCAAAGAGCGACCCAAGTAATAGCGCAATTTCGCGCTTGGCTACAAAACAGCTTAGGAATAGATCAACAGCAGCAACAGAAAATAGTAGAAAGTCCCTCCTCTTCCGGAGGGAATACTAGCAGCGTGCTCATGGATTTCGCCTCGGGCACGATGAGTATAGCCGTAGATACCATACTGGTGATGGTGTATACCTTTCTCTTCATCACTTTCCGAAGACAGCTCAAAAATTTTGTATTGTTGCTTGTACCATTAGATCAACGCGACAAAACCACCAAAGTATTGCATGAATCGGCTAGCGTGGCACAACATTACCTAGGTGGCATGTCTAAGATGATCGTCGCGCTTTGGATTATGTATGGTATAGGATTTTCGATTTTAGGCGTAGAAAACGCCATCTTTTTCGCGGTATTTTGCGGACTGATGGAGATCATTCCTTTTGTAGGAAACTTACTGGGCACCTCCTTCACCGTATTGGCGGTCGCAGTGCAAGGTGGCGATAGCAAAATGATTCTTGGTGTTATTGGTGTATATCTGCTGGTGCAATTTATTCAAACCTACTTGTTAGAACCATTGGTCGTAGGCAATGAAGTGCGCATCAATCCGCTGTTTACGATTATTGGGCTCGTCGTCGGGGAATTAATTTGGGGTGTAGGCGGCATGGTACTTGCCATACCGCTATTGGGCATTTTATTGATCGTGTTCGATCATGTTCCCAGCCTGAAACCTTATGCATATCTGATTGGGTCGTACAAAGACAAGAAAAAGAAGAAATAAAGTGGAAAGCGGCTAAGTTGTCTTAGCTGCTTTCCCACCTTTTTTACTATTCACGGTTACGGTATATTTCCCATTTCCCTTCACAATCCAACGCACCGTCACGGTGCCGTTACCAGGAATGTTTGGTATTTGAATATTCGCTGCATCTCGTTTCTGCTCAGTTGTCATTCCGAAATCTCGGTCATTGACAATCATACCTGCAACCACTGTTCCTCCAGTCAAGGAAGCTACATCAGGTACTTCAATTTTATTGGCCACATCCAACGATGAATGAGTCGGAATAATCCGCTGATTTCTAATGACCGCCGTTACTTCGGATAAACCAGCTCCCAAATCCTTCACGGAAATTTCAGACACTTCCAGTTTTGGAGTATGGTATGCATGATAAATCACAAAAGAAGCATTGCGATGCGCATCGCTTTCCATCAGAAATCCGGGATGCATACGGCCGTAGTTCTTTTTAAATCCACCAATTTCGATCGCGCCATATTGCGGATGTTCGTAGGGAGTCCACTCGACAAAGCCATCGCCAAAGAGCAGAAATTGATCAAATATGTATTGTTCATTTTGCGCACTCGCGTAATCATTTGGCTGTTGTCCGGTTTTTTGGAAATAATAGTTGGCCATCCACAGCTCATTGCTCATGGCAAAAATGCCTCGCGCACTGTGCATCCAGTCAAATTCGCCACCATACACCGAGTACAAATCTTTATACGTGACGATGTAACGATAACCAGGAATTAACAACTCCGCCTTTTTGCCCAAGGCATCGTAGACGGCAATATCTGCCGGTCTGAAATTATCTTCATCATCCTGTGCACCAGGTCCACGCAAAATCATACCACCATAGTTGTGGAAACTTTGCCCTGCTGCGATATTTGGATGCGCCATGATAAAGTCGGCTACGGCACGATTCTCCGGCAAAGAAAATGGATATTTGTACGCGCCACTCTGCACATAATTCGGCTGCCAATTCCAGCCCCAATCGCGGTTCGGGTCATATCCGCCCACACCGTCCTCATTCACCAAACCATCGCCATCATTATCCAAACCTTCATAACCCAGCAATTCGTAAACACCTTGCTGTCCTTCAGGTGCTGGTATAAGGCGACGTGGATCTGCCGGATCGGTGATGAAACGGCCATAATCACTCTTTCTACGCATCTGCGTGATATGCCCATCACCATTCAAATCATCAAAATCATCTTCGTCCACCAAACCATCCCGATCATTATCCAAAGGTTTGCGCCCCGTACGCGAAGAATGTTGCGTGTTTGGCCCGTGGATAAAGTTATCACGAGAATCTGGACTAATGCTTGGCACAATGTAAAAGGTTTTATCTGCCAATAATTGTTGGAAGAATGGATTCCCTGAGGCGTGCATCTCGGTCACGTACCAAGCAATATACAAGGCAAACTCCACCGTTTGCACTTCATTGGCATGGATTCCACCATCAATATAAGTAGCCGGCTTGGTCGCAGATTCTCCTTTTTTCTTATCAGAAATAGTCAACAACCACAGGTCGCGCCCTTCGACAGATTTGCCGATGGATTCCAAATTTACCAAATCAGGATGTGCGGAGGCCATCTTACGATAGATCTCCAATAAAGCGGTATTGTCGTGGTAGCGATTCCAGCTGATCGATACCTTTGGATTGGCCGGCGAACCTGCCGCAGCTAATATATTTTCTGCTTTCTGAGCCAATGACTGAGTAGCACAAAGTACCGCCAAGCTTATTACGATAGTATACTTATATAAATTCATGATTTCTGCGGCTAATTAGAGTGATACGTTTACTGTTTTTTTGCCACTGGAAGCATTGCCTGCTTCTATGGCTAGCTTTCCACTTCCTTGGATCAACCAGCTCAATTCGGTGAATCCATGTCCTTCCAGTGCGTTGATGGTTTGTCGGTTCTTTCCACTGATTACTTTCTGTCCGCTACCAGTCTTGACTTCAACCGCCACATGCTTCAGAAAATAACTACGCTCGCCCACCTGCGTCAAAGTTGGGAAGGCACCTTTATTCAGCACCTTCACCGAAACGCGTGTAAGTCCGCCATCCAATTTCTCCGTCTTCACGTCCACGATGTCAATCATGGGCGCCATATCCGTCAGCTTAATTACAAAGTCCGTATGCTTGGCCACCAAGCTATCGACCATTTGATAAGGCGGATTATGAAGTACAAATGGATGAATACCGCCTACTTCTACCGTTTTGTTCGGGAAATCAGGATGAGAAATAGTTTTCCACGGTGTGTAATTGCCCGTTATTCCTTGCGCATCTGCCCATTTGAAATAAGAAGCCACTGGATCTTTCTCGGTATCAGGCAGCCACCATCCCGGCGTAGAAAAGCTTAATCTCCCGTAATGATAATATGCCCAATCAGCAAAGTTGCCATTTCCAGCTTTTTGCTTTGGCGCGTCCCCGAGTTGTACTATATTATTATATAAGTCCGAAACAGCCCCATTAACTTGCGCATCGCGCTCCGACCAGCTATTGATCATGCGACCACCTGGCCGGCGACTTCCAGAAGGTGCCGATTCCCCTCCACGCCCAGCTTGCTGTGGTGTGGAAAGATTGTTCTCCGACCCAAAAGACACGACTGCATATACATTAAATGCATCGTATAGGAAATCGTACAGAGCTCTATTCTCTAGCTCCGATACGGCATGCTCTCCAGCTCCTGGTTGGAAGTTTTTATAATTATAAGTGTTGTTTTTATTAAAAGCTACACCCTCTTCGCCATCTTCATTAAATTGTCCGTCCTTATCATTGTCCAGTCCTTCGGAAAGCACTAGGTATTGACCGCGCTGATTTTTTGCCGGATCGGCTAAGATCATTGATCTTGGATCTTTTGGATTAGGCAAATAGGTACCACTTGGATCAAGCACACGCATCCAAGTGATCTTGCCATCGCCATTTAGGTCGTCGTACCCGTCTTCCCCTTTTTGGCCATCGCGATCATAATCCAATGGGCGTGCATTGCCCGTACGTTCATACTGCAATTTGGCAAAATATTGCTCCGTAGCATCCGGGCTCATGTTTGGAAAAACGTAAAACGTTTGCTGATCTAGCAAAGTACGAATGCTATCTTGCGAAGCATTGGCCAACAATTTTTCAGCAAATCCAACCGCCAATTCCACACCAAATAAGTGATCTCCAGATACGCCACCAACCACAGCGACAGCAGGTTTCTGCTCCAAGTTTCCCGTACCTATGGATAGCATCCAAATGTCGGAGCCGCCCAAAGTCTTAGTCATAGAAGTCAATTTTACCAATTGAGAATAACGCGATGCCAATGCTTTCACGCGCTGTGCCAGCTGCTGCTTGTTGCTGTAATCTGACGGCGCTTGTGCCTGAGCGGTCATACCACATAAGGACACGAAGCCCAGATAAAGGAAGATAATACGATTCATTAATAATGGTTTTCTAGTATGTAGCCAAATGCTGCTTTCACGCAAAGCGTAAGCCGCTCACATTAATCTAAAAAAGGGTAATTCCCGAGATTAGAAATAGTCAGGTTGACTAACCTAAGATATAAAATAAATCGCTTAACGAGTAATTAGAGCACTCGATTTTTAAAGGTTTCTTTTAGGGGTTGACTTAAGTCGATGAGATAACCATTCAACACGGCATACCGCAATGTTCCGGCGTCATCTGCCAAATAAAAGTTAGCTGTCCCACCCAAGTCGATTCGTGAAGTGGTGTAAAATGTTGGTTGACTAAATACATGTATGGGTAGGTTATGAAATTGTTCGGCGCTGCCCACAGCTGCGGGATTTAAACGAACAGCCATAAATCCTTGTTTTAGTAAAGCAAATGCCTGCGATCTAGACAACTCCTTCACCGAAGAAATCATCTTATCTGACACTTTACCTTGCACAAAATGCAATGATGAAGCATCTACTTGATCGTATCCAAATGATTCTTGCAGATCGCCTAAATCTTCCACCCAACCGCGCACAAAGTAATCACGACCGATGGTATTCTCGGCTCGGCGGATGGCAATATCCGTGCGGAGTGGAATAGAATCTGAGCCAATTTCTAGGTTGTGAATAAAGACATCGTGCAATAAAGAAGAGCCGTTAAACGGGATATCGTCATATTGCGTAATTTCATATTGCTCATAACTACCTTCTGCGATCTGCATCAAAGCATTGAGGATAATAATAAAGTTGAGCTTACGAATTTGCTGCTTCTCTACATCGCCCTTTAATCCACCCGATTCGATGAGCACCGTAGATGCTCCCCATTTTTGAAAATTATCTCCAAAGCCTCGCGGCGAGTGCGTATCGTCGTATTTTGCCACCGCATCAGGCATATACTGTTGTACCATTTGTTGGATTCCTGCAATCAACTTCATGGCATTGCCGCGCGTTTCGTTGATATCGCGTTCCGGATTGTAAGCTGGTGCTAATAATGATATCGTGACTGGGTTTTGGGTTTCGGGCACGTGGTAATAAATAGACTGATCGTGCAGATTGAAACCAAAAGCAGGTTTTACAGCATCGGCACGTGCTGCCAAGAGCTTGCCTTCCACCGTCTGCTGCGCGCGTGCATCCCGGTTCAGATCCACACTTTGCGCATTCCGACGAGTGTAGATCTCTGCTCCATCGGGGTTTAACATGGGAATAAAATGGATCTGCAGTTTGTTTTTCAACAAATTGCGCAGGGAATCTCCATCATCTTCTTGGCCTTCGAGAAAATTAAAAATATCCAGCAATGCCATCGTCGCGGTTGGTTCGTCGCCATGCATCTGCGACCACAGCATCACCTTAATATCTCCCTCTCCGTAGGTCAATTCGGAAATAGATCGGCCTGCGGCCGATGCACCGATTCGTTCTACTTGTAAAATGCCTTTCTGCGCGTGCTGCTGCACCAGCGAATCTACCTCCTGATGTTTGAATCGTCGGTGCTGAATCGCCGGTTCGCGATAGGTCGCAAACAGCGAATCCCATTCGGAAGTCGTAAGTGTCATGGCCGATGAATAGTCTTTTTTAAACGATGTGACGGTCTTATCTACTTGCTGGCAACTAACTGTCAGCAGCCCAAGCAGGCAGATATACAAAATAACTTTACCCATGGTTTTTATGATTATAATGTGTTAACACGTGCACGCCTGTCAGATCTTGCTTATTACTCCCCGTTTTGTTAACGATCAAAAAGCATCCGATGTCCTGATCCTACTTCTTGTATTTTTCCATTAGAATAGGCCACATTTCCCGACACGATCGTATGCTCGATACTGGCGCTAAAGGTGTGTCCTTCAAATGGAGACCATTTACATTTCGACAAAATATTTTCTCTTGTCACGGTATAAGGTTTATTCAGATCCACTAATACCAAATCTGCCCAATATCCTTCGCGGATAAATCCGCGTTGCTCGATCTGAAAACATTGTGCCGTATTGTGCGCTGTTTTTTGCACCAATTGTTCCAATGTCAATCGCCCTTCTTTGACCTTATCCAACAAGGCCTGCATTGCATGCTGTACCAACGGTCCGCCTGAGGGCGCTTGTAAATAAGGTTGCGATTTCTCTTCAAAAGTGTGTGGCGCATGATCTGTAGCGATGACATCGATCCGTCCATCCAATACGGCTCGCCAGATTTCATCGCGATCGGCTGCTGTTTTCACCGCTGGATTCCACTTAATGAAATTTCCTTTTGTAGCATAATCTGCATCCGAAAACCATAAATGATGTACGCAGGCTTCGGCAGTTATGCGTTTCTTCTCTAACGGAATATCCTTACTAAAAAGATGGGTCTCTTTTCCGGTCGAAATATGCAAGATGTGCAATCTGGTATCGTACTTTAACGCTAATTCGACCGCTTTGGAGGAAGACAGGTAACACGCTTCTTCCGAACGAATGGCTGGGTGCATATCAATGGTAACATCTTCGCCATACTTTTCTTTGTAAACGGCCATGTTCCTACGAATGGTAGTTTCGTCTTCGCAATGTGTTGCCACAAGAGTCGGTGCATTCTGGAAAATATTGGCCAACGCCGTTTCGTTGTCCACCAGCATATTCCCCGTAGAAGATCCCATAAATACTTTGATACCACATACATCGCGTGGATTGGTTTTCAGCACTTCTTCTAAGTTATCATTGCCTGCTCCCATAAAGAAGGAGTAGTTGGCCAATGAGCTATCTTGTCCAATATCATATTTATCCTGCAACAACTTTTGTGTCAAAGCATTGGGCACCGTGTTTGGCATCTCCATAAAGGATGTCGTTCCACCTGCTACCGCTGCACGACTTTCGGTAGCGATATCTGCTTTGTAAGTAAGCCCTGGTTCGCGAAAATGAACCTGATCGTCGATCAATCCTGGCAAGAGGTGCAATCCCTCTGCATTGATTTCTTGCGCAGCGGCTTTATCAATTGTTGGCGCGATCTGCTCGATGCGGCCATCTTTTATAAATATATCTAATACCTTGATTTCGCCTTCGTTGACGACTTGTGCATTCTTTATTAATATCGTAGACATGTTGTAAAAATAACATTTAATCCCCAAAAGTGCAGCTAACTGTCTGCTTCTCCATCATAAAACGCCCCTGTTTAAAACAGCACACTACTTATTTTGTTGTAAATGGAATACATACAATGAATTACGCCACTTTTTGGCCATAATCAATGGGGATATGATGAAGAATTTTTATTTATTAGTGATCATGAGCGGGTTTTGTTTCTCGGCTCTAAGTCAGGAACAGGATAGTACCTTGTTGCAAAATAGCAACATGATTACACAAAGCGAAGATGCCCAGACCATTGCACTTCTCACAAAGCAGGTAGAAAGCATGACGCGGGAGCTGAAGAACAATACCGAGAACATCAATATGTTGATGGCGAGTAAGGATCTGGATGCCCAAAATCGGTACATGATCGTACGTCAAAATCTGGAAAACGCGACGAACGCTTACCGCCTCTTACATACTAAGATCCAAGTCATGAAAAACTATCCATCAAGCCGTTCGTTCGAGCCATTGGTCAAGGAATTGGGTAATCCTGAAAGCGACAAACTGGGATTTCGATTTGATCAAAAAGTCGTGTCTTTGGTAGAGGACAATGTGAAGCCTAAAAAGAAAAATATGGCTTCCAAGATCTATGACGGCGTTACTTCAATTGCCAAAAATCCGATCGTGAGTGCTATTCCGGTGGTATCGCCTGCGGCACAGTTAACAAGTAGCGTGATGGGATTCTTGCGCAGCACCAGTATCATGACCGATGATGTCGATCAAGCAACCATTGCCAAGATGGAGAACGAGTTGAATGGTTACATTCGCTTTTATAACTTATTGGCCGAAGCCAATACCGAATTTGATTACAATCTCAATATACAACGGCAAGAGTTGGGCTTACTACAACGCAATCTGTATGATCAGGTTCGCTATTTTGCAGAGAAAGTGGGCTTGGAACCTGAAGCTAGAGGGGATAAGGAGAGTGTTGATGAATATCTAAACAAACTCTTTCTACGTTTAGATCAGAATTATATGGTGACCTTATTTTCTCAATTTGAGCAGAAAAATCGCTCCGGAAACCGCGTAAACTATGATCAAATGTTGATCACCGATGAAGGTAATGACCTAAAGGATGCCAATAATCGTTTAGAAGAATTTGTGGGTTTGATCAATCAGTTGGAATTTCAATACAGCAAGCACAACCGCTACACGGAACAATATACCGAAAAGATAAAAGTCGCTTTGGATGAGGCCACGACAACTGGTGTAACTAATGCGGATACCGGTTCTAAAATCAAAACGGAAGTAGATGCTGCGCAAACAACAACGGACAACGAGTTCCGAAACGCGATCAATCTAGATGAATTGAGCAAAGCAAAAAAATCAATCCGCTATACTGCTAGGATTATATAAAATATACTTTCTTTTAGCCGTCGCGAGGCACGATGCAGTCTGAACGCTAGGTCGGCGGTAAAATCCATTAGTCATGAAATAATACTTCGTTAAAGCACCATCCTTCCAACTCATAAAATGCCGTCTTAGCGGATTGGCAATAGCAAGGGGATGCACTACCGTTGTGCCACTACGGTCAGCGGCGAGTTTTGGATACTTTTGCGTTTTGTAGCCATGTTGACTTTTATAATATCTAGCGATCCGGCATCTTCTATTTCACCCAAAAAATCTCTTAATCATATTTAGTTTTGAAGCTGTTCGGGGATAATATTTAAAACCAAATTCGATCCAAGTGGGTTTATCGAGCACACTTTTGTAATGTGTGAAGCTTTTGAAGCCCGCTTCGCCATGGTAGGCTCCCATGCCACTATTGCCCACGCCACCAAAAGGCAGTTTGGGATTCGTGATATGCATGACCGCATCATTCACAGCACCGCCACCGAATGATAATTCTTGCAGAATTCGTTTCTTGATCTTGCTATCATTGGTAAATACATAGCAAGATAGCGGTTTTGGCAATCGCTTCACCTGATGGATCGCTTCAGCAAGATCATCATAAATAATAATAGGCAAAATAGGTCCGAAAATCTCTTCCTGCATTACCGGATCATCAAAGCTCACATCATTCAAGATTGTCGGTTCTACATAGCGGCTTTCCCGATCCACACGGCCTCCAGCATATACTTTCGTCGGGTCAATTAACTTGGCCAACCGATCCACATTTTTATCATTAATAATCTGTACCAAGGTCCCCGCTTCGAAGCTAAACTCATTCTTTTTCATTTCTGCTGATAAAGCATCCAAGAATGCTTGCTTAACCTTGTGGTGTACCAAAATATAATCCGGTGCGATGCAGGTTTGTCCTGAATTTAGAAACTTTGCCCATACCAATCGCTTTACCGACATTTTCATGTCGCAACTTTCGGTGATAAAGGCCGGACTTTTCCCACCTAACTCTAGCGTGACAGGCGTAAGATGTTTTGCTGCCGCTTGGTATACAATACGACCAACCGTGGTACTTCCCGTGAAAAAAATCTTGTCAAAGCGCTGCTCCAACAAGGTGGTCGTTGTTTCTACATCTCCTTCTACTACTGCCAGATAGTTTGGATCAAAATTATTGGCAATCATATTGGCCATGATGCGGCTCGTATTGCTAGGCAATTCGCTGGGTTTCAAGATCACAGTGCAGCCGGCGGCTATTGCCGGGATAATTGGTGCAAGGGAAAGCTGATAGGGATAATTCCAAGCACCGATAACCAGAGCAACACCTAGTGGCTCGGGAATGATGTAACTACGTGCTGGAAAATTGATCATATTTGTACCGACACGACGGATTCGACTCCAAGATTTTAATTTTCGAATCGCCTCATCCAAATCATGGTACAACAAGGCCAATTCGTTGGTATAGGTGTCAAATTCGGATTTCTTGAAGTCCAATGCAATACCGGCAATCATTTCATCCTCATGTGCTTTTATCACACTTTTAAGCTTCTTAAGTTGTTGCAATCTAAAGTCAATTGGCTTAGTGGCATCACTCCAAAAAAAATCGCGCTGTGCGTTTACTAGGTTTTCGATCGAATCTTTCATCGCTACGTATTTTGTCGTCCTTTAAAATCGTCCATTGTTTTATAAATACCCAATACACCGCCCACAAACCAATCAAAAAACCGGATGGGGAATATCCCTTGAAAAAATCGCACGAAATGAATGCTCCACGGCATACTGACAATCGGTTTACCAGAAGCTATACCACGTAAAATTTTTTTGGCTACTTTTTCAGGGCGGAGGATCGGTACCAAAGATCGAACACCATCAAACATACCCGTATTAATGTAATAGGGCGTGACGGTAGTTACACGTATATTTTTCTGCAATAACTTCATCTCAATACGCAAGCTATCCGACCAGCCAAATATAGACCATTTGCTTGCCACATATACAGACATCTTCGGATTAGATATGTAAGATGCCGAAGAGGCAATATTGCATATGGAGCCATTATTTTGTGCGATCATATCCGGCAAGAATAAACTGGTAATATACATAGGTGCTAATGCATTAATATCCATAGAACGCCTAATGTCTAACTCAGTATGTTCGTGAAAATACTTTCCAACCACGATACCGGCATTGTTTATTAACACATCAATTACTCCGTGGTTTGCTTTTACTTTTTCAAAAGCTTGCTGCACCTTTGTTTGATCTGCTATATCTACGGAATAGCCAAAGATCTCTCCCCGCTCTACAAATTCGTCCACTATCGATTTAGGATCTATATCCCAGATAATGACCCGAGCACCACGATCTAAGAATAGTCCGCCCATTATTTTGCCAATTCCAGACGCTCCTCCCGTAATTAACACATTTTTTTGATGGAAATTTCTCATAATAAATTGGCTATATGACCATGAATGATATACCGCAACAAAAAATAAACCAAAAGTAAAAATAGAATGCAATGGATCGTTCATTGCGTGAACAATGACTATCACCGTGGGAAACCGATCTAATTAAATTGGTTTACATCTTTCATAACTTCAGATTGGCTCAATACTCGCAACATTGATTCCGCGACAACGAAAAATCGGTGCGCGAGCGGAATCTATCAATTGTAACAAGATATGTACTAGGAAGTTGGAAAAAAGACAAAAAATAAAGCCGTTCATCTCTGAACGGCTCTTAGTAGCGGGGACACGACTCGAACGTGCGACCTTCGGGTTATGAGCCCGACGAGCTACCAACTGCTCCACCCCGCAATATATTTTTATAGATTCTGCGCTTATTTGGTGTTATTCGCAGATATTGCTTTCCTGAATTGTTTCACAAAGATATAACTTGTACTTTTGAAAAGCAAATAAAAAATGAAAAATGTCTCATAAAGCTGGATTCGTAAGTATAATAGGTAAGCCGAACGCGGGGAAATCAACGTTAATGAATGCGTTAGTGGGGGAAAAGATGTCTATCATCACTCCTAAAGCACAAACAACTAGGCATAGAATTATTGGTATTGTGAATGAAGAGGATTATCAAATTGTCTTTTCGGACACTCCGGGAATCATCAAACCCAACTATTCCTTGCAGGAATCGATGATGAGTTTTGTACAAGGATCGATTATCGACGCCGATGTTATTCTTTTCGTGACCGACATTCATGAGCGCTATGACGAAGAGGATGTATTGGAGAAACTGCGTAATACAAAATCTCCAGTCGCCGTATTGATTAACAAAGTAGATAAATCTTCGGAAGAGGAGGTTAAAGAGAAAGCAGCGTACTGGAAAGAAAAGATAAACCCTGACGTGGTCTTTGCCCTTTCTGCATTGCACAAATACAATGTAGACGGTGTCATGGCTTACATCAAGGAGAAAATGCCTGTACACCCACCTTATTACGAGAAAGACGAGCTTACCGATAAATCGGTTCGTTTCTTTGTCTCGGAAATGATCCGGGAAAAGATTTTCAAATTATACGATAAAGAAATCCCATACAGTACAGAAGTGGTCGTGACTTCTTACAAAGAAGAAGGACGGATTACCAAGATCGCAGCAGAGATTATTGTAGAAAGAGATTCTCAGAAAAACATTATCATCGGCACCGCAGGTGCTATGATCAAAAAAGTAGGTACCTACGCTCGTCAAGACATTGAAGAATTTATCGACGGAAAAGTATTCTTGGAATTATTCGTGAAAGTATTGCCCGATTGGAGAAGTAAGAAGAATTACCTAAAACGGTTCGGCTACGAAGATTAATCTAAGCGCGATATAACGCATTTATCCACGCGCAATCATAGCCTTTTAGTCACAGCTATGATTGCGCGTTTTTGTTGAGCTCCGAAAGTGCTTCGAGGTCACTCAACTTTTTACGAACCGGTTTCACGTCTTTCGACGAACCGCTTAAAGCATTCCAGATATTTTTCGATTCTTTGGTAAGTAATGGAGAAATGATAGACAGCAATAGCACATACACGACTACAAAGGATTGTACAACCGGCAACAAACCACCGGCTTTACCAATGTTGGCCATGATGATTGAAAACTCGCCACGCGCCGACAATGTGAAACCAATATCCACGGCATTCCTCGGTTTCAATCCGGAGAATTTGGTCGCAAAATATCCCGAAGCCACATTCACGACCACAGTAATTAAGGCCGCTATTGCGCCCCAACCGATTGCACCGCTCAGAGAATACATATCAATAGACAGTCCGAAACTGAAGAAAAACATCGCGCCGAAAAAGTCCTTGTAAGGCAATACCATGCCCTCAATCTTTTTGATGTATTTCGAATCGGCCAATACCAAACCTGCCATCAGCGCACCGATCGCTTCGGCCACGTGAATAGTTTCGGAGAAACCCGCAATGACAAATAATAAGCTAAAGATGATCAACACAAAAAGCTCCGAAGTCTTGTCCTGTAAAACTTTGTCGATCGCTGGCACTAACTTACGCCCCAGCACCAAAAAAGTAAGAATAAACGTCAAAGCCAATGCCGAAGTTCCGGCAACCGCCAAAATCGACGTAGATCCCGTCAGGATCAATCCCGACAAAAAGGAAATGTGCATGGCGATGAACAAATCATCGAACATAATCATGCCCATGATCACCTCTGTTTCTGGATTCGCCGTACGCTTTAGATCGGTCAATACCTTGGCTACGATCGCGGTAGAAGAGCTCGTCATGATACCGCAGAGCACCATCATCTCTTTGAAGGGCAGCTCCATCATCCATCCGATAAATAAACCGGAGAAAAAGTTGAGCAATACGTAGAATAATCCACCGGATACGATGGATTTACCCGACTTCATGAGTCGGCCTACAGAAAATTCTAGACCGAGATAGAACAATAAAAATAGTACGCCCAATCGCCCCATGAAGTCGATGAAGGGCTTACTTTCGGTAAAAGTAAGATCTACCGCTCCGAAGGTAGGCGCATGTTGCCCCAACACCATACCAATCAATATAAAAAAGGGAATAACAGAAAAACGCAGCTTATTGGCCAATAGGCCCACTAGCGCCACTAATAAAACAGCAATTCCGATTTCTAATATTAAGGTATGACTCAGCATGAATACAAGTTAGGTTATAGCAAAATTTCTTTCAGCAATTTGATATTGTTTCTTTTTCCGGCAATCACTAAAGTGGTACCAGAGGTGATCACATAATCTGGACCCGGATTGATGATGGTATCATCGTCTTTGATCGCCGCAATGATCGAAGCTCCCGTTTTTTGGCGGACTCCTAACTCTCCAATGCTTTTGTTCTCGACGCCGTCATTAGACTCGCCTACTTTGTACCATTCGATACGCAGATCATCCAACGCGACTTCAATCGTCTCCAAGGCTTTAGGCTTATAAGAAAGTCCGCCCAAAATACCAGCTACGTGACGCGATTCCTCATCGGAAAGCGTCATGACACAATGTGTTTCATGATCCGAACGTTCGTGGCGGTACAGTTCTCTACGACCGTCGTCGTGAATAACCACTACCATCTGGTCACCGGCATCTGTATCAATTTCGTACTTCTTCCCGATTCCTATCAGATCGCTTTCTCTAACTATCGACATGATTTACTTCCTTTTAATGATATAATATTTTTCACAAATGTACTTATTCTGCAACTTCGATCAATTTGAAGGTTCCATCTTCCTTTTCTTCTGGACGACCGATTTGTATCGTTTTGGAGTGGTAGAATAAAAACAACCATCCTTCTGGCGCTCCCTTTTCCCAAAAATCAGTGCGCAAATCGCGTGATTTCTTTCCATCGAAATCATACTTCGCCACGAAGTTGCGAAAAATTTCACCCGGTTCGGATAGCACATCGCCTCCAAAGAAATAATGTTCACCACCCGTTTTGATATGAAATACCTGATGAAACTCCGAATGCCCGCCCGTCATCGCGTACGAAATCTCGTCATTCAGCTCACCATCTCCATCTACTAAGTGCAAATTGCCACTGCGCTGCAAAGCGCGAAACAGATCTTTTCTATACGAGGCTGATTCGCTACTGTAGGCCGCTTCCCACTCCTTCTCTTGTACGATGTATTCTGCATTTGGAAATGTGATGCGCGTAGATCCATCTTGAACATCGACCACGCCGCCCATATGATCTTTATGTAAATGCGACATCAGCACGTATTTCACGTCCGCAGGATCAAAGCCTAATTTTTCAATATTATGATGGATCAATAATTGATCATCTGCTGTACGTTCGCCCAAACCGGCATCGATAACGACCAAACCATGGCTCGTTTCTACTAAAAAAGGTCTTACGTGAACGAATAAAGAAGCTGGTCTGTCTTTGGGATCATCTTTTTCTGGATCGAAGGGAACAAAAACTTTACTGGCATCAACCGAAAAAGATCCTTCGTATAGGGAATGTGCTTGTATCATTCTATATAGTTGTTACTATGTACTTTACACCGCAGCGTAAAGGTATAGGACGTAGAAATTAGGCGATTACGTGTTTAAAACCGTACATTTACCGTGATTTCACAAAGCAAAGGTATGCAAAAAAGGTGGTTACTAAAACCCAAAAATAATGCGGCAGCGACCCGACATTTACGCGATGAACTCGGAGTAAGTGACGTAGTTGCCAACCTTTTAGCTTATCGAAAAATCGAAACGTACGAAGGAGCACGTGAATTTTTCAGACCTTCTCTGTCGTATTTGCACGATCCTTTCCTGATGAAAGATATGGACGTGGCGATCGCCCGAATTACGCAAGCCATCACGAATAAGGAAAAAATCTTGGTCTATGGCGATTATGACGTAGACGGCACCACAGCTGTATCGATTGTATACACCTTTTTTCATCAATTCCATACCAAATTAGCCTATTACATTCCTGATCGTTATGCGGAAGGTTATGGCATTTCGTACCAAGGTATTGATTATGCGCAAGAGCACGGTTACACCGTGATCATCGCTTTGGATTGTGGCATCAAAGAAATCGAAAAAGTTGCTTATGCAAAAGCCAAAGGCATTGATTTTATCATCGGAGATCATCACTTGCCGGGCGACACGATTCCTGATGCTTTGGCAGTACTGGATCCAAAACGCGTGGATTGCGACTATCCATACAAAGAACTATCGGGTTGCGGCATTGGTTTTAAGATTATACAAGCCTTCATCCAATCGAATGATATGGATATGGAAATGGCTTACCAATACTTGGATTTGGTGGCGGTGAGTATTGCTTCAGACATCGTGCCTATCACAGGAGAAAATCGCCTGCTGTGCCATTTTGGTTTGCAAAAACTGAACAGCAATCCTTCCTTCGGCATCCGTGCCTTGATCGAGCTATCCAACAATCGCAAAGACTTTTTTACAGTCAATGATATTGTGTTTCAAATCGGCCCACGCATCAATGCCGCTGGCCGTATAGAACACGCCAAGGACGCCGTGAAACTACTGACTTCAAAATCGGTTGCAGATGCGCTAGTATTTTCCGAAAAAGTGAACTTGCAAAATAATGAGCGTAAAGATGTGGATCTTCGAATTACCGAAGAGGCCATGGCACTCATTGCCGAGGACGAGTCGCTGCAAAAGCGTAATTCGACCGTGCTCTACAAAGCAGATTGGCACAAGGGCGTAATCGGTATTGTGGCGTCAAGACTTACGGAAAAATATTACCGCCCGACCATCATCTTGACACAAACCAATGGGCATGTGGCAGGCTCTGCTCGTTCTGTGTTGGGATTTGATCTGTATCAAGCGCTCGAATCGTGCAGTGATTTGTTGGAGCAATTCGGTGGCCATAAATATGCTGCTGGCATGACTATGCCGGTAGAAAATGTCGCTTTGTTTCAACAACGCTTTGAAGAGGTGGTCACGCAAAGTATCACACCGGAGATGCTCACACAGGAAATTTCCATTGATTTAGCGATACATTTGAAAGAGATCGATGCGAAACTCTTTCGCCTACTTAAACAATTTGAGCCCTTCGGGCCACAAAATGAACAGCCGACCTTCATCTCCAAAGGCATCACGGTACAAGGACAGGCTCATATTGTGGGAGCCAATCATATCAAGATGACTGTTGTACAAGAAGATAGCGCACCTTTTTCTTGCATTGCCTTCGGCTTATCGGAGCATGTTGCGCATATCAACGCGGGTAAGCGGTTTGATATTTGCTATACCATTGAAGAAAACACCTGGAAAACCCGGAAGAATTTACAGTTGAACATTAAGGCAATTCGATATTAACCGATATATTTGTAGGTGAAGAAGTTGGATACATGATACTAAAAGCGGAACACCTAGTTAAAAAATATCGGCAACGTACGGTTGTAAATGATGTCTCATTTCAAGTGGAGCAAGGCGAAATCGTTGGTCTTCTAGGCCCGAACGGTGCCGGAAAAACGACTTCATTTTATATGATCGTGGGCTTGATTAAACCCAACGATGGGCACGTTTACTTGGACGATGTAGATATCACTCAAGATGCCATGTATCAGCGCGCACAGCGCGGAATCGGATATTTGGCACAAGAAGCATCTGTATTCCGCAAAATCACGGTCGAGAACAACATTCTCGCTGTGTTAGAAATCCACTACCCCAACAAACAAGAACGCAAAGAAAAACTCGAGGAATTATTAACTGAATTTAGCCTGCATCGTGTACGCAAAAACCGAGGCGACTTACTTTCCGGTGGGGAGCGTAGACGTACGGAGATTGCGCGAGCATTGGCGGCTAATCCCAGCTTTATTTTACTGGATGAGCCCTTTGCCGGTGTAGACCCGATTGCTGTAGAAGAAATTCAGACGATCGTAGCCAAGCTGAAAACCAAGAACATTGGAATTTTGATCACCGACCACAATGTGCAGGAAACGCTTTCGATCACGGATCGCGCCTATTTATTGACCGAAGGTAAGATCATGCTAACGGGTACGCCCGAGGAAATCGCGGACAACGAATTGGCGCGCAAGTTTTATCTCGGTCGACATTTTGAGTTGAGAAGAAAAAAACTCTAAATTAGTAGCTACCGACATTACACTAAACCTATATGGCCATTCTAAATTCATTATTCACATGGTTTATGAAAAAGCGCATTCATCAGATTGAGCTTTTTATGAAATATCCGCATGATGTGCAAGAAGAATGGTTTCAGAGCCTGATATCTACTGCGGAAGCGACCGAATGGGGCAAACAGCACGACTATAAAAGCATCTTTTCGGTCGAGGACTTTAAGAACCGCGTACCGATACAAACGTACGATTCGATCAAAGGACACGTAGATCGGATGATCAAGGGAGAGCAAAATATCTTATGGCCTTCGGATATCAAGTGGTTTGCAAAATCTTCGGGAACTACGGCCGATCGTAGCAAGTTTATTCCCGTCAGTCGTGAAGCCCTCGACGAATGTCATTATCAAGGTGGCAAAGATATGCTCTCCATCTATTGCCATAATAGACCAGAAAATAAGGTGTTTAATGGCAAATCGGTGGTGATTGGCGGATCTTCGCAATTCAACAATTTTAGCAGTGATTCTTATTCTGGCGATTTATCCTCGATCTTGATTCGTAATCTACCATTCTGGGCAGAATTCAAGCGCACCCCAACACTGGAAGTAACGCTAAACCCGAACTTCGAAGATAAGATCGATCAGATTGCACGCATCACTATCGAAGAAGATGTCACCAGCTTGGCTGGCGTACCTACTTGGAATATTGTGATGGCGCAACGTATTTTAGAAATTACGGGTAAAAGTAATTTATTAGAAGTTTGGCCGAACTTGGAGTTTTATGGCCACGGCGGTGTCAGTTTTAAACCGTATCGCGAAGAATTCAAGCGATTGATTCCTTCCACCGACATGTACTATCTAGAGAATTACAATGCATCAGAAGGCTATTTCGGTATTCAGGATCAATCCGATTCTGAAGATTTGTTGTTGATGTTGGATTACGGAATTTATTACGAATTCCTCCCGATGGAAAACATCGGCGATGCTGACCCGAAAACGTATAATTTAGGTGAAGTAGAATTAGGTAAAAATTATGCTTTAATTATATCTACGAACGCGGGATTGTGGCGCTACATGATTGGTGACACGATCAAATTCACGTCATTATCACCCTATAGATTTCAAATATCAGGGCGCACCACCGCTTATATTAATACGTTTGGCGAAGAATTAATCGTTGATAATGCAGATCAGGCTATTCAAGCGGCTAGTGTGGCGACGGGAGCTACGGTAAAAGATTACACGGCAGGGCCGGTATATTTTGATAGCGGTAAAGCTGGTGCTCACGAATGGGTTATTGAGTTTGTGCAGCAACCTAGCTCCTTTCGGGAATTTTGCGAAGTATTAGACGCGAAATTACGAGAGATAAATTCGGACTATGATGCTAAGCGTCACAAAGATATGGCATTGACTTTTCCTATTGTGCATAATGCACCTGTCAATACTTTCTATCAATGGATGAAATCTAGAGGAAAGTTAGGCGGACAAAATAAAGTTCCTCGCTTAGCGAATGATCGAACTTACTTGGAGCCTATTTTAATGGAATTACGCTTAAATGATCAGTTGGGACGTACCGCTACTTTGTAGAGATAAACAAAATATCCTGCGATAAATTGAATCATATTTACTTTTTGTTCCTGCTTAACATTCTCTTTTTGAAGCACTTGCATCGTATTCATCCTCGTAATTGTTTTGATTCTTTCTATTAAACGGTTAATATCCGAATCTGCTACAAAGGTAGTTTAATTTTATCCCAAATGCAATAAATTTATTTTAATAACGTTGCGCACAGCGAAAAAGAAATCGTCTCCTTTCTAATTTTTTCCCTAAATTGCAGGCATTCAGCACAAATAATTTAGCAATGAGCAATACTAATATTCGTATAGAGCAAACACCACAATCCAGGTTTGCTGACGTCGATTTTGACAATTTGGTTTTCGGCAAGATTTTATCTGATCACATGCTTGTTGCAGAATACAGCAATGGCACTTGGAATGAAGTGAGCATCGTACCTTACGGAAATATTTCGATCAGCCCGTCTATGTCCGCATTGCATTATGGCCAATCCATCTTTGAAGGCATTAAAGCCTATAAACTCGATGATGGCCGGGTGAGTATTTTCAGACCAGATCAAAACTGGGAACGTTTTAACAAATCTGCGGCAAGATTGCAGATGCCAGAGGTGCCGAAAGAAATCTTTTTAGATGGCTTAAAGCAATTGCTGGAAATAGATCAAAACTGGGTACCTAGCAAGGATGGCGCTTCTTTATACATTCGTCCATTTATGTTTGCCACAGAAGCGGCGCTGGGCGTACATCCTTCAGACTCTTATAAATTCATCATCATTACAGGGCCAGTTGGTGCGTATTACAGCAAGCCAATTAGTTTAAAAGTTGAAACACACTACACGCGTGCCGCAGATGGTGGCGTTGGTTTTTCCAAAAACGCTGGAAACTATGCATTAGCCTTGTACCCAACAGAGTTGGCGCACCAGGAAGGTTACGATCAGGTGATGTGGACCGATGCGCGTGACCATAAATACATCGAGGAAGCTGGGACGGCGAATTTACTATTCCGCATCGGTGATACGATTATTACACCACATGGCGACACCATCTTGCATGGTGTAACACGCCGTACCATCATCGAGCTAGCTGACAAATGGGGATTGAAAACGGAACAACGCAAGGTATCTGTGGCTGAACTAATCGAAGGTATTGAATCCGGCGCCGTGACAGAAGCATTTGCTGCTGGTACTGCAGCAACTATTACGCATATCTCTAAGATTGGATACAATGGTAAGGACTACGAATTGCCTGCTGTAGAAACGCGCGAGTTTTCGAATAAAGTATTCCAATACTTGAATGATCTTCGCTACGGCAAGATTGAAGATCCATTTGGCTGGAACTTCATCGTCTAAACTATTTATAATAACAAAAAAAGAACGCTCCTCTTTCAGAAAGAGGAGCGTTTTACGTTTATGGAGGATATTAAAGTTGCATAGCTGCTAAGAGCAAATTCAGCTGTTTTTCCGACAGCCAATTGCCCATGGTCTCGCGCATTTTGGCTTCCATCTCACGTCGCGTCATCGCAGTAGCGCGCTTGCCACCGATGTTGGTTTTAATTACCGGAGAAGAGAAATCTACTTTGGTGGCGTACATGTTAAAATGTTGCTCTGGAACGACTAAACCTAAAATCATCCCCGGTAGACCGTGCATTACATTGGGTCCGGCAGACAAGGGAATTTGATCCGTGTAAAAAGCAACCACGTAGACCGAATCTAAGACGACACCATTGGCACGACGACACGAATAGCCAGCGATTTCACGGTATTCATCCGTGATTTTCCATTTCACATTTAATAGTGAATCTTTGACATAAATATTGGAGCCGGCCAAGTCGAAAGAGGATTGTGCTTCATCTGTCTTAATATTCTGATAGGCGGTATTTTGGTAATCCACCAAGCCCATATTAAGCAGGTTTGTAACAATTGGATTCATGGTTTCTTTAATGGGTTCCCAGTTGGTTTCTTGGCCACTAAAAGACAATTTCTTCTTCAACACAATTGTTTCGCTCACCTTGGGGATCAGTTCTTCGATAAAGCGCTTTTGAAAGTCGCCATCTTTCAAGGAAGTAACGTGGCGTTTGAGTAAGTTTTTGATATGCACCGTCTTGTCAAAGGTAATCACTCCTTCTTGTGGAAAGTAGGCGTACTGAGCGGTAGCCGAATACATGGGCAACAACGCAACAAGCACTAATAGCTGTAATATCTTTTTCATTGTTTGATTTTTCATCGTCATTAAATTCTACTAATTAATCGGCAGACATGCCACCCATCATACTGAAGTCCCAAGATACTTTCACCATAAAGAAACGGGAGATCGTATTGTAATTCTGCTGAGAAATCATACCTGCTTGCTGAAAACGGCTGAAACCAATATTTTGATTAAACACATCGTTTACATACACTTCCGCCGTCAACGTTTCATTCTTCAGGAAGCGCTTTGAAACACCTGGAGTAAAGATAAACCGTGTGAAGCTCTGATCGAATACTTCCGTAGGTGCTTCGTACGTATAGTTTCCCGTTCCATACAACTGTATTTTCCATGGCAAATAAGCTTTAAACCAGAGATTGGAACCCAAGGTAAAACCGGAGCTATTGAATTGTGGCTGTAGAGACGAAGCTAAACGTCTCCACCCTGGATTGACACCGACACGGAAGTCAATGGTTTTTGTGGTATTTCTTTCAATGTTCAAATCAAAACCGTAGTTGTAATTCTGGTTTCTATTCAGGTCACCATTCAAGAAATTGTAGTTGTCATTGAGATTTCCATTGACACCGTAGCGCGCGTCAATTTTGTATTTTTTGATTAGAGTCCTGCCCATACCTGTCCAGATATTTGCATTGTTATTTACCCGTTCGCGCATATTATCAAATATGATCGTACGCACACCGGATTCACTGATATTCACGTTTTGCTGAATTGCATTATATTGCTGAGAAAATCCAACCGAAGCAAACATCCACGTATTTTTCAATAGATCCCAGGAGTTGTAAGACAAATTATAGCTATTGCTCTGAGCCGGAGTCAAATCAGCATTACCTTCTACAATATTTAATGGATCATTATTCTGGCGCAGAGGCTGAATCTGCGTTAACGATGGCAAGATATTGTTTCGGTTGAAATTGAGACTAATCATCTTCGCTTTCGTGATATTATAACGAATGCGCGCAGAAGGATTATAGGTAAGAAAACCACGATCCAGCTCCATACTTTGATGATTATTGCGCTGGAATAAATCATCATTACGCAGATTATTATTAAAGTTAAATTCGATCTTATCCGATTTATAACCGACGGAAAGATCACCGGCATTACGAACAGTATTGAAGTTAAAGTCATTACTAAATTCTTCATCAAACACCGTGTAATCGCCATTAGCATCCGCATTAAATGAGTTGTTGATAGAATGAGTTCTAGAATTATTAAATGTATACCCGATCGATGTCCTCCATTTGTCGGTAATAGGCTCCGTGTACGTAGCAGATGTTTGCAAGTTATTGGAGTTCCGCGCTATGTCTTTGTACTGATCCGTAATATTGGTATTTACCAATGTCCCATCTGCATTAAATTGATTTGTGGTAGCATCTAGAAATGAATCACCGGTGTCATCTGCGACGTTACCCGCCACGCGTAATGATAACGAGCGACCAACTTTGTTAAATTTGCGCGTGAGCAAACCGTCGTAAGTGATATTAGAGGTCTTTGCATCGGTGACTAATCGAGTTGTATTATCGTTAATACGCACGTTTGCTTCGTTGACACTAAACGCTTCGCTATAATCATTGGACTGGCGTTGTCCGCGTGTACCAGATAACTTCACGATCAAGGTGGTTAATGAATCGATATTCCAATCATATCTACCATTGAAGCGATGACGTTGATTCTCGACATAGTTATCACTTAACGTATTTTGATTAAATGTGCCGTTGGGTAAATTCTGTTGACTCAATCCTGTCGTAATTTCATTATTTTCGATACGACCGAACTTGTAGCTGAGGTTGAGCTTATTGTTTCTTTTGCCTAACCGATCCATAAAGCTAACACCAGTGTTAAGGGCTTTCGGACGACCGCGACCATTCCAGTAACTAAATTCGTCGCCACCGCTTCCAAAAAACATCATAGAACCATCATCCGACATCTGCATCTGATCACTTTCCAGTCCGAATTTTTCTTCATCTTGCCAACCAAGACTTACTGTTCCATCATTAGAAGTTAAACCGTAAGCAGCGATTTTACGCGATCCTTTAAATTTATTGACAGCTACTTTACCCATATAAAAGTCATCATTACCGACTGCACCTTCTACTTTTCCAAACATGCCGTTTTTAGCGTCTTCTTTTAGCGTGACATTGATGGTCTGAATACGTTCGCCATCATCCACCCCCGTACGCTCTGCCAAATCAGATTTCTTTTCATAAACCTGTACCTTATCGACCATATCCGAACGAATATTGCGGGTTACTAGTGTGGGATCATCTCCAAAAAATTCTTCACCATCTAGCAATACTTTCTCCACCGTCTTTCCCTGAGCGGTAATCTTTCCTGCCGCATCGACGGTAATACCCGGAAGTACTTTTAACAAATCTTCGACCTTGGCATTTTTCTCGGTGGTAAAACTACCCGCATCGTATTCAATCGTATCACCTTTAATGACCACAGGAATACGACCGGTGATCATGACTTCCTCAATTAAGTTAGCAACGCCAGTAAGTCCTACTTCCCCAATATCCACGTTTCCAGCCCCTTTCTCCAAAAGCTGTGAGAACGAACCATATTTCGGGTAGCTGATCATCAAAAGATAATCTTGCGAATCGGATTTTGTCAAACTAAAGCGCCCACTTTCGTCAACGCGAGTAAAGTCTACTAAAATGGAATCTTTCGCTTGCAACAGCATAACTGTGGCATTTTGAAGGCCGGTTTTATCGGTATCGTCTACCACTTTACCGCCTACTTTGGATTGCGCGTACCCTCCCAAGGCACACAAGAATGTTAGCACAATTACTAAAGGAATAGCAAATTTTTTCATGTATTAAATTAATTTTATCAGTCAGTCGGGTGCAGAATTATCCTTCTTACAGCATGCACATTTTTTCTTTCACAGTAGACTATGAACCCTTCTATTAAACTTTGTCGCGCGAAAGCGAATAATGTTACAATTTTTAACAAAAAATATTTCAGTAGTTTTGTGGAAACACAACAAGTCATGCAAAAAATTAAAGATTATGTATCGGCGAACACCGATCGCTTCTTGGCAGAATTATTTGAGCTATTACGTTTTCCATCTGTAAGTGCAGATCCCAAATTCAAGGAAGATGTCGTAAAAACGGCGGCTTTCGTGGCGCAGAAACTCGAGGAAGCGGGCGCAGACAAAGTAGAAGTTTGTCAAACAGCTGGTTATCCGATTGTATATGGAGAAAAATTAATTGATCCTAACTTACCGACCGTTTTGGTTTATGGCCATTACGATGTGCAACCGGCCGATCCATTGGAATTGTGGGATACACCCCCTTTTGAGCCTACGGTACGCGATGGTAAGATTTACGCGCGTGGCGCTGCCGATGATAAAGGACAGTTTTACATGCACGTAAAAGCATTCGAATACATGATGCGCGAGCAAGAGCTACCTTGTAATATCAAATTTATGATCGAAGGCGAAGAAGAAGTAGGTTCCTCTAACTTAGGTACATTCGTCAAAGAAAACAAAGCGCGTCTAAGCGCTGATGTGATTGTGATATCTGATACAGCCATGATCAGCTTAGAGCAGCCATCTATCGAAACGGGACTGCGTGGACTTTCGTATGTGGAAGTGGAAGTCACTGGACCAAATCGCGATTTGCACTCCGGTGTTTATGGTGGCGCTGTCGCCAATCCAGCGACCATCTTATCCAAAATGATTGCTTCGTTGCACGATGAGAACAATCATATTGCCATTCCGGGCTTCTATGATGATGTGGTAGAATTATCGGATGCAGAACGAAAAGCGCTGAACGAAGCACCTTTTGATGTTGAAGAATATAAGGCTGATCTTGGTGTAAATGAGATCTGGGGCGAAGCAGGCTACTCTTCTATTGAGCGCGCTGGTACACGACCAACCTTGGAAGTGAACGGTATCTGGGGCGGATATATTGGTGAAGGTGCGAAAACGGTATTACCTTCTAAAGCATTTGCCAAAATCTCTATGCGTTTGGTACCTAACCAAAACTCGGCACGCATTACCGAACTTTTCCAATCGCATTTTGAAGGTATTGCTCCAAAATCGGTAAAGGTAAAGGTAACACCGCATCACGGGGGTGAACCAGTGGTAACACCAACGGACAGCATTGCGTACAAAGCAGCAGAAAAAGCTTTACACGAAACATTTGGCAAAATGCCGATCCCAACACGTGGTGGCGGATCAATCCCAATCGTGGCCTTATTTGAAAAAGAATTGGGCATCAAAACCGTGCTATTAGGATTTGGCTTAGATAGCGACAACCTGCATTCTCCAAATGAGAAATACGGTATAGACAATTACCTGAAAGGTATTGAGACCATTCCACTGTTTCACAAATACTTTACGGAATTAAGTAAATAATTTGGCGGGTTCGGAGCAGTCAGCTTACGAACCCTTTTTATTTTACATTTCCATTTATCGGCACGTCACTACAGGTTGAGGCATCAAGCTATATGAAGCTATTTTTACGAAAAGCACATCGGATCTACTATTTGAGCATGGTATTTTTATGCTTTTTACTCTTCTTGCCGATTCTTTTAGTCTTGACACGCCAACCCGATCGTTACTACAACCAGCTGGTTTTCTTTCGGAAATGGATTAGCGTCATAAGTGCGGCCGCGGCCGGCATTCGTTTTCAATTTCATTTTGAAGTGCCCATCGATTGGTCTCGCCCTTATGTGCTATGCCCCAATCACACTTCTATGCTGGACATATCCGTATTGACACATTTATGTCCGCAGCCATTTTCATTTTTAGGAAAAGTAGAATTATTGCGCAATCCAGTAACCGCCCTCTTTTTTCGCAGTATTGATGTGCCAGTAGATCGGAGTAACCGTATGTCGTCTTTTCGAGCTTTTCAGCGAGGAAGTGAAATACTAAAAAAAGAACGCTCACTGGTCGTTTTTCCCGAAGGGAAAATCGATGACGAATACCCACCACGGTTACACCCATTCAAGTCAGGACCTTTTCGATTAGCCAAAGACAATCAAGTGATGGTATTGCCTATCGTGATTCACAATGCATGGCAGTTATTATGGGATGATGGCGGCAAATATGGCTCGAAGCCTGGCACTATTCATATTTCCGTGTTGAAACCTATTGTGGCAGACAATGTGATGACCGAAAATCTGGCCTCTATAGAGGATTTGACCTACAATCGCATGCAAGAAACATTATGTCACAAAAAAAATAATCACCTGTAAAATAGATAGTTACTATTTAATAAGACAGCATTCTGTGATAAGAGTTGCATAAAACAACTATTTTGCTACTTTTGCGAAAAGTAACAAGCTTAAATAGAGAAGACTATGTATTGGACACTTGAATTAGCTTCGCATTTGGAAGATGCGCCGTGGCCTGCTACGAAAGACGAGTTAATTGACTACGGAATTCGTTCAGGAGCACCGGTAGAGGTTATTGAAAACCTACAGGCACTAGAAGACGATGGTGAGCCATACGAAAATATCGAAGAGATATGGCCAGACTATCCAACTAAGGATGATTTCTTCTTCAATGAAGATGAATACTAGACCTTAAAAAGCCGCTTGACAAGAAATCAAGCGGCTTTTGTTTTATCGCGTTCTCGTACCTTCGCGCGAAGAGGACATCATGGACACCCGACTCCATATGCTATCATGTAATTTTTTAATCCTTTACACCAAATCCCTGTCCAACAAAAAACACCGGAATGAAAAAGACTTTACTTGCGCTCCTACTATCGATTATCAGCTTACCGATTTTTGCGCAGATGCGTATTAAGCGCGACAAAACGCCGCAAACTCAAGCCATGCAAATCAATACGGATACCGTCGCTGCACCGACAACGCGATCCAATAGTCTACGCACCGCACAGCAGTTTATCGCAGATTTGGCCAATCCGGATCTCGCTTTGGATATTGTACTAAGTAAGCACGTCCTCGTACAAGATGCTGATGATGAAATGTATGACTATTTACTAGCCAGCTTGGCAGAAATACGACTGAACCTGATGAGCAAGCGCGTTGAAGATATTCGTTACGTAACTTATAATGAGATGCCACGAAAGGAAGTCGCAGACATTGATACCGAAGGAAAAAACACCGCGGATATGGTCTTTTTGTACTCTGGCAAGCGCCAAATGACGGCGTTATTAACACAAAATAATAAGATCGCCTCCTTTACACTAGTATCAAAAGGTGGAAATCGTGCCCATTTTGTGACGTATTGATTGTCAAATTATTTGTTTTATCAAAAAGTATTCGCAATATTTGTTTTACAGAAACATGAGAAATTACAGTACATTTAAAGCATGGTGGTGGCATAACGGATAACGTTGTGGCAACATCCTATGTCTTCAAAATTATACTGATAGAAATAGTGGGCTTGCCTTTTTGGCAAGCCTTTTTTTATGACCTGAATGGCGCTTGATAAGCAGAAATAAACCAGCAAGCGTACTTCAAACAGCGTGATAAAACGCGAAATAAATACAGATGAAAGAAATATTATCCCATCTATTCGAATACAAATCCTTCGACCGCAAGGAGGCTTATGATATATTGACCAATATTGCTACGGGCAAATACGATAGTCACCAAATTGCTGCTTTTATGACTACTTACGGCATGCGAAGTATTCGAGTGGAAGAATTACAGGGATTTCGCGACGCGATGTACGACCTGTGCCTTAAAATAGAATTTCCCGGCTATCGACTTATCGACATGTGTGGTACTGGCGGAGATGGTAAAGACACGTTTAACATTTCTACATTAGCTTCCTTTGTAGTTGCAGGCGCTGGTTACCATGTTGCCAAACATGGGAATGTGGGTGTATCTTCCGGTTGTGGCTCTTCTAACGTGATGGAATTATTGGGTTACAACTTCACTAGCGATCGCGATGCGCTACAAAAGCAGTTGGATGAAGCCAATATTTGCTTCTTACATGCTCCCCTCTTCCATCCGGCCATGAAAACCGTAGCGCCGATTCGTCGCGCATTGGGTGTCAAAACCTTTTTCAATATGCTAGGGCCCTTGACCAATCCAGCAAATCCAGAATTTCAGTCCGTAGGCGTGTTCAGTTTAGAATTGGCTCGTTTGTATGCCTACCTTTATCAAGGTGGCGAAAAGAAATACAGCATTATGCATGCGCTGGACGGCTACGATGAGATATCGCTGACGGGCGATTTTAAAGTGATTGACAATGCAGGCGAGCATTATTTTCAGGTTTCAGATCTTGGCTTCGATCCAGTCCTGGCAGAGCAGATCGGCGGGGGCAGCGATCCAGCCGAATCGGCCGCCGTCTTTCGCAAAATCATTGACGGAGAGGGAACCGATGCGCAGAATCAGGTGGTATTGACAAATGCGGCCTTTGCCATCAAAACACTAGAGCCGGAGAAAACTTTCGGAGACTGCTTTTATGAAGCAGAATCATCCTTATTAGGAAAGAAAGCGCTTAATAGCTTATTGAAGTTGACCAATGGATAAGAAATTAGTGGTAAAGGTTTGTGGAATGAAGGATGTCCAGAACATTGCATCCTTACTTGAATTGCCGGCAGATTATATCGGCCTGATCTTTTATGCAAAATCGCCAAGATTTGCTGGGAATCTGGATCCGCAGATTTTCGATCAACACGACACAGCCAAAGTGGGGGTTTTCGTCGATCAGCCATTAGAAGAAATAGTAGAAAAACAGCAAGCATTTCAGCTGGATGCAATTCAATTGCACGGGCAGGAATCTCCAACGTTTTGCCAAGAGGTAAAAAACAAAGGCTTGACAGTTTGGAAAGCTTTTGGTGTAAATGCGGACTTCGATTTCGGCATACTGGATGCATACAGCGATGTGGTAGACCTATTTCTATTTGACACAAAAACACCTACTCACGGTGGCAGCGGAAACACCTTCGATTGGGATTTATTGGATAAATACACCGGAAAAACTCCTTACTTATTAAGCGGCGGCATCGGCGTACATAACTTGGCGCCCGCATTAAAACGAAAAGATAGTAGAATGGTCGGGCTAGATCTCAACTCTAAACTGGAAATTGCCCCCGGCCTCAAAGACATAGATTTAGTAAAAAAAGCACTTAAAATAATTCATCATGAGCCAATATCAAGTAGATGATCGGGGATATTATGGTCCGTTTGGCGGAGCATACGTACCCGAAATGCTTTACCCAAATGTAGAGGAACTACAAAATGAATATCAAAACATCATCCAAGATCCCAGCTTTCGGGAGGATTTTGTCAAATTGTTAAAAGATTATGTGGGTCGGCCTTCACCATTATATTTGGCGAATCGCTTATCTGAAAAATACGGTGCACGCATCTTTTTGAAAAGAGAAGATCTCAATCATACAGGTGCACATAAAATCAACAATACCATCGGCCAAATTTTGCTGGCCGAGCGTTTGGGCAAAAAAAGAATCATTGCCGAAACAGGCGCTGGCCAACATGGTGTGGCAACGGCGACTGTTTGTGCGCTGAAAGGTTTGGAATGCGTGGTGTACATGGGCGAGATCGACATTGAACGCCAAGCGCCCAACGTTGCTCGCATGAAAATGATGGGCGCCACCGTTGTACCCGCCACATCGGGCAGCAAAACCTTAAAAGACGCGACAAACGAAGCATTGCGCGACTGGATTAATAATCCAGTAGATACACATTATATCATCGGCTCGGTCGTAGGACCACATCCTTACCCTGATATGGTAGCGCGTTTTCAATCGATTATCTCTGAAGAAACGCGTAAGCAATTGGTGGAACAAACAGGCAGCAGCCATGCTGATCACGTTATCGCCTGCGTTGGTGGCGGCTCGAATGCAGCCGGCATGTTTTACCATTTCTTGGATGATGAAGCGGTGAATCTCATTGCTGTAGAAGCGGCAGGACATGGCGTCAATTCGGGAGAATCAGCAGCGACGACCGCTTTAGGACGCGAAGGCGTATTGCACGGCAGTCGCTCAATCTTGATGCAAACCGAAGACGGCCAAGTCATTGAGCCCTATTCCATTTCTGCCGGATTAGATTATCCCGGAATTGGACCGCAGCATGCCTGGTTGTTCAAAAGCGGACGCGGCACATTTGTTAGCGCCACAGACGACGAAGCTATGCAGGCGGGATTGCTACTCACGAAGTTAGAAGGCATTATTCCGGCAATAGAAAGTGCCCATGCTTTGGCGCATCTGGAGAAAATGACCTTCAAAGGCGACGAAACCGTGGTAATTTGTCTGTCTGGCCGTGGCGACAAGGACTTGGATAATTACATGAAATACTTTGGCTTTTAAGAACACATGCGTACACTAGATCATACTCGAAAAATAGTACAAGGCGAACGCCTGCTATCCATTTATTATACGGCGGGCTACCCAACGTTGGAATCCACCTTGAACATCGCAGCGACTTTAGAAAAAAGCGGAGCAGATTTCTTAGAAATCGGCATTCCTTATTCGGATCCCGTGGCCGATGGCCCCGTCATTCAAGAAAGCTCCCAGAAAGCCTTGCGAAATGGCATGTCGCTGAAGGTTCTATTCGAACAGCTAAAGCCACTACGCGAACAAGTACAAATTCCCGTCTTCCTGATGGGCTATTTCAATACGATATTGCAGTACGGCGTCGAAAAATTTTGTGCAGATTGTCAGGCTGTCGGCGTAGATGGGGCGATCATTCCAGATCTTCCATTGTACGAATATGAGGAGATGTATCAGCCAATCTTTGAAAAATACGGAATCAGTAACGTATTCTTAGTCACTCCGCAGACTTCAGATGAACGGATTCGTAAGATCGACGCGCTAAGCACGAGTTTCATCTATTTATTGAGCTCTAATGCGACCACAGGCAAGCAACTACAAGTGGAAGATCGATCGGAAGCCTATTTCGCCCGTATCAAAAACATGGGACTATCTTCCCCGATTGTGATCGGATTTGGCATCTCTAACAGAGAAACGCATCAAAAAGCAACAAATTATGCGAATGGCGCTATCGTCGGAACGGCTTTTGTGAGAGTACTAGGGAAAGAAAATGTAGCGGCAGCTGATATTTCAGAATTCATCGCTTCGTTCAAATAAAAACCTAAGTCCACATGAAAAGATTGTACATCATTCGTCACGGAAAAGCAGAAGATCCCAATTTTTCAAAGCGCGATTTCGACCGTAATTTAGTTGAAAAAGGGAAGCAAGATGCCTTGCGCATAGCGAATGATATCGTGCAAAGCAGCACTTTTGATGACCATACTTTAATAGTTTCCTCTTCCGCAAATCGTGCTATTCAAACGGCTGAACTGATGTGCCCGACATTCAATTTCCCTGTAGATCAGATCAAGCAGGCGGTAGAAATTTACGAAGCACATCATCTGGATATCTTAAAAGTTATTAATGAGGTGCCTGATCATGTATCTACGCTGCTCGTTTTCGGACATAACCCCGGCCTTTCCGCGCTAGTCAATTATCTAACAGATCAATACGCAGAACTGAAAACGGCTAACGCTGCTTATCTGGAATTCCCAGACAATATGACTTTTGCACAGCTTTCCGGACAGACCGCAACGCTGAAACACGTTTTTGAATAATCGCACTCATCCATCACAATCATGGCCAATAAACTAGCAAACGAACGCTCGCCCTATCTTCGTCAACATGCACACAATCCAGTGGATTGGCATCCTTGGTCTGCCGAAGCATTGGAGAAAGCCAAAGCAGAAAACAAGCTCTTGATCGTTAGTATTGGCTATTCGGCGTGCCACTGGTGCCATGTGATGGAGAAGCAGAGTTTTGAGAATGAAGCCATCGCACAGACGATGAACAAATTCTTTGTACCGATCAAGGTAGATCGCGAAGAACGTCCAGATATCGATCAGGTTTATATGATTGCGGTGCAGCTAATGACTAATGCGGGCGGCTGGCCGCTGCACGCCGTTTGCTTGCCAGATGGGCGTCCTATTTATGGCGGAACGTATTTCAAACCGCAAGATTGGCAAAACACCTTGTTGCAGATTGCCAAAATGTGGGAAGAAACCCCCGAAGTAGCCATCGAATATGCAGAGAAACTCACGGCAGGAATACATCAGGCAGAGCAATTGCCCATTAGTGCCATTCCAGAAAAGTACACCGTAGATGACTTGCAAGATATTGTACGACCATGGAAAGCCACCTTTGATTATAAAGATGGTGGATATGATCGCGCGCCAAAATTTCCGTTGCCAAACAATTGGTTATTCTTTTTGCGCTTCGGCGCACTATCCAAAGATCAGGATCTTCTCGATCATGTTCATTTTTCGTTAGAACAGATGGCCAATGGCGGCATTTACGATCATGTCGGTGGCGGATTTGCACGCTATTCGGTAGATGGCCGCTGGCATGTCCCTCACTTTGAAAAAATGCTGTATGACAATGCCCAACTCATCGGATTGTACAGCGAAGCTTACCAACATCGCCCGACCTTATTGTACAAAAGAACGGTAGAAGAAACCATTGCATGGTTAGTTCGGGAGATGAAAGCACCTAATGGCGGTTTTTATAGTGCCTTAGATGCGGATAGCGAAGGTGTTGAAGGAAAATATTATACCTTTAACCACGAGGAATTTGATCTACTCGGGGAAGATGCCAATTTATTCCGCCACTACTATCATGTGACGCAGAAGGGAAACTGGGAAGAGGAAGCCACGAATGTACTTTATGTGAGCCAAGATGAAAAAGCGCTGATTCAAGAAGCAGGATTTACCGACGAGGAATGGCATGAGTACCTACAAGAAATAAAACATAAGCTGTATTCCTATCGGGAAAACCGTGTAAGACCTGCGCTAGACGATAAGCAGATCGTTACTTGGAACGCTCTTTTGATGAAAGGTTTTGTAGATGCTTATCGCGTTTTCGACGAACCAGAATATCTAGAGCAAGCCAGTGATATTGCAAATTTTATTCGCCAGCATGCCCTTACAACCGACGGACAATTACTACATCAACCAGCGGATAAAAACCGAGAAATTGGTGGATTCCTAGATGACTATGCCTTTACCATCGAAGGTTTCATTAGCTTGTACGAAGCGACTTTCGATGAGCAATGGCTGGATTTTGCCCAAAAGATCACTGAGCAGGCGATCCAGCTATTCTATGATCCAGCAGCACAAACATTCTACTACACCAGTGCTACGAGCGAGAAGCTGATTGCACGCAAGAGCGAAATTATGGATAATGTTATCCCCGCCTCAGCTTCTACGATAGTACGTCAGCTTTTTAAACTAGGGCTGCTATACGACAAGCAAGAATGGACGGAGATCGCCGAACAAATATTTGCTAATGTATTTCCTTCGATTAAAAGATACGGGTCTGCATATTCTAATTGGGCCATTCAGCTCACGGAGTTGGTGTACGGCACCAACGAAATTGCCCTTACCGGAAAAGATGCTACAGACTGGCGTAAGGAACTTGATCGGCACTATGTTCCCAACAAATTGACACTCGGAGGAACAAAAAGTACACTTCCGTTGTTGTCTGATAGACAGGGTTTGGAATCAAAAGCCTACCTTTGTCGACATAGTACATGTAGTCTTCCGCAAGACTCCGTAACATCAATACTAGAATTAATAAATCAGTAACGGGGAGTATTTAAACTCCTCCTAAAACAAAACAAATGGCAGTAGAAAACAACAACGTGGTTACGTTGAACTACACACTCCATACCGTGGAAGAAAACGGTGAGAAAACGTTCGTAGAACAAACTTCTTCAGAAAATCCTTTGACATTTTTACATGGCGTAGGCATGATGCTTCCTAAGTTTGAGGAAAACATCACTGGCTTAGACGCTGGTGATAAGACTTCTTTTGAGCTAAACGCAGTAGACGCATATGGTGAGCGTGATGATAAAGCGATCGCACAATTGCCAGCAGATATGTTTGGTGAAATGGGGTTACCTCCTGTAGGTGAAGTATTGCCTTTGCAGGACAACGACGGAAACCAATTCCGTGCTGTCGTGGTAGAGGTTACTCCAGAAGCAGTCGTTGCCGATCTAAATCATCCAATGGCAGGCAAGAAATTGAATTTCGATATCGAGATTTTAAGTGTACGCCCCGCTACTGAAGAAGAGTTGTCTCACGGACATGCTCATGGTGCTGACGGTACAGAAAGTCACTAAATAAAATAAGAAAGCCACCGATCGGTGGCTTTCTTATTTTATAGTTTCGTAGCGCGCAGCATTTCCCTTTTACCCGGCGCTCCCGGCGCTTTCTCGATCGAGAAGCCCAAGGCCTTCATACTTCTTTTCAGATTTCCAGTAATCGCATACGTGACAAATACACCACCAGTCACCAGCAAATTAGCGACATGGTTCAATACTTCGTCGGTCCACATGTCCGGTTGATGAATGGCCGCAAACGCATCAAAGTACACGACATGAAAACGCCTTTGTGGCGCAAAATCCAATATCTTCTGATGAGCAATCGCTAATGTGGCGTGAGCACTCACCTCATGATCTCCTACTAACGCTTTTTCATAACTATTCAAAAAGCTCTCCCACAACTCTGGCTCTATATATGCCTCATAGCCCGTTTGGCTAATCACCTCTTTGCTTAATGGAAAGGCTTCTACTCCGCAGTAGTACAGATTTATTTTTTCGGCAGTGACATAATCAGCGGTCAACAAGAAATTGAGTCCCGTTCCAAAACCGACTTCCAGAATACTCACTTCGGTATCGGACGGATTTCCTGCTAAGTAATGCTGCAAGCCTTGACCTAAAAACACATGTCTACTTTCTTGATGTGCGCCATGTTTGGAGTGATAATGCTCGCCCACCTCGGGTTGAAACAAGGTGCGAGAGCCATCGGCCGTCACCACAAAATGTGTATTATCCATGCGCCAAAAATACGATTATATCCGACATTACCGATGGATGTGCATCTTGTATGAAAAAGCAGTAACTTAGAAGCATGCGTCGCATTCTCAAAAATTATCAATCGATCATATTGCTGCTCATCGGTATCGTGCTGGGCAGTCTGATCGGCGTATTTGCGCCAGATCTGGTGACGTACCTGAAACCATTGGGAGAGATTTTTCTGAATCTACTTTTCGTCGCTGTCATACCCTTACTCTTTTTTGCGATCACCGCATCCATTGGCACCATCCAAGATGGTGGCCATTTGGTGAAGATTGTCGGGACGATGACCGCTGTTTTTGTCTTGACGATCTGCATCGCCGCGATAGCCACTATCGCGGGTCTTTGGCTCGTGCCAGTCACCGCCGTGGCTGATGCTGACGCAACACAATCCTTGTTAGATAGTGGACTGGCAGATGAATCATGGGGGGATCGCATCGTTCGTTTTCTGACTGTGAGCGAATTTAATCAACTATTATCACGTCAAAATATATTAGCATTTGTACTTATTTCGGTGTTGATTGGTATTGCGGTACGCAAAACGGGTAAAGGAGCCGATGCATTTCTGAGTTTCTTGACTTCCGGTAGCGAAGTGATGCAGCAATTATTGGCACTCATTATGAAGGCTGGACCTATTGGTTTGGGGGCGTATTTCGCCTATCAAGTGAAAACATACGGACCTGAACTTTTTGGATTTTATGCCAAGCCCATGGCTTTTTATTACCTATTTAGTCTGCTATACTTCTTCGTGTTTTTTAGTTTGTATGCTTATGTAGCACGCGGATTTTCTGGAATTGGAACGTACTGGCGTAATAATATCACCCCCAGTCTGACGGCAATTAGTACCTGTAGTAGCTTGGCTACGATGCCTGCTAACATTGCCGCGGCAAAACGAATGGGCATACCCGATGTAGTGGCTAATGTGGTCATTCCTTTGGGAAATACGCTTTATAAAAATGGCTCCGCCATTTCGTCTATTTTAAAAATTTATGTGGCTTTCGCTATTTTGGGTTGGAATTTCTTCGAACTAGAAACGCTGGTAATTGCCGTGGGCATTACGCTGTTGGTCAGCATGGTCGCTGGCGGCATTCCCAATGGTGGCTTTATTGGCGAATTGTTGATGATTTCCATCTATAACATTCCCAACGAAGCAGTCCCAGCTGTACTCATCATTGGTGCATTGGTCGATCCTTTGGCCACCATATTGAATGCAACGGGCGATACGGTAGCTGCCATGTTGGTGGCTCGATTTGTCAAAGTCGAAGCCACTTCTAAAGAAATAGTGACAGTGCGCGATACGTGATAATTTAGTTACACCCATTAATAACATCTACATAATTGAGTTTTACTCACTGTCAATCACTTATTTATTTCTTTAGAATATTTCTAAATAATTAGCGAAAATTGTAAAATTCATTCCTTCTCTGCTTAATTCGTAATTTTGCAATTCGAAAAGAGCATAATATGAAAAAGAGTTCCATTTTATTGATGGTCATCATTGCCGTAGCGATTGCTATGATTTTGGTGATCTACACCGATTCTAGCACGTATTCTACGTTTACCGAAGCCAAAGAAAAGCAGACGGAGCTGTATGTGGTTGGTGTGTTGAATAAAGAGAAATCTTTGGATTACGATCCGGTGAAAGATCCTAATCATTTCTCCTTTCATATGTTTGACAATGATAGCACAGAGTGTATGGTAGTGTTCAATGGATCTAAACCACAGGATATTGAACGTTCTGAGCAGATCGTGTTGACGGGCAAGATGGATGGCAATGTATTTCATGCTTCCAAGATCTTGATGAAATGCCCATCGAAATACAATCAAGACCAGATGGAAGTCATTGAGACATCTTCTGCTTTCAATACCACTACCGTAAAATAAACTCCTCTACATCCCAATCTTAGATATGGATATCAACTTTATAGGCGAAAACTTATTACCCGGCCAGATCGGTCAGTTTTTCGTTATTTTATCTTTTGGCGCCGCACTGCTTTCTTGTATCGCGTATTTCTTCGCAAGCAAAGATCCGCTAGATACGGCGTGGAAAACGATTGCCAGAGGAGCATTTTGGATCAATACGATCTCGGTCATCACGATCGGTTCTATTCTATTTTATATTATCTACAATCATTTATTCGAATACCATTACGCCTACGCGCACTCTTCAAAAGCCTTACCTACACACTATATCATCTCTTCTTTCTGGGAAGGTCAGGAAGGTAGTTTTTGGTTATGGATGTTCTGGCAATGTGTATTGAGTACGATTTTGGTAGCAACGGCCAAATCGTGGGAAAGTCCGGTGATGACCTTCGTAATGCTTTGTCAGACGTTCTTGGCATCCATGCTGATTGGTGTGGAAGTATTTGGTACACGTGTGGGTAGCTCGCCCTTTATTTTATTGCGCGATGCGATGAACTGGCCAATCTTGAGCGACCCGAATTATCTTTCGATGATTTCTGATGGCCGCGGACTGAATCCACTCTTACAAAATTATTGGATGGTGATCCATCCGCCGACGTTATTTTTAGGATTTGCTTCGATGATCGTTCCGTTTGCATTTGCTGGTGCAGGATTGTGGCAGCGTCGTTACAAAGAATGGATTTCACCAGGATTGCCATGGGCACTTTTTGCTGTCATGATCTTGGGTGCGGGTATTATCATGGGTTCATTCTGGGCCTATGAAGCTTTAAACTTTGGTGGCTTTTGGGCTTGGGATCCTGTAGAAAACGTGTCGATTATTCCATGGTTCACGCTTATCGCAGCCGTGCATGTGATGATCGCGTACAAGAATTCTGGTCACGCCTATTTTACAGCCACTTTTTTGGCTTTAATCAGCTTCGTCTTGGTGATCTACGCTTCTTATCTAACGCGCAGCGGTATTTTGGGCGAAACGTCAGTACACTCATTCACCAGTCTGGGAATGTCTGGCCAGTTGATTATTTTCAATGCTATTTTCTTTTTTGTGATGGTCGGGTTATTAGTATGGCGTCGCAAAGAACTTCCGAGCACACAGAAAGAAGAGGATATTTACTCTCGCGAATTCTGGCTTTTCATTGGTGCGTTGATCTTGACGGTAGCTTGTATTCAGATTATTGCGACCACTTCTATCCCCGTGTTCAATGCTATTTTCGGCACCAAAGTAGCACCTCCGATTGATCCTATTCCACATTACAACAAGTGGCAAGGGGCTTTTGCTGTGGTCGTGATGTTGGTCACCGGTTTTACACAATTCCTAAAATATAAACGTAGCGATGCGAAGAAATTTTGGACTTCGCTCCTCCTTGTCTTAGCCATTACCTTGGTCTTGTCGGCCGGTGTCGTGTATGTGACTAAGGTATACACCAATATCATGTATATTTTGATCACGTTCGGTGCAGTCTTCTGTATACTTGCCAACGGCAAAATATTAACGGATGCGTTTAAAGGCAAATGGCGTCTTGCCGGTTCGGCTGTATCGCATATTGGCTTTGGTTTATTGTTGATCGGTGCTTTAGTTGCTGCCGCAACAAGCGAAGTGATTTCTCAGAACAGCAGCGGTTATATCGCGGTAGCTGGCTTTGATCAAGTCGAAAAACCGGGCGAGAATCTATTCCTTACCGAAGGTGAGCCAGTACAAATGGGTGATTATCGCTTGACCTACATAGGCGATAGCGTAGCGATGCCAAATGTGTTTTACAAGATCAAATACGAAAACATCGACGAGGAAACAGGCAAGGTGAAGGAAGAATTTGTATTAACACCATTTGCGCAAAACAATCCGCAAATGGGTGGATTAATCGGTACGCCTTCTACGAAACATTACGTAACGCACGATATCTACACGTTAATTACGGCAGCGGCATCGGATAGCCACAACAATGATCCAAAGGCGAGTGATAGCGAGAAATCTGGATTTGAAGACTACGACGAGCCAGCAACCTACGAGGTGAATTTGGGTGACACCTTACGCTACCGCAATGGCTTCTTTATCGTAGAAAACATCAATCGTGATGCAAAAATCGAAAACATCCCGAAAGGTGAAGATGATATAGTTTTCGGGTTGAAGATTCGTGTCGTCGCGGCAGATGGCAAAGAGTTTCAGGCAGAACCTTTATTCCTGATTAAGGATGGCAATGTATTCGATTTTCATAAAGATGTAGAAGAGCAGGGCTTACGTTTTCGGTTCTCGAATATAAAGCCGCAAGCAGACAAATTGGAATTAATGGTATACCAAAAACCATTACCAGAGAAAAAATGGGTGGTTTTCAAGGCGATCAAATTCCCATACATCAACTTCTTCTGGTGTGGTACCATCGTGATGACGATTGGTTTCTTGATGGCTATCTACAGACGTTGGAAAGATAATCGCCCACGCACGGCAGCATAATGGACATTGTACTGATCGGAAGCGGAAATGTGGCGCATCATCTGGGTAAAGGATTGCAAGCGGCCGGTCATCGTATTGTACAAGTATATAGTCGTACGGCAGATCATGCGCAGGAATTAGCGAAAGTATTGCACAGCGAATCAATTAATTCACTTGTAGCAATTAGCCCAGATGCCGACTTGTATTTGCTCGCTGTCACAGATCAAGCATTGCCAGAATTGGTACAGCAATTGCCGGCATCTTGGCAAGGGACTGTGGTGCATTGTTCGGGAGCGACTCCATTGGGTTTGTTGGAAAAGAGAGAAAGATATGGTGTGATCTATCCGCCGCAAAGTCTTTCCAAAGACGTGCCCACGGATCTATCTCTTATTCCTTTTGCCATTGAAGGCAATAGTCAGGAGGTTACGGAATTTTTATTAAAGCAGATGAGTGCCATAGCACCGCTATCATTCGAGGCAACTACCGAACAGCGATTGGCTTTGCATCTGGCAGCTGTATTTGCGAACAACTTTTCTAATGCGATGTACCAAATAGCATTTGACATCCTTGCAGCGCAAAACCTTTCGGCAGACTTCATTCGGCCGATCATATTGGAGACGGCGAATAAGGTGCAAAAACGACTTCCTCAAGAAGTACAAACCGGTCCGGCGCGCAGAAATGATGAGCAAACGATGCAAAAGCATTTGGACTATCTCAAACAAGAGCCTGATTGGCAAACGATTTACCAATTAATATCGCAGTTCATTAAAAAAAGTGAGATTTAAAATCTCTTTATTACCAAATAAGTAAATCTTTTTACAGAGCATATATTTCTTCTATATACTCTTTGATCTTCCTAATTTTGCAATACGATTTGTGTGTTATCTAAATAGGATAGAAATCATGATTCAGTAATCAAATGGCCTAATTTTGGCACTGATTACATTAGTAGTATTGAGAAGTGATATTAAATTAATTATATACGTATCATGCGTGTTAGAAATCTGATCCTTGGAACGATCATAATCATCAATCTGATTATTATTTCGTTCGGTTTTATTTTCACCCAAAGTTGGTTTTGGCTGTTAATCATACCGGTTCCCCTATTAATTATCGCCTTGTATCACAGTTTTCAAAGTAGCCATGCTATCTTGAGAAACTATCCTTTGGTAGGCTACTTTCGGTATATTTTTGAATCGATCCGTCCGGAACTTCGTCAATATTTCTGGGAATCAGATACGGATGGTCGTCCATTCAACAGACGTCAGCGTTCGATAGTGTACCAGCGTGCAAAGAACCAACGCGAAACCGTGGCCTTCGGAATGCAGACCGATCCACAAGCGATTGGCAACGAGTGGGCCGCGCATTCGGTATTTCCAGTGCACATCGAAAACCACGATTTACGCACGATGGTCGGCAACTTTCAATGTAAGCAGCCGTATAGTCTGAGTGTATACAATATTTCGGCAATGAGTTACGGTGCATTGAGCCGTACTGCCATCACAGCGCTCAACAAAGGCGCTGCTTTGCAAAATTTTGCACACAATACCGGCGAAGGTGGCATTAGCCAATACCATATTAATGGTGGCGATCTGATTTGGCAGATTGGTACCGGATATTTTGGCTGTCGGGACGATTTGGGCAAGTTTAGCGCAGAATTATTCCGAGAAAAAGCGACTAAGCCTTACGTGAAAATGATTGAAATCAAACTTTCACAAGGTGCAAAACCAGGCCACGGTGGTATTTTGCCTGCGGCAAAAAATACACCAGAAGTCGCTGCCATCCGACATGTGGTACCTGGAACTGATGTCATGTCGCCTCCGGCGCACAATGCTTTTTCTACGGCCGAAGGTTTGATCGAGTTTGTACAACATTTGCGTGATCTTTCCGACGGGAAACCGGTTGGATTCAAGCTTTGCGTGGGTGATAAGCAAGAATTCATTGACATCTGTCATGCGATGCAGCAAACGCAGATTTTCCCTGATTTCATCTCCATCGACGGATCAGAAGGTGGTACTGGTGCAGCTCCGTTGGAGTTTACCGACAACTTAGGAATGCCTCTTTACGATGCCTTGGCTTTTATAACCACCACATTGATTCGTTTCGGTTTGAAGAAACATATCAAGTTGATTGTATCGAGCCGCATTGTAACGGGATTTGATATCTTAAAAGCGGTAGCTTTGGGTGCTGACGCATGTTACAGCGCACGCGGAATGATGTTTGCATTAGGCTGTATCCAGGCCTTAAAATGTAATGAAGACGTTTGTCCGGTTGGTGTGGCTACACAGCGTCCACACTTGTACAAAGGCCTTGATGTGGAGGATAAATATGTACGTGTGGGACAATTCCACCGCAATACCTTACGCGCAACAGTCGAAATTATGGAGGCATGCGGTTTCAAAACATTGGAAGATGTGAGCGCTGATAAGTTTTTCCGTAAAGTAGATAATCAAACCACGCTGAGCTTCCACGAGATTTACTTCCGCAATACGGGTAAGTTTGTCAATAACAGAAGCGGATTTGAACCGGAAATTTTCGAATAAAAAACAAATACAACAAACACAAACAAAGCGAAACCCTTGGCTCACACGAGTCAGGGGTTTACTTTTTTATGGGCAGAACGGTTTCAAAAAAAAATCGGTATATTTAAGAAAGCATTCAAAAATGCGAAGTGTAAACAGTAGCTCGAATGAATTTTTTTTCTTAGGATGCGCTTGTGTTGTTTACGGGGAAAATTTTAAAAAGATCAAATAGATGGAAAGTATTATACCTGTACTTCTTGTTGTTGGTGGATTGATTTACAAAATCTATCAGAATTATCAGGAGGAGATGGAAAAGGCTCGGAAGCGTCAGCAAAATTTACCGAAGAAAACCGCTCCGAAGACCGTGGTTACGGCGCCGCGTACCACCACAGCAAAACGTCGGGAGGCAAACGTACCGGTACCTCCTACGCCAAAACCAGTTTATGATAGACAACTTGGCCGACCAAAGCCGACCAAAATTGTTCGAAAACCAGTGGAGATGCCTGAAAAAATGGTACTAGAACAAGAAGTACCTGTCGAAGTAACGCGTCTGCGCGCGCAAAAGGCTAAACAAAAATCGGCCAAGAAGATGGAATTGGTGAACGTTACAGCGGCTTTGCCACAACAGCAGCAAGCTCATTTTGACTTGAGACAGGCAGTCATTCACGCAGCCATATTAGAGCGGCCGTACGCTGATTAATCTTGTCAAAAGCTACAACTATAGAATCGTGAATTTATCTTGATCTTTTAAGAAAGGTAAGTTCTGCCGCGTTTCTATGAGATCTTTAGGATTTAGTGTAAATGTATATAAATCTTCATCCTCTGGTTTATAATACACCACATCACCAGCAGGCGAAATACACATGGAACCCCCAGAGTAATACGTCTCGTTTCCGTCATGCCCTACTCGATTGACACCAATGACATACGATTGATTTTCAATAGCTCTGGCTGGTATGAGTGCGCGCCAGTGTGCCGAACGTTTGTCTGGCCAGTTCGCGGTGTAAACCAACAAATCGTACGCGTCATTCTCATTGCGAGACCAAACTGGGAAACGTAGATCATAGCACACCATGGGACAGATGCGCCAACCTTTAATATTCAGTATTACACGAGATGATCCAGCGGTGAAATGTTCATCTTCTTGAGCCATGCTGAATAGATGTCGCTTATCGTAATGCACAAATGTACCGTCTGGCGACATCCAGACGAACCGGTTGTAATAACGCCCTTCTTCTTCAATAATTAAAGAACCAGCAACGACGCAATCAAACTTTTTGGAAAGATCAAACATCCAATGCATCGTTGGCCCGGACATTGTCTCCGCACAAGCAGCCACATTCATGGTAAAACCAGTATTGAACATTTCTGGCAGAATGATCAAATCTGTTTTTTCGCGCAGTCCGGATAGGCGAAGTGAGAGGTTTTGCAGATTCTTCTCGGCATTCTCCCAGAATAGGTACGCTTGAAATATTGTTACTTTAATTTGCTCCATAAATACGTGTTCGATCTGCGCCTTTCGGCAACCTTTAATTACAAATTAGGTAATAATTCGCAGTAATCCTAATGGATTAATGTGTGCGAACCATCAGATTCTGTGCTAAATCCAATAAAGCTGACTTCTGAACAACAGCTACAGGAATCCTGTCTAGAGCTTCGTAAGCACGCTCGGAATAGTCTTCTTTTAACTTTTCGGCAATGGCACGTACATCATATTTAGCATACAACTGCTTCGTCGTCTGGATCTTAGTCTCCGCATCCGGCTCGCTTACCAGTTTGGCTAATACCGCAGCATCTTGCGCATCTACGCGTTGCTGCAAATGAATCCGCAATATCGTTTTCTTGTCACACAAAATATCGCCTCCCACTTGCTTTCCAAAATTTTCTGGATTACCATATACATCCAATATATCGTCTTGCAATTGAAATGCGATACCGAGATTGACGCCAAACTGATAGAGCAATTCTTGCTCCTCGGCATTCGCATCTGCTAAAATTGCACCCATTTGCAAGGCTCCGCCTAACAGCACGGAAGTCTTTGCTCGAATCATCGCGATATAGTCATCTTCTGCTACCAGATCCTGCGTTTCAAAATCCATATCTTCTTGCTGCCCTTCGCATACTTCCAATGCCATGCGATTAAACACTTTCAACAGGGCCGGAATCTTGGTCGGTGTACACCGTGCAATCTCTTCGTATGCTTTCACAAGCAAAGCATCGCCAGAAAGAATAGCCACATTTTCACTCCATTTCTTATGTACCGTCATCGCGCCCCGACGTAATGGTGCTTCATCCATAATATCATCATGAATAAGCGAGAAATTATGGAAATACTCTACCGCCAAAGCCGCTGGAATAGTGGATTCCATATCTTTAAAAGCGAATAAATCGGCACCCAACATCACTAGTAAAGGACGAACGCGCTTTCCTGATAAACCCAAAATATAACGTATAGGATCGTACAACTTTGGTGGATCTGTCGGGAATTGGGCTTGCTCAATGGCTTCGGTAATGTGTGTGCTATATGTAGATTGTGTCAGCATGCGAAAGAAAATATGACGAATATACAAAAATAACTACTTTTGATGATCTCATACATGCGCGTACTCTTTGTTCATAACTATTATCAGGATCTTGGTGGAGAAGATGTGGTCTTCCATCAGGAGATGACGGCTTTGTCCGAAGTATCAGGTTATGAAGTCTTTTCACTCACCTATCAGAATAAAAAAGGTTGGAAAGGCTTGTGGCAATTTGGGTGGTCGGCATGGAATATATTTGCGGCGAAAAAATTACGCGACGCGATACGCCGTATCAAACCTGATGTGATCCATTTTCACAATACGCAATATGCGGCGGGACCAATCTTGATTCGTACGGCTAAGAAAGCCGGTATTCCGATAGTGATGTCATTACATAACTTCCGTTTGCTCTGCCCTTCGGCTACGCTGTTTTATCGTGGAAAGTTATTTACCGACAGTGTGTATGCTGCTTTTCCTTGGAAAGGGATTCGAAACCGCGTGCTGGATCATTCCTTTCTGAAAACGGCATTAACGGCCGTTAGTTATTGGATGCACCGCAAAATAGGCACGTGGAAGATGGTGGATCGTTTTCTAGTGTTGGCCGATTTTTCGAAGGATTTGTTCGGAAAAAGTTCACTCGACGTACCTGCTAAACATATCGTTGTGAAACCCAACTTTGTAAATATTACAGTTCCCGACATACTTCCTGAGCGGCAGAAACATTATCTGTATGTGGGTCGATTGTCTGCGGAGAAAGGTATTCTGGAGCTATTAAATGCTTTGCAAAACACGAATTATTCACTTCGCATAGTCGGATCTGGACCCTTAGAAGAGCAAGTGAAAGAGATCGTAAATGCTACGCCGAACTTTTCATACGTGGGTGCGCTGCCGAAGGAAGCTGTATATACGGAATTACTGAATTGCAAATCACTGATCGTACCATCGGTTTGTTACGAAGGCGGAACACCGCTGACGATTATCGAAGGCATGCTGTTACGCACCCCCATTATAGCGAGTGATATTGGCGCTATTGCCGATGCCGTGATAGAAGGGCAAACGGGTTATCGCTTTCAGCCGACAGATGCTACATCGCTCGTGCGAGCAATAGCGCGATTTGAATCTGATAGTGCAGAAATACATCAGCTTATTATCGATCGGGCAGCCAATCAAGCGCAGCGCATGCATAGCCAAAAGCGTATTATGGCTTTATTACAACATGAGTATGATCAAGTTTGCGCTCGAAATACCTAAATTTGTACTATGGCATTCGCATGAGTTGCCGTTTGTCCAATAAAAGAGAATACATATGAATCAAATAATTGTGATGGATGCTATTGGCCTTGCGCCACAGATCCGTGAAGTACTAGAGACCGTGTACGACCCGGAATTAAAACCGGCCAACATTGTGGACTTGGGTTTAGTGTACGAGATCATCACGAAAGCAGATGGTTCGGCAAAAATTGTGATGACGCTTACAGCTCCTGGCTGTCCAGTAGCTGGAGATATTATGGATGAGGTACAACGTAAAGTAGCGGATATTGAAGGCGTCAATCAAGCGGTCGTTGAGCTAACGTTCGACCCACCTTGGAACAGAGACATGATGTCGGAAGAAGCGAAGTTAGAGCTTGGATTTTTGTAGGTTGGGTTTATAGAGGGGTTGATGAAGGAGTGGATAAAGTCAATAAGGTTAATAGAGTTGATACCTTATGTTGCCGCACCTTCGTTCCTCAGGTTAGCAAGGAATCAGCTTAAACCAGACATGACAGCCCTACTCTATCTCGGCAAAATAAGCGCGAAACGCAGCGATCTGTTTCTTATTTAACAGCTCTGCGAGCTGTTCATCACTGGCTTCCCGTGTTTTCTTAGTCGACTTAAAGGTTTTGAGTAGTTTTTCCACCGTCGTCTTACCGATTCCAGGAATCTGTTCCAATTCCGAGACAAAGGTTTTGCGACTGCGTTGATTGCGGTGAAAGGTAATCCCAAATCGGTGTGCTTCATCGCGAAGATGCTGAATAACACGCAATGTTTCTGACTTTTTGTCCAGATACAACGGAAATTGATCACCCGGATAATATAACTCTTCGAGCCGCTTAGCGATACCAATGATGGTGACTTTTTTCTCGATGCCGAGCAGCCGCAAGCTTTTCAAAGCGGCACCTAATTGCCCCTTACCACCATCGATAATAATTAATTGCGGCAACGGTTGATCTTCATCTAACAAGCGACGATAACGGCGAAAAACCGCTTCCTCCATAGTCGCAAAATCATCTGGCCCGACAACGGTCTTCACATTAAAATGCCGATAATCTTTCTTGGAGGGTTTTGCATCCTTGAACACCACAATCGCAGATACAGGGTAATTTCCTTGAATATTGGAATTGTCAAAGCACTCGATATGCTGTGGCAGCACATTCATGCGAAGATCTTTCTGCATCTGAGACAAAATACGCTCCGTCTTCAACTCAGGATTTAGCTTTTCATACTGGTTGAGGCGCTCCTTTTTGAAATACGCCACATTCTTGAGTGACAGATCCAATAGCTTCCGCTTATCGCCCATTTTAGGTACGTGAAAATGGAAGTTTTCATCTTCTTGAATATCCAATTCGAACGGCACTATAATCTCTCTTGACAAACTTTTGAAGCGTGATCTGATCTCTGGTATGGCCAATGCAAGTAATTCCTCATCACTCTCATCCAAGCGTTTCTTCATTTCTAAAGTCTGTGTCTGGATGATTACGCCGTTGACGATTTTTAGAAAGTTGACAAAGGCGTAGCTATCTTCGGAAGCGATGCTAAATACATCCACATTGGTGATGGACGAACTGACAACGGTGGATTTGCTCTGGTAGTTGCCGAGCTTATCCAACTTGAGCTTCAAGGTATGCGCCTGTTCAAAATCCATCTGCTCTACCGCAGATTGCATTTGTTCTTTCAGGCGATTATTTACTACGCTGATTTTGCCGTTGAGAATATCTTTGATATTAGCTAAATTTTGATTGTAAGATTCTTCCTCCTGAAGACCTTCACAAGGTCCTTTGCAATTGCCGATTTGATATTCCAAGCATACTTTGAATTTGCCTTTTTTAATATTCTCTTCGGATAGATTGAGATTGCAGGTACGCAATGGAAATAGCTCACGAATCATATCGAGCACAATGTGCATCATGCCCACGGAGGCGTACGGTCCGTAATAACGCGAACCATCTTTGATGTAACGTCGCGTCCAGTAAATACGCGGAAAACGCTCGTTTTTGATGACAATCCAAGGATAGGTTTTGTCATCTTTGAGCATCACATTGTAGCGAGGCTGATGTTTTTTGATCAAGCTATTTTCGAGCAACCAAGCATCGATCTCGGTATCTACAATGGTGAATGCGATACGATTGATCTTGCGGACCAGCACACGCGTTTTGCCATTGAGCTGATGCGGACTGTTAAAGTAGGAACCTACCCGATTGCGCAGATCTTTGGCCTTGCCAACATATATAAGCTGCTCGTCTTTATCAAAATATTGATAAACACCCGGTTTGTGCGGTATGCGCGTTAATTCCTGCTTGTAATCAAACACTTTTCTATCTTAAAATCCTAGACGATCGTCTTGCAGTGGCGTCTCTTCTGGTACACCAAAGAACTCAGTATGTCTGGAGCAATCGATCTCAAAACGATGAATACCGCCTGGAGGCAATGGAAAATCTTCCTGCGAATAGTTTAATGCTTTGTCAGCATATACCTTCCGCATAAATTTACCAAAAACCGGCATGGCAGAGCGCGCTCCTTGTCCTAATGCGGTGCTGCTAAAGCTAATTCCGCGATCTTCGGCACCCGTCCATACTCCAGTCACCAATTCTGGTGTAATTCCCATAAACCAAGCATCAGCATTGTTATTGGTCGTACCGGTCTTTCCTCCGATTGGATTTTTGAGTCCACCAAAATCCGGATCCCAACGCAATCGACTTCCTGTACCGCCATCTACTACACCTTTTAAAATATCGACCATCGCATAAGCAGTTTCGCTATTGATGGCTTTTACTACTTTTGGTGCTTTCTCGTAAATTGGCGTACCATTTTTGTCTTCTACACGAAGAATCATAGTCGGCTCTACCCAAGTTCCATGATTCACAAAGGCAGCATAAGCGCCCACCATATCAAAGATCGAGGCATCGTACGAGCCTAAAGCGATAGACAGATTGTTTGGAATATCAGAAGTGATTCCCATTTTATGCGTAAAAGAGGCTACGTTATCGGCACCGATTTCGTTGATCAAATATGCCGAAGCCTGATTTTGTGAAAACTTAACCGCATTTTTCAGCGTAATAGGATCTCCTCCACGAATATCTCCGCGCGGACTCCATCCGCCGATATTTTGCTGATGGTTTGGAATGGTATTACATGGTGTGTAACCATTATCTATCGCACAAGCATATACAAAAGGCTTGGCAGTCGATCCTACTTGCCTTGTACCCAATTTAACCTGATCGTATTTGAAATGTTCGAAGTTGATACCACCAACCCACGCTTTAATATGGCCAGTTTGAGGTTCCATAGACATCATGGCATTACGCAAAATCAACTTGGTGTATCGAATAGAATCCAGTGGTGTCATCACCGTATCGATATTTCCTTCCCAACTGAAGATGGTCATCGGTACTGGTTTTTCAAATTCCTTGGCAATATTGCTTTCCGACATGCCTTCATCTTTCAACATCCGGTAGCGATCCGAACGCTTCATTCCTCTTGCCAGAATTTTAGCATTCTCCCCAGAGAAAGCATCGCGGCGACGCCATTCTTTGCTAAACTCACTTTGCAACTTACTCATCCACTCCTTCTGTGCATCTTCCGCATGCTGTTGCATTTGATAGTTGATCGGTGTATACACGCGTAAGCCATCGCGATCCAGATCATACGGAGTGCCATCTGGCTTGGTAATAGCAAGTCGTTTGAATTCTTGACGGATCTGCTCTTTGAGCACCGCACGGAAATAAGGACCTATTCCTTCGGAATAGCTGGAAATGCGTAATTGCAAATCAAGTCCTTCTTGTTTGAAAGCTTCGTAATCGTTTTGAGAAAGATAGCCTTGCTCTACCATATTATGCATGACCAGATTTCTTCTGTTGAGTGCATTTTCTGGATAGCGCACAGGCGAATAGATTCCTGGGCCTTTGAGCATACCAACCAATAGCGCTGCTTGAGGTGCTGTCAACTGATCTGGGGTAGTATTGAAATAAGTACGCGCAGCCGACTTGATACCAAAAGTATTGTACGCTCCGAAATCTACCGTATTGAAATACATCATGATGATTTCGTCTTTGGTATAGTTCCGTTCTAATCGTACCGCGGTAATCCATTCCTGAAACTTCTGCATAACGCGTTTTAGGAAACTTTTCTCGCGTCTTTCGGAGAAAAGATTCAGCGCTAGCTGTTGCGTAATCGTACTTCCCCCTTGCTTGTTGCCTGCGAGCGTGTGAAAGATTACGCTGATCGTACGCGAATAATCGATTCCGGAATGTTTGTAGAAACGTTTATCTTCCGTTGAAACTAGCGCGTGCACTAAAGCTGGAGACAATTCGCTATACCGCACATTGGATCTATTATGCACATAATAGGTTCCTAACACACGATTATCATCGGTAATGATTTCGGAAGCTAAATTGCTATTGGGGTTTTCTAGATCTTCGAATGATGGCAGCTGTCCAAATACGCCAATACGTACACTAACCATAAACAGTATCGCGAAAAGAACAAAACCGACGATAACTTTCCAAAACAGGCCTGTATACCGTTTTACGTCATCCGGTGTAAGTTTGCTATTTTTCGACTCTCTCTTCATAAAACAATTTTATAAATTATAGGTGGTTTTTAGACAGCCCGAAGGAGTATCACGACGACCCATGTTTTTCAGCTACAAAAATATCATAATTTTTGGGAGGAATGGAGATATTTTATATAGTTCGCTAATACAAACCCGTTTCCGTACAGGTAGTTGATGCAAATAATTAAAATTAACAGTGGAATGGTGAGTTGCTAAAATAAAACTTAGCGGATGGAAATCCTCTTGATGACAGTTTCGCTACCTGATGTTACACGTACGAAATAAAAACCAGCTGGCAATTTGCTATTGGTATCGAAGTTCAAACTTTGCACACCACCATCTAATTCTCCATTCATCAAACTCATCACCTCATTGCCTAAGGCATCCATTACTCGGATAGAAACATGACTGAGTTTAGAAAGTTTGAAGGAAACAGCTACTTGCTCCGCAACAGGATTATAGAAAACTTTGACATTGGTAATGGCTTTATCATTCAACTCTACAGTGGACATCACATCACGACGTGTACGCGATGCAATAGAAGCTAATTGATTGTTGGATAAAGAAACACTTGAAGCTGTATCCAATTTAAATAAAATGTGCGCCTCCGTCGCATAAGACGTATTGGCAACTACTACCAGTGCTACTACACTGATATAAAGCCAAGTCCGGAAATGCTGAAGATGCTTTTTCATTTAATTTATTATTCTGTTTTTAATTGGCGTCGTAGCCAACAACGAATCTTTAATTGGATGTTTCCTTGTATACAAATATAACCTTTAAACTGAGATTTTGTTGACCTTCTGCACATTTTTTTAAGGTCTTTAACAATTTTTAACCCAGACCAACGTTATCACCGCCCCAGCGGTCAAAAACGAAGATTTTATTTAAAAGGTTATACTGTTTTTTTTGATTTCGTCGTATTTACGCTCGATTTTCGGTATTTAATTTCGAATTTTTATAACCGTAGGCAAAATACACGACCAAACCGATCAATAACCAGATCACAAAGATGATCCAATTGCTCGCACCTAACTCACTCATGAGGTAAAGATTGATCAGAATACCAATCACCGGAAGTAATGAAAAATTGTGTTTAAAGCTTAACACACTTAAGACTAACCATACTAGCCAAAAAACAATCACCAAAGAATTGTGTAGCAATGTATTCCCCAATTTTGCGTCGTGCGCTCCACTCAGTGGGGCACCATATAGATAAACCAACACTAGGCCGATTATAAAGCCCAACCCGACAATGTATTTACCATTGACATATGGCACTTTAAATTTTGCTTTTGCGGTTAATCCGGCGTGATCCATATAAAGTACACCACCGCAAACCATAATGAAGGCAAAGAAAGTCCCGACGCTGGTGAGATCGACAAAGAAATCCATCTTGAAGAATAATGCTGGCACGGCTACCACAATACCCGTGATGATTGTCGCAAAGGAAGGTGTTTTATATTTTGGGTGGATGGTAGCAAACTTCTTCCACAATAGCCCATCGCGACTCATTGTCATCCAGATTCTTGGCTGAGCCAATTGAAATACTAAAAGTGCACTGGTAATAGCAATAACGGAAGTAACGGAAACAATACCAGCCATGTGATCAAATCCAACGTATGAAAAAACGTAAGCCAGCGGATCTTTTACATTCAACGCGCTGTAGTTGACCATACCGGTCAAAACCAAGGTGATACACACGTACAATACGGCGCAGATCAGCAAACAGTAAATCATCGCGCGTGGAAGATCACGCTGCGGATTTTTACTTTCTTCGGCTGTCGTGGAAATGGAGTCGAATCCGATAAAGGCAAAAAATACCGCTGCTACGCCACTGAGCACACCTTCCATCCCATTGGGCGCAAACGGCGTCCAATTTTCGGGCTTAACGAAAAACATGCCACAAAAGATAACAGCTAGAATAACGCCGATCTTGACGAGTACCATAAAGTTACTCGCACGGCGCGATTCCTTAATTCCTATATACACGAGCCACGTGACGAATACCGTCACCAAACCTGCTGGCAAATCGAAAATAATCGGTAGATCAAAGACTCGAGGTGCAGTTTCATAGGCTTGCAAAGCAATTCTATCGATACCTTCTAAATTAGCAATCCCAACTTCCAACATTTTTGCATGTGCGTCAAAGGCGTATGCGGGAGCCATCGTCAACCATTTGGGTACCAAAACCCCAAACCCTTCTAACATTGACACGAAGTATTGTGACCAAGATATGGCTACCACCATGTTCGAAACAGCATATTCTAATACCAATGCCCAACCAATAATCCAAGCGAATAATTCACCAAAAGACACATAAGCATAGGTGTATGCACTACCCGAAACCGGCACAGCACTGGCAAACTGAGCATAAGATAAAGCCGTAAAAACACAGGCAAATGCCACAAAAAGAAAAAGTAAAGAAATAGCCGGTCCACCATTGTAACTGGCTAGCCCAATTGTACTAAAGATCCCTGCCCCTACGATAGCGGCAATCCCCAAAGAAACTAAATCACGCACTCCAAGTACGCGCGCTAGTCCAGAACCTCCTTTTTGTGAATCAAGCAGAATCTGATCTATGCTTTTCTTGCGGAAAAGCTTGTTATTACCCATAGAAAATCGTGTTAGTCAACTCGTGGCAGTTAAGAATAATTGTATTCAATTCAACTACAAATGTCTAAAAATAATCCTTTAATCATGTATAATTGTTTGCTTATATGCGAAGAAGTAGCAATAAATATGATCAAAATCAGCGGAATCACATAGCTGTGCTACGGCTAAAGCAGCATGATATATAAGATTTAAATAGCCGAATAATGAACTTAGAAATCGTACGCTCACGATAATACAATTCGCACTTGTCTAAACGACTGTTAGTTTATTATTTACGAATCGGTATATATCTCGAAAGTCGTCTAGTGACTCAGCCGCATACTCTTCTAAGGCATTACCAAGCGCATATCGATCGGCTTCTGTTTCCTGAAAACTCCAGACTCGCTTAGAAATATTGAATAAAGGCACAGGCAAACTCCTTAGGTCGGCATACTCATGTATGTATTTCCATTCCAAAAACTGATCGTAAAAATGAAAAAACTTGTTGGTATCTACCAAGCCAATGATTTCCAAAAACCGCTTCAATATCGGTCGGTTGACGTGGGCAAGGTGCTCATACAATCGGTTTACATTGACCATTTGATGTTCTATTAGCAGATGATCAAGCAGCAATTCTAAAGATATATGCCCCATAAAAGAAGCTCGTATGGGCAGATGGCTCAATATCGGATCAAGCTTCTTACGAAGCTGATGGTTGTGTTCTAGAAAAAATGGACTGCTATGGAAGACCTTATCAACATCCACATGTCGATACCAACCTTGGTAGATTTCGATCAGCTGAGGATGCGCAAATAATTGCTCTTCAAACCGATTGGGATGAAAAACATAATCTTTATCCGCATTTTTCAGCAAATCAGGCAATAAGCAGCCTACCACCCGCGCCGACTCGGATGCATAACGTTCAAAATAGAAATGCGAAAGAAAGTTCACTTGCTGAATGGATTGATCAAACCGAATATAATAACTGTAAGATACACTTTAAGTTTTATCTTTGCAATCTTAGTATAATGTTAACAAATTAGTGACTTATGCGTTCGTGTGGTATTGCAACAGATACGAAACTCCACTACAACAACATAAGCACTTAAAAATCAAATCATTTAAAGATGAATTTTGTAGAAGAATTGCGTTGGCGTGGCATGCTCCAGGATATTATGCCCGGTACAGAAGAGGTATTGAGTAACGAGCGCGTTGCGGGATATATCGGCTTCGATCCGACAGGAGATTCTTTGCACGTAGGTCATCTTACACAGATCATGACCTTGATCCACTTTCAATCTGCCGGGCACAAACCCTTCGCATTAGTTGGTGGCGCCACAGGTATGATCGGAGATCCTTCGTTCAAGTCCGCAGAACGCAATCTATTGGATGAAAGCACTTTGCAACACAATCTTAATGGATTGAAGGCGCAGCTTTCGAAGTTCCTGTCTTTCGGCGAAGGCGAGACAGATGCAAAAATGGTCAACAATTATGACTGGTTTAAGGATTTCAGCTTCTTGGATTTTATTCGGGATGTCGGTAAGTTAATTACCGTCAATTATATGATGTCCAAGGATTCGGTGAAGAAGCGATTGGAAGGCGAAAATGGTCTTTCATTCACGGAGTTTACCTATCAGCTGATCCAAGGATACGACTTCTATTATTTGTGGAAACACCACAATTGCAAAATACAGATGGGTGGCTCCGATCAGTGGGGCAATATCGTGACCGGCAGTGAGATGATTCGTCGCATAGATCAAGGAAGTGCTCATGCTTTGACAACACAATTGATCAAAAAATCGGATGGCCAGAAATTTGGTAAAACAGAATCTGGTGCAGTATGGCTTGATCCGAAAAAAACTTCGCCTTACAAATTCTACCAATTTTGGCTTAATGCAACCGATGATGACGCAAAAAGCTGGATCAAAATCTTCACGTTAAAGACAAAAGAAGAGATCGACGCCATCATTGCGGAGCACGATCAAGCGCCACATTTACGTGTGGTACAAAAGGCTTTGGCGCAAGATATTACGATTCGCACACACTCAGTAGAGGCTTACGAGACGGCGATCAAAACATCGGATTTCTTATTCAACAATGGCTCGTTGGATTTCTTGGCTTCACTTAGTGAAGAAGAGGTGCGCGAAGTATTCGAAGGCTTGCCACAATTCGATCTAAGTCTTACAGAATTAAGCAATGGTATCCCTATTTTAGATTTGCTGGCGGTGAACACGCAAATATTTTCTTCGAAAGGTGAGGCACGTAAAATGCTGCAAGGTGGTGGCGTGTCGCTCAACCGCGAAAAAATAGCCGACGGAGAGCTTTTGGTATCAAGCAATCATTTGATCAATGATCGGTACATCATTGCCCAAAGAGGTAAGAAAAACTATTATTTAATTGTCGTGAAGGACTAATTAAGGGTGTTGAATCACCGTATATAGCGAATTCTGATCATTGCGATCTTTCGCTACTAATGAACCTGTCAACCAAATGGTATACACCCCTTGGTTGACAGGTTTTAATTCGAAAGCATAACTCCCCCGTATGCCACCAGCTGTCATAAACTGCAATGGATAATCCGCAACATCATACGTCGCAAATGCTGAAACCTTTCCTGCCCCCAACGTATTAAAGAATCCAACTCGATCCGTGGATGTACCTACGGAAACTGTTAATCCATCTGGATTTGTATTGACAAATCGCACTTTAAACTGACCACTTCTCGGCAATAGCAAATCATCTTCAACCAAGGTGGATTGTATAGGGTTGCCACTGGTGAGTAGCAGAGAATAATTTCGGCCTGCAATTAAGTTTAAATCGCTCGCTGGTGGAGACAACGTTTGGTTGCCATAGCGGACATTAAGGGTCAGTCTTTTACCACCAGGATATACCGTTTTATGCCGCATAAACTCTCCGTACCGCAACATATCAATCGTCGTATTTTGTCGTTCGCCATTTAAAAACACCTCCATCTGATCAGAACCAGGAACGCCATTAAATATCGCTAATACAGCCATTTGATTAGCAGCATCGTTACTTAATTGATCTGACAATAGATCGTTGTTATTACACGAAGTGAATAACAAGGAAACTGCGGCTAGGAATGCACAAAATTTTCTCATGATAAATCTTTTTGAAATGCCTATTCTCTGGCACTCATACCGTAACAAACGTTGCTAGCATGATACTCGCTACAATATAAAACTTCACCACTTGCCAAAACCGTAGTATTGTCTATTTTTAGTAAGTTTGTAAAAGGCATAAACTGTCATCTACATGGCTAAAGGAAATTCATTCAAAAGTGGGAGTACGGGTACTGGTGGGGCAAGGCGTGCGCAAAGCACAACGTCTTCGTACACACCAAAGAAGACAACGCATACCTTCCGTAAAATAGATTTTACGGAAGGACAGCAAAAAGTCATGAAGGTGTTGGGCTTGTTTTTACTCATCACTTCTGGACTTTTTGCCGTAGCATTTATCTCTTACCTCTTCACTTGGAAAGCAGATCAAAGTTATATTTACATCACCAATGGTGGTTGGAACACTTTATTTAGCTCTTCGGAAGAAGTACTAGACGAGGCCCTAGAAATACCTGTTATAGAAAATAAGCTCGGAAAGTTTGGTGCCTTACTGGCCAATCAGTTTATTTTCGAATGGTTCGGTGTTGCGTCCTTTTTATTCATTTTAATCTTATTCGTAGTCGGATACCGACTGCTTTATCTTCGTGCGTTATTGCCTGTTGGCAAAACCATCTTGTATTCACTTATAGCCATCATCTTTACCTCTCTGACGTTAGGATTTTTGCAGGATTTTATCACCGATACACCACATATTCTTGAAGGCAAATTTGGGTACTGGACCAACCAAATCCTCACTTTGCAGATCGGCACGGCGGGTGTAGCAGGGATTTTGATTTTTGTCCTGCTGGCGGCGTTGATCCTGATCTACAACTATGATTTAAAGATTTCTTTTCAAAGTGCTCGATCACATAAAGAAGAGGAGTACGACGAAGGAGAAGAAACCGATCATGATCTTGATAATGAACGATTGGATAGACCAACGGCCACGAATAGCTTTATCGAAGATAGATCTATATCGGGTGAGCGCATCGTACAACAGCCGAGAGCACATGCCGTGGAGAAAGATAGCCTGAAGCAACATCAGCAAGAGAATCCTACTTGGGAACCAGAATTAAGCACACCTAAGGAGAAAAACACGCTTCGATCGGAGGAACAATCGGGCACGATCTCTTTTGATGTAGTCGATACACATACGCCCGAACCAACGATTACGGCGGCCAACGAAGCAGAGGCAATTGCACTTTCGGTAGAACCAGATTTGTCGGTAGAAATTGAAGAAACGGAGGAGGAAGAGTTGGCGCTTACGGTAGAGGCTGTAAAGGAAGAAAAAGCAGTAGAAGCGAGTGATTTGGTGAAGCAGTTTGGCGAATACGACCCTAAATTGGATTTGTCGGGCTATCAGCACCCTCCACTTGATTTACTGAAAGATTATGGTACAGGCAAGATCACGATTAACCAGCAAGAGCTCGAAGCCAACAAGAATAAAATTGTTGATACGCTGAGAAACTACAGCATCGAGATTGAACATATTAAAGCGACGATCGGACCTACGGTTACGCTGTATGAGATTATACCGAAACCCGGAGTTCGTATTTCGCGGATCAAAAACCTGGAAGACGATATCGCGCTAAGTTTAGCCGCTTTGGGTATCCGTATTATTGCGCCGATGCCCGGCAAGGGAACGATTGGTATTGAAGTGCCGAACAGCAATCCCGAAATGGTATCGATGCGCTCGGTCATTGCAACAGAGAAGTTTCAGAAAACAGATATGGACCTGCCGATCGCGCTGGGAAAAACGATTTCGAATGAAGTCTACATCGCTGACTTAGCAAAAATGCCACACCTTTTGGTAGCTGGAGCTACAGGACAAGGTAAATCGGTTGGAATTAATGCGATTCTGACTTCACTACTATACAAAAAACATCCAGCGGAGCTGAAGTTTGTCTTGGTCGACCCCAAGAAAGTAGAGCTTTCGCTGTTCAAAAAGATCGAACGCCATTTCTTGGCGAAACTTCCGGGCGAGGATGACGCGATCATTACGGATACCAAAAAGGTGATCAATACGTTGAATTCCTTGTGTATAGAGATGGATCAGCGCTACGATTTATTGAAAAATGGTCACGTTCGCAATCTGAAGGAGTATAATGCGAAATTTGTGGGTCGAAGATTAAACCCTGAGGAGGGTCATCGATTCTTACCATTCATTGTACTCATTGTGGATGAGTTTGCGGATTTGATGATGACAGCCGGAAAAGAGGTAGAAACACCGATTGCGCGATTAGCTCAATTAGCGCGTGCAGTAGGTATACACTTGGTCATCGCGACACAGCGGCCTTCGGTGAATATCATTACCGGTACGATTAAGGCTAACTTTCCGGCGCGTTTGGCGTTCCGTGTGTTATCCAAGGTCGATTCCAGAACGATTCTGGATTCAGGTGGTGCAGATCAACTGATTGGTCGTGGAGATATGTTATTGGCCACCGGAAGTGAATTGATTCGGATTCAGTGTGCTTTTGTAGACACACCAGAGGTAGATCAGGTATCGGATTTCATTGGCGGACAACGTGGTTATCCTTCGGCGCATTATCTACCAGAATATGTCGATGAAAATGGCGAAGGCAGTGGTTTGGCCGACTTCGACTTATCTGATCGGGATGCGCTTTTTGAAGATGCAGCGCGGCTAATTGTGATGCACCAACAAGGTTCGACATCGCTAATCCAACGCAAACTAAAACTAGGTTATAATCGGGCTGGCCGCATTATCGATCAGCTAGAAGCCGCTGGGATCGTCGGTCAATTTGAAGGCAGTAAGGCACGCGAAGTGCTGTACCCGGATGAGTACTCCTTAGAACAGTATTTGGAGACATTAAGATAAGAAAGCAAGTATGAGAATTATACCGATTACACGAATCCTAATTTTAGCCCTTTTGTGCCTACCTATTGCGGCAGCAAAAGCACAAACTAAAGCAGGCAACGCAAAAGCAACTTTGGATCAGGTATCGAAAAAATACGATAGCTACCGTACTATGATGGCAGATTTTTCTTTCGTAGCGACGCAGGCGGATGGACAACAATACAACGATAGTGGATCACTGAAGTTGGAAAAGGCGGGCAATAAATACCGCATCAAGCTCAACGCTCAGGAAATTATAAGCGATGGGAAATCGGTGTGGTCGATCTTGCCAGAAGACAAGGAAATCCAAGTGAGCGAAGTGGACAATAGTGCAGAAACACTCGGTCCGCAAAATTTATTTACCTTCTACCGTACCGGCTACACATACACCGCGTTAGCCGATGAGCGCGCAGGAAATCAGTCTTTAAAAGCCATTCAGCTTACACCGACAGATAAATCGTCTAGCTACGCTAAAATAAAGCTCCGCATCAACGGGAATAATCATATTCATGATATCACGGTGTACGATAGAGCGAGTTCCAGCTATACATATACGGTGAATGCCTTATACGTGAATCAGAAAATTCCACAAAGCACGTTTACCTTTCAAAAGAATCAATTTAAGGATTTTGAGCTGGTAGATTTACGGTAATCTGCGCTCTGAATTGAATATATCTTCTAAACGAAAAACATGGGCAATATCACTTTAAAAGAGTTGGCAAAGATGCTGGGACTATCGGTCTCCTCGGTATCGAAAGCGCTCAATGATAGCCATGAGATTAGTGTAGAAACAAAACGTAAAGTACAGGAACTGGCATCAGCTCACAATTACCGCCCAAATATGTTCGGCAAGAGCTTGAAGACAGGTCGCACGAATACGGTAGCGATTATCATTCCTTACTTGGCCAATCCCTTTCAGGCTCAGATCTTAGAAGGGGCGCATCAAGCAGCCTACAGCAACAATTATAAGCTGATCTTCATGCAAAGCCGAGAGGATGCTGACAAAGAAATAGAATTGTTGCAATCGCTCCTGAGTCAGAATATTGATGGCATCCTGATTTCGCCTTCGGCAAATACAAGTGTTGAATTCTTGCAGGAAGTACATCAGGAAGTACCTATTGTACTAATTGATCGGATCGATTTTGATTTAGAAACGCATAAGATCGGTGTAGATAATGAGCGTGGGGCATTTGCGGCTACCCAGCACTTGATTGATATGGGCCGAGAGCATATTTTGGTGCTTAATGGCAAGGATTTGGGAGTCACCCAGAAGCGTACCGCCGGGCACAAAAATGCGTTACTGGCCAACCAGATTCATTTTTCAGAAGATAATATCATTGAAGTCGATTACCAATTATCGCGGCAAGATTTGGTGCATAGCTTGCGTGAAATGCTACAGGAAAAACTTTCCAAAGTAGATACACCTATCGGGATATTGGGCAACACGGACATACTCACACTCAGTACGCTAGCCATCCTATCGGAGATGGAAATCCGTGTACCTGAAGAGGCGGCCGTGATTGGATTTTCAAACACGGAAGCGGCAGATTCACTGAATCCGGCACTATCTACCGTCGTACAACCTGCGCTAGAAATGGGAAAGCTCGGTATCGAAAAGCTGGTAGAATTAATTAACGGTAAAAATCGCTTTCAAACAGTGATGACCACGACCAAGCTTGATCCTATGTTGGTGTTTCGAAAGTCGACTACAGCTCAACCGGCTTCATCTTAGGCACTAAGGTTTTCATCACAGTCCATGCCAGTAAATAGGCAATTCCACAGAATGAAAATACAATTAAATAGCCCGTATTAATACCGTTGCTCACGACATCACCGGTAGATGCCAATTGCTTCAAAAACTCTTCGATGCTGATGACACCATGTTGTTCCAACAAGATTTTTTCGGCCTCTATATTTTCAAATTGTGGAAACGCTTCTTGCAGCGATATACCATTGACCTTGCTCCAATGTCTTTCTGCATAATCAAACAACATTCCCGATGCTTTATTGATGAGGAAAGCACCTATTCCGCCCGCTAAGCCGCCGATACCCGTAACGGTCGCAATCGCACGCTTAGGAAACATATCACCGACCACCGAGTAAAGATTAGCAGACCAAGACTGATGTGCTGCCGCGCCGATACCAATCAATAAAACAGGATACCAAAATGAAATCTCGCCTAGCGGCTGTGCGAAAAGCACAACTAAAGGAAAGAAGGCAAAGATGAGCATGGCTCGCATCCGGCCTGCATACGGATCTAAACCGTATTTATCGACAAAATATGTAGGTAGCCAACCACCAATGATGGACAGCATCGTGATGCTATACAATACAAAAAGTGCAATCTGGCCAATGAAATCCGAAGATTTGATACCGTAAACGGAGCTCAAATAGGCTGGCATCCAAAACAGTAAGAACCACCATACGCCATCCGTCATAAATTTACCTAGCGCATAAGCCCAGGTTTGTCTATGTTTTAGGCAATTGGTAATGGTGATTTTTTGTTGTTCTACGATCACATCAGGTTCCAGCATTTTCTCCCCCACAACTTCATCCTGCTGAATATAAGCCAGTTCTTCCGCTGTCACACGGAGATTGTTCTCGGGTTTATCGTACATAAATATCCAGAAACCCATCCAGACAAAGCCCAGCGCACCAATTATGATAAAAGCCATCTCCCAACCCAGTGCTTCTGCGATATAAGGGATCGTTAATGGTGCAGCTAAAGCCCCGATAGTCGTTCCTGCATTGAAGATACTGGTGGAAAGTGCCCGATCTTTTTTAGGAAAATACTCTGCAACCGTCTTGATGGCTGCCGGAAAGTTTCCGGCCTCACCTACTGCTAATACAAAACGTGCAAAGATAAAGAGCACCACACTGACATTGACGACGCGCGAAAAATCATGCACATGACCAATGGCCTCTTTAGCGCCCTCAAAACCCACAAACCATTCGCCTGCCGTAATCCCGGCAGTTGCAATACCACAAAATGCATGCAAAATCGCACCCACAGACCAAACACCGATTGCCCATAAAAATCCTTTTTTGGTGCCCACCATATCGATGAATCTCCCCGCAAGTAGCATACTGATCGCGTAGAAAATAGCAAACAAGGCGGTGATATTGCCATAATCATTATTCGTCCAATGAAATTCGGGAGCAATAAAGTCCTTCCAAGTTAGAGACAGTACCTGTCTATCTAAATAGTTAATGGTCGTTGCGAAAAATAACAATCCGCATATCACCCATCTGTAGTTTCCTTTTACTTTGCTCCCCATTCTTTGTATTTGGTTTATTTATTGGTGTTATTCACAGTTTTGGCATAGATCAAGCCGTCTTCGAGCCCACGCAGTTCTGCCAGTCCACGCAGTCGCCCGATGGCGGAATAACCTGGATTGGTTACCTTTTGCAGATCATCTAACATCTGATGTCCATGATCTGGACGGAAAGGAATCGGCTGTGCTCGCGTCTGATTTTCGTCGATAAAGATGTCTAGCACTTGCGCCATATCCACGTCACCGCCTAAATGATCGGCCTCGTAAAAGTTGCCAACGGCATCTTTCTTCACATTGCGGAAGTGAGCAAAATGTACACGATGCTTAATGGCTCTTGCTATCGCAGGAACATCATTCTCTACGCCAGCGCCCAAAGAGCCTGTGCAAAAACACACACCATTGAACTCGGCATTAACTCCTTCGATAATCTTCACGTAATCCTCCAAGCCAGAAGCGATACGTGGTAACCCTAATATCGGATACGGAGGATCATCCGGGTGGATAGCCATCTTGATACCATGCTCTTCACAAACCGATTGTATTTCGCGCAAAAACCACCGTAAATTTTCTAGTAAACCTGCGCGTCCGATTTCCTTGTATAGGATCAGATTTTGCTGTAAGTCTTCTAAAGAGATATCTTTCTCGCTTGGGATTCCCATGAGGATTACGCGCTTTAATTCTTCTACATCGGCGGCACTGAAGGTAGAGAATCTTTTCTTTGCTTCGGCGATTACGGATTCAGGATAATCATTCTCTGCCTGCTCCCGCTGGAAGATATATAAATCAAAAGCGGCCAGATCAGCCCAATCGAAGTATAAGGCTTTTGCCCCGTTGGGCATTTCCAGATCTAGCTTGGTACGTGTCCAATCCAGCACAGGCATAAAGTTGTACGTGACGACATGGATATCGCAAGCCGCTAAGTTGCGCAGCGTTTGTTTATAATTTTCAATGTACTTTGCTGCATCATCTCTTTTTGTTTTGATAGCTTCGTGCACCGGTACACTTTCGACAACCGACCATACCAAGCCAGCTGCCTCAATGATACTTTTACGTTCTTGTATATCTTCTAGTGGCCATACTTCGCCGTGCGCGATATGATGTAATGCCGTGACGATACCCGTCGCGCCAGCTTGCCGTACGTCTTGCAAGCTCACCGGATCCTGCGGCCCGTACCATCGCCAAGTTTGTTCAAATTTTTGCATCTTATTTTTTCTATTATACACCAGACCATGCGTTAAAGCCGCCATCGACATACACGGTCTCACCGTTTACAAAGGCCGATGCATCGCTTAACAGATATACTAAGGTTCCATTGAGCTCTTCGGGATCACCCAATCTCGAAAATGGCGTACCATTCACAAATTTCTGTGCGCGATCGGTGTAAGATCCATCTGGATTGGTTAATAAAGTTCTATTCTGTTCGGTCAAAAATACTCCAGGAGCAATGGCATTGACACGGAGTTGATCGCCATATCGAAGTGCCAATTCTGAAGCCATCCATTTGGTAAAACCGACCACACCATTTTTGGCGACGGTATATCCTAACACACGACTGATCGCCTGACTAGAAGATAGCGAAGCGATATTGATAATGCTACCACGCCCTTGTGCCGCCATCACCTTACCAAATACATGTGTGGGAATGATGGTACCGAAAAGATTTAATTCGACCGCCTTCAATGTATCTTGTATATTGGCTTCAAAAATATCTTGATCGGGGCCAATCGTAGCGCCTGGAATGTTGCCACCGGCGGCATTGATCAATCCATCGATGGTTCCCCATTTTTCTACAATCAAATCCTTCGCATTTAGCATAGAATCCTCATGGAGCACATCAGCCACGATCATCATTCCCTCTGCTCCTAAGCTATTTACTAAATTTAAACGCTCTGTAGCGCGTTCTTCATTTCGACCGACGATCGCGATCTTCGCGCCTGCTTCTGCTAATGCGCGCACAAAACTCTTTCCGAGAACTCCGGTAGCACCGGTTACGACAATAACTTTGCCCGCGAGGGAAAACTTATCCAATATGCTCATGTGGTTTATTTAGTGTTTATAACATTTCAATATTATTAAAATTAGTCGGCTCCTAAAAGGATTAGTTACGCTAACGTTTGCGAGGAATTGTAGTGAGTAAACTAGCGTCTGTAAAAAAGAAACTGTACATTAGAAGGACTACAATTAAAATGCGAGTCTACCTTGCTCCATGAATCCGTATTAAGAGGTATATTCGGAGTGTATGTAACCAATAAATTGAATGATATTCGAATGAAAAAAGTACTTTGTTTCGGAGAAATACTCTTACGCCTTCAGGCTGTCGGAAACAGTTTCTTCGAGAAAGATCGCAATCAACTGCAGGTATTTCCGGGAGGATCAGAAGCCAACGTCGCTAGTGGATTAGCACAAATGGGCACGTCGACAGCCTACTGTAGCGCATTTCCAGATAATTTATTGAGTACAGAGATCCAAGAACAATTGCAGATGCTGGGCGTGGATACTAGTAAAAGCCTGAGCTTCGGCGATCGCATTGGTTCTTACATCTTGCTTTCGGCAAATGGATTGAGCAAAGGTGAAGTGATCTATGATCGACGCTATTCTAGCTTCAGCCAGCTTACTTTAGAAGATATCCACTTCGACGTGTTGTTCGAAGGCATTGATTGGTTTCACTGGACTGCGCTATCTCCTGCTTTGAATGAAAATGTAGCCGAACTGATCGAACCCATTTTAAAAGAAGCGACAAAACGTAATATCACGATATCCGTCGATCTAAACTATCGCTCTAAACTATGGCAATATGGCCAAGAACCCATCGAAATCATGCCAGATTTAGTGGCTTACTGCGATGTAGTGATGGGCAATATCTGGGCAGCGAATAAAATGCTAGGAACTTATGTAGATCCTACATTGGATCGGCAAACATCCTCCGTGGATTATTATGAAGCGGCCAAACGATCTGCCGCTGAGATTTTCTCCCTATTTCCATCGGTGCAACACGTGGCTAATACTTTCCGGTTTATCGATAACCCACAGCATAACCTCTTTTATGGCACATACCATAATCGTTCGGAAGATGCCTTGTCTACGATTTATGAAACCCATGAGGTGATCGATCGCATTGGTAGTGGCGATGCGTTTATGGCTGGACTTATTCATGCCTTAAAGACAGATGCAACGCCGCAACAGGTAGCGGATATCGCGACTGGCGCCGGCTATCAGAAACTCTTCGTAGCGGGTGATTTTGGAAACGGGAAATATTAATTTTTACCTTTAAAAGAATGAACAAATTACTCTCTCTTATACAACAACATCCTGCCATACCGGTCTATTACCATGATGATCCAAACACTTGCTTAGATGTGCTGAAAGCCTGTTATCAAGGTGGCATTCGTGTCTTTGAGTTCGTCAATCGCGGCGCAAAAGCAAAAGCCAACTTCGAAACGCTGTTGGCTTACAAGCAAGAGCATTTCCCAGATATGGCATTGGGTATTGGCACGATTAAGACGGCACAAGAAGCAAAGGACTTTTTGGCATTGGGTGCTGAATTTATCGTTAGCCCCATTGTATTTACTGAGATTGCGCAAGAAACTATTGCCAAAGGACATCACTGGATACCGGGCTGTATGACGCCCACAGAAATCGCTCTGGCCGAATCATTAGGCGCATCGCTGGTCAAACTTTTCCCAGGTGATATCCTTGGCTCCAAATTCGTCAAGGCAATCAAGCCTTTATTTCCAAATCTACATTTTATGCCGACCGGGGGTGTCGATGTAAGCAAAGAAAGTATTGATGAGTGGTTTGCAGCAGGTGTGTTCTCGGTAGGATTGGGTTCTAAGCTTTTTCAAAAGCCACAGAATAGCGAAGCCGGTTATCAATGGTTAGTTGATCGCGTCCATACTTTGATGAGCTTAGTAAAAAGCTAGAGTTTTCCTCGAACATCTTAGTCTATAAAGGACAGTAAAACGCATTAAAAAAGGCCGTGCGAATTTACTTCGCACGGCCTTCATAATTTATAATTACAAAATTCTAAAGAAGAAGACTAGTCTTCTTCTTTAGATGCTAAAAGCTGATCGTATTCTTCACGAGAACCTACGATGATGTTGCTGTACTGACGTAAACCAGTACCTGAAGGGATTAAGTGTCCAACAATTACGTTTTCTTTCAATCCTAACAAATCATCACGTTTACCTGCGATGGCTGCCTCATTCAACACTTTCGTAGTTTCCTGGAAGGAAGCTGCTGAGATGAATGATTTAGTACCTAAGGATGCACGCGTAATACCTTGCAACAATGGACTAGAAGTAGCTGGAATCGCATCGCGAACTTCCGCCAATTTCATATCCTGGCGTTTCAAGCTAGAGTTCTCCTCCCGTAGGTTACGAAGGGTCACAATCTGACCTGGACGAAGGGTTTTAGAATCACCGGCATCCACGATGACTTTTTTGTCATACAAGGAGTCGTTTTCTTCCATGAAGTCCCATTTGCTAACCGCTTCTTTTTCTAAGAAACGAGTATCTCCTGGATCTTCAATATTTACCTTCTGCATCATCTGGTGAACGATTGTCTCAAAGTGCTTATCATTGATTTTCACACCTTGTAGACGGTAAACCTCTTGGATACCATTTACAATGTACTCTTGTACGGCAGATGGGCCTTTGATAGACAAGATATCTCCAGGAGAGATCTGACCATCAGAAAGTGGCATACCTGCTTTGATAAAGTCATTATCCTGTACCAAGATGTGTTTAGACAATGGCACTAAGTATTTCTTCACTTGACCATCGCGTGATTCGATAGAAACCTCGCGGTTACCACGTTTCACACCACCCAATGTTACTACACCGTCGATTTCTGTTACGACAGCTGGGTTCGATGGATTACGCGCTTCGAAAAGCTCCGTAACACGTGGAAGACCACCTGTAATATCTCGCGTTTTTCCTGTAGAACGAGGAATCTTAACTAAGATCGCACCATCTTTCACTTTCTGTCCGTTAGATACCGAAACGTGAGCACCTACCGGAATGTTGTACGAACGAATGATCTCGCCTTTCAAATCTAAGATTTTAATCGTCGGGTTTTTCGTTTTATCACGCGTCTCGATAATTACTTTCTCTTTGTGACCAGTCTGCTCATCTGATTCTTCACGGAAGGTAACCCCTTCGATGATGGCATCAAACTCTACTTTACCGGCAAACTCCGAGATAATTACCGCGTTATATGGATCCCAGTCAACCAATTTCTGGCCTTTTTCGACTGTATCACCTTCTTTTACAAATAAGTTAGATCCGTAAGGGATAACTTGTTGGTATACGACGCGTCTTTCTCCGTTCAAGATTTTGATCTCTCCAGAACGACCTAGTACGACATCATATTTACCATCATCACCTTCTTTCTCTACGGTACGCAAGTTTTCAAACTCCACAATACCTTCATATTTCGCGATGATCGCTGAATCAGAAGCAATGTTGGAAGCCGTACCACCCACGTGGAATGTACGCAATGTCAACTGTGTACCCGGCTCACCGATAGATTGTGCCGCAATTACACCAACAGCTTCCCCTTTTTGAACTCGTTTGCCAGACGCCAAGTTACGGCCATAACAACAAGCACATACACCACGTTTAGCTTCACAAGTCAATACCGAACGGATTTCGATGCCTTCGATACCAGCATTTTCAATCACCTCTGCAATCTCTTCGGTGATATCTTCGTTGGCAGCAACGATTACTTCGTTGGTCTCCGGATGTATTACATCGTTCAACGGCGTACGACCCAAGATACGATCGAACAATGGCTCGATGATATCATCGTTGTCTTTCAATGCCGTGGTGTAAATACCGCGCAACGTTCCACAATCCTGATCAATTACAATCATATCCTGTGCAACATCATGCAAACGACGTGTCAAGTAACCCGCATCGGCCGTTTTCAAAGCCGTATCGGCCAAACCTTTACGCGCACCGTGAGTAGAGATAAAGTACTCGAGTACCGAAAGTCCTTCTTTAAAGTTGGACAAGATCGGGTTTTCGATAATCTCACCACCAGATGTACCTGATTTCTGTGGCTTAGCCATCAAACCACGCATACCACATAGCTGACGAATCTGCTCTTTGGAACCACGTGCACCAGAATCCAACATCATGTATACTGAGTTGAATCCTTGATTATCATTAGACAAGATATCCATTACGTGCGCTGTAAGGCGGTTGTTGATACGTGTCCAGATATCGATAATTTGGTTGTAACGCTCGTTGTTGGTAATGAAACCCATGTTATAGTTATTCATTACTTCTTCTACCTCGCTCGTTGCTTGATCTAGCAAGTCTGTTTTCGCTGCTGGGATGTTTAGATCCTGCAAGTTAAATGACAGACCACCTTTGAAAGCGGTTTGGAAACCTAATTCTTTCATATCGTCCAAGAACCTAGCCGCACGTGCCATACCGGTATTCTTTACAATCTCGCCAATGACGTTACGTAAAGATTTTTTGGTCAACAAATCGTTGATATAACCTACTTCTTCTGGCACGATCTGGTTAAAAATCACACGCCCTACCGTAGTTTCAATGATTTGCTGTTCGAAGTTACCTTCTTTTGTTTTGATTTGTGTTTTCACTTTGATGAATGAATGCAAATCAACTTGCTTCTCATTCAACGCGATAATTACCTCTTCTGGAGAATAGAACACTGTTCCTTCACCTTTCATGCGGCGATCATCATCTGTCTTACGGCCTTTAGTAATGTAGTAAAGACCCAATACCATATCCTGAGATGGAACCGTTACCGGTGAACCATTCGCAGGGTTCAAGATATTGTGTGCTGCCAACATCAAGATTTGGGCTTCCAAGATTGCCGCATTACCTAAAGGTAAGTGAACCGCCATCTGGTCACCATCAAAATCGGCGTTGAAAGCCGTACATACTAATGGGTGTAATTGAATCGCTTTACCTTCTACCAACGTAGGTTGGAATGCTTGGATACCCAAACGGTGAAGCGTAGGTGCACGGTTTAATAATACCGGGTGACCTTTCAATACGTTCTCTAAAATATCCCAAACAACCGGATCTTTACGATCAACGATTTTCTTCGCAGACTTCACTGTTTTTACGATACCACGCTCGATCATCTTGCGGATGATAAACGGTTTGTACAACTCGGCAGCCATGTCTTTAGGAAGACCACATTCGTGCAATTTCAGGTGTGGACCTACGACGATAACGGAACGTGCTGAATAATCCACACGCTTACCTAGTAAGTTTTGACGGAAACGACCTTGCTTACCTTTCAAGATATCAGAAAGGGATTTCAGGGCACGGTTACCTTCGGTTTTTACCGCATTCACCTTACGAGAGTTATCGAACAAAGAATCTACCGCTTCTTGAAGCATACGCTTCTCGTTACGCAAGATTACCTCTGGTGCTTTGATCTCGATCAAACGTTTCAAACGGTTGTTACGAATAATCACACGACGGTACAAATCATTCAAATCGGAAGTCGCGAAACGACCACCATCCAAAGGCACTAATGGGCGCAACTCTGGTGGAATAATTGGAACGATTTTCACAATCATCCATTCTGGACGGTTTTCGATACGCGTGTTAGCACCGCGGAAAGCTTCTACGACGTGAAGGCGTTTCAACGCCTCGTTTTTACGTTGTTGTGAAGTCTCGTTCGCTGCTTGGTGACGTAGATCGTATGACAACTGATCAAGATCCAGACGTTTTAGTAATTCTTCTAAAGCGTCAGCACCCATTTTAGCCACAAATTTCTGTGGATCGTTGTCATCTAAATATTGGTTTTCTTTTGGTAAAGTATCTAGGATATCTAGGTACTCTTCTTCCGTTAAGAAATCCATGTAAGAAAGACCATCATCTTCTTTGATACCGGCTTGGATAACCACATATCTTTCGTAATAGATGATCATATCCAATTTCTTGGTTGGAAGACCTAATAGGTAACCGATTTTGTTTGGCAAAGAACGGAAGTACCAGATGTGTGCCACAGGAACCACCAAGTTGATGTGTCCCATACGCTCACGACGTACTTTTTTCTCCGTTACTTCTACACCACAACGGTCACACACGATACCTTTGTAACGGATACGCTTGTACTTACCACAGTGACATTCGTAATCCTTTACCGGACCGAAGATACGCTCACAGAATAATCCATCGCGCTCCGGCTTGTAGGTACGATAGTTAATCGTTTCCGGCTTAGTTACTTCACCGCTAGAACGCTCCAAGATAGTCTCTGGAGAAGCTAAGCTGATCGTAATCGACGTGAAGTTACTTTTGATTTTATTATCTTTTTTATAAGACATACGTTGTATAACTTAAAAGCTGTATGTAAAGTTTGGGAAGCTCGCACCTCCCAAACTCAAATTACTTGATTAATCTAATGTGATATCCAAACCTAAACCACGTAGCTCATGAACCAATACATTGAATGATTCTGGTACAGATGGTGTCGGTAAGTTGTTACCTTTTACGATCGCCTCATAGGTTTTCGCACGGCCAATCACATCATCGGATTTCACGGTTAAGATCTCTTGTAAGATATTAGATGCACCGAATGCCTCTAGTGCCCAAACCTCCATCTCACCAAAACGCTGACCACCAAACTGGGCTTTACCACCCAAAGGTTGTTGTGTGATCAATGAGTATGGTCCGATCGAACGCGCGTGCATCTTATCATCAACCATGTGACCTAATTTCAACATGTAGATCACACCTACCGTTGTTGGTTGGTCAAAGCGCTCACCTGTAAGACCGTTGTACAAGTACGTACGACCTGATGCAGGAAGATCTGCTTTTTGTACCCATTCTTCTACCTGTCCCATTTCGGCACCGTCGAAGATTGGCGTGGCGAACTTCATACCCAGTTTTTGACCTGCCCATCCAAGAACAGTTTCATAAATCTGACCCAAGTTCATACGAGAAGGTACACCTAATGGATTCAACACGATATCCACTGGAGTTCCGTCGGCCAAGAAAGGCATATCCTCATCACGTACGATACGTGCTACGATACCTTTGTTACCGTGACGACCAGCCATCTTATCACCGACTTTCAACTTACGCTTTTTAGCGACGTAAACTTTAGCCATTTGAACGATTCCGGATGGTAACTCATCACCAACAGATACCGCAAACTTGTCGCGTTTGAATGCTCCTAACTCTTCATTGAACTTGATGCCGTAGTTGTGCAATGCAATTTTGATCGCATCGTTTTTATCGTCATCCGTTGTCCAACCAGCTGGATTTACATTCGCATAATCCAAGTCAGTTAAGATCTTCTGAGTGAATTTCGCACCTTTAGCTACTAATAGCTCTTTGTACACGTTGTAGATACCTTGGCTAGTTTTACCGTTCACGATAGTGAACAATTTGTCAACCAAACGCTCTTTCAACACGCGCAAGTTTTTCTCATGCGTAGTTTCTAGTTTCTCTAATGCTTTTCTTTCGATGTCTTTAGACATTTTCTTCGCACGAGAGAACAACTTCGTATCGATAACCACACCTTTGATAGATGGTGGCGTTTTCAAGGAAGCATCTTTGACATCACCGGCTTTATCACCGAAGATTGCGCGAAGCAATTTCTCCTCTGGTGAAGGATCAGATTCACCTTTTGGTGTAATCTTACCGATCAAGATATCGCCTTCTACGACTTCAGCACCGATACGGATGATACCGTTTTCGTCTAGATCTTTCGTAGCTTCTTCGGATACGTTAGGGATGTCGGAAGTCAATTCTTCTTCACCACGTTTGGTATCACGAACTTCTAATTCAAACTCTTCGATATGCAATGAGGTAAAGATATCCTGCGATACCACACGCTCTGAAATTACGATCGCATCCTCAAAGTTGTATCCTTGCCAAGGCATGAATGCTACTTTCAAGTTACGGCCTAATGCCAACTCGCCATCTTCTGTTGCATAACCTTCACACAATACTTGTCCTTTTACGACCTTCTCGCCTTTGATAACGATTGGCTTCAAGTTGATACAAGTATTCTGGTTGGTTTTCTTGAATTTGATTAATTTATATGTTTTGACGTCGTCATCGAAAGATACCAAACGATCTGCATCGGTACGCTCGTAACGAATTTGAATCTCTTGTGCATCTACGTATTCTACGACACCATTTCCTTCTGCATTGATCAAGGTGCGAGAGTCAGAAGCCACACGGCCTTCTAATCCTGTACCTACGATCGGCGCTTGTGGACGCAACAATGGCACCGCTTGGCGCTGCATGTTGGAACCCATCAAGGCACGGTTGGCATCATCATGCTCTAAGAAAGGAATCAATGAAGCTGCAATCGATGTAATCTGATTTGGAGCAACGTCCATGTAATCCAATTTCTCTGGCTCGATAATCGGGAAGTCACCCTCGTATCTTGCTTTTACTTTCGCATCTTCGAAGTTACCTTTATCATCGTAGATAGCATTCGCTTGTGCGATCGTTTTGCCATCTTCATCTTCCGCTGAAAGATATACTACTGGCTGATCTACGACTACTTTACCATCATCCACCTTACGGTAAGGAGTTTCGATAAAACCAAGGTTATTGATTTTCGCGTGTACGGCTAAAGATGAAATCAAACCAATGTTTGGTCCCTCTGGAGTTTCGATAGTACACAAACGACCGTAGTGCGTGTAGTGAACGTCACGAACCTCGAAACCTGCACGCTCACGAGATAGACCACCTGGACCTAATGCTGATAAACGACGCTTGTGTGTGATCTCCGCCAATGGATTGGTTTGATCCATGAACTGAGATAACTGGTTGGTTCCGAAGAAAGAGTTGATCACAGACGATAAAGTACGTGCGTTGATCAAATCTGTTGGTGTAAAGACCTCATTGTCGCGGATGTTCATACGCTCACGAATAGTACGTGCCATACGAGCAAGACCTACACCGAACTGAGCGTATAATTGCTCACCTACGGTACGAACACGACGGTTGGACAAGTGATCGATATCATCCACCTCCGCTTTTGAGTTGATCAGGTTGATCAAGTATTTTACGATCGCGATAATGTCTTCGCGGGTCAATACTTTTGTTTCTGATCCAGTCGATAAGCCTAATTTACGGTTGATACGGTAACGACCTACATCACCTAAATCGTAACGCTTATCTGAGAAGAACAAACGATCGATAATACCGCGAGCTGTTTCCTCATCAGGTGGTTCGGCGTTACGCAATTGGCGATAGATGTGCTCCACCGCTTCTTTTTCCGAATTAGACGTATCCTTTTGTAATGTGTTATATATAATAGAGTAATCCGCATTGTTGGACTCATCGTCTTTCGCTAAGATAATAGACTTAACGCCAGCATCGATGATCATTTCAATGTGATCTTCTTCTAGTACGGTTTCACGTTCAAGGATGATTTCGTTACGATCGATAGATACTACTTCACCAGTATCCTCATCTACGAAATCTTCTATCCATTTTTTCAATACTCTTGCCGCCAAACGACGACCAACGTATTTTTTAAGACCCGATTTACTTACCTTAACTTCATCCGCTAAGTCGAACAATTCTAGGATATCTTTATCCGAATCGAATCCGATAGCACGTAATAAAGTGGTAACCGGGAATTTTTTCTTACGATCGATGTAAGCATACATGACATTGTTTACGTCTGTTGCAAATTCGATCCAAGATCCTTTAAAAGGAATTACCCTAGCAGAATAAAGTTTTGTTCCATTTGTGTGTCTACTCTGACCGAAGAATACGCCAGGTGAGCGGTGTAGTTGGGATACGATTACCCGTTCCGCACCATTGATCACGAAAGTACCTTTTGGTGTCATGTACGGAATAGTACCTAAGTACACGTCCTGTACAATTGTCTCGAAATCTTCGTGCTCTTCGTCGTTACAAGATAACTTTAATTTTGCTTTTAGAGGTACACTGTACGTTAAGCCACGCTCGATACACTCTTGGATGTCGTAACGTGGTGGATCTATGAAATAGTCCAAAAACTCTAGCACAAAAATGTTTCTTGAATCAGAAATAGGGAAGTTTTCGGCGAAAACCTGATAAAGCCCTTCCTGATGGCGGTCGTCAGAAGTAGTTTCTAGTTGAAAAAACTCCCTGAAAGATTCTAATTGCACGTCCAAGAAATCAGGATAATCAATTACCTTCTTACTTGTAGCAAAATTCACTCTTTCTTTTTGAATATTGTTGTTTGCCAAGGGAATAAGATTTTAGTTTTAATAAACTGCGCTAACATTGTTGTTGAAAACCTGAAAATCGATGAGTCAACAACACCACATCGAGGGGTAAATAGTATAAACAGGGAAAGACTCTGATAGAAAATCCATCAGAGTCTATACCTTAAAGGTGCTTTACGCAGGAGAGATTACTTAACCTCAACTACAGCTCCAGCTTCTTCTAATTGTTTTTTCAAAGCTTCAGCTTCGTCTTTAGAAACACCAGTTTTCAATTCTTTAGGTGCACCATCAACTAGATCTTTTGCTTCTTTCAAACCTAGACCAGCTAAATCTTTTACCAATTTAACTACTGCTAGTTTAGAACCACCAGCTTCTTTCAAGATTACGTCGAAAGAAGTTTTTTCTTCTGCAGCAGCAGCACCTTCAGCAGGAGCAGCAGCAACAGCAACTGCAGCAGCAGCTGGTTCGATGCCATACTCGTCTTTTAAGATATCAGCTAGTTCTTTAACTTCTTTTACAGTTAAGTTTACTAGTTGCTCAGCAAGTTGTTTTAAATCTGCCATTTTATTATGATTTTTTGAATGTACTAAATGAATATTGTTAATTAAAATTTTAACGAACGTTTATAAGAGGGTTCGTTAGCCTCTATCTTCTAAAGCTTTAAGCAATCCTGAAACTGTATTTCCGCCTGATTGTAGTGCAGAAATAACGTTTTTCGCTGGAGATTGAAGTAGAGCAATAACGTCTGCGATTAACTCGTCTTTCGATTTTAGGTTCACCAAAGCATCTAGCTGAGAGTCACCTACGAAAGCCGTTTCTTGGATATAAGCCGCTTTTAATAGGGGCTTTTCACCTTCTTTACGCAATTGTTTGATCAATTTCGCAGGACCGTTTCCAGTCTCGGAGAACATCATAGTAGATGCACCTTTCAATACGCTAAAGATCTCTTCTGAATCTACACCTGCTTCTAATAACGCTTTCTTGATCAAAGTATTTTTCACTACTTGAACCTCGATACCGCTTTCGAAACATTTGCGACGGATTTTACTCACTTTTTCAACAGACAAATCAGCTGTATCAGCAATGTAAAAATTGCCGTAGGATTTAATCTGCTCTGCCAAAGCTTGAACAATTTCTTGTTTTTCTTCTTTTCTCATGATTAAATACCCGCTACTGATTTAGTCTCGATATGAATACCAGGACTCATAGTCGATGAAATGTGAATACTTTTAAAGTATGTACCTTTCGCTGCAGATGGTTTAAGGCGTGAAAGTGTTTGCAACACTTCTAACGCGTTATCATAAATCTTGTCTGCATCGAATGACACTTTTCCAACTGAAGTGTGGATGATACCGGTTTTGTCGACTTTGAAATCAATTTTACCGCCTTTTACATCAGTTACTGCTTTACCTACTTCTGTAGTTACAGTACCTGTTTTAGGGTTAGGCATCAAGTTTCTTGGTCCTAAAATACGTCCCAATTTACCCACTTTCGCCATTACACTAGGCATAGTAATAATGATGTCAACGTCAGTCCAACCACCTTCGATCTTGCTGATGTAATCATCAAGACCTACGTAGTCTGCACCTGCTGCTTTAGCCTCTTCTTCCTTATCAGGAGTACACAATACTAAAACGCGAACAGTTTTACCTGTTCCGTGAGGTAACGTTGCAATACCACGAACCATTTGATTCGCTTTACGAGGATCTACGCCCAAACGAACGTCGATATCCACAGAAGCATCAAACTTAGTCGTTGTAATCTCTTTTACCAAAGCCGCAGCTTCTTTCAAAGAATACGCTTTACCAGCTTCAATTTTGGATAGTGCCGCTTTTTGATTTTTTGTTAATCTAGCCACTTTCTTAAACTGATTTCGTTAATTAATTGTTCCAAGGAGCGTCACCTGATACAGTGATACCCATACTGCGCGCCGTACCTGCCACCATTCTCATAGCTGACTCTACAGTAAACGCATTCAAATCTGGCATTTTATCTTCTGCAATCTGTTTTACCTGATCCCAAGTAACTGAAGCTACTTTTTTACGGTTAGGCTCACCAGATCCACTCTTGATTTTGGTAGCGTCTTTCAACTGTACCGCAACCGGAGGAGTTTTGATGATAAAATCAAAAGATTTGTCCGTGTAAACTGTAATGACAACTGGTAGAACTTGACCAGGTTTGTCTTGCGTACGAGCATTGAACTGCTTACAGAAATCCATAATGTTCACCCCTTTAGCACCTAACGCAGGTCCTACTGGAGGTGATGGATTAGCCGCACCGCCCTTTACTTGTAATTTTACTAACGCACCGACTTCTTTTGCCATTTCGTTATAAATTTAATATTTGTAAATGTTTGTTAGTAAGTGGAAGCTATACTGTAACATTTATTCGCAGGCCACAAAAACAAGTCTTGTAACCAAACGAGGTGCAAAGATATACAATATACCAACACAAACAAAATCAATTATAAAAAATTAATGCTGTAACCCCTTGATTTAGAACTGCACTTCTACCTGTTCGTCCCACTCTTCATTGATAGCTATTTGGAAACTCGTCTGGAATGGCAAAGCACCCAACAACTCCCCTCTAAAAAGCACCTGCACATTGTTTCGAGCCACAGCAGAAACTTCTAATGTACGCAGCAGTTCGCCATTGATTCCATAGATTAATATGGAATACGATAAATTTACTGGATTATCCACTCGTCCAATAAATTGATTAAACTGCAATTCCTTGCTTTGCGCAAAGCTGGGCGAAAGTTCTATTTCCGATTGATCAAGTACGGGATTTGCCATTTGGACATTGAAAGGCGCATAAAATAATGGTTCTCCTCGTCGTACTACCACTACCCGATCTACTGCAGATAGATCTTGTGCATCGGTAAATTGAAATTTAATCTGGCTATAATAGCGATCAAGCAATACCGCTTCTCGGATATTTTGGTTAACAAAGATCGATTTCTCCACCCCGAATATTTCGCCCGCATAAGCCGAAAAACGATTGGTAAAAAAATAGGTATCTGCTGATGAAACGAAGGCTGGCAAGAGTAAATCCGAATCACCTGTTCGTCGCACGAAAGAAAACCGATATTGCCCATGCGGCAATTCCATGGAAATGGCGGGCATATTAGGTACATAATCTTGTATAACAGAAGCGGTCAGATTTCCCGTAACCTGATCAAATGCATAAACATGCAACTGGTCTCCTTCGATTCTTTCGGCAGCCTTTACCGTTCCGCGAAGGCGCAAATTATCGATCCGCAGTGCTCCACTATTTTCATTGTACGCACTTCCTGCACCACGCTCCCCTGCTGCTGTTACCAATTGGAAACTGATTCGTTCATACGTAGCTAAATTCAGTGCACTCAAATTAAACGTGAAACTATTCCGCGCCTGACTGGTTAGGAAATTTGAAAATTGATTGTTGCCTTGCAATAGTTGCCAATCTGCATCACCAAAACGGTAATACAAATCAAATGCTTTGGGGCCGGTGGCAGATGAACTGATATCAAATGCGAGGCTTTCAAAAGAGGCAATCACCTGTAGAGGAACTTCAACCACTAACTCTCGCACACCAGTCTGAGACAACGCTCGGCCAGCTGCATAATCTTCAAATGGCCAGCCTGCGGCAAAACCAGTGGGAATTGAACCATCATTGTAGGTAATCTGTGCTCCGGGCTGAATGGCTACATCAGGTTGTAACGTTTCATTATTAAATGACCAAAAAAAGAGATAGTCGACAATATCGTTCAAATCGTTCGCTTGCTGCACTTGGTTTAGCAAGCTAGAATTTCCTGGGGAAGAAGCAACCGTAGCATTTTGTAAATCGAAATTGATGGTATACATATCATCTATTCCAGATCCAGCAGAACGTGGATCTTTTTGGCAACCAACCGTCATCAGGACGATGATTAACCCACTCAACCAAGTGAGCTTGAAGGAGTTTTGCGAGTGCAACATATTATTCGTTGTAAGTGCACAAGCAAAATAGCAATCATATTTCTTTAAAAGAAATATGATTGCTATTTAAGTAAATAATATCCTACAGAAATTAGGGATTTATTTGATAAAACCGAAGGCACTTGCCGTGAAACCTTCATCTGTAGCTTCTACAGCTTCAAAACGTATAAATTTATATTGCACATTTTTGCTAAATCGCACCACTTGCTCAATAGGGTTAGACTTAATGTTGGAGAATTCACCTTCAAAGAAGGTTTCCCAGTTTTTATTGTCCTGACTTCCGGCAAAGCGATACCGTGTCACCATACCATCTTTTTGGCCATCTTGGCGTGGCAAGTAGAAAAAGCCAGCCACAGTTTTACCACCTAATTCGAAAACTAGGTTCTTCGCATTCACTTGTACCCATGTTTTCGGATCATTATCCGTTGCAGCAGATAAGTCATTTGTGGACACGATTTTATAATCGGTAGCTTTCAGACGGTCGATTTTCTTCGCTTCATCACTCACTTGATAATCTACAAATGCTTCTTTATATAAACCAAAGTCGCTTAGTGTGGGCGCTACAGGAGCAAACAACTCAATGCGTACTTTCGTTGCTTTTACAGGCTCGCTCAATTTGATGATGCGTGCAGCACCAATGCTGGTTGCTCCGGCAATCTTTTTCCAATCTTGCCCGTCCCATGTAGAGATCCGAACACTATCTAAACGTTGCCCTAACTTGATGTTTTCGCGCAAGCGAATCAAATCAAATTCTTGTTCGCTTCCTAAATCCAACTCCAGCCAAGGCTCTAATACATCATCATCCGATGCGTAATATGAATAGCGATCATCGTCCAGAATTTGCTCGGCTGCGTACGCCTTGTGATCGCCACGTGTATTCAATGTTTTGATCTTTGCGTTAGCCGCCAAGTTGGTGGCAAATGTTTTCTCTAGTTTCTCCCCAAAACCTTTCAAAGAAGCGACATCATTGGCGTGTAGCAGACCGCTAGGCATTGGTGCCAATCCAAGATTCATATTCGCACCGCGACCAACCGATTTCAAATAAATATCGAACAAGGCATCCGGACTTTTTACTTGTCCATCTTGCTCTGGATGATAAAACCAACCGGAACGATGTGGCACATCACATTCTGCCGGAATCCAAGCTTCACCACCGCGCGTACCGGTTGATAGGTTGCTATCATCCATAAATCCTGGCATCGGTTCTTTGCCTTCTTTACCTTTTAGTGTGATCGTTGCCCAGCTTGTTTCTGCCGCATGACCATGCTCATTACCAACCCAACGCATATCTAGACCAATATCCGAGAAGATCATGGCCATGGGTTGATGCTCGCGCACAATTGGCCATGTTTTATCTTTCCAACTGTAATACGTCGTGCGGTCGATCGTACGTTTTTCATTTCTGCCACCATAATATCCATCGCCTCCATTGGCACCGTCATGCCATGAAGTGAATAGATCGCCATAACCAGTCATCAATTCCGTCAATTGCTGACGGTACGCTTCTGGATAAGCCTCGGACCCATAACGTTCATCATTGCGATCCCAAGCCGATAGATAAACACCAAATTTCAAATTATTCTTTTTGGCCGCTTCCATAAACTCTTTGACCATGTCGCCCTTGCCGTCTCTCCATGGAGAACTCGCCACGCTATATTTGGTCGTAGCAGTTGGCCACAAGCAGAAACCATCGTGGTGTTTCGCTACAGAAATTAATCCTTTAAATCCGCCAGCTGCTGCTGCACTCGCAATCTGATTGGCATCGAATTCGGTCGGATTAAATATAGCTGGATCAGCATCGCCAAATCCCCATTCTTTGTTCTGGTACGTAGTTGGCGTAAAATGGATCAACGCGTAGGTTTCCATCTCGTGCCAGCGTAGCTGACGTTCGGAAGGCAATGCGCCGTAAGGTTCTGGTGCTGGAGGAGCACTCGTCTTGCATGCGGTAAGCGTACCAGCTAACAATCCTACTGCTACGGCTATTTTTTTAGTAAATATCATCGGTAAGTTATGTTTGACCGCTGAATATACGGTTTTTATCACAGAAACAAGCTCTATAGCGGCTAAAACCATTAATCTGAAAGCTTTGGATTCAATATTGACTTTCACATGAATGATATCTAGCGTGAAATGGATAAATTCGCATTTCAAAATAAAATTTTAGATGGCGAAGGTAGAAAAGGATATTTCCAGAGAAAAATCAGGTCAATTATTCGAAGAAGCAAAAGGTTATTTCCCAGGCGGCGTAAACTCACCGGTACGCGCTTTCAAATCGGTGTACGGCACGCCCCTATTTATTGAGCGTGGCGACAAAGCCCATTTGTGGGATGCCGATGGCAATGAGTTTATTGATTTTTGCTGTTCTTGGGGACCACTTATTTTGGGGCATAATAATGATGCTGTACGCGAAGCTGTTGCAGAGCAATTGCACAAAGGATTGAGCTTTGGCGCGCCTACTGCTTTAGAAAACAAATTGGCCAGCCTGATCATCAATAACAACCGATATCTGGAAAAAATTCGTTTTGTAAGCTCTGGTACAGAAGCCGTGATGTCGGCCATTCGCTTAGCGAGAGGATATACCAAGCGAGATAAAATCGTCAAGTTTGAAGGGTGCTACCACGGCCACTCCGATGCGTTGTTGGTAAAAGCGGGTTCTGGTTTGGTGACTTTCGGAGAAACTTCTTCGGCCGGCGTACCAAAAGCCTTTGCAGAAGAAACGATCGTGATCGCATTAAATGATTATGAAGCTTTAAAACAAGTATTCGCAGATTTTAAAGATCAGATCGCAACGGTAATCATCGAAGGGGTACCAGCGAATAATGGATTGCTGATGCAAGACCGCGAATACGTACAATTCTTGCGCGAAATTACGCAGGAAAATGGTGCTCTTTTGATTTTTGATGAAGTGATCACCGGATTCCGCCTAGGATTTGAAGGTGCAGCTCGCTATTACGATGTCAAACCAGATATCATCACTTACGGAAAAATCATCGGCGGCGGCATGCCAGTAGGTGCCTACGGCGCATCCAATGAGTTGATGAGCCACATATCGCCAGATGGCGGTGTGTATCAAGCCGGCACGTTGTCAGGAAATCCTGTGGCGATGTCTGCAGGTATTGCCGCATTGAGCATCTTGGCGCAAGATGGCTTCTATGAAAATCTAGAAGCAGTTACGCAAAAATTTGTGCAAGAAATTCAAGCATATATTGCGCAAAAAGAATATCGTGTCAAGGTATTTACTATCGGATCGATCTTCTGGTTTGCCTTCACCGACCAAGACAAAATTCAACGTGCGGACGAGATTGTCCACGAATCGATGGAGCAATATAAGGTGATGCACCGCGAATTGTTAAACCGTGGCATTTACTTCGGCCCTTCGGGCTACGAGGTTGGCTTTATTTCTGCTGCGCATACGGAGGAGGATCTGAGCAAAACGATTCTCGCGTTGCAAGAATCGCTAGATGTAGTTTTTGCTTCTTAAAGAAGCTTTCTATAGATACTAAAATGGGCTGCGTTGAATAACGCAGCCCATTTTTTGTTTTAAGATCTCTATGCTTGCCCTCGAGCCGGGAAGGCTCGTACTTTTTTTCCGCAAAAAAGTATGCAAAAAACTCGCCGCTGACCGTATTGGCACAACGTCGGTGCATCCTACTGCTATTGCCAATCCGCTAAGGCGGCATTTGATGAGTTGGAAGGAAGGTGCTTCATCCGACCTAGCTTTCCGACTGCGTCAAACCGAACGAAGGTAAATCCGTGAAGAACAAAAATCTGCTTGAGCGCAGCGAGTTGATTTAGCTGCGCTGAGCACTTCGTGGTTTTGTTTGGTATTGCCCTCGAGCCGGGCAGGCTCGTACTTTTTTTCCGCAAAAAAGTATGCAAAAAACTCGCCGCTGACCGTATTGGCACAACGTCCGTGCATCCCACTGCTATTGCCAATCCGCTAAGGCGGCATTTGATGATTTGGAAGGAAGGTGCTTCATCCGACCTAGCTTTCCGACTGTGTCAAACCGAACGAAGGTAAATCCGTGAAGAACAAAAATCTGCTTGAGCTCAGCGAGTTGATTTAGCTGCGCTGAGCACTTCGTGGTTTTGCGAAACTTTTTAACAAGAAAAAGTTTGAAAAAGACAGCTAACTATTTTCTAGAATATAAACAATAATGCCTGCTTCCAAAACAGAGCAGGCATTATTATTATTTAACGTTATCTAAGAATGAACTTTAAAAACCAGCCGGCTTCAAGTTCAAACCAGCGCGTTCATCTAAGCCAAACATCAGGTTCATATTTTGTACCGCTTGTCCAGAAGCACCTTTCAACAGGTTATCCGTCGCATTCAGAATCAACAATTTATCGCCATGCTTTTCCAAGTGCATGATGCTCTTATTCGTATTCACCACCTGTTTTAGATCGATATTTTGCTCACTAACAAACGTGAATGGATGCGATTGATAATACTCTTCGTACAAAGCATAGGCATTAGCCGCTGAAATATCGGCATCAACATAGATAGCGGAGAAAATGCCACGCGCAAAATCACCACGTTGAGGAATGAAGTTGATCCGTTGCTGCGCACGTGTTAATAAAGATTCATCGCCCGTTGGCAGATAACCCGATTGCAATTGATCTAGTGACTCCGAAATTTCTTGCAAATGCTGGTGTTCAAAAGATTTATATGCCGAAAGATTGTTGTTGCGCCAAGAGAAATGCGTTGTCGCGCTAGGCTTCTGCCCTGCGCCTGTAGACCCTGTAGTAGCATTTACATGTATCTGATTGGGCAGTAAGCCAGCCTTAGCCAACGGCAACAACGCCAACTGAATGTTAGTGGCAAAACAGCCTGGATTAGCGATAAATTGCGCTTGCTTAATCAATTCCCTATTCAACTCCGGCAAACCATATACAAATTGACCGTTCGTATACGCCTGATGATCGCGTAAACGGTAATCCTGCGATAGATCGATGATTTTAACCTTAGGATCAACTGGATTCTCGTCCAAAAATTTGCGTGCATCACCATGACCTAAGCACAAGAAAAGCACATCGATATTCGCGTGGAAGTCTGTAGAAAATTCAAGTTCGGTATCGCCCAGCAAGTCATTATGCACCGCATATACTTTTTTGCCGGCATTGGATCCGCTATTAGCAAACACAATCTCTACCTCAGGATGGTAGATCAACACTCTCAACAATTCACCTCCGGTATAGCCAGCCGAGCCTACTATTCCTGCTTTTATCTTCGTCATGTACTTTCTTATTTGTTGGCTGTCGATTATTATGACTGCCCGTTAACTTTAAACCAGATTCCTACTTGATTACCAAATATCTTAGAAAAGCCTTTCACATCGTCGCCGGTGTAGCCTTCATTCATTTCGCCGTAACTTCCGAACTTGTTGTTCATCAAATCATGATCCGACTCTACGCCGATAATCACAAAACGATGTGGATGTAGCTCTACGATCACACGACCAGAGACCGTAGCTTGTGCACTACTCAAGAACGCTTCGATATCGCGCATCACGGGATCGTGCATTTGGCCTTCGTGCATATAGTTTCCGTAGAAAGCAGCTATTTGGTCTTTCCAAGAAAGTTGCCATTTCGTCAAGGTATGTTTTTCCAACATATGGTGCGCTTTGACCAAAATGATTGGCCCAGCAGCTTCAAAACCAACGCGACCTTTGATACCGATGATGGTATCACCCACGTGGATATCGCGACCGATGCCATAAGGCTGTGCCAATTCTTGCAATTGTTGAATCACTTTCACCGCACCAATTTTCTTGCCGTTCAAACCAACGGGCTCGCCTTTTTCGAAGTCGATTGTGATCTGACGCGGTTGATCTTGTGTGATGGGCGTTGGCCAAGCCGATTCCGGCAGGTACTGATTAGAAGTAAGTGTTTCTGCACCACCTACGGATGTTCCCCACAATCCTTTGTTGATCGAGTATTTGGCTTTCTCGGCCGAATATTCTACCCCGTGCTTATTGAGGTATTCGATCTCCGCTTCGCGGGATAATTTAAGGTCGCGAATCGGTGTAATAATTTCGATGCCCGGAATCAAAGTCTGGAAGATCATGTCAAAACGTACCTGATCGTTTCCTGCTCCAGTAGAACCGTGAGCAACACAGGTAGCACCGATCTTCTTCGCATAATTGGCAATCGCAGTCGCCTGCGTTACGCGTTCTGCCGACACCGATAGTGGATAAGTGGCATTCTTCAGCACATTACCAAAGATTAAGTACTTGATCGTATCGCTATAATAATCTTCTGTTTCGTCAATCGTAGTGTGCGATTTTACACCTAGTTCGTACGCGCGCTTTTCTACTGTCTGCAATTCTTCGGCCGAGAAACCACCGGTATTGACAATGACCGAGTGTACTTCCAAACCTAAATCTTTCGATAAGTATATACAGCAAAACGAGGTATCCAAACCACCACTGAATGCTAAAACGACTTTCTTCATCTTATTGTTGTGATATATAAATTAAAATCCCTTGACTGGTTTTACACCAACTGGGAATACAAAAGTGACCATTTTTTTAGTAGATTTCCAAAGCCGAGCTTCGATACGTTTAAGCAGCGATTGCTTTTTCGCAATACGATTTAGACGCTCTTTAGCTTCTGCTTTACGTTGGATTTTTTCTTTCAGTTCCCGTTCTTTCTCGACCGGATCCCACAGCATGGCGGTGCACATACAGTTTTTTCGCTCTTTGGCCGTCAAGATGTCGAAATTTACACAAGATTGGCATCCTTTCCAAAACTCTTCATCTTGGGTAAGCTCACCATAGGTAACCGGCTCATATCCGAGATCAGAATTGATCTTCATCACGGCCAAACCGGTCGTCAATCCAAAAATTTTGGATTTCGGATAACGCTCGCGCGACAGCTCAAAAATCTCTTTCTTAATAGCTTTCGCTAAACCTTCTTTACGAAATATAGGGTTGACAATAAGGCCAGAATTGGCCACATAATCGCCGTGGCTCCAAGTTTCTATGTAACAAAAACCAGCCCAACGACCATCTTTGTGTAAGGCAATAACGGATTTGCCTTCCTCCATTTTCTTAGCAATATATTCGGGTTGCCGACGGGCAATACCTGTTCCTCGCGCTTTGGCAGACTCAAACATTTCGTCACAAATCTGCTGAGCATAATCTTTATGCGAGGCATTAGCAGGAATAATCAAAAAATCTGAAAGTATCATTCTGAGACTTCGACCTAAAAAACACTCCACTCAACGTGGAATCTAAACATGAATTAACGATTGTAATAGCAGCACACGCTCGAGCATTGAATGGTGGCCGCCTATCCGGAAATTTCCTGCCCCTTTATCAAGCTCGAGGCAGTATTGGTCGTCGAAATCGCAGAATTGGACAACACAACGCATAATCATGGCGCATAGCATATGCTACAAACCTACTGTTGGCTTGTAAAACTATGTGCTGATTGTGGTTATGACAGTGCATCCTATGTTCTTCTTAAAATTCTGACAGACAAAAGTATGAAATATTTCCGTGTCAACAATGGTATTCAACTTTTTTTACGAATACCCTAATGGTAGTGCAAAAACGTGACCAATTAGCAACATAGATGCGGCCTATCCACATTAAATCATAGTTAAGAAATAAAACACAAGGACTTTGATCGAAAAATAACACTTTTTAAGAGAAATCTTAATATTTCTAAATAATATAATATATATCTTAGAAGTAAAATAACAACCTGATTAACCCAGTGAAATTAACAATACCATTTAACCAAATTATGCTGCTAACAAAAGATTTTAGCCCATTAGTTCGTGGCTTTCAATATGCTATAATACTCTCCTACTTAACCATAATAGTAACATCAACAAACGCACAAACAAAAGGTGTCACACTAAAGGGCACAGTCGCTACTTCAGAAGGAGAAGCTATTTTATTTGCCACAGTAACGCTCAAACAAAATAGCAGCGAAGAAACGTTCACTAAATTCACCGACGAATCTGGTTTTTTTGAATTTGAAGGCGTAGCAAAGGACAACTACAGTATCTTGGTTGAGATCGTCGGCTATCAGACGCTAACGCAAGCGTTATCTATCGCAGAAAACACCAATCTGGGTCAGCTAAAACTGGAACGAGATCAGAATGTGTTGGAAGAAGTTTCGGTGACCGCTCGAAAACCTATGATCTCGCGCAAGCGAGATCGTTTGGTGCTGAATGTAGAGAATATGGTGTCAGCAGCCGGAAGATCTTCTATGGAATTGCTAAGCATGGCTCCAGGTGTATTTATCATGCAGGGAAATATATCGATCAATGGCGTGTCAGGCACGCGAGTTATGGTTGATGGGCGGATGCTTAACATTAGCGGTGACGATTTGAGAGATTATCTCCGAAATCTCAAGGCTGAAGACATCGCTTCGATCGAAGTAATTGCTCGCCCGCCAGCAGAGTATGAAGCTGCTGGTTCGGGCGGATTAATCAACATCATCCTAAAAAAGCGTAGAGAAAGTGGTTTGCAAGCAAAAGTGGGACATGATTATTCTAAAGGATTAGGTAGATACTCCACATTCCGCCCCTTTGCTGGGGTTAATTATAACGCTGGCAAGCTTACACTTTCGGCAGACTATTCGTACTCTTATATTAAAGATTTTGAAGATCTGACACAAGTACGCGCAGTACCTGATCAAGGTGCTTTCACAGGTGTTAATAACGGCACGGAAAGAGCGCGCAACAATCGCGTCCGCCTTTCGGGTTTTTACGACATATCAACAAGCCACACGCTGTCAGTGGATTATACCGGAAGATTTACAAAATCAACAGATAGTGTATTTTCGCATGCGGAGATTACTTACCCTAACCCTATCGACAACACCATTTCTACCGGTCGTTTTCCTATAAATAGACCTTATGACTACCACAACATCGGACTAAATTACCAATGGAAAACAGACACATTAGGCTCTAATTTGCGTTTGGTTGCTGACTATACCATTAGTGATAAATCTTTTAACAGTAGTTCATTCAGCAACACATTCGACGCCCAAGGTCAGCTCCTTCAGGATACGTCTTTTATCTTTCGATTTCCAAGTACATCGAAGATCTTCACAGCTGAAGCAAAATATCAAAAAAAATGGTCCAACAGCTGGGATGTACAAGCAGGTGCAAAACTATCTAACACGGATATCTCCAATGAGAATGCTTATGATATATTGCGGCAAAACATTTGGTTCAATGATGAACGAGCATTTGATTATCTCTACAAAGAGCAAATCGCGGCAGGTTTTGCAAGCTTAAGTGGAGAACTCTATGGAACAGAATTTAACGTAGGATTGCGAGGTGAAAACAGTCGTATCAGAGGCGAAATCATCGGTGATGGACAGGACACCTTGATTCGTGCAGATTATTTTAATCTTTTCCCGTCATTACATATACAACGAAACTTAGATAAAGAAGGCAGACACATCATCACCCTCTCCGCAAACAGACGCATACAAAGACCATCATACAATGAACTGAATCCCTATCGTTACTTTCTAGATAATTATACTATTGTTAGTGGAAATCCACAACTTCAACCGCAGTTTACGATAGGAGGAGAACTCTCTTATCTATTCAAACAAAAATATTACTTAGGGCTTAGCTACAACAATACCAAAGATGTTATTTATCAAGTAATTGAAACGGATCCATCATCAGACCTACTGCTAGTATGGCGCAAAAATACGGGCAGACAGGAAGTATACACGGCTACAATTAGCGCTCCAGTACAATTCTTTTCTTGGTGGAATGCCACCAACAATCTATTACTAACCTCTTCCAGTTCGGTTGCTCCAGAATTTAATTTGCATTTAACCTCATTTATCTTCCAGTCCGAACATGAGTTTTCCCTCAAAAAAGGCTGGACGGCAAGTCTGAGTGCATTTTATACACCACGCATCTTACAAGGTAATATTATTACGGGTTTTATGTCTAGCGTGGATGTGGGAGTCCGCAAACGTTTTTTTAACGACCGGTTTACGACGGCTATATCGATTAGCGATATTTTTCACACTGCCAATTTCGACTTCCTAAGCTATTATAACGATGATGTTATTGCGATCACAAACAGACAGCAGACTCGTATGGCCACGTTATCGCTTACTTACAATATCAACGTGGGCAAGGCCTTTAAGATGAAATCGCTATTCAAGAGTAATACGGAAGAGAGCGGACGCTTGTAAAGCGGAACGAGCGAGCTTTTGCTCATCGTAGAACTGTATAAGATTAGAAAATACAGCAATCAAAATCTCGACGATCAATTTTATGACGTTAAAATTTTAAACTATGCTAGTTAAAAGCCTACTTTTGCAGGATAAAATTTAGCAGCATTATGATTACTCCAAGTATCGTATTCTATCTCTTTTTTGCGATTCCCTACATCGGAATCATGTATTGGTTGATCAAGCAGGATAAGAAAAAACATGCCTGGGGCGTCACGGTAATCACGGTTATTGCTATTGCTGGTTTTTTTGTATCACAACGTGCCAGCAGAATTGCGGTACAAAACTATAAACAACACCAGATCGATGCTCGCCAACAAGAACGGGAAGCAGATAGCATCTTACGCACCTTAAATCGCGATACTATTAAGTAGTTTACTCAATACTATTTAGCAGATCGCAAATCTTGATTACTTGATTTGATAACATAAAAAAGGAGCTTTCATCTGAGATGAAAGCTCCTTTTGCTTATCAATAAGGCAGCCGAGCTACCTTATTCTTCTATTCTTCTCCTAAAAACGGGTAACGGTAATCTGTATCTGGGTTGAAGGTTTCCTTGATCGTACGTGGAGAAACCCAACGCAACAAGTTGATCATCGAACCAGCTTTATCATTGGTACCAGATCCGCGCGCACCACCAAATGGTTGTTGGCCTACGACTGCTCCAGTACACTTATCGTTGATATAAAAGTTACCAGCCGAATGACGCAAAGCATGACTTGCTTCTTCGATTGCGTAGCGATCTTGTGCAATCACGGCACCTGTCAATGCGTAGATGGAAGTCTGATCTATCGTTTTCAAGGTTTCAGACCATTTCTCATCTTCATAAACAAAAATCGTCAATACGGGACCGAACAATTCTTCTTGCATGGTTTCATAATCGGCATTTTGCGCAACGATCACCGTAGGACGAATGAAGTAACCTGTTGATTTATCATAGTCGCCACCGAAAACAACTTCTGCTTCGTTAGATTCTTTTGCACGGTCAATGTACTTCGTGATTTTATCAAATGATTTCTCATCGATCACCGCATTGATGAAGTTAGAGAAATCCTCCGTACCGCCCATTTTGAAAGTTTCTAAATCTTTACCGATCAAATCTTTGATGGTTGGCCAAAGTGATTTTGGAATGTAGGCACGAGATGCTGCCGAACATTTCTGCCCTTGGAATTCAAAGGCGCCACGTACTAAAGCCGTGCTCACTACTTTTGCCTCTGCAGAAGGGTGTGCTAAGATAAAATCTTTACCACCTGTCTCTCCCACGATACGTGGATAGGTTTTGTACACGTGAATGTTCTCTCCGATTGTTTTCCAGATATCTTGAAAAACTCCTGTAGAACCTGTAAAGTGAATACCTGCAAAATCTGGGTGTTTGAAAATCACCTCACCCGCATCTGGACCATGTACGTAAACCAAGTTGATCACGCCATCTGGTACGCCCGCCTCACGGAAGATTTCCATCAATACATTTGCTGAGTAAATTTGGGTGTCAGATGGTTTCCAAACGACTACATTACCCATCATCGCTACAGAAGTAGGCAAGTTACCGGCAATCGCCGTAAAGTTAAATGGCGTCAATGCAAACACAAAACCTTCTAATGGACGCTGTTCCACGCGATTCCACACCCCTTTTGGCGATACCGGAGGTTGCTGAGAATAAATCTCCGTCATGTATTGTACATTGAAACGCAAGAAATCTGCAATCTCACAAGCGGAATCAATCTCTGCTTGGAAGGCATTTTTTGATTGTCCTAACATCGTAGCTGCATTCAGCTTATAGCGATATTTGGTAGAGATTAATTCGGCAGCTTTCAAGAAAATAGCCGCACGGTGCTCCCATGGCAGGTTTTCCCAAGCTTCTTTGGCAGACAATGCCGCATCAATCGCAGCCTTTACATGCTCTTGTGTGCCTTTATGAAAATATCCTAAAACATGTTTGTGATCGTGCGGAGGAGTTAATGGCAATTTATTTCCAGTGCGCACTTCTTCTGATCCGATGTACATCGGTATATCTACTTCCTGCGCTCTGGCAGCCGCAATCGCGTCTTGAAGCAGTTTTCTTTCCTTCGTTCCCGGCGCATACGAATAAATAGGTTCGTTTGTTGGGCTAGGAACATTAAAAAATCCTTTAAGCATATCTTTCCTTTTTATCTTATTCTTATCTGTAAAGATAAGGTAATGTATGCAGAGCTCATAAACGCCGATTGTCTGAATGTAAACATATATTGTCTTTAAGAGACAGAACACACTCAAGCGCAAAACCTTCTATCAAGCTATAAAACAGCCACATAAGTTGTTAAAAACAGATTAAATAAAGAAAACACTAGGACTAATTACGACAAATATCGTATATATTATATACCGTGCTGCTGTAAGTACAGGCGAGGCGAGGTGCCCATTATTTGCTTGAATACGCGATTGAAATGCACCGTATTTCTGAAACCTACTTGAAATGCCGCTTCCGCGACGGACTCTGTCCGTCGGTTTACTAACAGCTGACACGATTTCTCAATCCGGACTTCATTTAAGAAGCCTACATACGTTTTGGTCGTATGTTTTTTGAAGAATTTACAAAAGGAGCTTGGCGTCATATGCACCAAACTGGCTACATCCGCCACAGCCACGTCATCTTGCAGATGATCGAAGGTATATTTATAAACCGCACTAATTCGTGCACCGTCTTTGTCGGAATAACTGATCTTTCGCGCCCCAGAATAAAGCGACTCCCCTTCTTGCCCGCGCTGCGTAAGCGTGTGCAATAGGCTAATAAACTCTACAAAACGTGGAATTCCATTTTTCTGCGAAAGCTCTCTAAAGAATTTTTGCAAATCGCTTGCCCGCTCGGCGCGTATCTTTTTGCTGGCATCCAAGCCAATCAAATAGCTACCAACTTGATCGAATTCGGGAATGACAAAAAGTTTTTCCATGCGTTCGAGGTGCACAAAAACATGGACTAAATGAATGTCTTCATTTGGCAGATTTGGATCATCATATTTCGCAAACATGTGCGGTTCGTCAGGACGAAGAATAAATACATCACCTTGTTGAAACGATTGTGCAATATTGCCCACTAGGATCGTTCCTTTCCCTTGCAGCACGCAAGTAACCTGCAATTCGGAATGACGGTGATAATAGCCATACAGCTTACCGCCCTTGTTTTCCAAAGTGGCAAATACACCTTCGCCGTAAACGGGAACGGTAAACTGAATGGGTTCCATGAGAAGTTGAACTATTTTAGCTTGTCAGCAAAGACTTTTTTGAACTTGTCCAACTTGGGCTGTACCACGAATTGGCAATAGCTATTCCCCGGATTTTTATTGAAATAATCCTGATGATAATCTTCTGCCGGATAAAACACGTCAGCCTTTTCGATCGTGGTTACGATCGGCTTTTCATACGCTTTCTCCGTATTCAACTGCGCGATGTAATAATCTGCTTTTTCTTCCTGCTCCGCATTCAGTGGAAACAAGGCAGAGCGGTATTGCGTTCCTACATCATTTCCTTGTCGATTAAGTTGGGTAGGATCATGCAGTTGGAAAAATGCTTTTAACAATTCATCGTATGAAATTACCTTTGGATCATACGTAATTTTGACGGCTTCGGCATATCCCGTTTGCCCCGTAGTTACTTGTGCATAAGTTGGATTTGCTCCTTTGCCACCGATGTATCCTGAGATCACGGTATCCACTCCCTCTAGCAATCCAAGCGAAGTTTCGATACACCAGAAACATCCTGCAGCCATGATCGCTTCTTCCCGATCGTCATTGACGGGCAATGTCGCCAAAGAAACCGGTTTAGACGTATTGGACGTGGCTTGGCAAGACGAAAAGACCAGCGTGCACAAAGCGAATAAATACATTATTTTGTTGCTCATAATTCCTCCTATTATATATTACAAAATACGAAAGAAGCTGCCTTTTGGTTTTCACCAAGGCAGCTTCTTAACATATTTAACACTAAAGCGTCAGGACAAAAATTATCCTTTTGCTGCTGCGTATCTTTTTGCGACAGCATCCCAGTTCACTACCTCGAAGATAGCTTCTAAGTATGCTGGGCGCTTGTTTTGATATTTTAAGTAGTAAGCGTGCTCCCATACATCGATACCGAAGATAGGCGTACCTTTTACTTCTGCCACGTCCATTAAGGGGTTATCTTGGTTTGGTGTAGAAGTTACTGCCAATTCCCCATCTTGACCAACGATTAACCAAGACCAACCTGAACCAAAGCGCGTAGCGCCTGCTTCTTGCAATTTCTTTTTTAAGTCAGCGAATGAACCAAATACTTCATTGATCGCTTCTGCCAACTCACCAGTAGGTTCGCCACCAGCATTCGGGCCTAGTACAGACCAGAATAAATCGTGATTAAAGTGGCCACCGCCGTTGTTGCGTACGGCAGCAGGATATTTGCTGATGTTTTTGATCAAATCTTCCAAAGATGCGCCAGCACCATCTGTGTCTGCGATAGCTTTATTCAAGTTATCCACGTATGCTTGATGATGACGATCGTGATGGATTTCCATCGTATCTTTATCAATGTGTGGTTCTAATGCGTCATTAGCGTATGGTAACGCTGCTAATTCGAATGCCATAATTATATAATTTTAGTATAAACCAATGCTGCTTATGCTGCGTTACGAAGATAACAAATGTTTGGTTTTTATGTTTGAAAACATCATTTTCTCCGACCTATTATCTTCTTTTATTACGAAAAAATGATTGTATCAACTCACTGCAAGCGGATTCTAAAACACCTCCTATGATTTCTGTCTTTGGATGAATAATGCGATCATGAAAAGCGCTATAACCGCGCTTATCGTCTTTTGCACCATACACGACGCGATCTATTTGTGCCCAATAAGCTGCTCCAGCACACATCACGCAGGGCTCGATCGTGACGTACAACGTACAACCTTTTAGATATTTGCCACCCAAATGATTGGCAGCGGCGGTAAATGCTTGCATCTCGGCATGTGCAGTAACATCATTTAGGCGCTCTGTCAAGTTATAGCCTTTAGCAATGATCTGCCCATTGGCAACGATCACCGCTCCAATTGGAATCTCATCCTCGTCGTATGCCTTCTTCGCCAAGCGCAACGCTTCACGCATAAATAGTTCATCCACCGAACCTGAAGTTTCGGCCTCGTCACTAAAATATCTCATCTACTCTTCTTTTCGACTTATCTAACTTAATCTTGTTCCGTTCGGAACGGCCTTATCCACCGCTGTCAACACAATATCGCCATTCGCATCTGCGAAACCAGTCACCAGGCACTCAGAAAAGAAATTAGCAATCTGCTTTCGTGGGAAGTTCACGACAGCAACAATTTGCCTTCCGATCAAATCCTCCCGTGTATAATGGGCAGTAATTTGCGCACTAGATTTACGAAGACCTATTTCCGCACCAAAATCAATCTGCAATTGATAAGCTGGCTTTTTGGCTTTTGGAAAATCTTGCGCGTCTATAATGGTTCCGACGCAAAGAATGACTTTTTCAAAGTCTGCCCAAGTAATATCTTCCATTCCTTACAATCTGTTGGTATGAATATCTTGCAATTCTTTACCCAACGTAAAGCGCACGTACTCTGCATTGCGACGAATACGCTTAGCCAACCGCTGTACCAATTGCTCTTCCTCGCCCTCCACATAAGCAAGATCTTCCTCACTTAATGTGTTGTATTTGCGTGTAATCTTTAATCGAATAACTTTCCAGTCGTCCGCTGATATTTTTAGGCTAGTCATGATTTCTGATTTTTAGTGGCTTAATTTTTGCTATTCTCTCGTATCTTTGAAAAAGTTAAAATTAAAACAATACTATGAAAAAACGAATACTTACGCTGATCGTTGCGATCACAACTATCTTTTCTGCACAAGCTCAGCTTTTCCCATCTGTTGATGTAGGATTGAAAGCAGGTGCGAACTTTACAAGCCTTCGTTCAAACGGAAATTATTTTGATTCTAGCACTAAAGCAGGTTTCTTGGCAGGTGCATGGGCACGTGTCGGCGTCTTAGGCCTTCATCTTCAGCCTGAGGTCTATTATTCCATGAAAAACACCACCGTTACGGCGGAGGGTCAATCTCAGGAACTACGCTTTTCGACGATTGATGTTCCAGTTTTGCTAGGTACTAAAATCGGTCTTGGCCCTGTAGGAGCACGTATTCAGGCCGGCCCTATCTTTTCGTTTATATTTGATAAAGATAATTTTAACAGACCGAATGCGAGTCAAAGCACAAACTTCCGTGACAACTTTGCAGCGATCGCATTTGGAGCTGGAGTAGATATTTCTAAGCTTTCATTGGATTTACGTTATGAGCATGGTCTGGGCGATTTAAATCGTGGAGCCGGTGATAGACAACGCCTTAATTTGTGGACTTTGGCACTTGGATTCAATTTATTGTAAGCGCACAAATCCTTAATGGCACATTTAGCGCCATTTTTAATATAAAAAAAATAGGGCTACCGAAATTCGGTTAGCCCTATTTTTTTAGAACAATTCTAAATTGCCCTTTTTAATCGCATCCACGGGACTTATTGTTGTTTATATGATAAATTTGTGACTAAATTATATAAATTCAGAAGACTAATGAGTAAATCAAAGCCGGTGTTAACTTCTTCGCTAGGGAAGAAACTCGTGATGAGCTTAACAGGCCTATTCCTGTGTACATTTTTAATAGTCCATTTGATCGGTAACTTTCAGTTATTCAGCGACGACCTTGGCTATTCATTCAACAACTATGCATACTTCATGACGCACTTTACACCAATTAAAGTGGTTTCATACTTATTGTATGCATCGATTATCATTCACGCTGTGTACGCGTTGATCTTGACGATCAAAAACAAAGCCGCCCGCCCGATTCAATACAAAGAAACAGACGGTAAAGCAAACAGTACGTGGAATTCCAGAAATATGGGTATTCTAGGCACGGTATTATTGATCTTCATCGCTACGCACATGCAGAATTTCTGGTTTCAGTACAAATTCGGAACTACGCCTTATGTAGAGTATCATACGAACATCGCTACAGGCGATCGTCAAATTGATCAGTTCGACGATGTGCCAGAAACATACACAGGCTACCGCAGTTTTGTAGACAATGGTGTAGAGACCATTCAGTCAAAAGACCTTTACACGCAAGTGGCAGTGACTTTCAAAAATCCATTACTCGTTTTATTTTATGTAGTGGCCATGGGAGCACTTTCATTCCACTTGATCCACGGTTTTCAGTCTGCATTCCAGACTGTCGGGTTTAATCATCGTCGCTACATCGGCGTGATTCGTGCGATTGGCGTTTGGGGATTTGGTGTTATTATTCCGGTTCTGTTCGCTTTAATGCCTTTGTATTTTTACTTTTTAAAATAATGTTATTTACAGATGTTGCTCCGCAGCATCTTTTAAATATATAGATCGTTAACTATGTTAGATTCTAAAGTACCTGCTGGCCCATTAGCCGAAAAATGGTCCAAACATAAATTCAATATGAAGCTGGTAAACCCAGCCAACAAACGTAAATTCACTATTATCGTAGTGGGTACTGGTTTGGCGGGCGCTTCGGCAGCTGCTTCTTTAGCAGAACTGGGCTATAATGTCAAAACATTTTGCTACCAAGATTCACCACGTCGTGCGCACTCTATCGCGGCACAAGGTGGTATCAATGCGGCGAAAAACTATCAGAATGATGGTGACTCGGTTTATCGTTTATTCTATGACACCATCAAAGGTGGAGATTACCGTGCTCGCGAAGCCAACGTACATCGTTTGGCAGAAGTGTCGGTCAACATCATCGATCAATGTGTGGCGCAAGGTGTTCCATTTGCACGTGAATATGGTGGCCTTTTAGATAACCGTTCTTTCGGTGGTGCTCAGGTATCCCGTACATTCTACGCTCGTGGTCAAACTGGGCAACAATTATTGTTAGGCGCGTACTCTGCGCTTAACCGCCAGATCCAAAAAGGAAAAGTAACTTCTTACACCCGTCATGAAATGCTTGACTTGGTGAAGATCGATGGACATGCACGTGGTATCGTAACCCGTGATATGATTTCCGGAAAAATAGAAACACACGAAGGACATGCGGTATTGTTGTGTACTGGAGGTTATGGAAACGTATTCTTCTTGTCTACCAACGCTATGGGCTGTAATGTGACCGCAGCATGGCGCGCACACAAACGTGGTGCGTACTTTGCCAATCCATGTTATACACAGATACACCCAACATGTATTCCAGTAACGGGCGATCACCAATCGAAACTGACTTTGATGTCTGAATCATTGCGTAACGATGGACGTGTATGGGTTCCTAAAACAAAAGAAACCGCTGCCAAATTGCGTAAAGGCGAATTGCACCCTGCTGACATCAAAGAAGACGAGAGAGATTACTTCTTGGAGCGCAAATATCCTTCTTTCGGTAACTTAGTGCCACGCGATGTGGCTTCTCGTAACGCCAAAGAAGCAGTAGATGATGAGCGTGGTGTTGGTAAATCTGGTGTCGCGGTATTCTTGGATTTCGCCGATTCGATTGCTCGTTTGGGCGAAGATACCGTACGTGCTAAATATGGTAACTTGTTTGACATGTACCACAAAATCACAGACGAAAACCCGTACAAACAACCGATGCGTATCTATCCAGCAGTTCACTATACTATGGGCGGTATTTGGGTAGATTACAACTTGATGACTACCGTACCAGGTTTGTATGCATTGGGAGAATGTAACTTCTCCGATCACGGTGCGAATCGTTTAGGTGCTTCTGCACTAATGCAAGGTCTTTCTGATGGGTATTTCGTCATTCCATTCACGGTAGGTGATTACTTAGCTAATCTTGGTTCCTTTGCACCAGTAGATAAAAACCATCCTGCATTCGAAGAAACGCGTAAAGAAGTAGAAGCTAACGTAAATGCGCTACTTGCCTTGCGCGGTACAAAAACCGTAGATGATATCCACAAAGAGTTGGGTAAAATCATGTGGGAATACTGTGGTATGGCGCGTACCGCTGAAGGCTTGACGAAAGCAAAAGGCATGATTCAGGAATTGCGTAAAGACTTCTGGCAAAATGCGAATGTACTTGGTAACAACGAAGAGCTAAATATGTCTTTGGAGAAAGCTGGCCGTGTAGCCGACTTCTTAGAACTGGGTGAGTTGATGGTAGACGATGCGTTGAATCGCAACGAGTCTTGTGGTGGTCACTTCCGTTTGGAATCGCAAACAGAAGAAGGCGAGGCATTACGTAATGACGAAGATTATACGTATGTAGCTGCATGGCAATATACTGCCGACAATCAGCCTGAAGTATTACACAAAGAGGAGCTGATATTCGAGAATGTTAAATTAACCCAAAGAAGTTATAAATAAGATCCATTGAGCTTCGGCTCAATGTGTTACTCTATATAGAAGTTATGAGTGGACAGATGAATTTAACGCTAAAAGTTTGGCGTCAAACAAATATAAAAGACAAAGGGCAATTTGTCACTTATCAAGCGAATGATATCGCCGATGACATGTCTTTCTTAGAGATGTTGGATATCGTAAATGATGACCTTACTCGTAAAGGGGAAGATCCTATTTATTTCGATCACGATTGTCGGGAAGGTATTTGTGGAATGTGTTCTTTGGTGATCAATGGTCGCCCGCACGGACCAGAATATGGCACGACAACCTGTCAATTACACATGCGTTCTTTCCACGATGGACAGACTATCGTCATCGAACCTTGGAGAGCTGCCGCTTTCCCTGTGTTGAAAGATTTGGCGGTAGATCGTACCTCTTTTGAGCGTATTCAACAAGCAGGTGGTTACGTAAACGTAAACACTGGAGGTGTACCAGATGCGAACTCGATTCCAATCCCTAAGCGTATTGCTGATGAGGCTTTTGAATCTGCAACCTGTATTGGCTGTGGTGCTTGTGTAGCGGCTTGTAAAAATGCTTCTGCGATGCTATTCGTATCAGCAAAGATCTCTCAATTTGCCTTGTTGCCACAAGGACAAACAGAGCGTTACGAGCGTGCACAAAGTATGGTAGATCAAATGGACGCCGAAGGTTTTGGTAACTGTACCAATACGGGTGCTTGTGAAGCAGAATGTCCAGTGGGCATCAAGATGACGAACATTGCGCGTATGAACAGAGAATACTTCACGGCAAAATTGTTCCGCGAAGAAGACGTACACAACTAGTCTTTGTTTAAATACTACAAAGAGTCCGCGCTATTCAAATAGGGCGGACTTTTTTGTTTATATTTATCGATCTTAACAATCTTTTGCATGGGAAATAGAGTGCTTCTTCTGTTGTCAATAGTCATGTTTTTGCTTTTTGCAACGGCACTGATCATACACAATACGATCACAGAAGCAGATATGCTAACAATCAATACCGAAACTGTTTCCAAGAATATTCACAGAAAAGAGAAGGTTGTCGAAAACTTGTTTACTGATTCGTTAGCACTAAAAACATTCTCTAACGTCGAACGGTATCCTACCCAAGCATTAGAATTAACAAAAAACCTATCGGACGATGAAAACCTGATATATTTTTATGTCTATAAGAATAACAATCCTATATTTTGGAGTTCGAACCTAATTGTGCCTCCGAGCGATCGACCATTCGTACAAGAAACCACCTTTGTCGATGCTGAACCACGGTCGTATATCGTCAAGAAAAAGAAATTAGATCAGGACATGTCCGTTCTGGCAGTCATCTTGGTAAGGCGTGCATTTAATCACTCGAATAGTTACCTTTCTAATCGCTTTTACAAAAACATTATTCCCTCCGATAACTTAGAGATAGCCAGATACAGCGATAATGACATCGTCCGCAACGTGTATAGTAAATCGGGCACCTATCTTTTTTCCGTTAAATTTAAACAAGGAAAGTATCACAATGTATACCTGACTATGCAGCTGCTCGCATGGGTATTGGGCTCGATTATTTTTCTTTCCTTAATTAATCGTGGCTGTTTTATGCTGGCAAAGAAAGGCCACGCTTGGCCTTCCGTAGTAGCCATGGCTGGTATTTTGGCGATACTCAAATGGATCTCTTTACAAGCAGATTGGCTATCAGCTACCTCCAGCATGGAACTATTCGACCCACGCTATTATGCTTATAATCCATTTTTACCCAATCTTTGGGAGTTTATAATCACCACAGCTAGCGCAGCATGGATCATCTTCTATATCCGCAGCATTCAAGTTTTTCTGGCAGCACAGAATCCTTTTAATAGAAATTTCACAGCCTTATTGTTAGCGGGTTTTGCGTTAGCGAGCATCTATTTGTTTAGTAACTTATTGCTAGAGCATCTAAGTACCTTGATTACTCACACATCAAGTGTAAACATGGACTTTACCAACATTTTGGGTTTTAGTACCTATAGTTGGGTGAACGTGTTTCTATTCTGCGCCAATATCATTCTGTTGCTGCTTTATATCGATTTTGCGATTGGACAGGTGCGTACGATGCTACGCAATCTCACCACGGAAATCAATGTACAATTAATTACCTTGATCTTGTTTTTACTGATCAGTGCCTTATTTTTTGAGCAAGCTATTTATTACAACCTATTGGTGGGTGCTGTGTTGCTCATCCGCTCGTATACGCGCCACAAAAACACGCAGTATTCATTCTTCAATATCGTCATTGTTTTACTGTCTATATCCCTGTTATCTTCCTTTATATACCACCAAAGTATACGTAAGGTAAAGCAGAAACAGATGGCTCTGACACTAAAATACCTGGAAGCAGAAAACGATCTCAATGCCATTTCTATTTTTTCGGAAATGGAGAAAAGCCTGGTTGCCGACTCGACAATCATGCGACAGCTATTGCAGGGAGCTATGGCTACTCGCCAAGTGCAGCTCTTGGACAATCATATTAAAACGCATTATTTTAGTGGTTATCTCTCGAGATACGAGCATCAGTTTTATTATTATATCGACGAGATTCCTCTTGGTGAATACAGTAATAATAAGATGTCTGAATATCGGGAAAAGGTAATCAATAATGCGGTACGTGTACCCAATACAGAACACTTCTACCGTGTACGTAGTGAATTAGGTACGCATGAGTATTTCTTGCAGCTTGATGTGCCTTTGGACGAAAGTAGTAACGCACAGATTTTTGTCAATTTACGAAATTACGCCTATAGCCCCTCTCTGCCCTATCCCGAATTTTTGGTGGATAGTAAGGTGGATATTATTCGGGAACATTACGCCAGCGATGCAGCCTTTGCTTTGTACAAAGATCGAGTTTTGCTCACGCAGAATGGTAATTATGTATATCCGACACAAGATGTACTATTTCCACCAGATTTAAACAAAACGATAGAACTACCCGATGACAAGGGGTTTTATCATATGGTTTTTCGCCCTGATGTACATACCACCATCGTCGTAAGTAAGCCAAAATTTGATATTTGGCAGTCGCTTGCAATCATTTCTTTTCTCTTCATCTCTTTATTTACGGTCTATCTTCTGGCGTTGATGATTCAATACCTCACCACGGTCGTATTTCGAAGATCATTTAATTGGAGGACACTACAATATCAGTTTATATTGCTGCGAAACAAATTGCGATACAGTACGAGGATACAAACTATTGTGATTTGTACGGTTATCCTAGCCATTCTCATCTCGGGAACAATTGCATTCTTCACCATTCGCAAGCAGTTAGAGACCAGCAATTTGGCGTTACAAGAAAGCTACAGCAAGGAAGTCTCCCATAAGTTAGAAAACCTACTGTCTACTAATGAAAAAAAGGCTTGGACAGAAGATGCTGTGGAAAGAGTCCGCGAAATTAATGAGTTTTCTAATCTGGATGCTAACATCTATGACAAACGCGGCATTTTGGTGTATTCCTCTCAACCTCGGATATTCGAGACAAAGCTAGTATCAGAATATATCCATCCGGACGCGTATAATGAACTCAATGTCATCAAAAAGACCAACGTGACACTGACGGAAAGAATTGGTGATTTTGACTTCAATTCGAGTTATTCAACCATTAGAAACGAAGACAATAGTTCAATCGCCTTTGTAAACATTCCTAACTACGCGGCGAAGAAAGAAGAAATCCGAAATAGTAATTTACTACTGAACTCTTTGCTCAATATCTATACAGTGATTATATTAATTGCCGGATTTATTGCAGTATCGGTATCGCGTCTAATCACTAGGCCGCTATTGATAATTGGTGAGAAGATGGTGGAAACGACGGTAAGCGATAAAAATAATGAACCGCTCTATTGGGAACGTGATGACGAGATCGGTGCCTTGGTAAAAGCATATAATCTTATGCTGGTAAAAATGGAGCAGAACACCAAACAATTGATGAATGCAGAGCGGGAATATGCTTGGCGCGAAATGGCCAGACAGGTGGCTCATGAGATCAAAAATCCACTGACACCTATGAAACTAGGCATACAACAATTGATGCGCTCATTCAACGAGAATGATCCACGATTTGAGGATCGATTTAAGAAGTTTTCTGATTCATTTGTAGAGCAGATAGATAGCTTATCTAAGATTGCAGTGGAATTTTCCAATTTCGCCAAGTTACCTAACACCGAATTGGTGAACATTGATATCCTTGAAAAGGTGCGGGAAGTCGTAACCTTCTTTAACAGCTCTATGAATACCAATATTTTGATTGCGAACAAGACGGGTCGGGACAGGCTTCTTGTGTTGGGCGACAAGGATCAAATATTGCGTAGCTTCAATAACTTAATAAAAAATGCTATTGAGGCTTCTCGTGGCCGGAAAAAAGTGATGATTAAGATTAGCTTGTCTTTGGTGGAAAATGAGCTGTTGAAGATTGCCATTGGCGACAATGGATTGGGGATACCGCTAGATGTAATTCCGAAGATATTCCAACCTAACTTTACCACCAAAAGTTCTGGAACTGGACTTGGACTGGCGTTTGTCAAGAAAACAGTGGAATCAATGCAGGGAGAAATCACTTTTCAGACCGCAGAAAACGTAGGAACGACCTTTACGATCGTGCTGCCCATGACTGCACCAGCAAACAGTTATTAGAATTACGAAAAAAAGGTATTAGTAAAAGAGGGTGTTACTGGGGCAAGCTATTTGAATACCACACTTGCACGCCCCATAATTGCGTTATCCGCATAGAGTAATACAGTATATGCTCCTTTTTTGAATCCAGCATTGTCATCAGACCAGAATAATTGATATTCCTCCCCATTATTCGTAAAGCTGATGTTTTCCTTAAATGTATACTGAAGCTTCTCACCATGTACATAAAACAGATCCTCTGAGTTGGCAATAAGATTACCGCTAGGGTTTATGATACGCACATATATCTCTTTTTTCCCGATCTCTGCAATTGGATTGTCTGCAATGGTAAAACTGATTTGCATCTGATCGATGCGTTTTGCTCTGACATTGGTGGTATGCGTACCATCCCGTTTGACGGAGATGCCATTAAGACTTACATTCGAAACCTTAATAGAAGATGCTTTAGACATCTTTGTGGTCATGGCAGATTGTCTGTCTTTAAGATTCGCAATTTGGCGCTCACTGGCATCCAATTCGTCCTGCAACAGACTATTCTCACGAGCCAATAATTCCGTTTTTACGCGTAGACCTACTACTTCATCCCGAAACTGGGAAACACGATCCTTAAGACCGGCTACCTCATTGCGAACATTTACCAATTCGCTTTCCGAAATATCATTTTTGCTTAAGTCTTGGCGTAGGTTGTTAATGACCATGCGCGCTTCGCTCTCGGAAGCTTCCAAATCATCGGTGTATTCTACGCCTTGATTGGTAGCATTGTCTAGCTCGGCCTCGATGCGATCTATATCGGTCTGTAGGTTTTCACGCTGCAGGGTTACCGTGTATAGTTTCTCACCCGAAGATTTAAATTTTATATAAAAATAGACATTGGTCGCTATCAGCGCAGCAATGGCTAAAATAAAGAAGTATACATTTCTATTTACACCGGATTGTGGTGCTTTTTTTTCTTCTTCTCTTTCTAATTCCACTCGATCAACATTCATCCCTTATGTACCCAAAAGTCGAGAAAACTCTAACTGTAAAGTGTTTAAATTTTAACGATTATATAACATGTAAACAAAAACTATTCCAAGGTAGATTTATTCGAAATAGTTTAACGTGTCGAATCCGCCCGCTTTGAGGTAAGCATCTTTGCGCATCAACTGCAAATCTGCCTGTACCATTTCACTGACTAGCTCATCCAATCCGTATTTTGGTTGCCAGTTCAACCGACTTTTTGCTTTATTTGGATCTCCCACCAGCAGGTCTACTTCGGTCGGGCGGAAGTAAGCGGCATCTACTTTCACCACAGTTTGTCCCAATTTGATGTGGTCGGCATTAATACCCAATTCTTTCATACGATCTTGATCACGATCGATCACGACGCCTTTCTCGGCAACGCCTTTTCCACTAAATTCGATTTCAATTCCCAATTCCGCAAAACTCAAGCGTACGAAATCTCGAACGCTGGTAGTAACTCCGGTCGCGATCACATAATCTTCGGGTTTTTCTTGTTGCAGCATGAGCCACATGGCTTCGACATAGTCTTTAGCGTGCCCCCAATCGCGTTGTGCAGACAGGTTTCCTAAGAATAATTTGTCCTGCAATCCTAATGCTATCTTCGCTGCTGCACGTGTAATCTTGCGCGTGACGAAAGTCTCTCCGCGAACCGGACTTTCGTGGTTAAATAGGATACCATTGCAAGCAAACATACCGTAGGCTTCCCTGTAATTAACCGTAATCCAATAAGCATACATTTTTGCGACAGCATAGGGACTTCTTGGATAAAAAGGTGTTGTTTCTGATTGTGGTACCGCTTGCACTAAACCATACAGTTCGGAGGTAGATGCTTGGTATATCTTTGTTTTTTCGACTAACCCTAATAGACGAACAGCTTCCATAATACGTAGTACGCCTACGCCATCGGCGTTTGCCGTATATTCTGGTGTATCGAAACTCACTTTCACATGAGACTGTGCGGCCAGATTGTAGATCTCGTCAGGCTGTGTTTCTTGGATAACGCGAATTAGATTTGTGGAATCGGTCAAATCACCGTAGTGCAAGATTAGATTACGATGCTGCGTATGCGGATCTTGATACAGATGATCAATGCGATCAGTGTTGAACAACGAACTGCGGCGTTTTAGGCCGTGCACGATGTACCCTTTCTTCAGCAAAAATTCGGAAAGATAAGCTCCATCCTGCCCGGTTATACCTGTAATTAACGCTACCTTTTGTCGCATTGTAATGTAATAATTTGTCCAAAAATAAAAAAAACCTCCTAAAGTGTGTTACACATTAGGAGGTTTCAGCTGATTGATACCGTTTTATTGCCCTGTAGCCTAATCTAAGCGAGTAAAATTAAAAACTAAATTTCCCTCTCCTTGATCTAAAGGAATCGGCATACGCATCACCATAGTCTCTCCATCCGCATAGGATAAGTCTAAACGGTAACCTGTAGTAACATTAGATGCTTTGTCGCCAGCATACAATTTCTTGAACTGAAATTGTGGCTCGCCCATTCCTTTACCCGGATTGAATATAGACCAGACGATGTTGCGAACAGCACCGTTGGCACATAGTGTGCCTTCGCTTCTGAACTCAATACTCCCACGGTAATTTCCTGTCGGCAATTCCCATACACTTCCTACAAAACACTCCACAGGAGCTTCATCAAAAATATTTTTTACAGTGTATGCAGCAGGAATATCCTCCCGATCTACCGTATTTAACACCCACTTGCCTTTTACTCCCGCGCGCCATTGCGACGCTGTTGGTCCAGACTCTGCCGCGGCAGAACCGGTAGTTTTACGTGGTGCTCCGCAAGAACCCATCACAAAGACAATCGCTAAAAGCGATAATATCGACATTACCTGTTTACGCATAATATTAAATTTGATATTTTTGATCATTCTAAATTTATTCATTGCTATGAAGAGTTCGTCTTCCAAAAATCATACCACTAGCAAGATCGTCGCAAAGTCAATATTACGATTATTTTTTGTTTTGTTTGCGATGTTACTGGCTTTTTATGTCACGCAGGATGCCAGCAAACTGAGTGGCATCAACTTATATTTTACAAATAAGTGGGTACTACTTTTCCCGATCACGCTCTTCTTACTGTACGTAACGCTCTTGATTCTCGTATTAAAAAATAAGTACGAACGTGAAGAGTACAATTGGTTGATGTCGTTGAGTGGTGGTTTCTTAATAGCGTATACACTACTCCTATTTGCACGGATTTATCCATTGGTTTTTGGATAGTATTCCGCACAGTAGCATATAAAATAGATTCCTCATCTTTACCCGACGTAAAATAAAAAAATAGAAAATGGCAAATATCATAATTACTGGAGCAAGTAGTGGCGTAGGTTTTGAAGCCGTCTTAGACCTTACCGCAAAGAAGGAAAATAAGGTCATTGCCTTGGCAAGATCTGCTGATAAACTGCGGAAATTACATGAAATTGCGACTTCACTCAATCCCGATGGCGGTACGTTGTATCCTGCGCAATTTGATATTGTCAATGACAACTACGCGGAATCACTCGTCCCCTTTATAGCATCTAAATTTGAGCAAGTGGATATTTTGATCAATAATGCCGGTGTATTGGTTAATAAACCTTTTATGGAAACTTCTGCGCAAGATTTTGCGCAGGTACTACAGACTAATTTACTAGGACATAGCCAGATGATTCAGCACATCGTTCCGATGATGAAATCCGGCGCGCATATGGTGAATATTGGTAGCATGGGCGGCGTGCAAGGTTCCTCTAAATTCCCCGGTTTAGCAGCTTATTCGGCCAGCAAAGGTGCTTTGGCCATCTTGACAGAATGCTTGGCAGAAGAATTTAAACCTTTAGGCATTTCGGTGAATTGCTTAGCGCTAGGCTCTTCCCAAACAGAAATGTTTGAGCAGGCGTTTCCAGGTGTACAAGCCGGTACGCTCGCTTTCGAAATGGGCAGGTATATCGCAGAATTTGCGCAAACAGGGCATCAATATTTTAACGGAAAAGTGTTGCCCGTGGCCAATACAACGCCTTAAAAAGCGTTGCTTTCATTCGTTACAACCCTTTAACCCAATCGGCAATATCTTTCAAGAGTGTCGGATCGATGGTGGTTTCGATCGTATAATATTCTTGTAAACCACCGGTTTTGGCCGGCTGTAGCAGATGATTCAAGTTTGCGTACGTTTTAATTCTGCTTTGCGGATTACCCGGCAGATTGGCGACGAGCGATTCCTGATTTTCTTTGGCAGGCACCTGAACATCTTTCTCGCCGAATGCGGCGTAGAGTGGAATATTGATCTTTTGAATAAAAGGCACAGGATCTATGCGCATAAAATACCGGTAAGGCTCCAGCAACATCACTTGCAGTTCCTTTTTGAGCGTGCCCGAAGCTCCACCTACCGACTTCATATTCTCTAGCAACTGAGTCATAGCTTTTGGTGCAGGTAAGTCACTTTTGACTACTTCAAAATTCTTCCGATTGATTGGACGCACCTTTGCTAATTGCTTTTCGCTCATCCCCTGACTTTTCCCCACATGATATAGCTGCAATACCATCAACGAATCGATTGGCAACGATGGGCCAGCCAACGATACGATAAATTTGAGATCGGGCGCATGTTGCCCTGCCAGCAGAAGCGAGATCAATCCCCCTTCGCTATGTCCAATCATTCCCACTCGTGTGGAATCTACTGTTGCCTGCGCTTTGAGAAATTTTAATCCGGCTAGTGCATCGCGACTAAAATCACCAATATTGCTTTGCAAAAAATTACCAGATGATTGAGCTACGCCGCGATCATCGTACCGCAACACAACAATACCTTGACGGGTTAGATAATCGGCCAATACCTCAAACGGTTTGTGCCCTTCTAATTCAGAATTCCGGTTTTGCGGACCTGAGCCACTGACTAAAATCACAGCGGGATATTTTCCCGGCGCTTTAGGTTGCGTCAACGTACCGGCTAAAGTAACCTCACTCGCTGTATTATCGAAGGTCACCTCCTTGATATTATATGGAAATGGCGCTACTGGTTGTTGTGGTCGTTTGACGGTTTGTGTGCTATCGTATCTTCCCAAACGTAAAGGTGCTGTGTAATTTCCTTGACGAAAAGTACCCTCTACATGTTCACCATCGGCGCTGATGCGTCCTTGATAAGACATACCCAATGCCGCTGATTGGAGATGAATAGAATCACCTTCCACTTCAATGACATTTAATTTAAAATCTAAACGTGTTTGTGATGGACTGCGCATGGTGCCCGTCCATGTATCTCCTTTTTGTAGAGAAAACTGAAGTGGCAATAAGCCTGTTGGCACGGCCAAATCACCTTTCCATGCGCCTTCAAAGGACTGCGAGACACCTCGGCAGGAGTAAAACAATGTCATTAAAATTATAAAAGCAATTCTCATTTTATCTATTTAAGGTAAGGTCCCCACAGGTGCAAAAGCGTATCGGCCAACAATGTCACTAATACAATCCAAACTGCGTGAACCTTTTTCTTCGAATTCATGGCTATCTTCATGCCAACAACGAGTAAATAGAAAAAATAGATGAGCATCGCCAATCCAATTAAGCCTGCACTGGCGGTTATAAATAGATCAAAAGGTGCTACTGTTTCTAATCTCATGTCGCCTGCTTGCACCGCATCAAGCAGCAATTCACTTTTCGATCTGGAATAAGGATTCATTAGCAAAAAACCGGTCATATAATTGATCACTTGCGATAGTAGGAGCACTATCAGCACATCCTGCCAGCGAACCTGATAGTAAAGCACTTTGGCCAGCAGCCACAATAGTACAGCTGGAAAGACAATGTTGATCGCCGCATTGACAAAACCGGCGTACCATGAAACTTCCGCCACTAAATGCTGTTGAAAGACGCCGTCGGGAACATAGCGAAATAAAAAAACTTGCATCGAAGCCCACACATAAGCGATTAAACCAATCCGGAGCATCATCCGATCGGATAGATTAGCAAAAGGATTTATTAAGACTTGGCTAAAGCTGCTCATGCTTGATTTGATCTAAAAATTGTTGAACTTCTTCCGGTCTTTGCGTACCGACTAATACCTTGCTGCCATCCTTAAAATGGATTTGTAAACCATATTTTCCTTTTACCGTGTACGCCGTACCTTTAGGACCTATCCGATATCCCCAGCCACCGTAATCGAGCAAACTGTATTTCTGAATTTGTACATCCTCAATTTTGTCCCAAGCCCACACCCTGCGCCATAGAAAAGGTTTGAAATCTACCATTATCCCTGTGCTATCGACCGAAGTATGCAGCCGTATGAAAGTGAAAAAGGCGATAATCAAGACGAGGATAGACAGACCAATAATCTTATCTGACTCCCACTCATTATCTCTGATCGCACCATAAATTCCCAATGCGATAAAAAGTAGAAATACCACGATAAGCCACCGGGACCAAAAACTTTGCGTCTCTACGTATGTCTTATTATTCATATAATATAGGTTTTAGGATGTACGGATTACATTATTTACTCGTTTTATTACTCTTTAGCTTTGTGATAAGGTCGTCTAGTTTGTTTCGGACGGTCGGGTAACTTTTGCCCATCTGATTGGCCATTTCTTTCAAGCTGCCAGAGTTTTCCAAAAAACGAATCACAAACTCCTGTTCTTCCCGATCCAACAACATCAGCGGAGGCAAATCATACGTGCCACTCACCGCTGTTCCGCAAGCAAGGCATTCCAACTTGGCGACGCGCAGATCCGCATCGCAACTGGGACAAATAGTGGGTAGCTTCATGTCAAATATTAACTTTATTAAATGTAATATAAATAATATTAAAAACAAAATTAACATTATGAATTGAACTGATGAAAATTAGCTATCGGACATTTTGTATCTTTGCACGTAGTTTAAATTATGAGAAAAATTATCGGTTATTTGCTATCACCGCTCTTCTACACCGCTTTTGGGGTGCTGATCGTGATCTTTCATCCTATTCAATGGCTTTGTTTGAAATTAGGTGGTTATCGCGCACACAAATGGAGTGTAGACATGTTGAACGCCGGCTTGGTATCCTGCAACTATTTACTATTTAACCGTGTTCGTTTTATCGACAATCCGGAAATTCCTGTGGGCCGCCCAATCGTATTTGTTGCGAACCACCAAAGTATGTACGATATACCACCGCTTATCTTCTTTCTACGTCGCTTTCATGGAAAGTTTATCTCTAAGCTAGAGCTGGCTAACGCGGGCATTCCGAGCATTTCATTTAATCTCAAACATGGTGGTGCAGCCAACATTGACCGTAAAGATCCTAAGCAATCTATTGCCGAAATCTTGAAGCTAGCACAGCATATGCATAATCGAAAATGGTCTGCATTCATTTTCCCAGAAGGCACTCGCACAAAAACAGGTCAGATGAAGGCCTTTTCTGTCGGCGGCATTGCGACCTTATTAAAGAAAAATCCCGATGCGCTCGTGGTTCCTATCGCGATAAAAGGCTCATACAAAATGGTGCAATGGGGTATGTTTCCACTAAGACCATTTACGCCGATGTCTTGGGAAGTATTGGCTCCTATAGAAAAAGGAGATTTGTTGTTGGATGAAATCGTATTGGCCGCGGAGAATGTGATTCGCGCCAAGGTAGAAGCATAGTCCTATTTTACCGTTCGACCTTTCCAGTCGTATTTACCTATATTACCAGCTACGCCAATGTACACGAGGTACAAGGCATGCGCAAAAGACAAGAAAGGTAGATAGCGCAATAACTCCGGACGACGCACAAATTGGGTAATTGGTAGCAGGAATATAAATTCAACGGCTACTTTCAGCCCGACGCTGAGGGCAAAAACCCAATCAAACACAGGTAGCATATAAAAGAAATGCACCGTACCCCATAATAGCGCCATGTTGAACAGCCAAATAATAACACCAAGCGCCACAATACGTTTATCTTTATATTTGGTACTCTTTGATGCCCAACGTTTACGTTGACTGATGAAGGAGGCCAATGTTGGTTTGGCCTCGGTGTAGACGATCGCTTCTTCCGATCGACAAAAGCCAATATGATGAGCTGCCTCTTCCGAAACTTTGTGCAGCAATAATTCATCATCCCCGGAGGCCAAATCATCAATTCCTTTGAAGCCGCCTACGCGATAGAAGGTTTCTTTGCGATACGCTAAATTCGCGCCATTACAGGTTGTCGGTACGCCATTGCCAATTCCAGAAGCTCCTAATCCGATCAGATAAAGAAACTCCAATGTTTGTAATCGCTCAAACAGTGACTTCTCCTCGTGATAAGCCACCGGAGATGACACCATTTCAAAGTTACCACGATCCATGTAATCGACCACGGTTTTCACCCAATCAGCTCCCATCCGACAATCGGCATCGGTAGTCATGATGATATCACCGGAAGACATATCAATAGCTTTGGCAATCGCCAACTTCTTATACGAGTTAAGCTTATCGCCTTCATCCAATTGGAGTAACCGCACTCCTTGATGTTGGTAGTTCCTGACAATTTCCGCCGTACGATCGGTGGAATGATCATCTATCACAATTACCTCCAACAAATCTTTCGGATACGATTGCGCAACTAAACAATCCAATGTACGACCAATATTGTCTTCCTCATTACGAGCAGCAATCAAGACCGACACTTTGTTCCAATTGGTTTCTCTCGTTCGAGCGATCTTTAAGCCCGTACGATACCAACCAAAACGCATGTATAGCACCAGTCCTACATAGACCAGCGTCGCAACCAATAAGCAACTGTTAAGACTTTCCATTGCCACCGACATAATTAACTTGAAACACAAAGAAAGTACCTATAATAGCGGGCAAGATTAGGTTGACAAACCATACAAAAGACACAATAGCCATCACGGCAATCTCTTGCGTGGTGATATAAGCATATAAATTACTAGCTACGAAGCTACGCACACTGAAATCAAATAGATCCAGCGAAGGCACTGCAGCCTGTACAAAAAACAAAATAAAAATCATTAATACCATCGATAACATGGGTAGCTCAGGCAGGAAGAAAAGCATGAGCACCATATATTGAGATGTGAAGATAGCAAAGCGCGCAAAGGAAATCAACAACACATGACACAATTCTTTCGATGTGAAGTCTTCTAAAATGCTAAAGAAAGGTTTGACCTTAGCGAGAAACTTTACTTTGCCCACTAGTGTATCTACCCAATGCACATTGAAATAGAGAATCAGGAAAGCGCTGGCATAAATAATCGCTATCATCCAAACGGCCATCTTTACAAAAATAGGTGTTGGAAGAAATGTCTGCACGAACCAAGCAATACTCAATGCGCCGAACACACTGGTCAGCACAAGTTGTGCAAATAGGCCTACGCCCATCGCAACTGCACCTGAAGCACGATTTTCGGGCTGCAGCAAAAGCACACGCCCACCATATTCACCAATGCGATTGGGTGTGAAAATTGCCCAGGTCAGTCCGCAAAAAACCGATCGAATGGCAGTCCACCAGCCGAGGCGCTCGATCTTCTTGCTCAAATGACGCCATTTTACGACTTCAAGAAACCAATTGGCAAACATCATCATGACCACCACAGCCAAAATTAGCCAGATGGACGACCCATCAAATTCGCTGATTAATGCGTTGAATTGCTTCAGGTTTTGCTGATGCGTGATTTTGCTGTATACAAACCACGATGTCAGCGCCACGATGAGCACTTTGATGGAAATATTAAGATATGACTTCTGTACTTTGTTCAAGACAATTTTGAAAGCACAATGTTAAGAATTTTTTAAGACATAGTGGGGCAAACAGATCGGTAATTTGCTAGTGATTTTCAGCATTTCTCGTAGGCATTGGAGGCCTGAGTCACTATCACGACTGTGGATATATTTTTGTAATATTGCTTCATGCAAAGGGAGAAGGCGAAAGAGCGAATTATACTGGGGATCGATCCGGGCACGGTTGTATTGGGTTATGGCGTCGTGAAGGAGGTTGGCAGCAAAATTACGCTAGTGAGCATGGGCGTTATCAAGATGGGACATCTGGACGATCACGCACTTAAATTGCAGCGCATCTTCAAAAAAACCACTTCGCTAATTGAGCAATACAAACCAGATTGTATGGCTTTGGAAGCACCTTTCTACGGGAAAAATGTGCAGGTTATGCTAAAACTAGGGCGTGCGCAAGGTGTGGCCATGGCGGCAGGACTGAACTACGATCTTCCGATCTTCGAGTATGCGCCCCGTAAAATAAAACAATCAGTCACTGGCAACGGGAGCGCCACGAAAGAACAAGTTGCTGCCATGCTAAAAAGCCTTTTGAAATTCGAAGAAAGTCCTGAATTTCTTGATGCGACGGATGGTTTGGCGGTGGCAGTTTGTCATTCCTTTCAAAAGGTTGGTTCAGCAGGTAAAAGCACGAGCTATTCTGGCTGGGAATCTTTTGTAAAAGACAATAAATCTCGGATAAAATAAAAAATCTATAATCTTACCTGTCGGATCACATTTTTCACATTCAGCTCCACAATATCGATCATCGTCTTGCACCGTTCGTACGCGCTGTTTTTATAGAATTCGGCATAGCCTGATTTGAGCTGTTGAATATTTTCTGGCGTAGATACAGGCTGCATGCGCGAGGCATCTCGCAAATCCTTAATCCGGTGGCGTTCGCTACGAACGCGATGCACGATGGACGAATGCTCTTCTTGCTGGTATTGTAATACGGTTCGCTCTGTCAGGTACTCCATCGAAAGCTTGACATAGGGAAAGTTTTCCTTGAAGAATTGTGGCATGTACACCTTGGGATTACCTTCGTAGAATTGCTGATCGAAGTCTATTGCTCTAATCCGGAATTGATAGTCGTCGAAATCAGGTGTAATCTGCATGACAAAATTATAGGCGCGCATATCTCCTAGCAACGATATGATACAGCGCTCATTAAATTTCACAAACTCTTTGGCAATCCGAGTTTGGTTAAAATCTTCGCGATGCATACTGGTTTTCGAAAATACATCTCCCGGGATGCCTACAATATGCTCCTCGACCAAAGTATCACGATCATAAATGTAATTCACCTGATTGGGCGACACGATTTCTTCCAACTCTAATCCTAGTATGCGCGACGCATCTGCTTGCTTGATGTAGAAATAATCATACACATCATTCAATCGATTAATAATCCGTACCCTAAAAGGTTTGGTATTACCAAAGGCACAATATTCAATTCTGTCAACAATCTTATGTTCTACAATCTTGGTATTGCCAGATGCCTTCAGACTTGCATACACGACCTTCAGCTTGGCATGCAACAGCTCCAATGTATGCTGCGGATAGAGTGGTGATTCCCAATACGTATCTTCTCCATGTTTATCGTACACAGGCACCGATTCATCAAATTCTAACAGATCGTTATAGCTTACTGGTAAGCGTGCATCGCGCTGATAAAACTTAAGATACTTGGCTAATCCAGCATGTACCGGAAAACGTGGCTTCTTTCTGGAAATGGTTACGTCATCTTGCATTTGTCTTGTACTTGAGTTTGAGTGCTGTAATATGCCCTTATGCTGTTAGCAAGTAGAAAATCAGTTACTTATTAGACACAGTAGAAGATCGTTTGGCGCTACGAACCGCTGCATGTAACTATTTCAACTGTATAAATTTAGTCATTCTAACTGAGTCATGCATAGGCTACAAGTCTGATAATATCATAAAAAACACGCCTCAATATTACAAACAAAACATAATAATACCGCTAAATCTTATTATTTTTGAAAAAGTTTAATCTACTGACTTAATTGAATTCTATATGGAAAAGAAATATGCGAATTATGATTTAGATAATTTGGATGTTCAAATCTTGTCAATTCTAATGGAGAATGCATCTATACCGTATACGGAAATAGCTAAAAAGCTGATCGTATCAGGCGGAACGATCCACGTTCGGATGAAAAAAATGGAAGAATTAGGCATTATCCGCGGCTCGCACTTGATGATAAACCCTCAGAAAGTCGGGTATGATATCACTGCGTTTCTAGGTATTTATTTAGAAAAGGGCTCGCAATACTCTGATGCGGTGGATCAGCTGAAAGAAATTAAAGAAGTTGTGGAGCTTCATTATTGTACGGGACAATATAGCGCATTTGCCAAAATTGTTTGTCGTGATACGGCACATCTTAGAAAGGTATTGAACGAAGATATCCAAGCGCTAAAAGGCATACAGCGCACAGAGACGATCATCTCACTAGAAGAAAGTATCAAAAGACAGATTACCTTATAAAATCTCTTGAAGTAGCTGGATGTAGAATTCGACTCCGTCGTTTACCTCAGCTACATAGATAAATTCATCCGCGGAATGGGAGCGTGCGGAGTGCCCAGGACCGACTTTCAGTGAAGGAATTGGAAGTAAGGCTTGGTCGCTCATCGTTGGGCTCCCATATGTTTTTTTGCCCAGCTTTATGCCCGCTTTTACAATAGGATGATCCATCGGTATGGTAGATGAGTTTAATCGTGTAGAACGTGGCGTCACCTCCGATTTCACCTGTGTACGGATGATTTCTAACACGTCGGTATTGCTATACACATCTGTTGTACGTACATCGACCACATAAGAACATTCTGCCGGTACTACATTGTGTTGCGAACCTGCATTCACCATCGTGACCGACATTTTGATCGGACCTAAATACGCGGATTCTTTGGGAAATTGATACAAGCGAAACCAGTTGATATCTTCGATTGCTTGATAAATGGCGTTCACGCCTTCTTCGCGTGCTGCATGACCAGATTCGCCCGGTGCCACACAATCTAGTACCATCAATCCTTTTTCGGCTACCGCCAAATCCAATAGCGTCGGTTCGCCGACAATCGCAAACGCACAAGGTTTGATAGATGCGTAAGCCAGCTCAATCCCATGCTTACCCGAAACTTCTTCTTCAGCTGAAGCAATAAGACATAAATTATAGGCTAGATCTGTTTTCTCATAATAATAGCAGAAAGCAGCTATCAAAGCGACCAAACAACCGCCTGCATCATTGGATCCTAAGCCATACAATTTACCATCCGCGATTTCGGCTTGAAAAGGATCGCGAGTATAGCCCGGATTTGGCTTAACCGTATCGTGGTGAGAGTTAAGTAAAATAGTGGGCTTTGACTCATCAAAAAATCGATTGTATGCAATTACGTTATGTGCCACACGTTCAGAAACGATGCCTTTTCGCGTCAGGAAATTTTGAATCAATTGAGCGGTCTCATCTTCTTCCCTACTCAAAGAAGGTGTCTGAATAAGCTGTTGTAACAAGGCAAGGCTATCTTGTTGCAACTGCTCAACCGTGTATTTACTCATTGTATAATCCTCCTGCTTTTTGTGCAGATAATTTGATTCCTTTGATAAATGCAGAGCTGAAACCATGGTGTTCCATCTCATTGAGTCCGGCAATGGTGCACCCTTTTGGAGAGGTCACCTTATCAATTTCGCTTTCTGGGTGCGATTGCATTTGCAATAACAAATCTGCCGCCCCTTTGGCCGTTTGAACCGCCATCTTTAAAGCATCATGCGCGTGAAAACCTATTTCGACGCCACCCTGCGATGCCGCACGAATACTCCGTAAGAAAAAAGCAATTCCGCAGGCGCATAATGCCGTCGCCGCAGTCATCAATTCCTCTTGGATAACGACTACAGAACCTACCGTATTGAAGAGCTTTTCAACTACGGACACTTCCTCGTTTGTAGCGCGATCGGTCGTAATACACGTCATCGACTGCCCGATAGCAATGGCAGTATTGGGCATCGCGCGGACAATGATAGCATGATCGCCTAAAACAGCGCGCATATCGGCACATGAAACGCCTGAAATAACTGAAACGATGATCTGCTCCGGTTTCAACTCGGCGCGAATCTCTTCCATCACCAACTTTGCTTGCTGTGGCAAAATTGCAAGCACCACAATCTCCGCTCCTAGCACGGCCGCGGCATTATCAGCACTAACAGAAAAACCTGCAGCAGATTCCTGCGTGAGAGACTGCACGGAGCGTCTGGTCAACGTAATATCTGCAGGTGTATAGATGCCTGCCTGCGCAATCCCTTTGGCTAGAGAAAAGCCAATGTTGCCGCTTCCGATGATAGTAATTCTAGCCATGATGCTCCAAGTGTTAAATAGTATAGCCGGCTATGCGGATAGCCGTGTACCGAATTTTTGTTGTTGATAATGATGTAGATTGTCGGCATTACCGATAAATACATCGATGACGCCTTTTGCAATAGCGTCAAAAGCATTTTGCAATTTTGGAATCATGCCTGCATGTACCACCTGATTCGCTTTCAGCGACTCAAACTCGCCGCTTCTAATGACTTCAATCACCGAGCTATCATCATTCACGTCCCGTAGTACGCCGTCTTTCTCAAAACAGTATAATAAGGATACATTGTAGGAAGATGCTAATCCTACCGCTAATGCAGAAGCGATCGTATCGGCATTGGTATTGAGCAACTGCCCAGAACCATTGTGCGTTATCGCCGAAAATACGGGCGTAAAGCCTGATTCTAGAAAACGCTTGATGGCATGCTCATTGACAGAATCTGCTAAAATATCACCCGCAAATCCATAATCAATCTCACCGACCGGTCGCTTTACTGCTTTGATGGCATTACCATCTGCACCACTTAAACCAACGGCGTCGCAAGAATATTTTTGCAAGTACGCGACGATTGATTTATTAGTGAGACCAGCGTATACCATGGTTACTACTTTTAGCATTTCTGCATCGGTAATGCGTCGGCCATCCACCATTTGTGCTTCTAAACCCAAATCTGAAGCCAAGCGCGTCGCAATTTTACCGCCGCCGTGTACCAAGATTTTTTTGCCTGGCAGCGCAGCAAATTTTTCGAGAAACGCATCCAGCCTCGCTGGATCATCGATGATATTGCCACCGATCTTTATGATACTTAAATCCGAATGATTTGACATGTTTACTTGAGGTACTATTTAAGGTTTTCCAACATACGTTTCAGCACCAACTGTGCTGCCCAGACTCGGTTGCTGGCCTCCTGAATGACTAAAGAATGTGGCCCATCCAATACTTCGGCAGATAATTCTAGATCGCGACGTACGGGCAAACAGTGCATTACTTTTGCTGCATTGGTCTGCTCCAACGTTTTGTTGGTAATCAACCAGTCCTCTTCTACCGGATATACTTTGCCATAATCTTGAAATGAAGACCAGTTTTTGACATACACAAAATCAGCTCCTGCTAATGCTTCATTCAAATCATGAGTAATATTTACCCCTGCTGTAAACTCTTCGGATAACTCATAACCTTTTGGATGTGCGATCACAAAATCGACCAAACCTTGTTGTTGCGCTTTTCCCATCCACTCGCTGAAAGAGTTAGGGACTGCCTGCGGCAAAGCTTTGACGTGCGGTGCCCAAGCGAGTACCACTTTTGGTTTGTCGACCGTCTTATGTTCGGTGATCGTGATAAGATCCGTCAAACTTTGTAATGGATGGCGCGTCGCACTTTCTAACGACACGACGGGAACACCGCAAAATTTAATAAACTTGTTAAACAAATCTTCCGTATAATCGGCTTCTTTATCCTTTAAGGATGGAAAAGAGCGTAAACCCAAGATATCACAGTATTCGCCCATCACGGCTGCCGCTTCGCGAATATGCTCTACGGTGGTGCCATTCATGACTACGCCATCTTGTGTTTCAAGCGCCCAGCCATCTTTGTCCATATTCATTACCATCACATCCATCCCAAGCTGAATAGCTGCCTTTTGTGTACTCAAACGGGTACGCAGGCTGGGGTTTAAGAATACGAGGCCCAAAGTTTTATGCTTACCCAATTCGGCGTGCGCTCTTGGGTTGGCTTTTAATGTCAATGCTTCTTGTACAGCTTCAGACAAGTTGTCGATGTCTGCCGCTGAGAAAAATTTCTGCATGCTTCTTATTTCAAATTATGATATGGTATTGCTCTAACAAGAGCCCACATGTTTCTACTTAAATTATGCCGTAACCTGTTGTGCCTGCAACTGCTCCGCAAATGCGGCCAAGAACTGATCGGCATGTTCCATACTAAGATTCAAAGCTGGTAATAACCGAATCACATTTGGCTTCGCCTCACCGGTGAAGATTTTATTCTTCATCAATAGATCTTTTTTCACAGATCCCAACTCAGCAGGAAATTCTATACCAATCATCAGACCACGTCCGCGTACTTCCAAGACTTGATCAAAGGCGCGCAATTTCTCGATTAGATAATCTCCCACCTTTGCCGCATTGCTCATCAGGTCATCTTGCTCCATCACATCCAATACAGCGATAGCGGCTGCACATGCTAAGTGATTACCACCAAAGGTAGTACCTAGCATACCATAAGATGCTTTGAATTTAGGAGAGACGGATATCGCACCGACTGGGAATCCATTTCCCATACCTTTGGCCATCGTATAAATATCGGCTTCTACGCCAGCGTAATCATGCGAATAGAACAATCCTGTACGGCCATAGCCACATTGTACCGAATCGGCAATGTAGATCGCTCCATACTGATCGCAAAGACGTCTGATCGCCTGTAAAAATGAGACAGAGGCTTCACGAATACCACCAACGCCTTGTATGCCTTCGATGATGACTGCAGCAATTTCATGGCCTTGCGTAGCAAAAACTTGCTCCAAGGCTTGCTCATCGTTAAAGGCACTAAAAATAATATTGTCTGTTTCGTTTACCGGAGCGACAATAGCAGGATTATCCGTAGCAGCAACTGCTAACGAAGTACGACCATGAAATGCTTTAGAAAAAGAAACTACTTTCTTTCGTCCGGTGTGGAATGATGCTAATTTCAACGCATTCTCATTGGCTTCTGCACCTGAGTTACAGAGAAATAGTTCAAAATCTTCTTTGCCCGATACACGTCCTAACTTTTCTGCCAATTCTTTCTGCAATGGCATTTCGACAGAATTAGAATAAAACCCAATGCGATCTAGTTGTCGTTTGAGCATATCCACATAATGCGGGTGCGTATGTCCAATCGAGATCACAGCGTGACCGCCGTATAGATCTAGGTACTGCGTACCATTATCATCCCAAACGGATGATCCCATTGCCTTTGTAATGCTAATCGGGTTAATGGGGTAAACGTCAAATAGTTTCATCGAAATAGTAATTTGCCAGCTCTACGAACTTGTAAACATCTGTACTAGCAAATATAGCTAAGGAGAATTGAAAAAGGATGGAAAATAGTAATTATCCAACAGCATAAAAAAAGCCTGTTGTGCAAATGCACAACAGGCTTTCTGTTAGTTAGAAACTAATGACTAATTAGTCTTTCTTTTCTTCTGAAGATTCTTCCGTAGCTGGAGTTTCTTCTACAGCTGGTGTAGCTTCTACTTCCTCTACTGCTACTTCTTCCGCTGCTACTGCTTCTTCAACAGGAGCTGCTTCAGCAGTTGCTTTCTTCTTCGCACCACCACGACGACGAGTAGTTTTCTTCTCAGCTTGTACCGTTTTACCGTATACTTCGTTGTAATCTACTAGTTCGATGAATGCCATCTCTGCGTTGTCACCTAAACGGTTTTCCATTTTGATGATACGCGTATAACCACCTGGACGATTTGCTACTTTCTCAGAAACCTCGCGGAAAAGCAAAGTAACAGCATCTTTATCTTTAAGATAAGCAAATACTGTACGACGAGAGTGAGTCGTATCGTTTTTAGATTTAGTAATTAATGGCTCTACATACTGACGTAATGCTTTCGCTTTCGCCAATGTAGTGATAATGCGTTTGTGCTTGATCAATGAAGTCGCCATATTCGCAAGCATAGCTTTACGGTGACTGTCAGTGCGGCCTAAGTGGTTTACTTTTTTTCCGTGTCTCATTTTTGTTTTGTTTTTGTGCGTACCGTTCGGGAAAGTAAGAAGTCTGAAATACGAAGTGAGAACTAATGCTAACTTATCATTTCTGAATTACTTACTTCAAGCGAGGAATTACGCAACAGGTCGCTTATTATTATAATTTTTATTAATCTTCTTCCAATTTGTACTTAGACAAATTCATACCGAAAGAAAGACCTTTCGCTTTTACCAGCTCCTGGATCTCGCTCAATGATTTCTTACCGAAGTTGCGGAATTTCAACATATCTGCTACATCGTAAGTAACTAATTCAGCTAAAGTGCGAATGTCTGCTGCTTTCAAACAGTTAAGAGCACGAACAGAAAGATCTAGATCTACTAATTCAGTTTTCAAGATCTTACGCATGTGCAAGATTTCCTCGTCAACTACTTTAGTTTCTTCTTTAGTTTGTGACTCTAATAACATGTTTTCATCAGAGAACAACATGAAGTGCTGAATCAAGATACGAGCAGCTTCTTTCAATGCATCTTCTGGATGAATAGATCCATCAGTAGAGATGTCCAATAACAATTTCTCGTAATCGGTCTTTTGTTCTACACGATAGTTCTCAATGGTATATTTCACATTTTTGATCGGCGTGTAGATAGAATCAATAGCGATGACACCTACTGGACCATCAGTTACTTTGTTTTCTTCTGCATTGACATAACCACGACCTTTAGAAACAGAAAGTTCTACTTCGATAGTCACGGCTGGATCCATGTTGCAAACCACAAAATCAGGGTTCAATACCTCGAAGTTGTTAGAAAACTTAGAAATATCACCTGCTTTGAACTGATCTTGACCGTTCAGCACGATAAATATCTTCTCTGAATCACCTTGATCTCCTGTTTTCTTGAAACGTACTTGTTTCAAGTTTAAGATGATATCGGTAACGTCTTCAACAACGCCTTTGATAGTCGAAAATTCGTGCGAAACGCCTGAAAATCTTATTGACGTAATTGCATATCCTTCTAATGAGGACAATAAAATACGGCGCAAAGCATTACCAATAGTTACACCAAAACCTGGTTCAAGTGGACGAAACTCAAAAGTACCATCAAAATCAGTCGATTTCTGCATGATTACCTTATCCGGTCTTTGAAATGCTAAAATTGCCATTTATCTGCTTTTAATTTTGTTACAAATTATATACTTATACAATAGCATTAGGATAGTGAATACCACTATCCTAATGCTATCATTTCTTATTTAGAGTACAACTCTACGATTAAGTTCTCTTTGATATTCTCTGGAATATCAGATCTCTCTGGGTAAGATACGAATGTACCTTGTAAATCGTTTGCGTTCCACTCTAACCAACTGAATTTGTTGATTTTGTGACTAGCTACTGAATCCGTGATTGCTTCAACTGATTTTGAACGCTCACGAACAGCTACTACATCACCTGGACGTAAACTGTATGATGGAATGTTAACGACTTCGCCATTAACAGTAATGTGCTTGTGGGATACGAATTGACGAGCAGATGAACGCGTTGGCGCAATGCCCAAACGGTATACTACGTTGTCTAAACGCGCTTCTAGCAATTTCAAGAAGTTCTCACCAGTAACCCCTTGTTTTGAAGAAGCTTTCACGAAAAGGTTAGAGAACTGACGCTCTAAAACTCCGTACGTGTATTTCGCTTTTTGTTTTTCTAACAACTGAATAGCGTATTCAGATTGTTTTCCTCTTCTTTTAGATGGTCCGTGCTGACCAGGAGGATAATTCTTTTTATCTAACGCTTTATCTGGGCCAAAAATAGGCTCTCTGAATTTACGTGCAATCTTGGACTTAGGTCCTGTATATCTTGCCATTTTCTTATCTGTTTGAAGTATCAATCAGCCTATAGCTGATGAATCTTATCTTAAACAATTCTATTAATTAAACTCTTCTACGTTTTGGAGGACGACAACCGTTGTGTGGAAGTGGAGTCACATCTTTAATCAATGTAACATCGATACCAATCGTTTGTAGTGTGCGGATAGCAGACTCGCGACCTGATCCAGGACCTTTCACGAAAACCTCTACTTTACGCAATCCCAAATCGTGTGCGACTTTACCGCAATCTTGAGCTGCTTGTGATGCCGCGTAAGGTGTGTTCTTTTTAGAACCTCTGAAACCCATTTTACCGGCAGACGACCAAGAGATAGTTTGTCCCTGGTTGTTTGTTAAAGTTACGATAATGTTATTAAAAGTAGCGCTGATATGGGCTTGACCCACTGGCTCCACAATAACAATACGCTTTTTAGTAACTTTTTTAGTTTTAGCCATTTCTTAATTCTTATTTAGTAGCTTTTTTCTTGTTTGCAACAGTCTTACGTTTACCTTTACGGGTACGAGAGTTGTTTTTAGTACGCTGACCACGAAGTGGTAAGTGTTTACGGTGACGAAGACCACGGTAACAACCGATGTCCATCAGACGTTTGATGTTCAACTGAACCTCAGAACGCAATGCACCTTCTACTTTGATCTCTTCGTTGATGATCGTACGAATAGCTGTCAATTGCTCATCATCCCATTCTTGGACTTTCACATCGTGACTGATGCCTGCTTTATCTAAGATATATTCAGACGTCGAACGACCAATCCCGAAAATGTACGTAAGGCCGATAACTCCTCTTTTGTTTTTAGGTAAATCTATACCTGAAATCCTTGCCATATAATACTTTAGCGATTATGTTAATACTACCCTTGGCGTTGCTTGAACTTAGGGTTCTTTTTGTTGATTACAAATAGTTTTCCTTTGCGGCGGATAACTTTACAGTCCGCACTGCGTTTTTTAATTGATGCTCTAACTTTCATGTCTAATAATATTTTTAAAAGCTGTAAACCAAATGGAAATTACCCCCTATTTGTAACGGTAGGTAATTCTGCCTTTGGTTAAATCATATGGGGACATTTCCAACTTCACTTTATCGCCTGGTAAAATCTTGATATAATGCATCCGCATTTTACCCGAAATATGGGCGATAATCTCATGCCCATTCTCCAATTCTACACGAAACATAGCGTTGGAAAGTGCTTCCCGAATAATTCCGTCTTGTTCTATTGAGGCTTGCTTAGCCATATATCCCTTGTAATTTACGTGTTAATAGCCTGCACAAACAGGAGTGCAAAGATAAACAAAATAATTGAAAACCAATTACTTTTTACTCAAAACCGCTTCAATCTCCTGAAAGTCCAAAAGTACATCCGGACGTCCTTTTCGGATCGCTACCATTTGCTCAAAGTGAGCAGATAACTTTCCGTCGATTGTGCTGACCGTCCATCCATCTTCCCAGAATTTGATTCCAGCTTTTCCCGCATTAATCATCGGCTCGATACAGATCACCACGCCTTCTTCCAATTTAGTACCCGATCCACGTTTACCATAGTTAGGCACTTCTGGTTTTTCGTGCAATTCAAAGCCGACGCCATGTCCGACTAATTCACGCACGATACCGTAATTATAAGGAACAACGTGATCTTGTACTGCCGAGGATATATCTCCAACACGCTTACCTGCTAGGGCTTGTTCTACTCCTTTTACCAAAGCCGCTTTAGTTACATCAAGTAACTGCTGCGCCTCTGCCGAAATAGTACCCACAGCAAAAGTATACGCCGAATCACTAATGAATCCATTCAAGTTAACGCCACCATCTACCGATACGATATCGCCTTCTTTCAATACGTACTCGCTCGGAAAGCCATGCACGATTTGATCATTGACGGATATACATAAAGAATAGGGAAAGCCTTGATAATTTAAAAACGCTGGTGTACCACCATGGTCTTTAATGAATTCAAAAGCAAACTTATCCAGAGATAATGTGGTAATGCCGGGTTCGACACGACCTGCGATTTCAGCTAATAAATGCGAGAGTACCTTAGCGGACTCTCGCACTTGCTCAATTTCTTCGTCTGATTTCAGAAAGATCTTCGACATCTATTGAATTTATAATGCCGATTGATCTACACCTTCTACTGCGGCAGCCGAACGGCCTTTCACGCGACCAGTTTTCATCAAACCGTCGTAGTGACGCATCAATAAATGACTTTCAATCTGTTGCAACGTATCTAATACTACACCCACCAAGATCAGTAATGACGTACCTCCGAAGAAGTGTGCAAACTGATTGTTGACGCCAAATAGCGCCGCGATGGCTGGCAAGATTGCGATGATTGCGACAAACACAGCCCCCGGGAATGTGATATGTGAAATCACATTGTCAATGAATAGATTGGTGTCGTGTCCTGGCTTGATACCTGGGATAAAACCACCATTCTTCTTCATATCTTCCGACATTTGCTGCGGATTCACCATGATGGCTGTATAAAAGAATGTAAATGCAATGATCAGGATGGCAAACACCATGTTGTACGTGAATGACGTATAGTTACTCAATGACCGAAGGAATTCGGATTGAATATCTGGAAAGAACTGAATCAAGGACATTGGTAAAAACATGATCGCTTGTGCGAAGATGATTGGCATGACACCCGCTGCATTTACTTTCAACGGGATGTATTGTCTTACACCACCCACTTGCTTGTTTCCAACGATTTTCTTGGCATACTGAACCGGGATCTTACGCACACCTTGTACAACCAAGATGGTAAAGATAACCACGAACAATAACGCGACAAACTCGACCAATAAGGCAATCGGACCACCTTGGCCACCCATACGGGAAACCGTTTCTGCTGAAATACCAGCAGGAAGTTGTGCGATAATACCCGACATAATGATCAAGGAAATACCGTTTCCTATTCCTTTATCTGTAATTCGTTCACCTAACCACATGACAAATAACGTACCCGCTGTCAAAACAATCGCTGCCAGAATAGTAAACATCGGATCAGCAATCAATTTGGCATCAGGCGTAATTTGCGTTCTGACGTAAGCAATCGCCTGTACCACGGTAATTGCCACCGTTAGGTAACGCGTGATTTGGGTCAATTTCTTACGACCGGATTCGCCTTCTTTCTGCATTTTCTGAAAAGAAGGCACTGCTATTCCCAAAAGCTGCACAACAATGGATGCGGAGATATACGGCATTACACCTAAGGCGAAGATAGCCGCACTCGAGAATGCTCCCCCAGCAAACATGTTGATGATATCAAGTATGTCTGTCCCGTCTCTACCACTTCCAATCATCAATTGAGCCGGATTTACTCCAGGCAAAACAACGTGACATCCTACACGGTAGATAAAAAGCAACAAGAACGTATACAAGATACGTTTACGAAGCTCTTCGATCTTCCATATATTGGTTAATGTTGTGATTAGTTTATTCATGAATTAAATTTTAACGATAGAACCTCCAGCTGCTTCAATTGCTTTCTGAGCTGTTGCTGAGAAGGCATGAGCTTGTACATCTACTTTAGCGCTTAATTCGCCACGACCTAGTACTTTTACTAAATCATTTTTAGATGCAAGACCATGAGTTCTTAAAGTTTCGAAATCTACCGTAGTAAGGTTGTGCTTAGTAACTAATTCTTGCAATACATCTAGGTTTACACCTACGTATTCTACACGGTTGATGTTTTTGAAACCAACTTTAGGTACACGACGTTGCAAAGGCATCTGACCACCTTCGAAACCGATTTTCGTTTTGTGACCAGAACGAGAACCAGCACCTTTGTGACCACGAGTGGAAGTACCACCACGTCCAGAACCTTGACCACGACCAATACGTTTTCTGTTTTTAGTTGATCCTTCAGCCGGTCTTAAATTACTTAAATTCATTTTTGTTAATGTTGTGTTATGCCTTCGCTCTCACTAAACAGGCCATAACGATAAATACTAGATAATAAACTATAAATGGAAAGAACAGTGAGTGTCCTTTCCATAGATTGTCTTTACTTAGACGGTCTCTACTTTTACCAAGTGGTTGACCTTTCTTACCATACCAATGATTGCTGGTGTGGCTTCAACTTCCACTGCGTGATTGATTTTACGCAATCCCAAAGCTTCGATTGTTTTCTTTTGGCGCTCGCTTCTGTCGATAACGCTCTTTATCTGGGTGATTTTAATTTTTGCCATGATATTAACCGTTAAATACTTTATTCAAATCGATTCCGCGTTGTTGCGCTACTGTATAGGCATCTCTCATGCTACCCAAAGCTTCGATAGTTGCTTTAACTACGTTGTGTGGGTTAGATGAACCTAATGATTTTGCTAATACGTCTGTAATACCAGCACTCTCCAATACGGCACGCATCGCACCGCCGGCAAGTACACCAGTACCACTTACTGCAGGCTTGATCAAAACAGATCCACCTGAGTATTTGCCTAACTGCTCGTGAGGCACTGTACCATGAATGATAGGAACTTTTACTAAGTTCTTTTTCGCGTCATCGATTCCTTTAGTGATCGCTTCAGTAACTTCTTTAGCTTTTCCTAGGCCAAAACCTACGATACCATTTTCGTCACCTACAACAACGATAGCAGAGAAACTGAAGGTACGACCACCTTTAGTTACTTTCGCTACACGCTGAATGCTTACTAAGCGATCTTTCAATTCCATCTCGCTTGATTTTACTCTTTTAATATTGCTTGTTGACATCTCTTCGTTTGATTAAAAGTCTAAACCGCCTTCGCGAGCACCTTCAGCCAATGACTTGATACGGCCATGGTACAAATACCCATTACGGTCAAACACTACTTTTTCTACACCTGCAGCTTTTGCTTTCTCAGCAACCATAGTACCTACGGCTTTAGACTGATCTACTTTGTTGCCTGTTGCCGCAAATTCTTTCGAAATGCTAGAAGCAGACGCCAATGTTTTACCAGTAGTATCGTCGATTACTTGTGCGTAGATTGCTTTATTACTTCTGAATACGGTCAAACGTGGACGTGCAGTTGTTCCGGTCAGGTGTTTTCTAATTCCTTTTTTGATTCTCGCTCTGCGAGATAATTTACTTCCTGCCATCGTTATTATTTTTTAGCTGATTTACCTGCTTTTCTTCTTAACACTTCGCCAGCAAACTTGATACCTTTACCTTTGTATGGCTCTGGTTTGCGTAGGCTACGGATCTTAGCCGCTACTTGACCGATCAATTGCTTGTCAGTAGATTCCAACGTGATTGTTGGGTTCTTACCTTTATCGGCAGTAGTCGTCACGGTGATCTCTTTTGGCAGTACGAAAACGATCTGGTGCGAGAAACCTAAAGTTAACTCTAGTGTATTACCATTGGCAGCGGCACGGTAACCCACACCTACCAATTCTTGCGTAGTTTTGTACCCTTCTGTAACACCAACAACCATGTTGTTGATCAATGCGCGATATAGACCGTGCAAAGCTTTGTGTCTTTTTTGTTCAGTAGGACGAGTTACGACGATATTACCATCTTCTTGACTAATAGTAATGTCGCTATCTACCTGCTGTAGTAATTCTCCTTTTGGCCCTTTTACTGTTACCAGATTCTTATCTGATACAGTTACCGTCACACCCGCAGGGATGGCGATAGGCGCTTTTCCAATTCTTGACATTTCTTCGTGTTTTTCCTAGATTAATAAACGTAACATAAAACCTCACCACCAACGTTCTGAACGCGAGCTTCTTTATCTGTCATCACTCCTTTAGAAGTGGACAAGATGGCGATACCCAAACCGTTCAACACGCGAGGCATGTTTTCAACACTTGCATACTTTCTTAAACCAGGTTTACTCACACGTGTCAAGGTGCGAATAGCCGAGATTTTGCTAACTGGGTGGTACTTCAAAGCTACTTTGATCGCGCCTTGAGGACCTTCCTCTACGAATTTGTAATTAGCAATGTAACCTTTATCAAAAAGAACTTTAGTAATTTCTTTTTTAAGGTTCGATGCAGGAATTTCAACAACCCTGTGGTTGGCCTTGATGGCATTCCTTACTCGTGTAAGGTAATCCGCTATTGGATCTGTATTCATTATATAATAAAATTGTGACAACGGTTTCCACGGGCTAACCTTAGCTGCGGACCTGTTATCGGTACATAAAATTGCAAAGCAAATGCCCTGATAAGCTAATAATAAGCTTATCGGGGCAAAAGTAAAGATTTTTTTTAAATTACCAAGAGGCTTTTCTCACTCCCGGGATCTTGCCATCAAGAGCCATCTCACGGAAAGTTACACGAGAGATACCAAATTGACGCATATATCCTCTAGGACGACCAGTCAATTTACAACGATTGTGCAAACGTACTGGAGAAGCATTCTTAGGCAATTTGTCCAAAGCAGCATAATCACCGGCAGCTTTTAATTCTGCGCGTTTGTCTGCATACTTTGCAACTAATTTCTGACGCTTAATTTCGCGTGCTTTTACACCTTCTCTAGCCATTGTTGTTGGTATTTTGATTTTTGAATGGTAAACCGAATTGTTTCAATAACTCCAATGCTTCAATGTCATTGTTAGCAGAAGTCACGAAAGTGATATCCATACCTTGGATCTTGTTGATTTTATCAATGTTGATCTCCGGGAAGATGATCTGCTCAGTAACACCTAAGTTGTAGTTACCGCGACCGTCAAAACCTTTATCATTGATACCGCGGAAGTCACGGATACGTGGCAATGATACAGAGATCAAACGATCAAGGAATTCATACATGGTGTTGTCACGTAATGTTACGCGAGCACCAACAGGCATACCCTTACGCAATTTGAAGTTGGAGATATCTTTCTTAGATTTAGTAGATACTGCTTGCTGACCAGTAATCATTGTCAACTCTGCTACTGCATTGTCGATTAATTTCTTGTCTGCTGTCGCAGCGCCTACACCTTGAGATACAACAATCTTCTGCAGTTTAGGAACTTGCATCACGCTTTTGTACTGAAATTTTTCTTTCAGCGAATTACGAATTTCATCCGCATATTTCGCTTTTAATCTTGGTGCGTAAGTCATTATTTAATTTCCTCCCCTGATTTTTTTGCGTAACGAACAATTTTACCATCTTCATTAACTCGACGTCCTACGCGAGTAGGCTCTCCTGTTTTAGGATCGATCAAAGTCAAGTTAGAGATATTGATGGCAGCTTCCTTCTCGATGATACCACCGTTAGGGTTTGCTGCACTTGGTTTAGTGTGTTTTTTTACGATGTTAGCGCCTTCTACCACGGCTCTGTCTGCATCTACTAAGATTTGCAATACTTTACCTTGTACACCTTTAGAGTTACCAGCGATAACTTTCACTAAATCTCCTTTTTTAAGTTTGATTTTGTGACTAGTTGTTTTTTTCTTTTGTGCCATAATTATAAAACCTCCGGTGCTAGTGATACAATCTTCATGAACTGCTTCTCACGTAACTCTCTAGCAACTGGGCCAAAGATACGTGTGCCGCGTGGCTCATCGTTGTTGTTTAACAATACTGCAGCATTGTCATCGAAACGAATGTAAGAACCATCTTTACGACGGATTTCTTTTTTCGTACGTACTACTACAGCTTTAGATACTGACCCCTTCTTTACGTTTCCAGAAGGCATCGCGCTTTTTACGGTAACAACAATCTTATCACCGATAGATGCATAACGCTTGCGCGTACCGCCTAACACACGGATTACTAAAACTTCTTTAGCTCCAGAATTGTCGGCTACATTTAATCTTGATTCCTGTTGTAACATTACTTAGCTCTTTCTAAAATTTCAACCAATCTCCAGTTCTTTGTTTTACTCAGCGGACGAGTTTCCATAATTAATACCGTGTCGCCGATACCGCAGGTATTTGTTTCGTCATGAGCTTTAAATTTAGTAGTTTTTTTAACGAACTTACCGTAGATCGGGTGTTTCACTTTACGTTCAACCGTTACTACGATAGACTTGTCCATCTTGTTGCTAACTACTAAGCCGATTCTTGTTTTTCTTAAATTTCTTTCCATTTCGACTTTTAATTTATGCCTCAGAGGCTGTTTCCTGTGCTTTCGCTTCGTTTTTACGCTTAGAGATCTCTGTAGAGAGACGCGCAATATTTTTGCGAGCTGCTTTGATCACGTTAGGGTTTTCAACAGCTGAAACAGCATGTGCAAATTTCAATTTGTTAAGGGCTGCCTTCTCTTCTTTAAGTTGAGCTGCAAGATCCTCCTTTGATAATTCTACGATTTCTGAATTTTTCATCATGTCTAATTTTACCGGGTTATCGCTGATTTATAGAGTGGCTTGTGGGTAACGGCCACAAGCCCTAATCGTTGACATTACCGATGATTATTATGCTTCTACGTAATCTCTACGTATCACAAACTTGGTTTGAACCGGTAATTTCTGAGCAGCTAGGCGCAATGCTTCTTTGGCAATTTCCAAAGATACACCTTCTGCTTCGAATAACATCCGGCCTGGGCGTACAACTGCCACCCAATACTCAGGAGCACCCTTACCTTTACCCATACGTACCTCTGCAGGTTTTTTGGTAACAGGCTTGTCAGGGAAAATGCGGATCCATACTTGACCCTCACGTTTCATGAAACGAGTAACCGCGATACGCGCTGCCTCGATCTGACGACTGGTGATCCATGCTGGTTCCAATGATTTGATACCGAAAGATCCGAAAGCCAACTCTGCTCCACGAGTAGCGTTGCCTTTCATGCGGCCTTTCTGCATCTTTCTGAACTTCGTTCTTTTTGGCTGTAACATGTTCGTATTCTGTTTAAGTCTGCATCACGCAGACACTTACTTTAATCTAAATCAAATTATTAATTATCCTCTTTTAGCACCTGCGCCACCGCGGTTGTTGTTGCCACCACGTCCGCCATCACGACGTCCGCCACGAGCACCACCACGATTGTCACGACGATCGCCAGCACCTTCGTTGCCGCCGCGTGTTTTGGTGTTAGCGCCTTGTCCGATGTTCGGAGAAAGATCACGTTTACCATACACTTCGCCTTTACAGATCCACACTTTTACACCGATCTTACCATAAGTAGTCAAGGCTTCAGCTAATGCATAATCAATATCTGCACGTAGCGTGTGTAGAGGAGTTCTTCCTTCTTTGTACTGCTCGGTACGTGCCATCTCAGCACCACCTAAACGACCAGAACACATAATCTTGATACCTTCGGCACCCATACGCATCGTAGCTGCAATAGTTGTCTTCATGGCGCGACGGAAAGAAATCCTTGCTTCCAATTGTTTAGCGACACCTTCTGCTACCAACTTAGCGTCAAGCTCTGGGCGTTTGATCTCGAAAATGTTGATTTGAACATCCTTTTTAGTCAGTTTTTTCAACTCTTCTTTGATCTTATCCACTTCCTGACCACCTTTACCGATAACGATACCTGGACGTGCTGTATGGATCGTAACAGTGATGCGTTTAAGTGTTCTTTCGATAACCACTTTCGCTACGCCACCTTTAGCGATACGTACAGAAAGATATTTTCTGATTTTTTCGTCTTCAACTAATTTATCGGAATAGTTGTTGCCTCCGAACCAATTAGAATCCCATCCTTTGATGATTCCTAATCTGCTACCTATTGGATTTGCTTTTTGTCCCATTCTTGTATATAAATTAGTTGTTAACGTTTTTTAAACTATCTACTACCAAAGTCACGTGATTCGAACGTTTGCGAATTCTATAGCCACGACCTTGTGGAGCTGGGCGCAATCTTTTCAATTGACGGCCACCACCTACAGATACTTCTTTTACATACAAAGTGCTATCTTCTACTGTAGCGCCTTCATTACTAGTTTCCCAGTTTTTGATAGCCGACAATAATAGTTTTTCAACACGAATAGCAGCTTCTTTACCTGTATGTTTCAAGATGTAAAGAGCGTTTTCTACTTTTTCACCACGGATCAGATCCACTACCAAACGCATTTTGCGCGGAGAGGTAGGGCAGTTCAACAATTTGGCAGTAGAAGCTCCTCCTACTTGAGCTTTTTCCTGCTCTTTGCGCTGTCTAATTAAGACAGATTTTTTGAGTTTTTTTGTTGCTTCCATTACCTATTATTTTTTCTTTTCTGCGTGGCCTCTGAATGTACGCGTAGGTGCAAATTCACCAAGCTTGTGACCAACCATATTTTCCGTTACATAGACAGGGATAAATTTATTCCCGTTGTGCACTGCGAAGGTATGGCCCACAAAATCAGGTGAAATCATAGATCTACGAGACCAAGTTTTGATAACTGATTTTTTGTTTGTTTCATTCATAGAAAGAACTTTTCTTTCTAAGTTGTGATCGATATAAGGACCTTTTTTAATTGAACGAGCCATTATTTTTTCCTTCTTTCAATGATGTAACGATTCGATGTTTTCTTCTTGTAGCGTGTTTTGTAACCTTTCGCTAACACACCTGTACGTGAGCGTGGGTGACCTCCAGATGAACGGCCTTCACCACCACCCATAGGGTGATCGACAGGGTTCATAGCTACACCACGAACGCGAGGACGACGACCTAACCAACGTTTACGACCTGCTTTACCCAATACTTCGTTAGAACGCTCGGCGTTAGAAACCGAACCTACTGTAGCAACACAAGTAGAAAGGATCATACGAGTCTCGCCAGAAGGCAATTTGATAATCGCATATTTGCCATCACGCGCTGATAATTGCGCGTATGTACCAGCAGAACGAGCGATTGAACCACCTTGACCTGGATTCAACTCGATGTTGTGAATGATGGAACCCAAAGGAATTTTTGCCAATGGCAATGTATTTCCAATTTCTGGGGCTACTGACTCACCTGCTACTACAGTCATGCCTACTGTTAAACCAGCTGGAGCAAGGATGTAGCGTTTCTCACCATCTGCGTAGTGCAACAAGGCAATACGCGCTGTACGATTTGGATCGTACTCGATAGTAGCAACATTTGCAGGGATATCTTTTTTATCGCGTTTGAAATCTATTAATCGGTACACTTTTTTGTGTCCCCCACCGATATAACGCATAGTCATTTTACCGGATTGATTACGACCGCCTGATCTTTTGTTCGTTCCTACTGTTAACGACTTTTCAGGGACGTTAGTAGTCACATCAGAGTAGTCTGCACCAACTCTGAAACGTGTACCAGGGGTTACCGGTTTGAATCTTTTAACTGCCATTTCTTATTATAGTGTAGTGTAAAAGTCAATAGTATCGCCATCCTTTACAGTGATGACGGCTTTTTTGTACTTAGGAGCTCTTCCAGATACATTTCCAGCTTTTGTAAAACGGCTTTTAGCTTTACCTGCTACGACCATGGTATTCACGCCCACAACAGTTACACCAAACATCGCTTCGATAGCTTCTTTGATCTGGATTTTGTTAGCTCTATGATCTACTTTGAAAGCATAACGGTTTTGTTTTTCCGTAAAGATTGAAGCTTTCTCAGTTAAGACTGGTTTTTTGATAATTTCCATAATTACTTAGCGAATGCCTCCTCCAAAGTTTTTACAGAATCTGTCGTCAACACAAGTTTCGTTGCGTTCAATACATCATATGTATTCAACTCAGAAGCAACGATTACTTTTGCTTTCTTCAAGTTTCTGCTTGATAAATAAACATTGTTATTGTATGCTGGCAATACCAATAAGGTTTTGTCATCAGCAATGTTCAATGCGTTTACTAAAGCCAAGTAGTTTTTAGTTTTGATAGTATCGAAGTTTACTTCGTCCAATACCACGACATTATTCTCTTGTGCTTTGTAGCTCAACGCTGATTTACGTGCTAATTGTTTCAATTTTTTATTCAATTTGAAAGAATAGTCACGTGGTTGAGGACCGAATACACGACCACCACCATTGAACAAAGGAGATTTGATAGAACCCGCACGAGCACCACCTGTACCTTTTTGCTTGTGTAATTTGCGCGTAGAACCAGCGATCTCATTACGTTGTTTTGATTTGTGTGTTCCCTGGCGTTGGTTCGCTAAGTACTGTTTCACATCCAAATAGATCGCATGGTCGCTAGGTTTAACACCGAATACCGACTCAGGAAGCTGCACCTTGGCACCTGTTTCTTTTCCTGATAAATTAAATACGTTAATTTCCATCTCTCTCTACTTGTCTACGATTACATAAGAACCTTTGGCTCCAGGAATGGAACCACTAACCACGATTAGGTTTTGCTCAGGGTAAACTTTCAATACCTGAAGGTTTTGAACTTTTACTCTCTCACCACCTGTACGACCCGCCATACGCATTCCTTTGAATACGCGTGAAGGCCAAGATGAAGCACCTAATGAACCTGGTGCACGTAGTCTGTTGTGCTGACCGTGAGTCGCACCACCTACACCACCAAAGCCATGACGCTTCATTACACCTTGAAAACCTTTACCTTTAGAAGTACCGACTACGTCGACAAACTCGCCTTCTTCGAATAAAGTTACATCTACAGTGTCTCCTAGTGCTTTCTCATCTTCGAAAGTTTTGAATTCCACTAGTTTACGCTTAGGAGCCACTCCCGCTTTTGCGAAGTGTCCTTTTAGAGGAGCTGACGTATTCTTTTCCTTAGCATCATCATAGCCAAGTTGAATAGCAGAATAGCCATCTTTCTCTACCGTACGTATCTGCGTTACCACGCACGGCCCAGCCTCGATTACTGTACAAGGGATATTCTTCCCTTCTGTACTGAACAGGCTGGTCATTCCTACTTTTTTACCAATAATTCCTGACATGTTATAAAATAAATTAATTAAACGTCCATCGAAGCAGTAGGGCTTCGCTCAAGACACACTTCCCCCATTTAGGGTTTGCAAAGGTATACAATTTGTTATAACTATCAAATAGTTAGTGTATTATTTTTTAAAAGTTATTCTTCTTCCGCATTTCTGTCAATCAGTAATTTTCAGGGAACAGCCAATCAATTCAATAAAAATAAAATAAGATTACAAAAACATGCTGACATACTGTTGTCATTTTCGAGTTGTAGGTTTGCAGCATACATTTATCAATAACACATTATCATGAGCACATCACTTATCTCAAAACATGACCTATTAACCCATTGGCTTGGACATCGTAACCTGACGCGCCACGTCATCGAGAAGTTTCCAGAAGATCAATTATTCGCCTTCCATGTCGATAATATGCGGACCTTTGCGGATCTAATCAAAGAATTACTTAGCCTTGCTGTACCGGGATTGGAAGGCATCGTACATCAGGAAACTAAACCCTACGATCATGATTTGCCTTATAATACCAAGGAAGCATTATTGCAAGCGTGGGATGAGGCGACACCACAAATTGAAAAGTTGTTCCTACAAATCCCTGAAGAGCGCTTTCCAGAAGATTACAATTTATTTGGGCAGTACAATTTCCCCATCATTTATAACATATTATATTTTATAGACAACGAGGTACATCACCGCGGCCAGGGTTTCGTGTACCTACGCATGTTGGGGATCGAACCGCCTTTTTTCTGGGATCGTGAAAAGAAATAAGACTTTATAGATGAGTACGGATAGGAGCTTTGTTTGGCAAAGCTCCTATTTTTTAAAGCATACTTTCACGCCACTTTTGTTGGCTAGTGGCGATCAGCTCTCCTATTCTATCCCGAAGACTTGCCGGTTCGACGACCCTAGCCTGATCCGCAAACATCAAAAACCATCGTGCAAAATACTCTTCTAGATTGTCGGTCTGAAAATGCATTTCGACGGCATCTTCCAATACGGTTTCATGCGTAAATCCATAATTCACCCGATCCCAGTTTAGGTATCTTGCTATGGCATGATCCACTCGAATAATTACCGCTATTTTGGGGGCTTGATTTTTTTTCGCTAAATAAAAAGCTAATTCTTGATGCGCTTTCGCAAAGGAATCTGTCGTGAGTCTAATATAGTGTATTCTGTCCAATCGAAATTGACGATAATCTTGTCTGAGCTGGCAGTATGCCATGACGTACCAAAATCTACCTTCGATGAAGACACCAACGGGTTCGATGATGCGTTCATCAGGTGATCCGTTTGCCGGTTTTTGATATCGGATGTGTACACATCGCTTGGACACGATACTTTCTATTAACACGCTCAACCCATCTGGCACTTCTTGATTGAACACATTCTCCATTCCCTGCACCAGCAACTGCGTATGTGCTTCTTCCAAATGCTGTTTTTCGGAATACCGTAATAGCGCTTTCATCTTACTAATCGCCGTCGTAAAATTATGAGCTAGTTGTTTGTCGGTGTACTGACTGACTAATTTCTCTGCTGCCACGAAACTCAATGCTTCTTCTCGCGTAAACGGAATTGCCGGAAGTCGGAACTCGGGCATCATGGAATAGCCGGTGCCTGCTTCGCCATAGATCGGGATGCCTGCCTGCAGCAAGGATTGTACATCGCGATAGATGGTGCGCACGCTTACATTAAATCTATTTGCCAATTCCGACGAGGTGACGAGTCGTTTTGTCTGCAAATGAATATAAATGGATAATATCCTATCGAATCTTTTCTTGATATCTGACATGCTTCTCAAAGATACATATTAGTACCATGCTTCCACATTTGTTAAAAGATTGTTAAAGCATATATCCATTCTCAAAATGGCACAGATCTTGTAAATGAACTAGTATTCATAATTTAGGTTAATAATTGGTTAGTTAGTGAAACACCTGAAGTTCCCCGCTTCAGGTGTTTCTTTTTTTAGTCATATACCGTCTACCTTTGTTATAGTAAATAGAGTTGATAAGGTTTAGAAGGTTAATAGGGTTGATTCTTGAAGACTCGTTGTTTGCAAAAAGAATCAAGCTCAAAAATTGGAATATGTTGTGCTGCTCTATTATATCTTTTTTTTTAATACAAACAGAAAGCGGCGGCATCTTGAAAGATACCGCCGCTCGTCTTATTTAATCTCTAGAATTCTATCTTAGAACTGTCCTGTATTGAGCATAACTAAGGTGCATGCTTCTACTACTTCGATGCCTGCAGCTGTTGCCTTCTCGCTCAACTCCGGATTCTCCGTACCCGGATTCATAATCAAGCGCCTGGGTTTTGTATCCAGAATATAGTCGTAATAGACGGCTTGATTTCTCGGACCTACATACAAAGTAATCGTATCAATATCCGTATGCACTGTTTCTGCTGGTTCGATTTCTACTCCTGCTACTGATCCTTGTTTCAGTCCAACGTTGACGATAGTGTGGCCTTTGCGTGTTAGTTTATTCGCTACTAAGTATGAGTATCTTGCTGGGTTGGTGCTCGCGCCCAATATCAATGTTTTTTTCATCTTGTATCCAAGTTTATTTAGTTTACCAAATCGCCGTTTGAGTTGTAAGCGTTTTGTCTCAAAATAGGCATTTTCAGAATTTTATACAAGTCATCCAACTGATTTAAACTTCCGTTTGCCATATTAGTTAACAAAACAATGGTGATATCGTTTTTGAGATCGCGCACATATAAGCTTTTGAAGCCATGCCACCAACCAGTATGATATACAATGGGGTTGTTCGGCGGACTAAATGTACGCCAGCCGTAACCGTAGCTAAACAAACTACGACGTGCATCGCTACGTGCTACATAACTCGAATCTTGTGTTTCTTGTTTCAGCAAACGACCATCTCGCAAAGCGCGATCGAATAAAAATAAATCTTGCACGGTACTATATGCTCCCTTATCTCCTACTGGTCCATCCAAATAATTTTGCACAACCGATCTTCGCCAAGTTTTATCATGACCGATCACATCCGTTGGGATTTTTTCGTATACGGCACGAGAAAGAATAGCCGTGTTTTTCATTCCGGCAGGCTTGAACACATTTTCTTGCATGTATACCGCAAAATCTTGACCAGTCACTTTCTCCACGATCGAAGCCAACACCATGAAATTGGAATTGTTATAGTGGAAACGGCCATCTGGCGCTCCGTAGCGGTTGGGCTTATGTTCGGCCAATAAGGCCATCGCATCCATGTTACTCATTCCTTTCTTACGATCTTTCCAATGATCTTCGGAGAAATACACATAGTTGGGCAAGCCCGATCGATGCGACAACAATTGTTGTACGGTAACGCCAGGGAACGGGAAATCAGGAAAGAACTCCGTGACCGTCTGATCCAAGCGTAACTTGCCGGCCTCCACTAATTGCATCACCCCTACGCCAGTAAGTGGTTTTGAAACTGAAGCTAATTCAAACTTGGAGTCCATATGTAGACTGTCTTTCAGCAAGTAATTCGCCCAACCAAATGCATTTTGGTAAATGATTTTACCTTGCTTGGCCACGAGCACATTGCCATTGAAACCCTTTCGATGAAGATTGCGCATGAATTGATCAATCTCTGGGTCGGCATTCGCCGGATCGTACACCAGCGCAATACTGTCTAAATTGGCCTGCTTTTCTTCTGCTTGTGCTTGCTTCTCTTCCGAAGAAGCACAGGAAACTAATACGGATACACTGAATAATATAGAGGATAGAAAAAACTTCACGCTATGGTATTTGCTAAAAAATAGAGATAATAAAAAAAGCCACTTCTAATGAAGTGGCCTTAAATATAAGAAATCGAGTTACGCCAACAAACGAATTGGCGATTCGATCAAACTTTTTACAGTCTGTAAGAAGGCAGCGCCAGTTGCGCCATCTACTACGCGGTGATCACAGCCCAATGTAACTTTCATCACATTGCCTGCTACTACTGCGCCATTCTTAACGACAGGCACTTGCTGGATTGCTCCAACAGATAGGATTGCACCATCAGGTGAGTTAATGATTGATGTAAACTCATCGATACCAAACATACCTAAGTTGGATACGGTGAAGGTAGAACCTTCCCAATCCGATGGCTGAAGTTTTTTAGCTTTCGCTTTACCAGCGAAATCTTTTACTTCGGCAGAGATGTGTGATAGTGATTTGCCATCTGCAAAACGTACCACTGGTACTAATAGACCATCTTCTACCGCGATCGCTACACCGATGTTGGTATGCTCGTTGTATCTCACCTTGTCGCCTTGCCAAGAAGAGTTCACCGCTGGGTGTTTTTTCAAGGCTACCGCTACCGCTTTGATCACGATATCGTTGAAGGAAACTTTTACTGGAGCAACCTCATTGATCTGAGCACGAGCTGCCATCGCATTGTCCATATCCAAACTGATCGTTAGGTAGAAATGTGGCGCTGTGAATAATGACTCAGACAATCTACGCGCAATGGTTTTACGCATTTGATTCACCGGTTTCTCGGTATAACGCTCTTCGCCGATATACTGTGGAATGCTGATCGTGGTTTTCTCGGAAGATGCTGCTGGAGCAGAAGCTTCTTTAGCCGGTGCAGAAGCTGCCGCCGAAGGCGTAAAATCTTCTACATCTTTCTTCACTATACGGCCGCCTTCTGCAGAACCTTTTACCTGAGTCAGATCAATTCCTTTATCTTTTGCAATCTTGCGTGCCAAAGGAGAAGCTTTTACACGTGAATCATCCGATGATGATGTGCTTTCAGCACTTTCCTCTTTAGCGGAAGTATCTTCTTTTTTGTCTTCGGTCTTTTCTTCTTTTTTGTCTTCGGACGAAGATTTTGATGAAGAAGATTTCTTGTTCAACAATGGTTTGATGTCTGTACCTTCTGGACCGACGATCGCAATGATCTCATTCACCTGCGCAGCATCACCAGCTTCTACACCGATGTACAACAATGTACCATCTGCATAAGCCGTTACTTCCATTGTTGCTTTATCAGTTTCCACGTCTGCGATCGCATCATCAGATTTGATAGCATCGCCTACTTTGAAGTTCCATTGCGCGATGACACCTTCTTTCATGGTATCACTCAACAATGGCATCGTGATTACGGTTACGCCAAGATCTTCGGCAGTAACATCATCAGCAGCATCATCTTCTTCTTCCGTTTCTTCTTTCTTATCGGATGACTCTGATTTTGCTTCTTCTTTATCCTCCGATTTATCTTCTGATTTGCTTTCTTTCGAAGATGATCCGCCGTCTTTCAACAACGCTTCATAATCTTCGCCTTCTTCACCTAGAACTGCGATAACAGCGTCGATTTCTACTGCTTCGCCTTCTTTAGGACCAATATAAAGGATAGTACCTTCTTGGTAGGACTCGAAGTCCATCGTTGCTTTGTCGGTTTCGACCTCCGCGATCAAATCGCCAGAGTTTACTTTGTCGCCCACTTTTTTGTGCCATTTTGCGATAACCCCTTCGGTCATGGTATCGCTCATTTTGGGCATTTTTACTACTTCAGCCATTTGGTAGGATTCTAATCTATTTAGTTAAAGTAATTATATCAATTATTAATCCATAATGAATGGATAGTCTTCCTGTACGTAGACATCTTTGTAGATTTCAGATGCATCTGGGTATTCAGACTCTTCTGCAAACTTCACAGATTGTTCTACTTCTTTTTTCACGCCTTCTTCGATTTCTTTGAACCACGCTTCGTCTGCGTATTTGTTCTCTAAGATGGCATGTTTTACATTGATCAATGGATCTCTGCCTTTGTACTCTTCTAACTCGTCTTTTGTACGATATTTAGCCGGGTCAGACATGGAGTGACCTTTGTAACGGTAAGTACGAATTTCTAAGAATGTTGGTCCTTCGCCAGCACGTGCGCGCTGTACCGCTTCGTCCATGGCGTTGTGTACCGCTACTACATCCATTCCATCTACTGGTGCGCTTGGCATATCGAAGCCCAATCCCATTTTGTAGATATCTTGCATGTTGGTGGTCCGTTGTACAGAAGTTCCCATCGCATAGCCATTGTTTTCACAAACGAATACTACCGGTAATTTCCACAACATCGCCATGTTCAAGGTTTCGTTGAACGCACCTTGACGTACAGCACCATCACCCATGTAACAAATGTTTACATTATTCGTGCCCAAGTATTTTTCTGCGAATGCGATACCAGCACCTAATGGAATTTGTCCACCAACGATACCATGGCCACCCATGAATTTGTGTTCTTTGGAGAAGAAGTGCATAGATCCGCCTTTACCTTTAGAACAGCCAGTTGCTTTACCAAAAAGCTCGGCCATACAAGCATCTGCAGAAATACCTTTAGCCAAAGCATGTGCATGGTCACGGTATGCCGTAATCATGGAATCCTCTGGATTGATCACCGACATCGTACCCGCAACTACAGCTTCTTGACCGATGTACAAATGACAAAAACCACGAATTTTCTGCTGTCCATATAGCTGGCCTGCTTTCTCTTCAAATTTACGCATGAGCAGCATGGACTTATACCACTCTAGATAAGTTTCTTTCGTTATAGGTGTTGAACTCATTTCTAAGTATTGAATTTCTTATTATTCTGACTACAAATCTAATAATTAATCACGACATATGTGCCATAGCTTGTGCCAATCGTACGATATTATCCTAGAGAAAGTGAAGAACGGATTTTTTCAATCGCCGCAGCTTCGTCGAGGATCACTTGCTTCCCTGTCTTCATTTCTTTCACAGCGATGGTATTTGTATTTACTTCTTCCTCTCCTACTAACCAGACAAAAGGTATGCCTTTGCCATTCGCATAGCTCATTTGCTTTTTTAATTTTGAAGGTTCGGGATACATTTCGGCAGCGATTCCTTGCGCACGAAGACGATTCACCATCGGCAAAGTATGGCGCTCTAAGTTTTTCTCAAAGTTACAGATAAGCACTTGTGTTGTGGCAGAAGATTGTTCAGGAAATAAGCCTAATTCTTCCAACACATCGTAGATGCGATCCGCTCCAAAGGAGACGCCCACACCGGTTAGGTTTTTCAAACCAAACATACTCGTCAGATCATCATAGCGCCCGCCGCCACCAATACTTCCCATTTGCACTTCATTGGTCTTCACCTCAAAAATACAACCGGTGTAATAATTAAGACCACGTGCTAGTGTAATATCGACTTCTACAGCCTTGGAAAGTACTTCACCAGTGGTCTCCAAAGCGGCTATATACGCAAAAACTTCTTCTAATTCTGCTACGCCGGCTAAGCCAATGGGTGATGAGGCCAATACTGTTTTTAGGGCTTCTAACTTCTCTGTATTCGTACCAGATAATAGGATGATCGGTTCCAAAACCCTTAGGTCATTACCCGTAAAACCACGCTCCAGAAGTTCTTTGTTGACGCCTTCTAAGCCGATTTTATCCAATTTATCAATAGCCACCGTCATATCGACAATCAGTTCTGGCTTGCCAATCACTTCGGCAATTCCAGAGAGAATTTTGCGATTATTGATCTTAATATCGAAGTCCGACAAACCTAACGCGCGCAGCGCTTCGTGGTAAATGAGCACAAACTCGGCTTCGTTAAGTAAAGATGGGGAACCCACCACATCAACATCGCACTGGTAAAACTCGCGATAGCGACCGCGCTGCGGACGATCTGCGCGCCATACTGGCTGGATCTGAAAACGTTTGAAAGGTAACGTGATATCATTCTGATGCATCACGACATAGCGTGCAAACGGCACAGTTAGATCATAGCGTAATGCTTTTTCTGAAATCTGTGGAACGAGTTTTAGCGAATTTTTGTCTGCTAATAAATCTGCCGATGCTTTGGCCAAATAATCGCCCGAATTTAGAATTTTGAAGATCAAACGATCACCTTCTTCGCCATATTTACCCGTCAGCGTAGATAAGTTTTCAAAAGAAGGCGTTTGTATTTCGTTGTATCCGTATTTGCGAAAGATCGCGCGTAGTGTATTGAAGATATGATTACGCTTCTCCATCTCTACTGGAGAAAAATCGCGCGTACCCTTTGCCAGAGTAGGTTTTACTTGTGCCATGAGGCAAAGGTAATAGAAGAAAGTGATATGTAAAAAGGTTTAAGCAACGAAGAAGGTCGCTTTATACCACATCTAGAATTTTGAGGTGCTCGCAGGCTTTTTCTGCAGCTAGTTTTTCGGCGCTTTTCTTATTGAAATCACGACCTACACCACACTCTTCACCGTCAACCATCACACGTACGGAAAACATTTTTGCGGTTTCGCCTTCTGGGTTTGCGGTAGGTTCGAAGAATACTTCTTTATTATTATGCTGGCACCATTCGATAAGACGGCTTTTGAAATTTGTCTCCGTCATTTCCAAGGTATGGATATCCACATGCGCTTTTACGATGCGCTCCAATAATAGTTCACGCGTAAATTCATAGCCTTTATCGAGATATACTGCGCCAATTAGCGCTTCAAATGCATCTCCAAGTAATGAACCTTGCTTGGCAGAAAAATGAATTAAACGCTTATCGTATTCGATCAATTCGTTCAAACCGAGCTTCCGAGAAAGCTGGTTGAGGTTGGCACGAGACACAATTTTGGAGCGCATCTCCGTCAAAAAGCCCTCTCCTTTGTAAGGATACAACTTAAATAACAGTTCTGCAATCACCGATCCCAAAACGGCATCACCCAGAAACTCTAATCTCTCGTTGCTATTTTTCACCCCTTCTTTGATCGCTACCGCCACCGACTTGTGCCTGAAAGCCATCTGATAGAGTTTGATATTGCCAGGTACGAATCCCAGTATATTCTTCAGCTTCTTGTAGTATTTCCGTTTGGGAGAAAGGTATAATTTGTAAACGTTGAGCGCCATGCACGATCCTTGAAAAGAAATAGGTAGTCTCGTTTCGAAGACTACCTACCAAATTCTTTATTACTTGTATAATACAATAACCATTACGCTTTATACTTTTTGACAATGATAGAAGCATTATGCCCTCCAAATCCAAAAGTATTACTAAGAGCGACATTAACAACCCGTTTTTGCGCTTTGTTAAAGGTAAAATTCAATTTACTATCGATCTCTGGATCATCGGTAAAGTGATTGATCGTCGGTGGGACAATATCGTTTTGCACGGCTAGAATTGAAGCAATAGTTTCTACAGCACCGGCGGCACCCAATAGGTGGCCCGTCATCGATTTTGTAGAACTCAAGTTCATTTTGTAAGCGTGCTCACCAAATAGACCAAGAATAGCCTTTGGCTCACTTAAATCTCCAACTGGAGTCGACGTACCGTGAAGGTTGATATAATCAATGTCTGTAAAATCAAGTTCTGCATCTTTGACAGCCATCTCCATAGACAATTTTGCACCCAATCCTTCAGGATGTGAAGCCGTGATGTGATGAGCATCAGCACTCATACCACCACCAACTACTTCAGCATATATCTTCGCTCCGCGCGCTAAAGCATGCTCAAGGCTTTCTAAAATGATGGCACCAGAGCCTTCGCCCGACACAAATCCGTCACGATCTTTATCAAACGGACGTGAAGCCGTTGATGGATCATCATTACGTGTAGACAATGCATGCATCGCATTGAAACCACCAATTCCCGCTTCGTTAACTGTGGCTTCGGAACCACCAGTGATAATAACGTCTGCACGACCTAAACGAATGTAGGTGAATGCATCAATCATTGCATTGGTTGCTGAAGCACAAGCAGAAACTGCTGAAAAGTTGGGTCCGTGAAGACCATAACGCATTGAAATATGACCAGGAGCTATATCAATAAGCATCTTAGGAATGAAGAAAGGATTAAAACGTGGCGTTCCATCACCCTTCACATAGTTTGCTACCTCTTCTGTAAAAGTCGTCAAACCACCAATACCTGCTCCCCAAATTACGCCAATTCGATTTCTGTTTAATTTCTCAAAATCCAAATTAGCATCCTTTACCGCTTCGTCTGTAGATGCGATGGCATATTGCACAAACGGATCTACTTTTCGTGCTTCTTTTCGATCCATATACTTATGCGGATCGAAGCCCTTTACTTCACAAGCAAATTGGGTCTTGAATTTTGATGCATCAAAATGTGTAATAGGAGCAGCGCCACTTACACCATTTATCAAACCATCCCAATATTCTGAGACGGTATTGCCAATAGGTGTAAGTGCGCCTAATCCTGTAACAACTACTCTTTTAAGCTCCATTAATTATGCTTGGCCTAATAAAAATGTTAGTTAACGTTCTTTTCTAAATAACTGATAGCTTGACCAACTGTGCTGATGTTTTCTGCTTGATCGTCTGGAATAGCAACGTTGAATTCTTTTTCAAATTCCATGATCAACTCAACAGTGTCAAGTGAGTCTGCACCCAAATCGTTTGTGAAAGAAGCTTCAGGTGTAACTTCATTTTCATCAACACCTAATTTTTCAACGATAATAGCTTTTACTCTTGATGCGATATCTGACATGATTCTCTAATTTAATTGTTTAATAAATCTGTGCAAAGAAAAATAAATTTACTCAAATATCAAACTCTGATTTTGAGAAATACAAATAAAGAACAATTCAGCCGTGCTGTTGTTTTACAGGAAGTGTCTTTCACAGACTATAGACATTCAATTATAGGCAATAATCCATGATTTTGCAACTTAAAGTTACCTAAACAATCAAATAATATAAATATAAACCACCGAAGTAAAACGGTTCATCGCGAAAATAGTACCTTTGCATGTCCACCAAATGTTGACAACGTGTGAGTAAAATTACGTTCAAACTAGAAACTGACTTTGACCTCGAGCTGGATTTTGTACTGATTGGCATCAGTTCTACCCTACGCGATTATCGGTTATGCCATTTTGTAAACAAGCATACTAACTTGCAGCTTACCCATGGGAAGGAAGATTATATTGACCACAAAGGTATCCCAAAAGAGAAGTCACGCAATGAAATGGACTATCATATTATCTATGAGCAAAAACGAGGTAAGTCCACAACCACTCAACATTTTAAGACATTTAGGTACATCAATAGCACATACGATCACGAATATTATCTGATCAGTAATCGAGGTGAAGAAGGAGGCTTACTCATACCAGAGGCTCCTAATTTTGATTATTTTATTCTGATCAAACATTTTATCGATCAAGATGATTTAAAAATTTTAATCGAGAGCTTAAAGAGTGTCGCAGATATACTCCTAGTAAAAGAAATAGATCCAATAATATTGAAATCCAAAGAAAATCTGATATTTTAGCGATTTATTAAAGTGTAATTGATACACTTACATAGCAAGCGATTGCAAGACTTCTATCTTACTTTCACAGCTATTATTACAAGAATTGATTTAAAGAAACATAAATATAAAGTAAATGGAAAAGCTCAAAAAGCGCACCAAGATTGTCGCCACAATAGGCCCTGCTTCAGCCAACAAGGAAGTTTTGACTCGTTTGATTGCTAAAGGTGTCGATGTATGTCGTCTTAATTTCTCTCACGGTGCGCAAGAGGATCATTTGAAAGTGATCAACACAATCAATGAGATCAATCAGGAAAATCCATTTAATGTTGGTATCCTAGCCGACCTTCAAGGCCCGAAAATCCGGATCGGAAAAATGAAAGAAGGTGGTGCTATTTTGGTGAATGGTAGCCGTGTAGAAATCACTACTCAGGAGAAAATCGGCGACGAGAATAGTATTTATATTACATACCAGAACTTCCCGAACGATGTGAAGGAAAATGAGGTTATCTTGTTGGACGATGGTAAATTACAACTTCGTGTCATCTCTACCAACCGTAAGGATACGGTAACTTGTACGGTAGTACATGGTGGTATTTTGACTTCTCGTAAAGGTGTAAACCTTCCAAATACAAAAGTATCTATCCCTTCTCTAACAGAAGAAGATTTAGACAACTTAGATTTTGCCTTAGATCACGGTGCAGACTGGATCGCGATGTCATTCGTACGTTCGGCAGATGATATCATCCAATGTAAAGAAATCATTGCTAAGAAAGGTTCTCAGGCGAAAATCATCGCTAAAATCGAGAAACCAGAGGCCATCGAAAACATTGACGCGATCATCGCAGAGACAGATGCTATCATGGTAGCGCGTGGTGACCTCGGTGTGGAGCTTCCAATGGAAGAAGTACCAGGTTTACAAAAAATCATCGTACAGAAATGTCGTGATCTTTCTAAACCCGTAATCATCGCAACACAAATGTTAGAAACGATGACCACTACGCCACGCCCTACACGTGCAGAAGTAAATGACGTAGCGAACTCGGTATTGGATGGTGCAGATGCGGTAATGTTAAGTGGAGAAACTTCAGTAGGTGAATTCCCAGAGATCGTAATCGAGACCATGGCGAAAATCATTACACACGTAGAATCTACTTCGTACCCATATTATAGCGATAAAGATAATGGGGAATCAGTAAACATCACGAAAGTGGCTGATGCGATCTGTAACAGTTCTATCTTCTTAGCAGAAAAAACAAATGCGTCTGCGATCGTAGCAATGACTTCATCTGGATACACTGCATTAGAAATTGCAAGTTTCCGTCCGAATGCAGATATCTATGTATTCACTGGCAACAAAAAATTATTGACTATGCTTAGCTTAGTTTGGGGCGTGCAGACTTTCATTTATGAAAAATTTGAAAGTACAGACGGTACGATCCAAGATGTTAATGATTTGCTAAAAGAGCACAAATTGGTAAACCCTGGACAGATCGTGATCAACACATCTTCTACACCACTTCATGCTAAAGGCAGAACGAATACAATCCGCGTTTCTGAAGTTCAGTAATTCGAGATATTCGTATTATAAATACTATATTTAAGCAGTCACCAAGGCAAACCTTGGTGACTGTTTTAGTTTAATGTGGTTTTCCTTATGATAATTCGCTGCGCTGAACGCTGTTAAATTGTGTTAAAGTCCCTACAGACCGCATTTGCCTAATTATTTTTGCAACTATGAAGAAGAGAAGTATTACGTTAATCATCTGGTTCATGTCTATTGCACTACTCGGTGTGATGGCCATGCAATACTTCTTTATCCGCCAATCGTACATCCAGAAATCTCAAATCTTTGATGAGAGTGTCAAGGCTTCTTTGTCGGTCGTAGCCAATAAGATAGAACGCCAGGAGGTATATGAATACACGAATAAACAAGCGAAATTAAATCAGAAAAAATTTGCAGAAGATCAAAAAATACAACGGGAAAAAGAGATTATCCTAGCCGAGCAAATTGCATTGCAGGATGAGATCAACAAGCTTAGGGTAAAGAACTTTGATGCGCGCGACCGCTATAGAAACGAAGAGGAAGATCTAAAACGGAATTTTCCAAATGCTGCATACGTGAGCAATACCTTCTTCGAAACCTATGTACGAAGAAAAGATTATCATCATTTAATTACCTTCTCAATCGAGAAAAGCTACGATATTTTAGATCCGACTTTACCCACAATTTCTACCGTGGTGGGCGCCAGCAAACGCATTGCCGAGGTAGCAGGTCGCGATGATAGTACGCGTTTCATCATTCCGATTGTGAATGATGCCACGCTGCAAGTGCACTCTTTTGCTTGGGCCACTTTGCCGCCTACGGAAGATGCGGCTACGCGAATGCGTTTGCAGGAAGTCGAGCAAAAACTGAAAGATCTGAATTACCGAAAGCTTTCGGTTGCGACCAACTTATACGATACGATCGCCATTTTAGGTGGAAAAGACAATAAAGTGATGGAGGATATCACCGCCAGCATAGCGATGTCCAAGCGTCCACTGAAAGAAAGGATCAAAACAGATCTAGCGATGCATTATCTGCAGGAAGAATTATATAATCGCGGCATTGTGTCTCCGTTTTTAATGGAGATTCGATCCAGCCCGAGTGCCCCACTTATCATTCAGGCTGCATCTCAGATGGACAATGAGGATCTCTTGCCCATAAAAGATGTTGTCGGTTACAGTACCGCACTCTTTCAAGGTGATCAAGGAAAATCACCGGGCTTGCTCTCGATCTATTTCCCCTACAAAGACAGTCATATCGCCAGCAACATGACCTTTATGGTGATTGCCGTGCTGGCTTTGCTCTCCTTATTAGTAGGTTGTTTTGCCTATACGCTAACCATCATTTTTAGACAGAAAAAGATCTCTGAGATGAAGACCGATTTCATCAACAATATGACGCACGAATTCAAGACGCCTGTCGCAACCATCATGATTGCCAGCGAATCGCTACGTGATAAAGAGATCGCATCCAATGAAAATCGGGTAGCCAAACTCGCTAATATCATTTATGATGAGAATGTACGCTTAGGTTCTCATATCGAGCGCGTACTTAACATTGCGCGCTTAGAAAAGGAAAATCTGAATATCGAGCGCACCAAGGTGCACATGAATGCGTTAGTATCCAATGTACTAGAAAGTATGCATCTACAAATGGATAAAGCCGATGGCACCTTACAGGTAGATCTAGCGGCGACGCAAGATGTGGTGATTGGTGATGAATTACATCTTTCTAATGTGATCTTTAATTTGCTGGACAATGCCATCAAATACAGTAAGGACACACCGCACATCACCGTTAAATCCATCAACACGAAACATAGCATTACCATTTCGGTAGCAGATAAAGGTGTGGGCATGTCTAAGGAGCATCAGGAAAAGATCTTTGAACAATTTTACAGAATACCAACCGGTAACATTCACAATGTAAAAGGTTTTGGATTGGGGCTGAGTTATGTGAATAACATTATTAAGATCCTACATGGCAAGATCTCTGTAAAAAGCGAAAAAGATAAAGGCACACAATTTGAGGTGACATTACCACTTCATGCTACCAACAGCACAAGCTAAGCTTGATTATCAATACATATTAAAACGAACTTATGTCTCAAAAAATACTACTAGCAGAAGACGATCCCAACCTAGGCGATCTCTTAAAAGATTACCTCGAACTCAAGGGAAAGTTTGACGTTGTGCTGTGCAAAGACGGCATCGAAGCACTGGAAGCATTCCGCAAGGGCGAATTTGATCTGTGCATCTTCGATGTGATGATGCCTAAAAAAGACGGATTCTCATTGGGCAAAGATATCCGCAAGGTGGATCAAACCGTACCAATTATCTATGCTACAGCCAAAGGCATGATGGAAGACAAGACACAGGCCTTTGAACTGGGTGGCGATGATTATATCACCAAACCATTTCGGGTGGAAGAATTATTGTTGCGTATCAATGCACTCTTAAAGCGCTCGTCTCGTGATAAAGACGACGAAACGCCAGACAAATTTGAAATCGGAGGATATTTCTTTGACTATACCAACCAAGTGATCTCGTACAAAGGACAACAGCAGAAATTATCTACCAAAGAAGCGGAGTTATTACGTTTACTTTGCTTGAAAAAGAATGATGTGCTCACACGCGAAGAAGCCTTGGTGAAGATCTGGCACGATGACAATTATTTCACCGGTAGAAGTATGGATGTGTTTTTGAGCAAGCTTCGCAAATACCTGAAAGAAGATCCGAATGTAGAAATTGTCAACGTTCATGGCAAAGGATATAAACTTTTGGTAAGCTAATCCATTTTTCATTGCTCTTTTCGCAAGAAATTTGGAATTTATACATTTGTTACATAAGTTTGTGGTGCTTATAGAGAAAGGCAGAGGGAATAGACCCGTTGAAGCCTTGGCAACCTGTCACTTGGACAAGGTGCTACATTCTACTCTTACCCTGTACGGGAGCGATAAGAGAAAGATAAGCTGAAGTCACTGTTTCTGGTGCCTTTCTCTGATAGCAAAGTATTACATCCGAAAAAAATTAGAGAAATAAAACTATGTTAACGACAAACAACTTAGGTTACCCAAGAGTAGGACCTTTCCGCGAATTGAAAAAAGCGAACGAGGCATATTGGGCAAAAAAAATTAGCCAAGAAGAACTTCTACATACCGCAAAAAGCATCCGTGAAGCCAACTGGAAATTGCAACAAGACAATGGCTTTACTTTAATCCCTTCGAATGATTTTTCATTCTACGATCAAGTATTGGATTTGTCTCTTACCATTGGCGCTATTCCTGCGCGTTACCAGTCGCTTTTGAACAAAATCGATGGCGATTACAGCTTAGACCTATATTTTGCTTTGGCAAGAGGTTTCCAAGCAGAAGGTGTGGACGTGACGGCGATGGAGATGACCAAATGGTTTGACACCAACTACCACTACATGGTGCCTGAATTCACCAAGAATCAGGAATTCAAATTAACTTCTGAAAAATTCTTAAAAGAATACAACGAAGCTAAATCATTAGGTATCGAGACCAAACCGGTATTGATTGGCCCAATCACATACCTTTTACTGGGTAAAGAAAAAGAAGAAGGCTTTGACCGCATCGACCTAATCGAGCGTTTGTTGCCAGTTTACGAAGAGATCGTTTCGAAATTAGCCGCTGCTGGTGCACAATACATCCAGATTGATGAACCGTACTTGGCGTTGGATATCGACGAAAAAGTGAAAGGTCTGTACAAAACAGTATTCGAAAAATTGAATGCTGCAGCGAGTAACACCAAATTGATCGCAACTACGTACTTCGAGGCACTAAGAGACAACGAAGATTTAGCACTAAACCTACCAGTTCACGCATTACACATTGATTTGGTACGCGGTGAAGATCAATTGGATACCATCTTAGCAAAAGTCCCTACTTCGCTAACGCTTTCATTAGGCGTGGTAGAAGGACGTAACATCTGGAAAAACGATTATGAGAAATCGTTAAGCAAGATCCAACAAGCGGTAGATGCATTGGGTAAAGACCGCGTTTGGGTAGCTCCAGCTTCTTCCCTATTGCACGTGCCATTTGATTTGGAAAACGAGACAAACGAAGAATCACTTCCTGCTGAGGTTAAAAACTGGTTAGCATTTGCTAAACAAAAATTAGCGGAGGTAAAAGACCTAGCAACATTGGCTGATGGTGATGTTGATGCAGAAACACAGAAACGTTTTGAAAGCAACAAAGCAGCTGCAGAAAGCCGGCGCACTTCTCCATTAATCCACAAACCAGAAGTAAAAACACGTACAAGCAACATCACCGATGACGATGCAAAACGTACTTCGGTATTTGCAGACCGTAAGGCGGCGCAACAGGAAAAATTCAATCTTCCGGCGTTTGCGACCACGACTATTGGTTCATTCCCACAAACGAAAGACGTGCGTAAATGGCGTGCCGATTTGAAAAAAGGCGCTATTTCGCAGGAAGAATACGATAAAGCAATTGCAGAAGAAACAGAAAACACGATTCGCTTGCAAGAGCAGTTGGATATCGACGTATTAGTACACGGTGAGTTCGAGCGTAATGACATGGTAGAATATTTCGGCGAGCAATTAGCTGGCTATGCCTTTACGCAATACGGCTGGGTACAATCTTATGGTTCTCGTTGTGTAAAACCTCCGGTTATTTATGGCGATGTGTACCGTCCAGCAGATATGACGGTACGTTGGTCTGCTTACGCACAATCGTTGACAGAACGTCCAGTAAAGGGCATGTTGACGGGACCAGTGACGATCTTGCAATGGTCATTCGTTCGTAACGACCAACCACGCTCTACCACGACTTACCAAATCGCGTTGGCGATCTTGGACGAGGTACAAGCGTTAGAAAAAGCAGGTATCAAAATCATCCAAATCGACGAGCCAGCTATCCGTGAAGGATTACCTTTGCGCAAAGCAGATCAAAAAGATTATTTGAATTGGGCTGTACGTGCGTTCCGCGTGTCTTCATCCAATGTAGATGATGATACACAGATCCACACGCACATGTGTTACTCCGAGTTCAACAATGTGATTGAGGATATCGCAGCGATGGACGCAGACGTTATTACGATCGAGACTTCTCGTTCGCAAATGAAATTGTTGAATGCATTTGCTGGTGATTTCAAATATCCGAACGACATTGGCCCAGGTGTTTACGATATCCACTCTCCACGCGTGCCTAGCACCGAAGAAATGGTGGAGCTATTGCGTAAAGCAAAAGACGTAGTACCAGCGGAACAATTGTGGGTAAACCCTGACTGTGGATTGAAAACTCGTGCTTGGCCAGAAACCAAAGCGGCGTTGGAATCGATGGTAGAAGCGGCCAAAATTTTACGTGCTGAGTAATTCTTCGCTCGTAAAAATGTAGATCATATCAATAACCCCGAGACGGCAAGCCATCTCGGGGTTATTTTTTTGTCATTTAAAAACCGTATTTCACGCAAAAACAGCAAACATTATGCTTTGCATCTTGTTCTTAGAGGTAAACAAAACTATTATGAAAAGATTTATACCAATGGCGCTGCTATTTACGCTAGCCGCCAATCTACTGACGAGCTGTGAGGCTATCGAAGGAATTTTCAAAGCAGGTATGTGGACTGGGATCATTGTAGTGGTCGCTGTTGTTGCATTGATCATTTGGATTATTTCCAAAGTGGCCGGCGGAAAGAAATAACTATCAGCCAAAGAGGCATCTATGAACAAGAGCGGCCTGATCAACTATGTTGATCAGGCCGCTCTTGTTGTATAGCACTTTTGTTATGCTGTCTGCTCCTCTTTCTTGGTGAGCACGAACTTGCGAACTATCCATTTCTCCATTTCTACAATCACAAAAACCGCCACACCTAAGTATACTGGATATTGCCAGAATGATAAAGCAATCGGCTCCGTATCGAAGATATTATTCATGAATGGCAAATACGTAATCGCTGCCTGCAGCACGAATAAGATGATCGCAACAATATAAATGGCCTTGTTGGAAAAGAATTTGCTATCGAACGCTGTACCGTGAATACTCCGACAATTGAACAAATGGAATAATTGAGAAATCACAATGGTTTGCATCGTAACGGTACGGATCGTACCATTCTCCACTCCTTGCGCTGTTAAATACTGTACTAAATACAAGGTACCGCCACCAATAAGCACTGAAACAAATATTATACGCCAGATGAAATAACCACTCAACAGCGGTTCTTTCTCTCTGCGCGGTGGCCTTTTCATCGTGCCATCTTCAATCTCTTCAAAGGCTAATGCCAAGGATACCGTCACGGAAGTTACCATATTCACCCAAAGGATTTGCAGCGGCGTGAGCGGCATGATGTAGCCAAACAGAATACTGGCCATAATCAACAAACTTTCTGCACCATTCGTCGGCAAAATGAAGAGAATGGTTTTCTTTAAGTTATCGTAGATCCTCCGCCCTTCTTCTACCGCGTCTACTATCGTGCGGAAGTTATCATCTGCCAGCACCATTTCCGACGCATCTTTGGTTACTTCCGTACCTTTAATGCCCATCGCAATACCGACGTCCGCTTTCTTCAAAGCGGGCGCATCATTCACGCCATCGCCAGTCATCGCGCAAATTCGCCCTTCGGCTTGCAACGCCTCCACCAAACGCAGTTTATGCTCTGGGCTAGTACGCGCAAAGATATCATACTCTTTCACGGCTTTGCGCATTTCTTCGTCGCTCATCTTTTCCAGATCCGCACCTCGGCAGGCTTTTTCGCCGTCGCCGATGCCCATTTCTTGGCCAATGGCTTTAGCCGTATCGACATGATCGCCCGTAATCATTTTGACGCGAATGCCAGCGTCCGTACATATTTTGATTGCCTCTATCGCTTCCTCACGTGGCGGATCGATAATACCTGCCAAACCAATCATCACCAAATCCTCTTGCAGATCATCGTGATCAATTTTCTCGCCGCTTGATGATACTTTTTTATACGCTGCCGCAATAAGGCGTTTGCCTTCCTTCGCTAATGCAGATACTTGCTCTTCCCAATAATCTGCATCTATATCGACTTCTTCGCCATCTTTTCCCAATTGTTTCGTAGCAAGCTCAATCAGCCGATCAGGCGCTCCCTTCACATACATCAGTCCTTGGCCATCCTGCTCAATGAGTGTAGCCATGTATTTATAGTCCGAATCAAATGGTATGGTAGATTCTCGCTTGGGTTTCTCTTTCTCCAATCCGCTTTTCTCATACACCGTGACTAATGCGCCTTCTGTTGGATCTCCTTTAATACCCCAATCACCATCTTTGCCTTTATCCAATGAAGCTTCGTTACAGATATACACACAGCGCAATAATTCTTGCAGATTGTCATCCTCCTCTACCTTCACCGCTTTCTTTTCTTGCTGTATTTCACCCTCTTCTGGCGAATAACCAATGCCGGTTACGGCATATTGCTGTTCAGCTAATACGATATCTTTCACGGTCATTTCATTCCGCGTCAGCGTACCTGTTTTGTCAGAGCAGATCACAGAAACAGAACCTAAGGTTTCGACGGACGGCAAGTTGCGGATAATCGCATTCCGCTTCGCGAGGTTTTGCACACCGATGGCGAGAATAATGGACAAGATGGCTGGCAAACCTTCGGGAATAGCTGCCACGGCCAATCCAATAACCGACATCAGCAATTCTTCGGTATCATAATCTCGGAGAAAATAGCCGTAGGCAAACGTGGCGGCCGCTAATACCAGCGTCGCTAACGCTACGGTTTTACCGAATTGCGCAGTTTGCCGAAGCAATGGCGTGGTGAGCTGCGTCACATCAGACATCATCTGATTGATCTTTCCAATCTCTGTATCTTTTCCAATGGCGATCACCACTCCTTTTCCCGTTCCGTTACTCACCGTGGTGCTGGTGTATGCCATATTTTTACGATCGCCCAGATCCATATCTTCTTCCAATGGCTCTGTATTTTTTTCCGACGATTCGGATTCACCTGTGAGGGCAGATTCTTCAATTTTGAGATTATCCGATTCGAATAGCCGTAAATCGGCAGGCACTTTATCACCAGCAGACAACAGAACAATATCGCCGAGCACGACTTCTGTCGCGTCAATTTCTTCTCGCTTGCCATCGCGCAGCACCGTCGCTTTCAGCGAGAGTATGCCTTTGATACTTTCCAAAGCTTTCTCTGCTTTTCCTTCTTGTACAAAACCAATCGCCGCATTGATAATAGCCACCAGGATGATGACGATGGTGTCGGTATAGTGTCCTAGAATAGTGGTTACGACCGCAGCTGCGAGTAAGACATAGATCAATACATCGTGAAAATGCTTAATGAAACGTATGAACGTACTTTCTTTTTTCTTCTGTGGGAGCTCGTTTCGACCATGCTTTTTCAGCAATTTTTCTGCGGTCGCTTTATTTAATCCTTCAGAGGTATCTACTTCTAGCCTGGATAGTACCGTATCAACATCGAGTGCATGCCAATGCGCTGCCTTGCTCTTTCCCTCTTGGTTAGCATTTGCCATTTAAAATAATTGTTGGGTTTATATTAAAAATTTTACTATTGTTTGAACAAACAAATCCATATAACTGTTTTACGATTTTTCAGTCTGCCCAAAGTGCGCTTCACACATAGAAATTAAAACCGATTAGGAATTATGTCTACTTTGATCGTAGCTTTGCATTTTAATTGGGATCATATCATCAGCATGGCGATCAAGCGCGGTACAAAAAACAGCAAAAAGAAGAAGGTTACGAAGAAACAGAACAAAGTGCTCTGGTGGGCTGGGCGTATTTTTCTCGGCATGATCGTCTTTAGCCTCCTATGGGTGATCGCCTTACGCTTTATCAATCCGCCGATCACGTATTTGATGATCAAACGCGGATTTGAATGGCAATCGCAAGGCAAAGGTTTTAAGATTGATAAAACCTGGCTGCCTTATGAGGACATGTCTGATAACCTCAAGAAAGCAGCTTTGGCTGGTGAAGATGCTTTCTTCATGACGCATCATGGTTTTGACACCAAAGCGATAGAGCAAGCTCTAAAACGCAACCAATCGGGCGATGCGCTGCGTGGCGGCAGTACGATCAGTCAACAAGTGGCCAAAAATGTGTTTTTATGGCCCGCGCGATCTTGGTTTCGCAAAGGTTTAGAAACCTATTTTACGGTTTTGATTGAGCTGTTCTGGTCGAAGAAGCGGATTTTAGAGGTGTATCTCAATGTCATTGAGATGGGACAAGGTGTATATGGCGCCGAAGCCGCATCACATTATTATTATGGTAAATCGGGGAAAAGTTTGAGTCGCAAAGAAGCAGCACTAATCATCGCGATATTGCCTAATCCACGCAAATGGGATGCGCGCAGACCATCAGCTTACGTCAACCGACGGGCAAACAGCATCGTGCGCTACCTCAATCATTACAAGATTCCGGAATAAAAAAAGCCCGCTGTTGCTGATCTCCAGATCAGCAACAGCGGGCTAGCTATCTTAGTTTGTGTTGCGTGTTTTTAGCGTTTTTCTACGGTAAGCACAGCCGCTTGATTACCGGCGCTCACATCTACGGTTAGCACATACGTACTGCCCGCTTCTAATGCTGCGCCCGTCGTGATGCCCAAATTACCAGAATCTCTGCCATTGGTACCATCACCAATAAAAATCAATTCACTCTCGGTACGGATATGTGTACCACCAAATTCGCCGCCCCAGCCTTTCTGGTGGAAAAATTTGAAGTTGATGTTATCAGCACGCATGGATTCGCCGCCCACTACCGTAACGCGGTAGCGCTTGTTGCCGATTGGCGCCATACATAATGCTTTTTCCGTTGTCCAACCGACTTGATTAGCCAAGTTTGGTTTTCCGATGCCTTCTCCGATAATCCAGATCGCGCCTGTTCCATCCGTATTTAGTTTCGCTAATTGCCCCGCTTGCATGGCTTCGATAATAAAATACTTACGCACGAAATCAGCCGTAATACGATAGGTTCCATTAATCGCATCAAAACGATATTCGCCATTTTCCTGACGGATAAAATCCGCATCAATCGACCAGTCTGCTAAATCCGCAATGCCATCAATGCGCAGCACTTGATCTTTCTGCAACGATATGTCGGCGGTATACAATTCTTCACCAGACAATAGGAGATCTACATCGTTGATGCTATAACTCAAGAATGGTCCTGCTGTATAATTCATCGTGTTGAAGGTGATCGGATACACCCCATCAGAAAGGTACGAGAAGGAGATCAGGCTGTTGGTACCTTGTGTGATTTTATCACCGGTGTAGCCAAATTGTACCACATTGCCATGCTCACCAAAAGCCGGTGCTTCGATGTAGCCTTTTAATTTCATTGGAAATTCTTTCTCCACCTCATATTGGTAAAGCCCCATTCTACGCATCTCGTGTCGCGTTCCGTCTTCTGCCACCAAAGTAAGATGCGGATAATCCGGACGTTGCAGCGGCACGGCAATCTGCGCTTCGCTTGTGCCTTTGTTGATGTTTTGCAACACCAATTTAATGGTAGCAGCGCCATTCGGGATTTCGGCATAATATGGCGCAAATAGCTTGCCTTCGTAGCGACCATATTCTTTCGTACGGATTGTCTTTTCCGACACGATTTCATCCCCGTAGTACAAATAGGCTTTTAACGTGGACAAAGGAATGCCACTGCCATCGCTGACGTCTACACTAAAGTGTAGACTATCTGCGAAATAGGCATTATCATAGGCGGTATGTAGGGTCATTTCTGGACTGCCATCCATCGCAGATTGCTCTTTCTGGCAGCTTGTGGTCGCCATAAGAGCGATCACGCATCCGATCAAAAAACTATATCTTTTCATACGAATTCTTATTTACTCCACTGATAAGAAACAACTGAATTGGCCGGCACGATGTGTGTGAAATGCTTATCACCATCACTAAATGTTACCGATGTATCTACCGAATTGCTGTTGGCCAATACAATAGCAAAGCTATTATCCGGATTGCGAAATGCACTATGTATGATTCCCTCTGGCGTTTTCCCTTTTGAACCAATGCGAACTGCACCTGATTTCACCACGGCCGATAGATGACCTACAACGAAGTAATGCGAGTTTTTCTTGATAGTACGGTAATCCGAGTCAATATCGACCGCACCATAACAAGTAAGGCAACCGCCTTCACGTGTTGGGCCTCGATCGGCATCTAACATTAAGTTCCACACGATAACACCGCGGCTCCAGTTGTTGATGGTTCCCAAGCCAACTTCACGCATATCGGCGATTAATTGCGTACTCAACACATTCCCGTTGTTCCACGTACCGATCGATGTTTCAGAAAAGATCAATTCTTTATCTGGTGCTTTGGCATGAATATCCAACAACTCACTGCGATCGCCACCGTAGTTATGGTATGCTGCTCCCGCAATGTATTGCGACGCCTCAGCATCTTCATAGATGCGGACTGGGTAACTTTGCTGATCGGCCATATTATCATAGTTGTAGTTATGATCGTAGGCATAGATCTTCGTTTGCAATCCTGCACCACGCAATTTAGGTCCTAAAGCTTGCTTGATGAAATCACGTTGCTCTTCCCACTTCATCACCATCGAAGCAGAATTTAGGTGATTCAATGGCTCGTTTTGTGGCGTGATGGAATGGATACGAATTCCTTGCGCTTCCATCGCTTGAATCCATTTGACGAAGTACGTTCCGTAATCTTGGTAATAAGCCGGATTAAGATGTCCGCCCGTCCAAGATGTGTACGGAGCACGTTCTTGTAAATTGTTGACTTTCATCCAAAGTGGCGCTGTCCAAGGCGAACCCATCACTTTAATATCTGGGTTTATCGCCAAGATCTCCTTCATCACGGGAATTACATATTCCAATTCTTCTTTTTGCAACGCAAAATTCTCGATGCCCGGTTTGTCATTCAGCGTGTATTCGCTTAGGGAAAAATCCGAACAGCCAATGGCAATACGCACATAGCTCTGCCCCATCCCTTCGGTAGTCGAAAAGGTTTCTTTCAAGAACTTTGTACGATCTGCTGCAGACATTTTTAATAAGTTGTACGCCGAAGATCCAGTGATGGCTGCGCCAAAACCATCCATGGTTTGGTAGGTTTGCTGCGGATCTAAGAATAAGGTATTGGGCGATAGATTGTCATTCGTACTAAAATTGAGGTACGTTTTCTTGAATTCCTGAATACGGTATCCAGAGGTTACGTATAAGGTGACATCGCCAGAAGTTGGCTCGGGTTCTGGTATCATTTCGGTGAACGAACTCTCCGAACCACAGGAAAGCATCAGCAGAAATCCTAAAGAAAATTGTAGCATCATATGTCGTTTTATCATGGTTATCATTATTTATGGGTTAATAGCCTGGGTTTTGGTTTAGCTTTAAATTTTGATCCAATACGCCTTGTGGAATTGGTAATAAGTAAGAATTGGTGCTGAAAGAATACACTTGTGGACGGCGACCCGTATCGCGGCCATATACGCCATTCATCACTTCTTCTACCTTTTCCCAACGAACGAGATCAAACCAGCGTTCGCCTTCAAAAGCCAATTCTAGGCGTCTTTCTTTCATCAAAGCTTGTAGCAATTGATCGCGATTGTTGCGCACCGCAGCAGGTAACACGGGTAAATCAACACGTTGTCTTACTTGGTCGAGGATCGCTGCCGCTTCGGTCAGGTTCGTGGACGGCCCGAGTAACAATGCTTCTGCTTTCAGCAACAAGATATCCGCATAGCGGTATTTGATAATGCTATTAAAAGCCGAACGGGTTTTGAACATGAATGGGTAATTGTTGGATGGGTAATAGTTGCTCCAACCGGCTGCATAATATACCACCGACTCGCGGAAGCGTACTTCATCATTTTCCGCTTGGAAAACGCGAATCAAATCGCGTGATGGCGTGATCCATTTGGCCCAAGAGAATTGATTATTGTAGTTGGACAAATCACGACCCAGCATCCAAGTTACCCAATTGCCACTACCGGCAAAGAATTGTGCTTCTAAGATCGACTCGCGTGTGTTGCGCATTTTGGCATCGGTATTATTGGCATTCATGCCAAATAGGTTGCTAAAATCTTCTTCCAAACCGAAGCCATCTGCGGCAAGCTGATCCGCATATTGCACTACCTTGGCATAATCGCGCAAGGGTTTTTCGGCGTACACTTTTGCTAACAGTGCTCTGGCAACCGATTTGGTGAAGAGCGTTTTGTTGGAGGGGTTATTTGCGGGAGCATACTCTACGGCTTCCAGCAAATCCTTTTCAATTTGTTGATAGACTTCTTCGGTGGTATTTTGATCAGGGAAGTAGTCATTGTATACATCCGTAATATTTTCGGAGGTAATGTCGCGACCTTCGATCGTGACGACTGGCACGTTGCCCCAAATACGCACCATATCGAAGTACACCATGGCACGGAAGATCTGTGCTTCGGCTTTGTATTGCCTGCGTTCTCCGCTAGTCAGTGATGCATCCGTCACTGAATCTATATTTACGATCAATCGGTTGGCTCTCGCCACATCGACCATGTAACGATCCCAATCTCTGCCCAATACCGAGTTGGCGCCGTCAATAGCATTGTTTTCAAACGGCAATACCTCCGCGCCCGTCGTGCCGGCATACGCATTATCCGAATGACTTTCGGCAATGAGTAAGAGATCCAAATACCAATGTTCTTGTCGGTCGCGCATTTGCTGGTAGATGGTTTGCAGATGGCTAAGCACGGCGGCTTTGTCTCTAAAAACGACCTCGTTTCCTTTTTCGTCGATCCCCTCAGTCACATCGGAGTAGCTATCCAACGGATCAAGCCCCAGAGAGCAGCTGCTGCTTACCAACACACCTGCTAGAAGGATTATCGTATATATTTTCTGTATCATCAGATTTATGTTTTATTCCAATTAAAAATCAATGTTCACACCAAGCACGTAGGATTTTGTCTGCGGATACGTTCCCCAGTCAATTCCTTGTACCGCACCACTATTTCCCCACTGGTTTACTTCCGGATCCATACCGCTATAGTTGGTCCAAGTCAATAAGTTGGTGGCCGAAATAAAAGGCTGCAAGCGCGTGATACCCATGCGTGTCAATTTATCTGCTTGAATATTGTACGAGAAGGATAGGTTTTTCAGACGAAGGAAACTGCCATTTTCGATAAAGTAGGTCGAGTTGCGCATGGTATAGTTTGCCCGTGGCACATCTGTAATTTGGCCTGTTACTTGCCATCTGTCCAATACGCGTGTCGACTGGTTTTTACCATCGTACATACCTTCCATCTCCATACGCGAAGCGTTGAAAATATCATTGCCATACGATCCTTGTAAGAATACCGATAGATTGAAACCTTTGTAGCTGAAATTGTTGGTCAGACCGAAGGTAAACTTAGGATTTGGATCGCCGATAAACGTCCGGTCGCTCGGCGAGATTCTGCCATCTCCATTTAGATCGCGGTAGATCATATCACCCGTTTCTGGATCTACACCATCAGCGATATAGCCAAAAAAGCTTCCAAGTGGACGCCCTGGCGTATTACGAACTACAGGCTCATTCACCACTTCGGAGGTATTGGCTGTGTTGTAAATCTGCTGTAATTCCAGCTTCTCTAGGCGGTTTCTGTTGAAAGAGATGTTGAAATCTGTTGTCCACATAAAATTCTGCACCAAGTTGCGGCTGCTGACATTAAATTCCATACCGCGGTTCAGCATCTCGCCTTCATTTCTCACTAAAGAGTTGGCAACTGACGCTCCGGCTGGCAGCGTTACATACATTAACATATCGCGGGTGTACTTGTGGTACAAGTCAAAATTCACCGTCAATCGGTTGTCGAAACCTGTAAAGTCAATACCCAAGTTAGTTTGTGTCGTCGTTTCCCAGGTCAAATCTCTGGTTCTAAGATTCGCTTGATTGATAAGCGGCAAAGCATTCTCGCGACCAGTTTCAAACCAAGGTTGGCGCTGGATATTATACAATTGCAAGTACGCATAGTCTCCTACGCCCGATTGGTTACCGGTTTGTCCCCAGCCACCGCGGATTTTTAAATCATTCAACCAAGAAACATCGGCTAGAAAATCTTCTGCAGACAATCTCCAAGCGGCCGACATGGATGGGAATACGCCCCAGCGATAGTCGGGATGTAGTTTGGAAGAGCCATCCGCACGGATATTTCCGGTCACGATATATTTACCATCGTAATTGTAGGTAGCCCGCGCAAAGTAAGACATGATTCCCCATTGCGAAGCGCCGGTACCGGTATTATTCCAAATGATTTTATTCGCCGCATTCAATGTTTGGATGTAATCGTTGATAAAGTGCGAACCATTGATCCAGCTGTTTTGGTATTGCGAGCTCGTCCATGAACTTCCAGCCATTGCTTCAATCTGGTGCTTGTCTAAACGTTTGTTGTAGTTCAACACATTGTCGAACGTGAGCACGGTATTCATATTACGTGAGTCCGAAGCATTACCAAATTGGCTGCGCCCCCAATCAGTAGTGATTGGATCCAGAAAGGTGGTCGTCAATCCATTTCTACGATCGATCGCAAAAAGCGATTTAAAAGTAAGGTCGGGTGTAAATAAGATAGTAGCGCTACCCGATCCTACTAAGCGGTTTTCACGCGTTTTGTTGTTTCGTGTGCGCTCCATATTCTCCAGCGGATGTGTGATATTGCCCACACCGTAGAAGTTATTATAGTATTGATTTGGAAAATCTGGATTCCAGATTGGCGCATATGTTGGTGTATTAATGACTGATAGAATCACACCGCCACGATTAGCTCCTGTACCACTGATAATACCATTATCGGTATTGTCCGAATAACTTACATTGGCATTAATCTTCAACCAATCACGTACATTGTTTTCAATATTTGCGCGGAAGTTATAACGTTTGAAAAATGCCGTGTTCAACACACCTTTTTCGCCCAAGTAACCACCAGATAGGTGATAACGCAACTTTTCCGTACCATCGGAGATGGAAAGCTGATAGTTTTGTGTCAAGCCATTTTTATAGGTTTCGTTGAACCAGTCGGTCTGATCAGTAAGACCAGATGGCACATTGACTACACCAATTTCTTGTTGCAAATCGCGGTATTGTGCCGCGTTGAGCACATCAATGCGGCTGGTAACTTGATTGATCGTTCCTAAGGCATTCAAAGCGATCTTCGCTTGGCCAGCGCGACCTTGTTTGGTGGTGATTAAGATTACCCCATTCGCTGCGCGTGAACCATAGATCGCAGCTGAAGAAGCGTCTTTCAATACCTGCATATCCACAATATCGGTGGGCGCTAGAAAGTTGATATTATCCACCGGCACATTGTCTACAACATATAATGGATCATTGCTTCCGTTGAAAGAAGTAGCTCCACGAATACGAATAGATGTTTGTCCGCCGGGCGTACCGCTGGTTTGCACGACCGATACACCGGCCGCTCTACCTTGGATCGCTTGTGCAGCAGATACGATTGGACGCTCTTCCACATCTTCTAGTGATACAGAAGAAATCGCGGTGGTTACGTCTTTACGTCTGACGGAGCCATAGCCAATCACGACGACATCTTCTAATGCCGTCTCGCCAACGGCTAGTGTGATCGTCATCATATTGCCGGAAATCGGTAATTCTACCGATTGGAATCCCATGGCGGTGACAGATACGCGTGCAGAATTTCCGGGACTGGTAAAACGGAAATTACCGGTTTCGTCTGTGCTGGTCGATCTGCCGCCAGGCAGCAAAGAAACGGTAGCACCTGAAATGCCAGAACCATCTGCCGCGGATACGACCCGCCCTTCCAATGCCGGACGATCCTGCGCCTGCACGGAAAGGAAGATCCATATCCCAATAAAGGAAAGAATAAGTCTTGTTACTTTGAACGATAACATAAGTATGAATTAAATGGTCTTGTAGTTTATAATATGAAAAGCTTGTGTTGCCACTTCCCTTTTCTGGTTATGACAAAGGTATCCACAAAAGGAGGCAGATATTACCCATTGAGTGAGTAGTATTCTCAAAAAGTAACCAAAAGTAAATTTTAAATAATTTATAATCAGATATTTACCAAATTATGATTCATTAAAAAAGTAACCTAATATTATCTCGAAGAAGTGGTGTTCAGCTCTTCATTGCCGATATTCATGAGTAGTTTTTCAAATTGATCTTTGTCGCCAGCCACCTTATTTCTGGTCTTCACCCGATAGTTATACACGGTACGTAGGGAGTAACGTAGGAATCCCGCAATCTTGGCATTATCGGTAATGCCGAGGCGAATCAGCGCATAGATGCGCAACTCCGAGTTGAGATGTTCGTTGTCCTTCAACACAATCTGCTCTGGAGGCAATAGTAATTTGTTGAATTCGGCCACGAAGGTGGGATATAGATTGATAAAGATAATGTCGAAGTTGGTGTACAGATCTTCCAACTCCGCTTTGAGGTAATCGCTGGATTGCAATTCTTTTTTCAAATCTCGCGTATCTTGTTGCACGACTTTTTTCAAGATCTCTTTGCGCATCACGTCCATCTTATGGATATAGGTGGAGCAGATATCGAAAAATTGCGCAATGTAAGCTTCCTTAATATGATCGGACTCCTGCAATCGCGTGTTGGACGATAGGAGTTGGAGATTGAGCTCCCGCAATTGGTCATTGGTTTGGTCCAATGCTTTTCGAACCCGCCGCAGGCGAATCATTTGTCGGTAAATGAACAGCACACCCCCCAGCAGCACGACAGAAAGTAAGCTGATGGCGATCAATAGTTGAAGCAGTTGTTGCTGTTGTTCTTTCTCTTTGTCGATAAATGCAGCGTGGATGATAGGATAAAAGGTAGAACTTTCGATCGTACGGAATCGCACATTGCTGAATACCGCATCATTAATGGCGCGTTCGATATACAATCGTGCGCGATCTACATCGCCTTGCTCATAATAGCTCAGCGCAAGACTTTGCATAGACGCATTATCGCGGATCACATTTTTAATATCGGCAATGCCAGACATGGCGAAATAAGCCGTTTGTGCTTTCATATCACCGGTTTCGCGATAGATCAATCCAAGCAAATAGGTAATCAAAGCGCGATCTTGGTGCGCATCGTCCAAACTGTCGCACAGGCGATGCAATATCGGCTTTGCCGCGGCATAATCTTTAGCATACACCGTTTTGGTAACCCAAGCTACCTGATACGGGAGCGATTGCGGATCCATAACGGAAAGCATGGAATCTCGGTAACGCTCACTTTCCTGAAAATACGCGCGGTTGTTGCTGCTCAATCCATAGTTGCTGTAGAAAGTTAGCATGGCTTGATAATAGCGTTCCGCTAAGTTTTGAGGTACGCCGCGTAGAGATAAATCGTCCAGCAGTTTTTTGGCTTCGACAAACTTACCACCGGCAGACAGCAACGTAGACATCGCAATTTGCGATTCTTGCCGTTTAAACTCGTCGCCTAATTTTTCGGCGATAGCTACATTCTGCTTTATGTACAGCGCCGCAGAATCGATCTGATATTTCCGATAGGCTTCGTATAGGCGTGTATTATAATCATAATGCTTCGACAAGTCATTGCCTGCACGCGATAAATCCTGCTGAATAGCTTGAATATGCTTCTTCTTGATGGCTTCATAATGGTCGGCACGCAGCATCACCTCATCTAAAGCCGACTGCACGGAGTCTAGGTTTTGGCTTTTTGCCTGTCCGACAAAAAGCAGTATCAGAAAAATAAACCCAAACCCTTTCATGGCTATTCCGCTGTTTTTGTCCAATCGTTCATTCCCCCAAAATACACTTTCAGGTTCGTAAATCCCTTTGCATGCAAGAAGGAAGATGCAATCGCTGCGCGATCACCACTTTGGCAATATACCGCAATAGGCTGTTCTTTTGAGATTTGTATCAATTGTTTAGCCATCGTGCCTACAAATACATGCTGCGCGCCGTCGATATGCCCTTTTTTATATTCGTCGGCATTACGCACATCCAGCAATTGCAAGTTCGGTTCGGCAGCTATTAATTGCTTCAGCTGCGCTTTATCAACTACTTCTGTATTTGCTGTGGCTAGTGATGCTACGTCAGATGGTTCTACAAATCCGACCACGTGATCCATACCAATGCGCATCAGTTTGCGAAGCGCGTCTTCTGATTGTTCTTCTGTGATGATTAAGACAATAGGTTGCTCATAATTCAGCATCCAGCCACACCAAGTAGCAAAGGAATTATTAAGCTGTATGTTCCACGTCTTCGGCACATGAGCTGCTGCAAATTCAAGCTTATTGCGCACATCTACTATTTGCGCATCTTGCTTTTGATACATTTCGAATTCTTCTAGGGAAAGTTTCGGTATTGCAGGCACTTCCAGTAGCAAAGGGCGTTCACCTTTGTTGCGCATCTTCATTTCTTTGAAATAAGTCGGCGCTGCCGGTTGTCCTTCTAGTAATTTTTTCACAAAATCTCCTTCATTGGATTCTTCCAAAGCCCAATTTCGCAGTTTCTCATATCCAACCGTGCTGTTTGGCACCGCGCCTAATGCTTTTCCGCAAGAAGAACCGGCACCGTGGCCTGGCCATACCTGCACAAAATCTGGCAGGTTGACAAAACGCTGTAAGGAAGCGTACATCTGGGCTGCGCCCCATTCTTTTGTTCCGGCAATTCCAGCCGCCACTTCCAATAAATCTGGCCGTCCAACATCACCCACAAATACAAAATCGCCAGTGAAGATCATCACAGGATGGTCGGTGGCCGGATGATCGGTGAGCAATAAGCTAATACTTTCTGGCGTATGACCCGGCGTATGAAGTATTTCAAATGTCAAGTTGCCCAACGTGATAATATCACCATGTTTTAAGCCGTGATGCGGAAATTGGTATTGCCAGTCGGCTCCGCCTTCATCCGAAAGATACATGGTAGCGCCAGTAATGGCGGCCAGCTCCCGCGTTCCGCTCAGGAAATCGGCATGAATATGGGTTTCTACCAATTTGGTAATTTGGAGGTTATTTTGCTTCGCAATCTCCACATAGGTATCTACATCCCGCTTGGCATCAATCACAATCGCCTCACCATTGACTTGACAACCCACTATATAACTGGCCTGTGCCAGACTCTTATCATAAACCTGCTGAAAAAACATACCAGATTGCCCTTAATTATAAAACCATTTCTCTAACAAATATATAGATGCCCATGCATAGTACAAACCATCCAAAGCCTACCTTCAACTTTTGACCATCGATTTCTTTTGCAATCCGTGCTCCGATAAAAATACCTAAGATGGATAGAAAGGAGAAGAGTAGTAATAACGGCCAATTGATGGGATGATCATCAATCTCCCAATAACCCAAAAATCCTATCAAGGAATTAAAAGCAACAATAAACAACGAAGTGCCAATCGCACGTTTCATCTCCATCCGAGCGGAAACTACCAAAGTGGGAATAATCAAAAACCCGCCGCCAGCACCCACCATTCCGGTTACCAAACCTAAGACAATGCCCTTGAAAAATACGGTAACGTAATTGAATTGCTGATGTTGCACGAAATCCTCTTGTGGCCGATTGCGAATCATGGAAAACGAAGCCAACAACATCACCAATGAAAACAACACCATCACAAAAGTTTCTTTGGACAACGCGCAGACCGTATCTGCAAATAATACGTCTGGAATATTGGGCATGATGAATGTCCGTGTCGCTAACACCATGAAGATGGAGGGAATACCAAAGTACACAACGGTCTTATAATCGACCATGCCTTCGAACGCTTTACGTAATCCACCAACCAAAGCACTAGCCCCAACGATAAACAGGGAATACGCCGTGGCCGTAAGCGGATCGATTCCAAGGAAATAGACTAAAATCGGTATCGTTAATATTGATCCTCCGCTACCAATAAGACCTAACGAGACCCCAATTAAAATAGCTAAAGCATAGGCGAAAAACTCCATCATTGAAGGCGAAGTTATTTCTTTTTTGCACAATCAACTAATTAACTATCAAATATTTAAAATGATAAACTATATAGATTTGGTGGGGTAAAAATTAGTCTAGCGAGTTGGTATTGCATCTTTATAATCAATCCCATGTTTGAATTTGCAAAGCGAATCAACAATCTTTACTGCTTGAACTTCAACCTCCACCGCCTTATCCATCTCCTAAACTGAGCATAATGACATGCGCGAAAGCATGAGCAATCATGGCAGACTCCAGTCCCTTTTTCCAATACAACCACCCAAAGATTTATCTGCCAACCATATTTCCGAAAACGATATACAATATTACCGCGAGAGAAGGATCTGCCATAGCATTAAAAACTAATGGCAAGTGACTCAACCCAAATAGTAGCGCAGCAAGGAGTATCCCTACCCAATAGATCCAATTAGGCTTACTCTTAAATAGCAAGCTCAACAACCAAATGAATAAGCTCATTACACCGAATCTTGATATGACTTCTTCCGTAATACCGCCATAAAGCAAGCGATTTAAAATGTTTGGCGTAAAGTGATCAATTTCCAGTGTAATATATTTGGAGGAGTAGAATGAGAACAATACTAAGAATAGTCCAGCTGCGATACCACCTATAACACCAGATGCCACTAAATCACGATAGTTAATACTTGTACTGTCTTTGTAAACTAGTTTTTCGAAAACGGGTGATGGAAGACCAACTCGCTTGTAAGTTAAGGTACCTATCACAACCGTAATTAGCAGTAAGACAGTCGGATTTATAAGAGCAATCAATTTAAACTCCCTCAGCGTAATCGAACAACCTGCTTTTTCTAAAACAGAGGGAGGAATAGACATCACTGTGGTCAGCAGAGTCAGGATTCCAATAAATCCCAAGCCGAAAATCAAAAGGCCTAGTTTGAATGTATTCGACATTTTCATGACGATAAGCATTTAGGTTAGAAAGCCGAGGTAATAGATTGCCGCACCTTCGTGCCTAAGGTTCGCAATGACGCGTTTGAATTAAAGTAAACTTCAATCATAACGTCTCCTGGAAGTCAATACGATGCGATCTACTTTGACAAATTACCTTTGCATTCGTATATAATACTACACGCCGGCGCAATTATTAGAGCATCATAAACTGATTGCAAACACGATAACTTCACTTAATTACAATAACAAATGTAATAAAAAATTAAATACAGGTTTAATATTTAAACTAAAATTCAGTAGAGATTCGGCCGTAGATATCTATTCCGATAAATCGCCTTCCTTCCAATCATCCTGCAAATCATCAATTTCCCGACGATCTTTCTTGGTTGGTCGCCCCGTTCCACGATCTCGCTTTAATATCGGCGCGTGGAAAGCCGATTTGTAAGCGAACGTTTCTTCTTCTGGCGTATGATCTTCGTAATGTTTCTGGGCGGTGGTGGCATCGGCGCGTCGCTCCAATAATCCGGTCACTAGGATCACCTTTCGTTCGATTCCTTTTTGGATAGAAAACGTTTCTCCTACTTTCACTACGTAAGATGGCTTCACATTCTGTCCTTTCAGCTTCACGCGCCCAGCCTTACAGGCCTCTGACGCCAAACTTCTGGTTTTGAAAATGCGAATCGCCCACAGGTATTTATCAATACGTAATTTTTCGGATGCTTCTGCCATATGCAAACTTACTTATCCTATGATTTAAATCCAAGCTGGCATTATCTCATCCTGATTATAGCACAACAAGCGTAAAATGAGAGGATCGTTTAACCTATTTTGACCGATCGCTTAGCACAATTTTTCGCGAAAATTTGACATCTTTGTAGTACAAGTAATAATATAGTTTTAGAATACGACAATCCATGTTAGAGAATTACAAAAAATTAGTTGAGGAGGCTTGGGAAAACAGACAGCTTCTAGAGTATAAAGAATATTTTGAAGCCATTCACACCGTGATTCAGCGTTTGGATTTGGGTGAATTACGCGTGGCAGAACCGATTGGTACGCGTTGGCACGTGAATGACTGGATCAAGAAGGCCGTGATTTTGTACTTCCCGATTCGCGAAATGAGCGTCATCGAAAATACTCCATTTATCTACCATGATAAAATGGCGTTGAAAACGAATTATAAAGAGTTAGGCGTGCGCGTAGTACCTGGAGCTTCCGCACGTTACGGTGCTTACTTAGCCAAAGGTGTCATCATGATGCCTTCTTACGTAAACATTGGTGCTTATGTAGATGAAGGTACGATGGTAGATACTTGGGCAACGGTTGGTTCTTGTGCTCAAATTGGTAAGAATGTACACTTATCTGGTGGTGTTGGTATTGGTGGCGTATTAGAGCCTGTACAAGCTGCTCCAGTTGTGATTGAAGACAACGTATTTGTTGGATCTCGCGCCATCGTAGTAGAAGGTATTCGTGTTGAAACGGAAGCCGTTTTAGGTGCCAATGTGGTATTAACCGCATCAACTAAAATCATTGATGTATCGGGTGATGAGCCGGTAGAATACAAAGGTTTCGTTCCTGCACGTTCAGTCGTAATTCCAGGATCATACACCAAGAAATTCCCAGCAGGCGAATATCAAGTACCTTGTGCTTTGATCATCGGTAAGCGTAAGGAATCTACAGACAAGAAAACTTCGTTGAACGACGCTTTGCGCGATCACAACGTAGCGGTATAAGCAATACATGCGACAAAATAATACATATGTAGATCGGGATGATGTCTCCAAAGCATTGGAAACTTTGCAGGCTGGCGGCATCATCTTGTATCCTACAGATACCATTTGGGGAATTGGTTGTGATGCGACCAATCCAGAAGCGGTAGAAAAGGTTTTTGCGTTGAAAGGGCGCGATCTGGCCAAAAGCATGATCTTATTATTGCACAACGACAATCAATTGGCGGGATATGTCAATGATATTCCAGATGTGGCCTATCAACTGATCGAAGTGACGGATCGTCCGCTCACGATCATCTATTCCTTGGCAAAGAACTTACCCGCGAATGTAATGGCTGCCGATGGCACGGTGGGCATTCGGGTTGTAGATCATCCGTTTTGTCAACAATTATTACAGCGATTTCGTAAACCCATTATTTCCACTTCAGCAAACCTGAGTGGACAGCCTTCACCCCGTACTTTCTTGGATATAGCGCCTGAAATTACCGAAGGAGCAGATTATGTGGTGCAGTTTGGACAACAGGATACGGAAGTACGCGAACCATCCATGATTATCAAACTGGATCCTAGCGGTAAATTTGAGTTTATTCGTAAGTAATACCTTTTAACATCAGGAAATATGAAAAAGTTATTCACCTTATTATTCAGCGTCGTGGCCTTCGCCACCATCGGATCTGCGCAACAAGCCGATATTCCGGCTGCACATCCAGGCGTACAATACGGCAAGAAAGTGGAAGCGCAGGGCGCAATCTCTGTAAAAGCCTTAGAAACGGCGCTGGCCAAATCCAACGATTTCAGCGGAAAAGTACGAGGAGAAGTCGTGCAGGTATGTAAGAAAAAAGGCTGTTTTATTACGCTGAAACGTGAAGGAAATGCAGAACCCATCATGGTGCGTTTCACGGATTACGGTTATTTTATGCCGCAAGATATCGTCGGAAAAACGGTCGTATTAGAAGGCAAAGGTAAAGTAAAAGAAACTACCGTAGCGAAGCTACAGCACGATGCGAAAGATTTGGGAAAAAGCGAAAAAGAAATCGCGGCGATCAAAAAACCAAAACGCGACATCACGTTTATCGCAGATGGCGTTGTGGTGGTCAAATAAACCATGAAGCATTTCTCCACGCATCCCGCGCCGAGCATTCGTCTAGGCGGTAAACTGATGAGTTTTGAACTTCCCAAAATTATGGGAATCCTCAACCTCACGGCAGATTCCTTCTACGATGGCGGACAGAACACCACGATAGACGCGGCATTACGCCACGCGGAAAAGCTTTTAAAAGATGGTGCAGATATTCTCGATATTGGTGGACAATCGACGCGCCCCGGCGCAGCACTCTCGCTCGAAGAGGAAGAATTGAATCGTGTTGTCCCTGTCGTTTCGGCTATTCGCCAAGCTTTCCCAGACGCGATTATGTCGGTAGACACTTATCGTGCGCGCGTTGCCGAAGAAGCGATCGGCGCAGGCGCTCATATTATCAATGACGTATCGGGCGGACAATTGGACTCGCACATGTTTGCCACCGTAGCCAAATTGCAAGTGCCTTATATATTAATGCATATGCGCGGCACACCAGATACCATGCAGCAGCACACAAACTATAAAGATATCGTGAATGACGTGGCCGTGGAATTAGGACATGCTATAGCATCATTACGCGCTTTAGGCGTACGCGACATTATTCTTGATCCGGGTTTTGGCTTCGCCAAAACATCCGCCCAGAATTATGAATTGCTGTTGCGCGTGGCCGAATTGCATTATCATGGATTGCCGATCTTAGGCGGTATTTCCAGAAAGTCGATGATCTATCGCAAATTAGATCTTTCCCCAGCGGAAGCGCTCACGGGTACCATTGCACTCAACACCTTGTTATTGGAGCGCGGCGTACAATTGCTACGCGTACACGATGTGCAGGAAGCCAAACAATTGGTCGACCTGTTGTATTCATAAAAAGAAAGCTTCGTTGTGGAGCACTAATCCATAATAAAACAAGAACGCTCCCGAATCGGGAGCGTTCTTGTTTTAAGGGTTTAATCTATCAACCGATTCTCGTCGGATGATTTTAAGATATGTGCTTTCAAGTCGTTTTCAGCTTGCACCAATTCACCTTCGGCAACTTTACGCTTCTCGCGGCCCTCGCGCTGAATGCGCAGTACCTCGTCGATCGTAGCAATAATATCCTGATTTGCTTTTTTGATCGTATCGATATCTACGATGCCACGCTCCGTTTCACGTGCGATCTGGATCGTCGATTCTTTGAGCATCTCACTGTTGCGTCGCAATAATTCATTGGTGGCATCGGTCACCGCCTTTTGTGCTTCCAAAGCGCGCTGCGAATGCGCAATACCTAAGGTAAGCACCATTTGGTTCTTCCACAACGGCAAGGTATTGACCAAACTAGACTGAATTTTTTCCATCAAAGCGCTACTGTTGCTCTGAATCATCCGGATCTGCGGTGCATTTTGCAATACCACCATGCGCGTCAGCTTTAGATCGTGCACTTTGCGTTCGAAGCGCACAATATGCTGCTCCATATCTTTATATTCTTGGATCTTGTGCTGATCGTTGCTACTTTCCGCCTCTTGGCGCAACTTCGGCAAGATTACTTCGTGGGCTTCCTGCAGCTTCTCCGTTCCGGCCTGAATATGCAAAGAAAGATCTTTGAAATATTGCTGGTTTTGGGTGAACAGTTTATCGAAGATCACTACATCTTTGGCTACATTCTTATAATGCCCTTCTAGTTTCAGTTCGATCTGGTGAATATTCTTCTCCACCGATGCATATTCTGTCTTGATCCGGCTGATACGCTTTTTTAAGTTGTCGAAAAAAGGAATCAATGGCTTTTTGCGCGTTCCTTCATCAAACGAACGAATATCCGACCGCAGGTTGATCAATATATCTTCTGCGCCGCCCATATCTTTGGTGCGTACTTGTTTCAGTATTTCGCTAGAGAAATTACCTACCTGCGACTGACTGCCCACACCATACTGGATGATATCCATCGTAGAAGTCAGGTTAATTTTATCCTTATACTGTGCGATCTTGGTGCGTTCTTCGTCCGAAAAGTTCACCGACATATCCATCGACGTGTCTTTCGGCTTCTCGCTGTCACCGCCGTACTGTGCTAAATCCAATTCTGCCATAATTATACTTTTTAATCTTTTAATAGATTTCTGCTTTTCAATGTTTGTAGATACACATCCGTCTCGGCGGATATTTCCAGCATGCCCATTCGGAACTGCTCGGTTACCTCTTGTTCGATGGCTACTGCAGCCTGCCGCACCACATGCACCAGTTTCTCTTTCGATTTATCCGTTACTGCGTTGCGCAGGTTCGAATTTTCCAATTCATCGTATTGGATCAATACATTGACCACGGTCGAGTGCCTAACTAGAAATTTTTCCGCTTCGCGAATGTCTTTCTTTTCCATCAGATGAAACAGACGGATGATCTTGTCAATATCCTGATGCAGCACGCGATTGTTGATCTGCTTGCGCCAATGCAACAAGCGTTCGATGAACAACTGTGGCGTATCGAGCACGGGAGCTTTCAACTCGCGTTGCTTTTGCCCGTTCGGGCTACTGATCCATTTTAGTGGGCGCACTTCACCCAGCTCCAATCGCTGTAGAAAAGGTTTTGCCTGATTTAGCAACATCCCATTCCCCACAATATAAGAAACAGATGATCCCGCAATCGTGAGCAACATGCCTCGGCTAAACGAACCGAAGAAATAAATGAAAGAACCAAAGAGCGCGACTTCCACGGCCAAAAGCACCCATGCCATCACATACCAAAGGCGCACCTTACTTTTGGAGGCTTGGCTCATCATCACAAACGGATGGATGTGTAAGAATGGTACAAACATCAGGATAGACAGGAAGGTCAACGTGAGTTGCCTTAGCTCCCATACCCTACTTTTTTTTGTCGCCCATCCCATAGTATTTGCTGTTATTTTTATATAAATATACTGGGTAAATATCCAAGTCTAAAATTTATGTTGATGCAAGATACGGGCTGTTGCTGATTTTCAAGAAGCCGAATCGGTCACGCGGTAGAAAAGATCGGTGAAGCACCCAAAAAAAAAGGCGAATATCGTGGGATATTCGCCTTTTTATCAATCTGCATTCCTTAGAATGGCAAATCATCGTCGTCCGAGCCGGAAGAAGAAATGTCTACTGGAGGCATATCACCTACATTGTGCTGAGGCGCAGCTGCTGCTGTTCCTGCCAATTTGGTTACGCGCCATGCGACCAAGGAGTTAAAGTAGGTTGTTACGCCTTCTTTATTTGTCCAAGGACGTCCACGTAGATTAAATGAGATCTCAATATCCTCTCCCACTGTCAGGTTATCAAAGATGTTTACCCGATCTTGTGTTGCCTCAAAACGGATGTATTCCACAAACTGTGGATTTTCCGCATGTGCAACGATCAGATCTCTCTTCTTAAACGACTCCGTTACTTGCTGAATGCCACCAATTTCGTGAACTTTTCCTCTTATTTCCATAGTCAAAATTATTAAACCCTAAAATTACACATTTTTTACGTCTTAGAATCCCTAACTTTGCACAAATATGATGGAAGTTTTCAACACACCGGCTAAGATAATAATCACTTGTAATCGTCGTTTATCGCCTTATTTACAAGAAGAAGTAGAAGAATTGGGCTTTAAAGTAGTACGTCCTTTCAACACCGGCGTGGAGATCAAAGCCTCTATCAATGAGTGCATTAAACTCAACCTAAACCTACGCGCTGCCAGCCAGGTGCTGTACCAATTGCGCTCGTTCAAAGCCAACAATCCGAAGGAATTGTATGATGAATTGGTGAAGATTGCTTGGGAAGAAATCCTGCCTTTTGACGGCTACTTTACCGTCACTTCGCATGTGCATAATGAAACCGTTACGACACCGTTATTTGCCAACGTAAAAGTAAAAGACGCGATCGTAGATCGTATCAAAGATAAGAAAGGTATGCGCCCTAATTCTGGGCCAGGCTTGGACAAGGCCGTGATCCACTTACACTGGATGGAAGAGCGCGCAGAAATATTTATTGACACTTCTGGTGAAACATTAGCCAAACATGCTTACCGCAAAATACCCGGGAAAGCTCCGATGTTAGAAGCCTTGGCATATTCCACCATCGCTGCTACCAAATGGGATGGCAAATCACCTTTCATCAATCCGATGTGCGGATCGGGCACTTTGGCCATCGAAGCCGCGCTGATTGCGCAAAATCGCAGACCGGGATTGCTGCGTATGAATTATGCTTTTATGCACCTAATTGGTTATAACGAAGAAGTTTTCTTTCAGGAACGTCGTGTGCTAAAAGAGCAATCGGACAAAGCGATCATGCCGGTAATTGTGGCTTCTGATATCTCTGCCGAAGCGGTGGAAGTATCGCGCCAGAATGCGCGCACGGCTGGTGTGGAGCATTTGATTCAGTTTGAAACCGGAGATTTTGAGAAAACCACCGTACCGGAAGAAAAAGGCGTGATTATGTTTAACCCTGAATACGGCGAACGCTTGGGAACGCATTTCAAACTGGAAGCAACGTATAAACGTATTGGCGATTTCTTGAAACAATCGTGCAAAGGATACCGCGGTTATATATTTACCGGAAACCCTGATCTGGCCAAAAAAATTGGCCTAAAAGCTTCCCGTAGATTCGAATTCTTCAACGGAAAGTTGGATTGCCGCTTGTTGCAGTACGAATTATACGACGGGTCTAAAGATTAACACGCAACTCACCTTTATATGGATATCATCGAAAGAACGGTTGCCTTTGTGCAACACACCTTATCAGGCGCAGAATCTGGACACGATTGGTGGCATATATTGCGCGTGTGGAACAATACCAAATTGATTCTGCAAACGGAGCAAGCCGATCCGTTGATCTGTGAATTGGCGGCATTGCTCCATGATATTGCTGACAGCAAATTTCACAATGGCGATGAAAGCATTGGTCCTCGCATTGCTGGCGAATTCCTCCGTAAAGAAGGTGTTGACTCTGTCATTATTGAGCATGTGCAGCAGATCATTCTGAATATGTCTTTCAAAGCTTCTTTAGGCGAGATCACCTTTGATTCTCCTGAGTTGCGAGTGGTACGCGATGCGGATCGTTTGGATGCGATTGGTGCCATTGGTATTGCACGTGCATTTAATTATGGCGGCTTTAAGAATCGGGAAATATACAACCCCACGATTCCGGCAGAGCAAAATATCAGTAAAGAGGCGTACAAAAATACGACGGCGCCGACGATCAACCACTTCTACGAGAAATTGCTCCTGCTGCAAGATAAAATGCATACCGAAACTGCTAAACGCATTGCCGCCCAACGGCATCAGTATATGGAAGGGTTTTTGCAACAATTTTATGCAGAATGGGATGGTTTGGCTTAAGTGCCGCTCGATTTAATATGCTTTTAATATGGGATTGTTATCTTAGCAATCATCGGGATGCCAAATCCTGATCCATAAAACACAATCACATGAGAAAACACTTTTTATCCTTATTGGTCATGACGGTAATGGGATTATCAGCGATCGCGCAAACGAAAGTAATTGCCCATCGCGGAGCTTGGAAACAAGATAATTTGCCTCAAAACTCCATTGCTTCTCTGCAAAAAGCAGCAGCGCTGAAAGTTTGGGGATCTGAATTTGATGTACACCTCACCAAAGATGATGTATTGGTGGTAAACCATGATGCCGACTTCTACGGCATGGACATCGCCGAAGTCACGCACGCCGAATTGCGCACAAAAACACACCCGAATGGCGAATACATTCCTACGCTAGAAGAATACCTAAAAGCTGGATTGAAATTAAAAGGTTTGAAGCTCATCTTAGAGTTAAAAGCGAGTAGCTTGGGCAAAGCTCGTACACAAGATGCTGTGCCGATGGTATTAGCGGTGATCAAAAAACTGAAAGCACAAGATCGTATCGAAATTATCTCTTTCGACTATGAAGCATGTCTGAAATTTCGTGAACTAAATGCGACGATCCCGGTACATTATCTGACGGGCGACAAATCTCCACAGCAAATCAAGGACGCAAAATTGACGGGTGTAGATTATCATTACAGCTTATTTCAAAAGAATCCAACTTGGATTCAGGAGTTTAAAGCTTTGGGACTGAAAACCAATGCTTGGACGGCTAATAAGCAAGAGGATATCCAATTCTTGATCGATCAAAAGATTGATTTCATCACCACCGATGAGCCAGAATTGGCGTTGAAGTTGGTGAAGTAAACGGATATACATTAACGGAAAGGCTGCTAGAGGAAAAGACTCCGGCAGCCTTTTTCATTTCACGGCAGATGACCTGTTTTCCGCAAAAAGTATGCAAAAACCACAAAGTGCTCAGCGAAGCTAAACTCCTCGCTTACCGTATTGGCACAACGTTCGTGCATCCCTGTGCTATTGCCAATCCGCTCAGGCGTCATTTTTCGAGGATGGAAAGAGTATTGCTTCGGTAAAGCTTTTCGACCACAAAATTTTTTGGAAACGGCATCCGTCCTAGCATTCCGGCTGCGGTCATCTGGACAAAAGCAAATCCGTCAAGAACAAAAATCTGTCCGAGCAAAGCGAGTTATTTTTGTTTAGGATTTCTTTTGAACGGATAGCGGCAAGGGATGTAGACTTGATTTTCCCAAACTTTTATCAAGAAAAGTTTGAATAAACTGTAATTTTGAGAACAAACTTGAAGAAAACAAATACGCATGCAAATAAACGACATCACCACCTATGAAGTTGCGGATCGCTTCACGCGATACGTACAGATAGATACCCAATCAGATCCGTATGCGACTAGCTTTCCTTCTACGGAAAAGCAGAAAGATCTCAGCCGAATATTAGTGCAAGAACTGTTGGATCTCGGCATTAGCGATGCACATTTAGACGAGCACGGCTACGTGTACGCGACTATACCAAGCAATACAGACAAGCAAGTGCCGGTGATTTGTTTCTGCTCGCACGTAGATACTTCGCCCGATAGTTCGGGCACGCATGTGAAACCGCTAATTCATCACAATTATCAAGGCACGGATTTGGTGCTTCCTGATGATCCGAGCGTTGTGATTCGCCTTGCGGATCATCCGGATTTGGCTAATCAGATTGGCAACGATGTGATTACAGCCAGTGGCAAAACCTTGTTGGGCGCCGATGATAAAGCCGGCGTAGCCGAAATCATGGATGCGGCGCGCTTGCTGATGCAAAACCCCGAAATCAAGCACGGCACGATCAAAATCCTATTCACTCCCGATGAAGAGATTGGCCGCGGCGTCAACCATGTGGATATTGCCAAGCTGGGTGCCGATTTTGGCTATACGATGGATGGCGAACGCGCAGGCACGATCGAAGACGAAACATTTAGCGCGAACGCGCTGACGGTGACGATTCAAGGCGTATCGGTGCATCCTGGCTTCGCCAAAGGTAAGATGCAAAGCGCGGTAAAAATCGCGACGGATATTATTGCGGCCTTGCCGAATGATCGCTTATCGCCGGAAACGACACGGGGAAAAGAAGGTTTTGTGCACCCCAACAGAATCAGCGGAACGGTGGAAGAAGCGACGATTGAGTTTATCGTCCGCGATCATAATACGGCCTTGTTGGACAGCCACCAGAAAGAGGTGGAAGATATCGTAAAATCGGTGATCGCCAACTATCCAAAATCCACCTACCAAATTGACGTGCAGGAACAATACCGCAACATGAAAGAAGTGCTCGATCAGCATCCACAAATTATGGAAATTGGCATGGAAGCGATTCGTCGTGCCGGCATGGAACCGGAGCGCCGTAGCATTCGTGGCGGCACCGATGGTTCACGTTTATCGTTTATGGGATTGCCGTGCCCGAATGTTTTCGCTGGCGGACATGCGTTTCACGGCAAACAGGAATGGGTATCGCGCCAAGATATGGAGCAAGCGGTGAAAACGATTCTACATATTGTCGCACTTTGGGAAGAGCGCGCATAATCCACAGCATTTTTTTAAACATACATACAACAACATACGATGAGTAAAACCAATGAGGTGTTGCAGGCGATCCAGAACAGAAGATCCTTGATGCAACCTAGTTTTTTAGATAAAGAAGTAAGCCGCGAAGATATTGAGCTATTGCTCGAAGCTGCGAATGCAGCACCGACGCACAAGAGAACGCAACCTTGGCGTTTTGTGGTATTCAAAGGCTCGGGCTTGGAGCGTTTAGGTACGGAGCTAGCGCGTATTTACAAACAGGTAACTCCTGCAGAGAAATATGCCGAGCAAACGGAAGTAAATATGGCCAAAAAAGCGACAACGGCTCAGGTGGCGATCGCGATCGTGGTGAACTACACCGGCGAATTGCCAGAGTGGGAAGAATTGGCTGCAACGGCCTGTGCCGTGCAAAACCTTTGGTTAGCCGGTCACTCCATCGGAATCGGCGGTTACTGGGCTTCTCCAGGTTTGATCAACCACATGGCAGATTTTCTACAACTAGAAGAAAAACAAAAATGTATTGGTTTATTCTACCTTGGCTACGCAGATACGGCACACGAACGTGAGCCGGTACGCTCTCCTATCGCAGAAAAAGTTCGCTGGGAAGAATAAGGATTTATTGGCTTCGGCCGATTTGTGTAAATTAGAAAAAGAGATACCGAGAGGTGTCTCTTTTTTGTTTGTTAACTGGAATGATTTAGCAAAATCACACCATCAGAGCTGATTTTGTGTTATATTAGTTAATGTATTTCACACTAACACCAATAAGTTCGGTTTATTGCGGCTATCACTACCCCTCCAACAACTGCGAAACCGAAATTTCCAAAGCGGTAGCGATCTTCATGAGTGTACTTAGACGAGGATTCGTTTTACCGTTTTCGATCATGTGCAGTTGGGTTCTGCCGATCTCGCAATAGAAGGCAAAAGACTTTTGGTCGAGCCCTTTCGCTTCCCTCAATTCTTTAATTCTTAGCCCTATACTTTTGAAGTATTTATCTTCTATCGTGTTCACTATAACGAATATCCATATATAATTCATATCTTATGTTCGTAATAACGAACACACTAAATGAAGCCCACACGAAAATTAAAAATACATAGCAAACTTCGCACTAGGCGTTGGGACCATATTGCTCTTCCAGAAATTAGACTAGCTGGCAAATGGCTGGAAGAAGCTGGGTTTAAGCAAGGTGAATACATAAACATCCAAGTAGCGAAAAATAAATTGATCATCAGCATCGACAAAAAATAAATAACCCCACAAAAGACATCTACAGCATCAAAAAGCTACTTTATCTCATCTCTGCTATCAGCCTCAAATAAGATTTCCGAAAAAAAATTAAAAATCTACTAAGGTTTCCGGCATCAGGTCGTTATAGCATTACTAACCCCTATAAACCTATGAATGCTACGGAACGAATAGCCGAGCTAATAAAACGATATATCGAAGGCAAGCTGACGTTGGAGGAATCAGAAACCTTAACGCGTTGGCGTAAGCTGGATGATACCAACGAAGCCTTTTTCCAGCAGGTTACGCAAGGTGAAGAGGTTTTTGCGGACGCGTTGCAATGGATTGACATGGAGGACGAGCATGCGGAGCAACAACTTGATCAAATCAAACAACTCACTTTCGATAAGCTTCATCAAGGACAATCTATCCCCTTTCGTCGTAATAGGATTCGCCCCTTTATATATAAGGGAGCGGCAGCAGCCTTATTAATTTGTGTTTCCGTATTTGGCTACTTCCAACTACGTGACCAAGCAACATTATCCGAAAACATCGAAGCAGCTAGCATTCTTCCCGGTGGCAATAAAGCCGAGTTGGTCTTGTCTGATGGACAAAAGATCAACCTACGTAGCGACAAAGACGGTATCGTACTCGATCAAGAATTGAGCTATTCTGATGGTACGCCATTGCTTGCTATCGACCAAGAAAAATTGGCACAAACTACTGCAAGTATCACTGTGCCAGTAGGTGGAAAATACCGCGTTACGCTAAGCGATGGTACACATGTACATCTCAATGCCCAGTCGAAATTAACCTATCCACTATTATTCCATAGCGAAAAACGGCAAGTGAGCATAGAGGGCGAAGCTTATTTTGAAGTGGCGCAACAATATGTGAACAACCGTCGTGTGCCTTTCGAGGTGAGTTGCAAAGATCAGATCATCCGAGTAATGGGCACCAGTTTTAACGTTTCGGCCTACGCCGATGATCCACAAATACTCACCACATTGGTAGAGGGTTCTGTAGAAATCGAAACCACCAAAGGTCGGCTATCCCTGCGCCCTAATGAGCAAGCCGTAGTACAGCACGATCGAATTAGTAAAAAGCAAGTGGACGTAGCGTCCTATGTGGCATGGAAAGACAACAACTTCTTGTTTTTTGAAACCGAGTTAAAAGACCTCCTGAAACAGATCAGTCGTTGGTACGCTGTAGAAGTCAACTATCCGAAGGCAATCCCGCCCACCTATTTTTACGGCGAGATTACACGCGAAAAAAATCTTTCGGAGGTACTCCGCATCTTAGAGAAGGCGGGCGTAAAATTTGAACTAAGCAAAGCAGGCGGCAAAGTCCGTCTTCAGGTAAACCAGTAATAAACAAAATCTACACACTATGAAAACATCTACCAAAAGTTATCCAACATAAGCCACTGGGCAAAAACAGAAAAACCGAACCGGATTCTCACACCTCAGTTCGGCCTACTGTTTACATGCCAGATAAGCGCTACTGACCACAATAAACCCTTATTCATCAACACATGTAATTGTACAAAAATATGATTTTTATACAACAGGTCGATTATGCCCCGAGTGCGGCTAGATCTAAAATTAAACGTTGGGTAATCATTATGAAATTAACCATACTATTTACCGTTTTAAGCATCTTAAAACTGACTGCCAGTGGATTTGCGCAGCCGATCTCCATCAAGGCGGTCAACACGCCATTGGTCAACATCATGCAGTCGGTGCAAAAACAGAGCGGTATGCCATTCTTACTCAATGGCAAAGACATTGCGGCAGCAAAACTCACCGCCGACATCAAGGATGTACAGCTGGAAAACGCCCTCAACTTATTGTTTGTAGGACAACCGATTGCATGGGAAATCTCCGAAGGGACGATTATCCTGCGTCGGCAAGCAGCCGCGAACGCAAAAAACGCGGTCTCACCCACTGCGCGGCAAGAACGCAGGATCAGTGGAACAGTAACCGACGAGCGTGGCGTGCCTATTCAAGGCGCTTCCGTACAAGTTGTGGGAAGCAGTGTAGGGACGAATACCGACGATCAGGGAAACTTTCAATTGGTGCTGCCGAGCGGCAACAGGTCTGTACTGCGCGTTAGTTATATTGGTTTTTTGAGTACCGATATTAATGTCGGGGATCAACGAACCTTGAACGTGACGCTCAAAGCGAGCTTGGGCGACCTCGATGAGGTTGTCGTAGTAGGTTATGGTACACAAAAGAAAAAATTGGTTACCGGTGCCACCGTGGAAATTAAGGGCGAAGATCTGGAAAGATTGAGCACACCCAACATTTTGGAAGCGATGCAAAGTCAATCTCCCGGCGTGCAGATCACGCAAAATTCAGGTATGCCCGGCGAAAGTTTTAAAGTCACGATCCGTGGTTTAGGAACCATCAACAATTCATCGCCTCTCTACGTGATCGACGGTATTCCGGGTGGCGATATCAATGTTTTAAACCCGTCGGATATCGAACGTATCGACGTACTGAAAGATGCTGCATCCGCTGCGATTTATGGTTCGCGAGCTGCCAATGGCGTGGTGCTCGTTACTACAAAACAAGGACGTGCAGGCAAGCTTTCCTTACATTTGGATAGCTACGTGGGCTTCCAAAATGTATACAAAATGCCGTCATTGCTAACTGCCAAAGAATACATGACCATTCAAGATGAGCGACGCTTTAACGAAGGTGCAGCACCATTCAACTGGGAGCAGCTCATTCCGAAACAGTACGAGCAAATCATGAATGGTAGCTGGAACGGTACCGACTGGATGCGGGAAATCCAAAACGAAAATGCGCTATTGCAGAATACTTCACTCAACTTGATGGGTGGCAATGAACAATCGCGCTTCTCGATGGGTTATTCGCATACGAATCGCGATGGTATCTTAGGGGCTCCTGTTCAGCCTGACTTTCAGCGCCAAACTGCTCGTATCAACTCCGAACACATCTTATTGAAAAATGATGAGTTTGATATCGTCAAATTTGGTGAAAACCTCAACTACGCGTACACAAAACGTTCGGGTATCGGTATTGGTAATATTTATTGGAACGATATCCACAACATGTTGGTGGGCAATCCACTGCTTCCTATTCGCAATGCGGATGGTGGCTACTATGATCACGCTAGCAAGGTAGCCGATGGTTGGGCACTGGATGGTGCCACGGCCAATCCAGTCGCAGATATGGATTACCGCCGCGGACAGAATTTGAGCAAAAATCACGCTTTGTCAATCAATGCTTATTTGGAGGTGCAACCTATCAAAGACTTGGTATTCCGCTCCAGCTTTGGTTATCGGCTAACGGCTTCTTCTTACCGCCAATATACGCCTGCCTTTGAGCTTTCGACCACCACGATTAATGCCATCGATGATATTTCGCAAAATCAAGGAATGGGTTACAAATATCTGTGGGAAAATACGTTGAGTTATAGATTACATCCCTTCCAAAATCATCAATTGGATGTAGTTGTTGGTCAATCTATCGAAAAGAATGGACTGGGTGAAGATGTGGGCGCTGCCACGGCAAACTCTTCTTTCCCTGGGCAATGGGACAAAGCTTGGCTGAGCAATGGACAAGGTTATGATGGCTTTGTACCCACGGTCAACGGTGCACACTGGCCGCAGTTCAATATTTCTTCTTACTTCGGGCGTTTGAATTACAATATCAACGAGACCTATTTAGCTTCCTTTGTACTACGTGCCGATGGTTCGTCCAACTTTGCGCCTGGACATCGCTGGGGTTATTTCCCTTCTGCATCGTTGGGTTGGGTTGCCACTAATGAGGACTTCCTGCAAGATCAATCTTGGTTGAATTTCTTGAAATTTCGTGGGAGCTGGGGCCAGAATGGTAACGCAGATATTCTGCCTTTCCAATATTTGGGCACGGTAGCTATCGATGCGAGAAACGGTTATTACTTTGGTAACAGCAAGAGTACGCTGTTGCGTGGCGCTTATCCTGAAATCTTACCTAACCCAGATGTGAGCTGGGAAACTTCGGAGCAGTTGAATATTGGATTTGATTCTCGCTTTGCGAATAATAGATTGGCGGTGGTATTCGACTGGTATCGCAAATCTACGATCAACTGGTTGGTGCAAGCGCCTATTCTGGCCATCTATGGTACACAAGCTCCTTTCAAGAATGGTGGTGACATTGTCAACAAAGGTTTTGAATTGGGTTTCAACTGGAACGATACCAAAGGTGAATTCCGCTATGGCATTGGCATTAACGGCGCGTACAACAAAAATGAAGTAACCCGAATTGCCAACAGCGAAGGCATCATTCACGGTAATCCAGATGTATTAAGTCAAGGTACAAAAGAAATGTACCGCGCACAGGTGGGCTATCCAATCGGCTATTTCTACGGTTTCAAAACCGATGGGATCTTCCAGACGCAGGAGCAGATCAATGCTGTTCGTGCATCAGGTCATGGAGTTCTTCCAGGCGCGCAGCCCGGCGATGTATTCTTTCGCGACACGAATGGCGATGGCGCTATTACCGACGACGATCGGGTGATGATTGGCAATCCGCATCCAGCCTTTAGCGGCGGACTAAACCTTACATTTGGTTACAAAGGTATTGACCTTGCGGTTACGGCTATTGGTTCATTTGGCCATCAAATCGCCAAGTCTTACCGTTCCTTCGCGGATAGTCCATTGCAAAATTATACGACGGAGGTTTTTGGCCGTTGGCATGGTGAAGGCACCTCCAATCGTTTGCCTCGCTTAACTAGCGGAAGCCATACCAATAATCAGTATATCTCTGACATCTATATTGAGAATGGTGATTTTGTCAAGATTCAAAACATCACATTGGGCTATGACCTAAAACAGCTTTGGAAAAATGCACCATTCAGCCAAACGCGCATTTATGCTACGGTACAAAACTTATTCACCTTCACCAATTATAGTGGTATGGATCCAGAGATCGGCTACGGTTACGACGAGCCTTGGGTTAATGGTATTGACTTAGGTTTCTACCCGCAACCACGTACGGTGATGTTTGGAATGAACTTTAAATTCTAATGAAAGACATGAAAAAGATCTTAATTACCTTACTCGCCGCAGGTCTATTGACCTCCTGCGATAAGTTTCTAGATACGGAAAGCTACGATAAAAAGAATACTGGAAACTTTCCAGCCACGGTGGCCGATGCCAATAGCATGCTGGTGGGTATCTACTCTAGCTTGAATGCCGCTATCTCGAACGTGCAAAACACGCATTTCTACATGGCCGAATTAGCCTCTGACGATCGCTTTGGCGGTGGTGGCGAAAATGACCGCGACATGCAAGCTTTAGATCACCTAATGAATACGCAGCCGGATCGTTTTCTAACATTCTGGACCGCGCGTTACCAAGGTATATTTCGTGCGAACATCGCACTGGAAACTTTGGATCAAGTAGAGGGCTGGACGAATGACGCGCAGAAAAATCAGGTTTTGGGAGAAGTATATTTCCTGCGCGCACTTTATTACTTTGAGCTATCTCAACTTTTTGGAGAAGTGCCTTTGGTAACCAGCACATCGGTATCCAACATACCAAAAACGCCAGCTGACGAAACCTATGCGCAAATAGCGGCTGATCTTCAACAAGCGATCAACTTAATGCCGGCCACTCCTTACACGAGTGTCGCTTCGGGTCATGCGACCAAATGGGCTGCTCAAGCGCTGCTAGCACGTGTTTATCTGTTTTATACGGGTTATTATAGCAAAAGCGAGTTGCCTGTCGCATCAGGAGGCAGCATTAGCAAAGCACAAGTACAGCAAGGATTGGAAGAATGTATTGCCAATAGTGGGCATGATTTGGTAGCCGATTTTCGCAACCTGTGGCCTTACTCTAATGAGTTTACCAAAAAGGATTATCCTTATGCTCAGGACAACAACCTAAGCTATGCTGGAGATGGCAACAGAGAAACCGTTTTTGCGGTCAAATTTGGTACGCTAGTCGACTGGGGAGACCAATATATGTTGGGTTATTCCAATCAATTCAATCTGCACTTTAGCTTGCGCTCCAATAATGGACAAGCAGGAACTTTTCCATTCGGTCAAGGATGGGGTGCAGGTCCAGTGAATAGCAGTTTGTGGAACGAATGGCGACAAGCAGAGCCAACTGACGTGCGTCGTGTAGGCTCTATTATCAATGCAGATGCGGATCTTGATAGTTATATCTATGGCGCTGATAACCAAATGGAGGAAACCGGTTTTTGGCAAAAGAAATACATTGCCGTTACCGCTTACGACAACGGCAGGTTCATTCCTTCGTATGCTATTTTGGCTGACGCAGCAGCAGCGGAATATCAATTGGCACATACCCAGGATTTAGTGCTTATCCGCTTCGCGGATGTACTATTGATGCATGCCGAGCTTTCTGAAACCAACACCAACTTGAATCGGGTGCGCGCGCGCGCTAATCTTGCTCCAGTAGGCTATTCGCTGGCAGCGCTTAAGCGGGAACGCCGATGGGAATTAGCATTTGAAGGATTGCGTTATTTTGATTTGATGCGTTGGCAAGAAGCGGCCACAGCACTTGGCCGCCAGGAAGGAGTTTCTATCCGCAATAAAGGAATTGATACGCAGATGCGCGGATTTGGTGGTGGCTACGCGGCTCGATTTGAAGCTACGGGCGGATTCTGGCCTATTCCAATCTCACAAATCGCACTATCTGATGGTGTATTGACGCAGAACAAAGGTTGGGGTGAGTCTACACATGAATTCCCAGGTTGGTAATCTTTTAGAAAAACATATTATGAAAAAATTCTGGTATACCCTCTGTATTAGTCTCACGCTACTAACCGTAGGTTGTGACGCTATTGAAGACAGAATGGAATTAGGTTCGGCCATCAGCGCCGAACAACTACAGCTTACCGCAACACCAGTAATCGTTGACGGTAAGAAAAGTAATAAAGTCGTCTTGGATAATAAAAGTCCGGTACTCTCTTCGTGGGATTATGGTGTCGGACTGACGCAGCGCAAAACCGATACGGTTTTGCTGGTATCTACGGGCGACAATGAAATCATTTTTACAGGCTTAAACCCTGATGGTAGCAAAATCACTAAAACCTTACATGTTACGGTGGATGAATTGACTTTTCCAGTTCCGCTGGAATGGGGATTCTTGACCGGTGGCGCCGAAAAAACGTGGGTTTGGGATACGACGAAGCCCGCAGTCTGGGGAAATGGTGGCTACATGGGCAATTCCGCTCCAGCATGGTGGACCTTGCAAGAGGCCGACATCAATGGTCAAGCGGCCGGTGAAGGTGTGGGCGCTAAGATGGAGTTTGCGCTTCGCGGAGCTCGGCTATCGAAGATCAAGTCAACTGGACAGACCGAGGACGGTTCGTTTTCTTTTGATATGACGAAAAAGATTACGTTGGACGATGGCACGGTTTGGGCCAAAGGAAAATTGACGACAAAGGGCGTCACCGTTTTGTGCGGCATATCGCCCAATGAAAGCAATGCACCTGTCTACGAATACGATATCTTAATCATTAATGATACAGAAATGGTTCTCTCCTACCCTGAACCGGGAGTAGGCGCATGGGGAACCGCATGGTTTTGGGTGTTTCGCGCCGAATAAACAACGATTTGCAATTGAGTATTGAACGCCTGATCCTTTGATCAGGCGTTTTTGTTTTGCATGCACGCCGGTAGCATCTCAAGGTTTAAATTTCCCATCTCAAATAAATGAAGACTTCTACTTTTAATTGTATAATTTTTACAGTAGATTTGAGTATAAACCTAGATAGTACAACCTACTATAAACCGGCTACCTATATGGACAAGTTTGACAAACAGATTTCTGATTTGCAACAAGGCAAAGAGACGGCATTATGTTTCTTCATGGATCAGTATGCCAGCGCACTTCAGTTCTTTGCTTTCAAACTCACCAAAGACAAGGAAGCTAGCGCCGAGATTGTTTCAGATGCCTTTGTGAAATTATGGAATCGACGACTAAATTTCCCGGCAGCCGATGGGCTAAAATCTTTTTTATACTTAGTAACCAGAAATGCTTGTTTGGATCACCTCAAGCAGAGCAGAAATAAGTATGCACACGATGACGCATTGGTGCTCGATATAGCGACCTCCGATAACGACATTCTTAAGAAGATTATTTACAACGAGTTAGTAGAGTTGATTGTGCTCGAAATCAAAAAGTTACCTAAACAACAGGCGCAAATCTTTCAACTGGCCATAATGGAAGGTCGAAACACGCAGGAAATATGCGACGAACTGCATACCAGCCCAAGTACAGTCTATTTCGCGCGCTCGAAAGCCATTGCTGCTCTGAAAAAAGCGTTTGAACAGCGAAAAATCTCTGTACATTACATTTCTTTATTACCATTAGCCGCAGCTGGCGGTTCTTTTATTATCTAAAAATATAAACAAACTTAGGTTCTTAAAGAATTGGTGTTAAACTCTCTCATAACGAAAGCAATTAGCAATGCCATATTATTCCACGTAGGTATAGAATTAGATGCGTTGTAAAGTTCCGAGGTGAAATGCGCTATATTCTTTGATTATACCACTATTTCGAATCTGCTCCTCTATGTCCTGACAGGCTTCCAAGTTGCCTTTGTGATAGCGCACTGCGGCTACTTCGCCATGATCATTCAACATCGATATTACATTCACTCCATCACGGGGTGTGTACATATTATCTGCCACAAAAATATTTTGATGATGCAAACTGTGGGCGTATTCTTCTATAATGGGACTGACATGAGCGTCAGAGTCCCAATGTATAGCATACAATTGCGAAATCCTTTCGGGCAAGGCCAACGATATACGAGCACGTATTCTAATCCCATTATGTATGCTTGGTTTCCATGGTTTTTCACTCTTTAGAAAGTTAGATAAGATAGAATCAGAGGGATTGCTCTCTGCCGAAACAATATTTCCATCGAGATCCAGATCGAAGCTCAACCATCGTATTTTCCCCATTGTTATATATCTCGTTGTGGTATCTGTCGGTATCACTTTTTGAACATAAGCGGCCCATCTTCTACGGAAACTTCCTGTACCACCTAGCGCATCGACGTGCATTGTATTATGTCCACCAAATACTTTTTGTATGGTATATACATTCGACCAACGGCTAAAAAACAACTCCTCTGTAAATTCATCAAATTGATAAGAAGCTCGTAAATGTAAACTATCTTGACCTGCATACAAGGTTGCAGGCACCCGACTTGACAGCGGTGACATCACGCTATCTTCCATTGCATAATCACGCTTACTTGTGATCAGTAATCCGTTTGATTCCCCCTTTTTGTATTTGAGTTCAATTCTGCCCCGTCTCCCTTCCAGATCAGGTTTAGCAGTCTTGATCTCTGTCTCTATCCAATAGGTCAAACTATCCCAAGCATTGGCAGGTATCTCTGTGCAGTCGCGGAAAATATGAACCACTGCAAAACACCGATCAAAATAACTTTTTTCATAAGAATCTATTTAGGTTTAGTTTTATATCAACAGTTACTTATACTCGATCGCTCAGCATGGATATCACATATACGCCATCACGATATTCATTGCTACAAGCCTAATGTTTCGATCAATTCTTTCGCTACGATACGCCCCGCTCTATTCGCTCCAATGGTAGATGCGGAAGGACCATATCCTGCGAGATGGATTCGGTGATCCTTAGCCACCTGAGTCGCTAATTTTCCCGACATCACTACACCGCCTTCTTCATTCGTAAGGTGTAAAGGTGCCAGATGATCCAAAGAATGATGAAATCCCGTATTCCAAAAGATCACATCCGCATCTATCGTAGTACCATCTGCCCAACGTACGCCGGTTTCTGTGATTTCGTCAAACATGGGTTTTCTATCCAAGACACCTTTTTGCATCATGCCACGAATCGCGGGCGTCGTGGGCAAGCCCGTGACAGAAACAACCGATTTAGGAGGTAAGCCATCTCTCACGCGCGCCTCTACCATCGCTACCGCTTCGCGACCAAGATCTGGATTGAAATCAAAATCTTTGAATTCGGGCGGTCTGCGTGTCACCCAACTTGTTTGTGTCACTTTAGACACTTCATCTAAAAGTTGAATAGCCGAAATACCCGCACCGACAACGATCACATGTTTTCCTTCAAATGCTTGTGCATTTTTATAATCTGCGGTATGCAGTTGTTGACCTTTAAATTTTTCAGAGCCTGGATATTTTGGAATTCGTGGCGTTTTCCAGGTGCCTGTCGCATTGACTATACCTCTGGCCTTGAACTGAACGCCATCGGTATGAATAAGGAAATGATCTTTTTTCTCGGTAACTCGTTGTACTTTCAGCGGACGTATAACAGGAAGTTCAAACGTCTTTTCGTACACGCCGTAATACTGAGGTAATGCTACGCTAGCTTTCAACTCTTTATCTTTCGTGTTTACGGTGTCGTCAAACGCTAATCCCGGCAAATCATTGATGCCATTCACATTATCTAAGGTTAATGAATTCCAACGATGCTGCCAAGCTCCGCCAGGACCTGGCTCATCGTCAATCATTACAAATCCTTTCCCCGGCTTAATGCCTGCCTTTTTTAAGTAATAAGCCGCCGATAAACCGGCTTGTCCGGCACCTATGACGACAATATCCACATGGTAAAAAGTTTCCAACTTTGCATCGCCTGTCGGCGAGGAATCTCTATTATCGTGTTGTTCCGCTATCATTTGTTTTTTTAAGACAATTTACTCTTCTAAATATCGATAGAATTCAAGTCTAGGGTAATTTCTACTATACGAGTAGCAACCGAAGTACTCGCTGGCTTTCACAGACTCTTCCATCCGTTTGCAATCGGCCAAACTTCCACGATGATACACAAATGAATTCGCCTTACCATTGTAATTCACAAAGGATATGGAGCTGTACGGATCTTTCCTTTGGTCATAACCTTCTTTCTACATTATTTTTTGATCTTCCAACCCTAATACATACTCTTCCAGCAAGAGATCGTAAATAGAATAATGGATGTACTGCCCTTCCTCTCTTTTTGGCTCTATTTTAATGATCAATGAAGCCTTGGTTTTGATTGGACGACCACAACGTATCCCTGTCTTCCACTTCTTCTCCTGTACTAAAAATGGATTCAGATATTTGGCAATGGGTGTAGAATCTAATGGCGTGAGAATTCCGCTTCTTTCCTCTACATCAAAGCGAAAAGGATGACCCTCGATCTGTTGCTGTACCGAATCAGGCAATTGCAAAAGATACGTATTCAATCGTTTAAGAAAAGCGCTCGTACCTCCAGGAGCTTCTACGGGCATAGAAGAAGGCGATACAAATATCTTATTACGATTATCATCATTAACTACCACTACTGGTTCGAGTCGCGTTAAAAATAGCGTATCGGTCAAATCATCAAACCTAAATCCTGCTTTCAGATCTAAGGCTGGAGAGTTTGCCGAAACCAATAAATCCTTAAGGGTTAAAGATGCTTGGTGAATAAATCCCTGATCCAAAACTCCTTGCGGCGAAGTAGCAAACACAATATCATGATTGCTACCGGGTTTATATTGTATAGAGATACCTCCGTTCAAATTTCGGTATGGTAGATTAGCCTCTGTAAAAACTTTTCCAAGCCACGCATCCAAATCTGGTTGGGTCTGTGCATGGGTCTGAGCCACCAACAGATCGAGTATAATAATGAACAATACCTGTACTTGCTTCATTAATGTTTGTTTACTGCGCCCCAATATGCAGGCGGAAGTTGGCTTTTTCACCTTCCCAAAGCAATTCTTGTTGAATCGTCTCTTTGATCTTCTCGACAAAATGACTATCGTTTGCCCCGCTGATACGGATGTCGTCTGCATGCCCATTTACGATATCAAATCGGACATCGACAGAGATCGCACTCGTATACGAGGACAGGTTTTTGTGAAGCTTTTGCGAAAATCGATCCCAACCTTTTAATGGTCGTGCATCTGAATTTTCTTCTGGTACCACTTGCACACGAAGCGCAGGTGTGATAATTGTGATGCCTTCCACTTGCGTGGAATTAGTAGGTTTCTGCTGTAAATGACGGAATACCAACAGCGAACACACCACCACAAACATGACTGCGGCGACCAATCCAACGGTGAGCCTTTGCCAGCCGAAGAACCGTCTGTTGCGCTCCAAACCTCTTTGCTCTATGCGCGCAGCAAGGCGCTTTTGCAACAGACTCAAGGGCGCGGTTTCTACGCCATTCTGCAACTTATAACCATCGATCGCATCTTGCAAAAAAGGATCGTTGATGGCTTCGCGTTCCAAGGCATGCATATCCTCTCGGCTCATGAGCCCAGCCACATAATTGTGAATTCGAGATAACTGATAATTATTGTCCATTACATTTTTTCCATGCACAGCTTCAGATTCCGTTTCCCGTTCTGAATATAGCTTTTCACTTTATTCAGATCGAAACCGGTCATCGCTGCAATTTCTTTATAACATTTCTTTTCGAGGTAAAATAGGCGTACACACTGCTCCTGCTCTGGTATTAAGCCCACTAAGCAAACTTCCAATTTTTCGAAATCCTGCTCCAGCCAGACCACTTCGTCTGGTGCGGATAATTGCGCTTCGGCTTCGGTCAGGTGCTGATCGATCGGCACGCTGTTTTGTCGCTTATCTTTGCGTAACTGCATGAGGCAATAGTTGCGGGCATACACATAAAGCCAACTTTTAAAATTGCCTACCTCGTGTGTGCGCAGCTTACCAATGAGTTCTTCAAAGATTTGCATCACCGCATCCTGACTCTGCTCCTGATCTTGCAGGTACTTGTAGCTCACACCATAAAGCAAAGACATATAGGGCTTAAATAATTCTCCCAAATCCTGCAGATTTCCGGTCTGTCTATAGCGTATGAGCAATGTGCGTTCGTCCATTTAAAGTATTTTACTTCGCTATCATAATGATGCTGGAAGATACCATTTTCCATAAACTCTATACCAAAAAAATAACCCGCTACTCCTTATTCGGGAGTAAGCGGGCGTTGCTTGGCTTGTTAGTTTGTATTTTTCTATATTATCGCCACGCGTAGCGTAACGTAATGCCGTACGTGCGTGGGTCGCCAAGCACACCGGCATAATGGCCGGCATTCCCCGCACCGGGGAGCAATTGTTCAAAGTAGTTTTTATCAAAGATATTGCGCGCCCACACCGTGACCGAAACACCATCTTGTGAGCGAAAACCAATGCGTGGATTGACCAAGGTATAACCCGGTACCACTAAGTAAGCGGATGGCGTCGGGTTAGATGAAAAAGTAGAACGATAAAACCCGTCGGCTGCGAAGAAATATTCACCGCGCTGCCCCAGAAAGCGCGCCGATTTTGATTTTACTTCTGCACCGAACGAAGTTGCCCATTCTGAAATACCCGGCAATCGGCCACCAGACACATCGACAAAATTTGGCCCACCCGTGCCTTCCAACGGCGGCGGCGCATTAGTAAATGTAACGTATTTACCGTCGGTATAAGCTAGAGATCCATATACACTAAGCCAATCTTGCACACGCGCATTGGCATCCAACTCTATACCACGAACGCATACTTTTTCCGCATTTGCAAGATAACCGCGGTTCACCGAAAGATCAGCCGCTTGCACCTGTGTTTGATAATCTCGCACATCGGTATTGTATGCTGTCAAGTTGAGCTGTGTGCTCGGTGTTGGATTGGTCTTGATACCGACCTCGTAATGCGTGACACGTTCGGGCCGGATCACGGCGAGTTCCAACATCGGTTGTCCATTTTCATTAGGCAATCCACCCAAGTTCAAACCCACCGGCTTAAAACCGGTGGAAAAGGTGGCAAATGTGTTGATTTTCTCACTGGCTTTGTAAGCGAGTGTAACTTGTCCAGATAGATTGGTATCATCCACATTGGCTTCAAAAGCCTGATTGGAATATAAACCGTTTTGTAATGCGATTAATGCCGGATCATCTGTTTGCAAACCACCGAAAACTTCTCGTCTAAAGTTGACCGATTTGTCATCATAATTGAGTCGCAATCCGGGCAATAAGCGTAGATTAGGCAAGATTGCCCAGTCGAATTGGGTGAATAATGCTCCGCTAAACGAGCGCATACTTGGATAAGAGCGAATGCCCAAGCCATCGAACAATCCCGGCGTTTGCCACAGTGGGCTGGTTGAACTTTGCGCGAAGCGCCATTGATCTACTCCAGCTTGCTCGGTATGTGCTGGATCGGCATCCAATTTTTGTCCAAACACATACACCCCAAATACAGCGCTCAAGGTAGACGAAAAATCGCCCGCCCAACGTACTTCTTGCGACCATTGATCATGGCGCGATGGTGCTTGTGAAAGCGCTAAGGCTTGCAAACCGGTAAAATCGCGATCATTGGATGGATCCCAGTTCCAGAAACGCCATGCCGTGGTCGAAGTCAGTGTACCGCCACCTAGTTTCACATCTACATTGGCAGACAAACCGCCCAAATCTTGACCGGAACGCCAAGGCGTATCATGATCGATAATTCGATCGAACGGATTTCTGGATGGCAAATCATAGTTTAAGTCTGCGATGATATTTTCAAACTGCCGATAATCAGCTCGTAAAGTTGGCGCTACGCCAGCAAACACCTGCGCATAGCCATCTGGCCGTTGCCGCGTAAGATCTCCAGCGAATAGTACATCGACTTTGTCGGATGGTTGATATAACACCTGTCCGCGCAAACCTAAGTTATTGAGCTCATTAGTATATTTTTGCGTAGCGACATTATAGATCAGGCCATCTCTTTGTGTACCGCTAAAAGATAATCTTGCTGCGATTTTATTGGTTATCGGCCCACTAATCGACACTTTTGCTTGGATAAAGCCATAGTTCCCGTATGATACTTCGGCATCCGCCGTACTATAAAAAGTAGGCTTTCGTGTCGTGATATTAAAAGCACCAGCCACGGTATTTTTACCAAATAAAGTTCCTTGCGGCCCACGCAATACCTCAATCTGCTCGACATCAATAAAATCCAAAGTGGTGACCGCATTACGTGCATAATAAACTCCATCTACATAGAATCCCACGCCTGGATCGATACCATCATTCGTCAAACCAAAAGTAGTTCCCAGACCACGAATGCTAATCCCCGTATTACGTGGGTTGGATGAATAAAGTTGTACTGATGGAACGATTTCCTTGATCCGATTCACATTGAAAGCGCCAGATTCCTCGACAAACTTGCCACTCACGACCGAGATCGGAATCGGCACATCTTGCAATTGTTCTTGCCGACGACGTGAGGTAACAATGACCTCTTGGACTTGATTTTCGGATGCTAACCGTAATGTAATCCCATCTTCGAATGATTGATTTTTTTCGAACAATAGCTCAGTCGTACGGTAGCCGATCGAAGCAGCTCGGATTCGAAATGGGGGCGCTTCGGTTGGTATCACTGAAAACTTCCCCTCCGCATCTGCCGAAAAACGCTGACTGGTCTCGCGAATAGAAATGGTTGCAAAGGGCACGGGTTGATTTTCACTGTCAACAACTTGACCGCGTAAAGTGGCCTTCTGTTGTCCGAAGACGGCGGAAGAGGCCAATAGAAAGACTGCTGTAAATAGTATGATCTTATGCATGAAATTGGGAATAGCGTGTGATAAATAGTGTGTTTAATACTTCCTGGCGGAAACATTGGACGTACACATGGGGTGTGCGAGATGGCGATGCCTTACACAATCTATTAATGGGGGATGATACACCGTAAGTTTAGTTTTTATTAAATACATCTCTCTTTTGATAAAAATCTGACCGACGAATAATCGACAGACAAAACAAAGATATGATAATATTTATAAAGACTATAGATTTAATAGACTTTTTTAAGGTTATTGTAGAGATTTAGCTATACATAAATATACAAAGCCTCCAAAATGACCCTATCACGTTGATTGACAGGGTCATTATGGAGGCTCGCACAGTATATTATTACGATCTACCGTATGGTACTACCGACTTGTATCTGACTTCCCGGTTGTACAAAGTCCAGACGACCATCAGCATCTTCAGCCATCAGGATCATTCCTTGCGACATAATCCCTTTAATCTCTCGTGGCTCTAAGTTGACCAAAATAGATACTTGCTTTCCGACAATATCTTCCGGTTTGAAGAACTCGGCAATACCCGAAACGACGGTGCGTTGGTCAATACCGGTATCTATTTTTAGTTTTAATAACTTTTTGGTTTTCGCCACCTTTTCTGCTTCCAGAATAGTTCCAACACGCACATCCAATTTGACAAAATCATCAAAGCTGATGTTCGCTTTTGCCGGCGCAGCCGGAATGACTTTCTTAGCGTTGTTCGCCTTCGCCTGTTCCAGCTTCTGCAATTGCAATTCCACCTGCTCATCGGTAATTTTCTCAAACAATAAAGCAGCTCCATTCAATTGATGTCCAGACGGAAGCAAAGATGCTTGGCCGGCGTGCTCCCACGGTTGCGCAGGCAGATTGAGCATATCAAACAATTTTACAGCAGTCTTTGGTAAGAATGGCTGGGCCATGATCGCCAAATTAGCCACGATCTGCGAAGCCACAAATAGCACCGTTTTCACACGTTCTTCATCCGATTTCACCACTTTCCAAGGCTCTTCATCCGCCAAGTACTTGTTTCCTAAACGGGCGGCGTTCATGAAATGCGTCATCGCTTCGCGGAAGCGGTATTGCGCAATTGATTGTTGAATCAATGCGGGATATTTTGAGAGCTCTTCAAAAACACCATTATCTTCTGGTGTCAATTTCGTGCCTAAGCTCACCGCACCATCAAAATACTTGTGCGACAGCACCATGACGCGGTTTACAAAGTTACCCAAGATGGCTACCAATTCGTTGTTTACACGAGCTTGGAAATCTTTCCACGTAAATTCACTATCGGACGTTTCTGGCAAGATCGAGGTCAAGACGTACCGTAGCTCATCTTGCTTGTCTGGGAATTCTTGCAAATACTCGTGCAACCACACGGCGTGATTACGGGATGTGGATAGCTTCTCCCCTTCTAGGTTCAAAAACTCATTGGCAGGCACATTTTCCGGCAGGATATAATCGCCATGAGCATGCAATATCGCGGGGAAGATAATACAGTGAAATACGATATTGTCTTTACCAATGAAGTGAATTAATGTAGATTCTTCTTCCTTATTTTCTTTGGCTTTCCAATAATCTTCCCAGTTTTTGCCGTGATCCAAGGCCCATTGTTTGGTTGCCGAAATGTATCCAATCGGAGCATCTAGCCACACGTACAATTTTTTGCCTTCGGCCTCTTCCAATGGAACGTCTACACCCCAATCCAAATCGCGTGTCATCGAGCGCGGTTGCAAACCCGATTTCAACCAAGATTGGCATTGCCCGAATACGTTAGATTTTAAAACATCTTTTTTGCCTTCGATGAGCCACTGCTCCAACCAAGATTGGTATTTATCCAATGGCAAATACCAGTGTTTGGTTTCTTTCAATACCGGCGGTTTGCCGCTGAGCGTGGATTTGGGATTAATCAAATCGGTCGGACTGAGTGACGTACCGCATTTCTCACACTGATCGCCGTACGCACCTTCGTTTTGGCAATGCGGGCAAGTACCCGTAATATAGCGGTCGGCCAAAAACTGCTGAAACTCTTCGTCGAAATATTGTGCAGAGAAGCGCTCGATAAACTCGCCTTTATTATATAAGTTCAGGAAAAACTCTTGTGATAATTCGTGGTGAATCTTTTCGGATGTACGGTGATAGATATCGAATGATATACCAAACTCCTCGAAGCTTTCTTTGATTTGCTTATTGTATTGATCGATGATTTCTTTCGGCGTTACTCCTTCTTTTTTTGCTTTGATGGTGATCGCCGCACCATGTTCATCCGAGCCACATACATATACCACATCTTTACCCTGCAACCGCAGAAAACGAACAAAAATATCAGCTGGAATATAGGCTCCTGCTAGATGCCCGATATGCAACGGTCCGTTGGCGTAAGGTAAAGCAGAAGTTATTGTATAGCGATTTTTACTTAAAATATCCAATGTATCTCGAAAATAAATGTTAATATTAAACAGCAATTGAATGAATGGCTGTGTAATAGCAAAGATAACTCAAATTGCGCGATTTCATAATTGGTTTTGCGGACTATATTTATATAATAAGGGGAATTGTGATGAAAACACCTCCGTACCTTAAAAAAGGAGATACTGTGGCTATCGTGTGTACGGCTAGTGCCGTGAAGGGTGGCATAGCAGATGGCATTAGGATATTGAAAAGCTGGGGATTACAGGTATTGGTAAGTCCGTCGGTGTCGGCCACGTGGCATACTTTCGCGGGTAGCGACGCATTGCGTCAGGAAGATTTGCAGCAAGCATTGGATGATGGTGCTGTGAAGGCCGTATTTGCGGCGCGAGGTGGTTATGGCACGGTACGGATCATCGACGCTATCGATTTCACCTCATTCGCCCAAAACCCCAAATGGTTGATCGGTTTCAGCGACATTACCGTGTTGCATAGCCATATTCAACGACAAACCAGTGTGAAATCTATTCATGGACAGATGCCCAAAAGCTTTGAAAAAGGAACAGCTCCCTCTTTGGAATCGCTGCGCCAAGCCCTATTTGGTGAAGATCCTGCAATACAATATACCACCGCAAATGCTGCACATCGGGATGGCGAAGCCGAAGGTGAACTGATTGGTGGGAATTTGGCCATTCTGCAAAGTATTTTAGGCTCTGACTCCGATCCCGAGTACGACGATAAGATTTTGTTTATCGAGGATGTGGGCGAAGCTTTGTACAATACCGATCGCATGCTGCGCACCTTGAAAAGAGCGGGCAAACTAGCAAAACTTCGGGGATTGATCGTTGGTGGATTTACGGCCATCCGAGAGAGCGATCCGCCATTCGGGCAGGATGTACCCCAGATCGTGCGAGAAATCGTTGCAGAATACACCTACCCAGTAGCTTTTGATTTTCCGGCAGGACATATCGAGGATAATCACGCGCTTGTATTTGGTGCAACAGCTCAGTTATCGGTCGCGCATAATAGGATAAAACTTACTTACATTTCATAACATGAGAACTACAAAAGGAAAAGATATTGGATTACTCATAATTCGCCTAACTATTGGCGCGAGTATGATGATATTTCACGGAATCCCAAAAGTTAGCGGTGGAGTCGAAAAGCTAGAAAGTATAGGAAATTCGATGAAACACGTTGGTATTACATTTATGCCATTGTTTTGGGGAGGCGCTGCCGCTACTGCAGAAATTCTTGGATCATTACTATTTATGATCGGGCTCTGGACAAGACCAGCCAGCGTTGTATTGGCTGGAACAATGTTGATGGCCAGTATCTACCATTTAGGAGAAGGTCATGGCTGGGCAAAGTCATCGCATACGATCGAGTTGTTTTTTATATTTATTGCTGTTGCTTTGATGGGCGCTGGCAAGTATAGCGTGGATAAGAAATAAGCTATCCGACAAACCAATTTAACGCCATCACGCCAAACAATCCGATCAGGGAAACTAAGGTTTCCATCACCGACCAAGAGCGGAAGGTATCGCGCATGCTTAATCCAAAGTAGGATTTGAACATCCAAAAGCCGGGATCGTTTACGTGAGAAAACATCAAACTTCCTGCGCCCGTGGCCAACACCATCAGCTCGGGGCTCGTTCCTGTCGCTTGCATCACAGGTAATACGATGCCTGCGGCAGTCAATCCAGCAACCGTGGCAGAGCCAATAGCTAAGCGAATAACCGCGGCAATAGACCAAGCCAACACCAACGGTGATAAAGCTAAGTCGGCCGTACTTTCTGCGATGTAGACCGCTACGCCGCTATCAACGAGTACTTGCTTGAATACCCCCGAAGCACCGATGATAAATAAGATCATCGTAATACCTCGAATCGCATCTTCAATGCCTTCGGATTGTTGCTTTAAGCTTCTTCCTTGCCGTATTCCCATCGTATACATCGCTAACAGTGCTGCAATCATCAATGCCATCACGGGGTCGCCTATAAAGCGAACCGTAGCCAAAGCTGTCGATCCTTCTGGCAAGAACAAATGCGCAAATGAACCGATGGCAATCAGCAAAACGGGAAATAATCCGGTAAACAAACTAATGGCAAAACTTGGCATCGGTCGACCTTCGGTAGACGATGGAACGGTAAATAATTCTGGCGGTGGATTGGTGGCAATACCTTTCAACGTACGCCCGAAAAATGGACCACTAATAATGATCGCAGGAATAGCGACGATAATGCCATAAACCATCGTAAGACCAATATCTGCCTGATATGTGATGGCAATAGCGGTAGCGCCCGGATGTGGTGGCAAATAACCATGTGTGACCGACAGCGCTGCTAACAAAGGAATGGCTACATACAACATCGGCAACCGATTGGCCGCACAAACCATGAAAACAAAAGGCACCAATACGATAAAACCGACATTATAAAATAAAGGAATACCGACGAGAAAACCGGTGAGTACCATGGCCCATGGTAGATTGCGGACACCAAATACATCAGTCAATACCCATGTGATGCGTTCGGCTGCGCCGCCATCGGCCATCAGCTTTCCTAATATAGAACCAAAAGCGAGCAACAACGCGAGTTGTCCCATAGTGGTGCTCACACCTGCTTCGACGGATCGCACAATGTCCATACTGTCCATCCCCATCGCAAAACCTACAACAATAGAGGTAATCAACAGGGAAATAATGGTATTGAGTTTTACGACAGTTACTAAAAGCAAAAGCAGCAAAACGCCAAAAAAGACAATGACTAAAGGCATGCGTTTTAGAATTATAAAGGTTAAAATTCGTCTTTCAACTTATCGTACAAGCGTTCGAATTGCCGAAAGTTTTTCATATAGATCAGGTGATGTTCTTTATTGGGCACATAGGAATCGGCTTCGCTTTGCACAGCGGCATGATCTTCTGCGTTGACCTTTATTCCTAATGCTTCCAAACCAACCAATACAGCACCCCAAGCAGAACTTTCTACTGTTTCTTTTACAAAAACCGGTTTGTTAAATACATCTGCCAAAATCTGTACCCATACTGGGGAGCGCGCTAACCCGCCGCTCGCATAAATGGTATGAATCGGGCCAGTGGTTTCTTCCAACGCGAGCGCTACGCTGTACAGCGCAAACAGCATTCCTTCGATCATAGCTCGGCCGAAATGGCCTTTGGTATGTTGCAATTGAATGCCAAAGTAAACGCCTTTGGCATTGGCATCCCAATGGGGCGCACGCTCGCCAGTGAGATAAGGCAGAAAGACCAATCCATCCGAACCTGGATTAACCGAATTGATGACTTCGTCGAATAACCGGGAGGTATTGATATCTTCTGGTAGATGCGTCAGCTCGGTCATGAACGTATCGCGAAACCAATTGCGTAAGACTCCACCATTGTTGACCGCGCCACCGACCACAAATTGCTTTGGGTGCAGCAAATAACTAAACACGCGCTGTTTCTGATCTGCACTGGCATTGTTGCTAATTACGCGTACCGCGCCACTCGTTCCGACGGTGACAGACGCAATTCCAGGATGTGTAGCGCCAACGCCCAAATTGGCCAGACAACCATCGCTAGCTCCAATCACAAATGGAGTTCCGACAGGAACACCTAGCTCAGCAGCTCGTTCTGCATCTTGCAAATGCATAGTATGCTGAATGGCTACCGGTTCGGAAAGTTGATTGGATTGTATGCCTGCAGCTGATAATGCGGGCTCGTACCAATTTAAATGCTCGATATCAAACAAGCCTGTGGTAGACGCAATAGAATGATCAATCACATAGTTTCCAAAAAGACGAAAGAATAGGTATTCCTTGATGCCAATATATTTGTGCGCACGCTCAAAGGTGTCTTTTGCATGCTGCTTCATCCATCTGATTTTGCAAAGTACCGACATCGGGTGGATCGGCGTACCTGTTTTCAGATAAAGATCCAATCCCTCTGGCGTTTCTTTTAGCGCAGCGGCAACTGCTTCACTTCGCTGATCGGCCCAAATAATGCTATTGGTAATGGCATTTCCTTCTTCATCCATCACGATCAGTGCATGCATCGCGCTACTTAAGGAAATACCTTGGAGCGTTTCGTCCGGATATTTCTCACGCAGCACGCTCATCACCTCCCTTACCGAGTTGATACAAGCTTCATAGATCTCGTTGGGATCTTGCTCGTAATAACCGGCCTGTGGCGTTAGGATCGGATACGTGATGCCGTGTTGCGCAAGTACTTCGCCATGAAGGTCAAACGCAACTGCCTTAGTAGATGAAGTACCAATATCTAAACCAATGATCATAGTATCTATAATTGCGGAGGCCTTGATTCATCAAGGCAGATGCCTGAAAAAAGCCTTATCGAAATAGCAATATACAGATTTTATCCTACAATCGTTAGCTTATGGCCTTACAATCTAAGATGCGGTCGGCATTAATACTTTGCTGGCGTACCGGCTGCTGGAATACTGTTTTTAATAAAGGTACGGATATCTGCATTCCCTTGTTCCAAATCTGGCTTGCGTAAGTACATCATGTGCCCACTACGATATCCTTTGAAAGACATACGGTCTTGCAGACGACCCGATGGATCCATCTGCCACATCGTATATTTAGCATTGAAGTAATCACAGGCACCATCGTAATAGCCAGATTGCACCATCAGGTGCAGAAAGGGATTTTGCGCCATAGCTTGTCGCAAGTTTTCGCCCGTGCGATCATTGCTGCGATCCCAAGGATATACCGATCCAAACATATTGTATTTGACGTCGGTAGCAAAGTTGAGTTCATTACGCATATAGTGGTTGATAGCTGGCGTAAAGGCATGCAACCAAGCGGTGAGTTCGGCATTGAAATCTGGGCGCTCGCCACCATCTTTACGATCTATTCCGCGATAGCGAGAATCTAAACGACCTACGGTGTAGCCACTATCGCGCAATAATTCTTTCCAAAAAAGATTGGGGCTTACATCGAGGTTATTTTGCAGAATCACTTGCTCTGCAAGACCCGAATAACGCGCCATTTTCGTAGCCGCAGCTTGACGCTGATCCGAGGTCAATAAACCCCCTTTTGCCAAGGTCGGCAACAATTCATTCATCGCAAAAGCTTCTACTTCTGGCAACAATTCTTCCAAATCCCGACGTTGCAGATCGGCTGGTAATTTTTGATGATACCAGGCAGTCGCTGCATAATACGGTAAGCGCAAGGCCATATCTACCGGCCCGCCGCGTTCGATGCCGAGCGTAGTCGGTGATACGAGTACCACACCATTCAGATACATCCAATGAGAACTTTGTAACTCCAGAGCCAGACCCGAAACGCGTGTGGTGCCGTAGCTTTCGCCAATCAGGTATTTCGGAGAATTCCAGCGATTGCGACGCGTCACAAAGGTATTGATCCATGAAGCTAAATATTTGACATCAGCATTCACACCAAAAAACGTATTGGTATTGACGTCTTTGTCTAAGATGCGCGAGTAGCCGGTATTGACAGGATTGATAAAGACGATATCGGCAATATCGAGAATAGAATAGGGATTTTTACCGATGCCATACGGCTGAACCGGATAACCTTCGTCATCAATGTTTAATAAGGCTGGCCCAGTATACGCAATCTCCATCCAAACGGAAGCAGAACCCGGCCCGCCATTAAATGAAATCACTAAAGGGCGGTTTTCTTTGGCTACGCCATCGCGTTCGTAATAGGTATAATCGAGTGTTGCAATTGCATCACCCTTCTCATTCCACACCGGTTGCGTGCCTTTATGGGCGGTGTATTTGATGGCTTGCCCAAGAATAGTGGTGCTATGTTTGGTGGTAATGATAGAATCCGCCGGAATGGCTACTTGCGCCAAAGAGGATAAAGCTACGAAGCAAGTCAAGAATAGCGTAGCAGAAAAGTATCGTTTCATAAGATTGTGTTAATCGGAATTATCGTTAATAATCCCAATTTACTAAAATCCTAGGTGCTTGCCGCTATGTTGTAATTATATTACAAAGGCCTTGGCATGCCAGCTTTCCTGAAATGGTATTTCCCACTGGTCTGGAAACTCTTCTCCAGTAGTTAATAGATTGTTGAAAACGATGGTATTTGAAGCTATTTCACCCGCTTTGACCAGTTGCGCAAACTCATTGCGTGAGACCAATTGTACCGCACCTGCTGCATCGCGGTACGCCACCATCAATCGATCAAACAATCCAATGTTCAACTCTTGCTCCAGTTTTTTCAACAGATGTACCGATTTATCGACCGAGCAACCGGTAGTACTTGCAACAGATTCGTCGACTTCCAATACGATAAAAAGATGGTGATAAATGCTTGCTTTGCCGGCTAGCTGATCGCCGTGCGCTGTCCAGCCCGCTACAAATTGCTCTAAAACAGAAAAGGCTTTTGCTTCTTCGGCTTCGGTGAAGAACCGATCAGCCTGATATATCCATACTTTTTTCATCACCTACTATTTTTAATGTATACAACAGGATAACAGAATGTCTTTTAGCAACAGCTACTCTTAAGCTGCTGCCATAAGCTTAGTGCGTGTAGTACGGCGAGATCATCAAATAGACAATCACTCCCGTAACTGCTACGTACAACCACATCGGATAGGTAATTCTCGCCAAACGCTTGTGTCGCTCGTACGCTCCAGCTATCCCACGTACAAAGGTAAACAGTACAAATGGAATGATGATAATGGATAGCAGAATATGACTAATTAGAATAAAAAAGTACACTAAGCGGATAAAACCTTCGCCACCATACGGCGTAGAAACCGACGTCATGTGATAGGCCACGTACATCACCAAGAATAATGAGGAGCACACCATACAAACCTTGATTAGGTTTTCGTGCAATTTGGCATTACCTTTCTTAATAGCAGATACCGCCCACACCAATAAAACGGCCGTAAGGCCATTGATGCTAGCATAGATCGGCGGCAAAAAGCTCAAAGGCTTCACATCGTAACCTAACTTTTGTAAATTGACACCAAATAAAACAGCTACCGCAATCGGTATCACGATAGATAAGGTCCAGATAATACCCTTATACTTTTTCTCTTCCGCAGTCATTGCCATAATAACCTAATTTCTTTCTACCCGAACCGGGTTATCTCTTATTTCTTCTACTAGTTGCAGTTTAATTTCATCTTCTAACCTTTTCAGCTCTGCATGCTGACTCAATGGATAGAAGCCTCGAATGCGGTGCTTGCCATCGATGAGGATAATCTGATCATCGATCATATATCTGGTCGAATCTTGTGGGTCTCGATTAGCGTTGAGCAACATTTGCTCACGCGCATAGGTCAACATATCTACGGAAGGATTCCCTACGATATGCCACTTGCGACGATCCAGATCGCCAAAGCGATTGGCCATCTTCGCCAAAACAGGTACGCTATCTCTCGGATCTACCGTAATGGAAAACAGATGCACACTGGCCTTGCTCGCAAACTTGGTAGCCAAATGATCCATATAATCCAACGCAATATCAGAAAAGGAAGAATCGGCGCTATAAATCAAATGCGCTACGCTGATAATAGAATCATTGCCCATCCAAGAAACAGGACGACCATCCCAATTGGTCAATGACAAGGGATCCAATTGATGATAGATTGTATCAGGTCGTTCTCTTCCCATGACACGACGCATCTCACCAGACAAAGATTTCTCTCCGTAAATGGGTAATTTGACGTACTCATGGCGACCCAAGTTCTCCATCAATAAATACAAAAATCCTGGCACAAAGAGTACAATGGCCAGGATTATAATTTTTGAAAACTTCATTGGACGAATGACTGGATTCATCTATGTATATCGTTCTATTAATTGTTCGGATAAACCGGATGCGACTGTAGCGCTCCAGAAAGGTAGCTACCTTCTACCAGCATCAGCACAATAAAATAGGCGATGAATATAAAGACAATAGTGCTACATACAATGAAACTCGATTTCTCGAACTTCAAGTGCATAAAGAAAGCTACAATATAGTATGCTTTCACTAAGGTTAGCATAATATAAATGATATTAACCAACATGCCCTTCTGCAAAATCTGCCAGTGGTGTACAAAACCAAGGGCGATTAAAAACTCTAGTGCCGTCAGTGCCAGCAAGACAAAGAATACGGACCAGATTTGCTTAGCTCCCATGCCTTCATGGTGCTCGTCGTGCGCTGCTGCTGTATGATCGTGATTAGACATCGTATATGTTGTATTACAGGATAATTATTAAATAAATCAGATAAGGTAGAAGAACGTAAATACGAATACCCATACCAAATCCACAAAGTGCCAGTACAAACCTACTTTTTCTACCATCAAATAGGTACCGCGACGCTCGAACGTATTGTTCAACGTCATACAAAGGATGATGATATTAAGCAAGATACCAATCGATACGTGGAAACCGTGGAAACCAGTGATCGTAAAGAACAGGTTAGAGAACTGCAAAGCAGCGGTGTAAGAAATCTCTCCAGTGAAGTATGGTTTCAAGGCTTCTACAATAGCTGTCTCGCCTTCCAATCCTGTTGCTGGATTGCGACCAAACCAGAAACCTTCATGGTGTAAGTGAGTCCACTCAATAGCCTGACATCCTACGAACATCAAACCACCTAAAATCGTCCACAACATCCATTTGATAACAGCAGCACGATCATTGCGGTGACCAGCATCTACGGCTAGCACCATCGTAACAGATGACATAATCAAAATAAAGGTCATGATACCGACGAATACCAATGGCTGTCCACTTTCGGCAATACCTGGGATAGATTGAAACACTTTATCAGGGTCGATCCAAGTCGCATTAGCGAACTTCTGAGCGCCATAATAAATTAAGAACGCAGAAAAGGTGAACGCATCAGATACTAAGAAAAACCACATCATGATCTTTCCGTATTCCAAGTTCCACGGTGATTTACCACCACTCCAAGGTCCGTCTTTAACCTTATCCAATTGCGATACAGTCGTTGTACTCATTGTTTAGTTTTATTGATTCAAAAGTAAGAAAACATAAATATAAATCCATAATAGATCCAGAAAATGCCAAAAAATAGTGGCTATTTCCATTCTAAATTGGTTTTTATCTGTCGAGATCGGTCTTGCTGCACCAATGTAACAGCGTAACAAAACGATCAATCCGGCAATGATATGCATCAAGTGTAACCACGTAAACACATATATAAATGATTGCGAAGCATTGGGATTCTGAAAATAAATACCCCGATCAATTAATGTAGACCATGCATTGATCTGCGATACAAAGAATACGATGCCTAAGGCAATCGTGATCAGTAACATTAATTTCTGACGACCTAGTTGCCCGGCTTTTGCCGCTGTGTACGCCATGTGTATCGTAGCACTACTTAATACGATCGCTACGGTACTATAAATAAATGCGTAAGGCAATATCGTTTTGATCCCTTTATCGATACCACTAGCGGTGTACACAATGAAACCGCTTGACAGCGCGGCAAACATCATGAACATACCAATCATGCCGAGCCAAAGGTTGAACTTCTTGGCTTTGCGAGATTGTACTAATTGCTCATTGCTATCCATCATCTTATCCATTCCTCCTTAAAAGGGTATAAAATCTACTAATAATGCGATCTGTAAGATCGGTAAGTACGCAAAAGACGTAAACATAATCTTACGCGCGGTACTATCTTGGGGTGATTGTATATGTTGGTATCCGTACCAAGTAAACAACAATCCACCCAACAAAGCGATGATGGTAAAAATCCATCCGCCAAAACCATAATACATCGGCAGAAAACCTACAGGAATCATGGCGATACACGATAAGAATAGCAACCAAGCTGACGCTTTATCTTTTCGTGTGGTGGGCAATAAGCGAAATCCCGCTCTTTTGTAGTCCTCATCCGCTACCCAAGCTATCGCCCAGAAATGTGGAAACTGCCAGACAAACTGAATCATAAAAAGAACTAACGGCGTAATGACTACTGCTGCCTCGCTTACTGCACTATAGGCTAAACCAAATCCGGATGCCTCAAATGCCGCATAATAACCGATCAACGGTGGTAAAGCGCCTGGAAAAGCGCCCACAAAAACCGCGATGGGCGACTTTTGCTTGAGCGGCGTATACACAAATGCATATAAGAAGATGGAAAACACAGACAGTAAGCCTGCAATAAAATTCAACTCCACTAACACCAACGTACCGGTAATGCCCATGAATACGCTCAATACCAAGGCCTGACCATTGGTCATCCTTCCTGACGGCAACGGACGATCTTTCGTACGCTCCATCAGCTTATCCAAATCCTTCTCAATGATTTCATTGAAGCCATTTGCTGCTCCGGTTACCAAAAAGCCACCTAAAGTCAGCAAGAGCCAATTCGTCCAGATGATGTCTCCTCCCTGTTGAACAGCACCAATCAAAAACGATATTGAGGCCGAAAACACAACGGTTAACGTTAACCTCAACTTGACAAGCTTATTAAAATCCGAAATAAACGTCCCCATGGATCATCATCAAATTAATTCGCCGCAAAAATACTTTAATGCATGTAATACACACGTCATACTTTTGCTTTCGTCATCAACAACATTACGTAGTATTGAGCTCCGAAAAATAAGCTCGCAACGACTAAATGCGTTGTCTGCATATATGGCGGTAAAGCAAAGCGAGCAAGGATAATACCTGAACCCATTTGTACAACCGCCAATACTATTACGATCAAAGCATACTTGCTTTGAATACTTTCTTTATTAAACCTGTTTTTGACCATCCAACACATCACCAAGGTCAATCCAAAAGTGATATAACCTAGAATGCGGTGATAATCATACGCCGCACCAATCGCTTCTATCCATCCGCTACGCGGAATATCTTGCCCTCGCAATACATCCACCAATTCGCGAACCTCCGTACCCATGATGATTTGTATAAACAAAACCATCAATGAAGACGCGGCCAACCATTTAATACCCACAGACGATTGGTTTACCAGCAAAGTCTTATTGCGTTTGGTGGTGGCCAAATAGAAGGTGTAAATAGCAATTGCCAATATCACTAATGCCAGTACCATGTGAATGGTAATAATCCATGGCATTAAGTTGGTAGATACCACAATAGAACCTAGCCAAGCTTGAATAACTACAACAAAAAGATTAAGAACGCTCCATATGGTAATGGCTGGAATACTTCTCTTATACTGTAAGGAGAAATACGCCGTCGCCAACAAACAAAATCCAACGATAACACCTACTAAACGATTGATATACTCCGTCCAAGTTTTGGCAGCATTGAATTCTTCGTGCACTAAGATGGATGGATCAGTACGGATTTGTTCCGCTTCTTTCTGAAAACCAAAACGCTGTACTATCTTGGCAAAACGCTCGTTTTTCTTTTGTCTTCCCTCGATATATTGTTGCTCATAGCCTTCTGGCAATTGCGATATATCGGTTGGAGGAATCACACGATTGAAACATTTTGGCCAATCCGGACAACCCATTCCTGAGCCCGTGCTCCTCACAATACCACCGGCCGCAATCACCAAAAACAAAAAGATTATTGTAATCCTATTGGCAATGACAAATCGTTTTTCAGTGGCAGGATACATGGGTAGATGCAATCAATACAATTAATTTAGCCTGAAGGCAGATATGACTTCAGGCTAAACACATATTAATGAAATGTTACGTCTTCGCGGTCATTCTCCTTATTCCAAGCTTTCTGGATACGGATAGCTTCTTCGTCTCCTTCGAAATCATGCAAATGATTCGAACTCATCGTTTGTGAATATGGAATATGTTGAGGAATGAAATCTTCATCGTGCCCCGGCTTAGAGTAATCATATGGCCAACGGTGTACTTCAGGAATTTCTCCTGGCCAGTTACCATGGAAATGCTCTACCGGAGTAGTCCACTCCAAAGTATTGGAATTCCAAGGGTTCTGTGGAGCACGTTTGCCCAACCAAATCGAAGCAAAGAAGTTCCACAAGAAAGCTACCTGTGCTAATGCAGAGATAATCGCTGCCCAAGTGATCAAGATGTTGACAGACACCCATTTTTCCATGAATGGAAAATCAGTGAAAGAGTAATAACGACGTGGAACGCCATCGATACCCATAAAGTGCATCGGGAAGAATACGAGATATGCACCGATAAATGTCATCCAGAAGTGCAAGTAACCCAAACGCTCGTCCATCATTCGGCCAAACATTTTAGGATACCAGTGATATACACCACAAAGCATTCCGAAGATCGAAGCAGACCCCATTACCAAGTGGAAGTGAGCTACTACGAAATAGGTATCGTGCAAGTTGATATCTAATGCCGCGTTACCTAAGAAAATACCCGTAACACCACCAGATACGAAGAAGGAAACCATACCAATGGCAAACATCATCGCTGGTGTAAATCGGATATTACCGCGCCACAACGTCGCGATGTAGTTAAAAGCTTTTACTGCTGATGGTACCGCAATGATCAACGTCGTGATCATAAACACACCACCTAAGAATGGACTCATACCGGTAACGAACATATGGTGACCCCATACGATGAAGGAAAGTACCGTAATACCCACTAGTGAATAAACCATCGCGTGGTAACCAAAGATTGGTTTACGTGCATTAGTCGAGATAACTTCCGAAGTTAAACCTAAAGCTGGCATCACTACGATATATACCTCCGGGTGACCTAAGAACCAGAATAAGTGTTGGAACAAGATTGGAGAACCACCTTCATTCGGTAGGATCTGACCACCAACTACTAAATCAGATAAGTAGAAAGAGGTACCTGCCGATCTATCAAAGATCAACAAGACAACGGCAGAAACTAAAACTGGGAAGGATAGCAAACCAACGATAGCGGTTAAGAAGAATGCCCAGATTGTCAAAGGCATTTTCCAAAGATCCATCCCTTTTGTACGCATGTTCAAGATTGTACTCACATAGTTAGTACCACCTAACACTTGCGACGCAATGAATAGCACCATACTCGCTAACCACAAAGTCATACCTAAACCTGAACCTGCGATAGCAGTTGGTACGGCCGACAATGGTGGATAGATTGTCCAACCAGCTGAAGCTGGTCCAGACTCGATAAAGAATGAGGCAATCATGATGATACAAGCTACAAAGAAGAACCAGTATGAAAGCATGTTCATCAATGGAGACGCCATATCGCGTGCTCCGATTTGATAAGGAATCAATAAGTTACTAAATGTACCTGATAAGCCGGCTGTCAATACAAAGAACACCATCATCGTACCGTGAATAGTAACTAATGACAAGAAGAACTCTGGTTTAATACGACCTCCCTCAGCCCATTTTCCTAAGAAAACTTCTAAGATTGGAAATTCAGCATCTGGCCACGCAATTTGAATACGAAACAAGATGGATAAAACCATAGCAAATACGGCCATGATAATACCTGTGATCAAGAATTGCTTCGCGATCATCTTATGATCTTGGCTAAACACATATTTAGTCAAGAATGTCTCATGATGATGGTGATGATCGTGAGAATCGTGATCTGCTGCGCCGTGCGATATAACTGTAGTTGACATATCTAAAATTAAAACTCTTTAAAAAATTAATTTAATGAAGCTGTTTTCAACGTTTCTTCACCTTTCTCTGCCTGAGCATATTCTTGCTGCAATGCTTCTGTGAAGAATTTCGGTTGTTTAGCAAGCCATTCTTTATATTCTGCTTCAGTTACTACTACTACTTTTTTCTGCATGTTGAAGTGACTGGATCCACAGATCTTAGCACACAACATCACGAAGTCATACGATTGATCGTTCAACTTATCACGCATATCACGTGTCGTAGTCGTTGGTGTAAACTGGAAGTAGTTCGTCATACCCGGTACAGCATTGATCTGTACTCTGAAATCTGGCATGTAGAAAGAGTGAATAATATCTTTAGAGATAATATGGAAACGTACAGGCTGATTTACTGGCAACACAATCTCTGCACCTTGTACATCATCCCACGCAGTTTTATCGGTGAAATCGATACCATACGCATTTGTCGGTGAGGTCAATTTGTAATTACGTTTACCAATAACCCCATCAGCACCTGGATAACGTACCGTCCACATAAACTGCTCACCCATTACTTCTACCTGAAGTGCTGAATCTTGCAATTCTTGAGGAACGTTAGTAATCTTTCTCCAAGTAAAGAAACCGAACAATACCAATACTGTCAATACAATAGCTGGTACAATAGTCCACAAACGCTCGATTGAATCGTTGTGCGGATAGAAATAAGCTTTGCGATTTAGACGCATACGGTATAAGTATGCGAATACCAACAATAGGATGTGCACGACAATCATCACAAACGTGGTAATGATCAACGTGATGATAAACATCTGATCTATATCTTTACCGTGTTCGGTAACTGCTGCTCTCCAAGACCATACTCCCCAAACTGCGTAAGAATAATAAGTACCAACTAGGAAAAACACTAAGAAAACCAAAAATAAGGCTGCCTGAAGGTTGTTATTCGCTAATGGATTGTACTTACCATTGATACGGCGCGATAAGGTATAGATATGTTGTATCTTACCAATAACTGCCACGATGATACAGATCAATAAGAAATACATCAAGTAATAGGTGATGTCCTTATACACTTGTGCATCGATCTGCTTATCTGCCTCTACCGATGCAGTTGTTCCATCTGTTGTTGCTTGCTCATCCGGAGAAACTACTGCTGACGCCGTGGTATCACCAGAGGCATCATCTGTAGCTACGGTAACGCTATCTACCTGCGCTTCGTCACCCGGCGTAGCCGTTTCATCCATTTGGACATTACTTACGACCGAATCTTGTAAAGATGCGGAAGCAGGCAAAGCCACCACTAAATTCAACAGGAGCAAACAGCCTATTATCGTCTTGAACTTGTTATATTTTGTAAACTTCATTTTCTATAAAAACGTTTATACGTAATACGCTACTTAACCCTTAAATCTGATGATGCAAACTCTCATCCAAGAACGGATGATGTTTCGGTGCTAATGCATGTTTGCTCAACTTACTAAGCACTAGGAAGGTGAACAATCCGGCAAAACCAATCGCTGTACCTACCTCAATGATACCAAAACCGCGGTGAGCTTCTACTGTACCTGGCATAATCATAATGTAGTAATCTAGCCAGTGACCCAAAAGAAGCAAGATAGCTACACACATCATGAATGTTTCTTTACGTTTTGCATCACGATCTACTAACAATAGCAAAGGTGCTACAAAGTTAATCACGATACTCAACCAAAACCAAGGCTTGTACTCTGGCTCCCATCTTTTGTAAAAGTATACGGTTTCTTCCGGAATATTAGAGTACCAGATCAACATAAACTGTGCAAACCACACGTAAGTCCAGAAGATCGAGAAACCGAACATCAATTTACCTAAATCATGCAAGTGGTTTTCATTCACCCATGACATATATCCCGCTTTCTTCAATAAGATCAATATCAATGTAATCGCTGAGATACCACTTACCCACATTGCTGCGAAGTTGTACCAACCGAACATCGTAGAGAACCAGTGTGCCTCTAAAGACATGATGGTATCGAATGACCAGATTGGCGTGGTAAAACCAAAGATTACTAAGAACAATGCTGAAAGCTTAAAGCTCTTTTTGTATCCATTCAATCCACCGTTCAAATCTTCGTTGTATGATAATTTTGCTAAGATAAAAGCGAAGATACTATACGAACCCATGAATAATACCTGACGGATTAGGAATCCTGGTACATTCAAGAATGCTGCTTTACCTGCTACTAGTGCATCGTAGTTAGGACTTGTTGGATCTGTAAGACCATCTGCATGCCAGTGGTGATATAGATTGTGTGTGTATAATCCTAGACCAACGATGATCAATAAAATTAAAGATGCAATTGGTAATACACTTGCCATTGCCTGAGGTATGCGTAATAAACCTGCAGACCAGCCAGACTGAGTGACTAATTGTAGCGCCACGAAGAATGCGCCAGCGGCACATACGCAAGTGAAATAATAGCCCATCAATAATAAATTGGCGTAAGTACGCTCATGGATGATGTGATCATGCGACAACAAACCCCATGCAATACTTGCTATACCAATTACAACAGCGACTATGCTCAAAATTTTGGCTACGCCACCAAATTGAAACTGCTCGCTAAAATTATAATCGTGATGATGATTGTGAGTTCCCATTTATTAACTTGATGTTTAATTATTTCTTTTGTAATTCTTGCACATACATAACAACTTTCCACCGATCTTCTGGTGAGATTTGTGATGCGTGTGGCCCCATAGAGTTCCATCCGTAGGTGATCGTGTGAAAGATCTTACCTGCTGTCAAATCAGACATTTGCCCACCACGTGAAGATGGAGTTCCTGCCGATTTTTGGTAAGAAGGCGGCTCAGGAAAGTTTTCCAAAGCACGTTTGCCTCTTGAATCTTCTACTTCTCTGTCTTTCGTGATCGTACCATCACCATTTCCTTCTGGTCCGTGACATACTGCACAGTATGTCACATACAATGCATGTCCTTCCTTCAAGTTTTGCTCGGTAACAGTTAATGGATTGGCTGTGATCTCCGCACCTGCTAACTCATATCCTTCTACACTATTTTCGTAATCGAAACGGGTGAAACCAATCGGTGTAGTACCTGTTGGAGGAGTCTGAGCTGTGATTCCGTTCTTAAAGTTTTTATTCGGTTGATCTGGATTGAAAGCAATCGGATCATACATATTGCGAGAAAATTCCCAACCTGTACTACGAGTAGTACCGTCTCCGCAAGCAGAAACTACAGCAGCTAATGCAACCGCCGCACATACAGTTCCAAGAAAGTTCTTCTTATTCATAGCTAACATATTTCCTTTCATTGTATTTAACCTCTACTGCACCAGCGTCTTTCAACAAACCGTCAATAAGGTTGTGATCTGTATTTTCTTTCGCATCAATAGCAATGATAAATCTATCATCAGATGCGCGTAAGTCCATCACACGAGGTGCACGACCTGGGAATAAGTGATTGCGGTAGAAAAATGTAGCCACCATACCCAATGCACATAATAGGATCGTTACCTCAAAAGTAACTGGTACAAAGTTGGGCAGAGGTAATGAAGGCTTACCACCTACATTCATTGGCCAATCGTACGCCGTTGTATAAAACAGCAAGCTAAAACCTAAGATCGTTCCGGTAGCACCTGCAATAAAAGCGGCAATCGGCAAGCGAGAAGGCTTTACGCCTAACTTCGCTTCAATACCGTGAATCGGCATCGGTGTATAGCAATCGTAAATGCTGATATTGTTCTCTTGCAATTTCTCAATCCCGTGCATCATCTCGTCGGGATCTGCAAAACTACCTAGTATATATTTTGTGTTGCTCATTGCTATTATTTTTTACGTAAAGCATTAATATCCTCTTCCGATACGGAATCATACTTTGTCAACGAATCTCTAAAGTATTGTACTTGCTCCTCTGGGAATGCTCCCTCTTGAACCAATTTCGTTTTTTGTTGTAGTGAAGCACTCTTCAATAGTAATTTCACCTCTGCCATAGCAATACTTGGCAAGAAACGGATAAATAGTAAGAACAAGGTAAAGAACAAACCGATAGATCCGATGAAGATACCTACATCTACCCAAGTTGGGTAAAACATCGCCCAAGATGATGGTAGGTAATCACGGTGCAGTGAAGTCACGATAATTACGAAACGCTCGAACCACATACCAATGTTTACTACGATAGATAATACCCATGAGATCGGAATACTAGTACGGATCTTTTTGAACCAGAATAACTGTGGAGAGATCACGTTACAAGTCATCATCGCCCAGTAAGCCCAAGCGTACGGACCAGCCACACGATTGGCAAATGCATACATCTCGTATTCTGAACCAGAGTACCATGCAATAAACAACTCAGTCAAGTAAGCGATACCTACGATAGATCCCGTTACCATGATGATCTTGTTCATCGACTCGATGTGGAACATCGTGATATAGTTCTCAAAGTTCATGACTTTGCGAAGAATCAACAATAATGTCTGTACCATGGCAAAACCAGAGAAGATCGCTCCCGCTACGAAGTATGGAGGGAAGATCGTGGTGTGCCATCCTGGAATTACAGACGTAGCAAAGTCCATCGATACAATAGTGTGTACTGAAAGTACCAATGGTGTCGAGATACCGGCTAATACTAGGGAAACGATTTCAAAACGTTGCCAAGTTTTTACCGACCCATTCCAGCCAAATGATAAAGTAGAATATACTTTCTTTTTTAAACCAGTAGCGCGGTCACGTACCGAAGAGATATCCGGTAGTAAACCTACGTACCAGAATACTAATGATACCGTAAAGTAAGTAGAGATCGCAAAGGCATCCCATACTAATGGTGAGTTGAAGTTTACCCAAAGTGAACCATACTGATTCGGAAGTGGGAAAATCCAGTAGGCTAACCAAGGACGACCCATGTGAGCCACAACGTACGTAGCGGCACAAATTACCGCGAAGATCGTCATCGCTTCTGCCGACCGGTTAATGGAGTTACGCCAGTTTTGACGGAAGAGCAAAAGTACAGCGGAGATTAACGTACCGGCGTGACCGATACCTACCCACCATACAAAGTCGGTGATATCCCAAGCCCAACCTACGGTCTTGTTCAAACCCCAAGCTCCAATACCAGTCCAAAATGTGTAACCGACACTGATAACCCAAAGCATGGCTCCGCAGACAGCCACGATAAATCCTATCCACCAAGCTTTATTAGGCTTGTTTTCAACCGGAAGCAATACATCGTCCGTCACTTGGGCGTACGTGATCTTTTTCCCGGTTACTAATGGTTCTCTTAATATTGATTCGTTATGCGATGACATAGTTGTTTATTTCAAAAAATTGAACAAGATTAAGCCTCAAAGCTGTTTCTAACTTTCGTCATATAACCGATGTTCGGTTGTACGTTGATTTCTTCCAATACGTAGTAGATACGCTCGCTACGCAATGCTTTGGACACTTCTGAATTAGGATCGTTAGCATCACCAAAGATCATAGCGTTAGCACTACAAGCGCTTGAGCAGGCCATTTGGATTTCACCATCCTGCACTTTACGACCTTCCACTTTTGCTTGAAGCTTACCTGCTTGAATACGTTGTATACACATAGAACATTTCTCCATTACCCCACGTGAACGAGTGGTAACATCTGGATTCAACACCAATTGTGTGAACTCATTGTTCAAGTAGTTGTCAAAACGAGAATCATTCCAGTAGTTGAACCAGTTGAAGCGACGCACTTTGTACGGACAGTTGTTCGCACAGTAACGTGTACCGAAACAACGGTTGTATGCCATGTGGTTCAATCCTTCTGAAGAGTGAACAGTAGCTAATACCGGACAAACCGTCTCACAAGGAGCGTGCGAACAGTGCTGGCACATCATTGGCTGATGGACTACGCTGACGTTTTCGTATGAAGATAAATTAGCAATATCATCTTCTTTGGTATATCCTTGGCCGTTCTCTTCTATCGTGTAATAACGGTCAATACGCAACCAGTGCATCTCACGACGACGGCGAACCTCGTCACGACCTACTACCGGAATATTGTTTTCCACATTACATGCTACGATACAAGCACCACAACCGGTACACGCGTTCAAGTCGATCGCCATCACCCATTTGTGACCTGGCTGCTCATACTTGTTCCACAAGTCGTACGTTTTATGATCGTCCGAGAATCTTCCAGCTTCAGAAGCTGGGTTCTGTAAGAATTTGGCAAATGTAGTTTCCCGAATGATGTTACGACCTTCAATGGTATGGTGCGTTTGTGTTTGGGCCAATTCGTAAATACGAGAGGCTTTGCTGATCGAAACTTTATTGGCAAATCGAATGATACCTGCATTTACTTGCGCAAAAGGGAAAACATTCACACCAACATTATTTCCGGCTTTACCTACCTTAGTACGACCATAACCTAACGCTACAGATGCTGTACCTAAGGCTTGGCCTGGCTGCGCTAGAACAGGAAGCTCGATCTCTAATTCACCTGCTTTAATAGTAGCTGTACTTTTTTCTCCTAAACCGAGACGCTCAGCATCTTTCGGATTAAGGGCTACATAATTATCCCAAGTAACTTTAGATACCGGATCGGGAAGCTCTTGCAAGTATGCATTGTTGGCATAGCGACCATCACGAATATTAGCCGGTTGATACAGCGATAATTCGAAGTCGTCACCCGCTTTGATTGCTTGAGCAGCTGTAGTTGCCGCAGAAGCTGCTGCATTTACATTACCTGCAAAAGAAGCAGCACCTGCCGTCGCATTACCTTTGAACTCGAATCCTGTTTGTAGGATATCTGTCCAAGTTTTTGAGCTTCCAGCTAGAATGCTGTTTTCCCAAATATTGCGAACGTACGTGTAGATATCGGTGTTATTACCTGCCCAGTTTAGTAAGCTAACTTCTGCTTGGCGGGTGTTAAACACAGGATTGATCGTGGGTTGTACGATCGTGTAATAACCGACTTTAGAAGACTCATCTCCCCAAGACTCCAAGAAGTTGCTAGCCGGAGCGATTGCTTTCAATTCTGAAGCAGTCTCATCCGCACGATCTGAGAACGAAAGCGTGAAATCTATCTTAGAAAGCGCTTGCTTTACAGCTGCACTATCGTAGTAATCGTATACTGGGTTGCTATTCCAAAGGATAGCTGTACCAATCTGACCTGCATTAGCCATGCCTAACAAGGCTGCGAATTCAGACTCAGAACCTTGGTATTTCTTCGAATAGTTTACTAGATCGATTGTCGTGCCATAGGCGCCGATTGCTGCATTAATCGCATTGGTCAACGTTTGGATATGTACATCATTCGCGCCAGCTACTACGACTGCTTGACCACGGTTCTTCAACAATTCTTGTGCTGCCAGCTTGATCGCTGTAGCTGCATTGGCTTGCTGAATACCGCCAGCTAAAGAAGAACCAGTGATCTCGTTATATAAAGAGATCAATACAGCGGCCTCTTCAGAAGGTTTGATGGCGATACGCACATCTGCATTAGTTCCCGTCATGCTCAATCCAGTTTCGAATTGGATGTGACGAGACATTTTGCCTGCCTCTAAAGATTTGTAATTTCTATTCTTGATGTAATCTTGTGTATGCTCTTCACCATCTAACCAAGTTCCCAAGAAATCAGCGCCTACCGATAGGACCACTAATGCTTGTTCGAATTTGTATGATGGAACTACTGCTTGACCGAAGCTAGCCTCGTTGGCTGCACGGATACCGGAGTAAGAGATTGGATCCAATTGTACGTGTAGTGTACCTGGATATTTATTGGTGAATTCTGCAATAGCTGCCAAAGAAGTTGGGCTATTGATCGTTCTAGATACGATGGCTACGCGTTTTCCAGCTTGCACCGATTTGTTTAATGCCTCAATAACTCTAGCATCTAACTTAGCCCACTCTACATCTCTACCATTGATTTGTGGATTCTGTAGTTTATTGGTCATATCGTACAAGTCTAATACCGAAGCGACCGTAGCCGACTCTGTACCTTGCGTTAAACCAACACTGTTCGGGTTTGCCTCTACCAAGATAGGGCGACCTTCACGTGTGCGGACTAAAATACTTTGTCCATTAAATGATGAAGCGTAATAGTTAGGAACACCCGGCGTTACTTCCTCTGGTTTGATCAAGTAAGGAACGGCCTTGTGAACAGGTGTATTTTGACAAGCAGCCAAGGAAACAGCGCCCAAACCAAAACCTAAGACTTTTAGAAAGTCACGGCGAGGTGTTTTGGTGCTCAATCCTTCTTCATTCAACACATCCTCTACGGGAATCGACTCAGAAAACTCACCCTTGCTCGACTGTACGAACGCAGGAGTTTGATTTAGCTCTTCTAACCCTTTCCAATATTTTTTGTTGCTATCCATGTAAAGCTGTATATTAAGATTGCGTTTTTTCTGATTTGATTAATAGTGACACTTACCACACTCTAGACCACCGATCATTGCGGCTGTCATTTTCTCTCCTTTTTTCAATTTATCGTGTGCCTCGATTAATTGATCGTAGTACTGATTGTCGGTGTCTACCGAAGTTTCGCGGTGACAATCGATACACCATTTCATGGTTAGTGGAGAATATTGATATACTTCTTCCATGGATTCGATCGGACCATGACAAGTCTGACATTCTACACCTGCAACAACAACGTGTTGTGAGTGGTTGAAATAAGCGAAATCTGGAAGGTTGTGGATTCTGATCCACTCAATCGGACGGGTATCGTTACCGTAAGTACGTGTCTCTGGATCCCAATCTACCGCGCGGTACAATTTGGCAATCTCTGGAGAGATACCACTATCATTATCATAGTGATCACCAGCAGTAATGGTATTATGACAGTTCATACATACGTTTGCAGACGGAATAGATGCATTCTTAGATTTGAACGCACCGCCGTGACAGTATTGACACTCGATCTGATTAACACCAGCGTGAATCTGGTGCGAGAATTTAATAGGCTGTACCGGCTGATAACCTTGATGCACACCCACATTCCAACCCGTCTTCCAACCGACAACACCTAGAAGTGCCACAATCATCAAGACCGCAAAGAATACCAATTTCTTATTGCGAACGAATGCTTTGGCAAACTGACCAAACTTCGATCCGCGAGCAGCATATTCTGCTGTAGCTACGTCAATTGATTCTTTGTTGGTATCGATTACTTTTTCTAAAGTCTTCGTGATACGAGACAATAAGATAGAAACACCTACCACGATAACCACCAATACAGATACAATGACAATCATCAATGTACTTGCACCTTGGCTACCACCTGCACCACCACCTTGCGCCGCAGCTTGCTCTTTCTTGGCAGCCGCCTTTGCCTCTTCTGCTTGAAGGTACGCGATGATATCACGTACATCATCATCAGATAGGTGGCTGTAAGGAGCCATCATTGTAGGGAACTTTCCTTTTAACTCCACGGCTTGTGGATCGCCAGAATCGACCATCCCTTGTGGATTGTGCACCCACTTGATAATCCAAGACTCTTCACGACGATCGGTTAATCCTGCCAAATCTGGCCCCGTCAACTGACGACCAACAGCGTGACAAGAATTACACGCGTTTGCTTTAAAAAGAGCACCTCCATTAGAGGCATCCTGCGCATTTGATACACTTGTAACGGCAAACAACAACACCAAACCAACTGATATTGACTTCGCCAGCTTTCCCAAAACGGATGAGATATTTCTCATATTTAGCACTTTATACTATTTTAATGTGTATGATATATTCAAAATCTCTTTGAAAGTAGAGTTTTCACCCCACTAAACTTTGCACAAAAGTATAACTATTTAAACAATCCCTGACAATTTGGTGACTGAATAGTTTAATTTATAACCGTTCTAAATAATAGCCTTAAAACGGCATTTAAATGGGTTTATTTCGTATTTTTGTATACAGATGTAAACAATTTACGCATGAAATTACTTATAATTTTGGGCATCATTTGGATTTCATTGCTACAAGTGAATTGTGGTAGTGAATCCACTAAAAAACGAACAGAAATGAACAACGGCAAGTATAACGAATTAACCGCAGAAGAGAAATATGTAATTGAGGATAAAGGAACAGAGCGACCATTCACGGGCGACTTGTTGGACAACAAACAACAAGGCACGTATTTGTGTAAGCGCTGTGACGCTCCTTTATACCGATCAGAAGATAAGTTTGAATCTTTCTGTGGCTGGCCAAGCTTCGACGACGAAATAGAAGGAGCGGTACGGCGCGATACGGATGCGGATGGTCGGCGCACCGAAATCCTATGCAACGCTTGCGGCGCGCATTTAGGCCATGTATTTAACGGCGAAGGTTTTACAGCGAAGAATACACGTCATTGCGTGAACTCCATCTCGATGAAGTTTGTACCGGAAGTCGTGGAATAAATACTATATCTAGCCGGACTGTAACTTACAAAAAGGCGACATTGTAGCAAGTGCAATGTCGCCTTTTTGTATAAGGAATCGGAATTAAATCCTTAACGCAGTTCCTTGATCCGGATATTCCGAAAGGATACGGAGTCGGTATGGTTTTGTAAAGCAATCCTACCTGAAGCATACTTTCCAAAGTCAGGATAAGCCGTAATTGGACTATTGCTCACTAATTCGTGAAACGCAGGTGAATCCACTTCGCGTTCGAAAGTCAATTTGTCATTCAACCAAAAGCTTACTTTTCCTTTTTGTTGTACAATACGTGCTTTATTCCATTGCCCGTAGGGCAATGGCAAAGAATTTTCTGCCTTACAATCTACCGAATACAAGCAGCCCGCCCAGTGCGTAGAATCCCGTTGATGCCGCGGCTCAGCAAATTGATTATCCAACAATTGCATCTCCAAGCCTGTCGCAAAAGTAGCCGCATAAGCCGAATCTTCTTTTACATTAATCAGAATGCCGCTATTTCCGCCCTTATTCACTTTCCACTCCAGATCCAATTCAAAATCTTGGTATTCTTTATCGGTGATGAGATCACCGAATACGCCATCCGACTTGTGCGGATCGCAGATCAACTCGCCTTGTTGCAGTTTCCATTTGGAAGCTGCATTTCCAGCATTGTACAAATGCCAACCCGTCAACGAATCACCGTGCAATAAATCATGCCACTCTCCTACTTTACCTTCTTGCGCCGCTACCGTTTGTTTTTGCTCCGACTGCACACAGCTAGAAATGAGTAAGACAAGTAGGATATTAAATACTATTCTCATAAAGTTTATATTGAGCTCACAAGATAGTAATTGCATCAAGAAAACAGCGGATGCCATCGGCAGATGTTACAAAGCATCTAGATACTCCATATAGAAAGGCACACTCTGAGCGATCCACGATTCCTCCGCATTCAACTCCAGACCATAGTACGCAAACAATGGCCGATAATCCGCTTTTACGTAATCAAAAGTCAGTTCGAATTGTCTTGTTAACTCTTCCAACGTATATTTATACTTTTCTTCGGCGTTATACATTTCTTCAGCAACACCGACAGAAATTGCGAGCGCAATTTTCTTGCCTGCCATTTTAAAACCACTTTTACTACCGTACGCCCAACCATAGGTAAACACCTTGTCCAGCCATGTTTTAAAAAGTGGTGGACTGCTAAACCAATGGAATGGAAATTGGAACACAATTTTATCGTATTGTTCGATGAGCTGTTGTTCTGCCGCTACGTCGATTACGCCGGTGGGATATTCCCGATACAAATCATGTACATGTTATCGCTCCGGATTTTGCTGTAAAGCACTCATCCATCTTTTATTGATGACCGAATTTTCTAAATCGGGATGTATGACTATAACTAAGATCTTCTCCATTCCACTATTTCTTATTTTCAAATCCAATATAACGCTTTATTTTTCGACTAATGTCATCCAGTGATAATAAAGCATTTTTGTAACTTCGCGTTATGACGTCGGATATCATTCAACTATTGCCAGATGCTGTGGCCAACCAGATCGCTGCTGGAGAAGTTGTACAACGACCCGCTTCGGCTGTGAAAGAACTGGTGGAGAATGCGATTGATGCTGGAGCAGATCAGATCAAACTGATCGTAAAAGACGCCGGAAAATCGCTGATCCAAGTGATCGACAACGGCTGTGGCATGAGCGTGACAGATGCACGCCTTTGTTTTGAAAGGCACGCTACTTCAAAAATTCGGAAAGCAGAAGATCTATTTGCCATCCGCACGATGGGATTTCGTGGTGAAGCGATGGCTTCTATTGCCGCTATTGCCCATGTGGAATTGCGCAGCAGACGAGTCGAAGATGAGCTGGGCACGATTGTACAAATCGAAGGCTCTACTGTATTGGATCAATACCCAGAAAATATTCCTGCCGGAACCAATATCTGCATCAAAAATCTTTTTTACAATATACCCGCTCGCCGCAATTTCCTAAAGAGCAATGCGGTGGAGATGCGCCATATCATTGACGAATTTCAGCGTGTCGCTTTAGCGCACCCCGAAATTAGCTTCTCTTTGCATAGCGATGGCAACGAAGTTTTTCGCCTACCCAAAGAGGTATTGAAACAACGTATTGTACATTTGTTTGGAAATAGCTACAACCAACGCTTGGTACCCGTCGAAGAGGATACGACAATCTTGCGTATTCAGGGTTTTGTAGGGAAACCGGAGTTTGCGAAGAAAACGCGCGGTGAGCAGTTTTTCTTTGTAAACAAACGCTTTGTAAAAGATCCATATCTGAATCACGCGGTGATGAATGCGTTTGAAGATATTCTTCCCTCTGATTCATTCCCTTTTTATGTGCTATGCATAGATATTGATCCTGCGAAGATCGATATCAACGTACATCCGACGAAAACGGAGATCAAGTATGAGGATGAAAAATCCATCTATGCCATTCTTCGTTCGGCCGTAAAGCGTTCGTTGGGTCGATACAATATCGCTCCTACGCTGGATTTCAATCAGGAGACGAGCTTTAATCATATGATCTCCCAAAAACCGTTGGACGAGATCCAAGCACCAACGATTACGTTCAACCCGAGTTTCAACCCATTTGAATCGGAAGGCGGTAGTAGCACGCGCACCTCTACGCGTAGTGCAGATTACGCGATGGGATTTGAGAAAAAAACCGCTATCCCGCAAAACTGGGACACCTTATATCAGATTACCGAACAGGATAACGCTGCACAACAATTGCCGTTAATCCCTACTGAAGAACGAGAACCGGCGGAGCAAGAAGAAATCAAAACCAGAGTCGTCAAGCAACCTTTTCAACTGCATAACAGATACGTTGTATCGCAGATCCATTCGGGTTTTATGCTGATTGATCAGCAAGCCGCGCACGAACGCATTTTGTATGAGCAATTTGTGGAACATCTGGAACGTCAGCAAGGGTTGAGCCAGCAAAGTTTGTTCCCACAAACGATCGAATTAAGCAATTCCGACGCGGCATTGATGCAGGAGATATTACCAGATATACAGTCTCTAGGATTTCAATTACGCCCATTTGGAAAAACAACGTATATTGTAGACGGTATTCCGGCGGATGTGGGCAATCACCTGAACGAGACTACGGTGATTGAGCAATTGCTCGAAGATTTTAAAAACAATAAGGATGAGCTCAAAATGAGCAAACGCGAAAATCTGGCAAAAAGCTTGGCGCGTAGTGCTGCGCTGAAAACTGGCACAGCACTTGACCATGCCTCGATGGCAGATTTGATAGACAAACTATTTGCCTGTGCCGTACCGAACATCTCTTTGCAAGGAAAGCCGATCATCATCACGTTTACGCTGCAAGAGCTGGCAGAGCGATTTGCAAAAACATTATAATAACAAAAACTATACTTTAAAGATTGTATGAATCCGTTGAATAACTTACCTCCTATTGCCAAGAACCTGCTTATTATTAATGTGATATTCTTTGTCGGGTCAGCAATTTTTTCTGGATCTACCTTCTTCTTTGGTGTTTTTTATCCGGACTCTCCTTTATTCAAGATCTGGCAGCCCATCACGTATATGTTTATGCATGGCAATTTAATGCATATCTTCTTTAATATGTTTGCCTTGGTCATGTTCGGATCTATCATTGAGCAAGTACTAGGCAACAAGCGCTTTCTGAATTATTATTTGATATGTGGTTTAGGTGCGTTAGTATTGCAATATGGCGTGCAAGCCGTGGAAGTATATCAGGCAACGGGTACTATCAGCGCACGCGACTGGCTAGAAATTGACGTGTATAGCAATAGCGTACGTCCAACTCGTCCGATGGATCCAGATAGTTATGACTTACTTCGTTCGGTATACACAACACCAATGGTGGGTGCATCCGGAGCTATTTTCGGACTTTTATTGGCATTCGCATACTTATACCCTAATATGCCGTTGCAGTTCCTATTTATTCCCGTGCCTATCAAGGCCAAATATTTTGTAGGCGGCTATATCTTGATTGAAATTTATCTTGGCTTTGCTCAGAGTGGCTCCTCCATTGCGCATTTAGCGCACGTAGGCGGTGCTGTTTGTGGTTTTATCCTACTCAAAGCTTGGGGAATCAGACGTACCAACTTTTATTAGAATAGGTGATGTATAACGAAGGGACTTTGAAGGAATTTTTGCGAACGACGTATCGTTCCGGATCTCCTGTACCCTATATTATCTCGACGAAAATTCTGCTATTCGTACTGATCTACATCTTTGATCTGTTGTACGACACAGAGACCATCACATTGCCCCTATTTGATCAAACCTTGGCTTTGCTGAGTCTCCCCAAATCTTTTTCGGTTTTCTTACAGCAACCTTGGTCATTACTCACGTATTCTTTTCTCAATCAGAATTTATTAGAATTACTGTTTGACTGCTTGTGGCTGTATTGGACGGGGCGTATTTTCCTCAATCTGCTGCAAACGCGTCAATTGATTACGGTATATATTGGTGCGATCATATGGGGAGCGTTCATGTATCTGGGCATGGGTCAGCTCCAAGTATTCGCGCAGCAAGGCGCTTCTTATCTCTACAGTGGAGCAGTAGCTAATGCTGCTGTGATTGGATCATTACTGATTCTAGTGCCAGAAACCGAGATTCGATTGTTTTTATTTGGTAATGTACGCTTACGCACCATCGGTCTGATATATTTGGCATTACAATTGGGTTATTATACCCTAAATGATCAATCTGCTGCTGGAGCTTATGCGGTTGCTATCATTTGGGGGGTCGGCTTTATGCACGCACTAAAACAGGGGAATGATTGGAGCCTTTTGCTTCGTAAGAAAAAGAGACATTCACTAAAGGTAGTACATCACAAACCGACAGGGCCAACATACAAAAGTTACCGAGCAGATCTTCCCAATCAGGAGGTCATCGATGAGATCTTAGACAAAATATCACTCAATGGATATGACAGTCTAAGCGCTTTTGAAAAAGAAATCCTCTTTAAAGCCAGCAAGCAGGAAAAGTAGTACCATGCCCAGACATACGAATAAACTTGGTTTTTTTAGTAAATTGATCTTGCTGCTCAATGCGCTTGCATTATTGGCGCTATTTGCCAGTTATTCGGCATCTTTTGTAAATCCGACCTTCTTCTGGCCGACCGCAATTTTTGGTCTTGCCTACCCTCCTATTCTTCTCGCTAATATCGTCTTTGTATTTTATTGGCTTATTAAGAAACCCAAATTTGCCATTGCATCGCTCGTCGCCATATTGATTGGCTGGCCGTTGATGACCAAGCATATTACATTTAATAGTAGCACAGCGGCAGCAACCGCAGAAGATAGCACCCTTCGGGTAATGTCTTACAACGTACATCTCTTTCAGGCGATTCAGGATAAGAATACGCAAACGCAAGATAGCGTGATTAAGCTCGTGCAAGACCATCAGCCTGATGTGCTGTGCATGCAGGAGTTTCAGAGCACGGTGACTGGCGAACAGAAATTCACCGAAAAGATGAAGAAGGCCTGCGATTTTAAAGATTACTACTTTTCTCCGGCCAATGAAAATGCGTATCACGGCTACGGACATGTGACGTTTTCCAAATATCCGATTGTAGATGCGGGCGTAATCAATGACTATTCTTACGGGATCAACCGTATTGTATTTACGGATATTGTCAAAGATCAGGACACGATTAGAGTATATAATGTGCACTTACGTTCTTTCTTGTTGCAAGACGAAGACAAAGATTTCATTAAAAACCCGTCTGGTGCCGATGATGAAAAAGCAGCTGGTAAACGCGTAGGCCGTAAATTGAAAGATGCCTTTTATTACCGCAGCAGACAAGTGGAATATCTCTTAGCTCATTTTGAGACGACCAAACATCCTAAGTTGGTGATGGGCGACTTCAACGATACGCCGATGTCGTTTAGCGTGAATACGATCGGAAAAAACATGAACAATGCCTTCCAAAAGAAAGGCAATGGCTGGGGCGTTACCCACTTTGAGGTATTCCCAATACTACAGATCGATTATATCTTTTCTGACTATGATGTATTGGATTACGGCATCGTAAAACGCAAGTTTTCCGATCACTACCCGATCTGGGCAGATGTGAAACTTTAAAATTTCTATTTTAATATTCCCAACGTGGCTTGGGCACGCAAGTAATATCTGCCGTTTTGCGGATGACGATAGGTCGCTGATCGAAGCGGCTTTCTAGCACCACACTATCCGCGCTTTGTGCCGTTATTTTGAATCTTGGAATATACGTTCCAGATCGATAACAACCAGAAATCTTTTGTTTAAAATTGGGTTTAGTGTACAAGCCATCCACAATTAAGCTATCGCCCCGTACCACATAGACGCCCTTGGCATATTCTGTCCAACTACCAGACCCAAAACAGCTATCCGACATGTTTTTCACCGTCGAATTGACCCGCAGTGTGGCATAAATAGAATCACAGGTCACCTTGAATTCGTGCAAGGTATAATGCAGCATCTGCTCTTGACCGGGAATGGAATCCTGCACCCACTCGCCCTGAAAAAAATCAGCTCCTGTAGTTTGCATTTCGGATTGCCGCACACAGCTAGCAGAAAACAAAAGCATGCCCACTAAAAGTAGGCATGCTTGGCTACGATATCTATTTATCATCGTAAAAATAATATACTATTTGATGTTTCCAACCATCGTCTCTGGGCGCACCCACGCATCAAAATCTTCCGCAGTGACGTAACCCAAGCGAACGGCTTCCTCTTTCAAGGTTGTACCATTCTTATGCGCTGTTTGCGCGATTTCGGCCGATTTGTAATAACCGATTTTTGTGTTCAGTGCAGTTACCAACATCAAGGAGTTGTCTACCAACTCTTTGATACGCGTATGATTAGGCTCGATTCCTTGTGCACAATGCTCATCAAACGACATACAGGCATCTCCGATTAGGCGTGCCGACTGCAAGAAGTTGTACGCCATCAAAGGTTTGAATACGTTCAACTCATAATGTCCTTGCGTACCACCGATCGTGATGGCGACATCGTTACCCATTACCTGTGCTGCCACCATCGTCAATGCCTCACATTGCGTTGGGTTTACTTTTCCAGGCATGATAGAAGATCCTGGCTCGTTTTCTGGAATCAATATTTCACCAATTCCCGAACGCGGACCTGATGCCAACATACGGACATCATTCGCAATTTTATTCAAAGAAACCGCCAACATCTTCAATGCACCGTGAGATTCTACAATCGCATCGTGTGCTGCCAACGCCTCAAATTTGTTAGGAGCCGTTACAAATGGATGTCCTGTGAATTCAGCAATGTATTTAGCGACCAACACATCATAACCTTCTGGCGCATTCAACCCTGTACCTACAGCGGTACCGCCCAATGCGATTTCGGATAAGTGAGAAAGGCTGCTATTCAACGAACGCAAACCGTAATCCAATTGCGCTACATAACCAGAGATTTCTTGTCCTAAAGTGATTGGCGTAGCATCCATTAAGTGCGTTCTACCAATTTTCACCACTTCTTTGAAATCAGCGGCTTTCTTCGCCAAGGTATTGCGCAATTGCGTCACGCCAGGGATGGTTGTTTCTACTACTGCTTTGTACGCGGCAATATGCATTCCTGTCGGATACGTATCGTTAGAAGATTGTGACTTATTCACATCGTCATTCGCTTTCAAGATCGCCTCACCTTCACCGATCTGACCGCCAGCTAGTACTTGCGCACGATTGGCAATGACCTCGTTCAGGTTCATGTTCGACTGCGTACCAGAACCTGTTTGCCAGATCACTAATGGAAAATGCTCATCTAGCTTGCCTGCTAATATTTCATCACAAACCGCTGCGATGGTATCTCTTTTCTCTACAGGCAACACGCCCAAATCGTAGTTCGCATAAGCAGCAGCTTTCTTCAAGTAAGCAAAACCATCGATCACTTCTTTCGGCATAGAGGCCGAAGGACCTATTTTAAAATTATTGCGTGAACGCTCCGTTTGTGCTCCCCAGTATTTGTCTGCAGGCACTTGGACTTCGCCCATCGTATCCTTCTCGATTCTGAATGACATAGTAAAATATGATTGTTATGTATAAAGCAAAGTTAATGAAAATAAGCCTTTTTGGGGAATGTGTAAACCACCGCAGGCAAACTGAAATGTCACATTAAGGTCACATACCCAATCTTCTGTTGAGGTGTTCCTTGATATGATGATACAATTGTTTGGGCTTGAGCGTGCGCCAAGGAAAATCATTGAGGTAATCGCCAAAACTCACATAATAATCGATCTGATTGCGCACAAACTCCTCGATCACGTGCGGACGAAAATTGACTCCAGCTATCCAACCATCCTCGATATCCTGAAACCACTCTTCGTAATACGAATCGTCCGAGGCATGAAAGTTCAACACGTTTTCTCCGATCAATACAAACTGGGTAACGCCCGCATTGATCATCACGTCGATGAGCTCTCGCTTCATCATCATGACATCGTTGTAGATGGCATCGTTCCACTCTCCGATCAGCTCGATAATCGCGTATCCGCGATCATAGTCGGCGTACAAAACTTTGAGGTATAGCGTATGCGACCCAAATTCATCCCATTGCGGATGCAGTAGAAAATTGTAGATCTTCTTATCAAACTCAAACTCACTATACTCCATTCCATAGAATGGACTGCGCTCATCTTCTGACGCAATGTAATCATCTCTCCAGCTGTAAAAAGGCTCTATTTCGTGCATTTAAAGATTTTTTCAAATATTACAATTTATTTATTTTTATAAAAACATGTTGGACTGTATTTTGTACGTAAAATAATTGTTATTACATTTTAAATAGTGTGATATTGCAAGTAATTTTGCTTTCCAAACCACGTAAATGCAGAAGGAGACTAGGAAAAATATTTTTGTTGCCGCCACTTATGGCGCGACATTAGTGCTGGGGTTAATTTTAGGGCAAAACTATGCAGATCAGCAAGGTAATAAGCCAGGAAATACCCTCGTACCTATTGGCCTTTCTGATAATACGTACAAGCTGCAACAGGTGGTCGATCTGATCTCTGCCGCGTATGTGGATAGCATCAATACCGATTCGATACAAAATGGAGCGATTAATCATATTATTGCCCACTTAGATCCTTATTCTAGCTTTTTACTTCCGAAAGAATCTCAGTCTCAAACCGAAATCCTCGAAGGAACTTTTGAAGGCATTGGAATGGAATACTTCAACCTGAACGACACACTCTTGATCGTGGGATTGATTACCAATGGACCAGCTGATAAAGCCGGCTTCAAAGTGGGGGACCGTATCTTGCGTATAGGCAATAAGCAACTCGCTGGTGTAGGCGTTTCTAAAGAAGAAGTAGACAAGTTGATCCGTGGCAATCGCGGCTCGGAGGTCAGCTTCCACATCAAACGAGAGAACATCGAGCTTCCAGTGCCTATCAAAGCGACGCGCGATCAGATCAATGTCAGTTCATTGGACGTAGCCTACATGATCGAGCCAACCGTAGGATTCGTTCGCATCCGTAGGTTTGGTCAGCGTACCGCTGATGAATTTCGATCGGCTATCATACAGTTGAAAAAACAAGGAGCGCAAAACTTAATCCTTGATCTCCGGGACAATGGTGGCGGATATTTTCATGTTGCGATACAATTGGCGGGCGAATTTTTCTCGGACAAACGCCTCATCGTGTATACAGAAGGTGCGCATGAAAAGCGACGCGAATATTTTTCAGAGCGTACTGGGGAATTTAAGGATGGCAAATTGGTGATATTGGTCAATGATCGCACGGCATCGGCTAGTGAAGTCGTGGCGGGAGCTATTCAGGATTGGGATCGCGGCACGATTATCGGTCGTCGCAGCTATGGAAAAGGGATTGTGCAAGAGCAATTTGATTTTGCGGACGGATCTACGATTAATCTCAGCATTGCCAAATACTTTACGCCGCTAGGCAGAAGCATTCAGAAAAAATATAGCGCCAACTGGTCCAATATGGATGCGAAGACCAGTTTGTACAAAGGATTGTGGGCATTGGATACATTGTACGCGCATGGACAGGCGTACAAAACCGGCATGGGTCGCGAAGTCTATTCTGGTGGAGGTATTGTACCGGATATTCTCATTCCACGAGATTACAACGAATTGAGCTTGTTGTATCAACAAATCTCAAAATCAAATTACTTGGATCAATTCGTCTACGAACGATTCACCAAGCAGCTCCCTGCCTATTCTATCGAGAACTTTCTACAGGGTTACAATTTACCTTATACCGAATATTTGGCCTTTATTGAGTTCCTGAACAAAACAGGAGGTATCGAAGTTTCTGCACAAAAACAACGCGATCTGCATGATCTGATTCAAACAGATATCGAAGCGCTGGTCGGACGTTATTATTTTGGGCGCGAGGCATATTTCAAGGTCAAAAACCGCGATGACAAATACATTCGCAAAGCGATGGAAGCCCTAGCGCCCCAATTGATCGTACAAAAATAAGCCTTCCGAAAAATCATTTCCGAAAGGCTCATCTTTATATCTGTTGGTGCTTTCGCACCATGAATTGTCAATGACTAGAATTTCCAGCGCACGAATGCTTCAATAGCCTCGTAGTTTGCCAGTCCAAGTTGGTGATATAAACCTGCTGTCTCGCTCGTACGATCTTCTGCACGCACCCAGAATTCACGTGGATCATCTCCAGGGAATACCGGCACATCTTTCTGCGATTGGTGCTTAAAGATCGCAATACGCTTGCGCTTCACCTCTTGTGGAGAAAGCGGCACCGCCATTTCGATCTCGTGGATAGGATATTCGTGCCATGCGCCACGGTACAACCACAACCAACAATCTTTCGTCCATTCATCCGTTTCTCTCAAGCGGATCAATGCTTGCAGGATAATATCAAAACATACACGGTGCGTGCCATGTGGATCGGCAAAATCACCTGCTGCAAACACTTGGTGTGGTTTTACCCGACGAAGTAGTTCCATGGTTTGTTGGATATCGTCTTCAAAATCCACTTCTTTAGAAAATTTACCGCGATCATAGAATGGCAAATCTTGGAAATGAATATGCTCATCTGGCAATCCGACAAAACGTGCTCCAGCAATAGCTTCTCCTTTACGAATCAAACCTTTGATCGTACGGATCACTTCTGGATCCACCTGATTTGGTTTTTTAGACTCGAAGAATGTTCTAGCTTCGTCATATATTTTTTGTTTGGCTTCTTTTTCCTCAGCGCTAGACGCAAAATCAATCACAAACTCCAAATAGCGTAATACATCATCGTCCCATACCGCGGTATTGCCAGAAGTCTGGTATGCCACATGTACCTGATGGCCTTGATCTGCCAAGCGAATAAACGTACCGCCCATCGAGATCACATCATCATCTGGATGTGGAGAGAAGAGAATCACATTTTTAGAAGCGGGATTAGCACGCTCTGGACGATTGGAATCATCTACTCCTGGCTTACCGCCTGGCCAACCCGTAATGGTGCGTTGCAATTCGTTGAACACGCGGATATTGATACCGTAAGCCGGTCCTTTTTCGGTCACCAACTGCGCCATACCGTGTGTATTATAATCGTCGTCCGTCAATTTCAGAATCGCTTTATCCAATTCCAAAGAAAGCCAAACAACCGCTTTTTTGGCTAATTCGTCTGTCCAGACTACATCTTGGGCCAACCAAGGCGTATCAAAACGCGTCAATAAAGAAGCCGCATCTTGATCTAAGATGAATTCTACATTATCAGAAAGTTGCAGGTAGGTAGCTGGGATATCTGCCGAAAGTTCCCCTTCAATAGCTTTCTTAACAATCTCGGCTTTCTTCTCATTCCAAGCCATCAAGATAATCTCTTTGGCTTTGAAGATCGTACCAACTCCCATCGTAATGGCCTTAGTAGGTACATTTTCCTTACCACCAAAATCTCTAGACGCATCTCTACGCGTCAAATCATCTAAAGTGACTAAGCGCGTTCCAGAGTTGGGCGCAGAACCAGGCTCATTGAAACCGATGTGACCTGTACGACCAATACCTAATAATTGAATATCTAAACCGCCATAACTGCTGATCTTGCGCTCGTACTCTTCACAGTAAGCATGTACCTGATCTGCAGGAACGGTACCATCTGGAATATGAATATTTTCAGTAGGAATATCAACCAGATCAAACAGATGTTTTTTCATGAAAGAAACGTAGCTCTGATCTGCCATCGGATGCATTGGATAATATTCATCCAAGTTGAACGTGACAACATTTTGAAAGCTTAATCCTTCCTCGCGGTGCAAACGCACTAGCTCACGATACACTTTGATCGGCGTAGCACCGGTAGCCAAGCCTAAGATTGCTTTTTCACCATTGTGTTGTTTGCTTTGAATTAAGTGTGAAATACGATGGGCTACGTCGATCGACGCTTCATCTGCTGTTGGATATACCTTCACAGGCACCTTCTCAAACCGAGTTTCTTCCAATAAATTTAATCTGGCCATTCTATTAAAATAAGTTTTATTACGGTAGTGATAGAATAGCAAATGTAACGAAAAACACAGAAAATTTTGGCTGAATCGAAGAAATATCGATCAAAAATATTCGAACTGCTACGGAATTAAATAAATGCAGCTCTGAGACATACGTCATATTTAAACTTTTTGCACATCGTCAGTCTAACTTTAATTAAATTTACAAAAACGATAAATCTATGAAGTCACTACTTGCATTCCTGATATTTTGCCTACCCATCATGGCCTTTTCGCAATCCAAAGAAGAATTAGTAGAAAAAATAACTGCAAATCCCCAGGATGTGGGTAGCATTGCATTGATTCAGAAAGTTGGCGGCTACGATCCGGATTACAAAGAACTGACCCTGCTTTTTAAGAAACTGGACAAAAAAGTTCGTAAAAGCACGCAAGGGCAGATTTTTGATCGATACCTACAAGCGTTAGAAAATAGTTCGGTCGGCAAGAAAGCACCTAGCATTACCCAGTTTGATCTAGAAGGATCGCCATATGCACTATCTGATCTGCAAGGACAATATGTGTTGGTCGATTTTTGGGCGAGTTGGTGCCCACCTTGTCGCGAAGAAAATCCAAAATTGGTGGCGCTTTATGAAGAATTTAAGGGCAAAAACTTTGAAATATTAGGTATTTCCTTCGACTCAGAATTCGAAAATTGGGCTAAAGCGGTAAAAGATGACAACCTGACTTGGAAGCATATCTCGGATTTGCAGGGCTGGAATAACTACGCGAGCTTGATCTATGGTGTCAAAGCGATTCCTCAAAATATCTTGGTAGATCCTCAAGGCATCATCATCGGCCGCAATCTGCATGGCGACGCCCTTCGTGCCAAGTTGATGGAAGTGTTGTAATTCTGCCAAAAAGCCACTAACTAAATAGTCTACTATCTTGCCAGACTTTTTCTTATATTAGAAAAAAATGAGTTTATGAGAAAAGTAGAAACGGATTTGATTCACGAGGGCGAGCAGTACAATGATACACGAGCGGTGACACCGCCCATTTATCAGACGGCGACTTACTTGGCGGCCGAGACTATGGAGGAACAATTATCTGATGCTACTGGAACCAAATCTCCCTATTTCTATCATAGACATGGTAATCCAACCAACAGCCAGCTCGGCGAGCTTTTAGCTAAGCTAGAAAAATCGGAAGATGCGCTTTTACTGGCTACCGGTATGGCGGCGATTTCTACTGCAGTGCTGGCTACCGTCGTAGCAGGAGATCACGTCATTGTGCAAAAGGCGCATTATGCTGCTGCACAGGTTTTCTTCCGAGAATTTCTCCCTGCTTACGGCATCGAAGTAACGCATGTAGATCAGACAAACATCGCTGAATTTGAGCAGGCGATTCAGAAAAACACGAAGTTGATTTATTTGGAAACGCCGTCTAATCCCAATCTAGAAATCACGGATCTGGAAGCGGTGACGCAATTGGCGCGAAAAAATCAGATCTTCACCCTAGTTGATAATACGTTTGCTTCCCCGATTAACCAAACGCCCATCGATTTTGGAATCGATGCCGTGGTACATAGTGCCACGAAGTATTTGGGCGGCCATAGCGATTTGACCGCTGGCGCAATCTGTGGCAGCAAGGAATTTATTCATAAAGCTTGGCGCAGATCACTGCTGTTAGGCGCTTCGCTCAGCCCGATGGATTCTTGGCTATTACTACGCGGACTCAAAACGCTCTCGCTCCGTATCAAACAAATCAATGAAAATGCGCTAGAACTAGCGACTTGGCTGGGTGGAAAAAAGAGTGTTCAAAAAGTCACTTATGTGGGTTTGCCTTCGCATCCGCAACATGCCTTGGCCAGTAAACAAATGCGTGGATTTACCGGAATGCTGTCGATAGAATTGGCTGGAGAGGATGAACAAAAGGCTTACGCCAATGCGCAACGTCTGTTAGAGAAACTCGAGATCTTTGCCAATGCAGTAAGCTTGGGCGGCGTAGAATCATTGATAACGCATCCAGCTAGTTTGTGGAATTCTACACAGCAGCCCGGAACACAAAGCAAACCAGCTTTCCCTTTAGGTTTGCTGCGCATCTCCGTCGGGATTGAGCATATTGACGATCTCAAAGCAGATCTGCAACAAGCGCTGGAATCCATACAATAACGTGCAGTCTTCGCGGTGGCATATTACGCTTCGCCGCGCAGCAATTCGAAGATCGTAATCTCTGGTAGTATGCCCACACGGCCTGGATAACCTAAGAAGCCAAAGCCTGTATTCACATACAATTGCTTGTTTCCCTCTTTGTACAAACCTGCCCACTCTGGATAGATATACTGCGCTGGACTCCACTGAAAATGTTCGGCACGCACACCAAACTGCATGCCGTGCGTATGACCAGCAAACATCGCGTCGACATCGCTATCTAATACTTGTGCGCGCCAATGTGATGGATCGTGCGACATCAACAATCTGACCGCATCTTCATCGGTACCTTGCAATGCTTTATCCAAATCTCCTTTTTTTGGAAAACGACCCATACCCCAGTTTTCGACACCCACAATAGAGATACTTTCGCTTCCCATCGTGATACGGCGATTTTCATCACGAAGTAGATCCCAGCCCATGACTTTGTGGGTATCTACTAGATTTTGAAAGTTCTTACGCTTCGCGGCCGAATCTTCAAAACCGTACTTATAATCGCCATAATCATGATTCCCCAATACAGAAAACACGCCTAATTCTGCCTTGACTTTAGCGAATATATCTTGGTAATCGCGCATTTCCGACGCTTCATTATTCACCAAATCACCCGTGAAAAAGATCACATCTGGTTTCTCACCCAACAACATTTCTACGCCTCCCAATACCGCTTTGCGATTGTAAAAAGAACCGGAGTGCACATCCGACAATTGCCCCAATTTCATACCATGAAATTCTTTGGGCAAGTTGGGAAGGTATAATTTCTGATGACGAATTCTATAATCGTACGCACTAGAAACTACTCCCCAAGTAAGCGGAAAAAAAGGTATAGATGCTACGGCAAGACCCGACTTTAATAAAAAATCTGATCGGCTAATACCGTGTTTTTTTTCTTCTACCAGCTCTTCTTGTTTTTCGACAACTGGACTGGGTCCTTTCTTACGAAATAATCTAGCGAGCCATACGCCTCCACGGCGAATATCATCTATCAAAAGGATAATCACGTAGATCAGCTTGCACACGACCGTGATAAAAAATGCTACCAAGATGATGGAACGGTACATCAATGGAATACTGTATTTATATGAAATAAACACTCCTGCTGCTAGGATTGCGCTGTAACCCCACCACACCCAAGTAAACCATTTCTTTTTGGCAAACTGTATTCCCGAGCTGCGCAGCGCGAAGAATATGTATAGGTCAAAAACAAATAGTAAAATGGTATTATAGATAATCATCATAATTAATTCCTTTCATTTAGCGCCAGGCGCTTCAAAGATTCAATCCATTTTGGATTGAGGTTTAGGCTTTCTACCATCGCCACCTCTTCGCCACCTAATGCTTTAAATTCATCGGCGTACTCTACTTGTATCTCGTCGAGCGTCTCGATACAGTCGGCCACAAACGCCGGACTGAATACCAACAATCGCTTTTTACCCGCTGTCGCTAGATCGTGCAAAGCATCGGAGGTATACGGCTGTATCCAAGGTGTTTTTCCTAAGCGAGATTGAAAACAGACGGAGTATTGCTCTGGGCTAAGACCCAATTTCTGTACAATCGCACGCGTGGTGGCGTAGCATTGTGACACATAACAATACGGATTGGTTGCTTCGCGACATATCGCACAGCCATGGCTTTCGCAAGGGGCTTCCTCTTTACGCGGATTGATTTTTTGTAATTGCCTTACCGGCAATCCATGATAACTGAAAAGGATATGGTCAAAGCTATTCAGATCATGACGTTGCGCATGCTCCGCAATGACATCTACCAGCAAATCATCATCACAAAAGCTATTCACAAAGCTGATCGAAGGAATGTATTGCCATGTGCGAACAATCTCCATTACGCGATCAATCACTGATCCAGTGGTAGCCGAAGCATATTGAGGAAACATCGGAATGACGCGAATAGATTCCAACAACATGCCTTCCATCTCTCCGAGCACGTCAGGTAATGAAGGATTTTGATAGCGCATGGCTAATGCCACATGATATTCTTCACCTAAAGCCGCTTGCAGCATTTCTTGCTGCTTTATACTGTAATACATTAGAGGAGAGCCCGTCTCTTCGTCCCAAATGGTTTTGTAGGTTTCGGCGGATTTTTGCACTCTTCGCGGCACGATCGCACCTTTTACCAGCAAATTACGCGTAAAGTAAGGAATATCAATTACCCGGCCATCCATCAAAAACTCATCTAAATAACGACCAACATCGCGTGTAGTAGGCTTATCCGGTGTACCTAATTGCACCAGCAATATGCCTTTTTTTGCACTCTTCTTCATGTACCAACAAATTTAAGATTTCTCCATTATCGCGCTCTTTAAAGGCACGCAATGTGATGTAAAAATGACCTTACAATGCTTCAATTGATGCTTTTACATCTTTCATCAACCACATTGGAGTAGATGTAGCACCGCAAATGCCTACGGATTCATTAGATTGAAAAACGGCTGCATCCAGTTCGCTTACATCAGAGACAAAATAGCTATTTGGGTTAGCAGATTTGCACACATCGTATAAGACTTTACCGTTCGAAGATTTCTTACCCGACACAAACACGATACGGTCATATTCTTGGGCAAAATGCAACAAATCTTCGTAGCGATTGGACACTTGACGACAGATCGTATCATTGGCCTTCACTTCGTGACCACGATTGATCAATTCTTCTTTGATCGCGTAAAACTTATCGACACTTTTAGTCGTCTGGCTATACAAGGTAAATGAGTGTGGCAATTCTACGTCGTCTAGCTCAGCAATATCTTGAAACACCAACGCTTCATCGTTCGTTTGCCCTTTCAACCCAATCACCTCGGCATGACCATGCTTACCGAAAATGAGTATTTTCTCTTTGTTATCGTGAGAAGTTTTAATCCGGTTTTGCAGTTTTAACACCACCGGACAGGAAGCATCGATCAACGTAATATTATTTTCTAGGGCCGTTCTGTAGGTTTCTGGCGCTTCACCATGCGCCCGAATCAGCACTTTAGCATTTTGTAAACCTGGCAGATCTTCATGGCTGATAATCTGCAAGCCTTTCGCTTTTAGTCGCGCGACTTCTTCATCGTTATGCACTATGTCGCCCAGACAATAAAGCTGTCCTTCTTCTTCCAAGATCTCCTCGGCCATATCAATGGCATAGACCACTCCAAAACAGAAACCTGAATCCTTGTCAATGGTAACTTGTAAATTCTTCGACATAGTGTTACAAAGATAATCAATAGATGCGAGATACAACTCTTTGTCAATCTGCATTTATATCCAACGATTATGCGTGCAATTTGTTCATCTTTATATATGATTTGGCACGAATTCAAAATTCCAGAACGCGAAGGCGTATCTTCTATCCAAGTGGATGGCAAAAAACTCTGCTTAGTTTACCAGTCCGGCCAGCCACATATTACGAGCGCAAAATGCCCGCATGCTGGTGCTGACCTATCTCAGGGCTGGTGCGAGGATGGGAAATTAATCTGCCCATTTCACCGCCATGCTTTTGATATCGAGACGGGCAAAGGAAATCCTGGCCAAGGAAACTACATAAATACCTATCCTACTAAACAAGAAAATGGCAGTTGGTACGTCGGTATTACAAAACCTTGGTGGAAAATATTTTGAGAACAATAATTAGTTATTTATATTTGATCTAAATAAATATAAATTTCACATGTGTCATTCCCGAATGCTCAGCTCGAATGGGCAAACTCATATCACCTATTGTCCAAGCTGCAAAACCTATTATATCTGGCAAGATTCCACCTTGCTATCTTTTGATGGGGAGCACTTTCAACAATTTGCAAACGGCGTACATACGTACAAAGGCCGAGAAAAATTCTTCACCTGCCCAGATGGCGTATCGCGTATGATGTTGCCGACACCGCTTCCCGAATTGGCGCTCACATTTACCTTTCCCGAATGGGGAAACTTCATGCTATCACTGGAAGAAGCTCGCTACATGACTGAAATCTATCAGATGGTTGGGCAGTTCTAAAATCAACCATAGCGTAATGATAACCAATCGCCCCATCAAACTGCGTGATACAGTTGAAATTAATCCCTACATTTGTGGGTAAAATTTCGACGACTAAACATACTTTACATGATTAAAAAGCGATTACTGCCTATCTGCATGGTGATCACCTCCATGGTAGTAGGTTGTGGAGAATCTAAACAAAATGACAACATGAACAACCCTTTGTTAGGATTCTTTGACACCCCTTTCAATGTTCCACCGTTTGACAAGATCAAAGACGAACATTTCCGTCCGGCTTACGCCGAAGCCCTCAAATTGCACAATTTAGAAGTAGATTCTATTGTCAATAATGAGGAAGAGCCAACCTTTCAGAACACGATCTTAGCGTTAGAAAATGCGGGCTCCATGCTGAGTCAAGTAGCTGGGATCTTTGGCAACCTGAATTCGGCCAACAAAACGGATTCTTTGCAAGCCATCGCTGCCGATATGGCGCCCGTGCTATCCGCACACCGCGACGAGATTCAATTAAACGCGAAATTATTTGCTCGTGTCAAAGCCGTCTACGATCAAAAAGATGCTTTGGGTCTGGATAAAGAAGACATTAAATTGCTAGAAGAAACCTATAAAGGTTTTGTACGCGCAGGAGCCAACTTACCAAAAGAGAGCAAAGAAAAACTAAAAGCGATCAACTCGAAATTGTCTACGCTGACGAACTCATTTGGTGATAACTTGCCAGCTGAGGCAAAAACCTACGAATTGGTGATCGAAGAGGAAAAAGACTTAGCAGGATTGCCAGAAGGTGTACGCGCGGCTGCAGCAGCGACAGCCAAGGAAAAAGGCAAAGAAGGTAAATGGGTATTTACTTTGTCTAACCCTTCGGTAATGCCATTCCTACAATATGCAGACAACCGCGAGTTGCGCAAGCAAATCTGGAATGCTTACCAATTGCGCGGAAATAATGGCGGCGAATTTGACAATAAGAAAAATGCCATTGAAATCGCTAACCTACGTTTAGAAAAAGCGAAATTGTTAGGTTATCCTTCACATGCTGCTTATGTACTGGAAGAATCCATGGCCGAAAATCCTGAAAATGTATTCAACCTATTGAATAAACTGTGGGGACCTGCATTGGCAAAAGCCAAAGTAGAAGAAGCAGATCTGCAGCAAGAGATCAAATTGGCGGGCGATACCTTTCAAGTGGCGCCGTACGATTGGCGTTATTACGCGGAAAAAGTACGCTTGAAACGCTTCGCATTGAATGAAGAAGAAATTAGACCTTACTTTGGCCTAACAGAAGTACGCGAAGGAGCTTTCCAGACTGCCGCTAAGCTCTATGGATTAAGCTTTGTAGCATTGAACAATGTACCCGTATACCACGAAGAAGTAGAAGTATACGAGGTCAAAGACAAAGATGGCTCACACTTAGGAATCTTATATGCCGATTTCTTTCCGCGCGATTCAAAACGCTCTGGCGCTTGGATGACCTCGTATCGCTCACAATACAACAAAGATGGTAAACGCGTTGCTCCGGTAATCTCTATCGTGTGCAACTTTACGAAACCTGTTGGCGACAAACCTGCTTTGCTAACTTTTGATGAAGCGAGCACCTTGTTCCACGAATTTGGTCATGCATTGCACGGTTTACTATCTAACGTTAAATACAAAAGCTTGTCGGGCACATCTGTACCACGTGATTTCGTAGAATTACCGTCGCAAATCATGGAAAACTGGGCAGCTGATCCAGCAGTCATGAAAACGTACGCAAAACATTATGAAACTGGCGAAGCGATTCCAGATTCGTTGATTGCGAAAATGCAAAAAGCAGGCACTTTTGACCAAGGTTTTGCTACGGTAGAATACTTAGCCGCTTCGTTGCTAGATATGAATTACCATGCTACGACTACTCCGATTAAGGTCGATGCGATCGCATTCGAAGATGCTGCTATGCATAAAATTGGATTGATCGATGCGATCATCCCACGTTATAGAACGACGAACTTCCAGCATATCTTTTCTGGCGGCTATTCTTCGGGATACTACAGCTATATATGGTCCGAAGTATTGGATTCTGATGCGTTTGCAGCCTTTAAAGAAAAAGGTTTGTACGATCAATCTACGGCAAGTTCATTCCGTCGCAACATCTTAGAGCGCGGTGGAACAGGCAATCCGGCAGAGATGTATCGTACCTTCCGCGGTGCTGATCCAAATCCCGTGCACTTAATGAAAAAAAGAGGATTAAACTAATCCTCTTTCCTCAAAAAAGCAAAAGAGCCAATTCCTTCCGAGTTGGCTCTTTTTGTTGCTATCTACTCAGCGTATTATCGCTCGATTCTACATCGGCTAAGCGCTGCGTAGGATCTATGGTTACTTTCTTTGGCTTTTTAGATAAAGCGATGTTGTAGGTAGGTTTTGTCCAGAACCAGTCTTCCAACACCGTCCGTTTTACGCCATCATACAGCGCATATCCTTCTGCAGGCTTTTGTCCGCGCATTTCGCGAAGCGGAATGTAAAACAACTCCTGACTACCATCTTGATATTCTACCAACACATCTAAAGGCATGGCAAGATCCGACTTATTCCGCAATACAATTTGCTGATCCGTCACCTGCTCTATACCATAATCAATGGTGCGCGTGGTATTGATGAAGAGATTGAAATACCATTTCAAGTTGATTCCAGAAACCTCTTCGGCCACGCGTTTGAAATCATTCGGCGTAGGATGTTTGAACTTCCATTGGTCATAAAATGCCAAGAATGTTTTCTCTAAGTTTTCCTTACCAATGATATACCCCAACTGCTCAGCCAATACCGAACCTTTGGTGTACGAGCTTTGCGTATAACCATAGTTGGTTTTATAGTAATCGGCCAACAAGCTCATCGGTTCTTCTTTTCCAGACAGCACGAGTTTGTAATACGCGCGGTACGAATCGATCATTGGGTTAGTTTCAACAGCGCCTTTCTTGTCGAACAACTGTTGGAACGCAATATCTTGCACGTAGCTCGTAAAACCCTCGTCAAACCATTCATCGACCGTTTCGTTGATGCCAAACAAATGTTGATACCAAGAGTGCGCCGCTTCATGGAAAATGACACCGACCAATCCGTCCAGTTTCCGTCCGCCCGTTACCAGTGTCGCCGTTCCATATTCCATGCCACCGTCGCCACCTTGTACAATGCTATACGTTGGCCATGGATACGCACCAAATTTTGCGGAAGCAAAATCAAAAAATTCCGTCGCCAAACCTAGCGCCGTTTTCCAATTTTGAATCACCTCCTTATCTGTGGGCAAAAAAACGGTGTACACCGTTACGCCGCCTTTGGTTTTCGCCGAGTCGACTACCATCTTAGGATCTGCTGCCCAAGCAAAATCGTGGATTTGATTGGCTTTGAAATGCCAAGCTACTTTATTGTTTTTGTCAACGTTTGGTTTGGCCGACCGATCATATCCTTTGACTTGTTTTGGGTTTTGCAGCTTACCCGATCCGCCCACTACAAAGTCCTTATTTAAGTGAATCGTGACATCAAAATCGCCAAAAGGCGCAATGAATTCACGCGCCACATATTCGTCCAAGTGCCATCCGTAATCATCAAAATGCGCCATTTTCGGATACCATTGCGTCATCGACAAGGCCACACCTTCTTTGGAATTGCGACCACTACGACGAATTTGTTCCGGCACTTGCGCATCCCACGTCATGTTGAATTCGCCCACGGCACCATCTTCCAAAACTGCTGGCAATTCTACTTCTAGTATGGTTCCACTTACCGCGTACTTTGTGGGAGCCCCATTAAAAGTCAGCGATTTTATTTTTTGATAACCAATCTCATTAGGCTGCAATAAAGAGATTCGACTTTGCAACACATTTGAATTGCCTGACTTAGCCATCATCCGCTTATCAGGATCAGAAATGGTTTGCAACCGATAATCCATCATGCTGCCGGGCTGAAAGGCATTGAAATATAAGTGAAAATACGCTTTGTTGAGCGCTTTGCCGGAGTTGTTGGTATACAATAATTTCATATCGCCCGCATATTGATAGGCTTTTTCATCGACATCAATATGCATGGTGTAATCCACTTTCTGCTGCCAATAACCTTTGCGCTGCGCTTGCGCTTGCAACATCAAAAGAGAAAGGCCGAGGGAAAGAAAAGTATAAAGTAGCTTCATAGAGGCCAAACTTACAAAACAAAAGAAACTATTGCGGAGAAGCCTTCGTAAAAAATATGCGATAGATCGGTATTTAATCGTTACATGCTTACAATTAAGCGAAGGTGACGGGCACACCCAAGCTTTCCAGGTGCCGTAGCATTTCGGCCATTTCATCTACGGATTGAAACAATTTATTGCGCCAAAAACGAACAGGTTGGAATTTTTTCTTTTTGTGGATGGCTAATAGGTTACCGCCTGAGCGCAAATGATTTTGAATATGGGTGATATCCTTCAAATCGAACTCCCAAGTTTTGCTTCCTTTTACGATGCGCAGTAAACCAGCATGCGTAGACCAAGTGGAAGGTTGCTGACTCCATTTGACACTCAAAAACAAGAGGAGAGGTAAACAAACAAGCAACGCAATAATCTTAGGAATCTCTTCTATATTGATATAAGAAGCGCCAATACCAACTGCAAATAAAGATCCCAGAAGAATTTGGATAAATCGCCCGCGATGTAAAGTATGAATCACGAAGGTTGTTTCGCTCATGTTTGAATCGCCGTTCGAGGGTGAATTAGTTGGCTTTACTTTCTAATAAAATGGGCTCACGCGCATCTGCTACCGTAACAGCACCGATCAACTGGCCTCCCATATCGACAGAAAACTGCGTCATAGACACATTACCGTATAATTTCCCTGCTGATTTAAGTGTTAGCGTTTTGCATTGCACATCGCCTGTGATGTGACCATAAACGATTAATGTCTCGCAGGAAATGTCACCATCTACATAGGCTGATTCACCAATAATAACCCCTTTGCCGATGCGGATATTACCTTTGATCTTGCCGTCAACGCGCAAACTTTCTGCACCGATCAAATCGCCTTCAATAGAGATTCCTTCTGCAATGACCGTACTGATTTGGAAATCTTCTGGACGATTTAGTTTGCGGACTTTATCTTGCTTGGCGTTGAACATAATGGTTATTACAGACGTTTTATGGATCTATTAAAATTGGAAATATTTCTCTGGATTGATGGTACGACCGCCTTGCAATACTTCATAGTGCAGATGTGGCCCGGTGCTACGACCTGTACTACCTAATAAACCTACAGTTGTACCTACGTCTATGCGTTGACCGCGTTTTACGCGTATTCTGCTCAAATGTGCATAACGCGTTTCGTATCCGTTAGCGTGCCGTACCGCTACAAGGTTTCCGTATCCGCCTTTATATCCAGCAAATATCACCGTTCCTTTGGCAGTAGATTTTATGTTTTCTCCCGTACGCCCTTTGAAATCAATACCAGAATGTCTTTCTCGACCACCTCCGGTGAATGGATTTCCTCGGTAACCGTAGCGCGATGTGATGCGACCGCTATGTGGGCGACCGAATGGAGCACCATCCAAACGATTTTCTACATCTTCGAGCATGTTGACATAATATTTCGCTAATTCTTCGAGATTATCATCGTCTTCTACCAGGGGTCCACCGGCGTTGTTGAGAGCTATGGCTTTCAAGCCACGTTTTTTCATTTTAGCATTGATGCGGTTGAGTGTGCTATCAAAGCTATTGATGGAGCGTCTTACATCATCTATATTGACCTGCTTACTCGCGTCGTCTAAGGTAAGCTGCTGATTACGTTGTCGAAGTTTATCAATCTTCTCCAGGTACACCTCTGCATACAGTTTCTCATTTCGATGGTTTACAAAATAAACAATCCCCACAACACCCAACAACACAACTGTAGCCAATGAAAACGCCATATGTTTCCAATAAGACAGCAAGAATGTAGGAATCTGAATCTTCTTGTTAGGGTTACCATCAGCGCTAACAATCAGTACAGAAGTCTTCTTCTTCAGCATAATTTTTTGCTCTTATATTTTTTTACACAAGTCGCAAACTTAATGAATAATCGAACTTACCTCAATATTTTCACAATTTTTAACACTAATCTTTGCAATTCGGCACGATATTTTCAAACTTTGGCCTCATGTCATTTTCTTCAAAACTCATCGCGTGGTATGAAAAATATGGGCGAGAGTTACCTTGGCGGCAAACCTCCGACCCTTACATTATTTGGCTGTCAGAAATCATCCTGCAACAGACTCGCGTAGAACAAGGACTACCCTATTTCCACACTTTTGTAACACAGCTCCCAACGGTTCACGATTTTGCGGAAGCAGATGAAGATTTTATTTTGCGGCTGTGGCAAGGCTTGGGATATTATTCGCGCGCTCGCAATATGCATAAGGCGGCAAAGGCGGTGATGAGTAATTTCAATGGCCTATTTCCCACCTCGTACGAAGAGGTGATTCAGCTTCCTGGCATTGGCGCATACACCGCCAGCGCCATTTCCTCATTTTCCAGCAATGAAGTACGCGCAGTAGTGGATGGCAACGTGTACCGCGTGTTATCGCGCGTTTTTGGCATAGATACCGACATCAATAGCGGCGCAGGGAAGAAGCAGTTTCAAGAATTAGCCGATTCATTAGTTAGCAAATCGCAACCCGGCTTATACAACCAGGCCATTATGGATTTTGGCGCTACAGTATGTAAGCCAAAGCAACCCTTGTGTGTGGCATGTATCTTCGCCGATCAATGCGATGCTTTTGCGACTAATCGTATTGATCTACTTCCAAGAAAAGTGAAAACCACTAAAATTCGGAAACGGTACTTCCATTATTTTATCGTCCGTCATGGCGCAGAAATAATGGTAACCAAAAGGCCAGAGGGCGATATATGGGCGAACTTGTACGAATTCCCTATGCTAGAGACGAGCGCTCCAATCGCGGCAGAAGAATTGCAGACTAGCGATGCCTTTGTTTCGCATTTTGACTCCGCAACACCGATCCCATTGGGTGCGCCTATTAAGCAAGTACTGAGTCATCAGCACATCTATGCACAGTTCTATTTGCTTCCGGAGAACACAGAGATTAAAAATAAAAAAACGGACTGGGAATACATTTTGTCAGATAAATTAGATAAATTAGCTAAACATAAACTGATCTTTTCCTTCCTAAGGACGGATCACTTCCCAAACTAACACCTAAATTACTCCATTATGGCGAGCGTAAACAAAGTTATATTAGTCGGGCACTTGGGCAAAGACCCTGAAATTCGCTATTTAGACGGCAACGTTTCTGTTGCAAGTTTTCCACTTGCTACCTCCGAGTTTTATAATAAAGACGGCAAAAAAGTGGAGCAAACCGAATGGCACAACATCGTTTTGTGGCGCGCTTTGGCTGATTTAGCAGTTAAATACCTCAAAAAAGGGAAGCTGGTATACATTGAAGGGAAATTGCGTACGCGCACCTACGAAGACAAGGAAGGTGTTCGTCGTTTCACGACGGAAATCGTAGCCGAAAGCTTCAATTTATTAGGCCGTCGCTCCGATTTTGAACCACAATCTGGCGATCGCAGTACAGATAGAGGCGAAGATCAAACCGATGAGACAAAGGTAGACTTCCGCGAGAACGATGACGACAACGATGGGCTTCCATTTTAAATCTTACGCTCCATAAAAACAGATTCTTGTTACAACACGGGTATGCAAGGAATTTTTAATATTTTCCAGTATCTTTGAGCCATGTTGCAAGATAAAATAGCGCAGTATACGCAGGAGATTCAGGATAGTTCATTGACCAACACCGCAGACATTGAAGCATTTCGCCTCAAATTTTTGGTGTCAAAAGGTATTGTCAAATCCCTATTTGAAGAGTTTAAATCGGTTTCTTCCGAAGAGAAAAGGACGCTTGGAAAGGTATTGAATGAATTCAAAATCCTAGCGGAATCTACGCTACAGCATGCCATTGATACGGTTGGCGATGCTGCCGACAGTCAAGAAAAAGCTTTCGACGGTGACTTAACGCTTCCGGGCGAAGGGTTTCAATTGGGATCACGTCATCCACTTTCTTTGGTACGCAAGGAAATTGTGGAGATCTTCAAAAAATTGGGTTTTATCGTAGCAGAAGGACCGGAGATCGAAGACGATTGGCACAATTTCTCGGCACTCAACTTTCCGCCGGAGCATCCAGCTAGAGATATGCAGGATACTTTTTTCATCAAAAAACAAGATGGTAACGATATTGCCTTGCGCACGCATACTTCCTCGGTACAGGTTCGTTTGATGCAAGCTGGTCAGCCACCTTTCCGCGCAATTATGCCGGGAAGAGTATTCCGTAATGAAGCGATTTCTGCGCGCGCGCATTGCTTTTTTCATCAAGTGGAAGGTTTGTATGTAGATGAGAATGTATCCTTTGCCGACTTGAAGCAAACGCTTTTCCACTTCGTACAAGAGTTATACGGCGAAGGCACAAAAGTACGCTTCCGCCCTTCTTACTTTCCATTCACAGAGCCTTCAGCAGAGATGGACATCTCGTGCACGATCTGTAAAGGTAAAGGGTGCCAACTTTGTAAAAACTCAGGTTGGGTAGAGATCTTGGGCTGCGGCATGGTGGATCCGAATGTGTTGGAAAACTGTGGAATTGACTCCAAAAAATATAGCGGATTTGCCTTTGGTATGGGTATAGAGCGGATCACAAACCTCAAATACGAAATCCGCGACCTGCGTCTTTTCTCAGAAAACGACACGCGGTTCTTATCCCAATTCGAAACAGAAATCTTATAACAAAGTAGCGCAACAAACGTTATACACATCCGCCAAAGTAAAGCGCGACCTTATGGATACGGATATTATTGTAAACAATATTAAGAAATCTGCCCGCGAGCTGTTCCGGCGGTATGGTTATAATAAAACCAGCGTAAACGAGCTCGCGAAGCACGCTAATGTGGCAAAAGCCACTTTCTACAAGCATTTCAGTAGCAAAGAGCTCATCCTGCACGCTGTGCTGATGGATTATATCCAAGAAAATGTACAAGATATCCTGAGTAAGGAAGTTGGTCAGCAGGATTTACGCACCTTTCTAGCAAAAACTATTCTTCGAGTGAGTCGCGTCACCTACACGGTGTGTAATGAATTTATTGGCTGGGAGTTTATCCGCGAATCGGCCAATGCGCAAGAATACCTCAAGATCCTATCCGACGATTTGGAGTTTCTGCTACTTAGTTCATTTATCCAAAATGAAACAATTGGTGCTGTCGTACCGGAAGAGAAATTAACATTTCTGATCAAATGCAGTAAGAACATTGTATTCTCTTTTGCTTTTACAGCCGTATCTGATGCGGATGTACGCAAGAATTTCATTTCGTTCCAGAAAGATATGCTGCCGCATTTGGTAGCGGCTACACTCCAATAGACAGCTGGCAATTTGTACTGGAGCAACACTTTTATTTCGCTCTCAAATTCATACCTTTGCATAAAATTTCACCCAATATGGCAACTAATAGAACTTTTACGATGATTAAGCCGGATGCAGTAGCAAACGGACATATCGGAGCAATCTTGAATGACATTACCGCTGGCGGTTTCAAAATCGTAGCGATGAAATATGTACACCTTTCAGATACAACAGCAGGTAACTTTTACGCAGTACACAAAGAGCGTCCATTCTACGGAGAGCTAGTACAATTCATGACTTCAGGTCCTATCGTAGCGGCTATCTTAGAAAAGGAAAATGCAGTAGAGGATTTCCGCACATTGATCGGCGCTACTGATCCAGCGAAAGCAGATGCAGGTACAATCCGTAACAAATATGCAAAATCTATCGAGGCGAATGCGGTACACGGTTCTGATTCGGACGAGAATGCAGCGATCGAAGGAGATTTCTTCTTCTCGCAATTAGAGCGTTTCTAGTCGAACCCGAATGTAAAACAGCAGGCCTGAATTCCAAAAATTCAGGCCTGCTCTTGTTAGTGGCCAATGCGAAGCTTATCGAGGGAGAAGTTGAAAAGATGTAATTAGGCGAATGAACGAATTCCTAAATAATGATCTTCTTTGGCAGTCATTAACTTTTTGTCTGCTGGCTTCTTGTCCAGATAGCCGCAAAGGTGCAGCACACCATGGATAATTACGCGATGCAGCTCATCGCTCTCCGGCACGCTAAACTTCTGTGCATTATCCTGAATACGATCTACCGAGATAAATATATCTCCAGCCACTACATCTTCATCTTCTGAGCTATCGAACGTCACGATATCGGTAAATGTATCGTGATTTAAGTATTGCTTATTGATCTCTAACAGATATTCATCCGAGCAAAAGATAAAGTTCAACTCACCGACGCGTGCAAAGCCTTCGGCTTTGATGGTATCGGCGATCCACTGACGAACCTTTTGCTTTTGTTTTAACGTAAAGTCGATCTCCTCGACGAAGAAAGTAATATCTTTTAATGCCATTAGTAGATGGATTTGCTGTTCAAATAATCTTGTAAGATGATGGTGGCCGATAGCGTGTCGACCGTTTCCTTATTCTGTCTTTTCTTGCGGTTCATGCCGCTCTGCGAGATCACTGCTGATGCCATTTTGGACGTAAATCGCTCATCAATTTCGACGACCGGTATGTTTGGAAATTCACGTTGCAATCGCCGCGTGAATCCAACCACGTGCTCCGCTGATTGAGAAGCCGTACCATCCATCTGCCGCGGCTTGCCTACAACAAAAGTGACGACGGCTTCGCTTTTTATATATTCATGGAGAAATGGCCACAGTTTGTCGGGATGCAACGTCGTTAAGGGATTGGCGATAATTTGCAACGGATCCGTCACGGCTACACCTACTCGTTTGGTTCCGTAATCGAAAGCCATTATACGCATATCTTTTTTTTACAAAAATACGATTTAAAACGTAGGATGCCAGACTCCAAAAAAATCGATACATTTGGTAAACTAATCCACACGCTATGCAACAGGCTTTTATTATCCTATTGTGCATGATCCAGACCAGCACGCTTATGGCACAAAAAACTTCCACAAAGCAGAAAAATGAAACCACTTTTGCGGCACACGAACGCAAGCTCATTACCGATGGCGCGGGAACGATGCACGTTTATTTGGTGACAGATGAAAAGGAATTGGCCGTATTGACCACGATTTCGGAGGATCTCAACCCGACTGACCCGCTCGTGCAAAACCTCGCTGCACGCATGCTGGCGACAGTAAAAGATGAAGCGCATGCGGGCGTAGGAATTGCAGCGCCACAAGTCGGAATCAACAAAAATCTGATCTTAGTTCAGCGATTTGACAAAGCAGAACAACCATTTGAGAGCTATATTAACCCCAAAATTATCTGGCGATCTACGTTATTGCGCACTGGCGCGGAAGGCTGTTTGTCTATTCCAGATCGTCGCGAGGAGGTGGAGCGTAGCTACGCGATTCGTTTGCAATACGCATTGCCGACGGGAGATGTCATGGAAGAAAACGTGGAGGGTTTTACCGCAGTGATTTTTCAGCATGAAATTGATCACTTGCTTGGCGTTCTTTATCCAGACCGCGTAGACGAGCAGGAAGCGACGCCGAGCACGTCTTTGAATACATCGATAAAATTCTCTGCTAAAGACGGTGCTCCGCGACTATAAATTATCTAGGTGACAAACGTACTTCGAATAGCTGAGTCCAATCTTTTCCGGTCACGTAGAAGGTTTTCGTACTCGCGTTATAGGCAATACCATTCATTTCGTTACCTGTGGGTTGGCGTTTACCATCGTACAAACCTACAAAATTGATCTTCCCTTCTACGACACCTGTTTCAGGGTTGATGATGACGGCTTCGTCTCGATCGGCGTAATACAAGTTAGCATAAATCTTACCATCCACATATTCCAGTTCATTAAGATTCGCCACCGGTCCACGATCATCAAACACTTCAATCGATCCTAGTTCGCGGAATGTAACAGGATCTACAAAGTACAGGAAGGAAGATCCATCGGTTTTGATCAATCGTGTGCCATCGTAGGTAATGCCCCAGCCTTCTTGCTTTGGATTGGTATAATCAAAGGTTTGCAATCGCTTTAAGCTGGATTTGTCGTAAACAAATCCGACACCGCTAGTGTAGGTCAAGAAAATGATTTTATCGCCCACGATGGTCATTCCTTCGCCAAATAACTCCCCATCTAAATCCGTTTTTTGAATCACATTGCCAGTTTTCAAATCGACTTTGCGGAGAGAAGAGCGACCTTGCATACCAGTAGATTCATATAAAATACCATTTTCGTACTGCAAGCCTTGCGTAAAGGCTTTAGGATCGTGTGGATAGGTATTGATCACTTCAAATTGATACGCTGTTGGTGTTGGTGGAACAATGAGAATATTGGTATAAGCAATATCTTCTTTGCCTCCGTAGTATATTTTGGCACTCAAGCTGCGATTACCGTAGTTGAATTGATTGCTATCGAATTCTAAGGCCGTGGTATCTGTCTTACTCGCTAGCAGATCGCCATCTACCGAATAAATGACCGAATCCACTGTTTCATCAGGAAAACGTAACGCCAATTGAAGCTTCTCCCCTTTCAATACAGATGTGCCTGCTTCCGGTGTCACAAATTCGAATCTTCCTTTTTGACTTTTACAACCTATCAGGAATAAACAGGCGGATAACGCTACCGCAAAAGCTTGGTATTTCATACGTGTATTTTTTATTTTCAACGCTGGCATGATGTTAATAGTGCCAAAAGGCATCTTTAATGTGTTCTATTAAGACTTCATCTTCGGAAACGACCGATACAATATCAAAGCGTATTTCACCCTCGTGTCCGTATTTTGCAAGATAAACATTCGCTAGCCGCACTAAGTTCTTTTGCTTGGCATAGTTCACGGATTCTTCCGGATAACCATATCGCAACGAAGAACGGGTTTTGACTTCTACAAACACGAGTATATCACCATCCTTCATGATAATGTCGGCTTCCACATGTTTGTGTCGCCAATTTACCGTAAGTATTTCGTAACCACAACCCCGAAGATAAGCTTGTGCGCGTTGCTCACCAAAATCGCCCTTATCTTTTTTCTCGGTCATACGGTAGGCTTATTTGACGATGGTGTTGCCCAGGTATTCGCCTAGCATCATTTCCATATCTTTGTACTTCTTGTATTTGGCCATCAATATTTCCAGATCAACCGCCGATTGAGGTGATTTTAACTCTTCGCGAATCTTCTGCAGCTCGCGCTCTACTTTCCGTTTTTTCAAGCGGTATACGGTTTCAGTTACCAAACTTTTCAGGTGATCCAATTCGGTTGTGACATAAATCTTGCGCTTGTCATCATTCCAATTTGGACTCAGCTCATACCGTGTAGCGATGAGTGTAACGGCAAGATCAGAAACTCCAGGTTGCTGATCGGAGATAAAGTGTTTGGCTTCGGGTATATCAAAGGTGGCCATCTTGTTTTTGAAAACATCGAAGATGTATGCACTGGCGGGGTCTTCGAAACTGATATCGTCAAAGTTATTGATGAGATACGGCGCAATAGGCATATTCTCCACTTCTGGATCCCAAGTAACGAGTTCGTTGCCGTAGTTTAATAATATACGGATCAATTCTCGTTCTTGCAATATTTCGGGCGACAGCTTGGGGCTTTGCGGTGCGGTTGCTGGTTGCGGTATTGCAGCACCTTCATCCGAACCCATCATTGCGGCAAAGAATTCGGCCGGAGGCTGATCGCCAGCGCTAGCAGCCGCTTTTTTCTCCTTGGCTGCCGATTTATTGATACGCATTTTGTTCAATTCCGACAGGAGAATCCGCTCCTCCATATCCAACAAAGTGCTACATTGGCGGATATAGAGCGATACCTTGATTTCGTCGGGAATTAACGAAATACTTTCCACAACATCACGAATCACTTCGGCTCTCTTGACGGGATCATTCCCAGAATCCTTGAGGAGAATATTGGTTTTGAAAAACACAAAATCCTCCGGATGCTTGTCGATATATTCCTTGAAATGTGCCGAACCAAACTTTTGTACATAAGAATCGGGGTCGTGCCCATCAGGGAAGAGCAAGACTTTGACATTCAATCCTTCTTCGAGCAGCATATCAGTACCGCGCAAAGACGCTTTGATACCTGCTGCATCACCATCATAGAGAATGGTTACGTTTTTGGTATATCTAGAGATCAAGCGAATTTGTCCGCTGGTGAGTGAGGTACCAGAGGAAGATACCACATTTTCCACGCCTGCTTGATGCATGGAAATCACGTCGGCATACCCTTCTACGAGGTAACAAATATCGGTATCCGAAATCGCTTTCTTGGCCAAATTTAGGCCGTAGAGCACATCGGATTTGTGGTAAATCTCACTTTCAGGTGAGTTGACATACTTGGGAACGCTCTTCTCGGTTTTGAGCGTTCGCCCACCAAATCCGATAGCACGTCCTGTCACGTTGAATATCGGAAAGATTACCCGACCGCGAAAGCGATCGTACAAACTTTGATCTTCACGCTGAATGGCGAGACCAATTTCCTTGATGTATTCTTTCTGAAATCCGGCATTTTCAGCCGCTGTGACCAATGCTTCCCATTTATCCGGCGAATAGCCTAGTGCAAACTTTCGGATGATATCTTCTCGGTAACCGCGCTCTTTGAAATAAGATAATCCGATGGAGCGGCCTTCTTCCGAATCCCAGAGTTGATCTACGAAATACTGACCTGCCCATTTGCTGAGCACAAATAAGCTCTCGCGCTTATCTTGCTTGGCCATCTGCTCGGGCGATCGTTCGACTTCCTCAACTTGAATGTGATACTTGTTGGCTAAGTAACGGATCGCCTCTGGATACGAGAATTTTTCGATCTCCATCACGAACTTGAGCGAATCGCCACCAGCGCCACATCCGAAGCACTTGTAAATGCCTTTGGCTACTGAAACATTGAATGAAGGTGTCTTTTCATCGTGAAAAGGACAATTCCCGATGAGCGAAGTTCCCCGTTTTTTTAGGGGCACAAAGTCGCCCACGACTTCGTCTATACGTGCCGTATCCAGGACTTTGTCAACTACCTCCTGCTTGATCATACCCGAATGTACTAAGGATAACTAAAAAGAAAAAATTAATGTTTTTGCGTCGTCTTGTTTTGCGTGTTTGGAACATCCAAATCCATAAATTTAGAATTCTGCGATGTAAACTCTGGCACCAGCGCTTTGACCCGACTCACTAAATCCATTTGATCCTTTTCTGGATCTGCGTCGCATACAAAGACACATAGATTGTTGATCTTTAATATACTTGTTTGCGCATCTTGGGTATTCACCAAAGCAATCATAATTTTCTTATGATGCGTTTGCAAGGTATTTTCGTCACTGGCTAGTAATTCCTCATAAATCTTCTCGCCAGGGCGTAAGCCAGTGTATTTGATTTGAATATCTTCTGGATAACGGTATCCTTTGAGACGAATCATGCGCTTGGCCAAATCGGTAATCCGCACGGGTTTGCCCATATCAAAAACGAATACTTCACCACCTTTGCCCATGATTGCCGCTTCTTGCACCAATTGGCAAGCTTCGGGAATGGTCATGAAATAACGCGTAATATCATGATGCGTAACCGTCAGCGGTCCGCCATTTTTCAACTGTTTTTCGAATAGCGGAATGACCGAGCCATTGGATCCTAACACGTTACCAAACCGGGTCACGATATAGTTGGTGGCGCTTAATCCATTCAAGGCGGAGACATAGATTTCGGCAATTCGTTTGGTAGCGCCCATCACATTGGTTGGGTTTACTGCTTTGTCGGTAGAAATCATCACAAACTTATCTACGCCATAAGCACTAGCTAGATCAGCGACGATCTTGGTGCCGTACACGTTGGTGCGTACGGATTCGTAAGGATTATGTTCCATCAGTGGCACGTGCTTGTAGGCTGCCGCATGAAACACCACCTCAGGTTTATATTTCTGGAAAACACTTTCCATGAACTGCTTATCGCGCACATTGCCGACGATAAATGCGCTATCTGATGAGATAAGATGTTTCAATTCTTGTTGCAAATCATACAGGGGCGATTCGGCCTGGTCCAAAACGATCAATTTAGCTTCGGTATTCATGGCAATTTGTCGTACCAATTCGCTTCCAATCGATCCAGCACCTCCAGTAACCAATACTATGCGACCCGATAAAGCTTCTGCAACGATCGGATTATCTAATTGGATTGCAGCTCTTCCCAGCAGGTCAGCAATCTGCAATGGACGCAATTGATTCACCGCGATTTGACCATGCAGCATTTTCGCGGAGGAAGGCAATATTTTAATTTTCACTGCACAGGCTTCGATGACTTGCGTGATGTGATTTAAGCGTTCTTGATTATTATCATCCAACGCGATGATGACTTCATCTACATTCATAAACTGTAGCGAACTCTCATTGAGCTGATTGATGCCCAAAATTTTATATCCGTGAATCATCTTACCAATCCGCGACGGATTATCATCGGCGAAGGCCACCACTTTGTATTTCTGCTTGATATCGCCTCGCAAAATGTTAAGCGTGATCGTACCCATATTTCCTGCTCCGAAGATCAACACGCGTGTCAGCTTGCGACCATGCAGAAAAAGGGATTCGTAAATCGTACGATAAAATACGCGTGCAGCTACGAGCGCTACGGTCGTCAAAAAAGCATGCATAAAGCTTACTGCATAGGATAAGCGCAGAAATTGACCGAACAGCTCTTCTCTAGAAAAAGTATTTCGAGCCACGATAGAAATCAACATCAATATACCTAACGCGCTAAAGGTGGCAATCATGATCCGAGCAGCATCCTGAATACCGGCCTGTCGGACAATGCCACGATACGTGCGATAAAAAATGAAGGAAATCGTATATACTAGTGTTACGGTAAATGATTTTTGAAACATCAGCTCAAAATCAAACCGTCCTTTGGAACTATTGATGACGTAGCTCGAAAAGTAATAGCAAAAAAGCACAATCGTCATATCGATGAGTAAAATCACCCAACGAGGATTGTCTTTCCGAAATCTTCTAGCAATGGATTGAATGGCCATGTGTAATATTAAGAATGCTTTAGCGATTTATATTCGCTAAAAAGAGTTCTTCCACATCATGCTTTCGACAGGTCGTACTGTTTTGGTGTTGTACTTCGCATTTCCTTTGGTGTTGTACAAGGTTTCGATATCGCCCTCTACATCAAAGTAAATTAATTGTCCGATAGGCATACCAGCATAAACGCGAACTGGCTGTGCCACGGAAATTTCTAACGTCCAGGTATTGCAAAAGCCGACATCACCTTTACCCGCAGTGGCGTGGATATCGATTCCTAATCGTCCAGTGCTCGATTTTCCTTCTAAAAAAGGAACATGCTTGTGCGTTTCGGTATATTCTAACGTGACCCCCAAATACAAGGTATCAGGTTGTAAGACAAAACCATCTTCCGAAATTTCGAAATGATCTATCTCATTGTGCTTCTTTGCATCCAAAACGCGATCGCGATAGGTGGCCAGGTATTTGCCCAAGTGTACATCGTAAGAATTGGTACCAAGGCAGGTACGATCAAAAGGTTCAATGACTATTGAGCCTTCTTCAATCTCTGCCAGTATTTGCTTATCAGATAAGATCATATTTTCTCTTTTTAAACCCGACATGAGGAAAATAGCCGGGCATCAAAAATACATCATTGAATGATATTCGGCAAATTTCACTTTTGTTGCTTATTTTTGAATATGGGATTAGTCTATCTACGGGAGCTCGACGCAGACTCTAAATTTGCGATTTGGAAAATCGAAGAAACAGCCGATGAGTTATTATCGTTTCTGCAATTGAGTGATGTGGAGTCACATACGCTAAAAACCCTCAATAAAGGAAAGCGCACGCTGCACTGGTTGGCTACTCGAGTATTGCTACGGCAATTATTGCAAACGGAAGAATATATTCAATGCGTACCTGATAATAATGGCAAACCTTACCTTCCAGACTACCCTTTGCAAATCTCCCTAACACATTCTTTTGACTACGCCGGCGCGATGTTGAGCAAAAAAGGTGCTTGCGGTATCGATCTAGAGTTGGTAAAAGACAAGATTGAACGGATCAGAGAGAAGTTTCTGAGACCGGAAGAGTTGGCTTTTATTCCCGCCACTTTGAATCGTATCGAACAGCTATATGCCTGTTGGTGTGCCAAAGAGGCAGTGTATAAGCTGCAAGGAAACAAAGGAACTTCTTTCTACCACAATATGACGATCTTACCATTTGAATACACGCCTCAAGGCGTGATGCAAGTTCGATTGGACGCGCATAATACATCGCAAGTTTTTGATGTGTACTACGAACGCTTCAACGACTACATGCTAGGCTATGTAGTAGGATCGTAACATCCTGAAATAAAATATTTCGTATCTTTGTGCCGCTATGTCTGTAAAAATTGGAGATCATATAGATTTGGGCGCGTTCCCGCTATTACTTGCACCTATGGAAGATGTGAGTGATCCGCCATTTCGCTTCGTGTGTAAGCAAAATGGGGTGGATATGATGTATACCGAGTTCATCTCATCAGAAGGATTGATTCGCGATGCGGCCAAGTCGCGTCAAAAATTAGACATATTTGAGTACGAACGCCCGATTGGGATTCAGATCTTCGGCTCTGAAATCGACCACATGCGCATGGCATCAGAGATCAGCTCTCAAGCTGGCCCAGATCTCATTGATATCAACTATGGTTGCCCTGTGAAGAATGTTGCTTGTCGTGGCGCAGGCGCAAGCTTGTTGCAGGATATCGACAAGATGGTTGCGATGACTAAAGCCGTTGTTGAAGGCACGAACTTACCGGTGACGGTCAAAACGCGCTTAGGCTGGGATGATAACACCAAAAATGTATACGAAGTAGCCGAACGGTTGCAAGACGTGGGCATCAAAGCGCTTTCTATTCACGGTCGCACACGTGCGCAAATGTATAAAGGACAGGCGGACTGGACGATGATCCGGGATGTGAAGAAAAATCCTCGTGTAAAAATTCCAATTTTCGGAAACGGTGATGTGGATTCGGTGGAGAAAGCGGCAGCGTGGCGCCAAGAATACGAAGTGGACGGCATCATGATTGGTCGTGCTGCGATTGGCTACCCATGGATCTTTAGAGAGATCAAACATTTTTTTGAAACTGGCGAACACTTGGATGGCCCAACTATCAAAGAGCGTGTGGATGTGTGTAAAACGCATCTGACAAAATCTATCGAGTGGAAAGGCGATAAAACGGGTATTTTTGAAATGCGCAGACATTATGCCAACTACTTCAAAGGTATTCCGAACTTCAAAGAATATAGAATGCGTCTGGTGAGCCTTCCTACGCTAGCCGAAATCTTGGAAGTGTTAGCAGAAATCGAGCATCAGTTTGACCCGGAACTTATCTATTCCTAAAATCTGTTCCCGAAGTCTATCTTATTATCCAATTGGCTTAAATCGATCGGCAATATATTGCTCTAAACGGTGATTGACCTCGCTCCAATAGGTGAGTAATTCTTCGGCCTCCGTCATTTTATCTTCCTGATTAAGCAATGCTTTTTCCAGTGGTTTCACCGGTCGAATTTCTTTGACTTTAATCTGTGCGAAACGCGAACTGAGCTTGTGCACCAGTTCACCCAGCGCCACCGCATTTCGCTCACGCAAGTAGCGCATGCCGTCTTGCAACATAGTACTATTTCCTTGCTGCAACTCCTCCAACACCTCTTCTAGCATCGTATCATCTCCCATCGTAAACGCTTCCAGATCTTCGAGGTAAAACATTGGCTGTGCCGAACTATTAGACACAGGGCTAATTTCTTGCGAACCAGAGGTATCCCATGACACATCTAATATTTCGGTGATCGACTTTAATAATTTGATCTTTAAGATTGGTTTGGAAATGTAAGCATCATACGCTTCTAGCTCACTCTTCTCCTCATCATTCAGCAAGACATTTGCAGTCGATGCAATTACCTTCTTTGGTCGCATACCATCCGCCGTCAAAGCAGCGAGTAGCTCGTGCCCCGTCATTTCCGGCATTTTCACATCGGTAATGACCAAATCGTATTGCGCAGCGTGTGCTTTCAAATGTTGGTACGCCTTCAATGGCTCGTTTATGGAAGAAACCTGCGCTCCATATTCGCTCAAGATCATTTCATACAACTTGGTAATGAGCGGATCATCATCCACACAATAAATCTTTTTGCCTTTGAGTAATGATTTTGATAAGCCGGCGATTTCGTCGCTAGAAACTGGCGCATCGGCCTTTTTCAACGGCAGGAAAAGATGGAATGTAGAACCCTCGCCCACTTTACTCGTGACCGAAATAGTTCCCTGCAATTGCTGTACTACTTTTTTAACCAACCCCAAACCCAATCCAATACCTTTCGACTTATTCTTGTAGGTACCGATTTGCTGATATTCTTCAAAAATGCGATTGATATTGGATTCTTGAATCCCAATGCCCGAATCGGCCACATCGATACTCACTTCGTAAATGCCATCCGTCTCCACCACGCCAGCGCTCAATTTCACAAAACCTTTATAGCTGAATTTGATCGCATTGTGAATCAAGTTATAGATGATTTGCTGAATACGATACGCATCGGACGACACATAAAATGGATCCTCTGGCAGCGTATATTGTGCTTCTAACTTGGCATCTGCGATCATATTGACCGTATTGTCTTTAATCTGTTGTAGTAGCTCGGTCAGGTCAAATACATTATCCGATATCTCAATGATGCCTGATTCAATCTTGGCACTATCCAAGATTTCATTGGCCACATTAAGCAGATGCAGCGAAGATGACTTGATGGAACGTGCTTTGGTATCCGACGCATCGAGCAATTCGGCATAGCCAATGATCGATGTAAGTGGCGTACGCAGCTCGTGGCTCATGGTCGTCAAGAATTGTTGCTTCGCAATGACTTCTCGCTTGGCCTTCTCTTCATTATTCAATATCTGTTCCTGATATTCTTTGTTCTTATTGATATCTCGACCTACCAAGAAGACCAGCAAGAAGCTCAACACGGCAAAAGATACGATAACGACAATAATGGTATGCTGGAAGTTTTTAGAGAATGCGGCGGTACGGCGTGCCTGCTCCATCGTCTGATTATTCTCCTGAAAGCGCAAATCATTTAATATCTGCTCCAAATCCATGGTAATACGGGCGCTTTTCTGATAGAGCTTGATCTCATTCTGCTTAATGCGATCCATGAGTTCCAACTCGTCGGTGTAGTAATTCGTGAATGCATCTTTGATCACTTCGGTCACCCGATCTTCGGTAGAGGGCACATCCACGCGCTCAACCACGACAGTATCCGTGACGGTATGCACCACGGTATCAGAAATCGTTTTGTAGGTTTGCTGCAATACTTTGGGCTCTGGCTTTGGTGGCTTCGCCTTAGAAAACAATCGCTGAAAGAAGCCTCGCTTTTTGTTGTCGGAACTCTCCTTCTGGAAAAACATACTGTCCGGAATATTGCGACTGCGTATCTCTAGCGAGATACGATCCACGATATTGAGCGAATCGCTCGAGCTAAAGGTATCGAGCTTCGCTAATAGATCCTCTTCTAAGTTATCCAGTACTTCTAATTGCTTTTCGCTGCGCATGGATTTAAGCACGCGAAATTCATTCTTGATTTGCTCCAATACACCCGGGATGGAGTCCAGATCCTGAATATCCGCCGAATCCAATTCACTAGAATACAGTGATCGCAGTTGGCGAATATTATCTCCGATAGAATCGATCAGTAGCACATGTTGATTGTCAAAATCTTCTGCTGGATGGAGACTTTGGCTATAAAACACATCGTTGAGACGATGTAAATCGGCTGTAATTTTCCGGAAAAGTTCCCATTTCTTATTCGGATTAGACAATTGCGCAACGCGATCCGTGAGTTCAAACAGGTTATTGATCGAATAAAATCCGATGCCGCCGATGCAGAGCGCCGACAACATAAGGATGAAGAATATCTTGCTTTTTAATGAATTCACGAGCGAGCAATTTATGCAGCTATATGTTAATCGCATAGCACTGGTAGCGCCATACGATCAACATGAAATGGGGTTACTTCTATTTCAGGAGCGCTAGTAGCTCTGAAGGATTGAAAGGTTTATTGAGGAAAGTAGTGACGCCCAGAGACTGTGCTTCTTCGCGCAGTTGCTCATCGAGCATGCGGCTCATTACAATCACTTTGCTCACCGACGTATTTTCTTTAATCCAACGTACCAAATCGACACCATTGGTATCCGGCAAGCGGTAATCCACCAGTGCCACATCAAATTCCGTTCGTTGTAGTTGCTCCTTCGCAGAAGCTCCATCTGTTGCTTGCGATGCTTGATGTCCGTTTTTGTTTAAGTAGTTGCTCACTAGCTTACAAAACATCAAATCATCTTCTATAACTAATATATTATTCATAACTTTTCTTGCTTAGTCAAACATTCTTTTAGCTTGCTGATCTATCGTATACACGGCCATACAGCTTTGCACAAAACCTTCGATCAACTCATCCAGTCCTAAACCTAATATACCGAAATTTTTAATATCGAACAAGATCAGGCGCACGTCGTCATATGACCAGCCATCTGTATTTTTCACCGATAGATTAGTACCATACACTTCCCAAGAGTCCAATCCTTCTGGCAAGGGCTGATTAAGTGGATACTTAGACTTACGAGAATAAATGGCTAATGGCCGCATTCCCTTGTCTGTTGCATGCACCATCATCCGCGCGTCGAAAGCAAAGCTTCGATTCTTCGTGTCGGGCAAGGTACCTATATGGTAAAAGGCATTTTCGAACTTTTCGTTTGCATTGCTGAAAATTAATTCCTGAATCAGGTATTTATCATCCGGATTGGCCGATAGCGCTTGGTACGCTTTATCAAACTCCGCCTGCGAAGTCACGGTGTACACACCCTGTCCTGCATTGCTATCTGGCACCTTGATCACCATGCTTCCTTCTAATTGATCATAGTAGGAAGCTAATTCACCCAATGACACATCTAAGAAAGTTTTGGGCACGTAGATCTCCAATCCATCTTTCTTAAATTCTTGGTTGAAGTCAGCATACGCTTTGTACGCAGCACTTTTGTTTCGGCCTCCGGCCAAACAAGCTTCAATCGGGTTTAACAACAAAGTTTTGGATTTCTCCGGAATGCGATCCCAAGGATGCTGCGTGACATAACGAAATGCCGCTCTGATCGGCACCCAATTACATTGCTCGTCTTCGATGTGTAGCTTGCCATTTTCAAACTTGACGGATTCCGTGTCGCTCGACTTGTATTCTGCCAAGTAAACTGGCTCACCAAAAACATCGGCAATCGCCGAAGCATAGCCCACGTTTTCCATCGGATTTTTATCGTAGATCAGCGCGAGCGCACCCGTCTCTTCATGTGCGTCTACCATCGGCTTGAACGTATCGTTCATCAATTTGTAATAGCCGCCACTTTCTGGATCAAACTCCGGCAGTGGCATGGATTTTTGCCCAGATGGACACGAATTGGTCTCGATAACCACGAGCTTTTTCTGCCCTTTGCTATTTACTACGTGCATCAAGTCGGTACCCGCCCATTTAAAATATTTTGGCGTGTAGTTAATTACCTTCTCTAATGCTTCGCTCTGTACATGTGGATTCAAACGCACATAGCGTTCTACGAGCTGATGATTGTTTAGATTTAAAAAATAAGACACCAATGGGTGTAGATTGGAGTTCAATGCGCGTGGATACCAGTGATCCGCCGGCTCAAAATCGCCCGGCTCTACCAAATGAACACCTTTAGAAATGGACAGTTTCATATATTAAATTTTGTCTTTTTTATGGTCTTACGCCCTATCCGGATCTCTCTGCTTGTACCTTAATGAACACAGCGGATAGCGCTTTTTTAACTATTATTTTTCATGGTAACCTATCTTGCCTATCTTTTGTTGACAGATCAGGCAAAAATCATATTAATTTACACCGACACATCTGCCAGATACGATAGAATATATGCTTTGTTTTTAATCAACATATAGATTCCACTGAGCACCATGCTCGATACGACGATCATACGAAACATGTATTCGGAAATGCGACCTAGCAGCTTGCGGCCAAAGTAAACACCAACCATGGAGGCTGCGCCAACAATCAAACCGTACTTCACGATTTCACCATTAATAAGCCCTAAGGCAGCATAGCTGATGATTTTAGTAACGTGTAATAATATCGCGTTGGCCGAACGGGTTCCTAGCAGCGCCTCTTTGGACATGCCGTACTTGAGGTATGCCGAATTCATCAACGGACCTACACCGCCAATCAGTCCCGACAGAAAGGACACCACTAAGCCCATGGGTGCAAAATGCCAGGCTTTAATCGATTTTTTTTGCTCAACTTCCGTTTTCTCTGGCGCTTTGAATTGTACGACAGTGGAAACCAGAAACAGTCCGATGATAACTTGCAACAGATCTGTAGGCACTTCGGCCAACAAACGTGCACCTATTACCGAGCCGATAACCGTAGAAGGAAAAAGCCATTTGAACAAATGCCAGTCAATATCTTTCCAGAAGAAAAATGTTTTAGAAACGCTACTGCAGGCAATTCCAATAGTCATGATCGGCGCTACACCTTGCACACCAATGAATGCCGCAATAATCGGCATGACTAGCAAACTAGCTCCTCCTCCGCTGAGGACACTTAAGATAAAAGTTATGATAACCCCAATGATGAGGAATATTAAATACATATAAACGGGTTTGATGCTGCCACGATGCTGACATAAGAATCAAAAATGATGCCTTTTAGGCAAAATAGGATGTCCTAGAATAGCCAACTAACCATTTTCGCTGCGTTAAACACGTATTTACAGTAAAACGTTAACGTTTCTTAACTTTATGAGAAAATTACGAAAATAGGAATATGGGGCTAGGCAGGCAATTCGTAATTTACCCCATCCAATGCATCCTGCAGCTGTTGAGAATCCAATTGCTTTTCCCAGCGCGCCACCACCACTGTGGCCACGGCATTGCCCACCAAATTAGTAAGCGCGCGGCATTCGGACATAAATTTATCCACGCCTAATATTAAAGTCATACCTGCAACAGGAACTTCAGGCACGACGGCGAGCGTAGCCGCCAAGGTAATAAATCCAGCTCCGGATACTCCAGCCGCGCCTTTGGAGCTCAGCATCGCGACCAATAACAAAATAATTTGCTGATCTAATCCTAGCTCGATATCGCATGCTTGCGCAATAAACAAGGCGGCTAAGGTCATGTAGATATTGGTGCCATCCAGATTGAAAGAGTAACCTGTCGGCACAACAAGTCCGACCACCGGTTTGGCGCATCCGGCCTTTTCCATTTTTTGCATCAAGCTTGGCAAAGCCGATTCGGAGGAACTGGTGGCTAACACCAATAACAATTCATCTTTCAAATACCGCAACAGTTTAAAAATGTTAAAACCATTGTATCGCGCCACTGCACCCAAAACCACAGCGATAAAAAAGAAAGCCGTCAAATAAAAAGTAAGCACCAAAAATAAGAGATTGGACATGGTACTCAAGCCGTATTTGCCGACGGTAAAAGCCATCGCGCCGAAGGCGCCAACAGGAGCTAATTTCATCAACATACTCACCACCTTAAAGATGGGATGCGAGAGTGCCTGCAAGAAATCATATACGGGCTTACTCTTATCGATCGTGGTAGCGATACCGATTCCAAAAATGATTGCCGTAAACAGCACTTGTAAGATATTCGTACCAGTAAGTGGGCTCACCAAGGTTTGGGGAATGATATTCATGACGAACTTGACCAAGGAAGATTCCTTCGCACCAGCGACGTATTCCGAAACGCTATCCACATCCAAACTTTCAGGATCGATGTGTAAGCCGCTGCCCGGCCGAACGAGGTTGCTCACGATGAGTCCGATGACCAGCGCAAGTGTAGAAAATGTAAGGAAATAAATAAAGGATTTCCCCGCAACACGACCGACCTTCTTCATATCATTCATGGAGGCGATGCCCAAGGTAACCGTGATGAAGATTACCGGCGCTATAATCATCTTAATAAGCTGAATAAAGCCATCACCCAATGGCTTTAATGACTCACCTATATTGGGATAAAAATGACCCAGAAACACTCCTGCTGCTATGGCAAATAGCACTTGCACATAGAGCAACTCGTAAAGTCTTGGCTTACGCTTGGGCGCGTCCACACGTATGGATTGCGGCTCGATTGGCATGCGATTAGGTTTAAAATTTCAGAGATTACTTCGATGGCTGATTGGAGGCTTTAGCAGCTCCTTTCCAAAGGCGCATAATCATCGCCTTTTCGCTAATCGCTACCGCAGCGACATACACTACAAGCAGCAAATTACACCACCAGAAATTGCTATTTAACGGCCCTTGCATGATGGCGGACAATATGATAGCACTTAGTAAATATAAAGAAATCTTACTAACCGTGTAAGGAATGGGATAATTTTTCTGCCCCCAGAAATAAGACAATGAAATCATACATAGGTAGGTAACAGTCGTACATAAAGCCGCTCCTACATACGAATAACGTGGGATGACAACGATATTGAGCGCAATCGTAATTATGGCTCCGATCACAGATATATACAATCCATACCGTGTTTGATCGGTGAGCTTGTACCAGATAGAGAGATTCATGTAGATGCCCAATAACACGTAATTGAATAGCAAAACAGGGACGATCGAAAGGCCAGACCAAAATAATGCCTGCTCTACGGGATCATCCGTTTTCAAGAAATACTTTAACCAATCTAGATTAGCACAAATACCTAGCATCCCAATAACCAGAAACAGGACAAGGTAAAGCATAATATTGGCATAGGTTTTCTTGGCATTTTCATTTTTGGCGTAGGCAAAGAAAAATGGTTCGGCTCCTAATCTAAACGCAGTCACAAATAGTGCGATAAATACGGCTAATTTAGAAACAGCTCCATAAACTCCTAGCGCATCTTCCCCTTCTTTTCCCGGCAGCAGAAATGGAAAGATAATTTTATCTAAATACTCATTAATGATGAAGGAAATATTGGCAATCAAGATTGGGAAGCTGTAGTTGAGCATGCTCTTAACTAAAGATGTATCAATCCGTAAGCGCAAAGAAGCTAATTGAGGCAATAGCAGTAGCAGGGTGCTCCCGCTGGCAATTAAGTTAGCCATAAATATATTCCCCAACACCCAATCAGGTCTGAACCAGCTGCTCAAAAACTCGTTCCAGAACGTACTCGTAACCATTAACTTCGGAAACAAATACAGGAAAGTCAGATTGCTCCCCAAGGTAATAATGATATTGAGAATTTTGACAATCGCGTAGCGTATAGCGCGCCCTTCAGCACGCAATTTGGCAAATGGTACGACTGCTAATGCATCGGTAACAAGCACTCCGAGTAGTAATTGTACATAGATGACATAATCGGAATGCCCATCGCCTTGACTAAGCCAAGCGGCGATCTGCGACTGATTAGAAAATATTAAAAAACCAACTAGTAAAGAAGTGAGTAGCGTGATCAAAAACGCTTGATCATACACTTTTCCCTTATCTTCTGGCTTTACCTTTTGCAGATAACGGAAGAAGGTGGTCTCCATTCCGAAAGCTAGCACCGCATTTAATAGGGAAATGCAGGCATACAAATGGGTGAAAATACCATAAACTGCCACATCCCTCAGGCGACTAACGAAAATTGGCGTTAAGAGAAAATTGAGTAGCCGCGAGACAATGGTGGTAAAACCATAGATAATTGTATCCGTCAAAAGCCGCTTGATACCAGTCACCTACCGTTGTTTTTTGTATACTTCAAAATTGTGGTATGTCTTTGGTTCGACTTCCACGATCTGTACATCATCTACCTGAGCGTAATCAGGACCTTCCCAGCACCATTCTTTGATGCTTTCCAACGCGAAATCATCACCCACAGCTTCCAAAAAAACAGAGCCATCGGCTTGATTCACCACATAACCTTTGACGCCTAATTGATCGGCAACGGCTTTGGTAGATGCTCGAAAATGCACACCTTGTACTTTACCGGTTACGGTGATATTCCACTGTTTCATGCTTGCAAATATAATCGGACATTTTCAATTTAATGCCATTCATTTTGCGATCCGATCAAGACCTCGTAATCATTAGGATAAAAGATTAAACAATCCGTTGTACGGACGCTTGTGCGGTAAGAGACAAGCCGTCTAAATCCTTAATCAAAAGTAATCCCGGAGCTTTACCAACCTCTAAAGAACCATATTTGTCTTCTAAGCGGAGCGCTGTAGCGCCATTGATCGTAGCCCAAGCGATGGTCGTTTCGAGAGATAAATCCGTAAACTCATCGTGAATGGTCTTCAACTCTTCTAAAATATCCAGCGTATCATTCGATGCCAGGCTATCGGTACCGATCATGAGTTTCTGCTTGCTCAGCACGAAGTTTTGCACTTTTGGCAGGCGCCCTTCAATATACAGATTGGCTTTGGGACATAGGCAGTAATACACATCTCTTCCGATCCGCGTGACATAGTCCATATCCTTCGGAGCAGTGTACGTATTATGAACCAACACCACACGATTCTCTTCTGGCAAGAATTGGATGCTATTCTGCAAAGCATTCTTTCCATTGGCCATCACATGTTCATGCGATATGTTATTTTCTTTATAAAAATCGAGAAATGCCCCCTGTTTGTAACGGAAAAACTTGTTTTCCTCGTCGCTTTCCTGATTATGGATACTGAATATATTCTTGGTATCCACCTTATCGGAAAGTGAACGTAGCAATTTCTTCGAGCATGAATAGGCTGCGTGTGGCGTAATCGAAGTGCGTTGCGGCTCGAACTCATATTCGGTATCTCTTGCCTGATCGACTCGTTCGTCGGCTACCGCCGGATCAAAGCCAATCAGTTCTACAAAGGTATGGTAGCAGATCGGGCTTTCCGCCTTAACTGCGGCTGAAACAGCTGTATTCACATGGTCTCCGACTACTTGTATTCCTTTGGCATACATATCTTGATCTGCTTTGATCATCGCTTGCGTAATGTCTTCCTGCGAAGCTCCTCTCTCCGACATGACGGTGCTTAAAAACTTAGGCAAGCCCGTGCTTGTAGGCACTTTGCCTCTCATATGCGAAAGTTCAAGATGGCAATGTCCATTCACAAACCCGGGTATCAATACTCCGTCGTACCGGATCAACTCTTTATCTTGAAGCTGTGGATCAGAGGATGGGTACACTCCGATGATAAGGCCCTTTTCATCCAAAGCGACAACTCCTCCTTTGATGGCCGGAGAAGTAACAGGCAAAATGTAATCTGCAGTATAGTAAGTTGTCATTTAGCGTAAAAATGAGTGAAGGTGAAGAAATAACCCTTCACCCTTGTAATCAAACGTAAAGAAATCTGAGCGGATTTAAAAATTAACTGCATTCAAAAATTTGCTACTTCTGAAATTTAGGCTTTTATATTTTGCAAGAAAAATTTAGCTTTGCGCCATCGATTAGGGGTGCCTTGTTTTTAATAACACAAATACAGGCTGAGATTATACCCAGTTTCACATAAGCGGGAACATACCTGATCCGGATAATGCCGGCGTAGGGAGGGAAGTTAAATAGAAAGTGTTGTAAACCCCTTGCAGCACTCCGTTTAACGATTAAAAAAACAAATTAACATGATGAAGCACTATTTTGCTTTATGCACGCTTTGCCTGATGGCCTGCGTGGTATTAGCGCAAGAACAAATTTCTATTCTTGTGATCGATGAGCAAGATCAACCGATCAGCGGAGCCACAGTAATTATGGGCAATGTAACACAAACAACAAGTTCACGTGGCAGCGCCTTATTCACTACACGTACGGCCTCTATGTTAGTACGGGTAAGTTATGTAGGATACGAAACGGTATCTCAAACTATTCCGACAGGGCAATCTAGCGTAAAAATCACTTTAAGACCTGCTATACGGCAGACCGGAGAAGTATTTGTACAATCAACAAGAGCGCGTGAAAACAGTGCGACTACGTTTCGGAACATCGGCAAAGAAGAACTCCGCAAAACAAATTTGGGACAAGATATTCCTTTCTTGTTGGATCAAACTCCTGGCGTGGTCGTTAGCTCGGATGCCGGTGCCGGAATCGGCTACACCAGCATGCGTATTCGCGGATCAGATAATGAACGGATTAACATTACTTTAAATGGCATTCCGCTGAACGATGCCGAAAGTATGGGTTCATTTTTCGTGAATTTACCCGACTTTGCGTCCTCGGTAGAGAGTATACAGGTGCAGCGTGGTATTGGTACATCTACCAACGGCGCTGGTGCTTTTGGGGCTTCGGTCAATATCCAGACCGATGTATTGGAAACGCAACCTTATGCCGAGTTGAATAATTCCTACGGATCATTCAACTCTTGGAAAAACACGGTCAAAGTGGGATCCGGTTTATTAAAAGATAAATATGCTTTCAATGCACGCTTATCGCGCATCGCGACGGATGGCTATGTGGAGCGCGCTTCAGCCAACATGCAATCCTTTTATCTGGATGGCGGATTGTACACACAAAAACACACCTTGAAAGCGACATTGTTCTCTGGAAAACAAACGACTTACCAATCTTGGTATGGCACGCCAGAGCCTTTGCTTACCGGAAATCGGGAGCAGCTACCTGCCTATGCCGATGCGATGGAATTGTATGACGGTCCAGAGCGCGAACGCTTATTGAATGCAGACCGCCGCTACAATTTTTACACATACGATGGCCAGACGGATAATTACCAGCAGACACACGCACACCTGCAATACAACTACACGCCCAACCAGAAATGGAGCTTACAAAGTGCCTTGCACTACACACGCGGAGCAGGTTATTTTGAGGAATTCCGCGCAGATGACCGTCTTTCTCGGTATAATCTTCCCAATGTTATCCATGGTACCGATACGATATCTCGCACGGATTTGGTAAGACAACGTTGGTTGGACAATCATTTTTACGGGGTAACCTATTCGGCCAACTATGCCGTTTCCAATAATTTGCGATTTACGGTGGGCGGCGCGTACAATGAATACATTGGTGATCATTATGGTGAAGTTATATGGGCGCGATATGCCTCAACCGGAAATCTAGGGGATCGCTACTATTTTAATGATGCCAAAAAGACTGATTTCAATATCTATGGTAAAGCCGATTACAGAACGGAGGATTGGTTGCTGAATCTGGATCTACAATACCGCAACATCAACTACCGGGCAGAAGGTCCTGATCAGCGCGCAGTATACCTGAACTTCCGAGATAACCTGAATTTCTTTAATCCGAAGGCTGGTGCCACGTATTTCATTAACGAATCGACAAATATCTATGGCTCGTATGCGTACGCGAGTAAGGAGCCGGTGCGCAAAGATTATGCGGAGAATCCACTCAACGAATTCCCAAGACCAGAACGCATGCATAATGTCGAAGTGGGCTATCGCTTGCGCCAAGCAAAGTTTAATTTGGGGGTGAATGCCTACGCGATGATCTACAAAGATCAGTTGATCTCGACAGGTGCTCTGAATGATGTGGGTGGATCCATCCGCCAGAATGTTCCGGATAGTTATCGTACTGGCGTGGAGTTCGATGGCGCATGGATAATATCTCCACAGTTCGAATGGCGCGCTACGGCGGCATTGAGCGCGAATAAGATTCGCAATTTCGTAGAGTATATTCCAATCTATGATGCTGCTTGGGAATTAGCCGGTGAGCAGGTGAACATGTATGACAAAACGAATATTGCGCTTTCGCCCAGCACGGTATTATCCAGCGATTTTACTTACCGCCCATTAGAACCTTTGGCGTTGAGCCTGACGAGTAAATATGTGTCACGCATGTATTTGGATAATACTTCCTCCTTAGACAGAAGTATTGACCCTTCATTTGTCAATAATCTTCGCGCGGTGTATGCCTTGTCTGCATGGGGATTAGAGCGCGTGGATCTGAACTTGGCCGTCAACAATGTGCTGAATGCTAAATTTGCCACTAATGGTTATACTTGGGGATCTATTGATCCATCGGGTACGCATAATTTCTATAATTTCTACTTCCCACAAGCAACGACCAACTTCTTATTCGGGTTGAATATTCGTTTCTAAGATAGTACAGCAACTCTTCTATCGACAGTTTAGTAGTCGGCAGAAGAGTTGTTTACGATTCTTTCGCTCTGATAAAACGCACTACCGACCGATTCCCATACTTAGCTGCAGATAGACCGTACCGGTGCGATCGCGTGGCGCATCCATGAGTTGGGTATTCCCCACTTTCCACGGCCGCCTACTTATACCGGTTTGATAGCCCATTTTAAATTTTGTACGATACGTTGCCGTAAAAAGATCATAAGTCTTGAAGGTAATACCGAGATCTACCACCGGTGTGGTGTGGCTGAAGCGTGTTTGATTGGATTCTGTGGTTAAATAATCATCGAAACTACCCCCTATATTATCCTTATCAAGAAGTGCTGAAGCGAATTGTGCCCCGAAGCCAAGCGACGGCACAACTACCCAGCGATTGATGTGGAACATGTTTGTCGCGACGAAAACTGTTGGCGTTGTCGCTTCAAATTTACTGTTACGCCCGATACCATACATCCGTGAAACATTTCCACCTGCGACCACTTTTCCCAACCGATAACCAATTCCTAATGCCACGTCAATGCCCACTGGTGAGATAGCGCCCAGATCTTGATCCTGCATCGCACGGCTGAAGGCAGGAGCACTAAAGTAGCTTCCGCCCACATGCACATTCCACTCAAAGGGCAAGCTGTTAAACTGTGCCTGTGAGGAAGTGCTTAAAAGCATGCAAAGCATAATGAGAAATGGTATTTTTATCATAAAAATAGATTGCAATTTTGGAAATATCACACAAAGAGCACTGTTATAACAGACCGCATCTAAGGCGAAGATAGAACTTAAAGAGAACCGAAATTGTTTTGCCAAAACGTTCAATTCTCACTTCAATTTGCTAAATGAATATTACTGGAAATGCTGTGCTGTCTATAGCTTTAATCAGCGTCTAAATACTTTTCCTTGAAACAATACGCTATCCTTCTGGTTGTTATCAATATAAAACAGAAAAGATATGAAAAAGATAGCCAACTTAGCTTGGGTCGCAGGCGCGGCCGTATTTTTAATGAGTGCTTGCAATAGTGGCCCACAAAACGCCCATGAGCAAGCGGTTGATCCTGCTTTGGAAGAACCTACACCAGGAGATGACAACACCCATATCGACTACAAAGTAGCCGATCATTTTTTGGTCAAACATACGGTGAAAGAAGTGCCTTCCAATCCCAAAATAGAAACTAAAGAGGAATTCGACCGCATTTTTTATTGCACCGAAGAAGACAAGAAGGCACACGAAATCGATTTTTCTAAAAATTACGTCATCGCGGTGTTAGCGCCCGATGCAAATTTACGCACCACCGTGCAACCTATTAGCTTACGTGACTCTGAACCCAACGAAGTGGTTTTCTCCTACCGTTGGGTAAGCGGATCACAGCAGCCAGATACTACGCGATCCAGCATTGCCTTGGTGGTTGATAAAAAGCACGACGGGACAGTTATACTCAACGAAATGAAATAAATCGATCTGACTATGACCCGATCATACAAAGAGAGCCTGATATCCATATTATCAGGCTCTCTTTGTATGAGAACTCATTATATCACTTAGTATTCTGTCTGGAAAGTACGGAAAGTGGATCGTAATCCGATCGTGAATATGTTAGCCGTTGTTTTTCCAATAGAATTGGGGGCATTTTGAATTCTATTGATAAACCCTACCTCTGCGCGCAGATTATAGCGAGGATTGATAATATAGGCTGCTCTTAGCTCATTATAAAACAGATTGCGAAGATCGCCCTGTCCAATACGATTTCCCAACTGCGGAATATCCTGCCGAAATATATCTTGACCTACATTAGTTGATACATCTGGATCTACACCATAACGAGCATACATGCCCTGCCCATACAAATCAAACCGCTTCCAACGGTACGTCAGTATCCCTAGTATTTCCCGAAAATTTGCGCCATTTGGATGTGCGATCGGCTCGCCGTTATTACTGTAATTGATGCGGTTGTTTTCATTCTGGTAAGTATATGTTGCGGCTTGGTTGAATTCGACTGTTGCATTCAATCGATCCACATTAAACAAATCATGCGTTTTTACACCAAACTGATAGGAAGTACGACGATCACTATCTTTGTTGAAGCTAAACTTGGAAAGTTGATCCGCATACAGCTGTCCATAAATAATCCATTTAGGAATTGGTCGATACTTGACATTTAAGCCCAAACCACCATTTGCTCCCGATTCCTCCAGACCATGATCTTGCGCCCAGATAAGCGAATGAAATGCACCAATCGTCAGATTATTGGTTGCAAGATAATCCACATATTGAAAAGCCGCATACTTTACGCCCTCTCCTAAGCGTGTGGTGAATGCCTGATCACCACCGTACTCACGTGGATTGAACCTATCTAACATGGTACCCCAGATACTATTGTATTGAAAACGCTTCACCTTTCCAGAGAAATGAGCGTGAGCAAAGTTGTAGGGACTTTCGGACACTAGCATGGAGCGATATCCATCGCCAATATGCAATTTATCATACGCTAAAGTGACGCGAAATGCCGTATCGACCTCGTAAGTCATATTCACCGTCGTATTCATCCAGTCAAATTCGCTAGTTGGAACATTCTTGGAAAACCCCTGGCCAGGTAGACCACCAATGCGCAAAGCGCTATTGTCTATATGGGTTGGAAAGCGCGCTTGATTTTCAAAAAAATTGACATACAAGGAGAACTTCTCCCCTACGGTCAACCCTGCTTGTGCGCCACGCGTATTGGTCCACAAGTTTTTTTGATCTGTGCCACGTTGTGTTCCGACTATTAAATCGGGCAAAAAATCGAGATAAAAGGTATGGTCCTCCTTCACGATCTGTACCAGATGCTCATCAAATATTTTGCGAAGAAACCAATTTTTAGACGTGTCGGCAGGTCGCAGCGGATCGTCAGAATAGCCCAATGATTTTTTAACCAAAGGCTTTACGGCAGTATGCCCGAGAGTCGTATCGTTATACAGTTCTTTCTGAAAATACTGATATCGTTGATAGGAATAGGGTTGATACGTAATCTGCCCTATGGCAAATTGTGTAAGTCCAGCAAAGAAGAGAAAAAGCGATAATCTTTTAGTGAAGTAGTGTGTCTTTTTAAACGTATCCATCGATCCATCAAATATTGATGAATCGAAGATACGCTTTTTAGAACAGAATGTTCGCCTAAGTTAAGTTTGGACTAATCGATCAATTTGGATTGATGCTTTTCCAAGGTATTATAGACTTTTTTAACGTCTTGTGATTTTTCCTTTTGGACAAAAAGCATCGCATCTGGCGTTGATACTACGATGGTATTTTTTAAGCCAACAAAGGCCGTATATAAATCTGACCCCAACACCATATTGCCGTTTTCATCGACCGGATGTCCAGTTTGTACCAAGTAATCGTACAATGATTCGAAAGATCCTAAATCAGACCAAGCAAACTCTGTCGCCACTACGCGGATTTTCTTGGAGCGTTCCATCACGGCATAATCGATACTAATGGATGGAATTTTCTTCGACAAGGCTTCATCCAAGCGCCCTTCCTTCTGGCTTTTCCAAGTAGCTAATGCCGTAGCATATACCTGCGGCTCGAACTGCTGCAACTCGTGTAATAGCGTGTCTGCTCGGAAGCAAAACATCCCTGAGTTCCACAGGAAGTTTCCTCTCTCTATAAAGTCTTCGGCCGTATCTTGATTGGGTTTCTCGCGGAAGGAAAGCACTTGATCTTCTTGAAACTCAATATAACCGTAGCCTGTTTCTGGACGTACTGGTTTAATACCGAAGGTCACGATATAGCCTTGTTGCGCTTTGGCTATCCCGGCTTGCATCGCTTGGCTGTAGGCTTCGTCACCCACGATCACGTGATCGGATGGTGTTACAATCAAAATATCATCTGGATTTGCTGCAAAGGCCGCGAAGGCAATAGCCGCAGCGGTATTACGTGGCGTAGCTTCAATAATATCGGTGTAGCCGATATTTTGTGCATCCATCACTTCTTGACTCAATTGATGATTGTCACAGTTGCCCACTACCGTCACTTGGTCGCACAGCGTTTGATTGCGCATCACGGTCATCGCGAAGAGCGAACCTTCTTTAAATAGTTTTAAATATTGCTTGGGATTGCTTTTTCGAGATAAAGGCCACAGCCGACTTCCTACGCCGCCTGTCAGAATTACGTGGATGATGTTGCTCACAGCTTGATGACTAAGTTTGGTTGTAAATGATGATCTGTTTGTAAAGTTATGGTATTTCTCTTTCTCTTAGCCTTCTCCTATCGCATAATAAGAAAAGCCTAGTTTTTCTAGCTCCGCCCCATCAAGCAATTTACGTCCATCAAAAAGGAATGCTGGACGCTTCATATTTTCCTTGATTTTCGCCCAATCGTAATGTTTGAATTCATCCCATTCCGTCAATACAGCCACTGCGTGGGCGTTATTTACCGCTTCTTCTGCTGTATTCACCACAGTCACTAAACGACGATTATCTTCTGGAGACCGCGTGCCGAGATAATCCAAATCACGGTAGATTTGTTCAGCAGATACTTTTGGATCGTACACGATGATATTTGCCTCTTCGTCTAACAGATGGTCTGCGACATAAATTGCCGCTGATTCGCGCGTATCGTTGGTATCCTTTTTAAATGCCCAACCCAAGAAAGCGATTTGCTTACCATTAACGGTATTGTACATGGTTTTGATGATTCGCTCTGCGAAACGCGTTTTCTGATGATCGTTTAACAAGATTACTTGTTCCCAATAATCAGCCACTTCGTTTAAGTGATAAGAGCGAGCGATGTACACCAAGTTTAAAATGTCTTTTTGGAAACATGATCCACCAAAACCTACAGATGCTTTTAAGAATTTGCTGCCAATACGGCTATCCTTACCAATGGCATGGGCTACTTCATCGACATTAGCACCGGTAACCTCACACAATTCGGAGATGGCATTGATACTAGAAACACGTTGCGCCAAAAAGGCATTTGCTACTAATTTAGAAAGCTCTGAAGACCATAAGTTCGTCGTCAAAATGCGCTCTCTCGGCACCCAAGCTTCATACACTTGTACCAAAGCTTCAATCGCTTCTGCATCTTCACCGCCAATCAGTACGCGATCGGGATTGTGCAAATCGGTTACCGCGGTACCTTCTGCTAAGAATTCAGGGTTAGATAGAATATGAAAATTCACCCCATTCCCGGTATGATCCAAGATACTTTTCAATGCTTCGGCTGTACGTACAGGCAATGTTGATTTCTCGACTACAATCTTGTCTGACTTGGCTACTGCTGCAATCTGACGCGCACATAACTCAATAAATTTTAAATCTGCCGCTTGCCCTTTGCCTTTACCATAGGTTTTGGTTGGCGTGTTGACCGAGATAAAGATCATATCCGCCTCATCGATCGCTTTATCTACATCGGTAGAGAAGAAAAGGTTACGACCACGCGCTTCACCAACCACCGCATCCAAACCTGGCTCGTAAACCGGAAGATTTTCTAGGTTTTCGTCATTCCAAGCCGCAATCCGCTGTTGGTTCAAATCGACCACGGTGATTTCTACGTTCGGATTTTTCTGTGCAATCACAGACATGGTTGGTCCGCCAACATAGCCGGCACCGATACACGTTATTTTTTTTATGGTAGTCATGATGTCTTAATGAAAGTGCTAATTATCTTTTATTTACTTAAAATTTTAATTTATCTAACCTGATATTTTACGCCAATTGTACCACCAACATTTTGATACAATTTACCAAAATCAGCTGCTAAATTGGCATTGAATTGCCAAGAACCTCTATTATGAGAAACTCCTACTAATGAATAGCATTGAAATAAACCATCTTCATTTCCATAGTACTGTGCGTAATTTCTAGCACCATAGTTCATGACTGGTGTGACCTTAGCCAGCGCAGTCCACGCATTAGCAACACGAAACATACCGGCGATATTACCACCGATCAAACGATTATTCACGATATTATGGTTTCCCGGTATAGGCGCGGTTCCTCTCCAATCAAATGGCTCAATGGGTAAATAATTCGCTGCTTGCTCTCTGTTCGTATACAAAGGGTTTCCAACAACTAGTTGTTCGTATTCCCACCCCGTTTTCATCGCACCATTGTTATAATAGCTTTGCATTTCTTTCCCAAAGCTCTCCATTTGTTTGGTATGTATGAATTCCACCACTAGGTCTTGCAGTACTTGATCTTGTTTTTTGTTGCGAAAATGGACGCCTAGTAGACGGTCTATATTTCGAATATCAATTCCTGTTCCGCTTTCAATAGGCGTCTGGTTGTAGAAATGCAAACTATAAGCATCATGATCATAGTATACGCCCAATTCAGCAAGTCCACGTTGTGTACCTGCACGATTTGGCCGTGTTCCTCCCTCTTCTAACTCGATTGGTAGAGAGCCATCATTTGACTCTCGAACGAAAAGCACATCCAAAAAACCTCGAAAAGATCGATCAAGATAGATGTTTTCGGAAGGTCTTTGACCGCCCCACTCGGCATAGTGCTGAATTCCACCATAAGGCTTCCATTTCCCTAAATTAACCCTTCCATAAAACGATTTTTCATGCAGCCAAGAATTCATAAACCGATTGCTTCCTAGCCAGCCGTGTCCCATCATCCCCTTAAACTGTAAAACTCCCTTCGTATAGGGGATATTAACATAGTCATCAATGCCGATCGTAATCTTTGGAATGGGTAAGGCATTACCACTAGTTCCTAGCGAACCCATAGAAAGTTGTGGATCTAAATCGTCCCACAAATCGCGATGACGACCAGCACGAATAAACCAATTTTTATAACGCAACTGCGCGTAAGCTTGTTGCAAAACAAGCCTACTGTAATGTTCGGAATTGAATGCGGTAGCACCATAATCTAATGTGAGAGGCGATACCGAATCACTGAATATCCTTATTCCACCAAGATGATGTGCATTAGTCGCCTCTATCCAAGTAATCTGATCGAATTGCCGATCACTGGCCATTCCAAAACGGTTGGCCTTTGTCCACAAGGGTTGAAAGGATTCGGACGCAGCCTGAGCTTGTGCTCCGACTTGCACACGAAGGGAATCTGGAAAACGAGACTGCGCGTAGGCGCTAATACATAAAAAGGTAATGCTTAAAAATATTCCTAGTTTCTTCATAGCTTTCTCTGCTTTAATCTTTTTTCGTCAATCTTATCACTCTCTGTTCAAAAGACTGGAGGATTTCTTCCTTTTCCAGATACTGCTGCGCATACTGTCTTGCATTTTGTTTCAGTAAGCTCACATCGGTAAACAATGCTGTTTTGATGCCCTGCTCTAATGCTGAATCGCTTTCAGGATCTACCAAGATCCCCATATTGAATTTTTGAACTACCTCAAAAAGGGTGGTTCCTGCGCTTGCAGTGACCAGAGCACACCCTCCCGAAGCCAATATACCCGTTAATTTGCTTGGCATCACAAGATCCGCTGCAGACGATTTCTGTAATACTAAATGCACATCGGCCATAGCCAATAAAGCAGAGAGCTTTTCGTACGGCTGTAGCGGAAAAAAATACACATTGGATAAGGAACTTTCTGCCGCAAGCTTTACCAGCTTATCCTTTCCTCCTCCTGAGCCGCAGATCACAAATTTGACATCGCTATCGTCTTTAAATTGCGCAGCAACGCGAATAATGCTGTCTAAGCCCTGTTTCTCACCAAGATTACCACTGTAAAGGACAATCTTATCTTCGAGAGAAAACCCCATTTCAGTACGCAGCGATTGTTCTTTTGTCAAAGGTTGAATGGCATTGCCATCTACCCAGTTAGGAAAAAAAAGAAGCTTTTGTGGTACTATCCCTTTAGATAAAATCTTTTTCTGCATTCCTTCGGAAATGGTCGACACTCGGGCACCTCGGTTTAAAAAGAAGCGCTCCAAGCCAAACATAGCTCGCAAGAAGGTCTGATTTTTAATCATTCCCAGATCTTTTGCTGCATCCACCTGCAAATCTTGTATGTGATTTATCCACACGGTTCGCCTTATGCCAGCATACAGCCATGGAAACGACGAGAGGTGAAAGGGAGGCGCGATACAAAAGACAAGGTCAAATTTTTTAGAGAACAGGGCTTTTATCCAAAAAGGTATAGTAGCTGCCAGAAAAGAGAATTCATGGATAATACGCTTGACTGATGTCACTTCTTTCGGGACGTACAGCGGCACGCGATGCACATGGACACCACGCAATATCTCTGTATGCCAGTTTTTTCCTCTATAGTCTGTATGCACTTGCCACTCTGGGTAATAAGGGACGGCTGTAAGTACATGCACATCATGTCCACGCGCAGCCAACCATTCTGCCATTTCTCCTGTGTACTTCCCAATACCTGTTAGTTCGGGTGCGTAATTAATCCCATGTATTAAAATCCTCATACGATCCCTACTAGCCTATATTTATTTGATAATTATCTTTGACAAATGCCTTAATCTTCTGTGCATCGCTACCGCAATGTTTCTTAATTTCATATACCTTGGCGTCTACTAATGATCGATACCACCAGCCTTGCATAAAATGCCATAGAAAACCTTCTTTACCTTCGGTAAATCCCAACTTGAAGAAATAGCGATATATAAAGTAGATAAAGCAACGCCAAAACAGTGGCATGCTGGCATACTTCTCTTTTCTCAGGCGCTTTTCTTCCGCATCTTTGGCCATTTCAGAAGTAACTGGTTGATCATTATCAGGCAAAAAACCCAATTCAATATTAAGTAGATCAATGGCTTCCCGAATGCTATAACCATTGTGTTTCGTGATCCACCAACCCAGTGGATTGAGGTTGTCATCAAAAAAACAATAATCAAGCTGTATAGAACTGCCTTTACTTAATACGATATGCTCGTCCATCCAGCGTTCTTCGCAGGTACCTACTCCATACTTAAACAACCGCAACATATTCCATTTGATATTTCCCCGATTAATCGTTTTACCTAAAAAAACCATTTTCCGTTCCATGACCAATCCCGTAATATCGGCAGGTACATGAGGCACTTTTGCATTAAGCTCGGAGATCAAATCGGCAGAAAGATACTCATCAGCATCTAGTCGGAATACCCACTCCGTGGTCACTGGTATATTAGTAAGTCCCCAGTTCAGCTGGCGTGCATAATTATTTTCCCATTTATTTTGGTAAACAATAGCTCCCATCGATTCAGCAATTTCTTTTGTTCTATCGGTGGAGAACGAATCAACGAGGTAGATCGCTTTGGAAAATTGAAGGGCATTTTCGATACAACGAGCAATGTGTTTTTCTTCGTTGAACGTTAGAATTATGGTAGAAATATCAAGCATGAGCTAATTCTGTTTTGGTGTAGTTTGATCTGTGATGATACGCTGTTTAAGGGCTTTGCAAGGATTACCGGCACACACCATCCAGGGTTCCATATTTTTGATTACAACCGAGCGAGCGCCTATAACCGCTCCTTCTCCTATCGTTACGCCGGGATGCACAAACGCTTCGGCAGCGATCCACGCATGCGCTTCTACTGTAATTGGGGCAGTAATGAGGGGATGTCCAATTTTGGTATAATCATGAGAACCCGTGCATATATAAGCACCTTGTGAAACAATGCTGCGCTTACCGAGTGTGATCTGCCCTTGACTATAGAGTATGGCACCGCTTCCAACTCCACATTCATCTTCCAATGTAAGATTCCAAGGCGCCCAGATTTTCACTCCTGGGTACACATGCACATTTTTCCCAACGCTAGCTCCGAAAAGCCTCAACAAAAAAGACCTCCATGCATGCAATGGCCGAGGAGAGAAACGAAAAAATAAGACATATACTACGCCCCAAACTACTCTCGCCAACTTATTCTGCAAAGAGAAAGAGGCTCCTGTATACGTATCTGTGTTTATTTTTGACATATCGCATTTATAAATTTCTGAGCCGCACCTGTAGGAAGATAGTGCTCTTCGTAAGTCTTCTTAGCATTTATTCCCATTCTATTCAGCTCGTCAGCACTGTAATTGATAGAGAGATTGCGCAGGACATCAATAACTGATGACAGGTTGTCTTCGAATACCATTCCCGAATCGCTATCTTCAATTACGGTATAGATATTAACTTGCTTAGTAATAAACACTGGTCTTCCACAGGACATCGCTTCGACAACCGCAATACCAAAATTTTCTTGATGCGATGGTAGGATAAAAATTTCGCAACCATAAATAGCACCCCACTTAGCATCACCGCGCAGCATCCCTGTGAATACTATATCCTCTCTCCCTTTCGTACTCTGCATCAGCTGTTGTGCATAATCACTATCATCAGGGCCAGCAATCACCAGCTTTGGCAATTTTAGTCTCTTGGCAGTCACTGATTTATATGCATCTATTAATATATCCACTCCTTTCTTTGTGTGAATGCGACTTAAAAACAAAAGATATGGTTCGGTAGCACCAAGACCAGATACTTTTAGAAATTCTGCTGTCATATTAGGTGTTGTTGACGGTGGAGGCTGCACACCATAACTCACATTCAATTCCGCCTTTGGGTGGTAATTTTTAAACGTTTCTCGTGCCAAGATTAGTTCTCTCTCACAAGTGAACAGGACTCCATCCACATTATTGATAACTTGATTTTCAACTATATGCCAGAAAAAAAGATTTCTTAGTGCTTTCCACTTTCTCTCTGCCGCACGCTGGAAATAGGGATCTAACATTCCATGGGGCATGACATAGAGTGAAGGAAGTTTTTCCTGATTCTTTTTTTTAAGGCGATTCCACACTTTGAATGTGCCGAAACTATTGTAAAGCCATAATCCATGAATGATCACTTTATCAAATTTATAGATATTCGCTTCCAACCACGTTGATAATGTTGGTACATAAGCATATGGACTTTTTGCTGGACCAATCTTATGAACTGCGAAATTATCATCTATACCATAGTCTGCATTAGGTTCATCAAAACAAAGCACCTCATTTTCTATCCCTAAAGCCTTCAATTGAGGAACAGCATTACGGATTCCTTGGGAAGGGCCACCAGAGGCTGGATTCATTGACGATATGACGCGTAGTATTTTCATATTACTTCTAGTTCTTTATTTGCTATAAGGCGGCTTTGGCATTATATTGACTTGCCCAATTTGATAGGATAGAATTTGGTTAAAATATGAGGCCATTGCCTCTCCAGATATCACTCTATTTGCCAAATCCCTGTTCGATTTCCGAAGATCTTTACCAACTTTCCCCTTTTGTATTTGCGACCTTAGTATAAGATTAAGGCTATCCGGGTTTAACTCTTTTAGCACATTACCAAATTGTCGATAATTTATTAAAGAACTGGAGCCACAATTAGAACTCACGATTACGGGAGTACCTTCCATCAGACTCTCATTTATTATTGCTCCCCAGCCATCATGTCTACTTGGAAGCACCAATAAATCATAATTATTGATTTGATTTCTAAGTTCATCGTTTGGCAAGAATTCAAAAAATGACACCTTACAGGAAGAGTGACTAGGGTCGAGTTGATTTACAATTGTAGACACATCTTCCTTATTCTTCTCATTGACGCAATACATATCTAACTGAACCGGAATATCTTGTAACATTTTAACCGCTCGCAAAAGGATGTCGTATCCCTTTCGCGGAATAAGTGATGCAGCGAAAATTATACGAAAATTTTCATCCAGATCAGCATCATGATTCGGAATCAGAGTATTTGATTTATGGACTACGTAAGACCATTCAAATACCTTACTTTTCGCATATCCAACATTTAAAAATTGTTCGACAGCATACTTCCCTGTTGCTAGTATAAAATCTATTTTCCTACCAAATCTAATCTTATGGTAATAGGCGCGCATAATCCGAACCTTCCCTTTAATTCCTCTATAATCTAATGGTTCTGAAAAGACTGATATTAATCCTTTGGCGTTTTTAATAGCATATCTAAATGCTTTGTGCACATTGGGGAAAGCATTGATTCCCGAGAAAATGTGTACATCTGATTCTGTAGATTTTTGCAGAAAAGACAGTGGCAACTCTCCTGCAACGCAATTATGTACGTTCACATTATAAAGCTTAGGTTCCTGCCACCCCATAGCTTTTCTAAACTCTGGTAACGCCTCCGTAACAATTAGATGCACCTCATACATCGGATTCTTTGCTAATGATTCCAATAATGCAGATTGATGAATGCTATTCGTATTTTGCCAAAAGAAAAGCTTACGATGTGTTTTCATATTAATCTATTTGTTTATACAACTCCACATATTTAGCAGCGATCAACTCCTTATCGAAACGCTTTAAATTCTCAGCTCCATTCTGAATAAGTTGACTTCTCAATTCAACGTTATTTCGAAGATTATTTAAAGCCATCTTGATTTGGTCAACATCAAATGGGTCAACAAGAATAGCCGAATCACCAGCTACTTCGGGCATAGAAGCCACAGTACTTGTGATTACAGGCCTCCCAACGGCATTGGCTTCTAAAATAGGAACTCCAAAACCCTCATATTCAGAAGCAAAGTACACAATATCAGACTGGCAATAGCAATCATAAAGCTCAGATCTAGATATATTAGAATGCCATATATACTCTATATTGTTGTCTATAAGCAACTTTTCAATTGTGGGGTCGGGCTTTCTCACAAGCAGCAGTCTGAAAGACGTGTTTTTTACTGCTTCAATCAATCTATATAGGTTTTTTTGTTCACCGCTACCTACCTGTAAAATGAGAGGTTTTTCACAATTGAAATCCTTGTCACTATATTTGAAATCATCAGCAGCTGGATTATGTATCACCTGAATCTTTTCAGGACTGATGTTCTTTGTATTTTCGAGAATTCTAGCCTTGGTAAATTCAGAAATTGTAGTGATGTACTTTACTCTAGCCAGAGGCCAATCGAACCATAGCTTCCTAAATAGAAATTTGTGTAGACCTTGCTTCGTTTTCCCTCCGTCACCACGCTCTAGTGCTCCTACATCATGAATCGTTAAAATCGTTTTACTGCCTCTTAAAAAAAGAGTGATTGTATGGATATCACCTGTTATATGATTAATATCGCTTGTAACACTCATGGATTTGAAATAGGAGTAGAAACGTTTCCACTTATTGGTACAGTAATATGATGAAATGGTATAAGTTTTCGAAATTTCATTCTGTAGTATATCAAAAACTGTTTCGATGCTAAAGACGTTTTTCATCGGTGGTCTAAAAAAGAATGTTACTTTTTTCATAAATCTCTAAAGCAATTTGATGACTAGCTAATTTGGTTCTTTTTAATCCTTTTTTATTGGCAACAATTTTATAATGATCACTACAAACCAAAAAATGAAACATTGTTGCCAGAAGCCCCTCAACAAATAGGTCACTAGTACAATAGTTCCTATCGAATTCCTGAACATTCCTAAAAAACCAAAAACATTTATTAGTCCAAGAGTAGAATAGGAAAGACGCTTATTTCTATAAATAACAAAGCAATCCATAAGTTTAAACGACAGAAATAATAACACAAAGTGGATCGGAAAACACCAGTATCCAAAAGTAGCTAAGCCGTCTGCGATCAAACTCGTTACTCGAAATCCACCCAATGCATTTGTATTGCCAGCGGTAGTTAATAACATATCCCCAGGAGAATACTGTAATTCATTTTTATCCACTTCAAAACCTAAAAAAGATGACATAGGTAGTGGAAAAACACCTACTACTTTGTTAAGGAAGCTTTCTTGCATCTTTTTATTACCATATTCAACCCTATCTGCATAATAGAGGGTTTGGTCTGAAACCCGTAGATTTCCATAACGATTGAGCATAAAATTATTTAGATAACGCTCATCCCAACCTTCGTTGTAGGACATTAAACCTTCATTTGTTTCGAGAGAGGTTGTTCTCAAAACGTCCATCGTGGCATTATCTTGGAGCGTTGCGAGTGTTTTATCAAATAATTCGCTTCGGCTTACATTTGCTCGAGCACTCCTATTATAGAGCATTGCGAGTGATACATCTGAGAACAAGTTCAAACCGAAAATTAAAGCAAGAGACAAGATAACAATACGTGTAGGAGATATAATTTTAAATATAGAGATTCGCTCCCGCAGTATATGTAGAAACGCTAGCAGTACAATGGTGATTATGGGATAAATCATAGCCTGTCTACTATTTGTTGCAAAACTTGTCATAAAAAGTATTCCAACATAACACCAGACATATAAGTCTCTACTCTTACTAATTGAAATATTGGATAACTTAGGAAATAACAGGATGAGCGGTGCATATTGCAAGTACATAAGTCCGGCGAGAAATTTATTATTCACATCGCCAAATTCCACTTCGTCCCCAGCACCTAATTGTTGGATTCTTACCGCCAATCCCACAGCTCCAAGAATCCATAAGGTAATCGCATCCGTCTTAAAAAAACCTTGCTTATACAGTGCCTTTTGCATAAAATTATTCTGAGATATATTTTTTCTAGCCGCCGCGTAGAATGCGAGCGAAGCAACGATAAACATAATAGTTTCCCAAAAAAAAGTCTGAAATGGTGTTTCAAAGCCATAGGTTATCGGTTTTCCTTCCAATAATGTGGCTGGAAGTGGAATATACCGTGCTAGAAACAATGATAAAAAAGCGAAGAACGAAAAAGGATGTAAGATAATCAACTGCTGTTTTAGAAAAAACTGCTTAAAAATCAACCATACCAATACTGTCATGCTGCAACCTGCAAGGTTGGCCCAAGATGGAAAAAAAATCATTTCACAGCCTACAGCAACATATAATATGATATCCATCCACTTGCGTAGTAAATCGATAATATTACCTGTTTTCGATTTGTTAAACTTATTTGCCATTCAACCGTACAATTTCCAACATTCTTTTTATTGCATCTCGATTTGAGTAACCAGATGATTGACATCTCAAGACTCCTGCATCAACGATCTGAGTACGTTCGTTATCATGTTTCAAATAATAATGACATTTTTGAAGCAGCTCTTCGTTAGAAGAGAAGAACTCTGCTTCTTTTCCTTCTGAGAAGAGTGTCAAATGTTCTGAAGTTCGTTCTGCCAACATAAACCCGCCACATGCTGGGATTTCCATTGAACGAGAGGTTTGTAAATCGGCATTTATTTTCCGCAAGAAACACAGTGAAATTTTGAAGGCCTGCAACGCTTTAGAGTAATCTTCGGAATAAACGGCCGGTAAAACCTCCAAATTTTCCACATCCTTATAATCTTGCCATTTCCCGCCACCAAATACCTTAACTTTTATTCCATTTTTAGCTAAAAAAAGAATACTATCGCATCTTTCCTGTTCCCACATGCCAATAAAACCAACATCACCTCCAAGTCTCTCTATTTCTTCTGAAGATAAATTTCTAGGATAATGAAATGTATGCTCATAATGTTTATTGGTAAAGACAACTCGCTTAGCACCTAAACGCTTAAGTTCATCTATGACGTATGACTTTGTCGTAAAGTGAATATCGTAAAGTGGAATTCCTTCAAGATAGTTTACGCTTTGATTATGTCTGAGCACCATATTATCAGGCGAATAACTTACAATACTAGTCTTGGGATTGATTTTCTTGATCTTCCGAAGTGTGCTAGCATTAATCATTAGTCCTTTATCTACCCAGACGATATCGTAAGGAGTATTGACCGATTTTTGTACAAATTTAAGTATCTGCTTATTCGCATTGGAATCATCGGGCAAAGGCACAGACACCCCTTTCTGAAACAGCTTATTAGCCACTCGATACAACCAAGAAGTAGGTTTTTCACGGATATTTACCATATCAATCTCGTCGGCAATTTCTGTTAATGCCCAATTTCTATGCAGACATGTGTTGGACAAACCATTAAACGAACCCACTGATAAGATTTTCATATTCAATCGCTTATTAAGATTTAATGATTGATTTAATATCTTCTAAATATTCAATCGTGAGATTTCTACAGTCTGACATCGCATCAGGATACGTCTTAACCGTCATCAAATCTGCCGCTAAATCTCCTGTATATAGATGAGGTGGGTATTTGTAAAAATTGTATTTTTCAGATCGCGGAGCAAAAAGAATCGCTTTTTTACCTAATAATGTAGCCCAATAAATTGCATGATAACTATTGGTCAATACGATTTTAGAACTGCCAATAAACGCCACGAACTCAGATAGGGACGCGCTATTGGTAAGCATCTCGTATTCTTTGAACTCGGCCGGCAAATGGTGTAAGACATCCTTATGTCCGACTACACCAAACTCTCTTGTAATTACATATGTACTACTTAACTCTGGCATAAAACAGGTCGCACAAGGGACATATCTGAAATCGCCATATTTGAAATCACGCACAGCCACCAAATCAAATAAATTCCAATCTATAGCATTATGAAATTTTTTGCCCGCAAAGCTATTAAACCCAGCAGACCAGACAATGCTTTTTTTGGCTTTCTTTGCCGCAGTAATAAGATTATAATTCCACTCTTCCGTAGCGTTTAGAAGGCCGCCACCACCAATAATAACAGTATCAACAGCACTAATCTTCGCAAGATCGACACAATTTATATCATGTGCCAAACAACGATATTCCTTAAAATGATCTAAAAAATAGCGATAGTAACCACAAGCCATATCACCTGTATTGCTAGTAATATATCGGTGTATAAAGTGCACAGTACTTTTGCTGTCATCGTTCTCATGCAAAATTTTTGAAGGATAACGACTAATAAATCTTTGCAGATGAAGTTTCAAAAAGAAGCGATTATTACTAATCAAATAACGGTAAATGCGTTTTAACGAATTTATCATGTAAAATATTTTTAATGGTGTATTTTGATCATCCGAAACCCTTTATTCCATAAAAATTTCGATTGTGACCATAAGGATATAACCATTTCACTGAAATCAGTATTTAAAAATTTATTATTTTGCTTTAGTACACAAATAAGTAAAACAGTTTCTGTTATAAAAAGTACCAATGGAATATAACTCAATGCTGGAAAGAGCGATAGTACTACATAACATGCACCTACTCCTAAAAACTGAAATAGCAAAAAGGTTAGAGTGAATTTTGTATGGGTATTCGTCGAAAGTGGAACCACACTCGCTAGTCCCCAAATACAAGAAATGAGCATAACGAAAAGCATACCAATAAAAAAGGTATGATCAAACGGCACGGCGTGTTTAGTCCATTCTAGAAAAATAAATTTTCCCGTGACCAGAAGTGCTATCATACAAACCAGAGTAGCGACTAAAGTAACTATAATCGAACGGTAGTAGATATCAAATATTGCTTTGTAGTCTTTTCTGCCGTATGCAGCACATATTTCTGGATTAACAGAAGTGGATAACATATTCATTATCTGTCGTAAGAAATTAAGTAATGTTCGTGTAGTGGTAAAAGCAACTAGCACAGCGCCCCCCAAAAATGTATTCACCGCAAATACCAATCCTTGATTCTGTATCGCCTGCCCTAGTGGAAATGCCATAAATGCCAAAGAGGGCTTTATCATGCTAACAAAAATATCTTTGTCAAAATTTCCAAATGATAGTTTAACAGAAAATATTGAACGCGTGTAAATATGTTTAAATATGCAGCCCCCTATGGAAGGGGCAATGTATAGTAGTGACAATACGATGATATCAAATCCTAAAAACACCGAAAAGAACAAGACAATTAGTTCTGCAATCCGTATGATATTATCAACCACTATTGCTATATGTGTTTTAGCAGTAGCTCTGAATACTCCGTGATATACTCTACCATACATGGTAATAAACACTTGGGCGAGCAGCAAAATAAATGTAGCCGATACTTCCACTTCGGTAAATGAGGTAACCCCCAACATCCCTTTCAAACCCCACTGTGTAGATACTAAAGCTGATACGGAAGTGAAGCATAAGAAAATGAGTATGATAAACAGAAATGCATTTAGCTGCAATTTCTCACATCTCCGATATTCGTGACGCTGGTATTGAATAACAAACTCATTATTACTTGCTCTATTCAACCCCATATCAGTCATCGCAAAAAAGGTCGATAAGGCCGTAATCAAAATCCAATCGGCATACTTGCTTACTCCCCAGAATGTGATGAATAAAGGAACCATCGCAATTTGGGCTACGAAATTAATCGCCATTCCGAAAGAGTTGGCCGCTAAGTTCTTGATAATGGCTTTATATGCAACCATGTAAAATCAGATTTTAATTATTTCGGTGCGACTAAAATTACTACCCAACAATATGCTCCCACTGCGTATTGTAATTGCCTTTCATTAACGTGATGTCAGAAACGACCATTTCCGAAACCAGAGCAGCGAGATCGTACTGCGGTTTCCAACCCAACTTGGTTTTTGATTTTGTAGGATCGCCTAATAATAAATCTACCTCAGTCGGCCTGTAGTAGGTTGGATCTACCCGTACGACAATCTGTCCAATTTCAAATTGATACTCCGTATTGTTCACGCTCTTCACCGTGGCAATCTCCTGTTCGGCTTCGCCGGTAAACTCTAATTCTACTCCGACTTCTTGGAACGCCAAACGCACAAAGTCTCGCACCGAAGTCGTGATACCCGTCGCAATTACATAATCCTCGGGTTCATCTTGCTGTAAGATCCGCCACATGGCTTCTACATAATCCTTCGCATGACCCCAATCGCGTAAAGCATTCATATTACCTAGATACAAGCACTCTTGTTTTCCTAAAGCAATAGCCGCAGTAGCCATGGTAATCTTACGGGTCACAAATGTCTCTCCACGACGAGGTGACTCGTGATTAAACAGAATACCATTACAGGCATACATATTGTAGGCCTCACGGTAATTCTTCGTAATCCAGAATCCATAAATTTTAGCTACACCATAAGGTGAACGTGGGTAAAATGGAGAACTTTCATCATAAAAGCCCTCGGAGTTTTTATTTTCTTCTAAACCACCATATAGCTCAGAAGTAGAAGCTTGATAAATACGGGTTTTCTTTTCCAATCCAAGAATACGGACAGCTTCCAGAATACGAAGCGTTCCCAACCCATCTACATTACCCACATATTCAGGTGAATCAAATGAAACCTTTACATGCGACATCGCGCCTAAGTTGTAAATCTCGTCTGGTTGTACTTCCTGAATAATACGAATTAGATTAGTCGAATCTGTTAAATCACCATAATGCAGCTTAAAACGTACATGTTGCTCATGCTGATCGATATAAAGGTGATCAATACGGTGGGTATTGAAGGAAGAAGCCCTACGCTTCACGCCATGAACCATATATCCTTTTTCTAATAATAATTCGGCTAGGTAAGAACCATCTTGCCCCGTAATACCTGTAATTAATGCTGTTTTCATATTAAAAAGTAAAAAGTAAGAAGTAAAAAACTACTTTGTCTTTTATAGTTTGACTTGCTTGTAATCTTGCTGATTGGCTAAAAACCAATCGTATGTCTTTGCAATACCTTCGCTTAATGCTACGGTATGCTTCCAGCCGAGGTGATGCATTTTAGAGATATCCATGAGTTTGCGCGGTGTGCCATCAGGTTTACTGCTATCCCAGATGATCTCACCTTGATGACCAACAGCCTTTTGTATGGTCTCCGCCAGTTCTTTGATCGTCAAATCTTCGCCCGTCCCCACATTATATAGATATTCTGGTAATACATGCTCCAAAGCAAACAAAACAGAATTAGCCAGATCATCTACAAATAGAAACTCTCGCATAGGCGTGCCCGAACCCCAGAGTGTAACGGGTACATTCCGATTTTCTTTGGCTTCATGAAACTTGCGAATCATAGCCGGTAACACGTGTGAGGTATTTAGATCAAAATTGTCATTCGTACCATAGAGATTAGTCGGCATCAGGCTCACAAAGTCCTTACCAAATTGCTTGCGAATGGCTTGACAGGCTTTTACACCCGTAATTTTGGCGATGGCATACCACTCATTGGTCGGTTCCAAAGAATCTGTCAATAAATATTCTTCTTTCAAGGGTTGTGGCGCCAATTTTGGATAGATACAAGATGACCCCAAGAAAACGAATTTCTTAACATCGTTTCGATGGGCAGCATCAATCAGATTATTCTGGATTTGCATATTCTCCATCAAAAATTGGTAAGGGAAATCATTATTCGCTAAAATGCCACCTACACGAGCCGCCGCATCAATAACCACTTCTGGTTGCTCTCGCTCAAAAAAGTCCAGAACGGCCTGTTGGTTGCGCAGATCCAATTCGGATGAGGTTCGCACAATCAGGTTGGTATAACCATTACGTTCCAACATTCTAATGACTGCTGAGCCCACCATGCCTCTGTGACCAGCTACGTATATTTTAGCCTGTTTTTCCATTTGCATTTTTTATTTACGCTTGAATAGTTGTTGCCACCAAGTTTTGCTTTTCCCTTCTTGTCCGTACTCACCATAGCCGTATCCATATCCATAACCGTAATTACTATAATAGCTACCAGTAGCTTTTACATCATTCACCACGAGTTGTATCGGTTTAATACGATCTTTGGCAACGAGGTCATTTGGAATACGCAATTGTTCTTTATAGGTATGTCCATGTCTTACCAAATAAAGACATAGATCCGCATAACGATTTAACAATTGTGCATCGGTCACCATCCCCACTGGAGGCGCATCCATCAGCACATAATCGTATTGTTCCTTGACTTCGTTCATCAATTGCTCTGCCCTTGCACTCACTAAAAGTTCCGCAGGGTTAGGCGGAATCGCACCAGCCTGTATAAGGTCTACATTTTGATGCACCCCAGAGGACATGACCACATCTTGTAATCGCATTTCTGGTCTGACCGCATAATGTGAAAAACCTTTTCCAGTCGGAAGATTAAGCTTAGAAGTAATAGAAGGTTTTCTGAGATCCAGTTCCATAATCAGTACCTTATTCCCCAATAAGGCCAGCGAAACGGCTAGGTTCAACGCTACATAGGACTTTCCTTCACCCGACATGGAAGAAGTAAACAAAATGGTCTTGTTTCCTTGTAGGGCAAACTCCAGATTGGTACGTATCGCTCGAAACTGCTCGGCAATGGGTGAGCGGGATGTTTTTGTAATAACAACCTGCTCATACTCGTCCGAATGTGAGATCATACCCAGAATAGGTAGATTATTATTCCGTTCGATATCCTCCATACTCATTACTCGAACATTTAATAGATTTCTGATATACAAAAACCCAAGTGGAATCAACAATCCCAAAATCAATCCCATAGCATAGACTGTCTTACCTTTGGGAGAGATGGGTTCTTCTCGAGACTTTGGTGTATCAATCACCTTCGAATTGGACACATTGGCGGTACGACCAATAGCAGTTTCTTCCCATTTCTCCTGTAAGAAGATATACTGCGCTTGTTTAATCTGCTGCAAACGAGCCAAATCAATGTAACCGCGCTCAATTGCTGGAACTCGTTGAATTTGCGAGGTTAATTGGTTGGACATCTGCGCTTGCTTTGACTGAGATAATTCCAAATTACGCTTTGTCGAAGCCAAACTGCTGATCATATCTTCCCGCACGCCGGCAATCTGCACCGTGATGTTCTTGACCAATGGATTATCTTCGGTATTGGCCAGTAATAGGCGTTCCCTTTGCAACACCAGCTCATTATACCGGTTGATTAAGCCATTAAATGCAACATCCTGCAAAACGATGGATGCAGGAACCACACGCGGGTTATTGGCATCTCGTAAATAGCTAGACATGGCATCCAAACTCGATAATTGCACATCAATCTCGGCCAAACTCTTCGTATACTCCGCAGAATTCTCTAATAAAATTCTACTCTGTTCCGTCATATCGGCTAATTGCGTGCTTTGTTTGTAACCAGATATGCGATCTTCTACCCCTGCCAACTCCTGTGTTATTGCTGTGAGCCGTGCATTAATAAAAGATAAGGTAGAATCTGCTACCACATTTTTATCATGGAGATTTCGCTCCATGTACTTCTTAATCAACTGTTGTAGTTGTTCCTCACCTCGCTTCGGCTGTGTACTGCTAAGCGTTAAATCTATGGTGGACACATTTTTATTGGTAACAGATACTTTCAACGAATTCATTAAACCGGCTACTACTTTTCCAATTGGTCTTATTGTAAATCCATAATTATTAGCGTCACGAGATGCATGGTTAGGATTAAGTTGCACTAAGCCAATATTAGCAAGTAGAAAAGGTTTACCAAGCGCCGTTTGAATGGTAGTATCACTGCTAGTAAGAATAACCCCTTCTTCACCAGAATAATCAACTTTAAAGCTAAAAGATTCTCGAATAGAATCGGGATCAGATAATACAGTTAGGCGGAAAGGCGCATGATAAACGGGTCTATTATGAAATGTTCCCTCTACAAAATAGCTCACATACGAACTATCTGCTAGTACGGTCTCTCGCATTAAGTCGTTGGTGGATAACACTTCTACTTCATTATCCACCGAACTTTTAGTACCCATTAATCCAGACAAATCAGCCATCGGAGAACCAGCAAGTGAATTTCCACCTTTTTTATCATCTGACACCAATAGTTTAGCATCAACTGTGTAAACAGGTAAGGTATACCTTAAGTATGTATATGAGGCTACAAGACCAAGTAGGCCACAAAGCACAAACCAATACCAATTGGAAACAATACGACCAAGCAATCTTATAAACTCTTTGTTATCTGAAGGCTGCTCATTAAACTCGAACTCTTCATTCCAGTCTTTTTTACTCATAAATCAAAATCTTGATGTAACGATACGTTAATGTAATTATCCGAATAGGATAGTTTTTACAATCTACTTATTAGTACGATCAATAGTGATAGCACTGTACCTGCAATAGCATAAGTTTGCGTTCTAGCTGCATTATTTGCCGCTGCTTTTGCCTTACCAGGCTCTACATAAATTACGTCGTTCTGCCGTAAATAATAATAGGGAGATTGAAAGATGTCGCTATCGGTTAAGTTGAGTCTTACCATAGCTTTCTGACCATTTTCTTCTCGTACAAGCAGCACATTTTCCCGCTTACCATAGATGGTTAAATCTCCTGCTAGACCTAAAGCATCCAATACCGTTACTTTTTCATTAGGCACGGTATAAGTTGCAGGGCGAGTTACTTCACCAAGTATAGTGATTTTGTAATTAGCAAAGCGCACCTGTACCGTTGGGTTACGATAGAACTCGGATGCTTTTTTGGTAATTAGTTCTCTGGCCTGATAGGTAGTTAGCCCGAGCACTTTTACTTTCCCGAGTAAGGTCATATGCACATAACCATCTTTATCGACTAAAAAACCGGTGATAAGCTGATTTCCTACGCTAGTAGCGCTACTTGCCCCCACAGCTTGCACGGCTTCGGCCTGATTCACCACGCTACTCGTAGTAGGATCCAAGGTTTGAATAGTGATGCTTAGGATATCATCGCCTTGAATTACAGGTTCGGTAAAGTCAGCAGCGGCTTTCATGACTTTTAAGGAGTCTGCCGGCAGGTCACTGAAGTAGACGATGTTTTTCACCGAGCAGCTTCCTAGCAAGGTCGCAAACAGCAGACCACTGATAAGATACCAAAGGGGTGTTCGCGGAAAAGATTTTTTGAAGTTGTTAGTCATTGTGATTGTAGTTGTAGTTTTAATAAGTCTTGTTAGGCATGCGTGTGATCAAATAGTGCCTGATTTTGTAAATTGCATTTTTTGAAGGAAGGCCAAAGGTCTTCTTTCCCGATCCAGTGTTCGAGCGCTTTGATGTGCCGCATATGATGCGCATCACTACCTACCAAATCCACCAACCCTTTTTCACATAACTGCTTGGCGGCCTTTCTTTCGTTAGAACCATAATAGCCATAAAGTGATAGTAGATTAAGTTGTAGCAAACATCCTAATTCGCGTAAGCGCTTGACCGCCTGCACATTGCCGTGATAGAAAACATAACGCTCTGGATGAGCCAAAATCGGTTTTAAACCATTCATCTGTAAGTCGAAAATGACTTTTTCAATCAAAGCGCTTTCTTGAATGTATGACATCTCTATTAAGATATGGTTGTTGGGCAAAGTAGCTAAGGAATCGCCATGTTGGATCAGGCTGTCAAAAGACGTATCGACCATATATTCTGCTGCAAACCCTCCTGCCAGATCGGCATATTTGCTACTCAATATGCTTTCGTAAGACTCCGCAATACGCGCTGGCGTATTGGGATACATCCCTTGAAAAACATGCGGAGTAAAAAAGAACTTTTGGATTCCCAATCCAGATAGACGCTCTATCAATTGCAAGCCATCTTCCAGCGTCGCGGCACCATCGTCCAAGCCGGGTAAGATATGGGAGTGCATATCGATTTGCATCCAATCTAAATTCTGAAACTTTCTTTTTCCGCGGAAGATGTTGAGCATATATTGTTTTGCTAAGCGTCATAATTGTAGAAATACCCGGCCGGAGCGACCGCCCGGGATATTCCCCTACAATTACAAGCTAACACTTGTTTCTTTTGTAAACCATACCGTTTTTTGGCTACGAACGCGGTTCGTAGAATTGTCCAAAACCAGATGGAATACGATATTTTTCACGTTTAATGTATATTATAATTTTCCACACTCTTCTGTCAAGATAGCCAAGTTGGTCGCACCCGCTTTTTCGCCGATGATATCTCCTGGCTGTATACCAACAGTAGCTGTGTTGTCTACGCTGATGGTTTTTCCACCAACTACTTTCACACGGTTATTCCAGATTGCTCTGAAATCGTATCGAGTACCATCCGTACGCAACAACGTCGTTCTCAAAAATCCATTAGTCACGGTTCCTAAGAATGCATAAGCTTGCGTACCTGTTGGACGATAATACAACTGGAAGGTTGGCAACAAAGTAATAGGATCTACCTTATCTGGACAACGTACATACAATTGTAAAGTCGCAGTCGGATTGGCAGGATCTCCTGGATTAGGCAACGCAATTTGCGTAGTCTGCCCACAAGCACCTAGCAATGTTTCCGCCAAAACTGTTCCAGCGGAATTTTTCACTACAATCGTAACTCCTGAAGCAGGTAAGTCTGCTACGGTGATATCTTTCATGCTACTAGAAATAGAATACTGTCCAGAAGCAATCACATTTCCTCCCCATCCCGCTTCTACGGTAACTGGGTAAGTAGAACCATTGGTCATCCAATCGCCTGTAAAACTGATGACAGGCTGAACACTACAAGCTGCACCAAACTCTCCAGCTAAGAAGAAGGTTAAGTGAGTGATCGGGAAGGTTACTCGGTAACCTGCAGTAGCGTCGCCAGTAACAACCGTATTTTGTTCGAATCTCCAAATTCTATCAGTGCTACTATTGGTGAACACTTGGAAGCTTTCTGCAGTACTGATCGCACGATTTGTTAGTGGACTAATGTAATCACTTGAGACTGGTAATCCAAGAGATAGTGGTTGGCTAAATTGTCTGACTGCAATGCCATTGATCACCATGTTGATTCTTGTAATAGCTCCTGGACTGAATGTACCCGCTGAACTAGCACCACCTTCTAAAACAACATTGCTACTTCTAAGACTACCGCCCGGTAGAATAGATTGTGCATCGCGGTTACGTCCATCGATACTTCCAACAACCACTTCAAGGTTTGTACCTACGATCAGGTTACCATCTGCATCTCTAAATTGTGTTCCTGCTGGAATATCTAATGAAACTTGCCCACTACCATCTGCCGCAGGGAAAGAAATCGTGATGGGCTCTAACGTAGCGCCGTTAGCGCCTAATGTAATATTGCGACGAACCTCAGTCACGCCATCAGGAAGTTGTGATGGTCTTCTCAGGGTGATCGTTTCGATACCAGCAGATGCATCCGTAATAGATACGGGAACAATTTGCGTGGTGTAACCACTAGCGCTAATTGTGACGCGAAAGCGCACTGGAGCGGATGCCGATGCAGTTCTTTTTGGATCTAGTCCAAAGGTAACTAGGTTTTCCGTTGGCTTGAAGTCACGGAAACCATTCATATTGTAAATATCTTGGGTATCACCAGATTCAAGTGTTACCGAAACTCCATTGATCGTACTTCCGTTTTCATCAACAATACGTAGAGTCGCAGATTGCTTGATCACCTCGGTACTAATCAGTAAATCAAAATCTTTTAATGGGTTCTCGCAAGAACCAGCAACACTTATCAAAATAAGTGCGCATATATATGTAGCTAATTTTTTCATTTTTGTCATGTGCTTATGGATGATACCCCCTTACCAAAAACGGTAACTAAATCCAATTTCTACACGTGGTAAATAGCGATAGTTGCGGATATTATTTTCGATCCGCGACGCATTAGCCACATTTTCTTCCAATAAACCGCTGGCTTCCATAAGAACTGACGGCTTTGATAAGTAATAAGCTCCTAGATCAATATTCATTGAGAATCTACTATCTATCACAATATTACTCCAGCCTATACCTGCGTATGGATTGACAGTCTCTTTCCAATTCACGTGTGTGGTAATAGTACCGACGTACTCTGGATCGACTGCGATCTCTCCGTATTGGTAAGGATCAGCTAAGCGTGTCTCCAATCGGCCATCTAATTTGAAGAAGTAAGCGCCTCCTAGTTGCACATTGAAAGAGCGGAAAAAACCTGTTCTTGAGGCAAATGGTGTCCAGCCAAATAGTAAAGACACATTATGTGCTTTGGCAAACACGTTGGTTCTGGTATCGCGGCCGCTGTAGTTGCCCTGAATTCTCGTATTAAACGGCATAATACTACCAGCTATTCGCGCTCCAAAGTGCGTCCCAAGCGGTTGATAATAATGTAAGCCAACGCCGGTAGTCCCGACATGCACACCTAATCCTACAGGATATGGGTAACCATACTCATAGGCCGATGTAGGGATACTGTCTCGATCGCTACCATTTGCAAGCACGCTTGTGCTCGCGAATAGGCTGCAGAGACCGAACAGCATCATCACGACAAATGTGAATTTAAATTTCATAAAGGTTGATTTGATATTAAAAAAAGATTTAGTTGTTAATAGGCATTTTCTTCTCCTTTGATCATATTGATTGCAGTCATACAGACAATCTTAAAATCAAGCATAGCTGACCAGTTTCTCAGGTATTCGATATCGTACTCTACCCTTTTAGCCATCAGCGATGGATCTTTGGTTTCTCCCCGAAACCCATTTACCTGAGCCCAACCTGTAATTCCTGGTTTCACAAAGTGACGTACCATATAGTGCTGGATCAATTGACTATAATGTTCTGTATGTGACAACATGTGCGGACGAGGTCCAACCACACTCATCTGACCCAGAAACACGTTGATGAATTGTGGAAACTCATCTAAATTGGTTTTTCGAAGAAATTGACCAATTGGGGTAATGCGTTTGTCACCTTTGCTTGCCTGTTGTGCATTGGATTGCTTGTTTACGACCATACTCCGAAACTTGTAACAACCGAAAGCACGGTTATTTCTGCCAGAACGAGGTTGCTTAAAGAAAATGGGACCCGGACTCTGGATTTTAATGATCAAACCAAAAAGAGGTATCATCCAGCTCAGAATAAAGATAATGACCATGCTGCTAATGAATAGATCAATCAAGCGCTTTTTGAATCTATTCTCCATCGTGGACATGGGCTCCTCGTGAGACTTAAGTACGGGTAGATCGAATTTAACTAGGGCATTTTCATTCCCATTATAAGTTATTCGCGCACTAATCGCCGGAACGAAATTTAGTTGTACACATTGAAAATCTGCCGCTACGATGAGATCTTCGCTATATGCACTCACTTCGGGTGTCGTCACCAGAAATACATCGTGGATACCATCTTTTGAGACCGTCTCGAAATATTCTTTGAATCGCTGAAGTGTTTTTTCCTTATTATGCAAAGCATCCTGATCTTTATAGCCGATAGTATTGATGCTGTAGAAATCGCCTTGTTTCTCGAAATACTCGGCAACTGGCGCCAGATGATCTCCGTGACCAATAATAGCAACTCGCTTAGACCAATTGAATCGCTTAGCAAACGCAGGGTAGATATAAGTCATGAAAAAACGAGACACAATAAAGTAAGTTGCTAGCACCACCGAAAGGATGACAACAAATGGCCATGCATGCGCTAGTTGGAAACCTGACATGACACAAACACCAAAGGAGATGATCAAACCTGTACCTCCACGTAATGTAGCTCGAAACATATTTTCAAGACGTTCCATAGAGACATCCCGATATAGATGTGATAGCAAAGCTGCTAAGATAGCTAGCAAATTATACATCATCCATAGGGATTGGAAAGCCGAAGACGACTTGTCGATGTATTTGATCAGATTAAGCTCTAATGCTAAATCAAAAGCAAGCAAGAAAGCCAAATTCACACAAAAAAAATCTGTAACAACCCAAAAAGCCCTTAAATAGACCAATACTCGATTTTGCACGTACCTAAACATAGTTTTTCATGAGTTAGTGGACAATTCTATAATAACTCCATATTTTTTTGCCTTTCATTTTTCACAAATCACATTTTGGAAAAGGATTATGAAAAAAAATAATACAATCTGGTTCATCGTGCACTTAGTTTTTAACTTCAACCCAAATAATGATTGATAAAACCTTTAGAAAACACATTCAAACCTAATTTTTGACTACTTGCCAAAGATACGTGCAGTAATTGCTGGAAACAATGATTTTACAGAAGACAGGGGTAGACAAATAAGGGACAAGAACAAAAATGGGGCGTCAAAAGGACTCAGACAACGATTTTTACAATCTATGTCCACCTTTTGTCCACCCGACAAAAAATAGCAAAAACATAAAATAAAAGGGAAAATTTTGATAAAAACGCAAAATATGGTGGGAAAATTTAAAAAAGTTAGATGTTGTAACAGCTAAGATTCAGCAGCAGCGTCTTCCATCTTCTTTTTAAGTCGTTGCTTCCCTTTCTTTACGCCATCCATCGAAATGCCTAAGAGGGTAGACATCCCCATGTTACTGTACTTTAATTTCATTAAAGCCAACAACCTCAGATCGCCTTCTGTAAGTCGGGGATACTTTACTTTCTTTTTCTTTAAATAATCTGGAAAGACCTGATCAAAGGTGAGCTTGAATTTTGTCCATCGATCATCGGTCATAATAGGCTCTTTCAGCAATTCATCCAGCGCTTCGACAGAGCGGACTTTGATATTACTATTTTCCTTACCCAGTTTTTCTAAATCACTCTGCAGACCTGCAATAAGTGTTGTGTTTTCTTTTGACTTCTCATCCGCCTGCTTCCATGAGTTTGTAATTGTTTCCAGTTCCTTATTCAACACTTCACGTTCCAGTGCGTAGGTTAATTGCTCCTTCTCTAAAAGCGTGGATTTGATCTTGTGTTTGTTTTTACTTCTATTAAGTAGGAGGATGATAATAATTAAAACAGAGGTGAGCAAAAGTCCAAATGTTAATTCTAGCAACAGGGTAGTTTTTCTTTCGCCTTTGGAAGCCTCTATCGCGCGCTGATAGTCATCAGATTGCCATTGCCAATAGGCTCTTTGCAATTCATCATATCTTTCGGTAGCACGCAGGCTATCATCGTACTGTACATACTGCTTTAAATAATGCAATTCGTCGGATTGATCTCCCTTGATGCGAGCAATTTCGGAGCGTAACTTAGACATGCGGGTTTTGATGGGGAGAAAAAAAGGCTTTGACTTCACGTATACTTCACTGCGCGATAGATAACTCTCTGCTTCTTGCCATCCACCTATGTCGATTAGTACATCAGCTAGCTTAATCATAGAACGCATCGCATCCAGATGCTCGTTATACTTTACGGATAATCGTACATTTTCTCGCAGCAATCGAATAGCTTTGTACGGATTTCCCTTCTGCTCTTCTATAGAAGCCAGATTCCCGAATACGATCCCCATCCACAAACTATCTTGATTGCGTTCGGCAATACCAAGTGCCCGTTGAAAATGTACCACAGCTTGCCCCAGTTGCTGTTGCTTTTCACTATAGACTCCCATGGAATTCACCATGCTAATATGTAAAGCTGTACCATCTTTGCAATAAGGAAGACCTACTTGCAGCAACTTGATAGCACCCGAATAATTACCAATATATCCGTAAAAAGAAGAGATCTGATGGATGTGGCGACTAAAAAGCGGCACTGCTTTGTAATTAACTTTTCCGATCAATTCTCCTGCTTGCAGAAAGTGAGGAATAGCTGCCTCCAACTCCCGGTATACAAAATAATAATATCCCTGCCTGATAAGCGCAATGAGACGAAGTTCATCATTTTGAATACGTTTGGCAGAAGACAAGGCTTTCTTATAGCAAAGGTCTGATCTCGGATTAACCTTATCACTCAATTGAGAGTAATAATCAGCGGCCAACAAATCGTGAATAATCTCTAACTCGGCACTTTTTTGGGCTTTTGAGCTCTGAAGCAACTTGTTGAGATTCGCAACCACTGCTACACTATCTTTGGATTGATAATTCTTATCCATTAAGATAGACTCTAGAGAAGATACGTTACCTACGCTATTAGATTTATTCGATAAGGATCTATGTTGAGCAGGCGCAATCACATGACACAACAAAAAAGCTATCACGCAAAGTAAACGAGACATGGATAGAGCTAATCTTTTTCAAAGGTTGACAATACAATGATACCGATTGTGGATGGTAAATCAAAAACATGTTACAAACATTCAGAAAAACATTGTTCTGGAAGAAAAAATGAAATAATTTCAAAAGAAGAGCTAAAATCTAGGCAGATTTCTCACTCGGAACCACGTAAACAGACTCGGGATTATCCAGCACCTCGAATTCTGAATTCTGTGATTTAAATTCTGGCACAATAGCTTTGACTCTTGAGACCAACTCAATATTACAATAGCTCGTAGGCATGCATTTTATGTAATCACACAACTCCTCGATCTCCATATATCTTTCAGCGAGGTCGTCCGTATTGACTCTAGCGATCATAATCTTCTCATGGTATGTTTTGATCGTATTTTCGCCATTCGCCAACAGTTCCTCAAAAACTTTTTCGCCTGGACGAAGACCGACAATCTTGATATCAATATCAACAGGATATTGAAGTCCCTTGAGGGCAATCATTTTCTTTGCCAGTTCAATAATTCTAACTGGCCGCCCCATGTCAAACACAAACACCTCTCCTCCCTTACCCATAACGGCAGCCTCTTGCACCAGTTGACAAGCTTCTGGTATGGTCATAAAATACCGCGTAATATCGGGGTGTGTAATTGTCAAAGGTCCACCTTCTTTTATTTGTCGTTCAAAAAGCGGTATCACGGAACCATTAGACCCCAACACATTACCAAACCGAGTTACAATATATGAAGTCTTAGATTTTCTATTCAGTGCAGCGACATACACCTCTGCAATTCGTTTTGTAGCTCCCATCACATTGGTAGGATTTACGGCTTTATCGGTAGAAATCATTACGAACTTTTCTACCTTATATTTATCAGCTAATTGCGCAATCACCGTTGTACCAACCACATTTGTCCAGACCGCTTCGTATGGATTCTCCTCCATCAATGGCACATGCTTATAAGCCGCCGCATGGAATATGATTTCTGGCCGTTCAGCCTCAAAGAGAGCTTCCATAAAAATAACGTCTCGCACATCACCTACCACAGGCTTTATATTCTGAGGTCGCTTTAGATGCTTGAGTTCCTGTTGTACATCGTAAAGGGCAGACTCTGCCTGATCTACAATAATTAATTTCTTGCAAGCAGCACGCGCGATCTGCCGCACCAATTCAGCACCAATAGAACCTGCACCACCAGTTACAAGTATTGTTTTCCCTTGAAATGCATCTGATACGACTGGATTATCGATATTAATCGCTTTCCTTCCCAGAAGATCTTCAATTTTTAAGGTTCGAATATGCTGCGCAGCAACAGCTCCTTCGATATATTTGGACGAAGGGGGAATAACCTTGATTTTCAAAGGAAGTTTCTCTGCCACACTAGAGATTCGACTCAGTCGTTCAGGGTCTATATCGTCGATAGCGATAATAAGCTCTTGCGCTCCACCGATCTGCCCTAGCAAATCATACGATAAATGACTTAAGGGGCGAACTGGCAAACCATTTATGTGCTTCCCAATTCGTTTGGGATTATCATCCACAATGGCTACTACCCGATACCTATTTCTGGACCCTAAATGCAGCATGTTATACGTATTATGCCCCATATTACCCGCACCAAAAAGTATAACTGAAATCGCATTCTCCTTGTTGTACCAAAACAATTGGTGAAACAATTCACGATATAGCAGTCGCAACCCACTCATAGTAATTCCCACCATCATACCGTGTAAAAGAAGTTGCGTGTGGGAAAAATGAAAAATATTATGGCTAATTGTACGTGATGATGTCTGATTTAAAAAAAACGAATCGACACTATAAGCCGACACAAAAAGAACTAGCATAGAAAGTAATATGCTGTTCCCGATCAAGAAAAGATCATTCAGGCTCGTTCTACGGATAATCCCTTTAAAAGGCCTGTAAACGAGGAAGGAAATAAAATATACCAGCGATACTACAACAGATTGACTCAACATCGTACTGATATTCACCTTTCCTACCAACCGCATGATGAGCAGATAACTCAGACAGAAACAGCACCAAACAACTACAAAGTCAATGAGCAACACCAACCAACTTGGTCCGTGCATTAATAACTTTGATTTTACATCCGAGCTTAAAAACATCAAGATCTGCCACTAATTATTTTCACCCACTAGATTAAATAACGGGTAATAAAGGCATAAAGATATGAAAATAAACAGTAAAAGGCCTGCTGATATTTGTAAGACTATTTGTTATTTTCTCCCACAAAATAATTACTCGGCCACAGGTGATTGTCCAATGCCGCATGGTCTACTGGATAATCAGCGTAAACCAATAGCTCAGCATTATTCTCTGTCGCTTGAAAGGCCGTAGCATAGCCTGCTGGGACGTGCAAAATTTGGCCCTCGGAAGCGCTGAGTAAGAACTCGTCGACAGGCAGGTTTGGCGAAGGGCTCTTCCAATCATCAATCTTGACTAAACACGCCATAAACTCACCTGATACCACATAAAACCAACGCTGCTCGATTTTGTGACCTCGCCAACCTCGGATCACCTCAAGGTCAGCATTTTGAATAAGGTAAAACCGCTTCACCTGCGTCATATCAAAGGCATTGACAAAGCGAATCTGCCCGCGTGTGTCTTTTGCGATACCGCCGGCGATAAAACTATAATCTGAATTTTGCATATCTAACTTGTCTGCTGGTTACCTCTTATGTGTTTTTTTATTATAAATTCCTTCAGAAGGAGATATACTATACTGAGTACTAATAATGAAACAATTGAAAACAGAATTTGCGCTTTAACATCAAAATTAGTTGCGTAAATAACTAGCATGCCGAAAACAAACTGAAGAATTCCATATGTTGCCGATACCATAAGCTTGGGAATACCAGCTTCATTGGCCAAATATTGATATAAATGCGATCGATGGGCTTGAAATATGTTTTCCTTTAGATAGAGCCTTCGAACGATTGTCCATACAGCGTCGATACCGTAAACCCCAAGGAATAGAATGTAAATAAAGTTTCCTGTATATAATATCAGCTTAGCCAGCGCAAACATTAGGATAAAGGCAATAGCTACCGAACCGACATCTCCTGCAAAGCATTTGGCTTTTTTACGAAAATTGAAGAACGCAAAGGCAAGTACACCAAGCATTGTATAAGATAGGAGATCTGGATCAATGAAGCCTACGGTATTATTGACCAGCATCAGAAGACCACCTACTGCTAAACTGTATGCGGCCGTAATACCATTAATACCATCCATAAAATTATACGCATTGATAACTCCGACGACCAGCACGAACGTTGCAAGCAGGTAAAACCAAGGCATTGTAAATAATTCTAATTGGTACGCCATCAATAGAACCGACAAAAAATGGATTACTAATCGTAGTTTGTTGGAAAGCGTTAATAAATCATCCGCGAAAGAAACGGCCGTCATCAAGGTTAATCCAAGAAAAAACCACGGATAAGAAAAGTCAGACGTAACAAAATAGACTAAGGCGGCAAAATAAAACACCACACCGCCACCGCGTAAGGTTACTTCTGTGTGCGACGACCGTTCATTGGGTTTATCAATAATATTGAAATGATCCGCGACACTAAAATAGAGTAATTCAAACAGGAGGAATGCAGCTAATAGCAGAATGTAAAGCATGTTATATGATGGTATTTAGCGAAAATAGCAGAATTACGACTTATTATCGACAAAAGATCGGGTTGTTTTTTCCATACCTTCTCGGGCTGTAAGCGGAAGTTTATCGATGCCTAAGGCGTCTTTTATCTTTTGACTGGAGACAATATATGATTCCGTCAACTTTTTTAGTCGCTCGGAGTTTAAGGGCAGGGAACAGATGTCGCCTATTTCGGCCAGTTTGATTACAAACCCTTTAGGTATTTTCCAGAGTTTTGCTTTTTTACCTAAAACTGCAGAAGTTATTGAGATAATATCACTGGTCGACAACACTTCATCATCTGCGAAATTATACACACCAGAATTTAAATCCGGATTTCTAATCATTTGGTCAATGAGATAGCAAAGATTATCTATACTGACGAAAGATCTCTTGTTATGGAAAGCTGCTAAAGGCCAAGGCAAACCTTTGCTTACAACTTTATACAAAAGATTTAGATTGCCTTTATTTCCTGGCCCATGTATCATGCAAGGCCTGATGATAAATAATCTTTTCCCTTCTGGCAACGGAGTTTTCAATAATACATTCTCTGCTTCCAGTTTAGATTTTCCATATGGTGTAAGCGGGTCAGCGATTGCATCTTCTGTCAAAACACCTTCGACTGTATCTGCGACCGCTTTAACAGATGAAAAGTAAAAAAAGTCACGTATATCGGATTGCAAGAATTTCTTAAAAACAGCTAGCGTCAGATCCTTATTGATCTTGAAATACTCTAAATAGTCTGAAGTATTACTTGTATCGTGCGCTTTCCCGGCCAGATGAATAATAGCGGTGGCATTTGTCCATTCCTGCGACTGCCACATTGCATCACGAAGAGAGATGGCTGTAGTCGCATGACCTTTCGCCCTGAGGTATGTTGAAAGATTTGTTCCAACGAAGCCGGAAGTTCCTGTAATATATATCATATCAGTTTCTATTCTCCTATCGCGTAATAGGAGAATCCTATCTTTTGTAATTCCGCACCATCGAGCAATTTCCTACCATCAAAAAGGAAGGCTGGCCGTTTCATATTTTCCCTGATTTTCGCCCAATCATACTGCTTAAATTCATCCCACTCGGTTAAAACAGCTACGGCATGCGCACAGTTTACCGCTTCTTCCGCGGTATTCACAACCTTTACTAAACGACGATTTTCCTCTGAGGAGCGCGTACCTAGGTAATCCAAGTCGCGATAGATTTGTTCAACAGATACTTTTGGGTCGTACACGATAATGTTTGCCTCTTCGTCTAACAAATGATCTGCTACATAAATAGCGGCCGATTCGCGCGTATCGTTAGTATTTTTCTTGAATGCCCAACCCAAGAAAGCAATTTGCTTGCCATTGACCGTATTGTACATGGTTTTGATGATTCGCTCCGCGAAGCGTGTTTTCTGATGATCGTTTAACAAAATAACTTGTTCCCAATAATCAGCCACTTCGTTTAGGTGATAAGAACGCGCAATATATACAAGATTCAGAATATCCTTTTGGAAGCATGATCCACCAAAACCTACCGATGCTTTTAAGAACTTAGAGCCAATACGGCTGTCTTTACCTATGGCATGTGCCACTTCATCAACGTTCGCACCCGTTACCTCACACAATTCGGAGATGGCATTGATGCTAGAAACACGTTGCGCCAAAAATGCATTTGCCACCAATTTAGAAAGCTCGGAAGACCATAAGCTGGTTGTTAAAATGCGCTCTCTCGGCACCCACGCTTCATAGACCTGTACTAGCGCTTCGATTGCTTCTGCGTCTTCACCGCCTATGAGTACACGATCTGGATTGTGCAAATCGGTTACTGCTGTACCTTCTGCTAGGAATTCAGGGTTAGAAAGAATATGGAAGTTCACACCATTTCCGGTATGATCTAAAATACTTTTCAAAGCCTCGGCTGTACGTACCGGAAGCGTAGACTTCTCGACTACGATCTTGTCTGACTTGGCTACTGCAGCAATCTGGCGAGCACATAACTCGATAAACTTTAAATCGGCTGCCTGTCCTTTGCCTTTACCGAAGGTTTTAGTAGGTGTGTTGACCGAGATAAAGATCATATCGGCCTCATCGATCGCTTTATCCACATCGGTAGAAAAGAATAGATTGCGACCACGTGCTTCCGCGACTACCGCATCTAAGCCAGGTTCGTAAACCGGAAGATTCTCCAAATTTTCGTCATTCCAAGCGGCAATCCGTTGCTGGTTCAAATCCACAACGGTAACTTCGACATGGGGATTTTTCTGCGCAATCACAGACATGGTTGGTCCGCCGACGTAGCCGGCTCCTATACAGGTTATTTTTTTTATCATTAGTCTCTATTTTACTACTGTATGTCTATTGATTAGATTCGCACACTTTAAGATATTAACTATATCCGAGGCTCTGAAACCAACCTTCTAACATACTCAAAATATTCACCTTTCAAACCGTCAATACTTTTAGAGAGTGATTGGACAGATATATACTTCTTGCTAAGCGCTATCTCTTCAAGACAAGCCACCTTAAGGGATGTTCTTTTTTCTATCGCTTTTATAAATTCTGTAGCCTCACTTAATGATTCGTGAGTACCCGTGTCAAGCCATGCAAACCCCCTACCTAAGGGTTGAAGGTGCAAAATATCCTTAAACAAATATGCTTGGTTAATTGACGTTATCTCAAGCTCCCCCCTATCGGAAGGTTGTGTTCTTCTAGCTTCCTGCACAACAGAGTTCGGATAAAAATATAAACCTACGACAGCATGATTTGACTTAGGTTTAGTCGGCTTCTCTTCAATGCTCAACACCTTACCAGTGGTATCGAATTCAGCTACACCATATCTTTCGGGATCTTCCACATAATAGCCAAATACAACAGCCCTCTCTGACGACTCTACTTTTTTCCGAGCATCGGCAAGGTATTTTTGCAAACCAGCACCATAAAAAATATTATCTCCGAGGATGAGACACACTGTGTCACTACCGATAAAATTCGCCCCAATGATAAAAGCTTGAGCTAATCCGTCGGGACTTGGTTGTACTGCGTACGAAAGTTCTATGCCGAATTGTGAACCATCTCCTAGTAGCCGCTCGAAATTAGGTAAATCATGGGGTGTCGATATTATTAGGATTTCTTTGATATCAGCGAGCATAAGCACTGACAAAGGATAATAAATCATGGGTTTATCATAAACAGGTAATAGCTGTTTAGAAACCGCAATCGTAAGTGGATGGAGGCGAGTTCCCGAACCTCCCGCTAGTATAATCCCTTTCATGTTTTAATTTTATTACGATATCCGAGACTTCTGTTTAGTTAACATATCACCTAAACTATTTTCCCAATTCGGTATTTCGATATCAAATGTATCTTTTATTTTAGTTTTGTCCAACAATGAGTAATTAGGACGCCTCGCCGCTGTTGGAAATTCATTAGAGTGTACGGGGAGAATTCGACAGACGGATTTGCTTAAATCCCGAATCATCGATGCAAATTCATACCAAGAACACTTACCTTCGTTGGAATAGTGATATATACCTGGCTTCCATACGTCTGCAATCGCTATTTTGATAATTACTTGTGCAAGATCACGTGCATAAGTGGGGGAACCAATTTGGTCGCTCACAACAGATATTTCATCTCTTTCGTCCATCAATTTAAGCATAGTCTTAACGAAGTTACTTCCATAAATAGAATATACCCAAGAAGTTCGGACAATGATAGAGGAGGGATTATATTTCTGCATAGCCTTTTCCCCATCAAATTTAGTCTTCCCATATACATTTATCGGATCTACCTCAGCTTCTTCGGAAAGAGGTAGGGTAGACGATCCATCAAACACGTAATCTGTAGAAATAGCAATGAGTTTGACATTATTCTCCGCACAAAATTTTGCAATCTGGGCACTCGCTAAGTGATTTACTATATTAGCATTCTCTTGATCAGACTCTGCTCGATCTACAGCTGTATACGCTGCGGCATGAATAATAAGCTCCGGATTATATTTTTGCAATACTTCTGGAATCTGTGAAAGATCGCTGAGGGGTAACAACGCTCTGTCTAAAAAAACTACACTAACCTTATTGTCGTTTGTTAGTATTTCGGATAACTCTGAACCCAATTGTCCATTGGCCCCGGTTATGACTATCTTCATTTTAATGATTTTTTATTCTCCTTTATAGAGGTCCTTAAAGGTGGGTAATAGGAGGTCTTTTTCAGAAACAATTATTCTATCCGACGACATCTGCCAATCGATACACAACGTTGAGTCATCAAATCTAATTCCCCATTCCGAATCTTTATGGTAGTAGTTATCACATTTATAGAAAAAGGTTGCTGAGTCACTTAAAACTGCAAAACCATGTAAAAAGCCGCGTGGCACAAACAATTGTTTTCCATTTTCCGAAGAAAGTTCGACCGCAATATGTTCGCCGAAAGTTGCAGAATTTTCTCTCATATCCACCGCCACATCCAATACCGTACCTTCCAACACACGAACGAGTTTAGCCTGTGCGTGGTCGTCTTTTTGAGCATGTAATCCTCGAACGACACCTTTCTTGCTAAAGGATTGATTGTCCTGCACAAAGCAGGTATCGGATTTTGTCAATTCTTGAAACGTCCTTACATTGAAACTTTCAAAAAAAAAGCCACGCTCATCTTCGAATTTTTTCGCTTCTAAGATATAGCAACCTGACAACTTTGTCCCAATTATTTTCATATAAATATTTTCAACTTGTTTACAATGGTAAAGGGAATGATTAGAAACGGTATCCTAATGATAGCCACATTCTTAGCCCTGCCCAAGCCCCTCTGGTATTCAATAGTACTTCATCCGGTCTAGCATCCACATCAACGTCAACTAATGGTGTGTTAAATTCATTGGGTTTATTTTCCAAGACACTTATACCAACGTGATCCAATGGATTTCCCCCGATTCTTGTCCCAGTTATTAAACCTTTGTTAAGGCCAAAGCTAGGAGCAAAAATCTGCCAATCAAGATATACTGCCTGCCCGAATCGCCACTGCCTACCTACAGATGCTCCAGCGGTCAACGTATTGATTCCACCATCAAACATAAAATCGGAAGAATTAGCCGCAGCCCCCCCAACGTAATCTATCCGACCATTATATCCAAAACGAGCATATTGCAAAAACATACCTACATAAAATCCCCGCAACCCACTTACAATACTGAAGTAACGGCGCAATTCAGGCGTAACAGACAAATGATACAGCTTCGTTTGATGCATCTTGATATCTTGATCTGAGTAATAGCCTTCAATATCTTCTCGAAATGGGAACGAATTTTGGGGGCGAAGACCAAAAGCGATTGATACAGACCACTGATCACTCCAAGTTGTCTCATAACCGACATTATAACTACGTACACCCAGCGGTAATAGGTTAACTTTTAACACCTGCGTTTTAAATAGACGGTCTTGTCCGTATACATCAGGAACAGTGGAGAAAGCAAATAAAATTATCATCAGCTGATGACATGGTTTACTAAAGAATCTGCTAAGTATAGACATTCAGGTATTTTGTCAAAAAAGGGAAAAACAAATATATCTAAATTTTGCGGGAACTACTATATTTCGTCAATAGTAATGTCGCTTTGGTTTTCTTTTCCCGTAAAATATTTCAACTGTTGTTCAACAAATGCCCTACGGTCTAGTGAAGGGCGTTGTATCACAATATTTTTCTTGATAGACTGCTGTAGTTCGGTATTATGTATAAAGCCGTCAATGTCAGCAGCTATTTTTTCAGGTGTAGGGTTTGACCCGGAGATCAACCCATTTCTCTCATGTACTATCAAGTCGTGACAGCCACGAGAATCCGATGTTAAGACTGGTACTCCCATAGCTAAAGCTTCAATAATACATACAGGCATACCTTCCTTTTCACTCGGAAAAACAAAAAGATCCGTTATACTCAAATATTTCTCTACCTCGCTGGAGAATCCAATATTATGTACATTAGGGTGCGTCGCCATCCAACTGGTTTCTTCATCATTTAAGCCAGTGGGGTGCGCATTGTCCTGCCCTCCGATCAATATCAAATGGAGGTCTAAATCACCTGATCTATCAATCAATTCTTTAAATGCCCTCAAGACTTTATAGAAACCTTTAAAAAATACAAACCTACCTGTAAAGCAAAGGACAAAAGAAGACTCTTTAATTTCTAACTGCTGGCGCATCTTTAATCTATCAACCGCCGTAAATTTATCTGGATCGAAACGTATAAGATCGCATCCGAGCCCCTTGGTGGGTAACTGATAAATAATATTATTTGGAAAATCCTGATTCAACAGCTGGTAATCTGATTTATTTAATACCCATGCCTCGTCTATTCTTCTTAAGCTCCGAGACTCGACATACTTATAAATAATACGCTTTAAAAGTCCTTCCACGACTGGGTATCCTAATCCATGGAATGTACCAACAGTTCTATAGGGTAATCTCTTATGAAATGTTGTCGTAAATATACCTGTAGTAAAGTGAATAGAAACAATGTCTGGTTGAAAAATGGCTACCTTTTGATGTATAATTCTACTTACTCTCCAGTGCTTAAAAGGATTAAAACCTCGCGGCAAGTCTACAAATGTAAAATGTATGCCTTCAGCCGCATAGTCATAATGATCGGCAACCTTGATTACCCGATCAGGTGAACATATTACATGAACTTCGTGCGAGTTTCGGGACAGTTCTACAGCCACATCGCCTAAAAAGTTGTTGAAACTACCATAATCCGTAATGATGAACTGTATCTTCATTTAATTGTGTTCGTGAATGAATCGCTTCTTACGTTTAGGCAAAGCATCTAACCAAATAGTGCCTTAACCAAATCTTCAATAAAGGTACCTAGAGAATTTCCCTTTTTGGTTCTTGATTGGTTATCCATTTTACCAAAATCGTCCCCTAAGTTTGCCCTTGTTTGAAAAGTACAATTTTCAAATCTAGACGCACGACTCGGTCTCGAATAGGTGTTAAATTTAAATTGGGAAGATCTATACGTTACGTTCATTTCATTCTCTCGCCAAAAGGCGTCTGAACGGATCTCACTATTGTTTACAACCGCTTTATTGTTATTAGCAAATCCAGTTACAACGCCTTTAGCGCCTCCGAAAAAAGCATCTACATTATCGATAAATTTAGAATTCTCTATACTAATATCGCGAGCTTCAAAACCGTAGACAAACACACCGCAACCAAACCTGTTAAACTCCGTGTTTTTTACATCAAGAGCAGTTTTACTTGCTTCCATGTGGATAGATCTATGATAACCGATAAGTATACAATTGCTAACAGATAAGTTTAATAAATTCTTTTGATTGTACTCTGTAACGATGGCCGAACGAGATAGGTTTTGTGCGAATCCACCTTGAAATGGAGTCGCGCTGTATCCTTCTAGATGACAATTTTCTATTACCGCCTGTGAATCACCACGCGCGAAGCCTAAGTATATAGCATCTCCGAACGAATCATAGTCGTTACTCGTATACCATTTCCCACCTACTTCTTTAAAGTCTAAATTACGTGCTGAAAACTGACCAAATACATTAACACGCACACCAGCTCCGTAAATCTTCCTCATCGATACATTGCTAATGGAGACTGAGAATATACGTTCCGTGAACAGGGGGATAGCTAATCGCAATTTATTGTAATCGCGTACAGCAAATTGCGTAGGGTTCTCTGCACCTTCAATATGTAAGTTCGTTATACTCACCGACCCTGTAGAATTATAATCCTTTGAAGAGATATGAAAAAGATAAGACTCTCGATTGCCTGTATTTGCCACAAAGTTTATTTTGGCACCATTTCCTTCAATAGAAAACTGCTGACCTGGTTTTAGCTGAATTGGTTTAATCTCCTTATCAATATGATAGGTCCTATTACGATCTAGTACAATCGTCTTATTTTCTGACAACGCTTTTGCTATAAGTCCATTCAGTTCTTTACTATCATTACCCTGAGCAGCGTTAAGAATAAAGGCTGAACCCAACGAAAACAATAGTGCTAAGCATAAAATCAATTTCTTCTTCATATTTATATATTTAGTTTCAAGTCTTTACCAACTTTTACTTTATTTGTTACACTTACAAGATCAAACAGGTAGAATAGTAGTAATAAAAACAATAGATAGAAATTAGCTCTATACCGAATACCAGATCCTGGATTAAGATAACCAAAAGGGTAATGAACAAATAAGATGCCTATTATTATTATGAAAAGGGTAAAAAACAGATATGGATTAAAATAGCCAAATTTAACGAAACGCAATACCCTTCGATAACATAGAAAAAGGAAAAGTGTCACTAAGAAAAAGCTCTCTAAACCAGCAATCAATTGGGCAGGTTTAGCCAACATCTCGCTGATTGTAGGCCCCCAGAAAGCGATAAACATGCCATAAGGAGCTACTTTAAAAAAACCATATGGTTCTAGCCACGCATCTGCTGAGCGCGTACTTTGAGCGAGATCTGGGTCATCGTATGTAAAATGGATGTACATGCCTCGCGCTAGAAGATCTATTGTATCTCGTAAAAAAAAGATGGCAAAAACATTACAAAAAACGACAAAAGCGCCGAAAGTAAAGCCCCCAACAGAACCCAACTTAAGCCAACCTGTTAAACGCAGATAAACTAATACTTGTAAAATAAATAGAAAGTATTGGGGTTTGAATAGCATGCCCAAATACAGCGCAACAAAGTAAATCGCGTGTAATCGGAAGTTCCCATTTAAAAATCGAACGATCATCACCGCGATCACACCAGAAAAGAAGCAGCCGACCGCTTCTTTAGAATGCACACTCGTCCAAACTGCAAAATTGGGCAAACTTAAAAGAATAAATAACAAGATGGGGTATCTATATAGAAATAGTCGCTCTACGGCATAATAGATCCCGTACAAGGAAAGCAACATCGAGGGAATACTCGCTAAAACATCCAGAAAGAAAACTTTCTTAAATATTCCTCCGAAAAACACCATCATAGCGGTCGAAGAGTATAGTACATTAGGCCCCAGTACGATGCCACTATTTAGATAAGTAGATGTATCGCCTAAAGAAGTAATTCTTCCGTAGACAAAGAAAGCAAAAAACAAATAAAAAATTTTGACGCCGAAATAGGCGACCCAGAATTTTCTAAATTTCATTCTTATATAATTTCAACCAAATCTGTATAATTTGATCAATAGAGAATTGTTGAAGTACATGCTCTCTTCCTTCAGAATCACGTATCTGCCCACGTTTATAATAGGATAGCATTCCTTCTGACAAGCGATCAGCATTCTTAGGAGGCACTAAAATTCCATTACGCCCTATAACCTCCTTTACACCCCCACAGTCCGTGGCTACCACAGGCAAGCTACTTGATAGCGCTTCTGCCACAACCAGACCAAAGCCCTCAAAAGCTGATGAAAGTAGAAACGTATCAGCCATACTCATCAGATCCGCTACGTCTGACCTTCTTCCTAAGAACTGAACATGCGTCGAAATATCATAATACATTACTAAAGATTGCAAAGACTCCAATTCAAGTCCTTCCCCTACGATCAGGAGCTTTGCAGCACCTCCTGAATCTAAAAATTTTTTGAACCCCTCAAGCATGTTTGGGTAATCCTTTTGCGCATGCAAGCGACCGACTGCTAAAAAGATAAATGTAGACGCTGGTATTGATAAGCTTATACGCATACGATCTCTAACAATCGGACTGTATAAAAACCGTTTGGTATCAATAGCATTTGGGACAAACCTGGATTTGTCGGCGGAAAAATATCCCGCGCGAAGGTATTCTTCTAAAGCTTCGACACTCACATTGGTATCTATGTCAGAAAGATGATCTGTGAGTTTATAAAGTCCCATTATAAATGGACCTCCTTCTGAGATATTATGAGCCGTACACACCAATTTTTGCACCCTAGTGGTCAACCTCAATAATCTAGTAAATAAATTGGCGTGGATCATGTGCGCATGTACAACAAGCGGCGATTGGGACACCAGGATATTCCTCAATTTACGCCATCCTATGAACAAAGATAGTATACCCCTGATATTAAGATCCACCACCTTCACACCAGCTTCTAAAAAAGATGACTTTAAAACGCCATCAGGTCGCATGACCGCGACTGTTATTTGATAACCAATATTTACCAGTGTTTTTGAAAGCAAAAGCAATTGCATTTCGGCACCCCCCATACGTAGCCCCGTAATGACGAATACAATATTTTTCTTATCTAAACTAATATCTTCCGCCATTGTTGGAGAACCTTATCTATACTAAAATTTTCACTCTTCTTTAACGCCTGCATTCCCATGGCAGGAAGAAGTTGCTCTTCGGAGATTAATCGTTCCATATTTGTACGTAAATCTACAATGTTACCATCTTCTGCTAAAAAACCATTTAAACCATGCTCCACAATTTCCGATGGCCCGGTAAGGCAATCAAAACTTAAAATTGGCAAACCATAGCTTAAACTTTCAAGTAATACCATCGGTAATCCCTCAAAGCGTGAGCTCATCACCAGAAAAGAAGCCCGACAATAGTACTCGGATATGGAAGACGTATTAGGAATAAGCTGAATCTGCTCGCCTACGCCAGCACGGTCTATTTGACTTCGTAACAACTGCTCATCCTCTCCGCTACCAATTATCAATAGGCGCCAAGATGGATATTTACGTAGTAATGGCGTGGCAGATTCTATTAAAAGATCAAATCCTTTTTGGTACGTAAGCCTACCAACAGCAATCATTGTTTTATTCTCAGTTCGATCTATAAAACTTTTTTGAACCTTATCAAATGGAATAGGATTGGAAACTACACTAATTTTTGACGGACTCACACTTCCCTGTTGTACCCATAGATCACGATCTCGGTTAGTTAATACGACAATATGATTTGCCATAATTGCTGCGAGACTTCTCGCATAACTCCTTGTCTTTCGCCCAAGATCAATGGAATAATTAAAATGCTCCCATACGATCGTTTTACAAGATGATAATGCTAATGCCGGTAAACCAATTAATGCCACCATACTCTCCACAATGATCAGGTGAGTAATGGCGTGTCTTTTAACATATCTTCTCACCTTTAAGTAAACAGCCATTTTTTGAAATAATCGTGCTTGACTACCCTCTACCAATTGCGACCCAACGATATTTTCTACTAGCGCGAAACTAGGAGACCCATCTCCCCAGATACTCAATAAGTGAACATCAAAGCCTTGCTTTGATAATCCATTAGCAATACTTGCAGAAACGCGTTCGGTTCCTCCTGTGTGAGACCAATTATGTATTAAAAAGCAAATTTTGGACATGCGGTTTTTTATTTTTTGTTATCTACAATGCCGAAAAAAAAGTCATTGAAAACTTTTTGATTACTTAAAAAACTGCGACAGTAACCTGCAACAATACCCCGCTTTAGAGTATACTTTTTTTCCAACACAAAAAACAAATTATAGCTTCTCAATTTTTCTTTAAAAATAAAAACCAAATGCTTGTATTGAATGGCTGACAATGTTTTAATGTCGTGAAGCGCTCGAAAAAAAGAGATTACCTGTATTAACAAATGCTGATTGACCTCTTCAGGGGTGATGTCATCTTTCAAATATTGATCTCGTCGTTGATAAAAGAAATCCATCATAACGATATAGTCGTTTACCATACGTTCACTAGCTGTTCGCATGATTGAATCTCCTCGAATTAAATAATTCAAAAACTTTTTCTTCGAGCTAATTACACGATTCAGATGTTGGGCCGAAGCAAAACAAAATATGTGGTCTTCAAAGTTAACTCCCGGCTCAAAAATATTTGGACTAAATTTTTCTAAAAAACTCCTACTGTATACTTTATCGATGGCGGAGGTGCTTATGTTTTTGTAATTCAAAAGTTGCTTCAAGATCTCACTACCTTCAAATACTTTATAGTCTTCTTCAAACTGCAAATCAACAAAAGAGCGCGACACGAAGCCTTGCCCTTCGTACATATAGGATCTCGCAAAATTTATATAGTCTACATCCGGGTTAGCAATAAGCATTTCGTTTAAGGAGTGTAAGGTATCGCCTTCAATGGTGTCGTCGCTGTCTAGAAACAGAATATATTGGCCAGAAGATCTCTCAAACCCATTGTTTCTTGCTACACTTAGTCCTTTATTCTCCTGTTCAATGAGTATGAAGTTTGATGGAGATGTCTCAAAAAACGTTTTTAAAAGGATTCCACTGTTGTCGGTAGCGCCGTCGTTTACAATAATCGCTTCGAAATTTCTATAGGATTGCTTTTTTATAGAGTTCAAGCAACTAATAATATATTTCTCTACGTTATAGACTGGTACAACAATTGAAAAAAAAACCTCTTCTTTTTCAGAAATTGCTTGGCTATTGTTTAGCATATACTCTTACGTAATCTACAACGAAATTGGTCGGTCTGAATCCAAAATCTCTTTTAAAAGCATTTCTGTCACTAATTTCACAACTCAAAATAATATATTGATCCATATGTGAAATAGGCTCGCTCACCTCCCAAACAAGTCGACTATCTACGAAAAATCGGTAATACTCAGGTGTCCATTCTAAAGCATAGACATGGTATTGACCATTATCTAACCTAACATCTGATCTGGTTTCTGCAGACCTTGATTGTTGATTCGCTCCATACCCATTCCAGTGGAGTGCATGGTTTATATTATAAGGATCCCCTCTCACAAATTCCATAATATCAATTTCCATCCCGTCTACTATAGGGTTAAGAGTTCTACCCATATCCGGGGATTGTAACCAAAATGCAGCCCAATGTCCCATAGAGATAGAATCGACTCGAGCTCTGCATTCGTAATAGCCGAACTTCTGTTGAAATTTTCTTTGCGTTCCAATCATACCTGTAAAAGCCGTATCGTTACGCATAAAGTTACTAATAACCAGCTCGTTAAGAGTCGTATCAATAAACACTGCCTCGCGAACGTTATAAGCCTGCCTTCTTAAACCCAAGCCTCTGTAAGACCACTTTGTGGTATCCAAATTAGAACCGTTGAATTCGTCGCTCCAAACCAACTTGTAACCCTCTGGCGGAAGTGACACCAAAGGCTTGCTATCAAGTCCCACCGAATCCTTTCGGCAAGATGATAGCAGTAAACAAAAAATTGACAGATAAAAAATCAGCTTCATTTTACACGATAAACATTAAATAAGGAATTAAATACGCGCTTAGGATGTCGAAATAAGCGATTGAACATTTGACCAACTTCACCTCCTCCTCCTTTGCTAATATAATTAACTATCCTAAATATAGCTGTAATGTATTTTTTATCTAATATACTCAAATGAAAATCACATCGAGCAACTAAGCGCTTATAGGCATAAGAGTTTTCCCGAAATCGACTATCTAATAAACGACTTTTTGCCGACTTACGCATTACTTTGAAGTGCTGGTAAGTCGCTGGAATAACGTTTTTGTTGGTCGAAATCCCACCAGTATGTATACGGTAGTAGTACAATACGTCATCAACAAAGTTGATAGTCCCCTCCTGGTCCATCAAATAATACAAATCCTGATCAACCGCTTTGGTAAACTCTGGTGAAATACCCGCTGTTTTGCGATAAAGATCGTTTCTGTACACTGCAAAATGTGTTACCCCACCTCCATCGTATAGTAAATACGACCCGAGATTGGATACATCTTTAGAGTTTGGATCTACTTCTACTGGATTTAGTTGATCATCACAAAACACATCTTTCGAATTGATCATAGCGGAGTCAGGATATTTTGCAAAAGCTTCAAGCATTGTTGAAAGTGCATGAGGAACTAGTGCGTCATCTGGATCTAAAAAACCACAATACGTTCCTGAAGACTCTTCAGCACAGCGCATTTTGGTATAACCGCATCCTCTATTTTCTTCGTTTACAAATACTTTAATTCTTTCGTCAACAAGAAGGGGTTGTAATATTTTCAAAGAATCGTCCGTAGAACAATCGTCTACAATAATTAATTCCCAATTGGTATAGGTTTGGTTAAGTACACTATCAATTGCCTCGCGGATATAATGGCCATTATTGTAGTTTGCCATTAGGATGGATATTTTGTTCTTCATATACTTTACTCCGATTTTTGATCTTAATGATCTCCTGTGTAGATCGCTAATAATCGCTTTCCTAAGACTGCGATATTGTAATTCTCCCTTGCGAAGATATGTGATTTTTCTGAAAATGAATGGATTTCATCTGGGTTCTCTACAAACCATTTAATCTTCTCGACAAAGGCAACAACATTCCCTTTTGGCAAAACATAACCAGTTTCACCATCCATCAACCCATATTTTGCACCTCCAGCATCAGAAACCAATACGGGAAGTTTCAAAAATTGTGCTTCCTGAATTACTAAGCCTTGTGTTTCTGCACGTGCGGTTTTCGGCTCTTCCAAACCTGGCAAAATAAATAGGTGTGCGGCAGACATAAGTTCGAAAACTTTTTCCTGATTTAATGCTCCATAAAGAGTAAAATGCCTTTCCAAACCCTGCGCTTCTATTTTGCTTCGTAATTCATATTCTTGGTCACCCGCACCAACAATATGAAGTATAAAATTTTGGACATTTGCAGCAATTAGTTTTTCCGCGATATCAGGTAGCATTAGACATCCTTTAAAATAAGTTAGCCTGCCACAATAGATTAGATGGAGACAGTCTCCATGTGCATAAGTATTCGGATTTCTACGAAGGTAATTTGTTAAGAAGTCTGCATCAAATCCAACGGGTAATGCGTGCATTTTTCTTGGGTGGATTCGAAAGCTATCAATGATTTCCTTCATGTATGGTGTATTATACGTAAATCCATCGAAAGAATCAAATAGAGGCTTATAAGTATCTTTTAACATAGCGACACTTGACGGTAAAATGTCATATCCGTGAAACGTACAGATTTTTTTCGACTTACTGAACCAACCATATTTAAGGTACACCTCGTGAAAAAGTAGTGCGTTATCTCCAAAATGGCAATGTACAACATCTATTGATTCAGACATTGTCAATAAATCTTTATTTTGATATGCTCTATTATCTAAAAATAGCTTCAGAAATCGGCGACGTAGACGCGAAACTAAACTTGTCTTTTGATGCGCCGGCACCAACCTGGAGTATAAATCATTGCGGTTGAAGAGTGAACTATCAATGGTTTTCCCAATATCAGATGAAAAAATAGTCACCTCATTACCATTATCGATCAAGTCGTTGATCTGGTTAGCGATGAAGGTTTCCGAGTACGAAGGAAACTCTGAAAGAACGAAGAGAATACGCATATGACTTTACTTGCAATATTATTTCTGAAAAATAGATGTTATGACCGAGATAAATAAAGCGGGCGACCTCTTGCCCATTTTTAAAAATGAGCGATTAAAGAACAAAGCCCTCAGTCTAAACAAATCCTGCCACAAATTCACACACTGCTTTAAAGACCATCTAGTGTATAATTTCGAAGTTTTTACACTAAATCTTTCTCTAACTAAAGATATCGCCTCGTTATATGCGTCATACCTATCTTCGATGTACGCTATTGTCTTGGCCGAATTCGTCAATGATCCTTCTGTGATATGTTGAATATACAGCGTATCCTTTATCGCATAAATAGTGTTTGCATGAGAGACAATAGCTAAGGAGAAGATATGATCCTCGTGCGCTACGCGTTCTGTAAATCGTGCCTTAGAGGAGATTGCTAGTGTCTTTTTAAAAACAAATGTCCAAACTGCTGCAGACCACTGATCGTGCTCCAGTTGTGAGCGAAGAAAAACGTCTGTGTTAGCAAAAGTTTCGGACGTTTCGAAACGGATCTTCTTTCTATAACCATTAGAATTTTGTAACTTCTGTACAGAACTATAGTATATTACCTCGTGACCATCATCCATACACATCAATAATCGGCTGACATAGTTTTTGCTAACCGAATCATCAGAATCGATAAAAGCAATATATTCTCCTTTCGCCCTTTCCAAGCCTATCGTCCTAGCTTTCGCTGCACCACTATTATCGTAGGAATACAAACGAAAATCCATATTCGGGATCTGGCTGATGATATTTCTAACCACATTCTCAGTGTCATCCGTAGAACCATCATTTATTAGTATAACCTCAATGCTCGGGTCATACTGTTCCAGCAGTAACTCCAATAAAGAGGAAATGCGATCTGCACAATTATAACAGGGAATAACAATAGACAACTTCTTCATAAGCGCATTAATAATTTAATTTAATGCGTTTTCTAAAAATGATTTGCTGTTGATCCGGTACTCGTTGAGCAAGTAATTCACACGTTCCCAGTTTATTGGTGTGTTCATCAATTTGTCATTGAGCATACTCGAATCTATAATTAATCGGTCTTCGAGCTCAAACATTTTTAATAAAGATGTAAAACGAGTTAGCCCTCTTTTTGGATTTCCATAGATTACGAAGGGCTTATTGAATATGATGGCAAATGCGCAGGCATGGAATGAATCGGCAACTACGAAAGATGCCTCATAAAAGCCTTTTACCCATTCCTCTGTATGCGGTGCCACACGATTTTTTAGAGGTATTGATTTGTTTTCTATCTCACTATTTACACGTGACACTTCCAAATTATACCTCTCTGCGATATGGTTTATTACACGAGTTTTGTCTGCATTCTCGTCCAAGACGTACACTAACAATTTCTTGCCGAGTTTATCCGTATCTGAGGGAGTGAATAATTTTGTGTAATAACTTTCTTCTATAAGCATCGTAGGATCTAAAACATGTGTGGCCGGTGTACTAAATTTATCTTGACATAATATGACTCCTGAATCTTCTCGTACACCAACATAATTAAACTTTTGTAATAGACCGGCACACCCGATGGTTTCCTGATTACTGAATGTCCATTCATCCGTTCCGAACGAGGCGGCATAGGCAATACGTCTTGTACTAGATTCCCTTGATAAAAAACCTAAGAAATAATCAAAAATATTAGGAGTATAACGTGGACGCCAGACCTGATCACTACCAACGATTATTGCGTCGAATTGGTAATTTTCGATATTGCGATGCAGCATTAAAGAGGAATAAAACGCTTTAGTTTTTGGCTGAACATATTTATCCAAAAAAAACTTAGTCCGCTTTCCCAAAATTTTTAATTGCTGTTCTTCGGCATATTCCTTAAACAATTCAATCCCTGGCCTACGTAAAATGTATTTCCCTACGAATCGCTTTATCACCGTAATCGGAAAGTCTTTAATAGCTATTCTATCTTTTTTTCGATCTATGAGGTAGACTTCATGACCTAGTTCTTTCAAGATAGACATTAATGCATACGCCTGCAGGTTACCACCATAATTAGTGTGTAGAGGTAGTGTAAGTATTCCTATTTTCATTTATTAGGGTATAAAACGTAAATATTATGATCTCAACTTGTGGTAAACTCTTGTAAAAAGAGCTAATATTTTGAGATCGATAGACATTTTCTCTTTAAACTTACCAAAAAATGGATAGCGTCTCCAGTGTTTAATACTGTTTTTTCGAACTCTCATTCGTTGTATTTGCACAGTTAAATATGGAAGCGAGATTTTAGTTAACACTCTATCTCTGATTCTTGGAACCATCATTCTCTTCAACTTCCTAATTCGGATTCTAAAATTTATAGCATCTTGTCGATGTAAAAAACTTGGTTTTTGGGATCTAATTATTGCATCTTCCGTGACCGAATCGATGACAAGGGCCTGGTTGAGGATACCTTGTTGTATTATAGATTCTGCCAATCGACTTCTCGTAATGACGATACTATTGCCCATCCCATCAGACCTGTATTCCGGAAGCCAAGCATCTCCCAAAGATATATCTGCCAATTCTGTTGTTACATCAGAACAAAAATCACAAGCATTAGATTTAAAAAGGCCTGTTCCCCACATATCGCCAACTTTAGACATCTTCATGGTCTTAAAATTCTCGTCGCGATCAAAAGCGCCAAAAGAATAATCAGACGATAAGCTATTAGGATCCTTTATTCTGTATTCTTGACTGTGATACTTCCCGCTTACACCTGCACCTTGCGCCAGAAAATCACTAAAAAACCGGCTTTTCCATCCTCCGCATATAATCCCTACCAAGAATGGAATCTTATGCTTATAATGAGGATGGTAGAACTGCTTAAGTCTAATAGCTTTAAGGAAACAAGCGACACCAGAGATCGCAACAGTTCCTTCCAGGTTGTCTATGACTGTGAAACAATGTTCTAAGGTAACTGGAATATAACGAGTTTTAGATGTTTGTTTTATATCGTATTCCCCGCTGTATAATCCATATTCGTAACTACCATCAAACTCTCTTACTATAAACAAATGGTCTACTATTTTGCGCTTTAAAAGATCTGAAAATACATATGTAGCAATACCTCCCGATGATGAATCCGTTCTATAATCTATGCTGTATCCAATATAAGTATTCTCATAGCGCCCTAACTTCTCATCGAATTTCTGTGCCTCAGCAAGAAATTGACTCCCTAATTTATCCTCGTCCGAAACTTCCAGCTGAGGGTCTGGATTGAACGGACACACCTTCACTGCATCATAGGTGTCGCTCCACTTTCCTGACTTCAAAACTGGTAAAAGAAATCCATTTTCGTCCCACTGCATTTCCAATCGGCCAGTAGACTCTGAAGTACATACGCCGCAGCCAGTACACAGGTCGCTTTTAACGATATCTGAGATATTCATATTTTTCCAATAATTTTCTTCATCATATTTGCCAATGCACCGTTAGGGGTATAACATTCGTAATCTTGACGACACGCTTACAAATACCCTATCTTTCAGTTAGCTATGAAATAGGCCTTATCTTATGACCGTTCGATGCCTGACGTTGCTACGTAAAACCAAAGATAGACACCACTGTAACTTATGTTATAATAAGGATACAACCAATCAAACCCTTAAGACTAAAAAACTCATTTAGCAATTTTATCCATCACGAATTTGTAAATCATACTCCGCTCTGCTTTTGAACACCCAATAAAATAAAATACTATAAGAACGTATATTAAAATTATGCCCGTAATTTTAATCAGATCGAAAAACCCAGTAGGCACACCGTATTGTGAATATAACAATACTATCCCAGCTGCAGAACATGTGGTAGCTAGTATTACAGGAAGCATAACCCTAATAAAAAAAATCGCGACACTGAAACGAATCAATTTTGTCAAAAACAGAAGTCTTAAAAAAAGCATGATGATTGATAATATTATAGCTACATAGAGAAACATAACAGGCTCACCAGTCCAGCAAAACAACAGGTAACTTAAAGGAAGGTTAAGCATCATGGTTCCCCCCAGAGCAATCTGATACCACTTGATTTTGCCACCGGCCAACGCGCCACTTGTTAAAGGTCCCGAAAGACTCTCTAATAGAATATTAACCAACGAAAAAAACACAAATACTCCGGAATACGGAGGTGGGCTATCAAGCCACCACGCGAGAATATAGTCAATACTATATAATAAAGGTGCAATAATCAAAGCCATTAAAAAAAAAGAGAACTTTGAGCCCTGTAATACCAAATTGTGCATTCTCTTTAAATCTTCTGCTGCATAAGATTTATATATCTGTGGGTTTATGGCCATTTGAAAATTACTTACAAAAGACTGTACAGCAACCTGCACCTGTAACATTACGCCGTAAGAGGCATTGACCGTTGTACCAAAGAAGATATTCAGCAAGACGTTAGCACCCTGTCCTTTAGCAACCGCTGCAATATTACCAATAAGATTCCAGCTAGAGTAGCTCATCATGTTCTTATAAATGCTTTTATCTCTCTGAATTTCGAAATTACTCTCCGGAAATTGTTTCCTTGAGTAAAGCACGTAAATAGCTGATAGAATAAAATTCATCACGAAAATCATCACAGCGAAGCTAATAAGCTTATCGAACATCGAATGGTATAGCAGGAAGACAATTGAGATTCTCAGCAATGCCTCTAATATGCTTATGCCTGCAAAAACATTCATCCTCTCATGTGCAATGATCATGGCATGATACGGTACTTGAATAATGCCGATAATACTGGCCAGAACAGAAAGTTGATACACAATATTTATCACCCCCATTCGATCGGAAGGGAGATTTAATTTTTCATTTACAAACCATAGTCCCAAAGTTTCCGCAAATAGCAATACTATCGCTGCTATACCTATGTGGACGAGCAAAGAAACATTAAAAACTTTATGAAGTTTAGCACTATCTTTCTCCCCAATAGTAATTGCTAAAAATCGCTGTGTCGCGGAAGACATCGCTGAGTTGAAGAAGCTAAAGAGTGTAATCACTCCACCTACAACACTATAAATACCAAAGTTTTCAATCCCTAAAGCACCTAATACGATTCGCGAGGTATAGAGACTAAGTCCCATATTAAGGAACATCCTCACATATAAAAACAGCGTATTTTTAGCTATTCTACTGTTATTACTTGCCAAAATCTTTGATGATATTTAAACGTGAGATCATAAATAGTCGATATGCACAAAAAATCATAGTATATACTACTTAACAATATGGCTAATGATCTTAATAGTAGATAATACTAGGATGACCAAAAACACGCTCAAAAATGCTCCTCCAATGGAGAAAAGCATAATACTAGCACGGTTTATAGGAAGCGGAAACATCACTTCGTCAACAATTTTTATGATTGGTGCTTCCTTACTCAAAGCAATTTTAGCTTGCTCTAAATTCCGGGTTAATTCCGCTAATACACCTCTACTAGATTCCGTAGATAATTGAGCCTCCTGTAGCGGAATACTCCGAAGAGATTGACGCGTAGGATTTAAGTTCGGAGTGTGATCTGTTACGCTCTGAGAGGAGGAGATAGATCGAGACATAGCCCTTCGAACAGAGTCAACCTTCAATTGAAGCGTGGCAATGTTATCTCTAGAGATCCCCCCCTTTGTTTCCAAATAAAATTCATTTACGTTATTTACTAATTCTTCGTTAAAGCGCTTGGCAAACACTTCATCTTCTGCCGATACTGTGACATAAATTAAATTAGCCTTTTTATTCAACTTATCTACTTCGATATAGCTGTCGCTTATCTTATCACAAACACGTAAAAGAATGGAGTCTCGGGTTCTAGATTCTAAACTATCCGGAGCGAGAAAAAACTCTGTGTCAGCAATTTTAACAGCGAGCTCAGGACGCTCCTCTAGACTTTCACGAAAACCCCGATTTATCTGATAGAATTTTTGCACGAAAAGCTCAGCAGTATCTATTTTGCGTATCAGTGTCTTACGTAAAATGGATCGGGACTTGTAAAGCTCAAAAAGACTTTCGCCTTGGAATAGGCCATCTGCCCCTCCCATTCCGCCAACTGTCATGCCTCCTAATGCCGCCAAACCCGAAGGTCCACCAGTAGAATTACCCTCTAAAATAAAGGTAGTCGTTGCTGTGTAAAGTACCTCTTTAGATTTAGCTAAAAAATATCCAGCTGCCGTTCCAAGCAAAGCAAAGATTAAGATGATATACCATTTAGAAAGAAGATACTTAACGCCTTTCCCAATGTAGATAAATAGATCTTTAAGGGCTATTTCGTCTTGACTTTTTTGCATAACTACTCTTAATTACCGTAAAAGACTCAACAATATTGCAAGCGTGGAGATAACTGCAGATGATAGACCGACTACGGCCTGCGCAGACATAGGAGATTTCAGTGGTTTTTGTGGAACAATAATTTCCGCTCCAGGTGTGACTTCCGGGTAAATTCTGCCTAACCCCTTTATTGTTGATCTAACTTCTCCATTCGCATACTGTACAAACGTTTTGCTTTTGTGGGCTCTACTAGTAAATCCCCCAGCTTGATTGATATAGTAAGTTAAAGGCCTACCCTTCCGATATACAATACGATTGGAATTCAAAACCTCGCCCCGAACAGTAATTGTCTGCAATTGTCTGGGCACGATAATAATATCGCCGTCTTCCATCAATAAATCATGTCTAGAGTGTGGTTTAGAAATAATTTTATCCAAATCAATACCCACATAGCTACTAAAATTTAATGGTGTATTTCGCGCCGCCGATCCTGGAGTGCTGGCTAGAATTTTCTCCTTAGTTATGGCGTCGTCTTCCAAGACTTCACTAATAGCAGAATCTGCATCAACCGAGCTTTGGCTATTATCAAGTGCGATACGAGAATCTGATATTTTCCTTTGCAAAGAAGATCCCTCTAAATACGCTATATCAGTAACCCCACCAGCTCTCTGGATGATATCCGATATAGTCTCTTCCCGTGAAATTAGCGTATAAACTCCCGGATACAGAACTTCTCCTTCTATACGAATCTGCTTCTGATACTGATAACCAGTGCTGGTGCGAATATTGATAATGTCAAAAGGTTTCAGTTCAAAATCGGACTGAAGCGCCTCTTCCTTATTATCAAAGTTGACTATCAATAGTTCAGATAAAACTGAATCCCTTTGATTGACATTTTTACGGATACGACGGGCGATTTCAATTCTTTCTATATTGGCGGCATCCGATAATCCTCCCGCCATATGTATCACATTGCCTAGCGTCATGTCTTCTGCGAAGCTGAATTTACCAGGTTTACGAACTTCGCCATCGATATTGACACTGTACTCTTCTCGAAGATCAAAAATGGACGATATAATAACCCTATCCTCGCGTCTTAACGATATGTCCTCTATCGTCCCATCTAACAAGCCTTTTAGGTCAAAAGAAATCAAGCGTTGCGTATTGTCAGAATTGAGCCTATTGATGTACGCTCTACTCATAAAAGCATCCTCTTTAATACCATCAGCTTTTTGGATGAGCTGCTTCACCGTAAGTCCATCGTCCAGTTGATAAAATCCTGGCCTAAATACGGCGCCTTCCATTTGAACACGATTCTCGTATCTATCCAAAATTTCTTCCACGATATATTGATCGCCATTTTTAGGCTGATAGCTAGAAAAATCAGCCTGATATATGTCGTTTATTCTACGATCTCTGTCGGTAGTAGAAAACACGCGTATTTTCGCGGTATAAGCGTTCGCAGTAAAACCGCCTGTATATTCCAAGAGTTCGGCAAACCGCTCCCCATCTTTCGCTTCATAAAATCCCGGTCTATTAATGAAGCCTTGAAATTCGACTCTATTTCTATAAACGGGAATATGGATCACATCTTGATCCTCTAGGCGGATATTTCCGGATTGGATTCCGTTGACTAAAAAATCGTAAGCATCAATATTACCCAAAATTCTATTATTTCGAATGACCTGAATGTTACGGAAAGTTCCTTTGTCGGATGGTCCTCCAGCAGCATAGAGCGCATTGAATACAGTCGCCACGGAAGGTAGTGTATACGTCCCAGGTTGTGTAACGAAACCGGTTAATGTTATCTTTATACTTCGGATATTGCCTAGGTTCAAGTTGACTTGCGTACGACCACTTCGTATAGATGTATAAGTTTGTGCTAGTTGACTCCTTAGTTTGGCGCGAGCAGCTTGAATAGTTAAGCCACTTACCGAAACAATACCCACATATTCCACGCGGATAGTCCCTTCTGGAGAAACAGTAAGTTGATAACTCGCTTCATTATCACCGGTTAAATCAATCAATAACTGATCACCCGTTCCTATTATGTAGTCCTCCGGAGTAGCCATATTCAGGTTAGGTTCGAATCGAATATTTCCATTTCTAAATAGAGATGAACCAAAAATAGGTGGTGCATCTTCATTCTCAACAAGCTCTCCATTAGATGTATTTAATAGATCTCCGGAGTTGTCTGCCTTACGCCCCTGCTCAGAAGGATCAACCATCAGTGTAAGCTGATCTTTGCCGAGCTGATCTCGCCTGATTCTTGCCACACGAGTTCGTAATTTAGAAATCTCGTTCTCAGGCATTCCTTGATTAATCAGATTAGCAAACATTTCATCTTGTGAAAGTCCCTCCTCCTCTGCGCGAGTCATTAATTGTAACACTTGTGTATTACTTAGCGTCTCTACTTTGACCTTACTGTAATCCACTGCCTGCGCTAAAGATTGGTTAATAAAACCACCTAACACAAGAATAAATACAGCTATGCTATTAAGTATGAATCTCTCCATCATATAAAAAAGTAATCGCTTATCTAAGTGAAACACACAGGATTACGCGCTTTAAAGTTAATATCTGTTTAAATAATTGTATACCCATTCATGTCTCATGATTATGCAATCTTTTATAGGTAATTTATAAAAACAACCTCATCGCAAGCGCTGTTTCATAAGTTACATATTTGCAAATGTAGTTAAAATGCGGGACATGTGTCTATCGACTAAAAGCATAAATTAAGTTAATTAGGGGTATCGCGAAACAGTAATGACATCATGTATTATATTCAGAAATCTTGCTTTCAATTTTCAGATGTTTCTTCAACAATCCCAATAATGGACTATTTGGTATTTTACGTATTTTTCTCGCAAAAATTGCGTTAGACAACCTTAGTTTCTCAAAATCTGTTTCATCTAAGAACGCCGGATCTCCGCCCCTTTTAGAAGTCCAGTCAATAAACCTAAGATTGTCATTCACAATGGTGTGTTTATATGGAGAGTCTTGCAACAGAGTCTGAAAAACGAATTCTTCCGCGCAAAAGGTATATCGAAGCTTTTTAAGTCTATTGCTATCCAATTGATTTAATAAATAACCTAACACCTCCCGATTAAGACTCCAATAGGTTGAACCGCCAAACTTTTTTTTAACTGAAAAATCCTTGCGCTTTATCTGAAATATTTTTTGAAGAAGCGTTAAAGTGTAGATCAGTCGAGCTCCAAATTTAGTTTTTGCATTAAAGAAGTCATAAAAATGGTACCTTCGATATCTATCATGCCCGCCGCTTGAATCCCAGTTATAAAATGGAAAAGAGGAGGATTTAATAAAAGATTTTGATCTATCTAACTTCAAAATATATTGTGTCGTCTTAATGGGGAAGTCTTCACCAGTAATTAGGTGGAAAAAATCGTTATCCTCATTTTTTAAGGCCTCCTCGATTAAACCCAAAATTACATAAAAGTGGTTTACACCACCCCAGTTCACTTCTAATTCATTTGTAATGAATACGTTAGGCAGGTCAGCTAATTTCTCAAAATTTATCCGACTTTTTCTGTCAAAATGTATGTAATAATTAAAATAACTACCCATAGTTTCAATGAGATCCACTATCGATTCTACGTCTTTATAAGCGGTTATTAAAATAGCGTGTCTCATGTCCAAATTTGTTTGTCAATCGTTACAATTTACCTTGACTCGATGACCTCCCTATAATGTAGTTCCACTTAGGAATATTGATCCTTATAATACTTTTGGTAGTCACCAGAAGTTACATTATGTAACCACTCTTCATTGTTTAAGAACCAATCGATAGTGAGTGATAATCCTTGCTGGAAAGTAACGGACGGCACATATCCTAGTTCCTTGTTAATTTTAGTGGCATCGATCGCATAACGAAGGTCATGACCTGGTCTATCTTTCACGTAGGTGATTAAGCTTTCGGAAGTTCCTTTCGTCCTGCCTAACTTTTCGTCCATCTGTTGGCACAATTCTTTAACCAGATCAATATTTTGCCATTCGTTAAAACCACCCACATTGTAGGAATCGCCATTCTTACCTTTGTGGTATACCAAATCGATGGCTTTGGCGTGGTCGATCACGAATAACCAATCGCGTGTATATTTACCATCACCATAGATTGGCAAAGGTTTATTATTTAAAACATTGTGAATACATAATGGGATCAACTTCTCAGGAAAATGGTTTGGCCCGTAGTTATTCGAGCAGTTCGTCACCACGATGGGCAAGCCGTACGTATCATGGTATGCGCGCACGAAGTGATCTGATGATGCTTTCGAAGCCGAATATGGCGAATGCGGATCATAACTCGTTTCTTCTGTAAACAAACCTGTACTACCTAAAGCACCAAAAACCTCGTCCGTAGATACGTGATGAAAACGTTTTCCTTCGAAATTGTCTTTCCAGATTTCACGAGCAGCATTCAATAAATTGACAGTACCAATCACATTGGTCATCACAAAGGCAGAAGGATCTGCAATCGAACGATCCACATGAGATTCTGCTGCCAAATGGATCACGCCATCGGGTTGGAATTTTTTAAATACTTCAAAAATATGAGCCGCGTCGGTAATATCCGTTTTAACAAAGGTATAATTCGCTTTGTCCTGAATATCTTTTAGGTTCTCCAAATTCCCTGCATACGTCAGCGAATCTAAGTTTATGATATGATAGTCGAGGTATTTATTGACAAACTCTCTGACCACGTGGGAACCGATAAATCCGGCTCCGCCGGTAATCAATATCGTTTTATTCATATCGATTGTTAGATAAAATTGTGATGGCAAGGTTTATTTATTGTTTCTCTCTGCTTCTCTTTCAGCCACAATTCTTCTCAATCCTGAACTGGAAAACCGGTGATCGCGGCTATTGAAGTAAAGCTCAATCCCTTTTTGCTCGCAATATTGGCGCCCTGTGAAGTCTTTTTCCGCATACTCGTCTCCCACTATACGGACGTCCAATTTAAAGGATTTCAAAATATCTTCCAAATCTTGCTCTGTTGAGTATGGTACTATTTCATCTACATACTCACATCCTCTCAGTTGTATGTACCGTTCTACGACTGTTTGAGTAGGCGCATTCTTCTCTGGACGATCCAATGTAGGATCCATCTGCAAACCGCATATCAAATAGTCGCATTGCCTTTTAGCTTCAGCCAACATCATAATATGCCCCGCGTGCAATAAGTCGAAAGTAGAAAAGGTAATGCCAACTCGCGGCCCGGGATTGTAATCTTTATTCTTATTTTTTTCCATAGTGTATTGTACGTATAATTTACCTAGTTAACTATTATTTATTATGATGAGTATTTCCCCTCTTATGAATGTTAAGAAAGTGAATGAATAGTTGCCTTCGTACTGCGCCTTAATATCAAAAAATATGCCAGCGGCTATCTAGAAACTTCAATTATAACCTCGCGTCTACGATTTCACGTGCGATAATCCCTTTAATATCAAAAACCACGACACGCTCCCTACAAAAGCTCGTCAAATCCAATCCTGAAAACTCTTGATGTGCTACGGCCATGATAATCGCATCATAACCGCCGGATTGCCTTGCTTCATCCATGGATTTTAAACGTAAACCATATTCATGCTGTACTTCATCCGCAATGGCCCAGGGATCAACAATATCAGCCTGCACACCATAATCCTCTAAGGCCGTATGCAAATCTATCACTTTTGTATTGCGGATATCTGGGCAGTTTTCTTTGAACGTGATGCCTAATATTAAAGCGTTAGCACCCTTTACTGCGATGTCTTTACGAATCATCAACTTGACGACTTTGGAAGCAATAAATTCTGCCACAGAATCATTGACACGTCGACCAGAAAGAATAACATTGGGATGGTAGCCGAGCTGAACCGCTTTGTGTGCGAGATAGTAAGGATCTACTGATATACAATGTCCGCCAACTAAACCCGGCTTATAGGGGAGAAAATTAAACTTGGTACCAGCCGCGGCTAATACATCTTGCGTATCAATTCCGACCCGATCAAAAATCAGCGCCAATTCATTAACAAAGGAGATGTTCACATCACGTTGCGCATTTTCGATCGCTTTAGACGCCTCTGCTACCTTAATGCTTGGTGCTTTGTGCGTACCTGCATGAATAATAACTTGATAAAGCTGATCGATTTCTTCGGCAATAGCCGGCGTAGATCCAGAAGTTACTTTTTTAATGGTAGTCAAGGTATTGATCTTATCTCCCGGATTGATCCGTTCGGGAGAATAACCAGCAAAAAAATCTTCATTGAATAGCAATCCTGATTCTTGCTCCAAGATAGGTACACAATCTTCCTCTGTACAGCCCGGATATACCGTAGATTCGTAAATCACGATATCGCCTTTTTTCAAGACTTTGCCCAACATACGCGTTGCACTGCGCAAGGGCCTAAGATCTGGCGCATTAAATTCATCGATTGGTGTAGGAACAGTTACGATGTAGATCGTACAGGAGCGTAGATCTTCCACAGCACATGAAGCAATATAACCATTCTGATCGTCTGTATCCACCGAAAATTGAAGAGCCGAACGTAAAGCTTCCCGATCTGCTTCTTTCGTGCGGTCAACACCATTGTTTAGCTCGCCAACGCGCGCTTCATCAATATCAAATCCGACGACCTGCGTATGCTCGGCAAACGCTAATGCCAAAGGCAACCCGACGTATCCTTGTCCGATAACGGCTATTTTCTTCATTCTCTACGAATGTACTAAATAGTCTGATAATTCAGAAAATTGAAAATCCGTAATGTAGTTTTCAACGTACTAAGGAGCTATTTCGCGTACTAGTTTTTCAGCCTCTTTCTCGGCAACGATACGACGCAAACCAGAACTAGAAAATCGGTGATCACGGCTGTTGTAATACAACTCAATTCCCTTTTGCTCACAATATTGTCTACCCGTAAAGTTTTTGTCCTGATATTCATCGCCCACAATACGTACATCCAGTTTGAAAGATCGTAGGATATCCTCCAAATCCTGTTCTGTAGAATAAGGCACGATTTCGTCGACATATTGACAACCTCGCAGCTGTATATAGCGTTCTACGACGGTTTGTGTTGGGGCATTTTTCTCCGGACGATCTAAGGTGGGATCCATCTGCAAACCACAAATCAGGTAATCACATTGCCGTTTGGCTTCGGCCAACATCATGATATGACCAGCATGCAATAAATCGAAAGTAGAGAAAGTAATGCCAATGCGTGGCCCAGGATTGTAATCGGGGTGATTCTTGTTTTCCATGTTGATACGTTTGTCTATTTGTGTTCACAAGGATAAATTATTTTTTCAGTACACAAGGTGGACAACGTCGAAACGGCCGTGGACAAAAGGTGGACAAAGCACGATCTCGAATTAAAATCATTCAGCATTTTGTTATCCCAAACCGTTTTCCCATATTTGTGATTGCTTATAGAGAAAGGCTGAGGGATTAGACCCGCGGACGCCTTAGCAACCTGGCGCATGTCAAGGTGCTACAATCTACCCGTTCACAACGAAGGGAATGATAAGCGAACAGAAGCACTAACCAGCACCTCTTCTCTGCAAGCCTTCCATTCAAGAAACAGACACATATGAAGATCATTGATCATATCACGAATGCACAAGGAAAGACCTTGTTTTCTTTTGAGCTGCTACCTCCTGCAAAAGGTCAGGGAATCCAAAACATCTTCCAAACCATGGATGAGTTGATGGAATTCAAACCGCCTTTTATCGACGTCACCTATCACCGCGAAGATTATTTATATAAACAACATCCGAATGGGTTGTTGGAGCGCGTTTCCTATCGTAAGCGTCCGGGCACGGTAGCTATTTGTGCAGCGATTATGAATAAATACAAGGTCGATGCCGTACCGCATTTGATCTGTGGCGGTTTTACCAAAGAAGAAACCGAAAACGCACTCATTGATCTGGATTTCTTGGGAATAGATAACGTATTGGTGCTTCGTGGTGATGCGCGAAAAGGCGACGCCGATTTTATCCCGACTGAAGGTGGACATGCCTATGCCACTGATTTGCTGCAACAGGTGAAGGATATGAATGATGGCAAATACCTACATGAAGATATCACGACATCGTCGAAAACTGATTTTTGTATCGGAGTAGCTGGCTATCCTGAGAAGCACTTTGAAGCACCAAATGCACAGGCCGACTTCAAGTGGCTAAAAAAGAAGGTGGATATGGGCGCCGAATTCATCGTGACGCAAATGTTCTTCAATGTAGAGCGCTATAAAGAATTTGTGACGAAGTGCCGTGAACACGATATTCATGTGCCGATCATCCCAGGATTGAAACCATTGACTACTAAAAAACAACTCATCACGTTACCACGTATATTTCATCTAGATATACCCGAAGAACTGTCTGAGGCAGTAGAAGGATGTAAGAATAATGCGGAAGTACGACAAGTCGGTGAAGAATGGTTGGTAAATCAATGTCGCGAACTTATTGCCTTTGGCGCGCCTGTATTACATTTTTACACGATGAGTAACCCAGGGCCAACTAAAAACATTGTGCAGCAATTGGCTTAGTTAAACAATCGCTACTAATTGCTGTTCTTCTAGTTGTATGGTCAAACATCTAGAAAAAAACATTGCCATTGTGGGTTCGGGAGCTAGCGGTGTAGCCTGCTTTCTTCAATTGGTACAAAAGCACCTGACGCAAGGAAATCCATTTCCACTTTCTATCACCCTATTTGAAAAACGAAAAGAATTTGGTGATGGATTGGCGTTTGGCACAGAACAACAAGGTCATCTTCTCAATACGAAAGCAGGGCTTATGGGCATTTTCCCAAAAGAGCGCATGCACTTCGTGCAATGGATGCATCAACATAGTGATTGGATTGAAGAAAATTATCCGCAGGTAAGCACGCATCCCGACAGCTATCCGCCTCGGATGTTGTACGGCAATTATGTGCAAGCGATGTTGGATGCCTATCGTACATGGGGATTGGAAGCTGGTATCGATATCAAAACAGAACCCACCGAAATCATCGCCGCGGATATCACCGGAGAAAACACTGTGATACTACAAACCGAAGACCAACGTAAGCTACCGTTTGACTACGTCATTCTTGCCACAGGAAATCCAGAATCTTCTACATTTGCGAAGTTGAAAAAGACCGATCATTTCTTTTGCTCGCCCTGGCCTACCAGCCGCTTGCTCCAAGAGATTCAAGATAAGCAAGCGCGCGTCAGCATTGTAGGTAGCAGCCTGACGGCGATTGACGCATTAATCACTTTGGTGGACAACGGACACGAAGGACCGATTGAATTTTTCTCACTCACTGGCTTATTGCCACGCGTGCAGACGCCTTCCGAAATACCGTACGAACGGAAAGTGTTGACTTTGTCCAGCATTCGCAGCATCATCCGCCAACAGCAAAGAACACTTCGCATCATCGATCTGATCCGACTTTTCCGCTCTGAAGTAGAAAGTGCTTTGGAAAAACACATTGATTGGGGCAACGAAGATCGCATCAATAAAGATCAGTTGACCCTGTTAGAGAAGGACATTCAAGATGCGACAGGCGATGGCAACATTTTTCAGACAATCTTGTATTCCTTGCGAGAAGACTCCTACAGCATCTGGCGTCTGTTGCCACCCGACCAGAAAATGCTTTTTGGCAAATGGGTAAAAACACATTTCGACATCAACAGACATGCTATTCCGCTGGAAAATGCAATCAAGATTCGCAACATCCTGCGTTCAGGACAGTTAGAAATCATTGGCCATACCGATGATATTGAGTGGAAAAACGATCGATTTATCCTGAAACAACAAGATGGTAGAACGCACGAAGCAGATTATGTTATCAACGCTTCTGGTCCGTCCAGCGACATTGAAAAAATGCAAGATCAGCCGTTGTGGCCCGATTTACTGGCGAAAAAACACATCGAACCGCATCCCATTTCCGGCGTTTTAGCCGATCTGAATACTATGCGCGTATGGACTTCCTCCCAGAATGAATTATCCCCTTTCTATGTAATCGGCCATCAGCTTGCTGGCGCGCAGTTGGACATTAATTCACTGTGGTTCAACGTCGAACAGGCAGACCTTCTGACTAACGATTTACTCTTACAGCTCGGTCATGGATATCATTAACGAATTAGCGACTCGTGTACTTCCGCTCTATGGATTTATCCTAGTAGGCTGGTTTGCACATGCCAAATGGAATTTGAAGAGCAAATGGATTTCCAAAGTCTTGCTATACGCGTTGATTCCGATACTAATTATTGAGAATTTGTTGAAAGCTGATCTGGCCGAAACAGCGGTATCCGGTTCCATGATTTTTTTGTTGGCCTTAGTCATGAACATTCCAGCGATTATTGCAAATAAAAGTTTTGCTTCGGATTATGATGGCAGCCTTTTAAAGGGATCATTTTCCTATTATAATATTGGTTGGTTTGGTATCCCAGTGGTGATGGCACTATTTGGCGACGAACAAATGCCACTGATTATTTCCGCGTATGTGGGCAATGCCTTGTATGGTGATACAATTGGATTCTATTTGATGTCGCGCACCAAAGATGTGCCGACTAAAGAAGCGGTTAAAAAAGTGTTTCAAATTCCCGCTGTCTATGCATGCATTGTCGCGATCGGGCTCAATTTACTTTCTGTAGAACTACCCGAAAGCGTCCAACCGGTGGGTAATGTGGTAAGTTGGATCGTCTCTGCTTTGGGCATGCTTATCATTGGCGTTACGCTGGGCGGGATTGACTTTAAAAAAGTAGCTTACGCCACATTTAGCAAGATATTAGGTCTGCGTTATGTAGCTGGCGCCATATTCTTGGGCCTTTTGGTTTTCGCGGAAGCGCAATGGGTCGGCGTGTTGGATGATGATCAGTCGATGTTAATGCTGCTGATGGCCAGTTTTCCTATCGCAGCCAATCTAGTGGTATTTGCGTCCTTTTTAGAAACGGAGGAAGAGAATGCGGCATTGCTAGTAGGAATTTCATCTATTGTTTCATTAATCCTCGTTCCGATCGTCAGTGTACTATTGTTCTAGCTGGCTTTAGCAACCCTCATTAATAGTCATTTTGACTCAAATAGCTGTTTTCGCAATTCATATCTGAAAACAAACAGTTCACCGACATTTACTTGTTGCTCATCGCATCGTCGACTAATTTCCCTTAGAAACAATGCGTGATCAGGCGTAGAAGTAGTAGATAATGAAGATAGATAGCTGTTAGCCTTCACCATAATACTATGATAGGCTGAAAGTAGAATTTTGGTTAACGTTTATCTATTTTATGTTTGATACAGATCAGTCAAAAGACACATAGTTTTTCGGATTCTGTCGACATTTAAAAGAAAACCTACGCGCCCTCCCATTTACAGTTTCCCTTGTCAAACTTTAGATTTTATGAGTGAAATTAAGGTTTTTAGCCAAGTTTCAACCTGCAAACTCTCTCAAGTTCAAAGGATCAAATAGCATTTCGCCCTATGCAAATGGCAGTTCACTTCTATCAAATGGCATTATGCGCATGTCAAACCTATCCCCCGAAAAGGTTAATTACCTTTGAAAACCAACTATATATGAATATTTAGCCTGCTACTATTAGAATATTAGACAATACATTTACTCTATGAAGAAAGACCCCAAAGCCCTCAATATCTTTTTTCAATTCTGGTCAAAGTATGTTCAGACCGACGAATATCAGAGGCAATGGGCTCGAGACAATCTGCACCCAATGCATGTAAGTCGTGGCGAACTTTTATACAGCCATTTATCCCCACAAAGAAACCTATATTTTGTCTGCCAAGGAATTATCGCATTCGTATCGACTGATCCTTCTATCAAAAAAAGAAAAATTGAAAGTGTTGCTCTAGCACATAACTCCATAAAAACTACCAATCACCTTTACACGAACACCCCCAGAGCAGGGAGTATCATAGCACTCCGATCAAGCTTAATTCTGCGCATAGCATACGAACGTGTAAAAAAACTTAAAAACCGTGATCCCGTAATTGATATTTTATTTGATGTTCTCACAAATAGAGAAATAAGACAGCATAGAAGTCATATCTCCATTTTGCTATCAAAATCGCCATTTGATCGGTATAGGCTTTTCCGCGAACAGCTCGCGGGCATACAGTCAGTTATGACCCAGCAGGAACAAGCAGACTATTTGGGTATATCCAAACGAACCCTGCAAGAATGCCAATATCTTTTCCTAAAAAGCTTAAACCGCTGAAAATTGCACATTTGATGTGCAACTCACGCATTTTGACTTATATAATTTTGACTATCAACATTTAACAATAGTATTAATACGATTGAATTATTGAATTACCTAAGATATTTAATATGAAAAAGTTCAAGATGAAATTTGCGCTCTTCTGGCTGAAGGTCTACTTGCTAAACACTAATGGCAGGTAGGCCACCACAGTAAAAAAGATCAAACGCCTTTTCTGGGCAAGGATCTGCATAGGCAAATAACAAACATTCAAAATTTTAAACATATGAAAAATACATTAGCAGTGAAGACATCACTCTTCACATTAATATTAGCGCTAATTGCAATCGGAACGTTTGCATTTACCGCAGTGATGAATAATAAAGGTAATAAAGTTGAATTAGTTGGCACCGTGAATCAAACCTGGTATTTTACGGGCACCGATCAAAATGACCCTAATGATCCAACTTTGTATTCTCTTGAGCCCATAGATGGTGTACAATGTGGTGGTAGTTCACCTACAGTCTGTAGCATCGTGGATCAAGCCGATCCTTCAAATTCGAATCAACCCAACATGACTCATGGCCAGGTCAATCAAGATACTGGAGACCTTTACCAAAAATCATTCAGAGTTGATTAATGCGATAATGAGCTATAGGTTCACTTTGTGGATCTATAGCTTCTTTAAACCTCCCCTCACAATTAGCCCTAATAAATAGAATGCACCCCGATGCAGTCAAATTGGATATATGTGAAAGAAGTTCATGAAACGGATCAAAACTATATCCGCCATGACACATTATAACATGATGTCTGAACCAGTTCTACAGTAAATACTGCGCATCAAAATTTAAGGCTACAAGCTATGGAAGTACTTTTCTCAAATTCTCGTGTCTTTTAAAGCAACTGCGCCGCACTATCCCTTTCCGTAATTCAAAAATATCTGCCGATCAAAATCTTTTAGTAACATCTCCAAAGCTTTAGTGGCCACCTTGGCAATCGCTGTATCGGGAAAGTAGGAACCTATTAATCCCCTATTGCAACAAGCCATCAAGATGTCCACCCTTTCCAAAAACTCTGAATCATGATACTTTTCAAAAATCATCAAAATACGCCGCAACAGCGCAGCATCCTTTTTTTCCAGCTTGCTAACAATAGCATGGCTCTGTAAATAATCTTCAATAATTCTACGATTTATCATTTCTTTTAATATTGTTTGCAAACAATGTTTATATTTTCCTAGCACATAGGTGAAGTAAATCCTCATAGTTAGGAGTTCAGACAAATCCCCTTCTTATCCAAATTTCTACCGGTAAAGAGGATTAAAAACTAAGAAGTTTTCTGGATAAGGTATGTTGAAATTTGCCACATCAAACGAGTATTTCTCGGCTCGTAACTCTCTGATCATAATATACTCATCGCCATCTGTATAATGGTAGCGCTGCATGTCTTGCCAGCGAATATCTCGAAAGGCAAGCTCCTTGCGACGCTCAACTTTGATCAAACTATCTATCGGCGCGCCGCTTACATACCCCGGCAGATCAAACTCCGACCGGTATCTATGACGCAGGAATTTTTCCAAAGCCGTTCTACTCTCTTCAATTTGACCCGTCCGCCATAGCGCTTCTACCTGATTAAGAACAACCTCACTGGTGGTAGGACCAGTAAAAATTCCTAGTGTCCCATTATAAAGCCCTTTAAAACGGGGCGTACCGTTTGGATTGCGTCTGAAATACAGTTCTCTGCGAAGATCACCTCCTCCGTATAGCGCATGAAGCTCCGGGGAAACTCCATCCGTAAGTGCGCGGTTCACTAGGTTAATCCCGCGATATACATGGAATATGACCTCAGCATTCATGGCAGTAAAAGGAAAGTTCGCAGATTGATCCAGTGTAGCGTAGTCCATGATACTGTTTTTCAAACTTAGCGTACTATCTGCATACAATCGCGTTTTTTCGTAATCTCCTTTTAGCAGGTAAAATCGGCTAGCAAGCGCATACCCTGCCGCTTTATCAGGCGCAGTAACAATGCTTACCGAACTGGGTAGCCTTGCTATGGCATACAGCATATCCTGCTCTACTTGATGATACACTTCTCCCAAAGTGTTGCGGATATTTGGAGCATTAATGTCGGAAACCACCCGAATGGGAATAGCCAGCATCTGGTCTCGCTGCGCAGTCCACGGCCCGCGCCAAGTAGACACCAACGCCAAATGGTAATATGCCCGAAGAAAATGTGCCCATCCCTTGATCTGCTCCAGGCGGTTTACATCTCCTGTATGTGCTAGACTGATTCGCTGAGACTGCTCAATAACCAGATTTGAATAGTAAATAGCCAGATAGCAATTATTCCATGCATCAGCCAGCAGACCATCCGCAGACGAGTTCGGTGCATGCCATACATACAGGTTTTGGTCGAACTCAGGTTGAGCATTGATAAAATCGGGCACAAAATAGACATTATCCGAACACACCTCTCCCATTCCAGCCGGAACATCATTAAAAATACCTGAATTGTTCAACAGCGCTTGAAGATCATCGATGGTTTCCATCTGTTTGAGGCTCTGATCAGACTTCTCTTCGAGGATTTTGCTGCATCCAGAAAACGTGCTAAGCAGCAGGGCAACTAAATAAATGGATTTGACTTTTATCTTTATATCATTCATAGGAGTATTGCATTAAAATTGTAATTGCAGATTCAAGGAATAGGTGCGCGGCAGGGATATGCCTGTCGGAAAATCCGGATCAATATCCCCATTCCCAGCGCGCCATAGTAGCCCGAGGTTGGTGATATTCACCCCTACTCGAACAGATTGCACAGCCTTAAGAGGATCTAAATTCAGATTGTAAAGCAGGTGTACTGTTTGTAGACGTACATGACTGCCTGATGCTACGGTAGCCTCAGAAAGTGGATAAAGGTTATCCGATGGTGAGATAGGGTAGTCAAACCTAGGAATGGTGGTGTACAGCTCATCACCGGGCTGCTTCCACCGCCTAGCAAAGTCTCCCGATCCTGACCCCATGCCCAGCGGCTGCTGCGTGCTGAGCACGCCATACCGTACCGTCGGCCTGCGATACACATAGCCCGCCTTCCAGTTGAATATCGCTCCCAACTGCCAGCGATGGTAGCTCAAATGTAGGTTAACATTACCAAAATGCAATGGAGTAGCCATCCCAGAGTACACCAAGTTGTCTATATCGGCATTCAGTATTGCCGAATAATCGGCGGAAGGCTCTCCCATGAGGCGCGATATCATCTGCCCGTTTTCATCGAGCCTTTCAAAAGGATACGATACCACCGGGTAGAGCGATTGTCCTTCCCTGATACGCAGTAGATTAAGACCATCGTTGATGTTATTTCGGCTGACGCGGTCAAAGTTGCTTCGGTATTCAGTAACTGTATAGCGGTTGTAATTGTATAAAAAGCGGGTTTCGAAGTTCAAATGCTGGCGGCTTATCCAGCGCACTAGCAAAGAAGCCTCCACTCCTTCGGCCTGCATGCTGCCGACGTTACGCACCACATACCGATTAGCGCCATTACTTAAATCGTTGAGTGCTGGAGCAAAGAGGTTTTCGTTCCACTTGCGGTATACATCAAGCTGTCCTGATACACGTGCCGACCACATGGAAAAGTCCAGCCCGCCATTGATCGTTCGCGTGGTTTCCCATTGCAGCTGATCATTAGCGTCTTGGGCAACCGCTGCCCGGGGTTGTCGAGATAACGGGTCTTGGCCTGCAAAGCGGATAATCGTCAGTGCACTTTTGCTGGGATCCATATTCCCGGTCATGCCGTAGGTCAGCCGCAGCTTGAACAAATCAAAAAGCCCCTGCGAGATAAACGACTCATTGTGCAGATTCCAGCCCGCACCAAACGACCACATGGGGTTCCAGCGTTCGTTCGCAGCCATCCCGAAATTATTAGAAGCATCCCGCCGTGCACTGACAGTCAATAGGTACTTACCATCCATGTCGTAGCCGGCATTAAAAAAGCCAGAAACAAAGTTGTCCTGTCGCGAGCGAAACACGTGGGGATCTGGAATGAACTGGTTGGTGCCTAGCAACAGGTGGCGCACCGGATCTATATAATTTACCAGTCCGGAGGTTAGTGTACCTGGATCATAACCATATACCCCACCCTGCACCAATGATTCATTAGTCTTACGCACCTCGCCGCCGGCTAGTGCGTTCAAATGATGACGCCCCCAGGATTTGGCCCATGTCAGTTGACCCCGCAAGTTATGACTCCGCAGATCCATTGTACCGTCTTGCCGGATCCCACCGATAGGTACTCTGCGCAAAGGACCGTTATCGCTAAGCTGGGTAAAGGTATTGATCAGGTTCCGAGTAAAGTAGCTACCTAGTTCACGCATGTGCAGCAATTCCTGTCTTTGGCGGTCATAGCGGTATACCGCTTGGGCGCTCAATCCATCCATAATGGTGTAGGTCAAACCCGTAGAGATAACCGCTGATGGGGTGATGGTCTGCTGGCGATCCAAGTCCTTTTCCTGTAACGGGTAGCGCCGCCAGTCCAGCAGCTGACCACTCTCCAGCATGCTATCGGCATAGCCCCGCTCCAGATTATAGTGAGGTATGTGCTGACCGTTATCATCCACCAAGTTTAGGTATGGCCGGTCGTGGTAACCTGCAGCAGGATATCCGCTATGCCCACTTCGCTGGATGCTATGAGCTAGTTGCAGGCTATTATTCCAGTGTAAGCCTTCCAGCAACCGGTAGTTGTAGTTCACCCGCATGCTGAATCTTTGCAGGCGGCTGGCAAGATTACTGACATTTCGGTCATAGCCTGCCGAGGCGTAGTAGGTTGACCCGCGGGTAGCTGAACTTAACGAGACATAATGCTGCTGATTGAATGATGGACGGTACATAAACTCTCCATACTGCTGGCGGTTATCGGTACCCGCAATATCAGCGAGCCGCCCTTGCAGAGTTTGTTCATCCAGCCTGCCATCTCGGTGAGCAAACAAACTTTCCACTACCGGAGACAGCCAGGTGCGCTGAACATTGTTTAAAAAGGAGTCGTAGACTCCCCGATCAAACATTTCCCGTTCTAACTCAACCAAGCTACGGCTATCAATCACGTTGGGATAATATAGATCCGGGATTTCACCCACAGTGATGATGGAGCTGGCCGTAATACTGCTGCGCGGGCCGCTAGTACCCTGCTTGGTAGTAATGACAATTACTCCATTACTGGCCCGGGCACCCCAGATCGAAGCCGCCGAAGCATCTTTTAGTAAAGTAATGTTTTGGACATCCAGCGGGTTAATCGATTCTATATCTCCTTGATATGGAAAATTATCTAGAATAATTAAGGGCTGGGTATTTCCTTCCATCGTATTTATGCCCCGAAGAGTAAGTGCTGGGCGCGATGCTGCCTTATCAAAAAGCAAGCTCGTCTGTCCTTCCAGTTTATCTAAAATCTTATGAGATACGACGTTCTCCAACCTTGCCGCATCAATGGTCTCAAAAGCACCCACCGCCCGCTCTTTGGGAATGCGCTGATAACCGGTGCTGGCAGCGATATCCACCTGCTGAATTACCCCTGAATCTTCTGTAAGTACTACATCCAGCGTTCTCAAACCTGTAGAGTAAACGATGGCGGTGTCACGAAATCCAATGAATTTAAAGGATACTAAATCACCCGAACTAAGTCCGATAAGCTGAAAAACTCCTTGTGTATCGCTTTGCTGGGTAATACCGCGAGCCTGAACAGTAACATTTACTCCGGGTAGAAAGCGTCCTGATTGGTTTCTAATTCTACCAGAGAGTGTATCTTGCTGCCCGTAACAAAAAGTAATAACAAGTACAGCAGCGATCGTGGTCAATAGATAGCGGATACTCATCGGTAAATCTGATTTATAGTGGTAATGACTTTGGGATCAACAAAACTCGAACGGGTAAAGGCATATACTGTCCCTTTAGGATTAATCCATACTTGATAAGGGATACCAATGTGCGGAAAAAGAGATTTGATATAGCTATCCACGATAATACTGTTAAGCGTTCCACGCCAGTAACTCCCTTTAGATCTCTGATAGCTACTCGCTACCTTTTGGAAGTCGTCTCGCGTGTCGGCAGAATTTACCAGCAGGATGTTTGCCTGGCCGGCAAAGTCTTTAGATAGGGATTCCAGTTTACCTAGCTCTACTAAACAAGCGCCGCACCAGCTTGCCCAAAAATCCAGAATCAGCAGCTTACCGCGGTAAGATTCTAGGTTAGTGCGGATGGTATCACCGTCTTGATAGATCAGATGCTCCATGCTCCAAAAGGCTTCAGGAAGCTGTGCACCAATTAATAGGTGAGCTGAAAAAGTAACCTCCGCCTCAGCCCCACTATCATCGCGGGACTGGGCAAAGGCACTATTAACAAACACGTATGAAGTAATAATGACTGTTATGGCTATTCGTGTAAAGGCTCTATAAATGTATTTGGATTTAGGCCAAAGCGCGGCCAAGGCGTATTGATACGTCATTTTAATAGGATTGATAATATTGATATTGCAACTAGCTATATCTCATCCACGCCTCAAACTATAGGCACTAGTGACTCAGGCCAAAATCATCTTTGAGTATTGAAAAAGAAAAGCTAATTTTAAAGTGCTTAAGAAAAAGAATCTACAGTTTATTTTTGCCTTGTAAAATAGAAGGATTGGCAAATTTTACTAATGTAGATTTAGAGTTCAGGAATAACCGCAATGGTATCATCTTCAGGTAGTACTATCTCCGTATTTAAGGGGGAATATATTGGTTTGCTATTTCAATAGCAAATCAACTTGTACCTCATGGGTATCTCAAGATGCTTATTTTTATATACCTTGCCCTATCTTCCATATCCTAACTTATTCTGGGGCACAAGTGATGTTCTTTGTTTGATGTTTCCGGGAAAACCATGGTTGCTGATCTTGAATCAGGCAAGTGGTCTTTGTACTGTACTTACGGTTCGTTTTCATAATTCTTTCTGGTTTATGATAACAATGAGAACTCGATAAGTTTGAAGGAAAACGAATTGATTATCAAAAACCAGTAAGCGTCCTCGCTACTTCTGTTCGTGGTTCCGCCAGAAACCCCTATCATCAAAAGAATCAAGGTTGCCTCAAAAGTTAACGAGGAACGCCATACTGGAATATCGCAAAGATAGTAAATCCCAGTAATAGGCGATCACTCGGTCAACTCGTGGCAATCTGGCGGATTTCGAACGAGTCAACATCGTTTCTGTAGGGAACTTCCCTACTCGGTGTCGCATTAGTTAATCAAATATAAAAAACACTTTCAATATAATCAAATTAAAAATAAAAAAAGTGTAGTATGACATGGAAACAAAACCTATCGGAAGTCATAATTAATTCGGGATTTCAATTGATTGAAATCTCAGCGTGGACAAACCTTGATATGCCAAAAATTTCTGCAATGAAAAACATGAAACACCCAAGCTTGCATTGTAAGGAGTTTTTAATTCTTAAACTTTTACTGCGTAAGGAGCATTCTCAATTAATCAAAGAAATTTTTGGTGCCGACTATTTTGAAGACATACGAAAGATTGTGTATAAGCCTGAATTAACTTGTTTAGGCAAGATTATTAAGGAACGACATCAATTTGAAATACTACCCAAAAAGGAGCTTGTGAAGGCTACGAATCTCGCATCTAGTAGGATAGATTATTTAATTGAGAAGGATGACCAAAATATCAAAATTGAAGAAATAACCCGATTGGAAATAGCGCTTGGTGAAGAGGTAGGTGCCATATGCAATCTACAATTTCCAAAAATAAAACTAAATAATAAGAAGGACTATCAGCTTCGACTAAAAATGTTGAAAGAATATAACAAACGAGCTAACGAACGCCGGAAAAAATAAGCCATGCATTAAGTAGATCAAGGTAATCAACACTCACTATAAACTTGCAAAATCTATAATCAGATAAATTCATATTTTAAACTTCTGTAATCTTTAACTGACCTCATCCCAAATTTAGGAGTATTATAAAATAGAAAAACCTGCTGTTGTATCCTGTTTCTGTAAGTACATGTCAGGTATTAAATCACCTAAACAACTATGGAGTCTGAAGGTGTTATATCCCACTCGCCAATCTTCAATTTTCTGTTTGGCATCTTCTACTGATAGAAACCAATGCGTATTGAAGCATTCTTATCTGAAGCTACCATTGAATGATTCAATATACGTATTATGCGTGGGCTTATCAGGTCTAGAGAATACTAACTCCACTTGCTGCTGGTAAGCCCAAAGATCCATTTCTTTGGATATAACTGAGCCACTATCAACTGGTAATTTTTAGGGCTTTACTTCTTTAAAAAGTCGGAAATCTTCCAAAAAATTCGGCCATCTGACATCCCTTTATTGCTTGTGCAACATGAATTGCCATGCATTTGCGACTATAATTATCCACTATTGTTAAGCAGCGAATTTTTTTCTGTCGAACAATGCATCAGCGACAAAGTCCATGCTCCAGCGGTCGTGTAAGTTAGAATAAGTATGTTTTTCAGAGAGGTATGTAGCTGCACGGCAGCGGCTTGGACGTCCACATCTGAGGTTTCACCCTTTTTTTATAGATCCTACAAACACGTTTATGGGTGTCGAACCAGCCTTCACATCGAAGCAAAAAGTAGATGCGCCAAAGCCCATAACAGATACGAGTTTCAGCAATATTACGAATTCTTGAGTGTAAAGGATGATCCTCGCGGCGATGTGCTTTATAAGAAATTTGACATGCTATGCATAAAATAAACACTGTAATTCGAAACGAGCCCACTTGCTATCTTTCAACGTTGAGAAGGCTTCAATACTTCTTTGAAGACGCCCTGTAACATTTGCTTGTACAAACTTAGGTCTGCAACAAGTTTCTTAAGTTGTTCTTTCTCTGCTTCAAACTGGCGAAGTTTGCGTAATTCTGCCACACCAAGACAGCCGTATTTCTTCTTCCAATTGTAAGATGTCGCTTCCACTAATACCCATCTTTGGACAAACCTCTTCAACACGGGTACCCGGCTCTGCTTCCTTTATTGCAAAGGCAATCTGCGCTTCGGTAAACTTCGAGCTTTTCATCCTGTTTCCTCCTATTAAAAATTAATAATTCGATCCCAAATTCTTTACTTTAAATATTCCAGTTTTATGGAAGGTGGTCAGGTAAACATAAAAAAATAGGGATCAATTCACTTTTCAGTGACCCCAAATATTAACGATTCAATTAATGATGAATCGAATAAAAGCTACAGGTAAGTCTTATCCAAATTATAAATCTCAACATTTCGATAAAGTAAGTATTCATGACATAAAAATTGATATTACAAGCAGATAAGAGTTTGAAATCCCCACTACTGTCTCCCAACATAATTAATTGCATCATTAAACTTATGCACAATGCTGTCCCAATTATAATTATCCCTTACATAAGTGATTCCATTTTTTGAAATTTGGTTTTTCTGTTCTTCTCTTAAATTTAAAAGGTATATTAGCCCGTCATTGAAATCTCGTTGATTATAATAAATGAAACCGGCATTACTACGCGCAACGTGCATGGCTAATACAGGAGAGTACCCATTGGCTAAGACTGGTCTCCCTAAACTCAACGCTTCTAAAGTCACAATAGACAAACTTTCGAGACGCGAAGGAATGATTAATACTTCACTATGCTGTAAATACTCGATTTTCTTCTCATCACTAATAAACCCTGTATACAGTATGCCTTGAGCTTGTGGCTTGCTCTTCATATAGTTTTTCCCAATCACAACTAGCTGAATATCTTCGCCACTAGTCTTCCTAAAATTTACAAAATAGGAAAAAAGTTCTTTAAATCCTTTTTTTTCATCTATCCGGCCGAGATATACGACGTATCTTGCTGTCATAGGCCTTTTTCTTGCGAGATTTGATGAAATGTCATCAAAACCTACGCCAGCGATATCTGATCGAATATTTTTTGTAGTAGGATAAACAGATTCGGTCAATTCCTTTTCTACAATAGAATTATACATAATGAATCGAGGACTAGCAAACAACGCTCGGAAACCGTCTAAATAAAAAAAAGGTTCATCATGAGCTGTTGGTATTAAAATACTTTTCTGAGCAACTTGAGGTAAGCCTCTAAAAGTTGGATAGAACATATATGTAAAGAATATGAATGCCCTATAACTATCCTTTTCTTTTCTCAAATAAGACAACATTTCTGTACAAATTGGCCCATCGTTATCTATCCACTTTTCAAATTGCTGATCGTGGTCTTTGCGCCTTTTGTACCATATTCTTTTCAAAAGCAGATAAAAAAAATTACTGAGATTAAATTTTCTGTGATAGTATTTCAAATTGCCTTGCAGATAACGTCCCGATTGGCGAGATAGTTTTAAATTGCTTGATTCATGGTGAAACCTCAACACATCTATTCCGTCAATATCTTGCTTTCCAGCAGGATAATAATTATCCCATTCTGGATATGCTAACGAACATGATGTAAGTACATCGACCTTATAGTTGATCTTTAGATGACCTGCTAATTGCCTGGCATGCTCTTCTGCACCGCCATTAATTTCAGGTCCATATCGATGCACGATGATAGCTATCTTATTCAAGGCTTAACTTCTAAGGATTATTAAATAACTATTTGCTGACATAGTTGATTGCGTCCTCAAATTTACTAATTATCGTTTCCCATTTATAGTTTTTATCCACATATTCTATACCATTGGTAGCAATGACATTTTTTTCTTGCTCCTGTAAATTTAAAATTTTAAGTAATAATTCACAAAAGTTCTTATTGGTCTTGTAGATGTATCCTGCCTTACTAAGCTCAATATGTTTTTTCAAGACTAAAGACTCTTCAGTAGCAAGTACTGGCTTTCCTAATGCCATCGCTTCCAATGTTACCATTGATAGACTCTCGTATGGTGAAGGAATGACTAAGGCCTCACTATATTGGAGATACACCAACTTTTCTTCCTCACTAATAAAACCAGTGTAGACAATATCTGGATGAACTGTTATCTCTTCCATGCTATTTTTGCCAATCATTACGAGACGCACGTGTTCCCGAATATTCTTCCTAAATTTCAGGAAAAAGGATACCAGTTCTTTACATCCTTTGTTAATATCTATTCTTCCAATATAAACAAAGTACCGTTCCTTTATTGGTCTCTCAGCAACTATTCCTCTCGGACTTGTATCAAAGCCAACTCCAGCCACATCAGATTTTATATTTTTAGACGCCGGATAGGCAGATTGTACCAACTCCTTTTCGACAAGAGTGTTATACATGATAAATCGAGGAATCGAAAAAATCTGTTTGTATCCATCCATGTGGAAGTATGGATCATCATGAGCCGTAGGAATAAAAATACTCTTTTCTGCGACCACGGGAAGACCCTTAACTGTTGGATAGTACATAAAGGTAAAAAAAACAATTGCCTTATATTGTTTGCTTTCCTTCGTTAAAAAAGTAATCAAACCAGGACAATTTGGCCCCATTTCATCAATCCACCGGCTAAAGATTTCTTCGTGTTCATTTCTTCGTCTATAGCGAAGTTTTAAATACGATTGGATCAAAAAATTCTTCGAACCCTTGTCGCTATTATTTGATCTTACATGGCCTCGTAAGTACCTGGAGGATCTGCGATGCATTTTAACATTTCTATCCTTTGTTTTGAAACGAATGACCTTGACTCCATTAACAAAATCCTCACCTTCCGGATAGTAATTTTCCCAAAACACATAGTCTATTGCACACGTAGTCAATACTTCAACTTCATATTTGTATTGTAAATGTTCTGCTAATTGTCTAGCGTGAAGCTCAGCCCCACCATTAACTTCCTCACTGTACCGCTGAACCACTATTCCTATTTTATCCATAAATTCATTTAAATCGCCATAATTGCTCAATATTTCACTCATAGAAGGTAACGAATAGAAGTAGCATAGTGATACATCGCCAAGGAAAAACAGACCTACCCTTGTTCATTACTTTATTATATAGCTGCTTCTATTTTATCCTAAACGAACTTTATCACCCATTAGAAGTTACTTTCGTACGAATCATTTTGATGAATCTGCTTTTTGACTGTCTTTTCATGCCACAGACAATAATTGTAACTTTCGATAGGTAAATCCATCAATCTCTTAAATCCGTGAAGCTCTTCGTGCACTTTGTTCTTCCAGACTATTTCTTTTGCTGCGGTTTTGAATAATCGCATTTGATAGTCTGGGAAATTTACGTATCCTTCCGAATTTTGTTTCCAGTTCCATTTCTTGAGTAACGTTTCATCTATGCCGTGCACAATATTGATTCTGGGTACGCAAAAACAGTCGAATTTATGATGCCTTCTTAAGAAATGGTGTAATTTTTTTAAGAGAGTTATAGCAGGAATTTCGTCGGCATCGATCTGAAACAGATAATCCTTAGTAGCGTGCTTAATCAGACTATTTTTAAATCGGGAAAAATCGTGATTTAATTTATCCTCGATATGGATTACACGCGGCTTGAACTTTTCGATAATTGTAGACACTCCAGCATGAGGGTCTGTAACATCTTGTAGCACAATAATTTCATCGTTTTTATGAATGTGCTGACAAAGATGTGATAGGAGACGTTCAAGCTCGTGCTCCTCATTGCAGACGGTGACTCCAAAGGTAACTGAAGGTATTTGTGTAAAAAAAGATATTATGCCCATATATTGATTTATTTATCTATCACCAAGTTTTTGCAAACAAGTTCCTGTGCCGTAGAATTTAGGTCTTTAATATTAAACTTCAGTCTTCCTATTCGGAATTTTCTTTTGTTAAAAAACAGCTTTCCAAAAAAACTTCTTTTTTTCGAGATTTTTTGATGAATAATTTGCGGAAGTGTTTTGATATTATCGTAATCCCAATCTTTAAGGTTTCTCATATCAAATTCAACCAGAATGCTATGTGTTTTCAACTTATTCCTTGGCAAAATTCGCTTCCGTAAATCGAAGTCGGTACTGGATTGGTGTAAACCAATATAGTGTTCTATATTTGAATTGCTGTCTAGATATATAGTGCCAAAATAGGGCTCGATCTTATCAAGTTTTAAAGGATCTGTCGACTTCACAATCGCAGCCAAATCATATCTTTCTTTTATAGAAGAATGAAGTCCGAAACGCCATTTTCGGTAAAAATTATTTATAGATTCATTTTCGACTTGACGAGTTTTTGCTTCGTATTCGGAAGAGAACCTGGATGTCTTGCTCACAAAATGGTATACTTTAGCTCCCGGCACCACATACATTGTTGCATGCTGTAGGTGAAACCGTAGTAAAAGATCCGTATCTTCGCAAAACATAGGGTTGAAAACCGGATCTAAGCCTCCCATGTCCAGTAACCATTTTTTCTCTACACATAAAAAAAAAGTTCCATCCGTTGTGAGGTGTGGGGTTTGAATTGAAACACTTGAATTTTCCCGAAGATAATCTTCAAATGCCCCCATGTGAAACGATTTCAAATCTGTTCCAAAGTCCTTGGTGATTTTCCAGTCATGCTTATCCTCTTCAAAATATGGGGGCTCAACCACCGTATAGAACAATAGTGTTCTTGGTAGCCAAACTGATAAAAGGGACTCTACAAAACCATTTCCGACGACCATATCGTTGTGAAGAAATGCGACTAAATCTGACGTAGCCATAGAAACGCCTTTATTATAGGTATCCGATAGCGTTTTGGAAAACTGTGAATAATAAAATATTAGATAGGGATCTTCTAAGCTATCCAACCAATCGTGCGTACCGTCTTGACTCCCATAACTCACAAAGACCAATTCAACTCGTGGGTATTTATCGCGTAATGTTTTGTAAAAGTGTTTGGTATAATCCAGATTATTCCTCAACCCAACAATTAATGATAAAGTAGCTTGATCTTCTTTCTGTTTTTCCATTAGGTAAAGATAATTGTTTTATGTTGCTCCACTAAAAATTTCCAAAATCCGATATAAGAAAGAAATCGACCAATCCTAGAAACTTGATATTTAAATCTAAAAACCGGAATTTAAGATTACTTTCAAAACAGCAGAAGTGTGAGATAAATTTTTAAAAGATGACTAATACACATCAATTTGCCGGCACAATTAATCATCGTTCAAATTACTTTGATTCAATTTCATCAAAAAAACTGACCTTTACATTAGTAAGTAACTGTTTTAATAAAAAAAATAAATGAGATTATCCCATTGGATTCGTTATATACTTCCATCGCTCCGAGAGAAAACGCCAAGCATAGATGAAGTATATATAAAAAATTGGGGTACAGCAAATAAGCAAAACGATCAGATTCCTAAAAAAATCTGGATTTATTGGAATAATTATCCGATTGATTCTCCTACCGTGGAGATCTGCCTTGCCGAAATCAAGAGACTACATCCAGACTATACCATTTTCGTGTTGCATAAAGAAACTTTATCGGATTATCTGCCCAACTTTCCGCTCGAAATTTTAAAAAAATCTCCAGCGCTGAGTTCGGATTTGATTCGACTTAAACTGTTGGCAGAACATGGCGGATTCTACTTAGACGCTAGCACGCTATTGTCTGAAAATCTAGATTGGGTGAGCGCGCTACAACAGCAGGATGGATCTGAAGCCGTCCTATATTATACCGATGAGAATACTATTAGCAAACAACATCCCATGTTAGAAAGTTCTTTTATCGGTGCTATACAAGGCTCCCGATTTATTAAAGAATGGTTGGCCGAATTCGAAAAATGTTTGTCGGAGGATTCTTCGATAGAGTACATGGACAAGTTTGGAAATTTTGATATCACAGAATTCCCGCTAGATCTAGACTATTATCCAATCTACCTGACTGCTCAAGTATTAATGCGCAGAGATCAAAATTTTAGGTTAAGCATCATAAGAGCAGAAGATGATTTTTTCCTTTATTCTCTTGGAATTAGAAAAAAATGGGGGGAAGTGGCCATGGCAGAAATATTATTACTAAATAAAACTCCTGATCCAAAACCTAAAACGGTAAAGCTAATACGCTATGCACGAAGAAGGTTGGACTTCTATATTAAAAGAGGCATGTATAAAGAAGGCTCGTGGATGGGAGACCTTATCTTAAAAAAAGAGTCAAAATAATCTACCGAAAAACCTTTCTTAACAAATATGCGAACCTACCCGTATCTATTCCCGGAATCTTAAGATTGTGTTCGCGGGCAAACTCTTTCCGAAACGCTTTCGCGTGCGACCAATCCAACCTTCTCTTTTCTCGATGTGCTTTCTCTTTCTTACTCATGATTGAGTTTTCGCGGTGATAGTAGATATATTCTGCACCTGGAACGACCACGATACTCTTTGCATAAAACACTGCTGGAAGCGAGAAAGTCAGGTCTTCGATAAATCGCCCTTCTTCAAAACGTAAGCTCTGCTCTTTGAGAAAGTCTAAACGGAACAGATAGCGCCAAACATAGCCCCATTTACCGACAAATGTTGCCTTTAATTTGTCCTTTGCAGTGTGATATACGACTTGCTTCTTAAAACGCCACGTTTTGTAACTATGCTTTTCGTTGAGCATGCCGCCACAGGCGATATCAGCTTGAGTTGCCATCACCGCATCAGCCATCTGCTGATAGTACGCTAAGTTGATACCATCGTCTACATCCATAAAATGAATGTAAGTACCTGATGCCGCATCGATCCCCGTATTCCTTGCTGCAGACAAACCTCGATTTTCATCCAAGCGGATTAACTTCACGGGATATTGCAATGCAATTTGGCCAGAGCGATCGGACGAACCGTCATCTACAACAATGATCTCTAGATTTTTGTAGCTCTGCGCAAACATATTGTCCAAACATGATTTGACGTACTCCTCTCCGTTATAAACAGGAATAACAACAGAAATCAAAGGCCCTTGCGTCATATAAGGATAAGATAAAATAATTATGTTAAACGGTCAGCCAACTCAAATTGCGACCGCTTCGATAGAATACTTTCAAATGATTTTTCGATCTCCATCATGGTTTGATCAAAATTTGGCATATGTTCATTATCATTGATGCATACCAATGAATAAGCTTGTTCTCTAATCGCTTTGATTGCTTTTTTGGAGCGAAATAATAACGGAAACATCTTGGTATCCTGATAGGTATTGTACGCTTCAAAGTTAGATTGGCAGATTTGCCAAGTTCTGAACAATTCTTGCGTGAAATCTTCTGGAGAACGAAATTTGTGTTTCGACATTTCCATCAACTCCGCTTCCGCATAGTCCCACACCTCCTGAAAGGTGCTCTTCGTATACGGCTGCGCATTATGCGGTGTACGCAAAGTAATGAATTTATTGTACCAAGATAGCAGATACGTCAACCTCGCTTTGCTTCCATACATCGGGTTGTACCACTTATCGTGATCGCGTTTCATCACGGCAGGCTTATCAAACCGCTGATTGATTATGCGGATATTATTTTTCAAACATTTGCTCCATAAAGACATGCCGAGATTCATCCGAAACGCAGCAATATCCTGTGGAACTCCATCCTTGCTAAAGAAACGGCTTGGCTTCAAGTCATTGATAATAAAGAAATCATCATTGAAATACACGAAGTTCTCTGCGAGATCAGGGATACGATGCAAGTGCACTTCAAGCACACTTGAATTGAATAACGGAAGGAATTGCTCCGGAATATAATCTTTATGATGCACCAAATTCAACTTGGGATGATTGGCATCGAGCCAATCTGGTTTTTGTCCGCAAGTCACGAAATGAATCTTACGCACCCAAGGAGCAAACTGCTCTACGCCACGAAACCAATATTTTAAAAGTCCATGATCACGAAAACGTGCTTCTGACACTTCGTTCTTAGCGTTGTTGATCTTTCCAGAATGTTTTGCAAAGCTCTCCTGCCAGATCGGGTCATTCATGTCTACCCAAGTGATCACAAAATCTATGTCCATAGCGTGCTCCTGTCTTTCACTTTTTTTGGAGTGCATAAAGATAGATATTTTCCAGCATATGTATTCTAAGCCCTAGAAATAATGCCTATATTCGTTCACTAAAACATGTCTTGAAATACTGTGGAGCAAGCTTTTCCTAAACGTATACTTATTACTGGTGCAGCCGGTTTTTTGGGTTCGCACCTTAGTGATCGGTTTATTCGTGAAGGATACCAAGTGATAGGCATGGACAACTTGATTACAGGTAGCTTGCGCAATATTGAACACCTTTTCAAGCTACCAAATTTCGAATTCTATCAGCACGACGTTTCCAAGTTTGTACACATTCCGGGGCACCTGGATTATATTCTGCACTTTGCTTCGCCAGCCAGTCCGGTAGATTATTTACGAATCCCGATACAAACGCTCAAAGTAGGTTCCTTAGGCACGCACAATCTTTTGGGATTGGCAAAATCTAAAAAAGCGCGAATATTGGTCGCTTCCACATCTGAGGTATATGGCGATCCGCTGGTCTCGCCGCAGGCTGAAACTTATTGGGGAAATGTCAACCCCGTTGGCCCGCGAGGCGTTTATGATGAAGCTAAGCGTTTTCAAGAAGCGATGACGATGGCTTATCACAACTTCCATGGTATAGACACGCGTATTGTTCGCATATTCAACACCTTCGGACCGCGAATGCGCCTTAATGATGGGCGAGCTTTGCCTACTTTTATCGCACAGGCACTTCGTGACCAAAATTTAAGCGTTTTCGGAGACGGGAAACAAACACGTTCATTCTGCTATGTTGATGATCTGGTTGATGGCATATTTCGACTGCTACATGCTGATTATAATGAACCTGTTAACTTGGGTAATCCAGATGAGATAACAATTACAGATATAGCCAAGGAGATTATTGAACTCACGGATAGTACATCAAATTTAGTATTTTCGGACTTGCCGGTTGATGATCCTAAACAACGTCAACCTGATATTACGCTAGCAAAACGACTACTGGACTGGGCACCAAATGTGTCTCGTGCAGATGGTTTGCGCAAAACCATCGATTACTATCGGGCGATGGACAAAATAGATTTACAAGAAACCACTCAAATATACTTTAAAAGAGATGCATAAGATTTTAGTAACAGGCGGCACAGGATTTATTGGCTCACATACCGTTGTAGAATTATATCAGGCGGGCTACACGCCAATTATTATAGATAACCTATCCAATTCAAGCATTCGTATATTAGATCAGATAGAAAAGATCATCGGTCATCGGCCAGAATTTCATCAGTTTGATTTATGTGATGAAGCGGCGGTAAAAAATTTCGTCGCTAGCAATCCGGACATCTCGGGTGTTATCCACTTTGCGGCTTCCAAAGCAGTGGGTGAATCGGTCATAAAACCGTTGAAATATTACCATAATAACTTTTTCTCCTTGATCAATTTGTTGAATGCGTATCAAAATACACCTGTAAACTTCGTTTTTTCTTCAAGCTGCACGGTTTATGGTCAACCAGACCAATTACCCGTTTCCGAAACGGCACCCGTAAAAACTGCTGAATCGCCGTACGGAAATACAAAACAAATTGCAGAAGAAATTTTGCGCGAGACCGCTCTAGCGCACGATAATTATCAGATCATTTCCCTACGTTACTTCAATCCTGCTGGAGCACACGCCTCTGCACTAATAGGCGAACTACCGATCGGTGTACCACAAAATTTAGTACCTTTTATTACGCAGACTGCGATAGGCAAAAGAGAGAAATTAACCGTCTTTGGTGGTGATTACGAAACTACTGATGGCTCTTGCGTACGCGATTATATTCATGTGGTGGACTTGGCCAAAGCGCACGTTGCTGCTATCAAATTGTTAGAAAAAGGAAATCCTGCCGGCAAATACGATGTATTTAACATTGGTACTGGGATAGGTTATTCGGTGCTCGAAGCCATCAAAGCTTTTGAGAAGACGTCTGGACAAAAATTGAATTATGAAATCGGTCCGAGAAGAGATGGCGACATTGTAAAAGTATGGGGAGATGTGACAAAATCTGCCGAAAAATTGGGTTGGAAAGCGGAATTGGGTATTGAAGAAATGATGAAATCTGCTTGGGCGTGGGAAAAATATATCCAGGAGAATTCGCTGCTAGATTAACACATGTCCGTACATCAACAGCCCGAACTTAAAGCTGCCATCTTAGCACTTTCTGACAAAGAAAAAGATAAGCTTTTGATCCGTCTAATCAATAAAGACAAGTTACTGATTAAAAGACTACACTTCCAGCTATTGGAAGACGATATTGATTTGCAACAACGTATCGATGACTTAAGGGAACAGCTAAAGTCTATCTTTGCACATGCCTTTAAAACATCTGCATCTGGAGTATCAGCTGCTAATTTTGCCGCTTTAAATAAGTTAATTAGACATGCCAATGGTATCGTCAATGAACATGAAAAAATCACTAAAGACAAGGTTAGTGAATTAGAATTCAGGCTACTCATTTTAAGAGAATCTATAAATCAATTTTCCTCGTTTTTTGAAAGAAGTCATCTTCACCAAAGCCATAAGCTACATCAATATTTAGCTGCGCGTATTAAATTTGCCTATGGCAAGTGGACAAAGCTTCATGAGGATCTCCAATTTGACTTTCGTGACCAATTGCAGTATATCTTATCATCTGCTTATAATAGTTCGCTAGCCTCATACTTAACACAGCACGACATTCCAAAAGGAATCAAATAATTTCATAAATAAATGAAAAAAACAGAATCATAACACCTATTTTATGTAGTGCTTTGACTACATTGTTCAAAAAAAAGCGTGTTTTGTCTCGATTGATCAATATATTTGCAGGAGATTGATTACAAGATAGCAATTGGCTTACATGAGAACGAAGCTGATATTCTTAATTATAGAAAAATAGTGCACCATACCATAACATCCGTTAGCAATGAAATACACATTCATTTTAATTCTGGGATTTGTGACTTATATGTCCGCCTCAGCCCAAACTTATGAGATTCGTCGCGATACTACCACTATCATACACGACGACAAGTACAAGGTAGAAACAAATCGTTTCTTTCAAAACTGGTTTATCGGTGCAGGTGCCGGTGCACAAATTTATTTCGGCGATCACAATATTCAGATGGATTTCGCAGATCGTATTACACCAGCTTTTGAGGCATATTTTGGTAAATGGTTTACACCAGGCATCGGAGTACGCTTAGGAGCCAACGGCTTTAAAGCAAACGGCTTAACACAAAATGGTAGCTATGTAGTCGGTCCGTATGACAAACTTCCATGGGAAGGCTACATGTTAGAAAAGCAAGAAATAAAATTCATCCATTTCCGAGGAGATGTATTATTTAACTTATCTAACTTGATAGGCGGATACCGAGATGACCGTTTTTACGAAATCAGCCCATATGCTGGATTGGGTATCATGATAAATACTAACGATAAGTCGGAGCGCGTGGGTAGCGGAAGAGAACTGAGCGCTAGTATTGGTTTGCTAAACACTTTCCGTTTGAGCCCTGCATTTCATCTCACGCTAGATCTTCGCGGCTCTATGGTCGGAGATCGTTTTGATGGCGAAGAAGGTAATCGTCTGGAAGATGGATTAGGTAGTGCTACAGTTGGTATTCGTTACAATTTTGGCAAAAAGAAAGATTGGGATAAGCCTAAAACTACAATCATTAAATACAATGAAGAAGATCTTAGTGCGCTTCGTAGTGCTGTCAACAAGCTGGCTCAAGACAATAATCACTTGAGAAAACAATTAGCAGAAGCGAAGAACTCTTCGATCACCGAAGTACAGATCGAGCGTAATATGCTAGTAGCGCCTATCCTAGTAACCTTCCCAATCAACAAAAGTATCGTAAGTAATGAAGCTCGTGTCAACTTAAGTTTCTTTGCTGACATGATCAAAGAAGGAGATCCGAATATCAAATACAGCATTACAGGTTATGCAGATAAAGGTACTGGAACTACCAAAATTAACGAACGACTAAGCCGTGAACGTGCCGAAGCAATATATAATGTGCTTGTTCGCGAATTCAACGTATCACCGAACCAACTCGTAAAAGAGTATAAAGGTGGTGTAGATAATATGTACTATGATGACCCACGCCTAAGCCGTGCAGTGATTGTTATAGCAGACTAACTGTTTCATCAATACAACTACTTTAAATAGCCGGTGTCGAAGTTTCGACACCGGCTATTTTTGTTATATTTAGCGCATTAATTAACCAACTCTATATATGTTAAAAAAGGTAGTACCATTTATGGTTCTCTTGGCGGGGCAAACTGTGACGTCTTTCGCACAAAATGAAACCCTGCTCCTTCGGAATCCAAGTATTAGCGACAAACATATCTCTTTTGTATACGGAGGAGATATTTGGCTGGCAGACAAAAACGGCACTAATGCTCGCCGTATGACGGTAAATCCTGGCGTAGAACAAAATCCGATCTTCTCGCCAGATGGTTCGCAAGTCGCATTTACAGGTAATTATGACGGCAATACCGATGTTTATGTCGTATCTATTCAAGGTGGCGAGCCACGTCGCGTTACGCATCATCCTGCCTCGGATGTATTGCGTGGATGGTTGAATAACAATGAAGTATATTTCACGACTTCTCGAGGGTTTACCTATTCTCTAGGATCGCGTTTATACAAATCGGATATCAACAAAGGCACAGATCAACCATTAACGATGCCAGAAGCTTATCAGGGATCGCCTTCGGCGGATGGAAGGTATTGGGCCTATATCAAAAATGGAGATCCAACCGAACGCGATCGCGTGGCATTCAAACGTTACCGCGGTGGTGGCATGCCGTCCATCTGGATTTTTGATTCAAAAACGCATCACGTAGAAGTCGTTCCCGGAGAAAACTGTAACGATGTAAAACCAGTTTGGCTCGGTGATCACGTGTACTTCTTGTCCGACAGAGAAAAAACCGTAAACATCTTCAGCTATAACATCAAGACCAAGAAGGTCGAAAAACTGACGAATTTCACCGATTACGATGTGCGTTCGCTGCAAGGGAAAGGTAATGAATTAGTATTTGAGCAGAATGGAAAGATCAATTTATTGCAAACAAGCTCCAAATCGGTTACACCTCTTGCTATTCAGATCCATGCAGATGCGCTGTACAAACGCCCTCACTACGTGCAAATGAAAGAGGGCATCCGCGGTTGGAACATCTCTCCCACTGGTCAACGGGCACTTTTCGAAGCGCGTGGTGAAATATTCTCCGTACCCAAAGAGAAAGGCGATGCACGCAATCTGTCCAATTCTCCGGGTACACATGAGCGTTTCCCGGCTTGGTCTCCCGATGGCAAATGGATTTCATTTATCTCTGACAAAAACGGACAATATGAATTAGTGCTTCGCGACCAAAAGGCAGAAAAAGAACCCACCTACATCAAATTAGGTGAAACCGCCTTCTATTTTCAACCCACATGGTCGCCAGATAGCAAAAAGCTATTCTATAATGATGCGCATTTGAACTTGTACTATATCGATGTGGACACCAAAACTACAGTAAAAGTAGATGACGATTATTTGGCATCGCATACCGGCCGCACTTATAATCACTTCCAACCAAGCTGGTCTACCGATTCGAAATGGATTTCGTATATCAAGGCCTTGCCAAATGGTGTTACAGCGGTCTTCATGTACAATTTGGACAGCAAAAAAACACAGCAAATCACCGACGGCATGGGCGCGGTACGCCAGCCGGTATTTACACGTGATGGCAAGTACCTTGTTTTCCAAGCGAGTACCAATACAGGATTAACTAATTCTGGATTACATATGACGGCTTATGATCGCAGTCCGGAGTACAATACCTACGCCTTTATCTTATCTAGTGAAACACCATCCATCTTCAAAAACGAAAGTGATGAAGAAACGGTAAAAACTGAAACGGCAAATGCGGACAGCAACAAGAAAGGTGAAGCCGATAAAAAAGACACAAAAAGCGAGGAGCAGGAAAGTAAAACTGCGAAGATCAAGGATATTAAAGTCGACTTCGATCAGATCAATAACCGGATTGTCGCACTTCCTATATCAACCGGTGTTGGACAACTAAGCGGATTAGTAGAGAATATGCTGGTTTACTCCAAAGGGCGCAGTATTTTCTCCTACGATCTCAACAAGCTTGAAGAGAAAAACCTAATCGATAATACCTACAGCTTTGTGATTAGTGCCGATGGTAAAAAAATGCTTTACCGTACGTCCGACGGATACTATATCGTAGATGCCGGTAAAAAGCCTGCTGGCGCCCCAGAAAAACTGAAAGTAGATGATGTACAGCAGCTGGTAGACCCTAAAGCAGAATGGGATCAGGTGTTCAACGAAGTTTGGGCCATGCAAAAAGAATTTTTCTATGTAGAAAACATGCATGGTGTAGATTGGAATGCAATGAAAACGAAATATGCGAAGTTCTTACCCTATGTAAATCACCGGTCAGATCTTGGGTATTTACTCAACGAAATGATGGGCGAAATGGTCGTTGGTCACAACTATATCTATCCCGGAGATGAACCTTCCACACCGTCCGTATCTGCGGGTGTATTGGGTGCGGATTATGAGATTAGCAATAATCGTTATCGCATCGCGAAGATTTACACACGCATGGATTGGAACCCTTCTTTCAAAGCACCGTTGGCAGAGCCAGGATTGAATATTAAAGAAGGCGATTACATCTTAGCAGTAAACGGCAAAGAACTGACGGCAGATATGGATATCTACAGCCTTTTTGACCATACGGTAGACAAACAAGTCACGCTAAAAGTTAACTCAAAAGCTTCTTTGGATGGTTCGCGAGAAGTGATTGTAAAACCAATCTCTTACGCTAATGAGGTAGGTTTGCGTCGCCAAAACTGGGTCGAGAAAAACCGCCAGAAAGTAGATGCGGCCAGTAACGGACAGATCGCTTATGTGTATATGCCCAATACAGGTCGTGAAGGTTATGATTCTTTCAATCGTTATTACTTCTCGCAAATGGACAAAAAAGCCTTGCTGCTGGATGAACGTAATAACGGTGGTGGTTCGGTAGCAGATTATGTCATCGATTTACTTTCGCGCGATTTAATCTCCGGATGGGGAATCCGCGATGGAAAAAGCTTCACCACACCAGGCAATGGTATTTACGGACCGAAAGCCATGATCATCAATGAAAATGCGGGATCTGGGGGCGATATGATGCCATACATGTTCCGATTCAAAGGTTTAGGCAAATTAGTTGGACGTACTACGATGGGCATCTTGGTCGGTATCTCTGGTTATCCACCGTTATTAGATGGCGGTAGCATTACGTCACCAAACTTTGGTGTATTTGACCTAAAGGGCAATTACATCATTGAAAATGAAGGTGTCGCACCAGATATTTTTGTAGAGCAAATGCCAAAAGACTTATTAGACGGTAAAGATCCACAATTGGAGCGAACCGTTAAGCTACTCTTGGAAGAGATGAAAACCTATCCTTACCAAGAAATGAAAAAACCAGTTGATCCAATCCGGGTCAATTAAGCGCTGATTTTTTTGAACTTTTTAAGGGGCTGCCTATTCATTTAGGCAGCCCCTTTTTTGAAAGTTTTTACCTATTTTCGAGCTATGCAGTCACTAAAATCACCTACCAATTCACCCGGAATTTCTCTCGTCATTCTTTTCGGATTGGTCTTACTTTGTTCATTCACACTTCAACTCGTTGCCCTTTTGGGTTATGCTGCCATTTTTGAAAACGTGGGCGACCTGCTTGTTGCAGGTCAAAATGCACTAGCCCTCGGAAGCGGTAATACAGGCTTTATGTACACGATGCTTGCAACCAGTAGCATTTCTACCTTTTTATTACCACCAATTATACTGCAAATTATCGAACGAAATAGCACGATTCAATACCTTCCCATGTCGCGCACTACACCGGCGCTGTTTTTCGGATTGGCTGTGCTTTTTTTAGTGGCATTTAGTCCGATCATGAACCTCATCGGCGAGTGGAACAGAGATATGCTATTACCGCAATCTTGGAACGGCGTAGAAAGTTGGATGCGCCAAAAGGAGGACGAGATGGCGTTGCTGACCGAAAATTTAGTCATGAACAATTCCTTGTCTCGCCTAGCATTGAATCTTCTCACGATCGCCGTGCTACCAGCTATCGCTGAAGAATTTTTCTTCCGCGGCGCTTTACAAAATATTTTGGGGCGATGGATCACCAATAAACATGTCGTTATTTGGGTGACCGCCATTATTTTCTCTGCGATCCATGTGCAGTTTTTTGGTTTTTTTCCGAGAATGCTTTTAGGAGCTATATTCGGCTACATGTTGCTACTAACCAACAACATATGGATTCCGATTTTGGCGCATTTTGTCAACAATGCTACCGTGGTGTTTGTCGCTTTTTACTACAGCACGAAAGGTTATTCCTATCAACAACTGATGACGGAAGATCCGTTTCACATCAGCCTTTATTTTGTGAGTTTAATTGCGAGTGTCGCCGTAGGTTGGTATTTTTATAGGCAATCAACAAAAATAAAATCCAAACTATGGAACCAGGCTGGGTAAAAATAAACACGTATAGCATTGTGGTGGAGGCAGAAATTGTACGGCAGATGCTCATCGAGAATGATATTCCGGCTGTCGTGGTCAACAAACAGGACGTCTATGTTCGATTTGGCAACGTGGAATTGTACGTACAGCAAGAGAATGAAGCTGCAGCCTTACAGCTGATCGATCAACAATCCAATAATCCGGTCGATTAATGCTTCAACGTGCCATTACAGGGGCGGTTTTTATTACCGTATTAATTGGTTCCGCGTTAGCTGGAGCCACCATCTTTACCATCTTCTTTTCGTTAGTTGGCGTTTGGTGTTTGTATGAATTTTTTGGTATAGTTCGTCAACAGCAAGATGTACTTCCAGTGACTGGAATCGGAATACTAACAGCGGTATTGCTCGGTTTATTATTGGGATTACATCATTTAGAACTGCTATCATTGCGTTACAGCGCGATTATCATTCCTTGTATTAGTTTGATTTTTATTGTACCGCTGTACCGCGGCCATGCCAAGCCATTTCACGACATCTCGTATACGTTGACCGGTTTGTTGTACACAGCATTTCCATTTTTCTGTTTTGTAGCACTCGGATTTATCCGCGGATCTTATCAAGCGCAGATTCCACTTGGCTTTTTATTCATGCTATGGAGCAATGATACGGGCGCCTATCTGGTTGGTCGCAGCATCGGTCGTACCAAGCTATTTGAACGTATCTCACCCAACAAAACATGGGAAGGATTTTTAGGTGGATTGGCTTTTGCTCTGGGAGTAGCAGCTTTGTTATCGCATTTTTATCCGATCTTGCCGCTGTGGCAATGGCTGGTGATGGGATTCCTCATTGGTACTTTTGGCACCTTGGGTGATCTGGTCGAATCCATGTTAAAAAGGACTTTAGGCGTGAAGGATTCGGGTAATATTTTACCCGGACACGGCGGTTTATTAGATCGCTTTGACGGTTTGTTGATTGCTGCGCCTTTGGTTTGGGTATTTTTACTTTTAGTGTAATATGACAACAAAGATCTATCCGGCAACTTTTGCCTTTTTAAGTGAACTAGCGGAGAATAATAATCGCGAGTGGTTTCAAGAGCACAAAGAGCGCTACGATGCGGCTCAACAGAATATGAAGGGGTTTGTGCAAGCGATTATTATGCGTTTGTCGGAGGTAGATCCTCATATTCATCAAGATATCAATCCTTCCAAATGCTTGTTTAGGATCTATCGGGATGTTCGCTTTTCGAAGAATAAAGCACCTTACAAAAATTGGCTAGCGGCGGGTATTTCGGTGGATGGACGAAAATTGGATGGTCCGGAGTATTACATTCACGTCGAGCCCAAAAAGATTTTTCTGGCGGTCGGTTATTGGCGACCAAATAAAGCGCATCTCGACTTAATCCGTCAGGAGATTGATTACAATGCCGAAGAACTGCATACCGCCTTGGCAAAAGGAAAATGGAAATGGACCGATCTAGGAACAGAAGATAAATTGGTAAGGCCGCCGGCAGGATACGAGGCCGATCATCCACATATTGACATACTCAAATTGAAAAGTTTTACGCTAAGTAGCGAAGTGCCGCAAATAACGATGGAAAGCGAAGGTGCGCTGGATGCTGTTATGGAGATTTATACATCCTGTCTGCCATTTAAGAATTATATTCATCAAGCCATTGATCAATAAGGAAAGCTAATCTTTCCCATGCAGACTGCTGGCGAACCAGCGATATGCGCCACATTTGCTGGTGCTCCTGCAATCGTTTCGTTGGCTAAAACGGCAAATAAAGCCGCCTCTTTTGCATCCGGATCGAATCCTATCGCATCAAATGAGTGCACACAACAATCCGCTAATCCTTGCTGAATTCCTTGCATTAGATACGGATTATGCAATCCACCACCACTGATATAAACGGATACAGCATCTAACTCATCGACTGCTCGACGTATGCCATCCACCGTACTTTCAATCGTAAATTGAGCCAGCGTAGCTAAGATATCTGCGTGATCTAAATTGATAACCTTCGCCTCTTGCATCGCGTTGTCTAACAATGACAAATTGAACAACTCTGGCCCAGTTGTTTTTGGAAAATGCTGCTTTAGAAAAGCTGTTTCGAGCAGCATTTGTAAAAGTTCATCATGAACTACACCCCGACTTGCTAATTCACCATCACGATCCATCTCTTCACCCAAATGCTTTTGCATGTACTGATTCATCAAGGTATTTCCAGGCCCTAAATCGGTCGCATAGGCGGATAATCCGGAAGATTGCTTCGGAAGGAAGGTAAAGTTGGCAATGCCACCGATATTTAATAAGACGCGATATTCTTCTTCGGAAGTGTATAAGAGAGCATCGCCATACACGACCAATGGCGCACCATCGCCGCCCGCGGCGACATGTTTTTGTCGAAAATCAGAAATCGTGATAATACCGGTCTTCACCGCGATATGATCGCCATCTCCGATCTGCAATGTGCTGTTCAGTTGATGAGAGTGGCTACCTTTTGGCGCATGAAATACCGTTTGCCCATGGCTTGCGATGAGGTCAATATCTTCGCTTCTCAATCCCCAAGATTTCATACTTGCAAGTACGAGATCAGCATGTACTTGTGCTACCTTCACATGTAGCGTACTCCACATCAAGTGATCTACCTGTTTCTGCGCAAATATTTGCTTCACCTCATGCCGAAAGTCAGCGGAATAGGATGCCGTAGTAAAGTTCAACAAGCGAAGTCGTGTATTTGTACCACTTCCAGAGATCTGACATAACGCGATATCCAATCCGTCGAGCGACGTACCAGACATTAAACCGATGATAAATCGCTCTTTCTTTTGAGCGATCTGGTAAAGCTTTTCGATCTGCGTATTCATTCAAATAAAGTTACATTTAACTTTTGGATTGTCGACCGATAATGATAAATTTGAAAAAACTATAGAGAAATAATGAATTTTCCAGCAGATTTAAAGTATACAAAAGATCACGAATGGGTTCGTGTGGAAGGTGATGAAGCCGTTATCGGCATTACGGATTTTGCACAACGCGAGTTGGGTGACATCGTTTTTGTAGACATCAGCAGTGTTGGTGAAGAGGTAGCAGCAAATGAGGTTTTTGGAACAATCGAAGCAGTGAAAACAGTTTCTGACTTGTTTATGCCTGTTCAGGGAACGGTACTTTCTGTGAATGAAGCGATTGACGCTTCGCCAGAATTGGTAAATAATGATGCTTACGAAGCAGGGTGGATTATCCGTGTTAAATTAAGCAATCCAGATGATGTAAATGGCTTACTATCGGCTGAAGAATACAAAGCAGAAGTAACTTCATAAGAACCGATTAATCGGTTTATTATACACAAAAGAGAGCGGCATCTTTATCAGATGCCGCTCTCTTTTGTGTATAAATATCGTGCTGCTTATTGCTTTTCCATTACGGTCTTATTCGTAATCGAAGCACCTTGTGCATCGACCTTTGAAGTAACCTCTGATTTGACAACAACAAACGTAGTTGGATCGTACAAATTAAAACCGCTTGCGGTGATACTCATGGCACCAGCTTCATCAGAAGGTTCAGACTCTAGATTCACGCGAATCAAATCTCCCTCTTTACCAGCATAGGTCAATTTGTAGTTCAATTCTACTCCTAACTGCTCATTGGGCACAGACATTGACCAGCTTTCTCCTTCTGCGATAGGTTGCTCCGGAAAACTTGCCGCGCTAAACATCGACTTAATATCGCCTATTCCAGCGAAAGCTTCTGCATCGGCTACATCAATTACCTCAGCGCGATCATTGATTTTTACGTTGATATCCTTCTTCAATAATGGAGCAAACTGCTCACCCATCTGTTGCGAAACAGGATTGCTATCATCTGGATTCTCCGAGTCATAAGACATCATCATCATTTGCATGTTCATGTCCATTTTGATAGACTCGATCTGTGACACGATATTGAATACTTGATCAGCACCTTTGTCTTTAGCAGTTTGTGTCATGACCATATTGATATCCATGATCATAGACTGCTCTCCTTCTATATCCATATTCATAGCCGTATTATAGACTAATTTTTCTCCGATAGGAGGATTATATCGAAAGGATACCTTTTCCTGCGCCTGCACGCCTAGCGCTACGGCTAGAAACAAACAAACACTTAATTTTAATTTCTTCATGTTGAGTTACTAAGTATTTATAATAGCTAAATATAGCAATTATGACTGGTATTTTCACTAAAAAAGGAAACCTCCATGCTTGGGGCATGGAGGTTTCCGAATGACTTTAGTATTAAAATCTTACTTTTTGATGTAAGATACTTCCTTGATGGCTTTCACTACTTTTGTGATGCTCGGAAGAGATGCTTCTACCAAAGTAGGCGCATAACCCAAAGGTACATCTGCCGAAGTAACCCGTGTAACAGGTGCATCTAAGTAATCAAATGCATCTTTCTGTACACGGAAAGTGATTTCTGAAGAAATCGAAGCCAAAGGCCAAGCTTCTTCCACCACAACTAATCTGTTGGTTTTCTTGACAGAATTAATGATCGCTTCAAAGTCAATCGGTCTTACAGTACGTAAATCGATCAATTCTACGCTAATACCTTCTTTCTCCAATTCCTCAACAGCAGGAATCACTACACGTGGCACCATTTTACCGAAAGAAACTACGGTTACATCAGTACCTTCTTTAACCACTTTGGCTTTTCCGATTTCGATGTAGTATTCTTCTTCAGGCACTTCGCCTTTATCGCCATACATCACCTCAGATTCCATAAAGATTACTGGATCTGGATCGATGATCGAAGATTTTAATAAACCTTTTGCATCATAAGGATTCGAAGGAACTACTACCTTCAATCCTGGTGTATTAGCATACCAGTTTTCAAAGTTTTGGGAGTGTTGTGCCGCCAATTGACCAGCATTACCAGTCGCACCGCGGAATACGATCGGACAAGAAAATTGTCCGCCACTCATCTGGTGAATCTTTGCTGCTGCATTGATTACCTGATCTATAGCTACTAGGGAGAAGTTAAACGTCATGAATTCAACGATTGGCTTCAAGCCGTTCATCGCCGCACCCACGCTGATACCTGCAAAACCAAGCTCTGCAATTGGCGTATCAATTACTCGTTTAGCACCGAATTCGTCGAGCATACCTTGACTTACTTTGTAAGCGCCATTATACTCTGCGACTTCCTCGCCCATTAAAAATATCGTTTCATCTTTGCGCATCTCTTCGTTCATTGCTTCACGAAGCGCTTCTCTGAATTGTATTTCTCTCATCAGTATTAGTGAATAGTCTGTTTTTCCAAGGCAAAGCTACTACAATTTATCGAATTATGGTAGTGGGATTCAAGTATTTTACTTCATCAACGCTGCTGCGAAATTAAGTATCCACGCAACCATTCGTGTAGGTTTTGAATCGCTTGTGGTATATCCCAACGACTCGTATCTCTAGGCTCTACATAATTGGAAATCGCACGAACCTGTACCACGGGTGTGTTTTTCTTATGCGCAGCATGCAGCACAGCTGCGCCTTCCATAGATTCAATGGTGAGATCATTTTCCAACCGCTTACGTATCGCTTCGATCGCTACGACATTACCATGCACCGTATTGACGGTGATACCATATACTTGTTGCAAACCAGTTGGCGCGATAGTGCCGACGATTGAATTCGAAGAAAACAAGGATTGGCCAAATCCCATTTCTTCTATCGAGAGAAATTCTTCTCGGTTTTGAGCTCCCAGCTCGATCAGTCGATCTTGCACAACTTCTACCACATCACCGATTGTTAAGTCTGAAGAGAATGATCCTGCTATGCCCACGTTCAGTAACAGATCATAATGTTTTGCAGTAAGCTTTTCGCCGAGCGCAAAGGCGGTTTCGACCATACCAACACCAGTAACAAGCACGTCAATCTCTAGCTCATGCAATAATGGTAAAGAAGGCTTTAGCTCGCGTTCTGTAGCCGCGACAATTAATATCTCCATATGAAATTTCGGTAATCTCGAACAGACAAAGTAACTGTTTTTTGATGTATATTTGGCATTATGGTCTACATCACACGTCGCGAACGTTTTAGTGCTGCGCATAGATTATTTCGGGCTGATTGGTCCGACGAAGAAAATTTGCGCGTATTCGGAAACTGCTCCAACCCTCATTGGCATGGCCACAACTACGAGCTATTTGTTACCGTAAAAGGTGATATCAATCCTGAGACAGGCTTTGTGATGGATCTAAAACAGATGAAGGCGATCATCCACGAATTGGTGATCCAACAGGTAGACCATAAAAACATCAACATAGAGGTCGCTTTTATGAAAGGCAAAATGGCCTCTACAGAAGTGATCGCGCAATCTATATTTGAAGTCTTGAAACCATCTTTTGACCAAGAAGGTGTGGTGTTACATTCCGTAAGATTGCACGAAACAGAAAATAACTACGCTGAGTATTTCGGCACTAATACCCCCATAAAATAATTGACATGAACAATTTGCACCATTTGGATGACGACGACGACGAGGTGGAAGGATACCGCAAAATCGATCAATACAACACCAAAGATGTGGAACGTATCGCGGCACATTACACTGATATTCTGGATGCTTTGGGTGAAAAACCAGAGCGCGAAGGATTAATAAAAACTCCCGAAAGAGTCGCCAAAGCTTTACAGTACCTCACGCATGGCTACAATGTGGACGCCGCAGGATTATTGCGCAGTGCCATGTTTGAAGAAGAATATAGTCAAATGGTCGTGGTGAAAGATATCGAAGTGTACTCCATGTGCGAACACCACATGCTGCCATTTTTCGGAAAAGCACACATTGCCTACATTCCGAACGGACATATCGTTGGCCTCAGCAAAATTCCGCGTGTGGTCGATGCTTTCGCAAGAAGACTGCAAGTACAAGAACGCCTCACCAACGAGATTAGAGACTGTATTCAAGAAACTTTGCAGCCAAGAGGCGTAGCCGTGGTGATGGAGTGCAAGCACATGTGCATGGCGATGCGTGGCATCCAGAAGCAAAACTCGGTAACGACTACATCAGCATTTACTGGGGCTTTTGAAAATGATGTAACTCGATCAGAATTCCTACGTCTGATCACCGCATCTTTAGATTAAACACACCTATATATATCATCAAGCCTGCCTTCCGCAGGCTTGATTTGTTACTTTCAAAATTCTTTCAAACAACTACAGCACAGTTGATTAACACTTTTTAACTTGTCTATGTGACGGGAATAAGTATATTTGTCGCGATGAACATGCCTGATGAGAAGTATAGCGAGTATCTGGAAAGCACCTGTGATCAGGAGCCAGCGCTATTAAAAAAGATCAATCGGGAAACGTATTTGAAGGAGACAAAAGCACATATGCTGTCCGGTCATTTTCAAGGTCGGGTCTTGTCGATGTTAAGCAAATTGGTGGCTCCGAAGCAGATTTTAGAAATCGGAACTTTCACGGGATACGCCACATTAGCTTTAGCAGAGGGATTACGTGCAGATGGCATTATTCATACAATTGACATTGATGAAGAATTGCATGATCGGGTACAGCACTATTTTGACCAAGCCGATCAACGAGAGCAGATTTGCTACCATTTAGGAGATGCGATAGATGTGATTCCGACTATTGAAGGGCAATTTGAGCTTGTTTTCATCGATGCGGATAAGAAACGAAACAAAATCTACTATGAGATGGTTATAGACAGGATTCCATCTGGCGGACTGATTCTGGTAGATAATGTATTGTGGAAAGGTCGCGTGCTAGACGAAGCACCCGACAGTCAGACTAAACAAATTTTAGAATTAAATACTTTTTTAGCGGCAGATCAACGTGTTGAAAAATTGATCTTGCCCATTAGAGACGGGCTTTTTGTGTTACGCAAAAAGTAATGGTTGAACCAAAAAAAGGACTATGTTAAAAAATTGGATGAAGGTACTATGTGTACTTTTTATCACGGTAACCATCGGCGCATCATTATGTACTGCACAAAGCAAATACACGCCGACAAGTTATCTGGAAAAACACAATAAAGCTGCCAAGCAGCTGATGCGGGAAACAGGAGTACCCGCTTCTGTCATCTTAGCAATCGCAATTCACGAAAGCGCCTATGGTAATAGTCGAATTGCCACATACCTCAACAATCACTTTGGCATCAAAGGTAAAAACAGCAGCAAAAAGATTAAATCTGCTTACAAAGATTACGATTCTACACTCGCTTCTTATCGCGACTTCGTAGAACTACTACAACGTAAAAAGTCCACACAACCTCTTTTCTTGAAGCACGACTCAGAAGATTACCAATCTTGGATAAAAGGAATCGCAAGATCTGGATATTCTACTTCTGGAGATTGGTCTCGCAAGGTCTTGGCGACAATTGATCGCTACGATTTGGATCAATACGACGAAAAGACGACGCTTAATTAAGCATACGTACACGGGTGATTTTTTTATTCCTATAATTGACTAATGGGATACAAGTTCGGGTTTGCCATACTCTTAAGCGCTTTGTTAGTCTTCTCTAGCTGTAGCTCGAGAAGACCGGGTACTTTACGCACCTCGAAGACCTATCCCTCGTCGTCAAATAATAAGCCTAATTCTTCCGTAAAGCCTGGCGGATCAGCAACTAACACAAGTGGCAATACTTATATTGACCGGTACAAAAGCATTGCGATAGCGGAAATGAATCAATATGGCATTCCTGCCAGTATCAAGTTAGCTCAGGCTCTTTTAGAGTCGGGTAATGGCAACAGCTATCTAGCAACACAAGCAAACAACCATTTTGGAATCAAGTGCGGTGGCGTGTGGAGAGGACGCAGCATTACTCGGCCGGATGATGGTCAGAACGATTGTTTTCGCGTGTATAATAACCCCGACGATTCTTTCAAAGACCATTCTCAATTTTTACTCCGCAAAAGATACGAAGCGCTTTTCGCACTTAAAAAAGATGATTATAAAGGTTGGGCTCACGGACTTAAAAAAGCCGGATACGCCACCAATCCCCGTTATGCCTATTTGTTGATCGATCTCATCGAGCGATACGATCTGCACCAATATGATAGAGCAGAAACCTACGTCGAGCAAGAGCGGCGCGAAGTGCAGGTTGAGGAGATTATCATGGAAAAAGAAGTATTTGAGGAGGTCGTGCCGCCAGAGGAAGTAAAGAAGCCTGTGGCCATGATCATTTACCAAGTCAAAGCCAACGATACGCTGTATAGCATCGGTCAGCAATACGGTCTGTCGGTAGAGGAGCTGATCCAAATTAATGCCTTGGAAGACGAAAATCTTGACATCGGACAGCTCATCATTGTTTCCAAATAAAGTAGCATCTCCAAAAAGATGTTAAATATTATAAATCTTCTCTCTGAACATGTAGTTTTACGGTAGTGAACCTATTCATCTATATCATCGCCTTTATGCTATCCATTCTACCTTTGTTTTTGCAGGGGCAGATTCAACTGGAAGGTATTGTCTATGACGAAGAATCTAAAGATCGATTAGGGAGAGTACAAATCTACAATCCCAGAACGCACCAGCGCATATTTAACAATGCCAAAGGCGAATTCCGCTTAGAGGTAGAACCGACCGATACACTCGTTTTTATCAAGGATGGTTTTTTGGCAGATACCCTTGCTGTACCTCACAACCAAATTCTGGTTTTATCCATGTTGCGCGATTTTCGGTATATTGAAACCGTGAAAGTCAATGCGCGCCGATCGCCGATCGAGATCTACGAAGAATCCAAGCGAGTGTATCGAGATGCGTACAACTTAGCAGATCCGGGATCGCTTATTAGTGTAGGACCAACCGGAGCTGGATTAAGTATCAATGCCATCTATAATTTATTGAGCAAAGAGGGACGTAATGCCCGCAGATTTACCGCGTATATGCAGCAAGTCTATGAAGATAACGTTGTTGACTCTATCTTTACACCTGACCTTGTATATAACTTGCTCGGACTTGAGGGTGATCAACTTCAAAATTTTATGATTCGATATCGCCCTTCGTACGCATTTGCCACACGCGCGAGTCATTATCAGTTGACACAATACATAAAAAGTAAATACAATATGTTTAAAATATTGCCAGATTTGCGACCTTTGCCAGAACTACCCAAGGTAGACTTTGACGTTAAACAAGAAAATTAAGTATGAAACAGGTAATTTACTTCGTTGCGATAGCAACATGTGTAGGCTTGGGGTATAATGCCAATGCACAAGATTTAAAAGATCTTCGGGCACTGCCAGATACCAGTATCGTTGGTAGCCGTGCCAATAAACCACTAAGCATTCGCAATGTAAAAGTACCTATCCCTGAATTGGGTTTATCAGTGGATTATTGGAAACACTGGACCAAGCTTGGACTAAATTTGAATCAAGCTTCTTTTAGTGATAACTGGAAAGATGGTGGTGTAAATTCTATGGCATGGTCTACTACTGCTTGGCACAAATCGGAATATAATCGTAATGATTTTAACTTTACCACCGAGGTGGATTTACGCTACGGTGTATTAGCAAATGACGATCAATTAAGTAAAAAAAATATAGATCGAATTTTTTGGGATAATAAATTGGCCTATAAATTTTCCAGCAGATGGTCAATCTTTACCTCAGTAGTATTTGAGTCAATTTTCGCTGCCGGATATAATTACGCAAGAGAAGACGGCGTTGAAGTGCGAGGCAGGAAAACTGCAGCATTCATGTCGCCTGGGTATTTAACAGAATCACTGGGTTTGGAGTATAAGCCAGATGACACCTTTTCCCTACGTTTCGGTACTGGTACAGCTCGTCAGACATTCGTGCTGGATGATAGCGTACGCGAAATTGCAGAAGACGAAGATGGAGTTTCCAGATTGCAATCAGCATTTGGTGTAGAACCTGGCAGAATTATGCGTAATGAATTAGGTTTTCAATTGGTAGCCAATTTGGATCGTAACCTATCTAAAAATCTTAACTTAAAAGCGAGGTATGCATTATTGGCGGACTATTTGGAGATTACTCGTCCAGATCATAGATTAGATGCCACGTTGACGGCAAAAGTAAGTGGTATAATTAGCGTAACTGCTACTGGTGTCATGTGGTACGACCGTACACGTATTATGGAGGGAGAAAGTCGCGCGCGCGTACAATACAGTCAAGCATTAGCGATGGGTGTACTATTTAATTTCCCAAGACAATAAACGATTGGTTTACTTTCGCGAATTAGAAAAAGATCGCTCATAACAAGATTAAAGTAGAAGCTCAAAATGATGAAATTTAAATGGCTTGCGTGTGGAATGATTTTGTTAGTAGCGACTACGCAAAGCTGTTCTAGTTCCAAGAAAAAGACCAAAGCAATTGTGGCTCCCGCGGTCGTTAAGACCACTCCTTCTTCAGAGTCGATCGTGATAGATATTGAAGAGCAGCGCGTAGTAGAAAGCAATACCGCTGTCGCGCAGTCGCAATCCACCGTTACACCAAACACACAGTTTGAAAATATCCAGCAATCAGTCTCTACACCAGAGCGAGAGGTCGCAGAATTGCATGCAACAGGTATTCAACGCAATTACGATTTTGCACCTACCATACATTACGATCTGCGCAAACCGCAATTTGTGATGATCCATCATACGTCGCAAAACAGCATTGCGCAAACCATCAGAACCTTTCAATTAGCACATACACAAGTAAGCAGCCATTATGTGATCGGGAGAGACGGACAAGTCGTGCAAATGCTCAATGATTATCAGCGTGCTTGGCATGCCGGAGCCGGAAAATGGGGAAATATTACTGATATGAACTCCGTGTCAATCGGAATAGAATTGGATAATAATGGCAACGAACCGTTTCCAGATTTGCAGATCAACGCTTTGTTGATTTTGTTGAATAATCTCAAAAGCAAATACCGTATTCCGCAAACTAATTTTATTGGTCATTCCGATTATGCTCCCGGTCGTAAAGATGATCCAAGCACTTACTTTCCTTGGGAAACCTTGGCCGAGCGTGGATTTGGAATTTGGTACAATGCAAACTATCTTGCACCACCGCCACCCACATTTAATAGTACGGACGCTTTGCGTATTATTGGTTATGACACTTCCAATTTGCGTACTGCTGTGCGTTCTTTTAAGAAGAAATATATTCGTACTGATGTATCATCCGAATTAACACCTTATGACATCATGATTCTTTACGATCTATATCGCAAATTCTACTAGAAAATAGTGGTCTTTTTAAATCGCCTTCGCGGGTTCTCGATCGTACAATTCCGGTCGGAAACGAAAAGATGGCGTCATCCAATACAGTAAAACAATCCGCGAATACCGGTAATTGAAAGGCGCTAAAATAATCACCGCCGCACAAGCTACGGTCAAATATAGCCAAGGTGATTCTGCATCGCCCGTAATCACATAAGTCGCTACGCAAGAGGCAATCAATTGTGCCACCACGAATACGTAACTCACATACATGGCTACGTAGAAATATCCCGGCTCTTTTTCAAACATAAGCTCACAATGAGGACATACCGTTCTCATCTGACGAGCAGAGCGACTCAAGCTAAAGATAGATCCTTCAAACATATTCCCCCGTCGGCAGCGTGGACATTTGCAATTCCAAGCACTTTGGACTGCACTAGGATAGTTTCTTTCGTCTGTATCTTTCATAACTAAAATGATTTCGTTGGTTCTGAGCATGCTGCAAATATTACTCAGACACCATTTTTACAAAGATACCACTTACAAGTAGCATTATTAAGACGCGCTCATCAACACAGCCTACAATAATCATTTTCTAAAAATATCACTCCTTTCGTTGCAATTTTTAAACAAAACCCTATATTTACGTTACGAAAGAGACAACATAAACACCAAAATACAACTAACTAACCTTGTTATTAACAAAATGCTACGCAACAGCGCAGCGTACAAAGGAGTGCTACCAAAAGTAGGACTCCTTTGTAATTTTCGACGACCGACCTCTTCGGAATAAATGCCTAGCACTTGCTTGCATCGGTAAGGTTTTTGTACATTCGTACTCAAACTGGTATTACGAGTGGATATTCAAGAGATCATCAAAAAATATGGCGCCTCCGAGCAGCTAACTACCTTAGGCAAAGAGATCACCAAAAAAAGTCCAAAAATTCATGCAAAAGGATTAATCGGATCGTCAGATGCTGTCGTAGCAGCCAGCCTCTACGAGTTGCAGCAACGACCATTTGTCTTTATTTTGCCTACGCACGAGGATGCTTCCTTTTTCTTGGCGGATTTAGAAAGTCTGTTCGACAAGCAAATTTTGTTTTTCCCTTCATCTTTCCGCAAAGCATACGATTTCACCCAGCTCGACGGCACCCACGTATTGCAGCGTGCAGAAACATTAAGTTCTTTGCACCATGTTTCCGAATTGCCAAAAATCGTCGTTTCCTATCCAGAAGCTATTGCGGAGAAGGTCATCAACAGGGACGATCTAGAAAAAAACACCTTAGAAATTCGCGTCAACACCAAATTAAGCATCGATTTCATCAATGAGTTCTTATACGAATACGACTTTGAACGCGTCGATTTCGTATACGAACCCGGCCAATTTGCTATTCGTGGAGGAATTGTTGATATTTTTTCATTTTCCAATGACCTGCCCTACCGCGTAGAATTTTTCGGAGATGAGATTGAGACGATACGCACATTCGATATCGAGAGCCAAGTATCGGTCAAGAAGATCAATTCGGTCACGATCGTGCCCAATGTGCAGGCAAAATTTTTGTCTAACAACCACATATCGCTATTAGAATACATCTCTAATGATGCCGTGATCTGGATTAAGGATGTACAATTTACCCTGGATATCTTGCGCGAAGGTTATCAGAAGGCAGCCCAGTTTTGGAAAGCCCTTTCTGAAGACGACGTCAAAAACAATCCGGAATGGGTAGATCCTCGTTTCACCTTTTCGGACGACAAGAATGTAAATGCGATGCTTTTTGAGTTCCCAATCATCGAATTTGGAAAGCAGTTTTTTTATAATGCAGACGCCACCATACAATTTGATACGCATCCGCAACCCTCTTTCAACAAGGATTTCAACCTACTCATACACAATCTCAAAGAAAATGAGCAAAAGAAAGTCACGAATGTGATCTTTTCGGACTCGAATAAACAGGTCGAGCGCATCTATGCCATTCTGGATGATTTGGACAAATCCGTACAATTTACGCCCGTTTATAAGGCGCTTCGCGAAGGATTTCGTGATGACACCATTCGAGTGGCCTGCTATACCGATCATCAAATCTTTGATCGCTATTATAAATACAAGCGCAAAAAGGGATACGAACGTTCTCAGGCCATTACACTAAAAGATCTGCGCGATCTTAAACCGGGAGATTTCATCACACACATTGACCACGGAGTGGGCAAATATGCCGGACTGGAAAAAGTAGAGGTGAGCGGCAAAACGCAAGAAATGATTCGGCTCATCTATGCCGACAATGATCTACTGTACGTTAACATCAACTCGCTGAATCGTATTTCTAAATACACCGGCAAGGAAGGTGCTATTCCTAAAATGAATAAGCTCGGCACCGACACTTGGGAGAAGCTCAAGAAAACCACGAAGAAGAAGGTAAAAGATATTGCCCGCGATTTGATTAAGCTTTACGCGAAGCGAAAAGCACAAACCGGAAATGCGTTCAGTCCTGACACCTATTTGCAGAAAGAGCTAGAAGCATCCTTCATTTATGAAGACACACCTGATCAGGAAAAATCTACGGCCGATGTAAAACGCGATATGGAATCACCACATCCGATGGATCGCTTGGTCTGTGGTGATGTAGGTTTCGGGAAAACCGAAGTGGCGATTCGAGCCGCTTTCAAAGCAGTAGCCGACAGCAAACAGGTGGCTGTATTAGTCCCGACTACGATCTTGGCACTGCAACATTATCGCACGTTCTCTGAGCGTCTAAAAGATCTGCCTGCCAATATTGATTACATCAACCGATTCAAGACCAGCAAGCAGATCAAAGAAACCTTACAACGACTAGTCGAGGGGAAAGTAGATGTCATTATCGGAACGCATCGTCTGGTGAGTAAAGATGTGAAGTTTAAGGATTTGGGGTTAATGATTATCGATGAGGAACAAAAATTTGGCGTATCGGTCAAAGAAAAGCTGAAGCACATGCGTGCTAACGTAGATTCGCTGACGCTAACTGCTACACCAATTCCGCGAACGTTGCACTTTTCCTTGATGGGCGCGCGCGACTTGAGCATTATCTCTACGCCGCCGCCCAATCGTCAGCCGGTACAAACGGAATTACATGTATTCAATGATGCACTCATTCAAGAAGCCGTTTCATTTGAGCTGGATCGTGGTGGTCAGGTTTTCTTCATCCACAATCGCGTGGCCGACTTAAAGCAATTGGGCTTATTGATCCAGAAGCTCGTGCCGAATGCCCGCGTTGGTGTGGCTCATGGCCAGCTCGAAGGTGATGATCTGGAAGATGTGATGTTGAAATTCATTAATCACGATTACGATGTCTTGATCGCGACCACCATTATTGAGGCGGGATTAGATATTCCAAATGCCAATACCATCATCATCAACCAAGCGCATATGTTTGGCTTAAGTGATTTGCACCAGATGCGCGGTCGTGTTGGTCGATCCAACAAAAAAGCATTTTGCTATTTGTTGAGCCCGCCATTATCTACCTTGACCAATGAAGCTTACAAACGACTTTCAGCGATTGAAGAATTCTCGGAACTGGGATCTGGATTCAATGTTGCGATGCGCGATTTGGATATCCGTGGTTCTGGAAATTTATTAGGTGCCGAACAATCGGGCTTTATCGCCGAAATTGGTTTTGAGATGTATAACAAGATCTTAGACGAAGCCGTACAAGAACTGAAAGATGATGAGTTTGGTGAGCTATTCGCCGATGATCAGAATCGTACTTACGTAACTTTTACCCAGATCGATACCGACTTAGAAGTATTGATCCCAGATGAATACGTAACCAATATCTCGGAACGCTACAACCTGTATACTGAGCTTTCGAAGTTGCAGAGCGAATCGGAACTCGATGGCTTTGCGAAAGCCTTGGAAGATCGTTTTGGACCCATCCCTGCTCCTGTTTTCCAATTATTTGACACGCTGCGACTGCAATGGTTGGGCAAGGAAATAGGCTTAGAAAAGATCACCTATAAGAAAGATACGCTAAAAGGTTTTTTCGTATCGAATGCGAAATCCAGCTATTTTGAATCGCCACAATTCGGCCAAGTGCTTACTTTTGTGCAACAGCACGCGGCCATCAGTAACTTGAAAGAGGTAAAAGGACAACTGCGCATCGCAATCAGCGGCGTCAGCTCGATCGAATATGCGCTCCATCTACTTCGGGAAATGCGCACCGTGACGGCTTAAAATAATGGCTAACGGTATATATAAGACAGGGATCTGTGCATTATCACAGATCCCTGTCTTATTATTTTATCGTGCTGAAGGTATCAGCGAAAATGCGTGAATTACCAACGACCGCTTGCGCCGCCACCGCCAAATCCACCGCCACCAAATCCTCCGAAGCCGCCACCGCCGCCGCCTCCGAAACCTCCGCCAAAGCCGCCACCTGAGCTGCCGCGACCACCGCCGCCACCCATTTGGCTCAACAAGGTCCACCAGAAAAGATCAGAAGCACCTTTGCCGTTCATCATTTTGCCACCACCGCCTTTGCCACCTCCTTTGGAGAAGATAGAAAAGAGGATAATGATAATAAAGAAGATCACGACAACTGGAACGCCACCGCCAGCCCCAGAGTTACCTTTCTGTTTCGGATCCGCTTTGTATTCGCCTTTGGTATACGAGATCAGCGCATCAACGCCATTTTCGATTCCTTGACCATAGCGACCACTTCGAAAAGCAGGCTTGATTTCATTTTCAATAATACGATACGCAATCACATCGGGCACGGATCCTTCGATCCCATAACCGGTGCGAATGGTCACGGCTCGATCTTCCAAAGCGACCAAAAGCAGTATCCCGTTATCGTATTTCTTATTGCCAACGCCCCAATGCTTTGCCAGACGATCGCCATAATCGGCTATATCATACTCGCCGGTAGATTGCATCACTACAATGGCCAATTGAATAGAAGTAGAATCCTCAAAACTCAATAACTTCTGCTCTAGCTGGCGCACTTCGGATTGGCTTAAAGCACCTACAAAGTCGCTGACTAAACTTTTTGGCTGCGCCGGAAAATCTTGCGCAATCGCCAGATCAGAAATCCAAAGGCTTAAAAATGCCCAGCAGAAAACCGTTTTGAATAGCGACGCGGAAAGCACCTTTGTTTTAATTTTCACCAAAGTGTATATCATCTGGAAGTTCATTAACATCATCTTGTCCCTTCGGGAAATAAATCCCTAATTGTTCGCCCGCTTCTGTAATACCCGCAATCAGACCACGCGCCACATGGCCTTCTTTGAAATGATCCAGCATATGCGACGACACCGTTTCCCAAAAATCGGCTGGAACTTTTTTATGAATTCCCGAATCACCAATAATGGCATACGCATGATCATCGTGCGCCAAATAGATCAACACGCCGTTGTGCAGTGCCGTAGCACCCATGTTTAATTTATCAAAATAATGAGTAGCTCGATCTAGCGCTTCGCCTTCCTTGAGCTTACGCTCTACGACCAATCGGATCTCACCAGAAGTATGACTTTCGGCCAAGCTGATTGCCTGCACGATTGTATCCTGCTCTTGCTGTGTAAAAATATCCATGTTTCTCTTCCTGTGTAAGGTTTAACAAAAACGCTTCCAGAGTGTGCTCTGGAAGCGTTAAATTTTAGAAAGAGACCGTTGGTGCTTTATCCGATCCTTCTGCCGCTGTGAATGTTCCTTTTGCTTTGAAGCCAAACATCCCAGCCATTATATTATTTGGAAAACTACGCACAGTCGTATTAAAGTCTTGCACCGCTTCATTGTACGCACGGCGCTCTACCGAAATTCGGTTTTCTGTACCTTCCAACTGCGCTTGCAATTCACGGAAATTTTGGTTGGCTTTCAAGTCTGGATATGCTTCGACACTCACCAACAAACGACCGATTGATTGCGAGAACGCATCCTGTGTTTGCTGAAAGTTCGCAATTTCCTCTTCCGATAGGTTCGAAGGATCTACGGTCACCTGCGTTGCTTTAGCGCGCGCTTCAACCACCGCAGTCAAGGTACTTTCTTCATGGTTTGCCGCTCCTTTTACCGTCGACACCAAGTTTGGAATCAAATCCGCTCTACGTTGGTAGGCATTTTCTACTTGAGCCCATTTACCTTTGACATTCTCGTCTTTGGAAACCATCGTATTGTAGCCACATGAGCTTAAAGATACTGCCGTAAACAAACTCACAACAGTTAGCATTAAAAATCTTTTCATCTGTAATGTTTTTCTTTTCTATATGGATAAATATACAAAATTTGCGATGTATTCTCTCAAAGTATTTTGACAGCAACGTCCTAGATCAGATTCTGTATCTTTGTACCAAGATTTGGGATAGCAACCCAACAACCGTATTTATGGAAAAAGAAATTGAATTAGCCGTAAGCCCCGACCTGATCCTCGATGAAGCCGCGATCCTACGGATGGGCGCGAAGAAATTAGGCGTGGCAGCCAGTAGAATTGGCGGGATCCATATCCGCAAACGATCTATTGATGGCCGAAGCCGACAAGTGGTGTACCGACTTCGGGTAATTTTTTATATGGATGAATCCCCTACGCCATTCACCTACACGTCCAATCTCAAGCAAGTAAAAGATGCTAAACCTGTCATCATTATTGGCGCGGGACCGGCAGGATTATTTGCAGCTTATCGCTGCTTAGAACGTGGCTTGAAACCCATTGTGCTCGAGCGCGGTAAAGCGGTGCAGGATCGCCGTCGCGATCTGGCTCGCATCAATCGGGAAGGCGTGGTCAATCCAGAATCCAATTATTGTTTTGGCGAAGGCGGCGCTGGCACGTATTCCGACGGTAAATTATACACGCGTTCTGATAAGCGCGGTGACGTGCAAAAAGTCTTATCCATCTTTGTGGAACATGGCGCAGATGAGGATATTCTGGTCAACGCGCGGCCACATATCGGCACGAATAAATTACCGCATATCATTCAACTGATGCGTGAGCGCATTGTGGAGCAAGGTGGCGAAGTACATTTTGATGCGAAAGTGATCGACATATTAACATCATCTGGCCAAGCCACGGGCGTAAAGCTCGCTGATGGCTCAACGGTCAACGCCAATAACATCATTGTTGCTACTGGACATTCAGCTCGCGATATCTTTTATTTATTTCGCGACAAAGGTTGGTTGTTAGAAGCTAAGCCTTTTGCATTGGGCGTGCGTATCGAACATCCACAATACATTGTAGACAGCGCTCAATATCACTGCGTCGAAAGACACGAAAACTTACCTCCAGCTTATTATAGCTTGGTGGAGCAGGTAGATGGTCGTGGTGTATTTTCTTTCTGTATGTGTCCTGGCGGAATCATTGCTCCTTGCGCCACGGATCAGGAAGAGATCGTGGTGAATGGTTGGTCGCCATCCAAACGCAATAATCCACATGCCAATTCGGGCACGGTCACACAGATCAATTTGGAAGATATTCCGGCAGCAATCAACAATCCATTCGCGCTGCTCGAATTTCAGCAAGCGGTAGAACAAAAAGCTTTTCAAGCGGGCGGTGGCGCATTAGTTGCGCCCGCACAGCGCATGGTCGATTTTGTGGAAGGTCGACTTTCTAATGACCTACCGATTCACTCCTATAAACCAGGCACCAAATCGGTGGAATTGAAAGAAGTTCTCCCAGATTTTGTACATAAAGCGCTTCAAGGTGCATTGCCACGCTTTGGCAAAAAGATGAAAGGCTATTATACAAATGAAGCGATATTAGTCGGTGTAGAATCGCGCACTTCTTCACCGCTACGCATTCCGAGAGATAAAGACAGCTTACAACATCCGCAAGTAGCTGGTTTATACCCTTGTGCTGAAGGCGCCGGCTACGCAGGCGGTATCGTTTCGGCAGCCATCGACGGGATGAATTGTATCGATGCGATCAATTAATGCACTTTTTTTCACAAAAGTGTTGACATATACCGGTGGATATATTACCTTTGTTCCACCAATGCGAAAGTAGCTCAGTTGGTAGAGCACGACCTTGCCAAGGTCGGGGTCGCGAGTTCGAATCTCGTCTTTCGCTCCAGCAAAAAAGTCCATCAGCAATGATGGACTTTTTTTGTTTATGACAGCTCCGACGCGCACTGAAAGCTTTAGTTGGGTAACTTGCCGCATCTCGTCTATTGCATAAAATAAAAAGAAGCCTTCCATATTTGGAAGGCTTCTTCATTTATAGTAACCAAACGCAGATCTTACTTCACAAACTGTTTATGTTTTCGTTTGCTGATTTTATCGGCGTTGACTGGTTGAGGCACTTTTACATAATAGCCTGTACCGTCATATTCACGCTTGCGCGGATGCGTCATACACACTGGAGAGCAACAGCCTTCTAATTGTTCGCCGCAGGCGTCACATTGCGTAAAATGCTCATTGCAATCCGGGTTGGCGCAATTGATCATCTTGGAAGTGGTTGTTCCGCAATTGCGACAGGTAGACACGACCGATGGATTCACCGAGTTGACATCTACCGTCACCCGATTATCAAACACATAACATTGTCCGTCGAAATCCTTTCCACCGGCTTCTTTGCCATATTTGATGATCCCGCCATGCAGTTGGTACACATCTTCAAAACCTTCTTTAAGTAATAACGCCGAAGCTTTTTCACATTTGATCCCGCCGGTGCAATAGGTCAAAATCTTTTTGCCTTTATATTGCTGCAGTTCTTTGATTTTCTCTGGAAACTCACGAAAGTTTTCCATATCTAATGTAACTGCATTTTTGAAGCGACCGACCGAATGCTCGTAGTTAGAGCGCACATCCAGCACCACCACATCGTCCTGATCTTTCATCTGCATGAAATCTTGCGGCTCCAGATGCACACCTGTTTGGCGATTCGGATCGATATCTTTAGGATTTCTCAACCCCGAGTGCACAATCTCGGGCTTATAACGGCAATGCATTTTGATGAAAGATAACTCCTCCACTTCATCAATCTTAAACTCCGTTTTAGCAAAGCGTGCATCGGCATGTACCGCTTCCATATACGCTTTACACGATTCTGGCGAACCCGAAACCGTACCATTCAGACCTTCGTCGGCCACAATAATGCGACCAACTAAATCCAATGATTTACAAAAATTTAAATGATCTACAGCAAACTGTGCTGCATCTTCGATAGGGCTGTAACAGTAGTACAGCAAAGTATTGTATTTTCCCATGAGCATTGATACCGCTTCAAACGGCGTTTAATGAATTGCGGCACAAAGATACAAATATTCTATTCTACCTCTTGTTCCAGTTGGAGTAATTCTTCGTAATTCTTATTCAATCGCTTCAAGAGTAATCCGTAAACGATTCGGTAGTAGAAACGCACCACACGAATAAACAGATAGGAAATAATTGCCATCAGTATTGCAAACAACACGATATAAACTATCAAAGTTCCTATACTTTTGTTGGAATCGGCCGCCACTTTTTCGTACAGCGTAAAACCACCTGCTGTTAAAAATCCGAAGTAAAAATAATAGATATTAAATTTGATATAACGTTCTACGTGAGCGCGCGTATCGATGATCGAGGTCAGTAAAGATTTGGTATCTTTCGTATTGCGAATCGTACGAAAACTCGCGAAAAACTGATAGATAAAATAAATAATAACGACGTAAAAAACGACCTCTAGCGTCGTAACAAAAATCTCTTCAAAAGTAGACCGATACTCGACCGAAGGCAAGAAAAATGAAATGGCCCAGCCTAGAAAAAACTCTAGAATACTAATCACAAAAATCCATTTCACCACCGAAGAAGAGCTTCTGTGCGCCATAGCCCGAATTTCCTTTGCCTTTATCTGCGGAAAACGTTGCTCTTTCTGCCAATGATTTTTTAAGAAATCTAATTCATCCATTATAATGCCCCTCTTTGGCTGAGTATGACTTTCAATTTTGTTTTAATACGGTTCATCCGTACGCGTGCATTTACTTCACTTACCCCTAGTGTCTCGGCGATCTCTGCATAATCTTTATCCTCCAGATACATAAACACCAAGGCCTTCTCGATATCATTCAATTCCTGCACCGCAGCATAGAGATAGCTCAACTTATCTTCCTCTTCCGAACTGTATTCTTCGTACTGTATATTATGTACGGCATAATCCCAGGTTACGGTTTCCACACGCCGCTTTTTTACGCGATAAAGCGATATTGCGGTATTCAATGATACGCGATAAGCCCAAGTGGTAAACTTCGATTGACCTTTGAATGTGGGATACGCTTTCCACAACTGAATCACCATTTCCTGAAACAAATCCTTGTGCGCATCACGATCTGCCGCATACAGCTTACAGATCTTATGGAGGATATTTTGGTTTTCCTCCAAGAGAAGCACAAATTGTTGTTCAAGCTCTGGGTTCATTTTCTAGGTATTTGACGACAATACTACTGCTTTGTTACGGTTTGTCCTTACTTTTTTTCTAAATTCGTGCAATGGCGAAAACTAAATCTGCTTATTTCTGTCAAAGTTGTGGCTACGAATCTCCCAAATGGCTAGGGCAATGTCCATCCTGTAAGCAATGGAATACCTTTGTAGAAGAAGTGGTAGATAAAGGTTCGTCGCGCGTGCCCGAATGGCGCAGCTCCACCGCTGCTGGCACTCCGAAACGCACGAACAAAGCGGCTGTGATTCATGAAATCGTGTACAGTGAAGAGAAACGCATCCTAACGCCAGATCATGAATTTAATCGCGTGCTGGGTGGCGGAATTGTTCCGGGTTCGCTCGTATTAATTGGTGGCGAGCCGGGCATTGGCAAATCGACGCTCATGCTTCAATTGGCTTTATCCATACCGCAGGTAAAAACCCTGTACATTTCTGGTGAAGAGAGCGAACAGCAGATTAAAATGCGTGCCGAACGCCTGAACCAAAGCAGTAAGGCGAATTGTTTTATCCTGACGGAAACTTCCACCCAAAACATCTTTAAGCAGATCGAATCGGTACAACCCGATGTCATCGTGATTGATTCGATACAGACTTTGCACTCTTCGCAGATCGAGTCGGCTCCTGGCTCGGTATCTCAAGTAAAAGAATGTACCGCTGAACTTTTGCGCTTTGCGAAGGAAAGTGACACGCCCGTACTTATCGTAGGGCATATCACTAAAGATGGCGCTATTGCTGGGCCAAAAGTATTGGAGCATATGGTCGATACGGTGTTGCAGTTCGAGGGCGACCGACATCACGTATATCGTATCTTGCGCGCGGTGAAAAACCGATTTGGTTCATCTTCCGAATTGGGGATTTATGAGATGCAGGGCAATGGTTTACGCGAAGTATCCAATCCTTCCGAGATCATGCTTTCGCAACGCGAAGAATCGATGAGCGGCGTGGCTATCGCTTCTATGCTGGAAGGCATTCGTCCGCTCATGATCGAGGTACAAGCCTTGGTAAGTCCTTCGGCTTACGGCACCCCACAGCGTAGTTCCACCGGTTTCGACACCAAGCGACTGCACATGCTGTTGGCCGTGCTAGAAAAGCGATTTGGCTTTCGATTGGGTACGCAAGATGTGTTTCTAAACATTACTGGTGGCTTGCGCGTCGAAGATCCGGCGATTGATTTAGCCGTTATTGCCGCTTTGATCTCTTCTCAACAAGATATCCCACTTCCGGGGACTTCCGCATTCGCGGGCGAAGTCGGTTTATCAGGCGAGATTCGCGCGGTGAACCGCGTCGAACAACGCATAGCGGAAGCAGAGAAATTAGGTTTTGACGGTATTTTTATCTCCAAATATAATCTCAAAGGAATCGATCCGAAAAAATACAACATTGCCATTCGGCCTGTGGCCAATCTGGAAGATGTCTTCCGTTCCTTATTTGGGTAAACCGCGCCGAATTCTTCGGTTGCTTTTCTGGAATATACTCACTATCTTAGGTTTAGTATAATCCTAAACACCCTATAAAAGACTTTTTTATTATGACAACATCTCCCGGCTTCATCTGGAAAGCCTGCATTGCGCCTATCGCGCTAGCCATTACCCTAAGCTCTTGTAATCAAAATGCGAATACCGCTAAAGAGACAACCGCAGACAGCATTAATGTCGGTGTTTCTGCTGCTGATTTTGCTGGAGTCGTCGGCCAAGATTCTGTAAAACTATACACGATTAGCAACGGTACAATTACCGCAGCGATTACCAATTATGGCGCGCGCGTGGTGAGCCTGCTTGTACCAGATAACCAAGGTAATCCAGTCGATGTCGTATTGGGCTACAAAGATTTAGAAAACTATCAGAAAAAAGGTGAAGGCTTCTATGGCGCTATCGTCGGTCGCTTTGGAAATCGTATTGCTAAAGGACAATTTAAGCTGGGTGACAAACCTTATCAATTGGAGTTGAATGATGGCGTGAATACCTTACACGGCGGTGAAACAGGTTATTACACGAAAGTGTGGACGGTGAGTAAAGTAACCGACAACAGCGTAGAATTGCACTTGTTATCACCAGATGGCGATGCCGGATATCCGGGCGCTTTGGATATTTATGTCACGTATAGCATTACATCAGATAATGGATTGGACATCGCGTACCGCGCAACGACAGACAAAAAGACCATCGTCAATTTAACCAACCATGCTTACTTCAACCTGAGTGGTGAAGGAGCGGAAACCATCACCGATCACGAACTGATGGTAAAAGCGGATAAATATACGCCAGTAGACAAGACTTTGATTCCTACCGGAGAATTGGCTTCTGTAGAAAATACCCCATTTGATTTCCGTACGGCCAAAGCGATTGGCAAAGACATTGATGCGGACGATGAACAACTTAAAATTGGTGGCGGTTATGACCACAATTTTGTGTTAAACAAGAAAGATGGTTTGCAGCATATTGCCACAGTAAGCAGCCCGAAAACAGGCATCCAGATGGAAATCCTGACGGAAGAACCAGGCTTGCAGTTTTACAGCGGTAATTTCATGAAAGACATTAAAAATGCTAAAGGTGATAAAACCTACGGCTTGCGTTCGGCATTTTGTTTAGAAACACAACATTTCCCAGACGCACCCAATCAAGCAAATTTTCCGTCTACCGTATTATCACCAGGGGAGACATACAAGACACAAAGCACCTACCGCTTCACGACGGTAAAGTAATATCATACACGTAAAAACGGTCTCCTTCTTTATCAGAAGGAGACCGTTTTGTTTCTAGCTAAATGAGATTAGAACAGCCTTAGGGCTGTGGGATAAAATGTAAGAATGAACTAAACTTATCCTTATACGTTTCTTGATCCAATTTGTAATAGAAGGCTCCTTTGCGGGAGCCTTCTTTATCTTTGTCGGCTTGCTTCACCAGCAAGCCTGTAGAACGCAGTTTGCGCATGAAATTGCGCTTATCCAGCTCCACATTATACACCTGTTCGTACAGTACCATGATCTGCGGAATGGTAAACTTTTCGGGCAAGAGCTCGAACAAGACCGGATGTAAGGCCGCTTTGTAGCGCAAGTGTACTTTTGCGGCAGCGACCATCTCATCGTGATCGAAGATCAACGCCGGCACATCCTTCAACGGAATCCACTCTGCACGGTATGCATCACTCAGCTGCGTTTCGTACTCTTTGATATTAATCAATGCGGAGTACGCCACACTGATGGTGCGCTCCACCGGATCACGGTTTGGCCTGCCAAATACCGAAAGCTGCTCCATGTACACATCTTTCAATCCGGTCAATTTGTACAGCACGCGTGATGCCGCATCGTTCGGATCTTCCCCTTCTTCTACGAAACCACCCATCAAGCTCCAATTGCCGATCTGTGGCTCTAATGCGCGCTGCACCACTAGCAGTTTCAACTCCGCGCCATCGAAACCGAAGATAATACAATCGACGGCAATAAGAACGCGGTGTTGTGCTGAGTATTGAGCCATGCTATCTGATTATCTCGGAGAAATAGTTGGTAGTGAAAAAAATCACTACCAGAATTTAACATACAATGCTCCTACCACTAATAGCGTAAACACAATTAGTATCAAGGTAGAAGGATCTACTTTAAACATTTTTCTATCGATCTCAAATGCTTTAGGATTGACCTTCGGACCTGCTAAACTTAAGATCACCATGAGTAATACCGCAAAGACAAACGCCCAACCCATACAAATCAAGAACGGAATCTCATATTTGCCATTGGCATTCTGGAATGCTGTGTACAACCATGTTTCTGGTCCAAATACGGCTGGCGCAAATTCATTGAAGAATACCGAAAGTAAGAAACCAGATAACAGACCCGCAATCGCTGCTGTACCGGTAGTACGTTTCCAAAACATACCCAATAAGAACATAGCCAATACGCCCGGACTAACATAACCGGTATATTTTTGAATGAAGGTAAATCCACCCGCTCCGCCAATACCCAATACGTCATCCCAAGTCAGTAACAGGGCTAATAACATTGACACGACAATGGCAACCTTTCCTACCCAAACCATTTTGGTTTCAGAAGCGTCTTTGTCTAGGTATTTTTTATAAATATCTAGGGTAAAAATCGTCGCAATACTATTTGCTTTCCCTGCTAATGATGCTACAATCGCAGCCGTCAATGCCGCTAAGGAAAGCCCTTTCATACCATCTGGCAAGAAACTTAGAATCGCAGAGTATGCATTATCGGCGTGAAATTCACCTCCTGGTGCCATCTCTTGTTGTAACGCACCATTTTTGTATAGCACATAAGCAGCGATACCCGGCAACATTACGACAATCGGCATTAATAATTTTAAGAAACCGGCAAATAAAATACCTGTTCTAGCTGTTTTTAAATCTGCTCCTAGCGCACGCTGTGTGATGTATTGGTTACAACCCCAATAATTCAAATTCACAATCCATTGACCTGCGAAATACATCGCAATACCCGGTAACATCAAGTATTTGTTGATTTCCTCTTGCGATGCATCAGGCCCTGGTTTCTCGGCAATCATCTGGAAATGCGTCGGAGAATCTTTCATCATCGCCTTAAAACCAGCAATGATATCGGATCCTAAACCAAAATGCTCACTGACCAAAGTAAGCGCTACATAAGTCGTCGCCAATCCACCAATAATCAATACCAATACTTGAATCACATCGGTGAATCCAATGACCTTCATACCGCCCAGCGTGATGATAATGGCAAACACACAAAGGATCGTCATGATGACTTCAAAATTCTCGCCACCAGCGAAGTTATTGATCGCCATGGATCCTAAAAATAAGATCGAAGTAAGGTTAACTAGAATATAGAGAAATAACCAAAAGATCGCCATGATTAGCGCCGTCGTCTCATTGTATCGAATCTTGAGAAACTGCGGCATGGTAAATATGCCATTCTTGTGGTACATTGGTATAAACCACACGGCCACAATAATCAAGGCAATAGCAGCAAACCATTCGTATGCAGCCACGGCCATACCCACCGTAAATCCATTTCCGCTCATACCAATAAATTGCTCCGCAGAAATATTGGATGCAATGAGTGAAGCACCAATGGCCCACCAGGTAAGAGAACCTTCTGCTAAGAAGAAATCTTTGGTTGCAGAATCACTCTTGGTTTTACGACGGTAAATCCAGTAACCGTACCCCGCTACGATCACGAAATATATCAGGAATATAACGTAATCAATTGTTGAAAATCTAGTCATTTGTTTGAATAAAATTGGTTAGAAAAAGAGCGCAAAATCGCGCTTCCTCTTATTGCACTATAGTTTTTTAACGATTAAGTTTATAAAAAATGCTACGCTGACGCAGCACGGTATTACACAGGTATTCAGATTTAATGTTCCAAATATTACAAAAAAAAATGTCAAAATGACATTTATGTTTAAAAACTTTTTGGGGAAGGGATAAAGTGGTGCATAACGCGCGTGAAACTAGCGTTTGACTAAGGGCTGTAACAAGTACTCCAGACCATTGAGTTTGATCTCGTACAAGGTAGCGAGTTGGACCCCAAGCTTTCCAGGAGGAAAACCTTTATTATGAAACCAATTGAGATACGACTCAGGAAGATATCGTAGGTACGTATCTTTGTATTTCCCAAAAGGCATCTTGGCATTGGCTACTTCGACCAACAGTTGCGGATTGAGCAGATTATTCTCTAGATTTTCCATGTTGCAATCGATAAAATACTAATCTAATCCCAATGATCAGATGATTGAAGATATTGGCGAGCGTTCCGTAATGTTTTTTGAAGATTTCGTAGCGCTCTTTTAAGCTTTGCTGATGTCGCTTCTGCGACATGCCCCCTACTAGGTATTTTGCCACCACAGCATGCACATTTTGAGTAGTTTTAGCTTTTTTCGCGGCGCGAATCACCCAATCGATATCCGCACTTAATTGATAGTTGGTATCATAAGGCGAAGCAATACTTCTACGCACATATATCGCCTGATGGCAAATACTCATCCCGTAGCGGAAAGATCTCCAGTCGAACTGTTCCGGTGCTTTATGCCGACGATCGCCAATAATGTGACGATCTTCATCCACCAATTTGGTTTCGCCATAAATGATATCGGCATCATTGCCACGCTCTACCACGGTGCACAAGGTATCCGCATCGCACAGCGTATCGCCAGAATTGAGAAACAACACATAATCGCCTGTGGCACGAGCCAATCCTTTATTCATGGCATCATAAATGCCTTTATCTTTCTCCGACACCAAAATATCAATATGCTGCGCATATTGATGAATCACGTCTAATGTACCATCCGAAGATGCGCCATCAATCACAATGTATTCGACCTGCGAATAACTTTGCTCCGCCACAGATGCTAACGTATACGCGATATCCCGCACATTATTATACACAATCGTGATAATAGAAATGGTAGGATGTGAATGAGATTGATCAGACATGGTTGTGGTCAATAGCTAATAAATAGACGTTTAGCGCAGTTTATTGATCGCAAAGCGGTATGCCCGTTGAAACAAATTCCCTTTTCGATGTTTAAAGAAATGGCGCAGTGCGGCATATCCAGCCGGATTCTCTGTCAGATCCCTTGGAAACCGCGTTATCGGCGTGGATCGTATGGAGGTTTCAAACATGGTGTTGATTCCCGAATGCACACCGGAGCCATCGTGACCAATGTTTTCAATGAGCGATTGGCTAGGTTCGATCGCCAAACCACCTTTCAAGAAAACGCTGGCATACCAACGCACTGCCCATGAATCGACTTCTGCTTTTTGCTGCTGCAATATGGTTCGCCAGAAATTCATGGTGTGATCAAAGGTAAAAGCCGCGATTTTGGCTTCATCAAATTGTGCGATGATCTGATCAATATTCGGTTCGAAATGTTGCCAAGCGCGCGACCATGTCGCCCAAGCTTGGCTGGCCACATATCGCGTTACGAATGCTTCATCCAACCCAGATCGATCCAGCTCGTACATAAAGCCGCCAATGTGCATGATCTTTTCTTCCTTTTCATAGCGGGTCAAGGCTTCATTGAAGTATTGTAGCGTATGCGGCGCAAATAGCACATCATCTTCCAATACGATCGCGCGGCCATGTTCTTTCATCACCTGCCCTACGCCATCCATCACGTTATTAGCTAATCCCCAATTGCGATCGCGCTCGATGATATGCACCGCTTTGAAAGCCCATGCTTTTTTGAGTACATCCCTTACTTGCTGCACGCTTTGCGTAGGGCCATCATGCTTTGCGCCATCTGCAAATACATATAAGATGCTGTCCGCAGCACCGACATTTTTCTGCAATGCTTCCAATGCGCGTCGCGTATGTTCGGGTCGGTTGTAGGCAAAAAGAATAATGGGACTTAGCTGCTCCATGGATGTGTTAAATGAATAGACGAAACTCGCCAAAAAAGTCTGCATATGCAAATGCGCGGCAGGTAGCGGATCGCATAATATTTAGTTGTTTCTTTTCCTTGTCTGGATAACGGCCGCTGTTTTGGCAAAAACCTGAAAAGCAACAGAAAGATACGAAGCGAAGCCATGGTGAGGTGTCGTGGCAGGCCGCTGAAAAGCCTTTTTGATCGGCGCTAGCACACCGTAGCCAAACGCCTTCGGAAAGGAATGATTCACATTAGCATATTCCGTCAGGAAATAGATGAATTCTCTTTTAAAAAATTGTGCGCTGGAAATGGCCTTTCGAGTTTGCCGATCATGATAGGCAATGGCTTTGGTGTTGACCATAATTTTCAAGCCATGGTGCTGTATGCGGTTGGCATAATCGCTGTCTTCGCCATAATGATAGAAGATCGGTGAAAATTGTCCCACTTCTTTGAGAACGGAAACGGGAATCAGCCAGAATGCGGCATTCACAAATGGTACAGCAAAATGATCAAGATGCGCTTGCTCTTGATTCACATATCCAGCAAAACCTTCATCCAACTGCAAACCCGTGCCATCGTAATGCATCGGCGATATAATTCCTACGTTGGAACCATAATCTTCTTGCATCAAGTGCTGCAAACATACTGGATGCACCCAAGCATCTTGATTGACTAAGAAAACGGCATCATACTCATTCGCGATCGCGTAATCAAAACCGATATTATTGGCACGGCCAAAGCCGAGATTCGTACCGCTTTCATGCAAGATTACTTGCGGATAATTTTCGTTAATTTGGGCTACCGTATGGTCGCTCGAAGCATTATCGACTACAAAAATATCGGCGGGATAAGTCGATTGTAGCAAGCTATCTAAGCATTTGGTGAGCCAAGGCTCAAAATTGTATGAAACGATAATGCTGAGTACCTTCTTCATAGCTTGTTGCGAAAGAAATTTTGAATTTCTTGAAATGTATCTCTGGAAAATAGATAACAAATCCCCAAATAAACTGCTCCCATGGATAATACGGATACCGCTAATCTCCATGCCGCGTGTGGCAAAATGTCTATCCAAAAATAGGTTGCGAGAAATCCAACCATGGCGCTAAGCGCGTAAGCATATACATCGCGCCACATAAAGCGATAACTGTATTGCAGGCTTTTCCGCGTGATGAAAAACCAGGTGTTCAACCAAAGCAGATTCATCGTTGCATAACCCAGCACGATATACAGGACGCCCAAGTGTTTGAGCGCAAAGAATAAGCCGACCTGTAAGATGCCAAATACGATCATATTCCACATGTAGGTAGTAGATCGGCCTTTGCTCAGGGTATAGTTTGAAAATGCATTGCTTACCACGGCGAATGCGCCTCCAAATGCCAAAACGCGCAGGTAATCGGCACTTTCTAGCCATTTGGCACCGCCAGCAAGCAAAAGAAAGTCTGGCGCGATGAGCGCTAAACCAAACATTAGTGGAAAAGTAATGAAAGAGATAAAGGAAAGCAGCTTGCGGAAGACACGAATTTTGCGCTCTTCTTCGCTGTGCGATACCTCCGTCATCAGCGGCTGGATAATGGTATTGGAAATGCTCAAAATCAGATTTTGACCCATGAGATTCCACTTATTGCCCGAGGTATATTGTCCGACTTGCGCTACGGGCACATATTTACCCAGAATGGCGGTCAGGAAATTGTTATTGACGTGAAAGAATACATTGGTAATGATCAGCTTGCTACTGTAGGACAACAAAGGCTTGACCGGACGAAGATTGATGGGCCAAGAAGGACGAAAATGAGAATAATACCAGAATAGCGATGCGGAGATCACGCAGTAAGTCAGGTTTTGTATGACCAAAGACCAGTATTTGAGCCCTTGTAGCGCTGCAATCACCCCGATGACATTACTGATCAAAACTGCGAAAAGCAGCGCAGTAGAACGCTCTTTCACCATTAAGTTACGCGTAAGGTAGGCGCTATGGGCGACGCCAAAGCTGCTGATGAAGAAGTTCAAAAATGAAATTTTAGCCAATGGCTCTAATTGGGACAGCTCATAGAAATCGGCTAAAAAAGGGCTCACGGAATACAAAACCATATAGATTCCGGCACCTAAAAGCACGCAAAACCAGAATACGGCATTATAATCTGCCTTTGTGACGTCTTTCTTAATGCTAATCGCACTCACAAAGCCGGATTCTGTCAACGCGGATGCAATAGCGGAGAATATCGTGAGGATACCGACCAGACCATAATCTTTAGGATCTAGCACGCGCAACAGCACGAGGCCGAAGACCAAGCCAATTACTTGTTGCACACCGTTGGATAGGCCGCCCCACCAAAATCCTTTGGCGGCTTTCTTTTTTAAACTTTCTGCTGGCGTGGGGTTTACTGGATCCATTGCTTTCGTTCGCTACTGATCGTCTTTGGGCTTAGTGGGCTTCGTTACGCCAGCTTTGAAGCGCGGCTTGAAGCCAGCGGGTTTACTAACCGGCGCAGCCGAATCTTCTGTTGTCGGTTTTTCTTCCGGAGCAGGAGTTGGTTCTTCCTTATTTTCTATCGAAGTGGTTTCTTCTGGCTTTGCTTGCTCTGCAGAAACTGTTTTAGTAGCACCGGCCTTGAAGCGCGGCTTGAAGCCTGCTGGCTTAGTAACCGGCGCAGCCGATTCTTCTGTTGCCGGTTTTTCTTCCGGAGCAGTAGCTGCTTCTGCTTTATTTTCAGCCGAAATGGTTTCTTCTGGCTTTGCTTGCTCTGCAGAAACTGTTTTAGTAGCACCGGCCTTGAAGCGTGGCTTGAAGCCTGCTGGCTTAGTAACCGGCGCAGCCGATTCTTCTGTTGCCGGTTTTTCTTCCGGAGCAGGAGTTGGTTCTTCCTTATTTTCTACCGAAGTGGTTTCTTCTGGCTTTGCTTGCTCGGTAGAAACTGTTTTAGTAGCACCGGCTTTGAAGCGTGGCTTGAAGCCTGCTGGCTTAGTAACCGGCGCAGCCGATTCTTCTGTTACCGGTTTTTCTTCCGTAGCAGGAGTAGCTGGTTCTGCTTTATTTTCAGCCGAAACGGCCCCTTCCGGCTTTGCTTGTTCCGTAGAAGATGCTTTTGCAGCGCCGGCCTTGAAGCGTGGTTTAAATCCTGCCGGTTTTACAGAAGTCGTTGCTGGCTCAGCAGGCACGACATCCGAAACAGGTTCCAAAGGTGCGTCTGAAATCGCTAATGGTTTTTCTGGAACAGGTGCCGGTTCGCCTGCGGCGAGCAAGTACGTTTTCCGGAGCTTATTGAACCAAAACTTTTTACTGTGATCAAAGCTCTTCTCTCCCATTGCCACGTAATGCCTCGAAAATTCCGCATACAATGCTGGCTCACCCGAATGCAAAGCAGTCAGGTCAATCTTTTTCTTATGGAAGAACTCTTCAAAACTGAGCATGATCAAAAGTAAAAAAAAATCCCTGCGAAAGTGGTTTCGCAGGGATTTTTATGCATATCAATATTGCTTAGTCCATATTGTGGTACACCGCCTGCACATCGTCGTCTTCCTCGATTTTATCGATCAACTTCAATACATCTGCCGCTTGCTCTTCGGTTAATGAAGAATGAGATAGCGAGATACGCTCCAACTTAGCCGAAGAAACTTCGATGCCTTTCTCTTCTAGCAACTTTTGCATGTTACCAAAATCTTCAAACGAAGTTTGCACGACGACTACGTCATTGCCTTCTTCATCGGCCTCCACATATAATTCGTCCAAACCGCCGTCGATCAACTCCAATTCCAATTCTTCAACATCCAGATCCTCAGGTGCAGGGAAACGAAATATCGATTTGCGTTGAAAAATGAAATCCAACGAACCCGTTTTACCCAATGATCCGCCCGCTTTTGTGAAATAGCTTCTGACATTGGCTACAGTACGATTGGTATTATCCGTTGCCGTTTCGATGAGCACAGGCACACCGTGTGGGCCGTATCCTTCGTACACGTATTCCTCATAGCCTTTCGCGTCTTTCTCTGAAGCACGTTTTATAGCAGCTTCCACACGATCTTTTGGCATGTTAACCGCCTTCGCATTTTGCATGGCAGTGCGCAAGCGTGAATTACTGTCTGCGTTCGGGCCACCTTCTTTTACGGCCATGGCAATCTCTTTGCCTAGTCGCGTAAACTGGACGGCCATCTTCGCCCAACGCTTAAATTTTCTCTCTTTCCTAAATTCAAAGGCTCTACCCATTGTTATATCGTTGATTTTAGATTTTCAATCATATCCTTCGTCATCGTTTCCAGATCAAAGGAAGGTTTCCAGCCCCAGTCTTTTCGCGCATAATCATCGTTAATGCGCTTTGGCCAAGAGTCTGCAATCGCTTGTCTCGGATCATTTTCCGTGTAGGATATCTCAAAACTAGGAAGAATTTTTTGGATTTCTTCCGAGATATCTTTTGGTGTGAAACTCATTCCTGCTAGGTTGTAACTCGAGCGAATGCTTAGCTTTTCTGCCGGCGCATCCATCAATTCCAGTGTTCCACGCACCGCATCTTGCATATACAGCATGGGCAATTCCGTTTGTTCGGAAAGGAAACTAGTGTATGCGCCATTTCGCAAAGCTTCGAAATAGATATGCACGGCATAATCCGTTGTACCACCTCCGGGTTCTGTTTTCCAAGAAATAACCCCTGGATAACGAATGCTGCGTACATCCAAGTTATATTTTTTATGGTAATACTCACACAATCTTTCTCCGGCTAATTTGCTAATACCATAAATACTGTTGGGATCCATCACGCAATATTGTGGCGTATCCACCTTCGGTGAATGTGGGCCAAATACGGCAATAGAACTTGGCCAAAACACCTTTTTTATGTCTAATTCAACAGCTAGATCTAAGACATTCAATAAGCCGTTCATATTTAAATCCCAAGCCTTTTGAGGATATTGCTCGCCTGTAGCAGAGAGCATGGCAGCCAATAAATATACTTGCGTGGGTTGGTATTGCTCAAAAAGATGTCTCACTCTCTCTTTATCCAATACGTTCACCAATTCGAAGATTTCTTGCTCAGCGCGTTCTCGCGGCTCGCGGATATCCGACGTAATGACATTGTCTGCACCAAATTTCAGACGTAGTGCGGCAGCCAGTTCTGATCCAATTTGTCCGTTTGCGCCCAGTATTAATATGCGTTCTCCCATGTTTAGATTTATTCACTTCCGTTTTCGCTCCAAAAAAGCTGATTTAATGCCAGTCTGAGCTCCAAAACGGTTAATTCAGGTGCAAATATACTGTTTTTTGATCCCTACTTTAAAACGGGGAATGGCTGTTTTTCAGGCGTAGCCTAATTTCTCAATAAAAAGGATTCTTTGAAGGTTTGGCGCTGGCCATTATCTTGATACGTTTCCATCCACATCAAGTATACACCAGAAGGCGATTGCTCTCCATTTTCCTTTTTGCCGTCCCAAGTAAATCTGCCTGTATAGCCCACTCCTTGATTGCGAATAAGGCGATTTAGACTCCTCCCTTTATCATCATAGATCGTGAGATTCACCATGGTATTCTCCTGGACAAACTCATAATGAATAGATAGCCATCGATCATCGCCTGTACTATTTGGATACATCGTTCGCGCCGCTAGGAATACGTTATTTTTGGTAATCGTGCCCGCACGAAAGCGTGAATTCTCATAGCCGGGCGTCGCGCCTTCACTGTAGGTGGATGCCGAAATGAAATTTCCGCCAACATTCGTGGCAACATCTGGTGAAATGCGTTCTAACGAAACCCCACGCGCATTGCGGATAAAGGGTTGATGCATGGCGGCAGTGTAGCGCAAACTATCCATTAACACTGTTGGGGCGAAAAGTGTTACGATTCCTTGCAGGTTAGCATAAGCCGGAAGGCTGGGAAGCACAATAACATTACGCAATATGGCACTGGGATAATCTTGCTGCAACAGATTCGGATTCGTGGTGATCACACGGTAGGTATTGGGTGGGAAAAGTAATTGGCGATTGGAAATTAAACGGTTTCCTAGAAACCAATTTTGGAGGTTGACGATCTTGCTTGATCGATTGTAAATCTCGACAAAGGTGGGACTGCCCGTATTGGGATTGAATAGCACTTCGTTGATGACTACATCATTATACACTAAGTTCGTTTCGGAAAACACCGTTTGCGATAAGTTCAGATTCCTTCCGCAATATTGTCCCGCAATCATCACCTCGTAAGGAACACCTTCGGGAAGCTGCTGCCCGAAGGAAATATGTATGGTATCTCTCGAAGTCCGCCAACTCGAGATTGGTGGTAATCCGATCGGCATTTGCACTTGCTGAATGATTAAACTATTTCCAATGTCCATACTAAGCACAAAGCTCAACTCCTGATTTTGCACAATAGTTTGCCGAATTTGCACATCTGGGATTGCATCTGCACGATATACACTGTTTTGCGCGCCAAGCGTGGCTCCTTCTCTGGCTTCAGATTCTTGCCACGCTTGCGCAGGATTACAACCAAACTCCGGATTTATGCGTTCCAAGCTCCACCCGCCTTGTCTTTTTGCCGTGCTGGCATACCAATTGGCAGCATAAGACACCTGATCTACTGTTCCCAGTTCCTGATGATTCAGTGTGATGGTAGCACCAGCATTACTCATCGTTGGCCAACCTTCAATGCCGCAGACATTCCCATAACGAAGAAATGCTTGTTCATTCTGCGAAGCAGTAACGATGACATATTGTTTGGCTGGCAAATACATATCTGGAAATTGGAAATTCCGATTGTTGTACGAGATCGTATAGTTTTGCAATAAGACCGCGACATCCGATGGATTGTATAACTCGAGCCATTCACGCGCAGGCAAGTTGTCTCCACGCGGATTCATCATGATTTCATTGATAACAGGATGTGGCGATACAAAACGCACCTGATCTTCCAAAAAATCTGCACAGCTGCTCCCGAATAAAAGCAGGATGAACGAACAGTGAACAAACGTTTTTAACGTCATTTTTGAAGATCATTAAAATCTACTTTCGAACTAGATTTTAGATTAAGAATCCAAATAATTTAGTATGTTTGGGGTTGATTACGTGTTAAATATACTTAATCTGGTTTATTTTTTTAAAGTTAAATGATAATTTATTTATGAAAGTTGCAGTAGTTGGCGCAACAGGTCTTGTTGGGTCAGAAATGTTGACAGTATTGGCGGAAAGAAACTTCCCAGTAACAGAATTAATTCCAGTAGCTTCAGAAAGAAGCAAGGGTAAAGAGATCGAGTTCAAGGGTAAGAAGTATAAGGTGGTAACTGCTCAAGATGCTATTGCACTCAAACCAGATGTAGCACTTTTCTCTGCCGGAGGAAGTACTTCTACCGAATTCGCACCTTTATTTGCGGAAGCAGGCATCACCGTGATCGATAATTCATCTGCTTGGCGCATGGATCCTTCCAAAAAACTAATCGTGCCAGAGGTAAATGGCGACGTATTAACGGCGGAAGACAAAATCATTGCAAACCCGAATTGTTCAACTATTCAGATGGTCGTGGTGATGAAACCATTACACGAGAAATATAAAATTAAACGCGTCGTAGTTTCTACTTATCAGTCGGTAACTGGTACGGGAGTAGCCGCTGTAAAGCAATTAAATGATGAGCGTGCGGGCATTGACGGTGAAAAAGCGTATCCACACCAGATTGATCTTAATGTGATTCCTCAGATTGATGTTTTCCAAGATAATGGTTACACCAAGGAAGAGATGAAGATGATCAAGGAAACGAACAAGATCATGCGTGATGATTCTATCCGCGTAACCGCAACGACGGTCCGTATTCCTGTAATTGGAGGTCACTCGGAGTCTGTTAATATCGAATTCGAGAATGATTTTGATCTTCAGGAAGTTCGCGACCTATTGGCAGCTCAAGAAGGTATCATCGTTGTGGATAATCCATCAAAATTGGAATACCCAATGCCAAAGGATGCACATGGTAAAGATGAGGTTTTCGTGGGCCGTATTCGCAGAGACGAATCTCAGGACAAAACGCTTAACCTTTGGGTAGTAGCAGATAACTTACGTAAAGGTGCTGCAACCAATGCGGTGCAAGTAGCAGAGCTATTACATAAAAAACAATTGATCGGTTAATCCGATCAATTGACTTCTTCCCTTAAAGAAGGATAAACATAAAAGAGCCGGATGATTGCTATAATCATCCGGCTCTTTTTATTGTAAAGGATACTCACTATAGCGTATCCTTTTTAATCTTACTTATCTTACAGGTGTAAATACCAGTGTTTCGCTGTAGAACTGCTCGCGACCTGTACCAGCAGAACCCGTTGTGATGTAGCCGTTATTGCCAATCGCGAAGCCCACTGCTTTTTCGCGCGCGCCACTACCTTGTACTGCTTGGTGCTCATTTGACCAGATATCACTTCCTGGATCGTATTTCCATACGTTAGCTACCAAACCTGCTGGTCCTCTACCACTCACGACATAACCTTGACCACCGATGACAAATGCCGACGTGTTTTGACGTCTTACATCATACGTCTGACTCGCATCATTACGATTCAAGTCATTCAATTTAGTCCAAGTTGTTCCGTCGAAAGAGAAGAAATCTTCTGGTAATTGATTGTTGAAACGACCACCACCAACATATGCTCTATTGCCAATTACGAATGCAAAAGCGCCAGAACGAGTCCAACCGAATTGAGTTGGTACTAAAGTCCATGTATCGTTCGCTGGGTTGTAGCGATAAATGTCGCTAAATGTTCTGCCGGCTGGAGTCTCTCCCAAACCAACATATCCATTACCACCAAGTGAGAATGCAACAGCACCAAAACGAGCTTCTCCTGGAAAATCAGCGATCTGAGTCCACGTGTTTGCAGCTGCATCAAAACGGTAAAAATCTTTCAATGCATTGGTACCGTCAAAACCTGTACCTACGAAGCCTGCTTCACCAATGGAAAAACCTACTGCACGGTGACGTGCTGGACCTGAGAAATCTGCTTTAGGTTCCCACTGCGATCCATTAAAAGCCCATGCATCTTGTAAAATAGCGCGTGTAGCGTTGTATCCGCCAACAAGGAATGCCTGATTATTAATCACAAAAGATGCCGCACCTTCTCTAGGATCTCCAGGTGCAACTGTTGATCTGGTCCATTCTGTCGGCCCAGTGTCTCCTGTAGTCGTCTCATCGTCATCACTCGAACAGGATTGGAAAGATGTAGTCGCAATCGCACCAACTAAAAGTAATGCTAGCCAGTTTTTCTTCTTCATATGACTAATTAAATTTTGTGTATAAGATGTTTAATTTGATTTTAGGTTTGTTATCTTCTGTAGCGATCAGCAACGAATTGGCTGTGCCGACTAAAGAAGCTGGTGGTAAAGATAGCACTAATCCACTAGGCGCATTACTCTCGCTATTGATCGTACGAACATACTCAATTAAATTGAATCGGTATGTCGCATTTTGTCCCGTGTTATTAGCGGGTATATATTGCCCACGTTGAATATCAGTTGTGAATGGTGCACGAATAAAATTCAAAGCGACTCCACTACTATTCGCCAAATACAGCGATGGCGCATCCTGTCCTGTCGGTAAAGGATACATAAAACTTTCGTTCGATTCGACTTCCACTTCCAGTTCCAACTTATTCACCGCTATCCCTGGAGTTTGTAAGAAATTGCGAAGCGCCGGAAAATCTATCCGCACTGCCGCACCTGTTCCTGCTTGCACTACTCCTACGCCATTGGTTTGTGTACCAGGTAATGGATTTAGCGGAGTCAATGATTGAAAAGGCGTACCCGATCTATCTGCCGAATACTTATTATATTTTAAATTATAGTTGCGAATGACCAAATCCTTCTGCGCAGCTTCACGCAATCCGCCAGCGCCGATATAAGAGTAATGAATCTCTGCCTGAATAGTATCATTATAAGCAATCACACTGGTATTCTCTTCATCCGGAATCACGGCGAAGCCATTCATGTATTCTGTAAAATTGGCTGCCGAGATGACGCGTGCATCATCCGCTTGCATTTTATCAAACAAATCTTGCCCGAAAGCATTATCCAAACGAATGGATAGGCTTTGTCTTCTACCAGGAGCTGGCAAATAGCTCAATTCTCCTAACGGAGTTTGATCCACTTGGAAAGATTGATTACCAAAAATGGCTGGATTTTGCACATAAAAAGGTATCTCAACGTTATTTATTCCCCCGGCCTGCAATGTTGTTGTTTCCAGACGTTGTGTGATACGGTGTACGCGAATAGTATGTGATTGAGTGGTGTCTCCTTGTACATGCAATTGATTATGTCTGCGAAGTACTAGTCTTACAGAATCAAAACGCGCGTCTTCTGGAATGTCTGTATAGGTGTAATTCTCTGGTTCTACCTGAAAATACGGCGCAACAGTAACACTACCAACACCATCACGAACATATCGGCCTAATAGAATAGCTCCTGCTCCCGAAGTAGGGATATGTTGTAGTGTTAGATTTGTAATCTGCACAGATAAAGAATCCACCGAAGCTAAGTTCAATGCATCAACGTTATCGTTGTTCAATGCGATAGCCATATCTTTCTCACAACTCGACAATAAGACACTCGCGCCGACAAAAACGAACCCGAAGGCAATAAATATGAAATGTTTTAGCATAAAAACCAATGAATTGCAAATGTAACCGAACGTTACTGTTAATCAGTGTTATATTTTGTTAAAAATCAACAATTACCTATGCGGTGCAAAGCTACTAAATTAAATTTGTTTTAATCATGTTAAAAAACCACAAAGTCCTAGCACTACTTATCGTCTTAATCACGGCTGGAATACTATCCGTCCTCAGTTTTTGGCTATACAATTCGTATAACGACCACCGCGAATTGACTTTTGCAAAAGCCGATCAAGCATTGCTCAGCACCTTAAGTGATTATTACGCGCGCAACGACATCACGGGCAACAATACGCGCAATAGCTACCAGAAAAACCTTGCGGAAGATATCAGCAGGGCATATCCCATCATTGCAGTTGATAGTATATACGCTTGGATGGAGAAGAATGCTACAAGAAGGCAGGATAGTATTCGCAGACAATACCGTGAAACCCATCGAAACAATCGCCAGGAACACGGCGAACGCCGCAAACCAAGAGAAATCAATCATTGGATGCTACAGGGAAGAGACGCAGAGTTGTCTCCCGCCGCTTTAGACACCTTATTAATAGAGTACAAACAAGAGCTTGCTTACCAAGGTATAGATCGTGCTAACGTGCAACTTAAAGTGCATGAAATAGCACGTAGAGGATACAACGAACCGCGCGAGATTCGCAGCAACGATATCCTGACCACGCGACCAATATTGATTAATGCAGAAAACAATCTTTATCTATATGCCGAGTTAACCCACATCTGGAAACATATTATCTCCAACATGCTTGGGCAGATCATTTTCTCTCTGTTCTTGCTCTTCGCATTGATCGGTACCTTTCTAGCCTTGTTCAAAACGATCCGAAAGCAGAATAAGTTGGCCGTCCTACAGCAATCTTTCGTGACCAACATGACGCATGAGCTCAAAACGCCCTTATCAACGGTCAGCGCAGCGGTAGAAGCGCTGCAACGTTCTGGAGCTAAAAACGATCCGGAACGTTGGGATAGGTATTTGACCATATCAAAACGCGAGCTTGAACATCTTACGCTTATGGTAGAAAACGTGTTGCAGTTTAATAGCAATGTGCGTAGCGGTATAAACTTAACGTACACTGCGTTTGATCTTGCTTTACTCCTTCGAGAGATATTAGAGTCTTTCCGGTTGGTTAGCACTGCACAAATAAATTTGATATTGCCTCCGCAGCAACCTGTAATATGGTTGAATGGTGACTTGGCTCATCTTCGCAATACATTTTCTAACGTGATAGATAATGCGATCAAATACAATCAATCGCCTTCACCACAGGTGAAGATTATCGTAACGGCCACTGAAAAAGCGATTCAGATCCGCATCAGCGACAATGGTATTGGCATTCCGAAGGCGTATCACAAAAACATTTATGATCTGTTTTTCCGTGTACCGAATGGCGAGCTATATAGTGTGAAAGGATTTGGTTTAGGACTAGCCTACGTGCAGCAAGTAGTGCATCAGCACGACGGCAACATTACGGTAGATAGCAAATCTGGCGAGGGCACCACTTTTACGATATCATTCCCTCAAAACACCATTCCTCATCCAAAAAATAAATAATATGCTGAAAATTTTATATGTCGAAGACGAATTGAGTTTGGCGATGATCGTTGGGGAAAGCCTCGAGGAACATGGCTTTGAGGTGAAGCATGCGGTCAATGGACAAGATGCCTTGCAAATATTGAAAAAATTCAGTCCGCATGTGATGGTGTTAGATGTGATGATGCCCTTGATGGACGGCTTTACCTTGGCCACCGAAATACGTAAGATCGACACCAAAACACCGATTATCTTTCTAACCGCTATGACGCAGACGGCCGACTTGGTCAAAGGCTTTCATCTGGGCGGCAATGATTATATACGCAAGCCATTTAAAATTGAGGAACTTATCGTACGCATTGAATCGGCGCATCGCGCCACAAGACAATACCACGATCAGCAACATTACGAAATAGGCAATTATCGGTTGGACACACAGAAGTTTTTATTGAGCTTCGAAGGTGAAACGGACAAACTTTCTTTTCGGGAAGCCGAATTGCTACGCCGCCTATTCGAGCGTAAAGATCAAGTAGTTCCGCGCGAAGAGATCATCCGCACCTATTGGGGTGATGACACCTATTTCACCGGGCGAAGCTTAGATGTGTTTATCAGCCGAATCCGAAAATATTTGTCTAAAGACGAACGTATTAAGATTACAAACATCCGCGGGGTAGGCTATCGATTAACGATCGATTAGTTATATTTGAGTATGAAAGCACTTATCATTGTCGATGTACAGGTGGATTTTTTGCCCGAAGGCGCTTTGGCTGTTCCAGCCGGCGATACGATTATCCCGGCCATCAATGCTTTGCAGAAAGACTATGATTTGGTAGTTGCTACGCAAGATTGGCATCCCGCAGATCACGGCAGCTTCGCGAGTCAGCATCCCGGCACGCAGGTTTACGAAAAAATTGAATTGCATGGTTTAGAGCAAACACTTTGGCCAGATCACTGTGTACAAGGCACGGCAGGGGCCGAATTATCCGACATGCTGAATACAGCTGCTATAGAAGCTATTTTTAGAAAAGGAACAGAGCGAGATATCGATAGCTATAGCGGTTTTTTTGATAATGGTCAACGAAAAGCGACCGGATTACAGGGCTATTTGAAGGAAAGAGCGGTAAGCGAAGTACACGTTTGCGGATTGGCAGCCGATTATTGTGTTTACTTCACCGCGATGGATAGCTTAGAAGCGGGTTTCAAGACCGCCATTATTTCTCGCGCGACCAAGCCAATTGATAAGACGACCTTCATGGACAAAAAGGAAATTTTCTTACAAAAAGGCGGCCGCATACTTTAATAAATCAATACGAAAGACAAGGATTGTCATTTTTCAATATCTTTGCTTCAGACAGTCAACTATGAAAGAAACAGCCATTAGTAGGAAAGATAGAATTATACAGACCGCCACCTCACTATTCGCTGAAAAAGGTTTTGCTGACACCTCCACCAAAGAAATCTCTCTACAGGCGGGCGTGTCAGAGGCATTGATTTTCAAACATTTTGGCAATAAAGACAGGCTGCTTTCCTTCATCATCAAAACAGGATATAGCCGCGTGGTGATGCACCACAAAGGCATGCTTACCTACAAAGGCGCCAAAGAATTTTTGCGCAATATGATTCTGCTTCCTAATAAACTAGTCGCAGAAGAGCCCTTATTTTGGAAAATGCAGGAAAGACTCTCGCACGATGAGTTGTCGCGTACACAGCATGAGCACTTTATGAAGCCCGTGCAATCGATCATCCTAAAGGCATTTCAGGAATTGGGCTATGCCAAGCCGGAGCTAGAAACGCAGTATTTATTATTGGTTATCGATATGCTGTGGAAAAAAGAAGCCTGCGGCGAAGTACGAAATGCTGCAGAGCTGACCCAACTGATTGAAGACAAATACCAGTTGATTTAACACCACCATTACCTATCTTTACGATACCTATGAAGTACCTGTTTCTTGTCATTACTTGTATATCTTTTTTCGCTACGTCAAATAGTTATGGCCAAGCCAAACGCGATTTTGTGCCGTTTATTAATCAATCTCATCCTTGGGTAGAGCGCACCTTTCAGCAGCTGACGCCGCGCGAACGAATTGCGCAATTACTTCTTATTAGAGCACATACAGATCGTGGCACGCGTTATATCGATTCGGTCGGCCGTATTGTACGGCAGGAAAAACTGGGCGGGTTAGTTGTATTTCAAGGTGGACCGGTGCGACACGCTGATATGTTCAACCGTTATCAGAAAGATAGTAAAGTGCCCTTATTGATCACGTTTGATGGTGAATGGGGTTTGGGCATGCGCTTAGCCGATTCGACCACGTCGTTCCCCTATCAAATGACGCTGGGCGCTATTCAGCGCGACGAATTGATCTACGATATGGGAAAGCAAGTGGCCAAAGATTTCTTACGATTGGGCATGCATTTTAATTTCGCGCCGGTAGTAGACATTAATAACAACCCACAAAATCCTGTCATCAACTTCCGGTCTTTTGGCGATAACAAGGAAAATGTGACGCGTAAAGCAAAAGCGTACATGGACGGTATGGTAGCGGGCGGTATTGTGGCCTCGCTCAAGCACTTTCCCGGACACGGGGATACCGATGTAGACTCGCATCACGATCTTCCTCAATTGGATTTCTCCAAGAAAAGATTGGATGAATTGGAGCTATTTCCTTTTCGGGAATTGATTCGCGCCGGCGCACCGGCTATTATGGTTGCGCATATGCACATTCCTGCCTTAGATAATACCCCCAACATCCCTTCTTCCATCTCCAAAAAAGTCGTAACCGATTTGCTCCGCAATGAATTGGGTTTTCAAGGTCTTTCCGTAACCGATGCGATGGACATGAAAGGCGTAACTAAATTTTTCCCCAATGGTCGTGCCGATGTGATGGCCATCGAGGCAGGCAATGATTTGTTGGAAATATCAGAGAATAGTGGCCGCGCGATCCAACTAATCGAACAAGCCATTAAAAACGGTAGTATCAAGCAAGCAGATATCGATCGCCGGGTTAAAAAAGTCTTGGCAACCAAATACTGGTTAGGTCTGGACAAATACCAACCAGTATCTACCAAAAATCTATACAATGATTTGAATAGCGCCGCATCCAAACAATTGGTTCAGCGCTTAGCAGAAGCTTCGATCACCGTTTTACGTTCGCAGCGCGCCATCAACTCCTTCAATCGCGGACGCCCAACCTTACTCATTAGCGTCGGCATCAATAAGCCGCAGGCTTTAGAGCAACTAATTGCGAGTCGTGTACGTGGCATCATGCAGCTGTACGTATCGAACAACGAATCACCAGAGCGCTTGCAAGAAATTGCGATGGAAGCGCGAAAGTATGGTCAAGTGATTGTTGCTATTCACGATGCACGAAACAGACCGCAAAGCACATTGCCACTTTCAGAAGATGTGGTAGGATTTATCGATAAAGTAACCAATAAAAACACCATTACCATTGTAAATGCCAACCCGTACACGCTCAACAACCTGGATGTGAGCCAAAGCGGCAGCATTATTATGGCCTACCAAAATGATGCTTTCATGCAGCGTGCTGCGGCCAAAGTGCTATTTAAAGATATACGCTCGGAAGGTAAACTGCCGGTGACTATATCACGCAAGTACAAATTTGGCGCTGGCATGTAAATGAATGCGAATTTATAGTATCATTAAATACTTGTTAATATTTAACATTTAATAAAAATACGCGCTTTTTATACCGTATTTTTGAGAAATTTTAAATCTATTTATGGCCAGCGAACAGATTTCTATTTTCGACATGTTTAAGATCGGCATCGGTCCGTCCAGCTCTCATACCTTGGGGCCTTGGCGTGCCGCACAGCGATTTGTACAAACGGTAGATGCCCGTGCCGGAATAGAAAATGTACAGCAGGTCAACGTATTATTATACGGATCATTAGCAAAAACCGGTGTAGGCCACGGTACAGATATCGCTATTTTACTTGGGCTGAGCGGAGATGATCCAGTCACGTTTGATGTATACGATGTCGTCCCAAAAATAGATCGTATCAAATCTTCTTGTAAGATCGAGCTTGGGGCTAAGCATCAAATCGACTTCGTTTACAACGAACACATGCTGTTCTTGTACAATGAAAGTCTTCCTTTTCACCCGAATGCGGTTACTTTTCAAGCTTTTCTGCAAGATGGATCTGCGCTAAGCGAAACCTATTATTCGATCGGCGGAGGTTTTGTGGTGCAAGAAGAAGAACAGAGCGCTGGCACAACCGAAGTGGATCTTCCATTCCAAATGGATAGCGCAGAAGATGTCTTGTTTTGGTCGAGACGGACAGGATTGAAGATATCGGAGTTGGTTCTGGAAAATGAATTGGCTTGGCGCAGCGAAGAGGAAACCAAAGAAGGTATTCTAAAGATATTCGCGACTATGAAGGAGTGCATCTACAAAGGCTGCCACACCAATGGCATTTTGCCGGGCGGATTGCAAGTAGAACGCCGCGCTACCAAACTCAATAAGCGTATTGTCAAAGACCGCCCGTACCATGATTTTGCCTCTTGGCTGGAAGCGATTCGCGCCGGCGGTAAAGATTTTGGTTATATTTTGGATTGTGTGAGTTGTTTTGCCCTAGCGGTGAATGAAGAAAACGCTTCGTTCGGTCGGGTGGTCACGGCACCCACTAATGGCGCAGCAGGCGTAATTCCTGCGGTTTTACAATATTACATTACATTCTACGACGCGTTCAACGAACAGAAGATCATTCAATTCATGGCGACCGCATCCGAGATAGGATCGATTTTCAAAAAAGGCGCTACGATCTCTGCCGCGATGGGAGGCTGTCAAGCCGAAATTGGCGTTTCGTCAGCCATGGCGGCTGGTGCGCTCACCGAATGTCTTGGCGGCTCGCAGCGACAAGTCTTGATGGCCGCAGAAATCGCAATGGAACATCATTTGGGGTTGACCTGCGATCCGATCGGAGGATTGGTACAGATTCCATGCATTGAGCGCAATACCATGGGCGCCATCAAAGCGATTACCGCAGCACAATTAGCCTTACAATCGAATCCAGAAAAAGCAAAAGTGAGTTTGGATGCCGTCGTCGGCACGATGTGGGCTACCGCGCAAGATATGAATGTGAAATACAAGGAGACTGCCGACGGTGGACTCGCCGTAAAAGTGCCGCTCAGTCTCCCTGAATGTTAGATCGAAGCTAAAAATAAATCTTGCGTGCGCGGCGGGATTAATTCCAGCCGCTCCGCTTCACTAAATAGATAGTTGACGGAAGCACGCCCTTTCTCACCCAGATTCTCGGAATATTTATTGACATACAAATCGATATGTTGGTACATCACCGATTCTTCCATTTCTTGGGCATGACTGCGAATGTAATCTAGCCCAGACTTCGGATTGGCAAAGGCAAATCGTACGCTATCCGCGATGAGCTGATTCACCTGCTGTTTCACCGATTGCGGCAGCGATCGTTTGATCACAATACCGCCCAGAGGAATAGGATATCCAGTACCTCGTTCCCAGAATTCGCCCAGATCTTGTGCTTTGGATAAACCGCGTTCGCTATACGTAAAACGATTTTCGTGAATAATCAACCCCACATCAACCCGTCCATCCAGTACGGCATTTTCAATATCTGAAAACACCAATTCCTGTTTATTGGTCAATTGGGGGTAAGCCAAGCCCAACAGAAAATTGGCCGTGGTATATTTTCCGGGAATACCGACACGCAAACCCAACAGATCTGCTGGCAAATCTTGCCCTGCGTAATTTGACAGACGCTCGGCAAGATCTTTATCCTTCGTAATTAATAATGGCCCTACGCCAAAGCCCAACGCACTACCCGCATCCAACAATTCGTAATCTTTTGCCGCGTAGGCAAATGCATGATAGCTTAGTTTGGTAATATCCAATTGCTGCGCGAAGGCCATTTGGTTCAGTGTCTCCACATCCTGATAACTCGGTTCGAACGAAAGATCGCCCGTATCGATCTTACCATGAATCAAGGCATCGAAGATAAAGGTATCATTCGGGCACGGAGAAAAACCCAGACTTAATTTCATATTATTTGTAATTCCAATGATTAAATCCCCAACAGGTTACGGTTAAACGCTTCGTCGGAACCGGTAGCCGCAAAATCGTCAAATGCTCTCTCGGTCACTTTGATGATGTGGTCGCTAATAAATTGCGCGCCTTCAGTAGCACCGTCAACGCTGTTTTTGATCGCACACTCCCACTCTAGTACAGCCCAACCTTCGTAATCATAGGCCGCTAATTTGCTAAAGATGGATTTGAAATCAACCTGCCCGTCGCCAAGCGAACGGAAGCGACCTGCTCTATCCAACCAATTGCTATAGCCGCCATATACACCTTGCTTCCCTGTTGGATTAAACTCCGCATCTTTCACATGGAACATTTTGATACGCTCATGATAGTGATCTATATAGCTCAGGTAATCCATTCCTTGCAACAACAAATGTGATGGATCATATAATAGACAGGCTCTTGGGTGATTGTTAGCTGCTTCTAAAAAACGTTCGTAAGAAACACCATCGTGCAAATCTTCTCCAGGATGCACTTCGTAACACACATCCACACCATAACGATCAAATTCATCCAGAATCGGCAACCAGCGGTTGGCCAATTCTTTAAAACCTGTTTCTACCAAACCTGCCGGACGCTGTGGCCAAGGATAAACCATATGCCACAACAATGAACCGCTAAAGGTAGCATGCGCGTTCAAACCTAAGTTAGCCGACGCTTTAGCCGCTAATTTTAGTTGATCGATGGCCCACTCGGTACGTGCTTTTGGATTATTGTGTACGGCTGCTGGCGCAAATCCATCAAACAATTTATCGTAGGTCGGGTGTACAGCTACCAATTGGCCTTGCAAATGCGTCGAAAGCTCGGTGATCTCTACCCCGATTTCGGCTAGTCGGCCTTTGATTTCGTCTGCATAAGTTTTGCTTTCTGCTACCTTTTGCATATCAAAAAATTGCGGATCATTGGTCGGCACTTGCACACCGACATAGCCTAATGATTTTACCCATTTGGAAATATTTTCTAACGTATTGTAAGGTGCGGTATTATCAATAAATTGTGCCAAAAAGATCGCTGGCCCTTTTAGTGTTTTCATGGTCGTTTCTTCTTTTATACGTTTTAAAGGTACTAAAAATATCCGCGTTAAGCCAAGTTATCCCCGGTGTAAAAAGCACAGACAGATTGGTTAAACAGATCCGACTTTGTACCGGCGGTCTTTACATTCAGACAACGTAAAATTGCGTAACTTTGCCTCCGTGCAAGCAAACACTCAACGCTACTTTTTGGAAATCGCATACAAAGGCACTGCCTATCATGGATGGCAGATCCAGCAGAATGCTGTCTCTGTGCAAGAGAAATTGCAGCAAGCGCTGCAGACCGTGTTGCGACAGGAAGTCGAGACAACGGGCGCCGGCCGCACCGATACGGGCGTGCATGCCACAAAATTATATGTGCATGCGGATATTCCGTCGGAAAAAATCAGCTCACCACAAAGATTTGTCCACGCCTTGAACGCCATCCTGCCTTCGGATATTAGCGTACAACGATTGTTGCCCGTACATGCGGAGGCACATGCACGTTTTGATGCGACTTCCAGATCTTACGAATACCATATTCATTTAGGCAAAAATCCATTTCTGCAAGATGCTTCTTGGTTGCTTCGTGACATGCCGGATGTTGATAAAATGAATGCTGCCGCACAATTGCTACTGGGCAAAAAGGATTTTGGCTGTTTTAGCAAATCACATACGCAGGTATTTACCAATATATGCACGATCACGGAAGCGCGCTGGGTACTGGACGGCCAACGATTGACGTTTCACATTACAGCCGACCGGTTTTTGCGCAATATGGTGCGTGCGATCGTCGGCACATTATTGGAAGTTGGCTTAAAAGGTAAATCTGTAGAGCACGTTGCTGAAGTAATTGCCAGTCAAGATCGAAGTCAAGCCGGCGCATCGGTGCCTGCTTGCGGTCTGTACCTTACCCAAATTATCTACCCTTATATCGATCAACCATCGTGAAAAAAGAACAAGTCGCTGGAAAAGCCTACGATTCTAAATTGCTGAGTCGATTGGCACAATATATTCGCCCTTATCGTACGGTATTTTGGATTTCTGTTGTGCTCACTATTTTGTTGGCAGCAGTAGCGCCCGCATTACCGATGTTGGTAGAGCATACTGTAGACCGTTACATTCTGGCTGGTAATCCAGGCGGATTAACCAAGATGCTCATCGCCATGATTGCGCTTTTGCTTTTGCAAACGGTGATTCGCTACTTTCATACTTTGATGACCAATACCTTGGGACAATCGGTGATTCGCGATATCCGTATTCAGGTTTTTGAACATATCACGAACTTACGCCTCAAGTATTTTGACAATACACCTATCGGCCGATTAATCACCAGAACGATCTCCGATTTAGAAACAATCGCTAATATATTCTCCGAAGGATTGATCCAAATTATTGGCGACCTGTTGCAATTAGTCGTCATTTTATTGGTGATGTTTTATACGGATTGGCGCCTGACTTTGGTCGTTTTGATTCCCATGCCTTTGATGATCGCAGCCACGTATATTTTCAAGGAGGCCATGAAGTCGGCCTTCCAAAGTGTGCGTACATGGGTTTCGAATCTAAATACGTTTTTGCAAGAGCATATTTCGGGCATGGCCATCATTCAGTACTTCGCACGGGAAGAACAGGAAATGCGCAAGTTCAAGGAGATCAACGCGGAGCATAGAAATGCGCATATCCGCGCCAACTGGTATTTCTCGATTTTTTTCCCTGTTTTGGAGGTGATCGTAGCCATAGCGACCGGTTTGTTAGTGTGGTATGGTGCGAAGCAAATCTTGGCTGATGCTATTTCGCCTGGTGTGGTGGTCGCTTTCTTGATGTACATCACAATGATCTTTCGGCCAATCCGAGAATTGATTGATAAATTCAACACCTTGCAGATGGGTATGATCTCTGCCGAACGTATTTTTGAGGTGCTCGACACACAAGAATTCACGCCGGATGAAGGGAATTATCAACCAGAAACGGTACGCGGTAAGATTGAATTTAAAAATGTCTGGTTCGCTTACAACGACGAAAAGTGGGTGTTGAAAGACATCAGTTTCACGGTGCAACCGGGTGAAACGCTCGCACTGGTGGGTGCGACTGGCGCCGGAAAATCATCGACAATCAACATTTTAAGTCGTTTTTACGAAATTCAACGTGGACAAATTTTGCTCGACGGTGTCGATATCCGGGAGTACGATTTGGCGTATTTGCGCCAAACTATCGCTACGGTATTGCAAGATGTATTCTTGTTCTCAGACACGATCCTCAACAATATCAATCTGTACGATACCACGATATCGATGGATGCCATCGTAGATGCTGCTAAAAAAGTTGGCGCGCATGAATTTATCGAAAGACTGCCTGGCGCTTATGATTATCAAGTGCAAGAGCGTGGATCTACGTTGTCGGCAGGACAAGGTCAGCTAATCTCTTTCATCAGAGCGCTGGTACACGATCCTGAAATCTTGATATTAGATGAAGCTACCTCTTCTGTAGACACGGAAACAGAACAATTGATCCAATCGGCTATTGAGAACCTCATGGATGGAAGGACTGCGATCGTGATTGCGCATCGCTTATCTACTATTCAACGAGCCGATAAGATTATCGTGCTAGAAAAAGGAGAAATGCTGGAAGCAGGATCGCATCAAGAATTATTGGTGCTCGATGGCGCGTACAAAAAGTTGTACGATCTACAATTTAACTCGGCTGGATTATAACGCTTGTGGGAATTGCCACTGCACGTAGTTGATGTTCTTGTCGTCTGCCAGGTATTTCTTTTCGTAATAGGTTTTGATAGATAGCACCTCGTCTACCAAATCAGACACGTATAGATCTGTCGTTGCTTTGGTTACCGGCATGTTGGAGGCTGCGATTTGTTCTAATGTATAGGCATAAAAACCATCATTATCGGTTTTGAGGTGCATAATACCATCATTTTTCAAAATGATTTTATATTTCTCCAAGAAACGAGGGCTTGTTAAGCGCTTTTTCTCGCGACTATCTTGAGGTTGTGGATCAGGAAAGGTAATCCAGATTTCTGAAATCTCATTTTCTGCAAAGTGCTCCAGAATGCTTTCGATCTGTATGCGTAAAAAGCCGACATTGTCAATCCCTTCTTCCAAGGCTGTTTTTGCACCACGCCAGATCCGGTTTCCTTTAAAGTCGACACCGATAAAATTGGTCTGCGGAAAAAGCTTCGCCAAGTTCACCGTATATTCTCCTTTACCGCAAGCTAATTCTAATATGATCGGCTTCTCATTACCAAAAAATTCTTTGGCCCATTGGCCTTTATAATCTTTACCTGCATCTAGTTGTACTACATTTTTGAATGTAGCTACCTCTGCAAATCTGCGTAGTTTATCTTTACCCATTGTTACTATTGTGCTTCTTGTTTGCCTGCGAATGAATACGATTTCTAGATAATAATGACTAGAGGCTGATCACCCGGCAAGATAACTGGCGCAAAAATAACCTTATATTTGTGGTAATACGAATACCGCAAGGGTATATTCTAAAAAAAGGAAGAAATCTTAGTCCTGACAGAGTTGCAAAAATAAAGTTGAATGGATAAAAAAGCTAAAATATATGTGGCCGGACATCGGGGTATGGTGGGCTCTGCGATATACCGGAAATTACAACAATCAGACTATGAAAATATTGTGACGAGAACTTCCGCCGAACTGGATTTACGCGATCAAAACGCCGTAGCCCAGTTTTTTGCGCAAGAAAAGCCAGACTTCGTTTTCCTGGCGGCTGCCAAAGTAGGTGGCATCGTAGCGAACAATACCTATCGTGCAGATTTCATCTATGAGAATTTAGCAATACAAAACAATGTTATTCATCAAGCGCATGTGCACGCAGTGAAAAAGTTGATGTTTCTGGGATCTTCTTGTATTTATCCTAAAATGGCGCCGCAACCATTGAAAGAAGATGCTTTGTTAACTGGTTTATTAGAGCCCACAAATGAGCCTTACGCGATTGCGAAGATTGCAGGTATCAAAATGTGTGAAGCCTATCGCGCACAATATGGTGACAACTTTATCTCGGTGATGCCGACTAATTTATATGGTTTGAATGATAATTACCATCCTGAAAACTCCCATGTGCTGCCGGCATTAATTCGTCGATTTCACGAAGCTAAAGAGCAACAGTTGGAAGAGGTCGTAATCTGGGGCTCGGGTACGCCAATGCGCGAATTTTTATACGCCGATGATCTGGCAGAGGCTTGTATTTTCTTGATGGATACATACAGCGAAAGCGGATTTATCAATGTGGGCGTAGGTGAAGATATTAGCATCAAAGATTTGGCACAGCTTATCAAACAAATTGTTGGCTTTGAAGGCGCTTTACGCTACGACAGCAGCAAGCCAGATGGCACGCCGCGTAAGCTGATGGATGTAGAGAAATTGCACAATCTAGGCTGGAGGCACAAGATTGAACTGGAAGAGGGCATACGATTAGCGTATCAGGATTTTCAAAATAAGCAAAAAGGGAATTAATTCGCACACCTCTATTCGGTCTGAGAATTTCTTTCCAACGGTTAAGGTTTTCAATAACATAAAAAAGCGTTCACTATCTCATGAACGCTTTTTTTATCTATTACAAAGATTTAGAAAGACTAATAGGCTTCGCTATCTTTTGGGATTCCGTATTTATTACCTTCTACCGCTTCTTCAGCCGTAATTTCACCCGCTACTAAATTTGCTTTCTGAGTTTTCTTTTTCGGACGAATAAAGCTTGCAATACCAGCAACGGCATTGGATATGCTATTCTGATTCACCTGCCCAACAGCTGTTTCCGAGGCAACAGTTACCACTGCTTTTTTGAACCAACCTGCATTTTTAAGCAACGTACGATTGAGCACCAATGGTGTTGCTAAGCGCAAAACTTTCGTAATCCAATCGGATTTTCCACTGCTTTTACCCGTATTCGCGGAAATAGAAGAAACCACATCTCGAACTCTACCAACACCCGGCACATGAGCCGTAATCATATTGACAAATCGAACGGGCGCTTCGATTTTATGTTTAAGCAGCTTGTACTGCGTACCGAAGTATAATTCCTGCTCATCACGAAGGACACTGATACGATCAATCTCGTTCAACAGATCATTAACATTAGTTATCCTACTTCTCAACTGTTTGTTCGTGCTCATCTTCTATGATTTCTATTTCTTCCTTAATCTTAGCGGCTGCCTGCTCTGCCTGCGCCGCTTTTCTACGGAGTCTGCTCAGCCGATCTTCTTCTAGATGATCGTCTTCCTCGTGCCACTTGCCTAATACTTTGCGAATGGTCAAATCCATTAACAGTAATTCTAACTTGCCCTTGGCTACATTTATAATCACAATGATAATTGCAAAAGCAATACCTGCTGCCAAAAAGCCTAATGCATAATTATTAAATAGCTGTCCAAGATAAAAAGCGAGCGCCATGGCCAGAAAAAAAACCACCAATAGTGCTAGTAAAATCTTACTAATATCTAGTACTAGCGATGCTAAAATTCTAGACCCACGCGCTATTGACCGCAGTTTGACTAATTCTATCTGTGTATCAACATACTCTTTGAGTTTATTGAACGAGCCAGAAAACGAAAATTTTTGATCCATCATGCAAATATGGGTTTGGAGGAATCTGTCTACCCAATTTATATCGGCGAAGACTCCCCTAACTTGTGTTAATAAATATGCCTATGCGCAGGGCATAGATAAGCGCAGATTACGCGTGCTCTTCGATCTCCTCGTCGATGGCTGCTTCTGCTCTTGCTGCTTTAGATTTCAATGAAGCAACTAACTTTTCGCGTAAATCACTCAATTGATCCAATTGTTCTTCCGCGCGTTCTTTAATGGCATCACCCAAATCTGCTAGCGATTCATTAAGCTTGTCACGAGTCTCTGATCCTTTTTCTGGTGCAAATAATACGCCTAATACTGTTCCTGCTGCCAAACCTGTTAACAATGCTGTTAAAACTTTTCCGCTATAATTCATGTGTATAAATATTAAAATGTGACAATTGTGATGATTGACTTAGTAAAATAACAGCAAAGAATACAAAGTGTTTTTACGACTAAGGCAAAAACCAATAAGTATCGTTTAAAGAATATTATTTTATTTAAACAAACAATACTATCTTTATCTATTCTGGATACTGCTATTCAATAAATATACCGAATTATGCTCGTAAAAACGCATGCAAGCTCCTGTTATGGCATTGATGCTACTGCTATTGGGGTCGAAGTAAATATAACCACAGGCACTAAATACTATATTGTCGGATTACCCGATAACGCTGTACGGGAAAGTTTACAGCGTGTGGAAAGCGCTATCATGGCTGTTGGCTTTCGCATGCCTCGGCAAAAGATTGTTATTAATTTATTTCCTGCCGATATTAGGAAGGAAGGCTCGTCTTACGATCTTTCTATTGCGGTAGCGATTCTAGCCGCATCGAATCAAATACAACCTATCAACCTCCACGAATACATTATTATCGGCGAATTATCCTTAGATGGTTCGCTTCAGGCGATTCGCGGCGCTTTACCGATTGCCTTGCAAGCCAAGAAAGATGGATTTCGCGGACTGATCCTGCCCGAAGCCAATGCTCCTGAAGCTGCAGTGGTCGACGGACTGGAAGTGTTTGGAGTAAAACACCTTCGTCAGGTTATCCATCATTTGGAAGAAAAGGAGAAAATCCCACCTTTACAAATTGATATTCAAGCGCAATTCGCACAGCAACTGGATGCACACGAGGTGGATTTTGCCGATGTGCAAGGACAAGAGAATATTAAAAGGGCGATGGAAATTGCGGCAGCTGGCGGACACAACCTCATTCTCATCGGCCCGCCGGGAGCTGGCAAGACCATGTTGGCAAAGCGCTTGTCTACCATTTTACCACCACTCACATTGGAAGAATCGTTGGAAACCACCAAGATTCATTCTGTAGCAGGACAATTAAATACAAAAGATGCGATCCTGACCATTCGGCCATTCCGGGCACCACATCATACCATATCCAATATTGCGCTGGTTGGCGGAGGAACAAATCCACAACCTGTCGAGATATCTTTGGCGCATAATGGGGTACTATTTTTAGACGAATTGCCTGAATTCAAGCGCAACGTGCTGGAGGTGATGCGGCAACCGCTGGAAGCGCGCAACATCACGATCTCTCGCGCAAAATTTACCGTGGATTATCCAGCCAGCTTTATGCTGATCGCTTCGATGAATCCCTGCCCTTGCGGTTATTATAATCATCCGGAGAAAAGCTGCACATGCAGCAGCCAAACCGTGCAACGGTATTTGAGCAAAGTCTCTGGGCCACTCATGGATCGTATTGATCTTCACGTCGAGGTAACGCCCGTTGCTTTCAAAGAGCTGAGCGCGCAAAAAACTAGTGAGAAAAGTACAGACGTTCGCCAACGTGTAGTATTGGCTAGAGAAAGACAAGCTATGCGGTTTACCAAACATCAGAACACGTACAGCAATGCGCAGATGAGTCCAGCATTAGTACGTACGATGTGTGGATTAGGTGAAAGTAGTCAACAGTTGCTCAAATCTGCGATGGAGCGCTTGGGATTGTCTGCGCGAGCTTATGACCGCATTTTAAAAGTGGCACGTACGATTGCAGACATGGATGCGAGTGATGACACCCAAGTACAGCATATTGCAGAAGCCATCCAATACCGAAGCTTAGATAAAGCAAATTGGGCGAACTAAAAACCGAATTGCTCGGCAAAATGTCGGAAGATCCAAGGGTACAATAACAAGGTGACCAGTATTCCCGTTAATGCGCCGTAGAGATGCGCATCGTGATTAATGCCATCACGTGCGTTTTTGGAAGCCCAGATACAATAGCCCAAATACAGAAATCCGAATACAAAAGCCGGAATCGGAATCGCCATAAACAGGTACAGCATGGTGCGCGGGTAGAAAAGGATAAAACTAAAGAGCACGGCACTAATAGCTCCAGAAGCACCTAAGCTGTGGTAGTTATAATTGTTCTTCTGCTGCATGATGGTAGGGATATCGCTCAGAACCAACGCCACGACGTATAAACCAGCAAAATAGAGGTGTCCGATAGGACCACTTTGCACGACTAAAAGACTTTCCAACGCAAAACCGAAGAAGTAAAAGGTTAGCATATTGAAGATCAGATGCGTCCAATCTTTGTGAATCAGCCCACTAGTGATCACCATTGGCCATTTGCTACGATCGCGATATACGGTGTAAGGGTGCAACATCATCCGCCCATATATTGGTGGATTTGAAAATGCATAAATACTCAAACCAACGGTGAGCGCAAAGATGATACTAGCAACGGGCGTGTTGATGATATAATCTAATAACATACTTTTTAAAATCTATCTTCTGTTAAAAAAACATAGCACTGTTCAGGACCGTGCCCTCCATCCATAGCAGTATAACCGATCGCATTGCTGGCACTTGATCCAGTAATCGTAGTGAGCAACGAAGGTATTTCATTCGGATAACGATCTTGCACTTTTTTGTACGCATGCTTGAGATCCATCACTAATTGCGAAGCCGTAGCGAAAACGATATGCACTGGCGCAAATATGCTCAATCTACGACCCGAAGGGCTAGCATTTGAAAGCAATACGCTACCCGTTCTAGCGATCAGCGATTCGCAGGAGGTAATACCGATTTCCACTTGATCCACGTCTTGTTCTGAGCGTAAGTACGGAAAACCATACTGATCTAACAGACGCTGCAATTGCGGCTCCCAAAGGGCAATCTTAGTCAACTGCAACTTTTCTACCAGCACGACCAAGTTTTCGATCAGATCTACCTCGCCATCACAGTATATAAAGTGCCCACCGGCTGCCGTAAATTCATGCGCAAAAGTGACATCCAGGGCTTCTTCTTCATCGGCGTATAAAGGCGTATCTTCAAAATCAGGGTATGGATTGTCCCGTTTATGGAGCAATGCCTGTCTGATCTGCTTCAGCATTTTTTCTTTGGCGGTGGTGTTTCGGATATTCATAGTAAAAAAGGTGCAGCAATTTATTCGGCTGCACCTTCCATTTTATGTGTGAACGTTTCTTATACTTCTTATTCTTTTACAGAATCACTTGTTTCTGGTTGATCACCCTCGACAATGTCATCCTGAATTGGCGGAAGCTGTAAGTCGGTCTGTGGCACGCCACCACCGTCTACTCCGCCATTCACAAATTCTTCGTAGGTAGTTCTGTTCGCAAAAGGTCGTTTCCCTAATAATTCTTCTAAATCGGATTGGAATAAAATCTCCTTTTCTAACAATTTCTCAGCAACCGCCACTAAGCCATCTTGCTTATCCAGCAGCAATTGACGCGTGCGCTCGTATACCGTCGAGATAATGGTACGTACTTCGACATCAATTAATTCGGCCGTCTGATCAGAATATGGTTTCTGGAATTGTGCCTCGCCCGATGCATCTCGGAAAGACACATTGCCCACTTTATCATTCATACCATATACAGCAACCATCGCATAAGCCAATTGCGTAATGCGCTCTAAATCGTTTTGTGCACCCGTACTTATTCTTCCAAACGTGATATCTTCTGCTACACGACCACCTAAAGTCATCGACATACTATCTACTAGTTGTTCCGTTGTATACAAGAACTGCTCTTTTGGCAAATATTGTGCATAACCTAATGCGGCTACACCACGTGGTACAATAGATACTTTTACCAACGGATCGGCATGTTCTAAAAACCAGCCTGCAATAGCATGACCTGCCTCATGATAAGCCACAATCTTCTTCTCTTCTGGAGAGATGATTTTATTTTTCTTCTCCAGACCACCAATCACACGATCGATCGCATCTTGAAAATCTTGCATATCAATCGCTGGCTTGTTTTTACGCGCCGCAATCAAAGCCGCCTCATTACATACGTTGGCGATCTCGGCACCTGCAAAACCCGGTGTTTGTGCAGAAAGCTTCTTCGCATCGACTTCTTCCGCTAATTTCAACGGCTTCAAGTGTACTTTGAAAATATGCTCACGACCGATTAAATCTGGTTTATCAATAGATATCTGACGGTCAAAACGTCCGGGACGCAGTAATGCCTGATCTAATACATCCAGTCTATTCGTTGCAGCCAAGATGATAACTCCCACATTGGTACCAAAACCATCCATCTCGACCAAAAGTTGGTTCAAGGTATTTTCACGCTCATCATTACCACCCATGACGGAGTTTTTACCACGAGCACGACCAATGGCGTCAATCTCATCGATAAAAATAATACATGGTGCTTTTTCTTTCGCTTGCTTGAATAAGTCGCGCACACGTGAGGCACCTACTCCAACAAACATTTCGACGAAGTCGGAACCGGATAACGAGAAGAAAGGAACTTGCGCTTCACCGGCAACTGCTTTGGCCAATAAAGTTTTACCTGTTCCCGGAGGGCCTACAAGCAACGCTCCCTTCGGAATTTTACCCCCTAGGTCGGTATATTTTTTCGGATTTTTTAAGAAATCTACGATTTCCATCACTTCGGTTTTCGCTTCTTCTAAACCAGCTACATCATTAAAGGTGATGTTGATCTGCGATTCTTTATCAAAAAGCTGCGCTTTGGATTTACCAATATTGAACAGCTGCCCGCCACCGCCGGCACCGCCACCGCTCATCCGACGCATCAAGAACATCCATAGTGCGACCAAAATAACCAATGGCAAGATGAAAGATACTAACCAACCAGCCCAAGGATTGGAGCGGTCTTCGTAGTTGACCGATACTTCGGCATGGTCGGCAGCCAAGCTATCTTGCGACACCTTTAACTTAGATTCTAATATCTCGGCAGAAGGTTCGGTAAACAAATATTGAGGACCTACATTCGGAGACAAGGCTAATGCATTGTCTCTCGGCGCAACGTCTTTGTATTTGTCATCTTCTTTCAGTTTGTCTTTTTTGATATAGACTTCTACTTCCAGTAGATCATTATTCTTGTAGGCTACCAAGCGATCGACATCACCTGGAATTAGCATTTTCGTTTCAAACTCTCTATAAGTGATCCGTTTCGAAGGCTCGGAACGGAAGAAATACTGTAAGCCTATAAAACCAATAATCATGGCAATCCAGATCCAAATCATACTGAATCTTGGTGGCACCGGAGTAATCTTTTTATTTGGTATTTTCTTCATTTTCTACATTGATAGATGAGACATTCGTCTCGTTAGGCACTCTGATAGGCTTGGGTGACGGCATCACCCCACAGATCTTCGATTCCGTAATGATTACGTTTTTCCGTTTTGAAAATATGCACCACCACATCGATAAAATCCAACAAAATCCATTCGCCATTTCCTTGGCCTTCTTTACGCCATGGGTCTTGGCCTAAAGCTTTATATACTTCCTGCTCGACACTGTTGGCGATGGCATTGACCTGTACATTAGAGTCGGCATGGCAAATCACAAAATAATCCGAAACAGATCCATTCACTTCACGCATATCCAAACGCACAATCTCATTTCCCTTTTTCTCCTGCATCCCCAACACGACTATCTCTGCCAGATTTTCTGATGACAATAACTTTTTGTCTTTACTCATTAAAAAATATTCTATTTTTGGTGTGAGTCACTCATCTTTATTCCTTTGCAAAATAACACATTTTCGGGAGATTTCGCCGGTCAGAACATAATTATCGTTGATGAAGTTGCATCTACGAATGACTTCTTAAAAGCAGAAGCTTCAAATTTCAAGCCATGCGACAACTTTACTGCCATTATGGCAAGACATCAATCCAAAGGCCGCGGGCAACGTGACAATTCATTTCATAGTGCCGAAGGTGAAAGTCTGACATTTAGTTTCATTTTATTTCCTAAACAATTAGTGGTGGATGATGTTTTTGCGATTCAAACATTGATTAGCCTTAGTTTGCACGAATGGTTTAGTCGATACACAGATCACTGCCGGATAAAATGGCCCAATGACATGATGTTGGGTGATAAGAAAGCCTGCGGCGTGCTTATCGAGAATACACTTAAAGGCCAAGAAATCCGATATAGTATTGTGGGAATCGGCGTGAATATCGGCCAGCGCGAATTTCCTAAAGATATCGCACCAAAAGCGACTTCACTATTCTTGGAAGTGCCAGATTTGGCAGAGCGCCCGATGGAGGCGCATTGTGCCGAGATAATTTCTATCATTCAGCAGAAGTACGCCAAATATTGGTCTGAGCCTGTCAGCATGCTTACTCAATACAATGAATTGCTTACTCAATACAATGAATTGCTTTATCGGAAAGGTGATTTGACGCAGTTCGAGGCGAATGGTGAAGTCTTTGAAGGCACCATATCGCATGTGGATAAGCGCGGCATGTTACATATTGATCATGGCACTGTAATGAAGTCTTATTACTTCAAAGAAGTTACCTTATTACGGTGATTTTATTTCCTATATTTGGCTCATCATTAAACCCATTTATTATTTCGTGGTCTTAATGTTATGGCAACACAAGCCGCTTAACAGAACAATACGTATGAAAAAAGCATTATTAGCATTCACCCTTGTATTTTTTGCGCTTTCAGGCGCTTTTGCGCAAATACACAACCCCGTAAAATGGACGGTAGCGACGAAGAAATTGAACAACAACGAGGCGGTCGTATTTATCAAAGCTACGATCGAAAACGGATGGCATATCTATAGTACATCGGTACCTAGTGGTGGTCCAATAGCTACCAGCTTCACCTTTGCAAAATCCAATGATTTCACCTTAAACGGTAAAACGATGGAGCCAAAGCCTCAATCTAAATACGAAGAGACTTTTAAAATGGACGTACCTTACCATAATAAAGAGGTGGTATTCCAACAGAAAATCAAATTAAATGGCAACAAAGCAACGAAAGTATCGGGCACAGTAGAGTTTATGGTGTGTGATAAAACAAAGTGCTTGCCACCAGACGAATACAGCTTTTCAGTTACCGTAAAATAATCATTCGGTAAATATCTGAATATAAAAGGCAGCCTTATCTGCCTTTTTTTTATTTTTACGATGTTTTCAATTTTGCATATGAAGCGTGTAGCAACTTACCTACCTATTATTACGATCCTGTTTAGCTTATCATTTGGTGCATTGGCCACCAAAGCGCAGGACACCTTAGTTCCTTTCGAGGATATTGAATTTACCGAATCGCCTGCTTCTGAGGAGGAAGCGGAATTATTAGAAGTTCCTGCAGACATTCAATTTGAGGATGGCGCAGATACCACTGTTGATGAAGATCAAGTAGTAAATGAAGCGCAGGCTGCGCAGACTCAAGAAGCAAAGCAATCTCTATGGGGGATTTTTATTGCAGGATTGTTGGGTGGCTTCGCGGCCTTTATCATGCCTTGTATCTTTCCGATGGTGCCTTTGACGGTTAGTTTCTTCACAAAACAATCCAAAACAAGGACTGCTGCTATTTCACAAGCACTGTTGTATGGCGTATTTATTATCGCGATCTATGTGGCACTTGGGATGTTGATCACAGTTACCTTTGGTTCCGACGCGCTCAACGCCTTGTCCACAAACGGCATCTTTAACTTCTTCTTTTTCTTATTGCTAGTCTTTTTCGCAGCATCATTTTTTGGGGCATTTGAACTGACTTTACCGAGCTCATTCGTGAACAAGATTGATGCAAAGTCAGATCAAGGTGGTTTTATCGGGTTGTTTTTTATGGCCGCAAGTTTAGCGGTTGTGTCTTTTTCGTGCACAGGACCTATTATCGGTACACTTTTGGTCGAGGCCGCTTCTAAAGGCGAACGCCTTGGGCCAGCCATCGGAATGTTGGGCTTTGCCATCGCATTGGCTATTCCTTTCGTCCTGTTTGCGATCTTCCCTTCGATGTTGAAGTCTATGCCAAAATCTGGCGGATGGCTTAATAGCGTGAAGATTGTATTGGCATTTTTAGAATTGGCCTTGGCGCTTAAATTCTTATCCAATGTGGATTTAGCATATCACTGGAACTGGTTGGATCGCGAAGTATTCTTGTCTTTATGGATTGCGATCTTCAGCATGATGGGCTTGTACCTGATTGGCAAAATTCGTTTTTCACATGATAGCCCATTGAGCCATCTTTCCGTGCCTCGCACCATCTTTGCAGTTATTGTATTCGCTTTTGTGGTATATATGGTACCAGGATTATGGGGCGCGCCGCTAAAATCTATTTCGGCATTCCTGCCGCCAAGTGCTACGCAAGATTTTGATTTAAGCACCGGTGTTGGTCAAGCGCATAGTGCGTCATCACCCGATTCTGCTAAGAAAAAATATTATGAGATCTTCCACGAACGTGGTACACCAAAAGGTTTTGATCCATACTATGATTATGAAGAAGCTTTGGCTGCCGCAAAAGTAGCCAACAAACCAGTTCTTATTGACTTCACTGGATGGAATTGTGTAAATTGTAGAAAAATGGAAGCCAATGTATGGACCGATCCTAAAGTGGCGCAGATCTTGCGCGAACAATTTGTGATGGCCGAACTTTTTGTGGATGACCGTACCGAGCTGGCAGCAGAAGAGAAATATACCTCTACATATAGTGGTAAAAAAATAAAAACAATAGGTAATAAATGGAGTGATTTTCAAGCAGCCACTTTCAATAGCAATTCGCAGCCTTTGTATGTCATTGTAGATACAGAAGGCAATGTGTTGTTACCACCAACTGGCGCAGACTACGATATCAGTAGTTACACCGCCTACTTACAAAGTGGTATTGATGCGTTTAATGCGAAGAAGTAGATTGCTTACTTTTCTCCATTACCTAACAAACAACTTTTGATGAGTCAAATAAAAAATATAGCAGTATTAACTTCCGGAGGAGATTCTCCGGGTATGAATGCGGGAATCCGCGCCGTGATACGAACTGGTATCTACCATGGCTTGACTATGTATGGGGTGCGTAGAGGATACGATGGCCTTGTAAATAACGAAATCGAAGCAATGGACGCGAAGTCCGTTGCCAACATCATCCAGCGCGGTGGTACGGTTTTGAAAACAGCACGCAGTGATGAATTTCGAACTTACGAAGGCCGTCAGCGCGCGTATGAGAATCTAAAAACATTTGGAATAGATGCTTTAGTAGTAATCGGTGGTGACGGTACATTTACCGGAGCTTCCAAATTTATCGAAGAGTTTGATATTCCAATCATCGGTATGCCCGGCACGATTGACAATGATTTGGCCGGTACAGACTTTACGATCGGATATGATACAGCGATCAATACGGTCGTAGATGCGGTAGACAAAATTCGGGATACGGCAGAATCTCATGATCGTGTTTTTGTGGTGGAAGTGATGGGACGAGATTCTGGTCTGATCGCACTACGTTCTGGTATTAGTACAGGAGCAGAAGCGGTATTGATACCAGAGCTAAATGTAGATTACGACGCGATTATGAAGCGTCTGGATAAATCTCGCTCTAATAAGTCTTCTCGTATCATCATCGTAGCCGAAGGTGATAAAGAAGGTGGTTTAGTAGTTGCCGACAAGATCAAAGAAAACTTTCCGCATTACGATGTTCGCGTATCTATCTTAGGTCATATCCAACGCGGTGGTAAACCAACGTGTATGGATCGCGTGTTGGCCAGCAGACTAGGTGTAGCTGCCGTCGAAGGATTGCTTGAAGGTCGTCGTGGAGAGATGGCAGGCTTGATCTGTGGACAGATCCAATACACACCTTTCGAAAAAGCGATCAAACACATTAAACAGGTCAATACCAACCTGACTCGAATTGTAGAGATTCTATCTTTATAACTATTTATAGCTACTGCTTTTAGCAGCTATTCGATACTAAAAATGGCTGCTTCCGATATGGAAGCAGCCATTTTGCTTTTCAATTGTTTGGTAGATGTAGGGATTTAGTCAACATCCCAGAAGATACGAGTAGTACGCGTATCTTTAGATCTTACCGCCTCATAGTTCATGCTATTGTTCGTTACCTCATTAGATGGGTACAACAAACGTAGCGGAGGATTTTGGAAGCCATTCAAGTTCGAAACTGGGAATGCTGGCAAAACGGGGTAACCTGTTCTGCGGTAGTCTGCCCATGCTTGTTCTGCTTGCAACCAACCAAAATGCAACCATTTTTGCGTTCCGATCAATTGCAGTTTTGCCTGCGAATTACCTTCGTACGCGATATTCGACTCTTTAATAAATGTCTGGATGGAATCTACCGTAGGTCTTGTCGCTTTCAAACTGTTAGATGATGCGCCATTCAGGTAGAAGTAGAAATCTACTGATTGTTCTACAGCCGTCTCATAGGCAGTCCTTGCTGCAGTTGTGCTTCCCCAACGTTCTTGTGCTTCTGCTTTGATAAAGTTCACCTCAGAAGTCGTCATCAATACACCTGGAAGGTTATTATTGATCCAAGAAGTGGCTGAATCTACAATGGCATAACGGCGCAGTGCAGCATTACTGTATTCGGTATCTGCGGTAGCTTCTGAAGTCTTAATAGGCAGTGCTTGATAGTCAGCATTAGGCACAAATCTGCCACCCTCTGTTCTACCATATTTACCAAATAGGGCATCCATACGAGGGTCGTTAGCTGACTTCAACACCGTATTCAACATATAATCTGGTGCATAATGGCTGTTCAACTCACGTACAGCATCTAATAAACTAGATGTATAGGTTGTCAATTTTTGATTCAATACATCAGCACGAGTACCAGCTTCCAATGATGCTTGTGTACCATCGATCAATGGATAAGTTTCTGGTGCATTTAACATCGCCATAATGTCTGTACGTGCTCTCCCCTCATCCGATTTCGAGATCTGCATTAGCGCGCGAAGTCTTAAAGAGTTGGCGTATCTGCGCCATTTCTCACCATTTCCTCTGTTGATGATATCCGCACGGATAAAATCATTCGTAGTCTGATACGTACTAAAGAACTCCGCTGCCTCGGCAAATGCTGTAATAAACTGATCGTACAATTCCTTTTGATCATCAAACTTGCCTAAGACAATTTGATCCGTAGCGGGCAAGCTTCCTGCTTCGCTGAAAGGAATGTCACCAAAGTTGTTTACCAATTTCGCTGCCTGACCATAGACAATCACGCGAGTAGCATGCATGAATGCGTCATACTCTGCACGCTCTGCCTCTGGCAATGCGGCGTACGTGCGTTCCATTACACGAAATACACCTAACATACCCGGAGAATAGAAATCTCTCCAGTAATCGTTGGTGTACGAATCTTGCTGTTGGTACATCGTATTGTTGTTCGCGAAATACGTCGTTTGTGTATAACGCGCATGGTGTGGCAATACGAAAGTTCGGTAGTGCCAGTATTCAGAACGAAGGCGCGAATTGTTTAATATTTGGGTCATAAAAGCCCGAATATTAGGAATGTCCGTTTGCTCTGGATCTTGATAACGCTCGTCTAGTTCGGTTTTGCAGGATTGCACAGCCGTCAATGAAAGCGCGGCAACCAGTAGACATATTATGTTTCTTAACTTTTTCATGTTGTTTCTTTTTTAACTGCTGTACGTCCTAGAAATTAGCATTCAATGAGAAGCCAAAACTTCTAGTGGCTGCGGTAGAACCAATATCTATACCTTGCGAGTACCAGAAATTTCCGACTGGAGCTTCTGGATCAATATCTTTGATCGATCTATAGAAGTAGAACAGGTTACGACCAACCAATGATACACGTACATTATTTAATTTCAAGCGTTCGCTGAATGCACTTGGCAAACGGTAAGAAATAACTGCTTCACGTAATTTGATGAAGTTGTTGTCTAAAACGGCTGCTTTTTCATTCCAAGCATCATTACCCCAATAGAAGTTGTTCATGTAATATTCTGCACCAGTAAGATTTACATTATTGGCCTCACCAGTATTTTCATTCACACCATCTAAAGTAATGCCTGTCTCGCGGTATTCCAATGTGCTTTCTAAACGACCTGCACCATATGCATATTTATGTGGTGTAGAGATCATCTGACCACCAAAACGATAATCTGCGGTAAAATCTACAGCGAAGTTTTTGTAAGCAAAAGTATTGCTCAAACCACCAATCGCTTTCGGCATAATATTACCTGCTTTGATATACGTGCTTTTGTCGATGATGTAGTTACCTTCGTCAGAGATCAAAAATTGCCCATCTGCATTGGTAGCACGTGGATGTACATAGATATTTCCTAATAACTCACCTGGTCTTGCTTCCAAACGAATGGAACTTTGATCCGCATCGTAGAAAATCAAACGTGGAACTCCATCGATCAATTGATCTAAGCGAGAACGGTTGTTCGCAAAATTCAAACGTGCATTCCAAGTAAAGTGCTCACTGCGAATCGGCGTGCCTGTCAAGGAAACTTCCCAACCACGGTTAGAGATATTACCAACGTTCACGATTTGTGTTACTGCTCCGGTTGAGAAAGCATTGGACAATGGCATGATTTGATCTTTGATCTTATTATTATAATAAGACACATCTAAGCCTAAGCGGCTATTTAAGAACTTCAAGTCCAAACCAAATTCTACTTCCGTTTTCATCTCTGGCTTAAGATCAAAATTACCGTAGTTCTCATTCACATTTAATGCTGGTACCGGACCATTTCCAGTGATGATAGCACTCTGTTTGTAGGCGATATTAGATACATACATTGGTGCATCATTACCAACAAGACCGTATGAAGCACGAAGTTTACCAAAGTTGAAGAATTCTGGCATTTCAAATGCTTCCGTAAATACAAAACCGGTATTGACCGATCCATACAAGTATGGGTTATTTTGCGAAGGCAATGCCGAAGAGTATTCTTGGCGACCAGTAGCTTCTAAGAATAGGTAATTGCGGTAGCTAAAATTAGCCAACCCGAAGTAGGCATATTTAATCAATTGCTTACGTACACTCGTAGTAGTTGCTTGCGCAAAGGTATTGTTCAAACTAAACCAGTTTGCCGTAACCAAACCACCCTCTGTACTCGATGATTGATCGTTGTAGTCTTCCATACGAGATTGGAAACCTCCACTCAGGCTGAAATCTACATCATCAGAGATTTTATCAGCATACGTTAATAATGCATCTCCGTATACGATAGAATACAAACCTTTGTTGACAGCATATCTACCAGTACTATTCGTCTCATTGAAACGAGTTGCATACTCATTATGCTCCTTGTTTTCGATATTCAATGAAGTCACATCCGTTCCGAGGCGACCTCTCAAACTCAACTTGTCGATAATCTTCCAGTTCATCGTCGCACTAGATAGGAAACGATCTTCTTTCTCGGTATATTCATTACGATTCTGTTGCCAGAAGTAATTTAATAAGTTTACCCCACGATAAGCTACTGGAAATTCTTCTGGACGGTTAGATCCAACGGTCGAAAATTTGTACCCATCTGAAGTACGGTACAATTGGTCGCGCATTTTGGCAACATCCTCTGCACCACTGAAAAATCCGCCGTAAGAAGCCAATACATCGCCCATCAGCCCTGGACGATTTTTGGTTTTAGTAGAGATATAAGAAGCTACCACATCTAAACTTAAATCTTCATGCAGTTTTACATTACTGTTTAAGTTGAATGTACTTCTGTTTTGTCTACTTCCCGGTACGATGGCTTTATAATCCATGTTGGTCGCAGAGAAACGGTAGTTTAACTTCTCTGTTTGGTTAGAAATACTCACATTGAAGTTGCTGTTGTGACCTGTTTGAAAGATGTCGCCGTAGTTTCCTTTGTTTGGAGAATAGGCCCGTACGGAGCCATCCCACCAACGTACATCGCCGCCGTCATATTTAGGCCCAAATTGTCCCCAAGCATTGTAATTCAACAGACGCTCACCTGGGAAAGAAGGATTATTGGTAATCCAACCTTCTTCGTTAGCACCCGCTTGCAAGTTTGTCGCAGCATCATATCCTGGGCCATACTCATATTGCAAGCGTGGCAAGAATGCCGCTGTTTCAACCGAACCTGTGTAGTTAAAGTCGATACCCAATCCACGATCTTTAGATCCTTTTTTAGTGGTAATAACAATAACACCACTCGCCGCATCCGATCCGTATAATGCCGTAGCACTGGCACCTTTCAAGATCGTCATCGACTCGATATCGTTCGGGTTGATGTCCAACATACCGTTACCACGGATTCTATTGTCAGACCAGATCGCCTGTCCACCCGGATTAGTGATACCACCCGTGTTGTTCACACCAGCCGCACCGCCTTGCTGATCGTTACGGATCATGACACCGTCTACCACAAATAAAGGCTGACGATTGTAGTTCAAGGAATTGATACCACGAATTTGCATGTTTACCGCACTCGAAGCACCACCTGGTGCTGTCGTGATCTGCACACCTGGCGCTTTACCATACAATGCCGATCCGATGTTGGTATTGCCCGCTTCGGTCAATTCCTTGGCAGAAATAGTCGTAGCAGCGTAACCCAAGGCTTTGGTTTCGCGTTTGATACCCATCGCAGTTACCACGACCTCACCCACTTCTCCTGCTTCTTCTCTTAGCACGACATTGATCGCTCTATTCGTTCCGATCGTAAAATCTTGTGATACGAAACCAATCATGGAGAAGCGTAAAACCTCTCCTGCAGCTACATTAATGCTGTACTTACCATCGGTGTCTGATTGCGTCCCCCGACTGGTTCCTACCACACTAACCGTCACACCCGAGAGTGGACCATCTGCGCTCATGACGCGACCGCTGACAGCTTGCTGCGCGAACGTAACTGTTGTACATACGCATAGCAACAGCAGTAGTAGAGCGCAACATTTGTTGTGAAATTTGCTCATTTGTTGTTTGTATTTATGGTTAATTGTTTAATTGTTCTTCATTGGATTATTAAATGCTCCACTTGGCTTTATCCAAAGCCACACATGCCCCACCGAGTAATTGCACCTGACTTAAATCTGAAATCAATACCCTTGTATGTTTCGAAAGTCGATCAATGCTATACTTCATCAAAGCGCTCTGAATCTGCGGCAGTAAAATGCGCCCCACCTTCGCACCACGACCAGATATTACGACATATTCGGGGTTGATGATATGGATTAGCGTAGCTACACCTTTGCCCAACATGAAAGCTATTTTGTTGAGCGATTCCATCGCCAATTGATCGCCCTCATTGGCTGCATCCATCAATTGATCGCCGCGGATGTTTCCCTGTACACTATACACACTTTGCAGCGCCGAAATTTCTCCTTCACTCAGCCGTAGGCTTGCAGATTTGACCGCAGCAGTAAGCGATGCCTCTACTTCAAGGCAGCCTCTTTTGCCACAGGAACACAAGGTGTTTTCGTCCGATAGTGGAATGTGACTGAATTCGCCTGCATAACCACTGTGCCCTTTAAACAGACGATCATGGATAATCATACCCAGACCTACGCCCCAGTTGAGATTCACGACCAACACATCTTGCGATCGTTGCGCTTCACCAAAATGCTTCTCTGCAATCGCAATCGCAGTCGAATCATTCTCCACCCAAGTCTGGATTCCAAAATGATCTTGAATAGTTTTGCATAGATTAAATAAAGGGTGATTTGCTCCGTAAGAATGGTTTTGCCCGCTAGCCGAATCCACAAAGCCCGGAATAGTCAATCCAATAGCCATAATCGGCTGACCGACATGCGCCTCCAGCGATTCGGCAATCATCGCTTTGATCGCAGCGACACATGCTTCGCCATCTGTAACAGGATTACGAATCGTCTTGACAGTTCCTAAAATTTCAAATGATACATCATAGATCGCTACACTCGTGTAATACTGATCTATGGAAACAGAAAGTACGTTGGGTAGATTTTGATGGTTGAGACGATATTGTAATGGCCTTCTGCCACCGCTCGATACCGCGTAACCGCATTCGAGCACAATGCCCATATCAGTGAGTTGGTTGATTACCTTAGTAACATTAGGTATGCTCTTACCTGTGCGAGCGGACATATCTGCAACCGCTTGCATCTTAGCAAAGCATAAACTCTTCATTACCAATGTTTGCGCCGCATTCATAAAAAGGTCTTCATAGGACGCACCAAAGATATTGAATTTAATAATTAATTAACAAGAGCTTTTTAATTTTTTTACAAACTATTATAAAGTTAAATATGCGAGATAGAAAAGGCGGTATTGAAATGTCGATACAATTTTAGGATTTTGGTTTTTGAGCGCGGAGAGTATAGGCGCTTTAGCTAAAAGTAAAAAGCATCAATTTCTTGATGCTTTTTTGGAGTGGAGGATACTGGGTTCGAACCAGTGACCCCCTGCTTGTAAGGCAGGTGCTCTGAACCAGCTGAGCTAATCCTCCTTGTTTTTACTTTGGTGGAGAATACTGGGTTCGAACCAGTGACCCCCTGCTTGTAAGGCAGGTGCTCTGAACCAGCTGAGCTAATTCTCCTTTCTGTTTGCGTGTGCAAATATATGCCTAAAATCTGATTTTCAAAACTATTTATCTAAATAAATAGAATAAAAAACCAATCATACGGATTATCAGGGAGATAGATTTCTACAATTCCGCCGACAGCTTCAGAAGATCAGCATGCAATGCGTCAACTGAAGCTGTACGCGGCAACAATGCCACAGCATCCTGCTCATTGCCCACTTCCGCAGCCGCTACCGATAATCCGATCATTAACGAATTGGCGCGATATGCCAGCGAGTGGAATGTATACAACCGTCGCCAATTCCAGCGTTTTGCGCCTGGTTCGCGACGCACTTGATCCATCGCCGAAGAGAATGCTGCCAATGCACCGTGTGCCATCTTTCGGGCCAACCGAAGATCATTCGCATCTACATCTGCCCGACTTAATTTTTGCTGTACCAACTTGCGGTACACTTCTCCTCTATCTACCACATCAGCCGCCAGTTTTTTCAGACCTTTGCTTTGCCGTACCGGAATGAAAAACCATCCTGCCAAGGCTAATAAACTTCCAATTAATGTAAAGACAATGCGGCTTCCCAATATATCGACCATATTGCCTTCATAGACATGCAAAGCCATGATGATTCCCGGCGTTAAACAAAGCACGCTGAGCATATAATTGATCCTATTGAAGAAGAAAAAACCAAATAATCCGCACACGGCCAACAGTAGCAATACCACTGGTGACGATATCAGTAATAGCAATACCGAACCCAACAGAACGCCAACAAGCGTTCCGATAATCCGCTGGGTATTCCGAATATTGGTATTAGCAAATCCAGGTCTGGCTACGACGACCAACGTAATCAATATCCAATACGTATAATGATACTCTGGCAAAAGCAATCCAATACTGCCGCCAACGCCAAACATCACAGCCAAACGTAAAGCGAATGGAAATACGGCGGTACGAAAGGAAAACTGATTGCGTAGTGCACTGACACCACGCGGAGCACGTGCTATATAACGTGAGTAACTATACTGACCATACACACTTTGCTGCGTATCTTGCCGATTCAGCACCAATCGGATTCGGGCAATACATGCGATTATGGAGCGTGAATTCCGAATAGTCGCCCCTAATACTTGTGCTGCTTCCCCAGAAAGCGTGTCGAGTTTTGCGGATAATTTATGCATGATCTGCGCTATTTCCGCCTCATTCGTATGGCGCTTGGTCATTCGAAGACTGTGCGCACTTTCGCGAGATAGGAAATCCACTTCTTCCGATAATAATAGTATTAAGGCTCGAATAGATTCTAATACCTGCAAAGGCGCCAATAGCTTTCGAATCGAATCGTAATCATGATCCAATGCAGCTAACAATTCATATAAATCGGTTACACCCAAACCCTGTTTGATCCAATATTCACTCATATCAGAGGAAGAATCGGTCAACCGTTTTTCCCGAAGCAAAAGATTTCGCACGTTCTCTTGCTGTTCGCTCACTTGCAAATGCAACGTCCCCAACTCTTTGTACGCTTTCTCCAGCGGCACGTTTTCATCATAGAACTGCGCTTTATTCTTTAGCATCACAGCCATTCGGTAAAAACTATCTGCCATTGCGTACCGCAATGATCGATACGGAAATAAAAGCACCTGTAGCACGCTGATCATAAAATACCAAAATACACCCAAGGCGATGTACAATCCGTACGTCAACGGATCTGCCGGCCAAAGACCGACTGTGAACGTTACTAGTATCAACCCCATCAATCCCATGGCAGCGAAGCGACCACCATAGACAGAAATCATCGTGAAACCGAATGCTGCTGTTATCAGCCACAAGATCAACACAACCGGAATGGCAATCGTACTAGCCGTGATCCATGCCGTGATACCGAAAAACGGAATCGTCCATAGCGACGATCGCACTTTGTCTTTACGATTGCCTGGCAAATCAGTGAGTGCAGCAAACAATGCACCTAACCCAATCATGATCGCCTCGTCTAGAAAACCAAAATAAAAAAGAATCAAACCGGGCAGTATCGTCGCTAAAGTATTCCGCAAAGCATCGCCACCATGCTCCCCTAAAAGAAACAAGTGAATATGCTCAAAATCCAATTTTTCTTTTGACTTTGACAAGAAATTTAAAACTATATTCTGCACATTGTTCATTATTCCACAAAAGTACGCATATTAATTTGATAACCTGATGTGTGGCATCACACCATAGCTAAACAAGATCAAAGCATAAATTGATTGCGGTCTAATAAATTAATCGTAGAATTTCCACGATAATCCAAAGCGGATGTTGGCATCCTGCATCGGATACCTTCTAACGGTATAGAAACCGTTCGGCGCGATATGTTGGTTTACGAAGTTGTAACTCAAAAACAGGTTGACTCGTTTGATATTGGCTGTGGCCCAGATGTCAAAAATGGGATAAGTGGAGAACTCTATTCCCGCGTTGTCGTTATAAAACTGACCCGCATTTAGTGCATACGAAGGATTACGAAATGGTGTATTGAAGCGGGCATCCAATCCTAATCTAAAATCTAGCACCTCACTAAGTACGTCGGCATAGTAAAAGCTATGCCAGGTATATAATTCCGGGATAGCTAGCACGTCCATGGCATCAGATTTCTGATAAACCGCTCTGTTATCCAAATGAAATTTTCTAAAGCTAAAATTTTGTGTCACGGTTAGCTTCAACAAATTAAGCGCTCCATGTTGCGCTGGTTCAATAACGCGGCTCAAAGCAGGATCGTCTTGCGGATTTGCCACTTCTCTAAAATAGAGGAATCCATCCATCAGAAAGTACTCAGCCTTACCTGTAAAGCGCAACTTTGGATTTACATAGGAAAACGACAGATTCTGCGTTCTTGTATTAGTAAAGTTAGTCTGTTCCGGACGCCATTGATGGTACGACAAGTTGGCTCGCTGAAAAATCATTTCTGGAGATTTACTTTGCGTATACGCGCCTAATTGTATATACCCCAAATTATCGCCGCCAGAAATATTAGCTTGTGCTTCGTAGAGAAAATCTCCAAAATTCTCCCCCAACACTATTTGGTTTACACCCAAGCTTACATCTACTCGATCCGAAAACTGATAACCTAAACGCCCCTTGACCATACTATTTTGGAACGTTGTTCGATAGATCGTATCCTGCAGTAATGCGATACTATTCGAATCACGTTGCCTATCTTCGCCGTACCAGATCAGGTCGTTCTGAAAACCCAAATCCAGCTTAATTTCGTTGGCTAACGAAGGACTACGTAGAAAAAAACTATACGTAAATTCATTCGTCAATGTGGTTACTTTCGTGGTATCGCCTACCTGCACCAAGTTGTTGAGTGGAAATATCCCATTGGCATCGGCTTCATTCTTATAAAACATATAACGCCGATTTTGCAAATAGAGGTTGTGCGCCATGACATTGGTAGGCCGGATCTCCATTTCTGGAAGATTCTTATTGATCGTATCTATGCGACCAAGATAGAGCGATTGCCGCATAAAAAAACCAATATCCTTCCATTTCGTCCTCGGACGATCCGCATTGGCGCCCCGAAGATTAGGAATTTCACTTAATGAACCTCTACTTTCCGGGTTATTGGAGAATACTTCATCATTCACAATAGAACCGTTTTCTGAGGCATCCAACGTATTGAAAGTAAAATTCGTCAAGAGGTTGTATCGTAAACTGGGTGATTCATACCAAGAGAATACGCTTCCTTTTCGGTCACTATATTGTTGATTCTGATAAAAACCATCTGTATTGGCCGCGTTATATTCGGCACCGATGTTGAGACGAGAGTGCAGATTCTGCGCTAGCTTTGCTCGGAAGATCTGGTCATTAAAGAAAAATCCAACAGCATACAGTTCCGAATAACGAGCGCGGGCGCGATAGTACTGCACCGAGTCGGCCTTCACTAAATAACGATCTAAGGCATTATATCCGGTTTGAAAACCAATACTTTTGTTCGGGTTGAATAATAAATCCCGGGTCGCTAAACCATATGCGCCCAGATTGATACTGGGATTCCAAGGTTGCAGTTGTTTATTATAATACTGAAAATTGTGATGCGTGGTGTCGATCTGGAAAGTCTGCGTGCGTTGCTTCAGTGCCGCTAAAGTAGTGTACCGCACATAGCGCGCCGAAAAAACGACCGAATCTTGCTTATTATCCTCTGCTGCTCGCGCAGAATCCAATGCCGAACTGAACTCTTGCTCTTGTGCAACAGCCACAAAAGACAAACAACAAAACACGACACACAATAGAAACGCCCTCAACAAGATCATCTTTAGTAAATTCCCGGCAAATTGAGACAAAAATACATCTTATGCGCCAAATTATTGCAACACAATTAGTTCTTTTAACAGTCGCGTTAATTTGGGTTCGGCCTCTGTAGCAACCGAAACAATTTCCTGCAATGAAACCGGATGCAGATTCGCATGAAATCCTTCATCAGTAACCACCGAGATTGCACACACTGGAACACTCATATGATGCGCAACAATTACCTCCGGCACAGTGCTCATCCCGACAATGTCACCTCCAATAATGCGCATATAGCGATATTCGGCACGTGTTTCTAAGTTTGGCCCGGGCGCGGCAACATACACGGCCTTATGAGCCTTGTAACCCAAATTATGTGCGATCGACAAGCTTTGCTCAATCATGCCACGATCGTAAGGTTGGCTCATATCTGGAAAACGTGGCCCGAAATCTTCATTATTTGATCCGCGCAGCGGATTATCAGGCAACAGATTGATATGATCGTCTATGATCGCGAGATCGCCTCTTTTAATATCCGGATTTAGAGATCCAGAAGCATTGGACAAAAACAATTTCTGGATTCCCAACAACTTCATAATACGGATGGGGAAAGTGATCTCGTGCATATCATAGCCTTCGTAATAATGCAGTCTACCTTGCATAGCGACCACGTTGCGACCATTCAATTGCCCAAAGATTAATTTCCCAGAGTGAAACTCTACGGTAGAGATCGGAAAGTTTGGAATATTGGAATACATCAATTGATAGGAAACATCAATTTCATTAACCAACTTTCCTAAACCGGTGCCTAAGACAATACCAAACTCAGGTACAAAATCACCTATTTTACGACGGATGTAGGCAATGGTTTCATTATAACTATCGTGCATACTCAAAATATAGATCTATTCTCAAACATAAACGAATTTTGTTAGCCACGCAATAATACATCAGCTACTTTAAGTTCTTTTAACGATCGCCTTATCGCTTTGGTATTTCTTGCACCACCTCAGGATTTAATTTCAATCGGCCCGGCGAGCTTAACAGTAGCAGCAGAAAAGTGAGCAAACCATTGTAAATAATCAGCTCAAATCCTACTTGGTAGCTGCCCAATGAAAACAGATAATCTGTATTGATGACCAGAAAAATAATCGTCGGTGAAATCACGCTGATGATCGGCACCAAGGAATCCCGCACACGCAGTCGCGTTAGAATCCCAAAAGCAAATAAGCCCAACAAAGGCCCATACGTATAGCCGGCCGCCGTGAAAATAGCATTCACCACCGAGTCATCATTCACGATCCGAAAGGCCATAATCACCAGAAGCATGATGACCGAAAACCCCGCGTGAACGTAGTTCCGCTGGCGAATCAAATGTGGTGCATTTGGGTCTGCTTTCTTATTAAATCCTAGAAAGTCTACACAGAAGGACGTCGTCAAGGCCGTCAATGCAGAATCTGTGGTGGCAAACGTCGCCGCCGTAAGTCCCAACATAAAAATAATCCCAGGTAGCACCGTCAGATAATTAAGCGCAATCTCTGGATACAGGTAATCTGGCGTGCGCATTGCCGTAAGATCGATTTGATTCTTCGCGGCATAGATATATAAAAGCGCGCCAACGCAGAGGAAAAACAAATTGATCACGATAAAGATACCCGTGAAGGTCAGCATATTTTTCTGCGCTTCGCCAATAGTACGCATACTCAGATTCTTCTGCATCAGATCCTGATCCAACCCTGTCATCGCAATCGTAACAAATGCCCCGCCAATCACGTGTTTCCAAAAATGATTGCGCGATCCTAGAAAGTCTTCCCACACGAAAATCTTCGAATAACTACTTTCCTTGACTGCTTCAAAAGCCTCCATCATAGACAAGCCCAATCCATCTGCCATAAAATAGATCGACAATACAACCGCCAACAGCAAAAAGAATGTTTGCAATAAATCGGTAATGATAATGGTTTTCAGTCCGCCTTTATTAGTGTACAACCAGATCAACAAAAGACAAATAGCAATGGTAACGATAAAAGGCACATTCCATGCATCAAAGATGAATTTTTGCAGAATGATGGCTACCAGATACAAGCGGAAAGCCGAACCAATAGTCCGCGAAATCAAAAAGATCATGGCGCCAGTCTTGTAGCTACGATGGCCCAACCGCTCTTCTAAATACGTATAGATCGAGGTGAGGTTTAAGCGATAATACAACGGCAACAAGACGTAGGCGATCAATACAAAGCCGATAGCATTGCCCAGCACAAACTGGAAGTAACTGAAATTATTGGCTCCGACAGCTCCGGGCACGGAGATGAACGTCACGCCAGAAAGTGCGGTGCCGATCATTCCGAAAGCCACCATATACCACTTCGCATTGCGATTTGCTACGAAAAAAGTGGCATTGTCAGAGGATTTTCTGGACGTGAAATGCGCGATGGATAGCAGCACGCCAAAATATACAATCAGGAAACATAATAAGATAATCGGCGACATCATGAGGGCGTTAAGAGTTTTTCAAATCTGCTTCGTATTGCGTAGCTGCAGCGCGCACGCTGCCATATTTGTCTAGGTATTCCTTTGCAGTGGTTTCGTTCGCTCCCGTTTCGTCCATCACCATCTGTACCGCACGGCCGACCAATTTATGATTCGATAGTTGCATATCCACCATTTTATTTCCTTTGACCCGGCCAAGCTTAATCATCACAGCGGTGCTCAACATATTCAACACCAATTTCTGTGCTGTTCCTGCTTTCATCCGCGTCGAGCCAGTGACAAATTCCGGTCCGACAACCACTTCTACGGGATATTGCGCTTCAGCAGCAATAGGCGATCCAGCATTACACACAATACATCCCGTTGCCAAACCGGCAGCATTCGCATGCTGCAATCCACCGATGACATAAGGTGTCGTCCCCGAAGCGGCGATGCCGACTACAGTATCTTTCGAATTAATGTCATATGCTTCCAAATCTTTCCAGGCTTGCTCGGCATCATCTTCTGCATTTTCCACCGCTTTGCGGATCGCCGTATCGCCACCGGCGATCAATCCCATCACCCAATCGGCCGGTACACCAAATGTGGGCGGACATTCCGAAGCATCGACCACACCCAAGCGACCGCTCGTGCCAGCCCCAATGTAAAATAAGCGTCCACCCGCTTTCATCCGATCTGCAGTGATATCCACTAATTTTTCAATCGCTGGAATAGCCAATGCCACCGCATGGGGCACCGTTTGATCTTCTCGATTGATATTGGTTAACAATTCGGTGGTCGACATTTTATCCAATCCTTGGTGATTCGATTCTTTTTCGGTCGTTCTAATGATCATAATATGGTCAATAATATATAGTGATGCCGCAATTCGGCCTCTTATTCAAAATCTGGATACAGCAAATATTTCTTGCGCATCGTTTTATAGGCGGTCAATTCTTCTTTCCATGATTCTCGGATTTCCGCTTCGCTCTTACCGGCGATAATTTGCTGTCGCAATTGATCGGTACCTGCCAGCTTGTCAAAGAAATCCGGGCGGGTAAAGAATCGCTTTTTATCCGGCATTTTCTGATAAAAATCCAACAGGTAGCGCAACGTAAACTGCTGTTGATCGGGATCGATACCGCGCAGATCCAATCCATAATTTACCTGCCCTTTTCCTTCTACGTGTTTGGCCATGCCCGATTTTTCGCTTGGTGTAAATGTAAAGTCGCCAAACACCCGATCTGGATAACCGACAACCTGAAAAGGAAAATCCGTGCCTCGACCAATGGAAAAATCAGTTGCTTCAAATAAACAGAGGGATGAATATAATCTGATCGACACATCATTCGGTAAACTTGGCGATGGCACAACGGGCAACACATATCTGGTCGAATGTGTATAATGCTCCACCGGAATAATATGTAGTTCGCATTTGCGACCTTCTTCGAGCCAGCGTTCTCCATTGATCATCTGCGCCAGCTCTCCAATCGTCAAGCCATGCACCATGGCAATTTTATGATAAGAAATATTAGCTTTAAAACGATCATCCGATCGTACCGGACCATCGACTTGATCGCCACACGGATTCGGACGATCTAATACGATGAGTGGTTTGTTGTGTTTGGCACACAACTCCATCACCCGGTGCAAGGATGTAATGTATGTATAGAATCGTGCGCCCACATCTTGCAGATCAAAGACCATCACGTCGATAGATTGCACGATCTCATCTTGCTTGTCATTGCCACCATATAAAGTGGGCAGTGGAATACCCGTTTTGCTGTCTACTTCATTGTCGACTTTTTCGCCGCGCTCTACCTGCCCACGAAAGCCATGTTCTGGCGCGAATACGAATTTCACATCGACTTTTTGCGCTAATAAGAAATCGACAAGATGCGTACTCGTGTCGCCAACAATGGAAGTTTGATTGGCCATGAGTCCAACCTTTTTCCCTTGAAGCAAAGGCAAATAGTCCGCCGTCTTATCGGCACCGGTGAGTAATTGTTGCGCTTCGGACTTTACAGAATCTCTTGATTCCAACGAAGAGGCCGATTTTTTGCTAGCACCAGAAGAACAGCTTACTTGATAGAGACCGCCTAATAGGAAGATGATAATAAGTCGAGCGTAGATCATATCAACTTTTGTTTTTTATAAATCTATTCAAAAAAAACAACTTATTAAATAGCAGCTCAAAGCGTTATAGCAAAGCCTCTATTTTACGTCGTAAGCGAGATAATCACTGGCATTGCCCAAGCGATCAATCGCTTGCACCGCGACGCCGCGCAACTTAGCCCCTTGTTTATTCGGAGAGAATTCGCTCGACGTAATGTCGCGATCGTAGATCGTGTATTCCCAATTATCGCCGTACTTAGCATATACTACCCAGTGATTGACATCTTCGGGTGTGCGGTGTTGCCATTTGGCAAAAACAGATCCGGATTTCTCTTTCGTCAACAACAAAGTTGGTGTGATTAACGGCGTTGTTTGCAGCCAAGGCGAGGCAGGAACTAAGGCTTTCTCTTTGTATGGACCATTGACCAATGCTTGCACCATGGCCGGACTTTTGGTTAAGCCCGCAATACTCCAGTGAATAACACCTTGGCTGTTGGGCACAATTTGACGCGTTAACTCTACTTGGCGCACGATTTCTGTCGGACGATCTGCCGTACGTACTTCTACCGTATTTAAACCCGGCCATAAGTGGCGATTGTGCTTATTTTCAGATTGCCACCAACGCAATAAAGCTGGGAAGCTTTGACGCGGCGGATCAATCGCCCAATACAACTGCGGCGCAAAATAATCTACCCAACCTTCGTTTAACCACAATTTGGCATCGGCATACAATTCATCGTACTGCGATGATCCGGTAATTCCGGATGGATATCCCGGTTTCCAGATGCCAAACGGACTCAATCCAAATTTAACATGCTTCTTTTCGGCTTTGATCTCTCCGTAAACACGCTTGATAAAGCGGTTTACTTGATCCCGACGCCAATCGGGACGCGAAAGATTCCCGCCACGTTGGCGATAAGCATTCCACGAAGTATTGTCTGGAAAATCGGCCCCACCATTATACGATGCATACGGGTAAAAATAATCATCGAAATGCACCCCATCGATATCATAGCGTTTTACAATATCGCGCACTACCATCGAAGCATGATCTTGTGTTGTTTGATCCGCTGGATCAAACCAATACATACCATTCTTTAATCGCACCACATTTTGTGGAAATTTTTTCACTAACGACGCGCTTCCCACGCCGCCACCAGAGCTGTGATGTGCCCGGTAAGGATTCAGCCAAACGTGTAATTCCAAACCGCGTTTGTGCGCTTCTTCTACCCAAAACTCCAGAGGATCGTAATACGGATAAGGCTTACGGCCTGTTTCGCCAGTCAGGAAATACGACCAAGGCTCTAAGGAAGAGTTATATAAAGCATCTGCCGATGGTCTTACTTGGAAGATCACGGCATTAAAATTATTCTCTTGTAACAGATTCAAAAGCGTGATCGCTTCTTGCTTTTGTTGATCGGTCGATAGGTTGTTTTTCGATGGCCAGTTGATATTGGCTACCGTAGCGATCCACGCTGCGCGAAATTCGCGACGAACTTCTGGCAACTGCGCGCGTATCGGCTGCGGAACTTCTTTTTCGGCTACTTTTGTCGCTTTTACGACTTCGGCGGCACGCGATGTTTGCGCTACCTCTGCTTCCTTCGGCCCTTCGAGCTCCGGTTTACCCTGCGCTACACCTGTTACTTCGGTATTTGGTTTTACTAATACTTTGTTGCGCCCTCTCTTGCTCCCGCAAGAAAACAACACCAACATCATCACCAATCCTACCCATAAAAAACCAATTCGTTGCCTCATATTCCAAAAGTTCATAACAAGCAAAACTACAATTTTATCCGTCAAAAAAAAGAATTGTCCCACAAGGTCTTCGACAATTAAATTTTAGATTTTTGCCGCGGTGTCGTACATTAGCTGTAAGCATACAAAACCACAAAATATTTATATCACTACACAATATATCCCATGTCTGAAAAGAAGATATTTAACACAGATGCCGCACCCAAAGCCATTGGCCCTTACAATCAAGCGGTGCAAGCCGGAGATACTTTATACGTTTCTGGGCAGATTGCTTTCTTACCAGAAACCATGCAATTGGTCGCTACAGGCATTGCCGATGAAACCCATCAGGTATTGAAAAATGTATCGGCCATATTGGAGCACGCTAGTTACAGCTTCAATGACGTGGTCAAAACGTCGATCTTCATTAGCAATATGGACGACTTTGCGACCATCAATGATGTCTATGCGCAATACTTTGTAGAGAACCAGCCCGCGCGCGAAACCGTAGCCGTGAAGACTTTGCCAAAAAATGTGAACGTAGAGATCTCCGTCATCGCCTGGAAAAAAGGCTCCTAAAAATCTGATTTCCCGATATGGCTGTATTGACAGCAATCACTCCCATCGAATATCTCAAAGGCGTCGGCCCGCAAAAGGCCGACGTCTTGAAAAAAGAGTTGCAGATTTTCACGATCGGTGACCTGCTACAGCTATATCCTTTCCGGTATGTCGATCGGACACAGTTTTTCAAAATCCGCCAACTGGACGCTTCACTATTAGGCGCACAGGTGTTGGGCCGACTGATTCGCCTGCAAGAGGTTGGCGAAAAGCGCGCGAAGCGCTTGGTCGGATTGCTCAAAGACGAAACCGGAACGGTCGAATTGGTGTGGTTTCAACAAATCGCTTGGCTCAAAAAAACGCTGCAACTCAATGCCGTTTATGTGATGTACGGCAAACCGACCTCATTCAATGACGCGATTTCCATCACGCATCCCGAGATGGAACTGTACCAATCTTCCGAGAAAAAAATCGGTAACCAAACCTTGCAACCGGTCTATACTTCCACCGAAAAACTGAAGAAATTCAATCTGGACACCAAAGGTTTACAGAAGTTGGTAGCTCAGGCTCTAGAAACGGTATTACCCAATTGGGAAGATGATCTGCCCGCAGGTTTGCGGCAGAAACATCATCTAATTTCGGCTCGTGAAGCTATTTTAGGCATTCATTTCCCTACGGATCAGACGGCGTATGAAACCGCGTCGCGTCGGCTCAAATTCGATGAATTATTCTGGTTGCAGTTACGCTTGCTGCGCAATAAGCAGCTCAACACCAAGAAATACCGCGGGCATCGATTCACGCAGGTAGGCGATCATTTTAATACGTTTTTCAACAACCGTTTGCCCTTTCCACTTACGGGCGCGCAGAAACGCGTGATGAAAGAAATCCGTATCGACACCAATACCGGTGCACAGATGAATCGCTTGGTTCAGGGCGATGTTGGCTCGGGCAAGACGGTGGTTGCGCTCATGGCGATGCTATTGGCGATCGACAATGGATTTCAGGCCTGTATGATGGCGCCAACAGAAATCTTGGCGACACAACATTATCACGGCGTGAAAGAATTACTGGGGGAAGATCTGTGTCAGGTCGCTTTGCTGACGGGATCTACATCCACCAAAGAGCGTCGTCGCATTCACGAACAGCTAGAAGATGGCAGTTTGGATATTCTGATCGGCACACATGCTTTGATCGAAGACAAAGTAAAGTTCAAAAACATTGGCTTCGTCGTGATCGACGAGCAACACCGCTTTGGCGTGGAACAGCGCGCCAAACTTTGGCGCAAAAACACCATTCCGCCGCACATGCTGGTGATGACGGCGACGCCGATTCCGCGCACCTTGGCCATGACGATGTATGGCGATCTGGATATTTCGGCGATTGATGAATTGCCGGCAGGCCGAAAGCCCATCAAAACGGTGCATTTCTTCGAAAACCAACGCTTGCGCGCCTTTGGTTTTATGCGCGAAGAAATCCAGAAAGGTCGACAGATCTATATCGTTTATCCGCTCATAAAAGAAAGTGAAAAACTAGATTTACTGCATCTGGAAGCTGGACTGGAATCGCTGATGCGCGAATTCCCATTGCCCAACTACCGCATCAGCGTGGTACACGGCAAAATGCCGATCAAGGACAAAAACTTTGAAATGCAACGTTTCGTAAAAGGCGAAACGCAGATCATGGTGGCCACCACCGTGATTGAGGTCGGTGTCAATGTGCCCAACGCCTCGGTGATGATTATTGAAAATTCCGAACGCTTTGGCCTCTCGCAACTACACCAGTTGCGCGGCCGTGTTGGTCGTGGTGCAGAGCGATCGTTCTGTATCTTGATGTCGAGCAATAAGCTGAGCAAAGACGGCAGAAAGCGACTAGAAACGATGGTGGAAACCAATGACGGATTTAAGATTGCCGAAGTGGACTTGCAATTGCGTGGGCCGGGCGATATTTCGGGCACCCAACAATCCGGCATTTTGGAGATGAAAATTGCCAACCTCAGCACCGATCAAGCGCTGCTGACCGAAGTACGGGAAACGGTGATCGACATTTTCTTACAGGATCCCGAGCTGCAACTTCCCGAACACCAACCATTACTCCAAAAACTCACCCACAAAGGCCCAGCCATCGCTTGGGACAAAATCTCTTAAAAACACGTATCTTTGTACTTTACAATCATAAAGAGAGAGATTTTTAATGGGAAAAGAACCAAAAATATACGATACCGCTGCGAGACAAGAAACGGCTATTTTAGTCAGTGTCATTCCGCAGGGCGTCTCGGACGAAACCGCCAAGGAATACTTGGCTGAGTTAGATTTTCTGGTGCAGACGGCGGGTGGTATTGTAAAAGGCGTTTTCACGCAAAAATTAACCAAGCCAGATCGGGCAACATTTGTTGGATCGGGAAAGCTGGACGAAATCAAAGCATTCATCAAAGCAGAGGAAATTGACATCGTCGTATTCGACGACGAGCTTTCACCATCGCAACTGCGCAACATAGAGAAGGAATTTGAGATCAAGGTATTGGACAGATCCAACTTGATCTTAGATATTTTTGCTAACCATGCAAAGACCGCGCAGGCGAAAACGCAAGTGGAATTAGCACAGTTACAATATTTATTGCCACGACTAACTCGTATGTGGACTCACTTAGAGCGTCAGCGAGGTGGTATCGGTATGCGTGGTCCTGGTGAGAGCCAGATCGAGAGTGACCGCCGGATGATTTTGAATAAGATTTCCTTATTCAAAGAGCGCTTACAACACATTGACAAGCAGAATGAAACCCAACGTAAAAATCGCGGCGAACTCGTTCGCGTCGCATTAGTGGGTTATACCAATGTGGGCAAATCGACGATCATGAACTTATTGTCTAAGTCGGATGTATTGATCGAAAATAAACTTTTTGCCACGCTGGATACAACGGTACGCAAAGTCGTGATCGAAAACTTGCCTTTCTTGCTGTCAGATACCGTTGGATTTATTCGAAAATTACCGCATCACTTGGTAGAATGTTTCAAATCGACTTTGGATGAGGTGCGCGAAGCGGATATTTTGATTCACGTGGTGGATATTTCACACCATAGTTTCGAAGATCATATTCATGCCGTGAATGAAACCTTGAAAGATTTGAATGCCTTGGATAAACCGATCTTGACGGTATTCAACAAGATCGATGCGTACAAACCGGCGGTAGAACAGGATGAGGATGGCGAAGAAATCAAAGTGACTTTAGAGGATTTTAAAAACTCGTGGATGGGTCGACACGCTGCGCCAGCAATCTTTGTTTCGGCAACGGATAAGGTCAATGTCGAAGAGTTTCGCGCGAAGCTATACGAGATGGTTTCCGAACTTCATACCGCGCGCTACCCGCACAACAATTTGTTGTACTAAACGGTCGAAAAACGAAAGTTCATGCAAAACAAACAGACGCAATTTATCGATTGGGGTTTGGTAGATTACCAAGAAGCGTGGGATCGGCAGGAGTCGGTATTCAACCATGTGCTGGAAGCCAAACTGCAGAATCGTACGAAAAATACAGAAAACCCAACGCCCAATTACCTGATTTTCACGGAACATCCGCACGTGTACACGTTGGGGAAAAGTGGCCATTTGGAGTATTTGTTATTGGACGAAGAAGGACTGCAAAAGCACCAAGCGACATTTTACAAAATCAACCGTGGCGGTGATATTACATACCACGGACCGGGACAGATTGTTGGTTATCCTATTTTAGATTTGGACAATTTCTTCACCGATATTCATCGCTATTTGCGCGTATTGGAGGAAGCGGTGATTTTGACGCTGGCCGATTATGGCATTGTAGCCGGCAGATATCCCGGTTTTACGGGTGTTTGGATTGATGCGGACAACGATCGCGCACGCAAAATCTGTGCGATGGGCGTACGTGCTTCGCGCTGGGTCACGATGCATGGTTTCGCTTTTAATGTGAATGCGGATCTGAATTATTTCAACCACATTGTGCCTTGCGGCATTGATGACAAGGATGTGACTTCCATGCAGCGCGAGCTCGGCTACGCTTTAGATATGGAAGAAGTGAAAGCGAAGCTAAAAGGCCATATTGCTTCGCTTTTTGAAATGGAATTGGTTGTTGCTACAGCGCCAATTCTACCACTGTCGGACAATGATCTGAGTGCACCGCCTCTGACATAATACTTGAGCTGACAATCTGACTTTCCAACGCTTTGGAAACCATATTATAGTCAATGCGCCAGCCTAAGTTTTTGCCGCGCGATCCCGCACGGTAACTCCACCAAGTATAGTTATGTGGCTCTGGATTAAGGTGGCGGAATGAGTCAATAAAGCCTGATTCTAAATATTGCTCCATCCATTCGCGCTCTTGCGGCAAAAAGCCGGAAGTATTGGCATTGGACTTGGGATTGTGAATGTCGATCGCACGGTGACAGATGTTGAAATCTCCACACACCACGAGCTTGGGTTGTTCTTCAATCAATTTGTTGCTGTACGCCTGAAAATCGTCCAAAAAGCGGTATTTAAATGTCTGGCGAATATCGCCAGTCGTTCCCGAAGGGAAATACACGCTCATCACCGATACCTCCTCAAAATCTAGGCGAATCATGCGGCCTTCGAAATCGTAATCTTCATGACCGCAACCGTAAACAACTTGCTTTGGTGTTCGGCGGGTGAAGATCGCCGTTCCGCTATAGCCTTTCTTCTGTGCGGGATACCAATAATGTTCGTAACCCATTTGTTCCAGATAAAGCAATTCGGGCACCTGATCCGGTGTGGCCTTGATTTCCTGAATGCAGATAACATCCGGCGCAGCCATCTTCAACCATTCGAGCCAGCCCTTTTTGAGCGCAGCACGTATCCCGTTGACGTTATAGGTGATGATTTTCATGGATTATTTCTTGCTGGGCGTTAGGGTGTATTCTTGTGCTGGTGCTTTAGAAAAAATACTCGAGAAAAAACCTCGTTTTGGCACTGCTCCTAATTCGATTTTCAAAGCTTCATCACGCGTTAGCGTACGCATAGACATCCGTTCGTTCGCTACTGGACGATCGCGCCCATCAGTTTCTACTTTGGCGATGCTATCAACCGCGTCTAATCCATCAATAATTTCACCATACACCGTGTATTCTCCATCCAAATGTGGCACGCCACCGACCGTGGTATAGGTTTCACGTTGTTTCGGTGTCAGCTTTTTCTTTAAGCGCATCGTTTCCAACGAATCCAATCCCGCTTCGGAGAACTTCTTGCCTTGTACCAAGTAGAATTGTGACCCCGAAGATTTCTTTTCTGGATTATTATCGCGCGCAGCGCCAATCGTACCTTTCTTGTGGATGAGTTGCTCTTGGATTTCTGCAGGCACATCGTAACCGGGACCGCCTTCGCCCAAACTTTGCTTATCGACCGCAAACTTAGACCCCGGATCTCCACCTTGTATCATAAACTGATTAATCACGCGGTGAAACAATAGGGAATCGTAAAAATTCGCGCGCACCAATCGCACCATATTATCGCGGTGCAAAGGCGTTTCGTTGTACAATTTCAAAATGGCATTGCCTTTTCCCGTCTTGATCTCTACATAATAGTGAGTAGGTGATTGCGCATATATCGCGCTGTTGCTCAATAACAACGCGAAAACTAGTAATATCGTGGCCTTAAATAACCTGTGCATCTTCAAAATAATCTATGATTAATGATTTGATAATTAATTCTTGTTCCATCAGCGTATAGTTGGGGATTGGCTTCACCAATTCCCAGTGCGGCCAACCTTCTTCATCCAAGCCCTTTAGTTCGTAAAAACCCATAGAGCTGAACAAACGGCAGTTAGCGATATGCATCAGCTCTTCTTTCTGTCTTTTAGAAAATTCCTGCGGGCCCTTGCCCAATTCCTGTACACCGATGAGAAACAACATCACCTTGAGGTCAGGGATATCCATATCAAACTGCTCAGCGAGAACCTGTTGCAGATGTGCCCATTTCTTATTTACTTCTCCGGCGTTCATGCTTTGTCCTCCTGCTTTTCGGATTGCCAAGTTTTCAACAAGACTCGCGCTTGTGCAGCAATCATATCGTATACCGGCTCAAACATCGTATCATCGAAATACGGATCGGGCACTTCGCCTTCTGGCAAGAACAAAGTTACTTTCTCGCGTTGTTCATCCGTTTTAGCTTGTTTAATCACATCGCGGTAATTTTGCCGATCCATCATCAGAATCTTATCAAAGCGATCGAACATATTCGGTTGAAACCATTGCGCTTGCTGCGTAGATATATCCAATCCATAGCTTTTTGCTGTCGCGATGGAGCGTCGGTCTGGCGCTTGGCCAACATGCCAATCGCCCGTTCCGGCAGAATCTACCTGCCAATCTAATCCTTCTTTATCGATCAATGCTTGCATAATACCATGCGCCAAAGGCGAACGGCAAATATTACCCAAGCATACCATTAATATCTTCATGTATTGCTAGTCCATTTTTGTTGGTGATCGAAATTACTACATTATGCGGAGATATTATAATTCCGCTGCCGCAATGGCCTAATTTGTCAAAAACAAGAAAGCCTCCCTGTTCTGGGGAGGCTCTTCCATTGGGATGGAAACTATCTACTTTTTATCGTTGCAAGGGCACATTCATTTCACGAATGCTTCCTCTACGTGGCACCGCCACGATGTTAATCATATTTCTACGTGTATTAGATAAAGCACTTTCTACATCATCTACGTTGTTCACTGGTTTACCATTGATTTCGGTGATCACTAAACCAGCCTCATAACCAAAGTACTCGAACAATCCACCACGGTGTACCTGTGCGATCGTAACACCAGAATTGACACCCAATTCTTTTTTCTTCGCATCGGTTGCTGGCACAAAGCTAGCTCCTAGTTTATTAAAGATTTCCGCACCGCTAGCCGATCCACTTTCAGATTCTGCGGCTGTTTTGGTTTCCTCACCTTTTAAGGTAATCGTAACGTCTTTCTCTTTTTTGTCGCGTTTGTACGTCAATTTCACTTTATCACCCGGGCGAAGTCTCGCTACGCGCTCTTGTAAATCTGGAGTCGATTCAATCGTACGTCCTTCGATTTTTGTCAGCACGTCACCACGTTTGATACCTGCGGCTTCTGCTGCACCACCTTTCACCACATCTCTTACATAAAGACCGGATACATCATCAATACCGAACTCTTCGCGAGTTGCTGCATTGATTTCCGTGAAAGTAACACCTACATAACCACGTTTTACGCTACCAAATTCTTTGAAATCATCCAATACTTTTTTGGCTAAGTTGATCGGAATAGCAAAACCATAACCAGCGTATACGCCCGTTGGAGAAGCAATAGCCGAGTTGATCGCGACCAATTCGCCGCGTGCATTTACCAAAGCACCACCACTATTACCACGGTTTATCACCGCATCCGTTTGAATAAAGGATTCAATCGCCGTATTAACCATCAGCTCTTGCTGTTCCTGCGGACTACCAAATCCACGTGGACGTTGTTGTTGCTGTTGCGATTCACCCAAAATACCGATTTGACGACCTTTTGCACTTACAATACCGGCGGTAACTGTCGATTCTAAACCAAGTGGATAACCAACGGCTAAAACCCACTCACCTACTTGCACATTATCTGAATCGCCTAGTTTTACGATTGGCAAATTGCTGCCGCTAACTTTGATTAATGCTAAATCCGTATTGGCATCACGACCAATCACTTTCGCTTCAAACGTACGTTTGTCGGTCAGTTTTACTTCAATCTTGTCTGCATCTTGTACCACGTGATTATTCGTCACGATATAACCGTCTGGCGAGATAATCACACCAGATCCTGATCCGGTAGATTGACGTGGTTGCTGCTGTCTGCGTTGTTGCGGCATACCAAAGAACTCTTCGAAAAGATCAAACGGTTCACCGCCGCCACGTTGCGAACCTTTTGCTGTAGACGTGACTGTAATATGTACCACTCCCGGTGTCACGGCTGCTGCTGCTTGTGTAAAATCTGGATTTCCGGTAGAAGACATAATCTCTGCACCCGGATTATTTGCATAAAAAACTTTCTGCTGTTCTTCGAAAGTCATCCGATCCAGCTGCCGGTTCTCGAAGAGCTTATAGCCCCCCAATGCGATAGCTCCTCCTATCGCCGCTACTAACAATGTTGCTCCTATTTTTTTCATAATGATTTTAATTCTTGAAACATAAATAAACACCGCTACTAATCCGATGATATTTTGATTAAGTCAAATGTAATACCATGCGGCCTGCTGGTACAAGTTTTGTCAGTTAAATAATGTTAATCAAAAACGCATTTGATGCGCTTTTAACAAGATTTAACCATATTGGTCTCTTTTGTAACAAGATTATTAAATTTGTACCATATTTTAAAGGACATGAGCAGAAAAATTGCATTCTCTAAATATCAAGGCGCAGGCAACGATTTTATCTTAATAGATAACCGTAATTACGATTTTGACCATAACAACCATGATTTAGTGTCCAAAATGTGTGATCGCCGTTTTGGTATCGGCGCTGATGGTCTTATGCTATTGGAGTATACAAAAAATTCTGATATTTCGACCGATTTCGACATGATTTACTATAATGCCGACGGTCAAAAAGGTTCGATGTGTGGCAATGGCGGACGCTGTATTGTTGCTTTTGCGCGTGATCTTGGCGTTATCAAGCAAGACACTGTCTTTATGGCAGTTGACGGCTTACATCATGCCAATATCCAAGGCGATCAAGTACAACTTGGCATGATAGACGTAAACAATTTCGTTCGCGATGGCGAAGCGTACATCTTGCAAACTGGATCTCCGCACTATGTTGAATTCGTATCCGAACTGGCAGACTTAGATGTCTTCACAGTCGGCGGGGCGATCCGAAATAATGAAACCTACAAAACCGACGGTATCAACGTAAACTTTGTGGAGAAAGAAGGAGAAGATGCCTATTTCTGTCGTACTTTCGAACGCGGTGTAGAAGATGAAACATTTGCTTGTGGTACTGGCGCGACGGCCGCAGCGATGGCCATTGCCCTGCAAGAACAACGAGAAGGACATCAAAAAATTGGCATTCGTGTATTAGGTGGCCAATTACGCATTGCCTTCGACAAGCAAGGAGATTCATTTACCAATGTCTGGTTACACGGCCCTGCCAAATCGGTATTTCAGGGCGAATTTTAAACTCTAGCAGGAGAATGGTATATTAGTGGTCTTTTTTGCGAGACAGCACTACAATCATTTCATGCAGCAAGTTGATTCCAATCTTCCTTTTCGTTTAATTTACTCTTTGGGTGAGCACCCTTATTTGGGCTACCTTATCGAGCCGCATGTGGTGCAGCTCAATAGCAATGGATCGCTATCACTCACGTACAAAAGAGTGTTTAGCAATACGGCTGCCGAGTACGCTGCAGGACTATCTGATGCGGATATGGAGATGATTCGCTTGCTCGATGAAGTCGAGCAGACGCATATCATCAAGCGGTATCACAAAAAACCGATTCGTCCGGCAGATTACTTCACCAAGATATTCGATCAAAAAATATATCAGTTTGTTCGCCCCAAGATCGAGCAACGACTGCTCAAGGTGCTCGACAAACTCCAAGGCCGTCCGCTCTATCTGATGAGCAAAAAAGATGGTTACCCGGCTGAAACGAGATTGGAAATTGCGCAAGAGCCTGCCTCTATCCTATTTCATTTCAGAAGAAATGAAGAAGAAACGCGCTATTTCCCGACCATCAAATACCAAGGACACCGCATGGAGTTTATGTATAAAGATGCAAGTGTCATTATACAAGAACAAGCTTGGTTGTTACTCGAAGGCACCCTGTATCATTTTGATCAGCCACTGGATGGCAAAAAGCTCAGTCCATTCTTACAGAAGCGTTTTATATCGGTCCCTCGCAGTACGGAGAAGAAGTATTTTGAAACCTTCGTGACCAATCTCATCGAACGCCACAATGTCTACGCCGAAGGTTTTGATATCAAAACGATGAAGGAAGATGCCATACCCATCTTAACCATTCGCTACGCGGAAGGACAGGCGCCACAAGTAGAGTTGAGCTTTCGCTATGGCGACTACACCTTTCCGCCTAGCATCGAGCGCTCCATCACCGTTCGTTTGCAACACGATGAGGAACAAGATACGTACACCTTCACCCGAATCAAACGATCCGTGAAATGGGAGCAGAAACAAGAAAATGCGCTGATAGAATTGGGTTTACAATCCAAAGATCGCCTCTTCGGCTCTTTCGGTGTAGCCGCTGCTTCAGGTGAACACAGCTTTTCGATCTTCGAGTGGTTGAACAAGCATATCGAACAGTTAGAAGCATTGGGCTTTGTCGTCGAGCAACAAACCGGCGCGAAACGTTTTTTCTTAGGTTTGGCTAGCGTCGACATGACGGTAGAGGAGAACAATGATTGGTTTGATCTACAAGCTTTCGTTTCCTTTGGGCCATACAAAATACCATTCGTGCAATTGCGCGATCATATTCTCAATAGGATTCACGAATTCGTCTTGCCCAACGGCGAGATTGCCGTGATTCCCGAAGCTTGGTTTGCACAGTACGAGCATTTGTTTCATTTCTCCCACTCCACCGATGGGTTGAAACTGAATAGAATGCATGTCGGTATTCTCCAAGACATCAGCGAACATGCGATGGTTTCTTTCCAACGTAAATTGGAGAAATTGAACTCGTTTGAAGAGATTGAGCAGATGCCGCCGCCGATGCATTTCAAAGGACAATTACGCGCATATCAGCAGGCGGGCTACAATTGGTTTCACTTCTTGCAGCAATACCGTTTTGGTGGTATTCTGGCGGATGATATGGGATTGGGTAAGACCGTACAGACCATTGCGCTATTGCAACGGCAAAAAGAAAACCGTGCCGAAGGCGAGCATGCGGTCACCTCTTTGCTGATTTTGCCCACCTCGTTGCTCTACAACTGGCAGAAGGAAGCTGCCCGTTTTGCGCCAAAACTCCGAGTGCTCTTACATACGGGTTATGCACGTACTAAAGATTCTTTTACGTTTACACACTATGATCTGGTGATTACGACCTATGGTGTAGTCAGAAGTGATGAGGCGTTGTTTAGCGCATTCTTCTTCGATTACATCATTCTCGATGAAAGTCAGCACATCAAAAATCCGCGATCGAAATCGTTTAAAGCTATCAAAACTTTGCGTAGCAAACATCGCTTGGCACTCACGGGTACACCGATTGAAAATTCGGTAGCCGACCTTTGGACGCAGATGCACTTTTCGAATCCCGGATTATTGGGCAATTACCACTATTTCCAAGAGGAATTTGTGATTCCGATCGAGAAAAAGAAAGATGAGGACCGTGCGCAACGGCTGCAAGCGATGATCAAACCATTCATCCTGCGCCGCACGAAGAATCAGGTGGCTACGGAACTGCCTTCCAAAACGGAGCAGATCGTGTATTGCGCCATGAATGATAAACAAGCGGAGTTGTACGATAGCACGAAATCGGCTTATCGCAATGTATTGTTGGACGGGCCTGCGCCAGGCGAAAACAGTCAGATGACTTTGTTGCAGGGTTTGATGAAATTGCGGCAGCTGGCCAATCATCCGCATATGGTAGATCAGGAATACGCCGACGGCTCGGGAAAATTTGATGCTGTACTGGAAATGTTGGAATCCGTACCTACCCAAGATAGCAAGATTTTGATCTTCTCTCAGTTTGTGAAGCATTTGGATATTTTTCGCCAGCATTTCGACCGCAAGAAAACGAAATACGCATACTTGGATGGTGGCACGAAAGATCGTGAAGCGGCGGTGAATCAGTTTAAAAACGATGCGGAAACACGCATCTTTCTGATTTCGATCAAAGCTGGTGGCGTGGGTCTAAATCTGACAGAAGCGGATTATGTGTTTATTCTGGATCCGTGGTGGAATCCGGCGGTAGAGCAGCAAGCCATTGACCGCAGCCACCGCATTGGCCAAGAGCGCAATGTCTTTATCTACCGCTTCATCAGCAAAGATAGCGTAGAAGAAAAGATCGTATCCTTACAGAACCGCAAAAAGAAACTCTCTTCCGCGCTAATCACCACAGAAGAGAGTTTCGTCAAATCCTTATCCCGCGAGGACCTAAGTATCCTCTTAGAGTAATCGGCTTATTTGTATAGTATTCGGAACTTGATCGTATTATCGATCTGCTTGAGTTGTTTCAACATCTCTTTATCATACTGTGCGTCCACATCGGTGATGGCATAGCCAATGGCATCTTTTGTCATCAAAAACTGGGAGAAAATATTGACTTCATTCTCTGCGTACACCTTATTGATCTGCGCCATAATGCCCGGTACATTCTTGTGAATGTGTATCAGGCGATGCGCATGTTTCAACTTTGGTAAAGTCATGGCCGGGAAATTGCGACTCATATAGGTATCGCCATGATTGATGAAGTCTGCCATCCGACGTGGAATAAATTCGGCATTGCGTTTTTTTTGTCGTTTATCATCAAAGATGACCACGCCTTTTTCGCAACATACCGTGCGTGACACATTGCCTTTTACATCACCTAGATAGCCTAATACTTTGAGCTTATTCGCACGACGGAGCTGATCGGGATCTACTGTGACATTATCTCCCAGAAGCAACATGCCGACATCCTTCACGTATTTCTCCTCAAAGCTGTCTTTGATACGAACCGAAAAGCCATCATTCTTCAATATCTCGGCGGCCACATTAGGTACATTGCCAATGATCAGACATAAAATTCGATTTTTCGGATACGAGATCGCACGTGGTAAATCATTGACATACAAAAACTCATCAAAACTTGGCGTGACGTGATCCGCCTTTTCGGTAACAGATTGCCGCGCAATATTCTCCGTAAAAGCATAGAATCGTTCGATCAATCCAGACTCCTTCAACTGAAAATCAGAATAACCATCGCCAATACCAAACAAACGGCCTTGTACGTTGAGTTCTTTCAACAATTTTACCTTTCCCCCTTCATCAGAAAGTGGATTGGTATCGTCATAGCCTACAATATTGCCTTCGTCATCAAATAAGAAGGTGTTGGCATAAATATTTTCGGTCTTGATACCGTAGGGCGCCACGACGGGCGTAATAAACTCCTTAAATCCACCAGATACAATCCATGCCGTATCGGCATTGGCTTGAAAGAAAGCACGATTGCGATCGAAGGATTTGGAAACCTTCTTTTTGAGGTGTTTGATCAATTGATCTAGATGAGTTCTATTTGCTTTTAGCAAACTGATGCGGCCAGTAAGGCTTTCGCGAAAGGAGATCTTTCCTTCCATCGCCAAATTGGTATAGCGTTCTATTTCGCGGTATACGGTTTCTTGTTCGGGACTTCCTTCTAGTGATATTCTGGCTAATTCGTCCAGCGCTTCTACTTGTGTAAATGTGCTGTCGAAATCAATGATATAATAATTTTTCACGCTCCGTATGGATTATTTGGCATAATATGCCTGGTATACATTTTTAAGGGTTTCGGCTACTGGCACGAATTGATGGGCAGTAAGTCGAGTGATCTTGGAATTGTCGTAGCTCAATTTTTCGGAAGCTGCTCTGGCGGCATATTTGGTGAGTACCGAAGGCTGTCCGAACAGCGTCGCTTTTACCTTGGCCAATCGCCATGCGATCGACATTAAGGTTTTGCTCGCTTGAATGGTGGGTGCTGGTTTTCCCATTAAGGCACTAATATCCGTCAGTAAATCGCGTGACAATACATTCTCACTGTTTAAAATAAATCGCTCACCGGAGATTTCGGAATTCATCAGCCAAATCATAATACTAGCGACATCCGTGACATCAACGATACCAACGGAGCCGATTGGAAAGATTTTCAGTCCTTTTTTGACTTGGTCGAATAAGGCATTGGCGGCAACTTTGCCTTTGCCCAATCCTACGCCCATCATAATCGATGGATTGACAATCACCGCATCCAGCCCTTCTTCCATCCCGCGCCACACTTCCATCTCCGCATCATGCTTCGCACGAGAATATAGAGCCGTTTTTCGTGTCATCTCCCATTTTGCCTCTTCAGTAACGGGCTGTCCGTCTTTGTTAGGCCCCAGCGCTGCAATAGAACTAACATGCACCAAACGTGCCTGATGCTCTACACACAGATTCACGATATGCTTAGTACCTTCTCTATTGATTTGTGTGATCTGGGCAGCATCTCTCGATTGATTGGAAATCATCGCCGCGCAATGGTACACGTACTTAATACCTGAAAACACTTCCTGCAGGGCGAAATAATCGGTGATATCGGCATCTTCCCATTGTACCAAAGAAGATGCTTTCAGCGCATCTGGTATAATAGATTGTGGTCGCTTTAGAGCGATAATGCTATGCCCTGCATCTATCAACTTTTTGATCAATACAGATCCCAAAAAACCGGTTCCTCCAGTTACTAAAATCATCTTCTACCTAGGTGTTTGACATTGCTTCCTTCAAAAGTATAGTAATTATACATACCATGCAAATGCTTATTTGTGGGAGCAAAAGCGAAGGAATAAGTGCATCTTTGTGGTAAACAAAAGCGATTTATTTACGTAAAGTACTTTTAGCATCACCATATTCATGACTTTAGCAGATTTTTTTCAACCGATAATCCTTTCTGAAATTACGTCTACCACGGATTTTCTTAATTCACAACTCGGCAAAACCATCACACGTTACGAAGATAGTTTCCCTGATTTGGAGGATGCCGATACTAGACCGCATCTGGCTATTGTGGGTGTGGAAGAAGATCGTGCCGCGGTGAATAACCGTGGAACTGCGAAAGCGCCGAATGAAGTGCGTAAGCATTTATATGAACTCTACGAAGGCGATTATACGCTGAGAATTGCTGATTTAGGAAATATCAAAGCCGGTGCTCGCATCGAAGATACGTATGCAGCACTACGCAATGTGGTAGAAGAATTGGTGAAAATGCAGATTGTACCCGTGATTATTGGCGGCGGACAGGATCTGACTTATGCGCAGTACCAAGGTTATGAAAATCTGGAGCAAAAAGTGGAGGTCGCGGTTATTGATTCTCGGTTTGACTTGGATCAGGAAAGCGACGAGAATACTAAACTGAACTCGACAACGTATCTCAATCACATCATCTTACACCAACCAGATTATCTGTTTAGCCTGAGCAACATTGCCTATCAAACGTATTTGGTAAGCAAGGAGTCGATCAACATGTACAATAAGTTGTTTTTCAATACCATGCGCCTTGGCGCGATTACCGGAAAACTAGATCAGTCTGAACCATTGATCCGCGCAGCGGATATGGTGAGTTTTGATATGGGTGCGATCCGCGCTTCGGAAGCTGGCGGCAATGCGAATGCGACTCCTAATGGATTATATGGTGATGAAGCTTGTCAGCTAGCGCGCTATGCGGGCATGTCCGACAAATGTTCGTCGGTAGGATTCTATGAATTTAACCCAACCTTCGATCCGATGGGACACAGCGCCATGTTGGTCGCTCAGATGATCTGGTGTTTTGTAGATGGTTTTTATTCTCGTAAGGGCGATGCTCCGATGTATCCAAAATCCAATTACATCATCTATCGCACTTCTTTAGAGAGCGACGATTACGAATTGGTATTTGTGAAAAGCAAAAAATCTGATCGTTGGTGGATGCAAGTGCCCTATTTCGGCACCAAATCGGTGAACGAACGATTTTTCTTGGTGCCATGCCGTTATGAGGATTATCAATTGGCCGTAGATGGCGAAATGCCGGATTTGTGGTGGCGTACGCATCAGAAGTTGCAGTAGGTGTTTTTATTCAAACTTTTTCTTGATAAAAAGTTTGGCAAAAATCAAGACTGCGTCCCTTACTGCGATCCATCCTCAGAAATCCTGAACAAAAAATAAACTCGCTGCGCTCAAACAGATTTTTGTTCTTCACGGATTTACTTTCGGACAGCTTCACGCAGTCGGAACGCTAGGTCGGTTGAAGCAGGAATTTTCCAACTCATAAAATGCCGCCTTAGCGGATTGGCAATTGTAGTAGGATGCACGGACGTTCTGCCAATACGGTCAGCGGCGAGTTTAGCTTCGCTGAGCACTTCGTGGTTTTGCATACTTTTTTACGGGGAAAAAGTATGCGCCTGCCCGGTTTGATGGCAATACTAATCTAAAAATCAATACCCCCTCGCGACATCATCCCCACGCGGATCTGCGCCAGTTTGCAATTTGCCGTTCGGCAACACAATAATATTCTCTACACGACCGATATTGCCACGTTCGTAGAATTTGTAACCTGCTTGCTCTAAGCTTTTGCGCGTATCAGGTTTGATAGCGGCATCTTCCACATCAATCTGATCGGGCAACCACTGATGGTGAAACCGCGAAGCGGAAACCGATTCTTGCGCATCCATGCCGTAATCAATCACGTTGGTAATCGTTTGAAATACTGACGTAATGATCGTAGAACCTCCCGGTGTGCCGACAACCATAAATAACTTACCTTCTTTCTCCACGATCGTTGGCGTCATCGAACTCAGCATACGTTTGTTTGGCGCAATAGCATTGGCTTTGCCGCCGACCAAACCGTATAAATTAGGCACGCCTGGCTTCACCGAAAAATCGTCCATCTCATTATTTAATAAGAAACCGGCACCTTTCACCCACACGCCCGCACCGTAAGCGCCATTCAACGTCGTGGTCAACGAAACCGCATTACCATCTTTATCGACGATACAATAATGTGTTGTTTCCTCCGACTCATAGCCTGCGAATTTAGAAGCTAATACGTCACTGCTTGGTGTCGCTTTGGCGAAATTGATTGCTTTCATGCGCGATTTATTGCGGTCGTTGTCCATCAATTCCTTCAAAGGCACGCGGTGAAAATCCGGATCGCCCATGTGCGTCGCGCGATCGGCATAGATGCGCCGTTCGGCTTCTACAATGACACGCACGGCAGAATCACTTTGAAATCCCCAATCTGTCAATGGATACAATTCCACCGATTGCAATAAAGCGATTAGCGCAGCACCGCCGCTTGATGGCGGCGGCATGGATATCACGCGGTAACCGCGATACATTCCTTCTACCGGTTTGCGCCATACCGCTTGATAATTTTCCAGATCCGCTTTGCTCATGATACCATTGCCACGCTGCATTTCTTTTACAATATGATCGGCTGTCTCGCCTTTGTAAAAACCATCACGACCATCATTCGCTACGCGCTCTAAAGTGCTCGCTAACTCAGGCTGCTGAAATATATCGCCCTCTTTCCATGCTTCGCTACGGATAATCGCTGCGCCACCGACATTGAGTTTGGAAAAAAGCTCCTGATGCTTATTGAATTCTTCGGCTTGCATGCCGGTAATTTGGAAACCTTCTTTGGCTAGCTTGATTGCTGGTGCAACGAGGGCTTTCCAATCCATAGAGCCATATTTCTCATGCGCGGCAACCATTCCGGCCACGGTGCCCGGCACGCCTGCTGCCAGCTGTCCATGAAGACTTAAGTCTGTAATTGCATTGCCATCGGCATCCAAGTACATGTCTTTATCAGATTTCTCGGGTGCTTTCTCTCGAAAATCCAAGGCATCTACGCTACCATCGGGACTTCTGTACAGCATAAAACCGCCTCCGCCGATATTTCCTGCATTTGGATATACGACGGCCAAAGCAAACTGTACCGCGATAGCCGCATCGATGGCATTACCGCCATCTTTTAAGATTTGCACGCCCACATCAGAGGCCAATGGATGAGCTGCGACTACAGCGCCGTGTTCGAATTCGTTTGTTTGCGCGCCATCGGGTGTATTGCTCTTGTTTTGGCAGGAGCTGAACAGCAAGAACGCGATTAAAAAATGAGATAGTATTTTCATGTGTGTTGTTTGCTTGTTGGTATTTTTATTATTTGAGCTTCTCGTTATTGGCATGCCGATCGGCATCGCGTATGGTTTTCTTTTCCAAGTTCTTTTGCAATGCTTCGGTGAGATTAACGCCGGTTTGATTAGCCAAACAGATTAATACAAAAAGTACATCAGCCATCTCATCGGCTAGATTCACTTCTTTATCGGAAGCTTTAAATGATTGCTCTCCATATTGACGCGCCATAATACGCGCCACTTCGCCGACCTCTTCCATCAACATAGCCGTATTTGTTAATTCATTGAAATACCGTATGCCTGTCGTATTGATCCATTCGTCTACCTTTATCTGTGCTTGCTCGATCGTCATATTTTCTTTTGTTGTGTGTTTCCTATTCTTAAAAATTCTCTTTGTCTTTGGTATTCATCATGATGGTCACCGGTCCATCGTTCTCCAGACTGATCTTCATATCTGCTCCAAAAATTCCGGTTTGCACCGGTTGACCCAACAGTTCGCTACACCGCGCAATCATATCTTCGTACATGGGTTTTGCCTTATCCGGCTTCGCCGCACGAATAAAGGATGGCCGATTGCCTTTCTTGGTTTGCGCGTACAAGGTGAACTGCGAAATGAGCAATAAGCCGCCGCCTACATCTTGCAGGGAGCGATTCATCAACCCTTGATCATCGGAAAATATGCGCATACTGCAAATTTTGGCGGCAAGCCAGACGGCATCTTCTTCTCCATCTGCTTCTTCCACTCCTAGCAAAACTAACAATCCCTGTTTAATGGCTCCTGTTTCGACACCATCAACATGGCATGCGGCGAAGCTGACACGCTGAATGACTGCTCTCATGGTCTAAAATTAGGCAAATTTGCCGAAATGCGAGATGCTGATATCCTGACAGCTTGACACGCAACTTTTGCAGAAATCTGACAACCATGAAGCAGACTTATGCAAAAATGTCTCCTAAATATGTAAATCCTGCTTTGGCATAATTGGTGATGCGAAGAATGTATAAACGTAAATAAAACATAAAATAAATAGAATAATTATGGCATTAAGTATCAAACCTATCGGCGACAGAGTCGTAGTTGAGGCGGCTCCAGCAGAAGAGAAAACAGCATCAGGAATCTATATTCCAGATACAGCGAAAGAAAAACCTTCTCAAGGAACAGTGGTAGCAGTAGGAACTGGTAAACCAGATGAACCATTGACTGTACAAGTAGGCGATAAAGTGTTGTATGGTAAATATGCAGGTACAGAGATCACGTACGAAGGTAAGGAGTATTTGATCATGCGTGAATCAGACATTTACGCGGTACTGTAAGTTAAGTTATATTCGATTATTAGATTTAAGTAATAGCAAGAAATGGCAAAACAGGTAAAATATAATGTAGAAGCGCGTGAAGCTCTTAAAAAAGGGGTAGATACGTTAGCAAATGCAGTAAAAGTAACGTTGGGACCAAAAGGTCGTAACGTCATTATCGAGAAAAAATTCGGTTCTCCAGCGATCACTAAAGATGGTGTAACGGTAGCAAAAGAAATCGAATTGAAAGACGCCGTGGAAAACATGGGCGCACAAATGGTGAAAGAAGTTGCTTCTAAAACTGCTGATCAAGCAGGTGACGGAACGACTACGGCTACCGTATTGGCTCAAGCAATCGTAGCGCCAGGTATCAAGTCGGTAGCGGCTGGTGCAAATCCAATGGACTTGAAACGTGGTATCGACAAAGCGGTATCTGCGGTAGTGACTAACTTGCAATCGCAATCTCAGGTTGTTGGCCAAGACAATAACAAAATCAAACAAGTAGCGTCTATCTCTGCTAACAACGATGAAGTGATCGGTTCTTTGATCGCACAAGCGATGGAAAAAGTAGGTAACGATGGCGTAATCACGGTAGAAGAAGCAAAAGGTACGGAAACTGAAGTAAAAACAGTAGAAGGTATGCAGTTTGACCGTGGTTATTTGTCTCCATATTTCGTGACCAACTCCGAAAAAATGGAAGCAGATCTTGAGAACCCATACATCTTGATCTACGACAAGAAAATCAGCAACATGAAAGAATTGTTGCCAATCTTGGAGAAACAAGTACAAACAGGCAAACCATTATTGATCATCGCAGAAGATTTAGATGGTGAAGCATTAGCGACACTAGTGGTAAATAAAATCCGTGGTTCACTGAAAGTGGCTGCTGTAAAAGCACCAGGATTCGGTGATCGTCGTAAAGCGATGTTGGAAGATATTGCGATCTTGACTGGCGGTACCGTTATTTCTGAAGAAAGAGGTTACAAATTGGAAAATGCTGAACTAGATATGCTAGGTCAAGCAGAGAAAGTGGTCATCGACAAAGATAACACGACGGTAATCAACGGATCTGGAAACGGGGAAGAGATCAAAGCACGCGTTGGACAAATTCGCTCACAAATCGAAACGACTACTTCTGACTACGATCGTGAGAAATTGCAAGAGCGTTTAGCGAAGCTTTCTGGTGGTGTAGCTGTTCTTTACGTAGGTGCTACTACCGAAGTAGAGATGAAAGAGAAGAAAGATCGCGTAGACGATGCATTGCACGCTACTCGTGCAGCTGTGGAAGAAGGTATCGTTGCTGGTGGTGGTGTTGCTTTTATTCGTGCAACAGAAGCCTTGAAAGACTTGAAAGGTGATAACGAAGATGAGAACATCGGTATCGACATCATCCGTCGTGCAATCGAGGAGCCTCTTCGTCAGATCTGTTTCAACGCAGGTATCGAAGGTGCGGTAATCGTACAAAAAGTGAAAGAAGGTTCTGGTGACTTCGGTTACAATGCACGCACAGATGTATTCGAAAACTTAATCGCAGCTGGTGTTATCGACCCAACTAAAGTATCTCGCGTAGCCTTAGAAAATGCTGCTTCTGTAGCTTCAATGTTGTTGACTACCGAGTGTGTGTTGGCAGATGAGCCAGAAGAAGCTGGTGCAGCTGGCGGCGGTGCTCCTGCTGGTATGCCAGGCGGCATGGGCGGCATGATGTAAGCCAACAATTAGTTTAATTATATATAGTGCAAAAGCCGGATATCCTGAGGGATGTCCGGCTTTTTTGGCTTTTATAGAATGCATCCAATCGAAAACATGGATATCTTTTATCACAATAAGCCATTTAAACGTTATGATGTTATCCGAATAAAACGCTGTACAATTAAATGAGCATAAAGTAATTTGACGCGCATTTCCATGTCATCAACCACCAATTTCCATTAATAGAAAACCATGGTTATTTGCCTCCCGAATTTGTTGCAACAGATTACATTCAGGAAATCAGCACCTATGAGCTTGTGGGTGGAGCGGTTGTCTTTGGATCATTTCAGGCTTTCGATCAGGATTATCTTATCGACGCCTTGAGCATGCTTGGAGATGTTTTTGTTGGCGTCGCGAATATTCCGAACACGATGTCAGCGCGAGAACTGACTCAGAGCGATAAATAAAAAGCAAATCTACGTATTGCTTATAAAATCATTTCAACAAGAAAATAAGACCACTATTTGTAGATTCGGTACTACAGATCCCTATTTTTTCATTTTAAAAATACTTAAAGGCATTAAAATTGCTTTAAAAACAACATTAATTAACCCACACATTACTTGCTGTTCCTAAACATTATTTGCACGTAAAAAGTAAATTTCTAAATACATCCATTAATACTCTTATCGAGGTAGATCATAGCTCTCTTGGCAAAAAGCGATGACAAAATATAAGAGCTGCCACAGACAGATACTGCTCTTTTGGAGAACAGCATTTACACAATTAGTAACGATAGATTCCACAATAAGACATTTCAATAATTAACAGAAAGTTAAACTTAAAATGCACATTATGAAAACGAAGTATTTATTGATCATCGCCATGTCTTTGATCACAGTAGCTTGTAGTAGGGATAATGACCACGAGCAGACCATCTCAAATGAAGAAGCAGAAATCCAACGGCTTTACCGAGCCGCTGTTGATGCCGGAGAGACAGAAATTACCATCTGGGGGGGCGGAGATACTCCGACTCAATTAAATTGGATTATTAACGAGTGGGAAGCAACCTTTCCAGAAATTAAGATCAATATTCGAGTTGATCTTTCTAAATTTTTGGACGTAGAGATTGATCAAGAGTTAGCCAATAATACCCTTACTCCGGATATTGTCCACATTCAGACGGTTCAGAACTTCCACCGGTGGAAAGCGGAGGGGCATCTCGAAAACTACAAACCATGGGCTTGGGATTTGATCCCATCAGCACTCAAAGATCCAGATGGTGCATTCACGCCAGTTTATTACATCACCTTTGCTATGCTGGCTAATAGAAATAACGTCTCGGCTCTCCCAGAAACATACGCCGACTTATTGACACCAGAATATAGAAACAACCTCATACTCACTTATCCTCATGACGATGATGCAGTGATTTTCTTATGGAAAAAGATTATCGATCAGTATGGTTGGGAGTATGTTGACCGTATTTTAGAACAAAATCCCCGCTGGGTGAGAGGAACTGCTGGCCCACATAATCAAGTGAGATTTGGAAACGAACTGGCATCATTCGGAACGGCAGGTGTCTTTGACACCACAAGAGATAATGGTGCCCAAGTGATATTGCCACGAGTAGACCCTTTCGTTACTTGGGGTCAAACAGCAGGAATATTCAAGCTGACAAAAAATAAAAATGCAGCAAAGCTCTATTTAAACTGGTTACTTTCGCCAAGAATCCAAAGAGATGTATGGATCGAGTGGTCCATAAGGACAGATTTGCCAATCAAAGGAGGATATGATTTTAGAACTTTCCAAAATACATCTCCAATTGAATACGTTCAATTTCTCTTGGATACGGAAGCCTATAATGAGATTTATAGACAGATGGAGGAAAGAATAGGACCTGTCCAAGGTGGCTCTCCACTTACTGATCCGCAGTATCTCGATTTATTGACTAACAACTAAAAGTGTGGTTACAAAGAAGAAAAAGGGAAGCCTAATTGCTTCCCTTTTTAGTACGTCTTACAATTTTACGGTGTAAAAAAACATATCTGTAATTTACAGGACATTCAACAACTATAGGTTTCGAATTTCAATTTTTCAAAAATCATTTCATCCATCTGATATCACAAGAAGTAGTTTTACGTGTTATACCATAATTCGATGCAGAATCACGTATACGATGTATGATCATGAAATTATTTGATGCCCATTTTCACATTATTAATCCGCAATTTCCACTGGTAGAAAACAATGGTTATCTTCCACCTGAATTTGTCACTACAGATTATCTCGAGGCGACAAAGGCTTATCTACTAGCCGGCGGAGCAGTGGTATCTGGTTCATTTCAAGCTTTCGATCAGGATTATCTCATTGATGCATTGAAAATCTTAGGAGATGGTTTTGTAGGCGTGGCTAATATCCCACATACTATATCTGACAAGAACTGGCTTTATTAAATAAAGCAAATGTTGTAGCCGTGCGTTTCAATGTAAAACGAGGTGGCTCAGAAAAAATAGAGCATATTGAGCAGCTTTCTAATAAGCTGTATGAGGAATACGGCTGGCACACGGAGCTGTATATTGACAGCAAGGATTTGAAAGAGCTAAAGCCGGTACTGCAAAGTATTCCAAAATTCTCCATTGACCACCTCGGACTTTCCAAAGAGGGATTGGACGATCTATATTATTGGGTAGATAAAGGTGCAAAGATAAAAGCGACGGGCTTCGGACGAATTAATTTCGATCCGATACCGACAATGAAGAAGATACACCAAATCAATCCACACGCCCTGCTATTTGGCACAGACCTGCCTTCCACGCGTGCTTCTGTACCATTCTCTGAAAAAGACGCACAATTGGTCGCTGAAAACTTTTCGGCCGATGATCTTGAGCTTATCATGTTCAAAAATGCGCAGGCTTGGTACCTTCGAAGATAATAAATAGCCCCACGCGCATCCCAAATCTCGCACTAACAAACTGACTCAAAGCGAGAAAGGAAAACAGCAAATCTACCTATTACTTATAAAGTCATTTCAATATGAAAATATGGCTGCTATTTGTAGATTGGTTACTACAGATCCAATTATTTGAATTGCAAAAATACCCAAAGCCAGTGAAGTTGCTTTAAAAAAATATTTATTAACCAAAAAAACAAATAAACCCTCCTAAGGCTTATTTATGCGTAAAAAATACATTCCCGAATACACACGGTAATACTATTAGCAGGTTGGAATCATAGCTCTCTTGGGAAAACCCTATAAGAAGGCATAACAGCCGCTACGACCAGATTAGTGCTATTTAAAAAATAGCAACCGCGCAATTCGTTATGATAGATTCTACAACAAGACATTTCATTAATTAACAGAAGGTTAAACGTAAAATGAACATTATGAAAACGAAGCATTTATTGATCATAGCGATGTCTTTGATCGCACTGGCCTGTAATAGGGATGATGACCACGAGCAGACAGCTGCGAATGAAGAAGCAGAAATCCAACGGTTGTACCGCGCAGCTATTGATGCTGGAGAAACTGAAGTTACACTATGGGGCGGAGGTAGCGCTCCCATGCAGCTAGATTGGATTAGAGATGCATGGGAAGAAGCGTTTCCAGAAATTAAAATAAATATTAGAGTGGACTTTTCAAAATTCCTAGACCAAGAGGTTAATCAAGAGCTGGCCAATAACAGTTTGACGCCCGATGTAGTTCAAATTCAAACGATCACTAACTTTCCTCGATGGAAAGCAGAAGGTCATCTAGAAAATTATAAACCGTGGGCATGGGATTTAATACCGTCAGACATCAAAGATACGGATGGCGCTTTCACACCAGTTTATTATACTTCTTTTGCCATAATAGCCAATCGGGCTAACGTTTCGGCTCTTCCTGAAACGTATGCCGACTTATTAGCACCGGAATATAGAGATAACATGATGCTCACGTATCCTCACGACGATGATGCGATCATATTTTTGTGGAAAAAAATTATCGATCAGTATGGATGGGAGTTCGTCGATCGTATTTTAGAACAAAATCCACAATGGGTAAGAGGACCTGCTCCTCAAGCGCAAGTGAGATTTGGAAATTACTTAGCATCATTCGGCACAACAGGTTTATTTGACACCAATATAGATGCTGGCGTTCAATTTGTATTGCCACGGAGAGACCCTTTTGTAACGTGGGGGCAAACGGCAGCAATATTCAAGCAGACAAAAAACAAAAATGCTGCTAAGCTCTATCTGACTTGGATGCTTTCTCAAAGAATACAAAGGGATGTTTGGTTTCAGTGGTCTGTAAGAACAGATCTTCCCATCAAAGCGGGCTATGATTTCAGAACTTACCAAAATACATCCCCAATAGAATACATTCAGTTTTTATCGGACACAGAGGCTTACGATGAGATGTACAGACAGATGGAAGAAAGAATAGGACCTGTTCAAGGAGGATCTCCACTTACTGACCCACAATATCTTGATTTATTGACCGATAACTAAAAGCCGTGCTATTAAAAAGAGAAAGGGAAGCGTCATTGCTTCCCTTTTTTGTATCGCCAGTGCACAGCGGTATAATAAGCGTTTATCTGCCTACTGAATTTGTCATACTAGATTATCTCAAGATGTCATCTTATTTTATTTATCAGGATAATCTGCTCTATAGATTAGTACAATCGGTGACGTTTGGATCACTTCCTTGCTGTGATTCAACAACGTAAGCTGAAATGTCACTTTTTCCCCTTCCGGAAAACTCATCATCCGATCAATATCTGCTTCCAGAATAATGTCTCGAAAATAACCCCTTATATCCCACTTGGTAGGCCTGGAAACGTCCTCATCCGTTTTCACGATAGCCGAAAGCGGGCTATACTGTGCTCTACCGTACAACCTTGCCGTTTTTTCGCACACGCCAAGTGGCATTGCATTATCCAGCTTATATTTAATTTCATGGGCGTCTGCGGTATACATCTCGCGCTTGCGATTGATCACCAACGTGTCGAAAAGTAATTTATATATGTCGCCATCATTTGCACATGGATGGTAGAAGGTAGGTTCTATCACGGGTGGTTCGGCGATGTACACAGGATTACTTTTATTACAGGACGCAATCAAAAAGAGGCACAAGCTATACGTAACGAGGATTTGTTTTAAAGACAATGGATTGTATTTCATATTTATCTATTGTTAGAATTGAAAGATCGCCTCTAATATTTACGGTTTTAAATTAGTTAAAAACAATATGATAAGAATCGAATCTCCTCCGTACAGCCGTGAAGTCACAGCTTATATCCGATGGAAATACCATAAACTTTATTTCTGACACTCCCTGTGGGACTGTTGCCTCCAATTCTAGGCGCGAGGTTGGCCGCTCCAAATTGACCATGAAGCTGCATAGTAATCCCACGCATGAGCTCATAACCCAAGATGAGATTTATACCATAATCCCAAGGCTTTCCATAAAGGTAATTGCCAAATTCTCCATCGGCGACATCGCTTCTGAAAATGACATCACCACGGGGCTCGATCATAATATCACCGATCAGCACGTGAGCTTGATCCGCTTTCCATTTACCCCCGGTTGCATATCCAACGTAAGGTCCAGCCCCGAAGATCAAATTACCAGACCCCAATGGAGGCGAGTAAAGCAGATTTACCGGAATCTCGATATAGGAAGCTGTAGCTCGGAATTCTAGATCCGATTCGGCCAACCATCCTCCATTCTGCTTAAAACCCTTGCCAGAGTAAAGTGCTGCCGGTTGGATCGAAATATCTGCCGCAATAGGAATCTCTACTGTCATCCCGACTTGAAATCGCGGTATCATTCCAGTTTCCTGCCTTTCCCCAACTTCATTGACTAAACGAAGGCCAGCAAAGTTCATCCCAGCTCTTACACCAATCTGTACTTGACTACTCGCGTTTTCTACACCAGTCAGTAAGAAGGCCAATAGCAGAGCAACACAAATTATCTTTGGACGCATATTCAGAATTTAGGACTTTTAGATTACTGAACAATACGTTTTTGGGACTGGAAGTGCTACAGGTATATACTATTTCTAATTACAGACAGCTCTTAATGCGGGAAAACTATTGAAGATACGCAATAAAATCACTTTTAAAATAAGATATAAAGAGATAAAAAAGCTATATATAATAGATATGGTTAAATAAAAATGCATGCATCAGTGTGATTAAACGCATATAATAAAGAAAAGATACCCTAATTAAACCTCTGTGAGGAATAAGCCGTATAGTAGCCCCGAGCAGAATCGAACTGCTATCTAATGTTTAGGAAACACCTATTCTATCCGTTGAACTACAGGGCCAATAGTATATACAAAGATTTAAAAAAATAAGTCCACTATCAAGTCAAACGAGTATTTAGTTCCCCCTACCACAAACATAGGATTGATCAATATAACCAAGCTTATAATATAGATTAAGTTTATAAGTTATTGATAATTTCGATGTGACAATAGTTTGTATTATATGTACTTTTGTGCATCGAAATTAATACGAAAAACAAAATATCTTAACTATGAGCTTTACAGGCAAAAACTTCCCTAACATTACCGTAGACGCAATCGATTACATGGGAGATTATATCTCACTAAATATTTTTGAAAAAGCACAACAAGAGAATAAAAAGATCCTTTTATTCTGGTATCCGAAAGATTTCACTTTTGTGTGTCCTACTGAATTGCACGCTTTTCAAGCGGAAGTTGCTGAATTAGAAAAACGCAATACCATTGTGATTGGTGCATCTTGCGACTCTAATGAAGTACACTTTGCTTGGTTGAATACTGCAAAAGACAACGGCGGTATCGAAGGTGTGGAATACCCAATCATTGCAGATACTAACCGCAATTTATCTAGCGTATTAGGCATCTTGGAAATGAACGAAGTAGAGCACCCAGAATACGGCACTTTAGTAGAAGGTTCGGCTGTAACTTACCGCGCTACTTACTTGATCGACGAAACTGGAAAAGTATTCCACGAGTCGGTAAACGATATGCCATTGGGTCGTAACGTAAAAGAATACATCCGCCTCATCGACGCATACACACACGTACAGAAACACGGTGAAGTATGTCCAGCGAACTGGGAAGAAGGAAAAGAAGCCATGAGCGCAACACGTGATGGCGTAGCTTCTTACTTAGCGAGCAACTAATAACAAAGCCGTCAATTCGGTCTTTGAGTAAATTTTCGGGCTGACTAGAAAGCGTTTCTGCTACAGTGACATTTTTAGTCAGCTTTTTTGTACACCATTAAGCGCAAATAGCATGTTACAAGAATTAGATAATGACAATCTTCAGGAGATTGTAAATAGCAATGACACCGTATTAGTACAGTTCTCGGCCTCTTGGTGTGGCAATTGCCGCATTATGAAACCGAAGTTCAAAAAACTATCTGGTGAAAATGAAAACGTAGCTTTTGTCATCGTCGACGCGGAAAAGTTTCCAGAGTCTAGAAAACTAGCGAACGTAGATAATTTACCGACTTTTGCAGCCTTTAGCAATGGTAAGTTGGTCAACCAAGTGCAAACAAACAAGATTGATGGTCTAGTAGATTTATTAAATGAAGTTACCAGTAATTAAGCACCTGACCAATTTCATCGCGGAGAACGATGTTGATTTTGTTTTAGAAACCATCGAAACCTTAGAATCCTTAACAGAGGTTTCAACGCTAAAAGATGAAGAGCTCGACGTAATCGGCGAATTGATCTCTAATATGTATGCCGCCGTGGAAGTCAACAAATTAATCAAAGAAGGGCAAGCTCCAAAAGATGCTATCAATGCGTTTATGCAACGCGTAATGGGCTCGATAGACCGATAACACGGTTTTCCACAAAAAACTGTGCATAACTGCATTTTTGTGGAAAAGTTTTTTAAGACCTTTTGCGTTTTAATAACATATAATGTCCTACTTTTATAGAAATGAAATTAATGCCTGACTCCCATTTCATTTCAGGATGAAAGAAGTATCAGGTTTAGTATCAAGGGTTTTAAAAGGATTTTTAATTGTTGGTAAAAGGAATCAAATAACTATTTGATTCCTTTTATTGTTAATGTACATTCATACATGCTGCGCACACTTACTTTCCTAATACTGTTAATAACGCATAGTTTTTCTTTTGGTCAAACCATTATCCCAAAAAATTCTTCCGAAATCAAAGCTGGACTAGAGAAGCTAAATGTGCTAGGTTCTGTACTCTACTTTGCCGCTCATCCAGATGATGAAAATACCAAATTGATTGCTTGGTTGGCCAATGAAAAGAAATATGAAACCGCTTATCTATCCTTAACCAGAGGTGATGGTGGCCAAAATCTTATTGGCACGGAGATGGGCATCGAACTTGGTCTGATCCGCACGCAGGAATTATTAGCCGCTCGACGCATTGATGGTGGCAATCAGTATTTCAGCTCTGCGTATGACTTTGGATTTTCCAAAACCTTTGAAGAAACGTTTGCTTTTTGGAATAAAGAAGAGACACTGCGCGAAAGCGTTTGGCTGATCCGCAAGCTGCGTCCAGATGTGATCATCACCCGATTTCCACCAGATCCACGCGGTGGCCACGGCCATCATCAAGCATCTGCCATTCTAGCGCATGAAGCGTTTATTGCGGCAGCAGATCCAAAACGCTTTCCAGAACAACTGGACGAACTCGACGTGTGGCAAGCCAAACGCTTGCTGTGGAATACGGCAAACTTTGGCGGACAGAATAATACGTCGGACGATCAATTAAAGATTGAAACGGGTGACTTCAATACGTTACTAGGTGCTTCTTACGGCGAAGTATCGGCGATCAGCCGTTCGCAACACAAAAGCCAAGGCTTTGGCTCGGCGTCTTCTCGCGGCCAAAGCATCGAGTACTTTGAACATGTGGCTGGTGAGCCAGCAAAGCAAACCTTATTGGATGGTGTCACGACAGATTGGTCTCGCATAGCGAACGCTGGCTTAGTCGCGCAGCAAATTGCCGATTTGAACAAAACCTTCGACATGAGCGCTCCACAAAAATCCATACCAGCATTACTTGCACTGCACAAAAGCGTACAAAATATAGCAGACAAGCATTGGCGCGCCATAAAAACGCAAGAGATCGAGGAACTGATCTTGGCCTGTGCTGGCTTTTATATCGACAACTATACCTTAAAACCAGTCGGCATCCTGGGCGAGTCTGTAGAGGTGTTTCAAGAAATTATTGTTCGCAATCCAAATATCGACGCCAGCGTTGAGCGCATTGGCACGCAATCGATTCGCCAAACGCTCGAAAATAACAAGACTTTCCGTCATCAATATCAAATCACATCGCCAGCGATTACGCAACCATTTTGGTTACGTAAACCGTATACGTTGGGTAAATTTGATGTGGAAGAGGCGGATTTCGGCGCAGCCGAAAGTAGCGATCGCCCACAGACGGAGATCGTGATTACGATTGACGGTCTACCGATCGTGATCCATCAGCCGATCACACATCGTTATGTAGATCCAGTTCGTGGCGAAATTCACAATCCGCTGCATATATTGCCACAAATTACTGCTTCGGCAGCTCAAAGTGCGATCCTATTAGCTGATAAGGGGCAGCCGCACAAATTAGAAGTCACCTTTACACGGCATGATGATAGCGATCAAGTGGAGGTTTCAGTCAATGTACCAACAGGCGTGGCTATAGCTCCTTCTACAGCCGTTTTGAGTTTTGGTAAATCCAAATCCATCACGCAGTCCTTTGAAGTAAAAGCTGCCGCAGGCGGACCTGCTAAAGCATCCGAAGGATCGGCTGAAGACATTAGCTTTAGCATAGGAAAGGATACGATTCGTCAGTATCGGTTGATCGAATACAATCACATTCCATCGCAGGCTTGGTTTCCTAAGTTGGCCATCAAAGCGGAAAAAATAGATTTGAATGTCCCGGTGAAACGCGTCGCGTATGTAACTGGAGCAGGCGATCGCGTACCTGAATCTTTGCGTGCTGTCGGTATGGTGGTCGATGTGATTCGTCCGCAAGAAATCTCGACCGTAAGCGCGGCGCAATATGACGCGTTGATCGTAGGCATCCGTGCTTATAATGTACATGCTTATCTTACTGAATATACGCCGGCATTATTGCGCTATGCGGAAGCGGGCGGAACGGTATTGGCGCAATATCAAGTGAATTCCGGCGTAGCTGGAAAAGATATTGGGCCTTATCCTTTCCAAGTAACGCGCGCACGCGTAACGGAGGAAGATGCGGACGTAAAATTTCTTTTACCAAATGACCCTTCTTTGCAAAAACCGAATAAAATTACTGAGGCAGATTTTGCGGATTGGATACAAGAACGCGGCTTGTATTTTGTGGAAAATACGGATGCCACGTACCGCAAACCGCTATCCATGCACGATAAAAACGAAACTGCTCACGATGGCTCCTTAATTATCGCCCGGTACGGAAAAGGCAAATTTGTATACACATCCCTGGCCTTTTTTAGGCAATTGCCTGCTGGAGTTCCGGGAGCTTACAGATTATTTGTAAATTTACTGGCAAAAGAAGAATAAATACAACGCATAACATTGATATGGAAAATACTAAAAACGAAAAAGCAACTTTGCACAATTCTCTTTATCTAATCGGTGCTGTCATGGGTGCCATCATTGCATTCGCATCGTCAGGAGCACCTTTGAGCTTAGTGACAGGAGCAATCGGCGGATTAATTTTTGCAAGCATCTTTGTGAAATTTGTTATCCCGCACAAGCCTAGTGATAGATAAGGGACTACCTTCCTTTATCGGTAGCTGGCAACGATTTTATTGGCTAGTTGCGCTGTGGCTCGTGGTCAATATTGCATTGATGTACTGGTTTACAAAATATTTTGAATGAGCACTCTCGATTGGATAGTGCTCATTCTCACGTTGCTGGGTATTGTAACGTATGGGATCTACAAAAGCCGCAATGTTCAAAACATTGATGGCTACATGCTGGGCGATCGCGAGTTGCCTTGGTACAATGTCGGTTTCTCAGTGATGGCCACACAAGCCAGCGCCATCACTTTTCTTTCGGCTCCAGGCTTAGCCTACAGCTCGGGCATGAGCTTCGTGCAATTTTATTTTGGGCTTCCTTTAGCCATGATTGTATTGTGCATCACCTTTGTGCCGATCTTTCACCGACTAAAAGTATATACGGCTTACGAATTCTTAGAAAAGCGTTTTGACGTGAATACGCGTGTACTTACCGCGATACTGTTCCTCATTCAGCGCGGCATCTCTACTGGTATCACGATCTTTGCTCCTGCCGTTATTTTATCGACCATTTTCGAGATTGACCTTACTTTAACCACTTTAGGGATCGGTATTATGGTAATCTCCTATACGGTGTATGGTGGTACCAAAGCGGTTTCTTACACGCAGTTGCTACAAATGTCTATTATCTTTGGTGGCTTGCTATTGGCGGGCATTTTAGTGGTGCATTTCTTGCCCGAAGAAATTGGCTTTTCAGAAGCACTACACATTGCCGGTAAATCCGGCAAAACGAACGCGATTGATTTCAGCTTTGATTTGAACAATCAATACACGGTATGGACCGGATTGATCGGTGGATTCTTTTTGCAACTATCTTATTTCGGCACAGATCAAAGTCAAGTCGGCCGCTATCTCACCGGATCTTCCGTGCGCGAAAGCCGCATGGGATTGCTGATGAATGGCGTTTTGAAAATACCCATGCAGTTCTGTATTCTTTTAATTGGCGTGTTGGTATTTGCCTATTATCAATACAACACACCGCCACTATTCTTCAATCAAGCGGAAGCCAAGAAATTGGAAAATAGTAGCTATTCTGCCGAATACAAATCCTTGATCACAAAACACGAGCAAACAAAAGCGGCCAAAGCTGCTGATGTAGAAGGACTAATAAAAGCGATGAAAGCCAACGATAAGCGGGCGGAAGAAGACTTTACTACCGCCTTAGCTGTGCACAATCAATCGACCGATTCGCTTCGTGCCCAAATGATCGATCTGCTACAGCAAAATGATGCTGCAGCAGATACCAATGACAATAACTACGTATTCTTATCTTTCGTTAGCGATGTATTTCCCAAAGGACTTGTTGGATTGCTGATTGCGATTATCTTCCTTGCTTCTATGGGAGCTACAGCAAGTGCTATCAACTCCCTCTCGTCTACCACGGTAATCGATATCATTAAGCGATTTGTACGAAAAACAGGTGATGATAAAACCTATTTGCGTATATCTAGATTTACGACGCTATTTTGGGGAATTTTCACCATGATTATTGCTTTGTATGCCAACCGTGTTGGCAACTTATTGGAGGCGGTGAATATTCTTGGTTCCCTATTTTATGGAACCATACTCGGTATTTTTCTAGTTGCATTTTACCTCAAAAAAATAGGTGGAAGAGCCGTATTTATTGCCGCTCTGCTCACCGAAGCATTGATCATCTACATCTGGCAACAAGATATGATTGCTTTCTTGTGGCTCAATTTGATTGGTTGTATCGGCGTGATTTTGATCGGTTATATCATACAACTCTTCTTACCAGCACATAAAAGCATCACGCAATAGGCAGCATAGTACTTTCTTTACACATCACCTTTGTCTAACCATTTCGGCACATTAGGCGCTTCGTAGTTATTCATTTTCTCTAGCAGATCCACGATATTATCCGATACGAGCAACATATCTCTATTCTCTGGCTTGAGCAATCCTGCTTCTACCATTTTGTCGATAAATGTGATCAGGTAATCATAAAACCCATTGACATTCAAGATGCCGACTGGCTTGTTGTGCAAACCTAGCTGCGCCCAAGTGATCATCTCAAAAAGTTCTTCTAATGTGCCAAATCCACCCGGCAGAGCGATGACGCCTTCGCAGAGCGTGCTCATTTTCATTTTGCGCTCGTGCATCGTTTCGACTACGATCAATTCTGTCAAGCCATGATGACCTACTTCTTTAGCGTCTAGAAATTCGGGAATCACGCCGATCACTTTTCCATCGGAATCCAATGCTGCATCCGCGACAGCGCCCATCAATCCAACTTTGCCACCACCATATACCAAAGTGATTTCGGCTTGCGCCAAATGTGCACCAACTCGGCGCGCGCTCTCCATCCACACCCCATCAAAACCGGGACTGGAAGCACAAAAAATTACGACACTTTTTATATTCATAACTCAAAGATAGGTCTTTTTCGAAAGCCTAAAAACAGGAAATCCTTCCTTTATTAAGGGAGGATTTCTTGTTTTACCGATGATTTATGTGTGCCTATTGTGCACGATCTCTTTCATCGTTACCGCTATCTGATTTGCGGAAATTCTGTTTCAAATTACCAAAGCGGAAAGTATACGTCAACCGTACGGTTTGATTGTCATTGTACTGGCGGATATCGGCCAAGAATGCACCAAAGTTGGTACTGACGTTATTTCTGCTGGTGCGAAAGATATCTGTCGCTGCCAATTTCAAGGTGCTGCGCGGATCTTTAAAGGTATAATTCACCCCCACATCCAAGTTCCAGCGACTGTGGATTTTGTAGATGTTGTACACAAATGGCGACGTGTAGGCCAATGATGTTTCTGCCGAGAATGACTTATTAATCTTGAAGTTGTTCATGTTGTTTAACTGAAACATAAAGCCACCTTGATCTACGAACGAGCCGGCAATCGGACCTTTGAAGTACATATGCACCAAAGTCATATTGTTGTTGATGCTCCAGAAATTGCCCACCTTATACGGTGTATTGATATTCAAATAACTATTTACCTGACGGCCGAGATTCTCCCGAATTACCCAAGATCTTTTTGTTTCTTCATCTTGTCCCATACTTTCGGTAATCGCATCGTTGGTGATATCGCTACCCAACGTGAAGTTGAACATCTGCTTCCATGTATAATTCAAAGAGAATCCATGCGTATATTGAGGTTGCAAATAAGGATTACCGCGCATAAAGGTGAATCGATCGATGAAATACTCGAATGGATTGAGGTATCGATAATTTGGTCGTGAAATCTTCTTGGCATAGCTCAAGGAAATAATGTTGTTTTCATTCAAAGTGCGCGTGATGCTGGCCGAGGGGAACAAGTCGAAATAACGACGTTTCACATTGCTTTCCATCGTGCGCGATTCTCCATTCGACATCGTCAATTCCCCTCTCAAACCTGCTTTGATCGACCATTTGTTGATCTCTCTGCTATAATCTGCATAGGCAGCAGCTACTTGCTCGGTATAAATAAAGTGATTCGGACGACCCGCAAACTCTTGCCATACGCCATCGACAATGTGATCAAATTGCATATTATTGTCCGAACGCACATTACTGTACTTCAATCCCGTTTCGAACTTATCTTTATTCTTAAATGGCTTGCTATAATCCATTCGCCCCACATAGATATCGATATCGACCGGCATCGCACTGCGCTCAAACTCTGGATCATATAATAACGATCCCTGTGCGTCACGCATCAGGTACTCGTAGTTGATGGTATTGGTATTTCTAAAACGAGTCAAATCCGCATCCACCACAAGTTTCCCGCCGGAAGTATCTGTCAAAAAGGTATTGTTTAAGTTCAAGGAATAGCGATTGAAACCAGCGCGCCCAAAGGTATTGGAATTTAGCATAGAATCGATTGGTCCACTTGGGCGACTCATCTCGGTGACACTGACATTGTCTTCTGTCTCGAAAGAATTATTAGCAGAAAATTGTGCTACCAACGTATTTCTTTCTGAGGTTTTTTGCTCTATTCCGAATCGGTAGGTATGCGTTTTGTTTGTCTGAAACAAATCTGAAGTCTGATCGAAAGCCGTCGGTTCTTCCTCGCCTACAACGCGATAAATATCCAAATCAAACTTTCGTTTATTCTGCATGTAAGAATACGTACCGAACAGTGTCGTATTGTTTTTCTTATAATTCAAACTTGCTGAGGTATTACCGCGTGCATAGTTTCCTTGCGCCAAACTTCCGATCAATGTCCCGTTAAAACCTTCGATTTTATTCTTTTTCAACACTATGTTGATACTGCCGGATGAGCCTTCCGCATCATCTTTAGCACTACGCGTAGTAGCTACTTCAATATTCTTGATCTGTCCGCCATCCATCGATTTCAGAAAGGAAGCCAATTGTTCGCCCGTCATAAACGTTTGGCGGCCGTCGATCGTCACATTAATGCCTTCTCGCCCCATTAACAGAATGTTTTCATCTTTATCAATGGTCACTCCTGGTGCGCGTTGCAACACTTCCAACGCATTATTACCCGCCGCCAAGGTAGAATTTTCAACATCCATCACCAATTTGCCGTTGCTACTTCTAATCAAAGGTTGCTGTCCGGTTACTGCTACAGCTTCGATCGTTTGACTTTGCGTCGTTAGTATAAAAGCAGGCATTTCTAAGGCTTTTCCGGTAAATTCAAAAGGCGCAGATTGTGAAGAAGCATAGCCAATAGAGCCAACTTCTAGGTAATAATTTCCATTGGGCACGTAGCTTATGGTATAATGTCCTTTTGCATCGGTCAGTGCCGATTTCAACAAAACCTTCGAGCTGCTGGTCATTAAATAAACCGTGGCTCCTTCTAGTGGCTCTTGCTGTTCATTGTGTACTAGACCTTGTATATGGACAGTTGCTTGCTGGGCAAATGCTAGATTCGTTAGGGCAATAGTCGTCCAGGCAACTATAAATAGTATTCTAATCATTGGTAGGTAGTATGTAATAAGTATTTATTCTATAGGTTAGACGCCAACTAAGACTCCGATGTTACATCTTCTTCCACATTTTTTTCATCTTCGTCCTTATCTGGATCGGCGGTAGCACATTTCAACCCATTTTTTGTCATAATCCATTCGGTCGATTTATGGTTGATACCTGGATAGCAATCGTGTATCCATACGCTATTTCTTACGCGATGATCCATATTATTCATAATGGTGACTTTTGTGCCAACGGGTAAGAACACGCTCACGTCGATACGCTGATCGCGGTACAATTTCTTTTTTGAGCTAAACAAGAAGTGACTGTCAAACACCAAGTTAGAACCATCCTGTTTCATTTGATAAGCGATGTCAGACGCATTATCCGAAGCTTGTTTGAAAGTGCGACCTTTTGCCGTATAGTTGTATTGTACAAATGGTTTTTCTAATGAATCCAACGATTCTATACGAATGCTTAAATCATCGCGAAGGCTAAATCCATCTTCAATCGCTTTTAGTCGACCGTTGTCAAAATCCTCACTTGAAGCATCGATCACACGCACATCCTTTTCGGAGAATATATAGTTCGAAGCCGATCGCAAAGGTTTCTCCACTTTGATAGTACTTGTTTCTCGGAAGTTTTGAGCAGTAGCCACACAGAAATAGATGATCGCAATGATCGACAATCCCCAGACAGTTAGCAAGGTAAGCGATGCATAGTTGTTCATCTTTGGCGCTTTAAACAATATCCGTAGCAAAAGGTAAAACAATGCCATAAACGGAATAAAGTTGGCTAGAAACCCGGCTAGCAATGCTACATAGGCATCCGAAGCATCCAGCAATTCTAGCGGAGGGAAGTGCATATCAGTCTTGAAACCGATGAGATATAATCCACAGAATATGAAGAAAATAAATAATCCTAACAAGGTTAGACCAACAGAAATAAGGAGGATTATTCCGAAAAAACGGCCAATAATGCGGAAAAACGAACCGATAAATGACTCTACAGAACGAGCACCACGACCGAAGTATTCACGAGCGCCCGACAACTGGCCTGACTGTTCATCCATTTCGTAGGATTTCTTGAAATTTTGCAAGTTAGGTGCCTCGCCACGCATAGCCATCTTATCCGCGCGACTTACTGCTTTGGGCATAAAAATCCATAAGACCACATATAGCATAGCGCCAGATCCCGCAAAGAGGAAGAAAGTCAAAAACATGATGCGAACCCACTTCGGCTCAATGCCGAAATAATGTCCCAAACCGCTACATACACCACCTAAGATCTTGTCATCAGGATCTTTCATCAGTTTTTTGGCAAAGTAGGACGGTTCCACTTTCGGCGCAGACTCTTCTGCGTCTATAGATGGCGCACCCGGATCCGCAACAGCATCAGTTGTTGCCGAAAATTCTTCCTCGTCGCTGATTATACCTGCTTCAAAATCACTTACTCGACCCATTTGGGCAATGACTTGATTGACATCGTCAATACCAATCACCTCTTTCTTGCCAGAATGAATGCGTTCGGAAAACATCTCCGCAATGCGGTTCTCAATATCTTCCAATATTTCTTTGCTATCTTCCGAGCGGCCAAAATGCCGCTTAATGTCGATCATGTACGATCGTAGTATCTCGTATGCATCTTCCTCAATGTGGAAGACGATGCTGTTTATGTTGATGATTATAGTCTTATTCATGGTTTTAGGGTTTTTAATATCTTTTAAATTGCTCTATGTCCTAAGGAAGTTTCTACGGCAAAAAGTAGTTCCTTCCAAGTCACATCCAGCTTTTTGAGCACGGCCATGCCTTCTTCGGTGATCTCATAATATTTGCGTGGCGGGCCAGAAGTAGATTCTTTCCAATTGTAGCTCAACAGTCCATTGTTTTTAAGTCTGGTTAGTAAAGGGTACAATGTACCTTCCACGATGAGCAACTCCGCTTTCTTCAACTCCGCAATTATATCTGATGCATAGATCTCATTCCGAGAAATAATCGAAAGAATACAGTATTCCAGTATTCCCTTTCGCATCTGTACTTGTGTGTTTTCAGCTACCATAACAATACAAAGATATATCTTTAAGACAGTACTTTGCAATACATAGTACTGTATAAAATTATATATTTTTTCTAAATCACTGATTATCAAACAAATAATTTTTAAAACAAAATAAATCGTAGGATGTCGCCTGTGGCGTAAAACCGATAAAATTCGTTAAACACTTTTTTCTTTAGCATATAAAGCCGACTTTTACGGCTATGCGATTTATTCTAAGCTATTCCTGGGCATTCCTATGGAGCATCTGTATGTTGTACCTCATGTTAAAATCGCCCAGCAACGATCTTCCCATACCACTTTACGAAGGTTTTGATAAGATTGCTCATTGCGGCAGTTTCTTTTTGCTTACTGCATTGTTTCTGTACGGCGCAATCGCTAATACGAAGGGTATGGCGCGAAAGTATCTTACCGCATTTTGGGTTTTGTTAGGAACAGGTTCATTTGCTTTTTTAACCGAGTTTGCACAGTATTACTTTACCAGTACGCGGCAAGCAGATTGGTGGGATATCTTTGCAGATGCTGTTGGTATCGGCATGGCATTATTTTCTTACTTGCTATTCTACCGAAAACGATTTTAGAGGTTCATAACGGAACTACTTTAAAAGATTTCCTTTAACTTTTCGTGATTACGCTTTCAGGCTTATGCGCGTGCTATGGTGACGATCGACACCGTGCAGCCCAAACCATCTATTAGCTGTTGTGCGGCAGCGGCAATGGTGGCGCCTGTTGTGATGACATCATCGACCAGTAGCACGTGGTTTGGAGTTTGTTTTCCACCTGTTTGCGGTACAAAAGCAAAGGCATTTTCCACGTTATCATAACGATCTATTCGCGATTTGCGTGTTTGAGACACGGAGTTCACCGTACGCTTTAAACACGTCGTGTCGAATGGAATATTTAACGCTTCACTGAGGCCTATTGCAAAATATTCGGATTGATTGTAGCCACGTTTTCTTTTTTTGATGGAGTGAATGGGAATGGGCACAATAACATCTACTCTATCTACAATCGGGTTTTCTAGCAGTATTTCACCGTACATCTTTCCGAGATAGATTCCGATTTCAGGCTGTTGGTCATATTTGAGCTGGTGAATAATTCGCTGTACGCGGGATGATTTGGAAAGCGTCAACATCGACGCGGCATATTGAAATTTGACTTTGCCCCACAACTGTTTCGCCGTTTCATTTTCGGTATCCTTGTGGTGGTCGGTTTGGGGTAAATGGTACAAGCAAGTACTGCAGAGTATGTGTTCCTGATGGATCAAAACGGTATCACATCCTGCACAACGCTGTGGAAACAGAATGTGTAATAATCCATGCCAATACCGATCCAATTTGTACATAATGGATACATGAATACTGCCACGGAAAATACGATTTATACCTCCTCAGCAGTTTTATCTTTAATAGCCAATTGACCGCAGGCCGCGTCAATATCTTTCCCCCTACTACGTCTTACATTGGTCACCACGCCTTGGTTACGCAAATAATCCGCAAATACGTCAATTTTATCTGCCTCTGCATTCACAAAATCAGCCAACGCAATCGGGTTGTACTCAATGATATTGACCTTACAAGGGATATGTTTACAGAATTTCGCTAGATCCTTAGCATCTTCCAACTCATCGTTGAAGTTATGAAACACGATGTACTCGAATGTGACCGCATTCTTAGTTTTGGCGTAGTAATATTTGAGCGCTTCTGCCAATGCTTTCAACGTATTTTGCTCGTTAATCGGCATGATTTCGTTGCGCTTCTCATCGTTGGCCGCATGCAGGGAAAGCGCCAGATTGAACCGTACTTCATCGTCACCCAATTTTTTGATCATCTTAGCAATACCCGCCGTACTTACTGTAATCCGTTTAGCGGCCATATTCAGACCAGTTGGTGACGTGATGCGCTCGATAGATTTCATCATATTGGCATAGTTGAGCAGCGGCTCGCCCATACCCATGTATACGATGTTAGATAACGGTTGTTGATAATGGTCTTCAGCTTGTTTGGCAATCAAGACCACTTGATCATAGATCTCATCGGCATTCAGATTGCGCTTGCGATCCATGTATCCTGTTGCGCAGAATTTGCAGGTGAGACTACAGCCTACTTGCGAACTCACACAAGCCGTCATCCGTGAATCAGCTGGAATCAGTACGCCTTCGATCACATTACCATCATATAGTGTAAAGGTGCTTTTGATGGTCTTATCGTTACTGATCTGCGATTGACGCACTTGTGCCGCATTGATCGTAAAATTGGTTTTGAGGTTTTCGCGCAGCGCCTTACTTAGGTTGCTCATCTCGTCAAAAGAGGTACATGATTTTTGCCATAGCCACTCATATATCTGCTTTGCGCGAAACGCCTGCTCCCCCATCTCCGTAAGCTTGACCTTTAGCTGATCAACACTCAAACTTCTGATATCCACCAATTTTACATTATCTTTCACAAGGGCAAAGATACAGAAAGCCCGTCAAACCTTTGACATTCCTCGCTAATTTTGATAAATTAGGACATTTACAAAACACACTACCATGAAAAAGACATTGGCATTACTCGCTCTTTCTGCACTGACCTATTCCGCTCAGGCACAGCACAAACTAGAAAAATTGTGGGAATCCACCGAGCAATTACCCGTCCCAGAATCGGTATTGCCACATACTGCGCAATCCACCCTTTTGGTTTCGTTGATCGATGGTGGCGGTAGTGAAAAAGACGGCAAAGGCGGTGTTGCCGTATTGCATGCTGACGGTAAAATGAAAGATGCTACTTGGGTGTCAGGTCTGCACGCCCCAAAAGGAATGGCTATGCACGGCAATCGCTTATATATTGCCGATATTACGGATGTGGTTGTAGTGGATATGTCGAATGGCAAAGTGCTGAAAAAAATCCCTGTAGCAGGTGCTACATTCCTGAATGACGTGACTGCCGATGCGAAAGGACGTGTATTTGTATCTGACACACGCGAGCATAAAGTGTATCTGATCGAGAATGACAAAGCGTCTGTGTATTTGGAAGACGCCAATAATGCGAATGGCGTTCGCGTAATCGGAGATGCACTGTATGTGTTAGCTGGTAAGGAACTGTGGAAAGTGGATCAAGCCAAAAACAAGACCGTCATTACCAAAGATTTGGAAGAAGGTGGTGATGGCTTGGAGCCAGTCGGCAATGGCGATTTCTTAGTCACTTGCTGGCCTGGATTGATCTATTATGTGAAAGCAGATGGCACGTTGGAACAACTGCTTGATGTGCGTGGTAAAATGAACACGGCCGACTTGGGTTTTGATGCAAAAACGAAGACATTATACATCCCTACATTCAACAACAATAGCGTAGTCGCGTATAAGTTGGTTAAAAAATAAATCCGATGCCGGTCTCTACAATGTTGGAGACCGGATTTGGATCCAATGGCGACTTGTTTCGTCGGTACTGGTAATTCGCTTTCAGCACTATGTTTTCTTTCGTGTTGAAATTAACGCCCAATGTAGTTATGCTCAAATTGCTTTCTACCCGTGGTAAGCTTTGCAGCAATGGATTTACCTGCTGATGCGTATTGAGGCGTTCGTACCTTCCAAACAGGCTTAGTTTCATCTCGTGAGAGTCGAATAAAAACGAGGATCGATGCGGACGTTGACTTGCCGGCCGCCGGCGCAGATATGGCAAAATATCGCTACCTAATTCGAAGAGATAGCCGTATGTATTGCTTCCCAAAACCTGACCACCATTATCAGAGTGTTCAGCGGTCTGCTGGTATATTTTTTCCGTATCACTCAATGTACCGTAAGTGCCTAATGCCACAAATCGAAAAGTGCGCCAATGGTATGTTCCATAGGCCGTTGTTAAGTTAATTCTGCCTTTTACATCTTCCTCACGATCGTTGATTCGCACAGCATTCCCCTGACCTGAATTGCCATAGTAGCCTGATACAGAAAGTGTGGCTCCGGGCAGTCCGTGATAATTTACTTGTGGATTGATAGCGAGCGAACGAGGCACTCCCAATCGAATTTCGCGACCTTGTCTGATCCAACTTCCTCCCATAAAATCTTCACTATTAAGCCCCTGCGACAAACCCAAGGCATAGCTCCAATCTTTCGAAATATTGCCATAAAACATCGCTCCAAACTCAATCCAAGTGGAAGGGGTAATCAATCGCTCGACATCGGAGCGGTTTACGGAATAGAACATAACAGGCTCATCATTATTATTGACATACCCGATGGTTAGCGGATAAAAACCCACACGTGCTTTCAAATAATCGGCATAGAGATAGTCTATAAAAGCTTCTATCAAAAACTCTTGGTTGGTATTGCCATCACGATCATGCATAAATTCTATTTGGAACTCCGAATTCCAAATGAGTTTGTCCGTGAGGCGATATCCGAAAAACGTAGAGTATCGATACAAGCCAGAGTAGTAGAGTTCCAAATCTCCTACATCTGCATTTACATTTTGTTGTACCGGAACGTAGTTAAATTCTCCAAAACCGCCAACAGACCAGCGTTTTTCAGAGAAAAAGATTTTGGATGCGGCCAAAGCTAAGCCCGGCTGTTGCTGAAAACGCGGTTTGTCTACATCGGTGGTATCGCTGTGATTAACTAGCGTATCCCTTTGCACTTGACCTACCGTCTTCGCACAAAAAATAAACGCTGTAGCAATGGTGAAAAAAATGTTCCGCATAAATAGCCCTCCTAACCTCAAATATTCAATTCCGCGTGCAAAGTTAGCTTTTAATTACAAAACGCACATCAATTAAGGTAAAAAGTTTAAGTAATAGCATAATATATCGTATATATAAAAATGTCATTCTACTGGTGCTCTTCATCATCAGTAGAATGACAGGTCAAAGATCGAGGTGGTTCGCACGATCTTTCTTCGCTACGAAATACGGGCTTATTCCGTTCTATCTTCGTCGGCTACCGCTTCTTGCCAAGTGCTCCATTTGGCTACACCGGCATCATAACCGTCGTAACCGAAATTTTGACTAAGAACACCTTTGGTATTCGCTGTTATAGCAGCGTAGGGTATCGGCCAATACATGTTTTTCTTGTCCATTGTGTAATTCGGATTACTATTTCCGGTAGCGTTGATCTGGATCGGACCTTTGTTGTACATGCTATAATGGTTGATGCGCTGATACCAGTAACTTCCGCCTGCATCATCCGTACCCGACTGCTTATCAAAGTTTGCCAAGCTGTAGGTATTTCCCCATTCGTCGGGTCTGCCGCTACGTGCTAAACAAAGTGAAACGCGTTTCAACTCCACATTGCGCCACTCTTCCCAATACAATTCCCGCGCGCGCTCATTCATAATATCGCCGATAGTAACCGCACCTTGGTACAGTTGTGTACATTGGGCTCGCTGGCGAATGATGTTCAAATCATCTTTAATTGTTCCATCGTTCGGGTTAAGATAATATTTGGCTTCGGCGCGTAGTAAATAGGCTTCTGCCAAGCGATACAAGTACCAATCGGCAATTCCACCATTAGTCGCTCCGCGCAAACCATCAGAACCGACAATGTTGGCTTCATTCACCGGGTCATTCAAAAAGAACTTGTAGTGCGGCACATCAAACCACCGACGAATGGTATCGCTGCATAATAATGCACCCGTAGTAGGATGAAATAGGGTTAGGTTTTGGCCAAACTGCGCAGAAGCTTTATTATTCACTTTATAATCTTCCATCCGTATCCAGTTACCGCTGCTCGAGCTGTGGCGAAGATCGGTCGCGTCCACTTGTCCATTCACATTCCATACCGCATGTGTCTGAAAGTAAGTAGGACGAAATGTCGATATGCCTCGTCCAAAAGAACGCATATAATCGTATAGTGGATTATAGTCGCCGCTATTACGACGGACATTCAGCATCGCTTGGCGACCATCAGGCGCTTGTACACGATTGTCGAACACAAATGGATATAAGATTCGCATCGTCAACATTTGGGAGAAGGATTCGGCATCAGAGCCTCGGTTTGGCATTCCCATAATGACTTCTCTGTTCGCCGCGATTAGTTTATTTTCAGCACGGTGCATATCCCAGATCACATTTCTAGTGATCGGCCAAGTACGCGCTTCACCACCCGGATTGAAGGTTCCAAACGTATTGGTCATCAAGGAATATCCCGATTGATTAATGAGAATATCAGTTTGATCTTTCGCTTTCTGGTATTCGCCCATCGCCAAATAAAGCTTTGTCAACAACATCCGACAAGCGCCTTTATTCACTAAACCAATCAGATTAGTTTCCTGCTGCGTAGGCACCCATTCGACCGCAAATTCCATATCTTGAATCAACATCTGCAAAATGGCATCGCGCTCCGTACTGCGGTAGTTCTGCTTCGGCACTTCCAGTAGCTTGCTGACTAATGGAATATCACCAAATTGGAATACCAAAGCCATATACCGAAAGGCGCGATGAAAATAGGCTCTGCCTTTGTAGGCATTTTTAATATTTTCGTCCAAACCCTCAACTCGATCGACAAATTGGATAATGGTATTGGCATACGAGATTCCTTTGTATGTTTCTTGCCAATAATACCAGATACTGTTAGTTCTGTCCAAGTTTTGCAACCCAGTTTCGCTGGTTGGCGTTAGCATATTAGCCACGTCACATAGCATATTTCGCTTATCCGTTGCGCCAGCAACCATCAGTTCCGAGAAGATATATTCTGTACCCAGCGTGAGCATCTCATTGTGCTCGGTAGCCCAATATAGTTTAAGGTGACGATCACAAATGGCCATGGCAGACATCAATCCTGATTCCGTAGAAAAAGTCGCTGCGGGCTCATAGATCGATAAGGGATTTGGTTTCAAAAAATCTTTGGAACAACTGCTAATTAACATGATCCCACCTAATATCGCGGCTATGCTGTACGACAGGCGGCTAGATCGTTGATGAATATTTTTCATGATAAAGTATTTTAAAATTTAAAAAACTAGGTTTAAGCCAAACGTATACAAGCGCGGTGCCCAACCACCGGTCTCTGGATCGCCATACGGCCAACCTGGCGACCAAGTCGCCACGTTGCGCACAGCGCCAAATAATTTGACACTGTTTAGATCCAGATTTGAGGTCCAATGTCTTGGCAATGTGTAGCCTAGGGTGATGTTCTCCAACCGCACGAAAGAGCGATTATATAATTTATTCACTCCGCCAGCGCCCACCGGGCCGCCCGCTTCAATACGACCAAATTCATTGGTTGGATTATCCGGTGTCCAATATTCTTTCCGCTCGCGATTAGATAAACCGTACGCCATGTGACCACCATTATCATCGTTATTCAGGTAGTTACCATTCAAGCTTTTGTGTCCGGTGTACGCATACAAATTGAAAGAGAACGTTAGGTCTTTCCACAACGTGAAATCACTACGTAATGACCATTGAAATGGTGCTACACGACGTCCCAAGAATTCTTTATCTTGGTCATTGTAGACTGGTTTGCTCGTGCCATCTGCATTAATGACATCATCCTCCGTATAATTGTTAGCTACTTTAGGATCGCCCGGTAGTTGCCCGTAACGCGCTGCTTCTTCTACTTCATTGGCTTGCCAGATTCCAGTAACACGATAGTTCCAAATGGCATCAATCGGTTGATCAATAAACCATCCGTTCGGGATATCATCTACTTCTCTACGACTCAAAATACTGCCGTCCGGCGCAATAACGTCTTCGTATTGGTAGTATAAATGCTTGATGCGATTCTTGTTGTACGACATACCAAAATTGGTGCTCCATTGGAAATTTTCGCGTTGGATGTTGAGTGTATTTAGGGTCAATTCAAAACCTCTGTTATCTACCTGACCCAAGTTTGTCGCGATGCGCTCAAATCCTGTAAATGATGGCAAACGCTGTTGCATAATCATATCTTTGGTACTCATGGAGTAATATTCCATGGTGGTTGAGATACGATTATTGAACAGGGAGAATTCCAAGCCCACGTTATAGGAAGCGGTTTTTTCCCATTGTAAGAATGGGTTTGCCAGACGGTCGGCCATCAAATAGCGGTACAATGCTAGTTCTCCCGCACTATTAATGTATCCTTGCATCTTACCTGCACCTTCATATAGATTGGCTAGTGCCAAATTGGGATCTGCCAACGATCTATTACCATTCTCTCCATATGATAAACGAAGTTTACCATTACTGATCAGGCCTTGTGGATTGAAAAAACTTTCGTTGGTAAAATTCCATGCTACCGCAGCAGATGGGAAAATAGCGTGTGGATTAGAAGTACCAAAACCCGAATAACCATCTCGGCGAAGTGAGGTAGTAAGCTGGTAACGGTCATCATAGGAGTAAAATAAACGTCCTAACATACCATCTGCCGTTTGGCGCGTATCAAAACTGGAGTACGAGCTGTCTTCTTTCATCCCATTTCTAGTATTGTGAAAACCCAAAGCATCTGATGGTAAGATGTTTCGAGCATTGATCATATCCTCCCAAAACTGGCGCTCTTCGGCTTCATACACAAAGGTCGCGTTGATGCGGTGCTTGTCATTAAACTCTTTCTTCCAGCTCACCACATTGTTGATCGACCAATCGAACCGCTGTGCCTGCGAGCGGTTCACACCGCGAGATTTCGGATCTGAGCCCGGCAAAGCGGCCGACATAAAATAACGATCATGGAAAAACTGAAAACGAGGTGAGGCGTTGAAAGAGTAGTTAATGTTGAACGGCAATTTCACACGTGCCTGCAAGATGGAATTCAACGTAGTGAAACCTTTCTCTAGCTCTAAATATTGTTTTACAAAGTCATAATTGTAACCGCGTTGACTAAACTCGGGACCTAACGGAAACTGAACGGGATTGCCATCCGCATCCGCATAATCGCCATACGGACTGTTGCGTAGCGCCTGTGCCTGATCGATATCCACGTTGCCATCCGATCTATTTTGAAAGTTGACATTTGCGCCCAACTCAAACCACTTGGTTACTTTCGCGTCAATCTTCATATTAGCGCGTACCGCGCGATAATTGTCGGAGACAACAACACCTTGATTTTTCATATACCCCATCGACAGGTAATAGTTGACCCGATCTCCAGCACCACTCACGCTAGCATTATAATCTTGATCCAATCCCGTACGGAAAACATGTTTAGACCAATCTGTAAAATTTCCATCTAAGAAGTTTTGCAAAGCATTGCCGGTGAAACCCAATCGCCGTCCCCAAATCGCCATATCAGACTCTCCATCTACGTTCGATGTATAAGCGCGCCAAGTATCGGCGGATACACCTGCTGGTAATCGATCTGGTCGCACAAAGAATCCAGGTTGCTGGGCAAAAAGTCCCGTTTGATAGGCTTCGTATGCTCCTGTGCTTGGATTTATACCGTAGGTATTTTTGGTAAACCAATCTTCTCTATGTTTGAGATAGCCTGCTTCATCAAATGGCTCACGAAAGGTGCTCAAGGTAGAGGCTCCTACGTTTGTCCGTAAGTTGACAATTGGTTTGCCGGGTTTACCTTTTTTAGTGGTAATAATGATAACACCACTGGCTGCTTGTGCGCCATAAACTGCCGCCGCAGAAGCATCTTTCAAGATATCGATCTGCTCAATATCATCAGGATTGATTTCGGATAGTTCCCCATAATAAATCATTCCATCCAGAATCAATAACGGACTATTGTGACCGCCTTCATCATAAACAGAACGCTGACCGCGAATCTGCAAACTACCTCCACCTTTGGCAGAAGGATCAAAACCTACGCGTACGCCTGGCGTACCGCGCAAAATGTCTTGTACCGTTCGAGGATTTTCGTTGGCAATATTGTCGGGGCGAATCTGCGTGACTGCACCCGTCAAATCTTTCTTGCGCATACTACCGTAACCTACCACCACGACCTCATCCATACCGTGCACATCCGTGCTCAATGTGACATTGATCGTGCTTCGGTTTTGAATAGGGATTTCTTGTACTGCGTATCCTGTACTGGTAAAGGTTAGTGTGTTTCCGCCCGTGGCCGTAAGCTCTAAGCTATATCGGCCTTCCACATTCGTAGAAGTCGCGCGATCAGAGCCTTTCACGCGTACGGTTACACCTTCTACAGGAGTGCCAACTTCGGATGTAACGATACCGGAAATTTGCTTGTTTGGTGATTGCGCAAGCGCAATCGATGTCCGATAGGGACTTAAGCTTGCCAACAGAATGACAAGAATAAAGTAGCATTTATTCATCATGATTAACAATTTAGGTGGAGGACATACGCCGTAGTTAAGGGCGTATACAATTCCATCATCGTAGACATTAGGTAAACTTTTAATAATTGGTGTCGCGGTTCAGACGACAATTCAAAAGTCTCCAATCTCTATGGGAAAAAATTGACTAATTAGCTCAATTTCTAACCAAATAGTATCATGCTTCTGCTGTTCTTTTTAAATAGCAACTGTGCGGTAATGAAATTGTCTTAGCTTTGCATCTTCAAAGAAAACAGCGATGAAAAAAATTGCAGACTATAGAAATTTATTGGGAGTAGACAAAAACGCTACGCTAAAAGAGCTTAAGACCATCTACAGAAATGCGATGAAAGATACTCATCCTGACAAGTTTGTAGATAACGACGATGCTAAAATAGAAGCGGAAGAGAAGAGCAAAACAGTTATTGAGGCATATCATTTTCTGGTAAGCATACATGCCGAAACACAGGAAAAATATAAAGAAGAGTACACTGAAACGACTACAAAATCTAATATTCATGATTTTTATTTAGAGAAGTCAATTCTTAAAGTGCAACATCTTAATGGGCAAAAGTTCGAATACATCGGCGTTCCAAAAAATGTCTATATTAAGATGGTAAACTCAGACTCGCCGAGCCGTTTCGCTAGAAGACATATTTACGGAAACTTTATATACAGGAAGTCTGGTGAAGCAATGACTGATTAATTTTCAACCACTATGAACCCCGAGATTAAAGTACAGCTAGCTTCATAAAAGCTAGCAACTGCGGGTTTGAACGTGGAAGAGATTCGTCTTCGGGCTTTATCAGCCTTTGGTTAACTACTTCCCCTTGCCCAACAACACCTGAAAAGGCTTCGCCTGCTTATTGACTTTCCAGCAAGCGATTATACTTGCTATGCCAAGCAATAAAAAGAGCATATCGATCAGGAAAATGCCGTTGGCTCCCATTTGTTTCGTTTTCCACAACCACAATCCTGTAGTAAATCCATTAACTAATGGCACCAGCAGACAAGTAATCGCCGATAAGATCAAGGTATGGAGATTCACTTTGGATGGATTTCGCAAGGCGATCAGGTAGATGCTTAGTACAAGCCAACTGTAAAAGTAAACACGATAGACGATCGCTTGGCTAATGCTCGGCAAAAATTTCAACATGATGAAGGTGAACGCCGTAACTGGCAACATCGCCAGACAGGCAGACAGAAACACATTGCTTGCCCAGAAGTTGAACCGTCTTTTGTACAACGGCACATTGTTTTTGTTGCGCGCTACCAACCAGATCATAATACCAGAGATGATGACCGCACAGCCCATTAACCCCAAAACAAAGAAAACAAGACGTAGCGGTGTACCACCAAAATCTCCAAAATGCAAATGATAGATCAAGCTGCGTACACCATCCACATAATTCGCTTCATCGACTGGCGATTTTGATTGCAATACTTCACCCGTCGCAATATTTTGCTTTACAAAACCAGAGCCGGCAAATCGTTGCTCTGCGTTTGGTTTTGCTTCCAGCACAACTTGCATGTTTTGATCTTGAAAATTACGAATGTGAATACGAGCAATTCGACTGCCCTCCCAAGTCTGCTGCCATTCGGCAACGTAGGCATTCATATCAAACTCCTTATCCAATGCTTGGTAAGAATAGGGTACTTCGATCGTACGATTGTATTGCAGATCCTCAAAAAGTTGCTCTTGCTTGCCCTCATATAGAAAATGCGAGAATGGCGTGGTCAATACAAAGTTCGTAATCAAGATCACCCCCGTCACCGCAAACAATAATTGAAATGGAAATCCGATCACGCCTAAGACCGTGTGCATATCCGTCCAGACGGTTTTCCATTTGCTCCACGGACGGAACAAGAAGAAGTTGGTTTTGATTTTATCCCAATGCAATAGTAGACCTGTTATCAGTGCAAATAAAAAAAGAAAAGATACAATGCCCGCTAATAAATAGCCAAACGGCGTACCTAAACGAATGGGAATCTGATTGAGCGGCGCTAGGAAATGTAGGCGATACAGAAATTCTCCCATATCGTAGCCCTCCGCATAGCTAGTTGGTTTTTTACTAGCAAAGTAATACAAGAAATAGGCAGAATCACCTGATTGCTGCCGTCGGCCGCGCTTTGCCTCGATCGGTGCTGGCTTACTAATCGTGGTATCTTTAGAAGCCGACATATTGATGTAAGCACCTTGCCCGCTATTAAGCAGATAGAAATCAAAGTCACGCCCCTGTAGATTATAGGTTTTCGATAGGGAATCGATCAAATAATTATAATCAGCGGATACGTTTTCTCCATGTGTTTCTGCTTTTTGCCAGGCGCTAATGCTGTCTTTAAAGAAGGAAAAAGAACCCGCGAAAAAGATCACATAAAGCAGCGCAGCAATGATAATACCGCTAATGGTGTGCGTATGGAAGTAGATATTGTATTTCCTTTGATCCATCTGATTTTTATGCTTGAAGAAGTAGGTACAATCCGTAAAAAACGCCGGTGGCCAGTAAGTAGATCAGCCATACACGCCACACATTCTTGTCCACAAATGCCCAAAGCAAAAGAAACGCCCATAAAATGTAACCCGTAAAAAAAGCAGTGGCCACCACATTTTCTTTCGGAAAGAATACGGTCATCAGCAAATGAAAACTAAACATCGTGCTGTAGCCTCCCATCGTACCTGCAAGGATTTTGCTGAGACGTAGCCAGCCCGATTTGGTGAGGTATTTTTTATTCGCTGGCATAATTACAACAGTTCAAACAGAAGACAGAACAGATACAAACCAACCACGTATGGTACGCGAAGCCAAGAGAATGGGAAAAACAAAACGCACATTCCGCCCATCATCATGAGGATCACCACTGCCGCAAACAAACCACTTCCAATTCCCAAGGCCTGCATACAGCCAATCGTGCCCAGAACAAATAGCCCGACAGCCAATTTCTTACTGATCTCGCGACTTTGCCATTGTGCTAACCACTGCGGTTTATCCGTCCAAGATATTCTCTTGGACGTACTCATCCACAGCAAGAAGCCGGTAAAAAATAAAAAGCAGCAGGTGGTGATCATCTTATTTGTTAAAAGGTATAACCTAAAGTCAATCTAAATCCGCGCGGCGGCAATGCTCTCCAACCATAGTGCGAATAACCCCATGCTCCAGGATAAAAACCAGTGTAATTATAGCGATCCATCACATTGTTCACGACCAAAGCGATGTTATAATTGTCTCTTTTGAAAGACGCACCCAAGTCCACAGAAAACAAATTATCTGGCAGGTATTTCTCAACGGTTGACGGCCAAGCTGCACGGTTTGCTTGTAACTCGTAACCCGCCGAAAAGCCCAATCCTTCAAGCGCACCACTCACTAACGTGTAATGCAACCAAGCGTTGGTAATGTGTTCGGCATTTCCGTACAGCATCGTTCCTACACGAGCCGGGTTATTATCTTTCGTGATCTTTGCATCAGTGTACGCGTAGTTGAACATCACATTAAAAGAAGGTGAAATACGACCGTTTATATCCACTTCAATTCCTTTGGAAGTCGCTTCTCCCGACTGCTCAACCAAACCCGGACGATCAGGTCCTGCCGTGGTCGTAATATTTGTCCGTACCAAATGGTAAGCCGTGATTCCTGCTAACAAATTGCCATTAAACCAGGTTTTTTTCAAGCCTAACTCTTTGCTCGTACCTCGCGATGGATCTACCGGATTGCCGTTTACTTGCGTACCTGTTTGCTCCTGAAATGTCTGGTCGTACAAGGCGAATGCTGTAAATGTTGGCGTAATCAAACCGGTTATACTAAATCTTGGTGTCAAGGCACTGTTGTGCACACGGGCACCATTCGAAGCCGCACTGGTTCGCGTGGTCGACGTATAACGTAGTCCCGCTCCAATGCGTAATTGATCATCTAGAAAATGAGCTTCATCTTGGAAATGCAAAGAATAGTAGCTGTACTCTGTTAAGTACTGCGCGCCACGCTCCCGCAATGAACGGCTTCTGTCGTAAGTAGGTAAATCTGATTTTTTTAGTTTGCCATACACCGGGTTGTAGATGTTGAATGTACCTGGCAGTGTATCCAAGTTAGTCCAATCTGCCACATAAGATTTAGTCCCCATATCCAAACCAAACAATACATTGTTCTGTACTTCGCCTAAGTTGAATTTACCTTTCATAAATACCTGTCCTACGGTCGAAGTGTTCATCGCATCGCCAATAGCGAGGTTTCGCTTTGTATTACCAAGACTATCCAATGTATTAAAAGTCGCGTACAACGATTCTCCCTGCATCTGCGAATTGATGTAGCCGAATTGTCCGGTCATCATCCAGTTATCCGAAAAATAATGGTTTACCGTACCAAATACATTGTGCTCACGCACCACCGTTGGATCAATAATGGGATCGGAAAAGCTAAACTCTCTTGGCAACTCTTTGAATCCATCGATACCGTACGCATATTTAGAGAATCCACCTGTGAATGCATTTTGAGATAAAATGTATTCTGCCGTAAAGTCTGTTTTTTCGGAGTGTACATATTTTATGGATGGATTGATCACAAATTGCTCATTGGAAGCATGCATCACATGCGAACCCTTTTTAGTACCCATCACACTGAATCGGCCTAAAAGCTTACCATCTTGCGACAGCATACCATCTACATCGACCTCGGCGCGGTAAAGACCGAAACTACCCAGACTCAAGCGCGCACTATTGACCGCATCGTCTCCTTTTGGTTTTTTGGTTACAATATTATAAAAACCACCCGGCTGCGTATTGCCCATCATAAATCCGGCTGGTCCTTTGACAAACTCAATACGATCTACGAAAGCCATATCTTCCCGAAGCGGACCAAAACTACCACTCACATCCATACCATTTCTTAAATTGGAAGCAGAATATCCACGTACGGCGATACCAGCGCTCGCCTCTTCTTGATGATAGATCGTGCGCGCTCCACTGACATTACGTGTAAAACCTTCTGCGGTAGAAAATATCATCTGATCGTTCAATAAGTTCTTGTCGATCACCACAATATTCTGCGGTGTTACTAAGAGATTCTCGGATAAACGTAACGTGGATGATGGTACATTTCTGCGGTTGGCCGATACGATGACAGATTCGATTTCATCATGATTTACTTCAAGCACGAAATCCAACGTGATCTTGGATCCAGCTTCGATCAACACGCTTTTCTGAGATTTGGTTTTGCGATAGGTCGCGGTAACTTCGAGGTTACCCGATGGCACATTTTCTAATGTATAGCGCCCGTCCTCATCGGTGACTGTTTTTTGCGTGCTTTTAGCAATACTGATCACCACGCCTGCCAATGAAGTACCATGATCAGACCTTACTCTACCAACTATTTCACTACCATTTTGTGCCGAGGCCTGGCTTGGAAAAACGATTAAGCTAATCAGTAAAGCGCCAAAGGCAAGCTGCATCGAATACAATGCTCTTTTATATATGTTCATTATCTTATTTAGAATTAGTTTAATTAACTTTGGCAAAAGTAGACAATGACAGTAATCGTTTTTGTTGCGATCGGTATAAATGTTTTAGAATTCGGGAGAGATAGTATATGTTGAAAAGCGGGCAAAATGAGGTACAGGATTTCTTCTATTTAGATAAAATTTGGCAGGATCCGAATCGGAATAGCCTTTGTCAAGAGAAGTCATTGCATAATGAAATAGGCGATTTCAAAACGATTTATATCCACGAATCCGATACGCTGGCCATCCGAGAATATCACTCCTTATATCATGAAGATTGTACGCTAAAAAGCATAGTGACTGAAAGCCGTTATGTAGAGATGAGTTTTTTTATGCATGCCCACAGCATAAAAGACCTGATCGATGGTAAACCAAACGAATATCAACCCTATCGCGGATATGTGTATTTCGTGCCGAAAGGTGCAGACCTTGAAGTGACTCTCGAAAAACACAAAAACTACCGACATGTGGATATATACTTGGAAATCGGGCATCTCGAAGAGTGGATGGCAACACACTCCTTTGTGAACGAGTTTGTGGAAGATGTGCGCGCCGATCGCGCCACACATCTATTCCCAGCTGGCATTCCAATTTGTCCAGACATAGCAAATCTACTGCTAGATATTAAGGCGAATGAACTCGATAAGATTAGTCAAGAATACTTTATTAAGGGAAAGATTTATCTGTTATTGAGCTTATTATTTCAGAAAGCGCTAAACACAACAGATCCTAACCCAAGACAGCCATTAGCCTTGCGCGAAGGTGAACAAAAAAAACTTGAACAAATCGCGCAGCTGCTTGCGCAAAATCTCGACAAGTTTTATTCGACCGAATTTCTGGCTAAAGAATTTGGGGTAAACGAGTTTAAACTCAAAAAAGGATTTAAGCAGCGCTATGAAATGGGACTATTTGAGTATGCCATCAAGCTCAAAATGGACCACGCCAAGGAGCTCATCGGCAATCGTAATCACACCTTTAAAGAGATTGCCTACCTGCTAGGCTACTCGGCGCCCTCTTCTTTTTCGGTCGCCTTCAAGCGAGCAACGGGGTTGTCTCCCATTCAGTACAGTAAAGGAGTTGGTCGAATAGATCGCATATAATTATCCCATCAAAAATTGCTACAAATACAGGCTTTCAAAAAAAATCTACCAAATTGGTAGATTTTTTTGTTTTTGTCATTTCGGGGAATTATATTTGTCTTATCAAATTTTAGGTTTATAATTGGTTATCGAAAGGTTTTCTCTCTCCCCGTTTGAAAACCTTTTCTTTTTTTTAACAAGCTAACACGCATCCGTCCCTTAATTATCTGTCCGATAATACTTTTTCAAAAAACTTATCTATTTACTCGCTTTATCTAACAATTCCTGATCAGCACGATCCAATTGTAGTGAAGTGCTGGATAAAATCTCTTTCAGTTGCTCCTTTGAAGTAGCACTAGCAATTGGCCCGCCAATATTCGGTTGCGCTGATAACCACGCCAAAGCTACAGTTGCTGGAACTACACTGTGCTTTTTAGCCACTTCATCTATCGCACTCAATACACCTAATCCCCTTTCGTTTAGGTAATTTGCAGCACCTTGCCCGCGTGGACTTTTATTAAAATCTTCCTCAGAACGGTATTTCCCACTTAGAAATCCTGCGGCTAAAGCATAATAAGGAAACACCGTCAAGCCATGTTCCGCCACAATTGGAGCGTAATCCGTCTCATAGCCTTTACGTTCTACCAAGTTGTACAATGGCTGCAAAGCCTGATATTTTGGAAGGTTATTTTCTTGCGCGATTTTTAAGGAGTCACGCAAACGCTCTGGAGATATGTTTGAGGCGCCGATATGTCTGACTTTACCAGCACGAATCAACTCATCATAGGCCGCTAACGTCTCTTCAATAGGGGTTTTTTCGTCGTCGTAGTGTGTATAATAAAGATCGATATAATCCGTCTGTAATCTGCTGAGTGATTTATCTACACTTGCCAAAATGTGCTTACGGCTTACGTCTATCGCATTTGTGCCCGTAGGCCCACCTACTTTGGTAGCAACAACGATTTTATCGCGGCCGCCACGCGCTTTAAGCCATTTCCCGATGATGGTTTCCGATTGCCCACCAATACCGCCATTCGCCCAATGCGAATACATATCTGCGGTATCAATAAAGTCAAACCCCGCATCAATGTAGGCATCCAATAGCTCAAAAGACTTGGCCTCATCAAGTGTCCAGCCAAAAACATTGCCTCCTAAATTAAAACGAGCTACCTCTATATCTGTCTGTCCAATCAGTACTTTTTCCATCTTTTATCTCTTTTAAGTGAATGATAGTTTGAAGTTCAAAATATATTTACAGTTAGCTTCCCTTTCTAATACATCTTTGTGTCAAAAAAAAGTGACTTCATCTAGAATGTCTTGTTTTTAATAAACCAAGTAGCGCGCTATCAACTATTGGCTTCGTTCCGCAAATCACTTAAATTAAGCTGTCTGGTATACATTTCTAGAGATCCATCTGCTTTTGTCGGCCAAAGTTCCTGTGGTTTGTCCCAATACAATTCCACACCATTGCCATCTGGATCGTCTAAATATATGGCTTCAGAAACACCGTGATCGCTCGCGCCTGTCAGCGGATAATTGGCCTCCTGCAATCGATTAAAGATCATCGCCAAATCTTTTCTGGTTGGATATAGGATCGCGGTATGATACAGGCCAACGCCATTTGGAGATGCCGGTGGAAAACCTTTACTATGCCACGTATTCAAACCAATATGATGATGGTATCCGCCAGCTGAAATAAATGCGGCCTGATCGCCATACATCGTCGTGATTTCGAAACCTAATAATCCGTGATAAAAATCTAGTGCGCGCTTCAGATCGGATACTTTTAAATGCACGTGACCAATGCGTGTCTGCGCAGGTATTTTGTATTCTTCCATATTGTCTTTTTTAATACCAAATCATGCTGAAATTGAACTTACTCCCACTCAAATTAAGGTCTATTCTAAATTAACGAATCCAACTAGAATTTAATTTGCTTTGTATTTGATTGGAGGTTTTTTAAATATGTAGTTACAAAATAAAAACGTTGGAATGATATGGATAGCTTGAATAATAAAAACCGGGTAAATCAGATCCGCTTCTGCATACCGGAACATAAAACTAAAAATAGAGATTGGAAAAGTAAAGAGCAATGTGTAGGTCGTCCATTCTCCATACAATCGGTCGTTAGGATAAAGTGAACAGACTGTTAATGTGGAAAGACCGACATAAAGTAGAGAGACATAGAGAGCTAGTTTCCGCTCTCGGAAATAGTGAAGATTCATATCGTTTTCCAAAAGTTGTTACGAATCTAAATATACAAAAAACACACTTCAAGCAAACCTGAAGTGTGTTAGAATGAGGCACGGCTACCTCTTAAAACTTTTCTACTACCGAACTGACTAGCTCCGCAATATGATACACGTATTTCATCATTAAGAAGATCATAGCGCGCTAATTTATGATGTTGAGCTTGACATTCTGACCAATAAACTCTTTGCGAAAGTATTTTTGATCGCCAGAAACTTGAAGCAACCCAATTTGATTGTTTTCGTCACCTCGTATAGATGAAACGCTACTTTTACCAGCCAATTTCACAGTCATTGTATCTACCATAAGGTTTTGTGAATAACGCAACAGACCGTCTTTAAGGTCCACATTTAACTGTTCCACATAATAGTTGTCGACAAATGCTCTCGATTTTCCAGAAATAGCGAAGTGAAGTTGAGGAATCACCCGTTGAATCGTATCTTCTTCCCCTCTGTAGGGCGGCCCTAAAGTAAGATCACTTCCTGCAAGAATGTTTAATTGCATATCATTCATCAAGTCTTCGGCAAATGATGCGGATAGTTTAGACTGATTAACAGTTAAGTCGCGAATGGGATTAGGAACATCTAAAATAAGGTAAAATCCATCTTTATTGAGTTGCTTCAAGTATAATGTATCATTCTTCACCTCCATCTTCAAATCTTTGGTCGAGACGTTCCATGCTTTTACCGTGTCCGACTTGCTCTTATTGACATGCAAAGATATCCGCTTATCTTGACCATCGACATGGATATAGTGAAAGCGTTCTAAGACCTTTTCCCCTTGGTCGCGATTAAAATGTTCTGCCCAAAATCTAGACATAAAATCGGCGGGCTTGTTTGCATGATTATATTTGATCAGGCCAACAAGTTGTGGGACACAAGCCACCACAAGCAGTAGTGCTAGGATGCTGGCAAATAGAATATTTGATTTTTTCATTGTTTCTTTCTTTATCGGTTTTGATAATAGGTATTCACTTCTTCGATGCTGATGTCCAGCAGATCCATTGTTCGAAACACCAACGTCAATTCCTCGTTGAGGAAGTGGTCTTTTCGTGTTTTCAAAATCAGTTCCTTGGCAGAATTGCTCGCGAAAAAACCAATGCCTCGCTTGTTATAGATTATTTCTTGCTGCTGCAAGTGATCGTAAGCCCGCATCACGGTATTCGGATTCACTTCGAGATCTGACGCCAAATCACGCACGGATGGAATCTTTTCCTCTGCTCGCCATTCTTCAAGCAGAATCCGATCCATCGCATACTCCCCGATTTGGAGATAAATCGCCTTTTCGTTATTGAATTGCATATTAATAAATCTCCTTTTCTCTAAGTTTGAAATAGGTGGTAACTACCACACCAATCGCTACGATGCTAAACAAAACCACCATCGCATGGAATGAAATCTCTGAGGTATCAAATCGATAATTGACATCCCGATACAATGCCTCGAAAACTTTAAATGCCACGTAAAAAAATCCAAGTAACATCAGCGCAAAAAGCGGAATACTGTATTTTCGAAAAAACAGGGTTGATAGTTGATACAAACAGGCAAAACTCAATGAAAGAATTGAGACCACGGTGTAAATCTCTCGTTCGGAAGTGGCGAAATACGTCCTATTTTCAAATGTATAGAATAGGTCTCCTACGCTTTCTCTATAGGCGATCACATCATCCAAATATAGTGACTTCATGATCGTTGTAAACGTCAAATCGATGACAAAGAAGGACAGTAGAATGCCGAAAATGATCACCAGATTTCCAGCCCATAACGTGCTCATGCGCTCGCCACGGCTTACCGGCGTCATGGTGCCGTACACCGTTTTGGTTAAGAGCTTGAAATATGGAATAGTACAAAGTATTACATATAACGGTATCGTAAAAAGGATGAGCTCTTTGTTCTGCCGACCATTGTAATTTGCCAGCATCTCGGCAAAAGCGTTGCTATCTGGATATGTACGGAAAAGGAGTTGGTTGAATAGCGGTGTGCCATACCAAAACATCGCCAAGACATACAATACCACTACCACCACCGGAATGCTGATGAGCTTACTTTTATTCAGTAACCAATATTCGGTTAAAGTCGTCTTTAATCTTTTTATATTTATGTTTTTCATCTTACAAGTTAGCTTTAGATGGTTTTACGCGGTTTACTAAACTAGGATCGGCAGATAGCGCATTAAAGAAAAATTCGATATCAAATTGGCTCTCTTCATTCCGGAGGTTCTCGATCAGACTCAATGTCCCGTGCATACTTTTTTCGGAATAGATGGCTCCTTCCGCATCAGTTGGTTTATTGGAGATATAAAAACTATCTTGAAGCGCATGGATACTCTTATCCAAGATCAATTTGCTGTGATTGAGCACAAGCAAATGATCGATTAGATAATGGATATCGCGGATTTGATGCGTCGATATGATCAGGATACGCTCTTCGGTTACGTATCTCGCAATGATTTTGCGAAACTGTGTTTTCGAGGGAATGTCAAGGCCGTTGGTCGGCTCATCCATGAGGATGATATTGGCATTGGTGGCTAGGGCAAAAGCAATATTTACTTTCTTGACCTGACCAAAAGAAAGGCTCTTAATATTTTTACGCGCATCGATCTGAAAGGTCTCCAGTAGTGAATAAAAGTATTGTGCATCAAACTTGGGATACAATGCACCGTAAACTTCTTCAAACTGGCGAATCTTCCAATCCGGCAGTTCAGCCTGATCGGTCACGAAATATATGTCGGATAGAAAGTCAACATCTCGTTGGTCAGGGCTGAAACTATCGATGTTAATAGTTCCTTTTCTTGGAAAGAGTAAGCCGCCAATGTTTTTGAGTAAGGTGGTTTTACCTACCCCATTCAATCCTAACAATCCATAAATATGTCCGGGCTGCAATTGTGTCGTGATATTTTCCAATATAGGAACACCCTTCCGGTAGTGATAACAAACATTTTCTAGGTTAATCATATTATCAGATTTAGTGTATTAGTATAATAGTACACTACAAATGTGAACAACTTTCGATATAATACCAAACAATTTTTTATTTTTTCGGTGAATTTTCGGTGAAACTCGAAGAAATTGAGTGCCTAAAGTTGCTTTGAGATTGTAATAGAGGCGATGACTTTTCACATTTTACGGAGCTCAGGCTCATAGCATCAAAACATGGCTTAAATCTAGGTTTCAATATATTACGCTCCTTCAAATTGCACGGGAAAGTCTATAAACGATAAAAGCTCGCAATTTCTTGCAAGCTTTTTTATGATTTTAACCTTTCAGTTGGTAGCCCGTAGGGGAATCGAACCCCTGTTTCCAGAATGAAAATCTGGCGTCCTAACCCCTAGACGAACGGGCCATTCTTTTTTGGTGTTGCAAATATAAGGGCTTTATCGAATTTGCCAAAATAAAAACCGCATCAAAAAAGTAACTCACTAATAGTGAGAATATTTTATTTAAATAATATCGAAACCGATGTCTGTACGGAAGTATTTTCCTTCGTAAAAAATACGCCCAGCATCTGCCGTAGCTTGTTGTAACGCGGTAAATAAGTCATCCTGCAACGTCGTTACCGCGATTACGCGTCCGCCGGCAGTCACGACCTCACCCGCGGCATTGACTGTAGTGCCTGCGTGAAATACAATCGATTCTTTTACATTTTCAATATTGGAGATCACTTTTCCAGACTCGTAATCACCTGGATAACCACCAGAAACCATCATCACGGTTACAGCCGTTTTTGGACTTACCGAAAACGAACGCTCGGCCAGATTGCCTTCGGCTACGCCAGAAAATAAGTCTACTAAATCTGCTTCGATGCGTGGCAATACCGACTCTGTTTCTGGATCACCCAAGCGCACATTGTACTCGATCACGTAAGGATCGCCCGCCATATTCATCAAGCCGATGAAAATAAATCCTTTGTACGGGATGCCGTCTTTTTTCAAGCCGTCGATTGTTGGTTTGATCACACGCTCTTCTACTTTACTAAGGAACGCTTCGTCTGCAAAAGGAACTGGAGAAATTGATCCCATACCGCCCGTATTAAGACCAGTATCGCCTTCGCCGATTCTTTTATAATCTTTTGCCGAGGGCAACACTTTATACGATTCGCCGTCCGTCAACACGAAAACCGAAAGCTCAATTCCTGTCAAAAACTCTTCGATCACGACTGTGCTACTCGCCTCGCCAAATTTCGCATCTGCCAGCATAGCGGTTAATTCTGCTTTGGCATCTTCCAATGTTTCGCAAATTAACACGCCTTTACCTGCGGCTAGACCGTCTGCTTTTAATACGATTGGCAAGGATTGGTATTCTAAATACGTTAGTCCATCGGCTAAGGTGCTCTTGTCAAAAGAACGTGATGCTGCCGTTGGGATCTTATGGCGCGCCATAAATTGTTTAGAGAAATCTTTTGATCCTTCTAATTGCGCTCCCTGCTGTTGCGGCCCAATAACTGGGATATGTTTTAAATCTTCTCTTCCCAAAAAGTAATCATGAATACCTTTTACCAAAGGCTCTTCGGGTCCCACAATGACCATGTTGATTCCATTCTCCAAAGCGAATGCCGCGATGCCATCGAAGTCGGTGACTTTCAACGGTACATTTTGACCATACTGTGTCGTTCCGGCATTTCCGGGAGCGATAAACAATTGACTTAACTTCGGACTTTGGGAGATCTTATAGGCAAGGGCAGATTCTCGTCCGCCAGATCCAATGATTAAAATATTCATCTAGCAAATATAGTTAACTAGCAGGTAGTATCTAAATCCTTTCAGATATTACTAAGAAAATATTCTCACTTTTAGATCAGGTGAAATTCAATCTTATGACCTCTCGTTTAGAGTCTTACCCATAGACTATATCCAAAATAAATTAATAATATCTCTCGACAACTGCCAAACATTCTGTCATCAATAGATCATAAACATCTAATTGTACCAATTGGTACAATTAGATGTTTAGATTTGTGCTCTTAACAATTGAAATCATGAAAAAGTTAGAAAACAAAGTAGCATTGGTAACTGGTGCATCCAAAGGAATAGGCGCAGGCATTGCTAAAAGACTTGCTGCAGACGGCGCTTCTGTTGTGGTGAATTTCTCTTCATCCGAATCGGAGGCAAATGAAGTGGTCAATTTCATTCGTGAAAAAGGCGGCGAAGCAATTGCGATTCAAGGAAATATCTCCAAGCAAGAAGACATAAAAAGGATCTTTGAGGAAACTTCAGCGAAATACGGGAAAATCGACATTTTGGTCAACAATGCTGGAGTGTACCATTGGGGACCATTAGAGTCCGTGACGGCAGAAGATTTTCACAATCAGTTTAATATAAATGTACTTGGCTTGCTTATCGCTTCGCAAACTGCTGTAAATTATTTCGCCGAACAAGGTGGAAATATCATTAACATTGGCTCTAGCGTATCCAGTGCGCAACCCGCTGGAAGTGTAGTATACACGGCTACAAAAAGTGCCGTTGATTCCATCACGAGAGTACTATCTAAGGAACTTGGGCCGAAAAAAATCCGTGTCAACTCGATCAATCCAGGCGTAGTAAATACGGAAGGCTCGAGAGCTGGTGGATTTATTGGCAGCGAAATGGAGAAGACCTTCATCAGCATGACACCTTTAGGTCGTGTAGGTTTACCAGACGATATAGCAGGGATTGCAGCCTTTCTTGCATCTGATGAATCGGCCTGGTTGACTGGCGAACTCATTTCTGCAAGCGGTGGACTTCGTTAGTTGACAGGTTTATCAACACTACTTTCTACAACGAATTAAATAAAATCAATAGCTTTGTAATCCGATGAAAAGCTATTGATTCTTATGAGGCACAAAGATTTTAATGAGGAAGAGGTGCTGAGAAAAGCGATACAGATCTTTTGGGAAAAAGGCTACTACGCGACATCAATGCATGACCTGATCGACACGCTGGGCATTGGTCGTTCTAGCATTTATCACGCGTATGGAGACAAACATAGTCTCTTTATAAAAGCACTTGAGCTATATCAGATCGACGGTACCGCCAGACTAATCAACATCATTGAAAGTGCTCCTTCTGTGAAAACAGGTATTAAAAACTTGCTAGATACCGTTATCTCAGACATATTTGAGAACCGATTTCCAGCAGGATGCTTCAAAGTCAATTCGGAAGTTGAGCTAGCGAACCACGATACTGATATTCAAAAACTTTTGTACGATGACGATCTTATCCTTGAGACCGCGCTTTATGAGGCGATTAAAGGCGGACAAGTAAATCAAGAAATAGATAAAGCTAAAGATGCCTTAGCAACCGCCCGTTTTTTCATGAATACCGTAGCGGGCATGCGTGTTTATGCCAAATTCAGAAAAGATCGCAAGCTGTTTGAGGACATCGCCAAAACGGCACTTTCCGTGATTGAATAGCTCCATTTTGTTCCGATTATTATTAGTTATTTTAGCAAATGATCAAACTTCGACTTTTTACTTGGATGAGGTCCTACCAGATACGGTTCAAAAAACAAAAATTTTTAGACTGGAGGCAAAAACTAAAAGCGATGTGCGTTTGGAAAACTATGCCTCAATTACTCTAGAAGATCTTTCGGCTCACAATCTCATTAGTACGCACGAGCACGCCATAGGTAGCATAAAGCGAAAAGCGGAGTTTGGGCATATTCCGTACGAAGGCTTAGTGCATTTTTATGTCATGGCGCGAACGGGAATTAGTCAGGCAGAATACAAAGCCCTATCTTCTAGTTTGGAAAGTAATGTATATAAAACCGAGAAAATAAGTCGTTATTCTTACCCTTTTTGGGAGGAGCTAGAGCCTTATGCAATCCCCACTATCAATAAGGATTTAGAAATCAAATTAAACAGCACGATGAGATTAGTAGAATAGATTGAAAATGAAAAACTCATCGTGACTGCCTGAAATTTAACTACTGCCTTGTAATATGATCTGCGATTGGTAAATTCGTTTACAGAATTTTATCATTGTCCAACAAACGAAATTTTCGTAATTTGCTTGTTCGACAACCCAGTTATTATGCTCCAAAAATTATGTCTATTTCTCTCACTCTTTTGCTTTAGCGTAGCCAATGCACAACGTATAGATGATCGCATCAGCGCTTCGCGCGACCACTACGCAAATAATCAACAAGAAAAAATATATATCCATACGGATCGGCATCATTATACCGCCGGAGAAACCATCTGGTATAAAACATACAATACGCTTGGCATCACCAACATGCTTTCGGCACTAAGTGGGATCAATTATATAGAACTGATCGATCCCAAAAATCGTATTGTGGCCGATCAACGGATTCAATTGGGCTTAGGATTAGGTTCCGGCAGTTTAACCTTAGCCGATACCTTAGTGGAGGGAAGTTATCGCTTACGTGCATACACAAATTGGATGCGGAACTTCCGCACAGATTACTTCTTCGAAAAATCACTCACCATTACCAACGGTAGAACAGATAATACGGTAACGCAAACCTCTCTGCGGTCGGACGGAAAAGACACATTCGTCGCCGTAGAACTGAAAACACTGAGCGGAAATCCGCTCCCAAAAACAACGGTGCGCTACCAAGTCATGGAAGGAGACAAGATTGCACAAAAAGGTAGTGAGCGCACCGACGAACAAGGACTAATCCTAATTAAAGTCACCGAAAAGAACAGAGATAAGGATATTCAACTCTCCTTTACAAACCTGGATGAGCGACCCGTATCCAAAGTAATACATACCGCATCTATAAAACCGCAAAGCAGCGTACAGCTACTTCCAGAAGGCGGCAGAATTTTGGCAGGCACATTAAACAATATCGGTATCAAGGCGACCCGTTCGGATGGCCTTGGTGTAAAAGCAAAAGTAGAAATCGTTGATGCCAAACAGGAGGTTATTGGAGCTGGCGAAACCAATCACTTAGGTATGGGAAGCATTGCCTTTCTTCCCTCTCCAGGTGAAAGCTACGCCTTTCGAGCGCTAATCGAAGGAGAAGACATCCAGCAGGTCCCAGCACCGTCAGTCGAATCTAGCGGCATGTCGTTTATGGTGAACAACCAAAATCCAACCAAGCTTTTTGCGCAGATGAACATCTCCGATGATCTGCTATCGGAAGATCCCGTGTATTTTGTGCTACATCACCTAGGCAACACCTTTTATGCTTCTCGCCAGAAAATGGATCGCCAAAACATTGTTTTTAGCGTGGACAAAGAACCGTTGCCTTCTGGCGTTATAACCATTTCGGTATTGGATGCCGCTTTCAAACCTTTGTTTGAACGACCCATATTTCTGTGGCAAGCGGCCGACTTCATGCCATTACAGATCAGTGCACCGAATAGCCGTCTTAGCACCCGCAAAAAAGTCGGCGTAACCATTGAAGTAGGCCTGCCGACAGATACCACACGCTTAGCCTCTTTATCAGCCTCTGTCGTTAATCTTGCCAAAGTGCAAGATACGACAGACCTCCACAGCAATATCTATAGCGCTTTATTGCTCGAAGCAGATTTACAGGGTCATATAGAATCCCCTGGCTATTATTTTTCATCCGAAAATATAGAGGAAAAGCTTATTGATCTGGATAAATTACTGTTGACACAAGGCTGGCGAAAATACGACTGGTCAGAAGACCCACAAGCGGTCGATACGGTCAAGGCTTTTGAAGCCGAAGTAGGCTTGACTATCAAAGGATTCACCAAGAAATTGGGGCGAAAAGCTGCTGCCCCACTTTCTGAGGTTCAATTGATCTCTACCGAAAATCTCACCGACTATATCGATACGCTCAGCTCTGAGGAAGGATTTTTTCATTTCAAAGATTTACTTTTCCCAGATAGCGCTAAATTCCTGATTTCTGCCAAAGATCAAAAGGGGAAAAACAATATTGATATCGTATTAGACTTGCCCGAACCGCCAGAAATCCACGCTTACGATGCTGGTAAAAACGACTTAAATAGCTTATATCTAGACGAATTATTGGCGTCCAAAAAATTCTTTCGCGAGTTGGAAGAAAAAGGATTGATGCCTAATACGATTGATATTGCCCAAGTCGTGGTCACGCGCAAAGTAGAAAAAGCACCTGAACACTCGCGCAATCTAAACGGGCCTGGGAATGCCGACCAGATTATAACTTGGGAAGAGTTACAAAATTTTGCCACAATAGATATGGCATTAAATGGTCGATTGCTTGGTGTTTATTTCCAAGGCGGTGTGCCTTATAGCACACGCAACAGGGCACCCATGCAAATCGTCCTTGATGGCATGTACGTAGAGCCAGAGATGTTATCCACCATACCCGTTATGGATGTTGCTAGTATAGAAGTTTTGCGAAACATCAATTACACTTCCATTTACGGTTCTTTCGGTGGTAATGGCGTAATCGTAATCACCACAAAGATTGGATCTGAAGGCCGAATCAATTATGTACCCAAAGGCATTTTGTCATTCACAGCAAAAGGCATTTCTGAAGCAAAAGAATTCTACCGACCAACTTATGAGTTAGCGTCGGATCAGACTTTTGAAAATGATCTACGCACTATCATACATTGGCAACCATTTGTAGCAACAGATGAACATGGAAATGCGAGTTTTGACTTTTACACAAGTGATGAACCAGGCATATATCGAGTCATTCTTGAAGGTATCGATGTGAGCGGTAGAATAGGAAGGAAAGTGTTGGATATTTCGGTAGGGAAAGAAAACTAAATACGTGCAATCAATCTTTCCATTAACTTGTTATTAAAATACATAAACTATTACAATACAACCATGAGTGAATTTTTAAAAACCCATATAGACGACCATGTGCTGCACGTGATTTTGCATCGTGGCAAGAGTAATGCGATGCACCTGGAAATGATACAGGAAATACAAGATGTATTTGCCAACGCAGAAAAAGACCCTGCGATCGAAGGTGTTGTTATCACCGGGCACGAAGGATTTTTCACTTCTGGGCTTGATCTGATCACGCTTTACGGATACGATGAGCGACAAATGGAAGTTTTCTGGGATGCATTTATTGATCTTTTGTACACAGTCACTGCTTTTCCAAAACCGTACGTCGCTGCCATCTCTGGCCATAGTCCAGCCGGAGGATGTGTTCTTGCCATCGCGGCAGATGCTCGTGTAATGGCCGAAGGCGAATACATTATTGGGTTGAATGAGGTTCCTGTAGGCATCATTGTGCCACATGGAATTTTTGATCTATATAGTTTTTGGATCGGTGAAGCGCAAGCGTACCGATTTCTACTAGAGGGCAAACTGCTATCACCACAAGAAGCGCTTCAGGTCGGCTTGGTCGACGAGGTTGTGGCGCTCGATAAAATTCAACGTAGCGCAGTACGGCACATCAAAAAATACACACAGCTAGAGAAAAATGCGTGGCAACGTACCAAGTTAAATCTCCGTACGCGCGTATTGCAAAGCATGCAAGCCAACAAAGAGCAGACAATCGTAGAGATGCTGACACAATGGTGGAAACCATCGACGCGTGCCGTGCTAAAAACCATAATCGATAATTTAACCGCTAAAAAAAGATAAAATGAATATACAAGGTGCACTACGTGACGATGCTTTGCAAGGCAAAACTATTGTCGTAACCGGTGGCGGAAGTGGTCTGGGAAAAGCGATGTCAACCTATTTCTCCGAGCTTGGGGCTAATGTGGTGATCTCAAGCAGAAAGCTTCCCGTGCTGGAAGAAGCAGCAAAAGAAATTGCAGAAAAAACAGGAGGCAAGGTATTGCCGGTTGCCTGTGATATCCGCCAAATTGATGAAGTAGAAAACTTGTGGAAACAAGCCGAAGAAGAATTTGGAAAGGTCGATGCGCTGCTGAATAATGCGGCTGGCAATTTCATTTCTCCGACGGAGCGCCTGTCGGCGAATGCTTTTTCGACCATTATCGATATCGTGTTAAAAGGTACCACCAATTGTACATTGACGTTTGGCAAGAAATGGATAGAAAAGAAACAAGCCGCTAGCATCCTCAACATCGTAACCACTTACGCATTCACGGGTTCTGGTTATGTCGTTCCTTCTGCTGTGGCCAAAGGTGGCGTATTAGCCTTGACGCGATCTCTTGCGGTAGAATGGGGGAAATACGGGATTCGAAACAATGCGATTGCGCCGGGCCCATTCCCTACGAAAGGCGCCTGGGAACGGCTGCTTCCCGGTAATTTAGCAGAAGATTTTAGCTTCGAAAAAAGAGTGCCGCTAAAACGTGTTGGTGATCATCAAGAGTTGGCAAACTTGGCCGCGTTTTTGATATCAGATTTCGCGGGTTATATCAATGGTGAAGTCGTTACAATCGACGGAGGCGAGTGGCTGCAAGGAGCAGGGCAATTCAACGGATTGGAAGCCATCACCTCGGATATGTGGGACAACATTGAGCAATCCATCCGGAAAAACAATAAGTAAACTATGCGAAACATATTTTTTCTATTCCTGCTTACGTTCATATGGATCTGCGCATCATGTAACAACACCAAAAAGCAAGAAAGTTCAGAATCCGACATGGATTCTACTGTATTGATGAATGATGACCTATTAAATGCCAATATTAACAGCGATCGCCGCTTTGTATCGGACATGGTTACCGCATTTATTAAGGCGTATAATGAACGGGATAACGAAAAAATAAATAGTTACATCCATCCCGAGGCCGGCATCATATTCATCCATCGCCCCGGTGCAATGGATTGGTTTGAAAAAGTCTCTAAAATAGATTTCGATAGCCCCGTGCCATCCTACTACCCATATGCCAGCGCAGAGAATGATTATGAAATCAAGTACGAAGTTGCGCCGAAATACGATTGTGGGTCAGAGAAATGGAACAAAATGGGTTTGTTTATAGACCTCACGACGGCCACCAACTTACTAAAACCCATTGCCACCAATCTTAATGAGTTTGAAGATGTGCAGCTCGATCCCAATTATCTAAAACAAATAGAAACGGCAGAAAAAGATAGTTACCGAGTTGTCCTGACAACACCTACTCCACTGATTTTTCATGTAAAACAGTTTGGTAACAACTGGTATGTCACCATACTTGATCGCGGTTATGCAGACTGTGGCGCATAATTGCGATTCCAAATAGAGAATCTGCTATTAAAAGGTTATATTTAATCCATAAAAATCGATAAAATTTATATATGTCTATAATTGATCTTGCTACCCAATCCCGGGTAGATCGCTGGTTAACCGAAGAATACGATGCTGAAACTGTAACTGCTGTACAACAATTGATTGATACCAACCAGGAAACAGAATTGGTAGATTCTTTTTACAAAGCACTTGAATTTGGTACAGGCGGTCTCCGCGGCATCATGGGCGTCGGCTCTAACCGGATCAATAAATATACATTGGGCCAGGCGACGCAGGGATTGGCCAATTACCTTAAAAAACAATTTCCAGACCAACCGCTGAAAGTAGCCGTATCGTACGATAGCCGCAACAATTCACAGAAATTAGGTCATTTGGTAGCTGATGTTTTTTCCGCAAATGATATCGAAGTGTATCTTTTTGAAGAATTGCGCCCTACCCCAATGTTATCTTTCGCCGTTCGACATTTTGGTTGTCAGTCTGGTGTGATGTTAACGGCTTCGCACAATCCTAAAGAATACAATGGCTATAAAGCCTATTGGAACGATGGCGGACAATTAGTCGCTCCTCATGATAAAAATGTAATAGAAGAGGTCAATGCCATTCAGTCAGTGCGCGACATCCAATTCGAGCGCAAGGCAGAACATATTCATTTGGTGAAAGAAGACTTTGATGAGATCTATATTCAAGCCAATAAAGCATTGAGCATTAATCCAGATGTCGTTGCCGCACAAAAAGATCTAAAGATCGTCTTCTCTCCTATTCATGGTACAGGCATTACGCTAGTACCCAAAATCTTAAAGGCTTGGGGATTTGAAAATGTACATATCGTAGAAGAACAGGCAGAGCCAAATGGCGATTTCCCAACCGTGGTGTATCCGAATCCAGAGGAAGAAGAAGCGATGTCTATGGCCACCAAGCAAGGCAAAGCACTCGATGCAGATATCGTGATGGCAACAGATCCAGATGCGGATCGCGTAGGATTAGCGGTGAAGAATCATGCTGGCGAGATTCAGTTGTTAAACGGGAATCAAATCGGTAGTTTATTGACCTATTATGTGCTTTCAGCGCGCAAAGAGAAAGGCGAATTGCAAGAAAACAATTATGTGGTAAAAACCATTGTAACAACCAACTTGATTTCAGATATCGCGAGTAGCTTCTCGGTAAAAACCGAAGAAACATTGACCGGTTTCAAATTTATTGGTGAGGTGATGACTAAGCTTGAAGGTCAAGAAAAATACTTGGTCGGTGGTGAAGAAAGTTATGGTTTCTTAGTTGGTGATTTGGTAAGAGATAAGGATGCGATCAACTCCTGTGCATTTATTGCAGAAATGGCTGCCTATTTCAAAAGCAAAGGCAAATCTTTATTTGACGTCCTGACAGAGCTTTATACAACGTACGGCTGTTACCAAGAAAAACTGATTTCTTTAACGAAAAAAGGGAAAGCTGGTGCAGAAGAGATCAAACAGATGATGGCGGATTTACGGGCGAACCTACCAACAACTTTGGGCGGCATTGAAGTTAAGGAAGTCCGTGATTATCAAGCTTCGATAGCTACTTCACCAGCAGATGGCAGCACGACAGCTATTAACCTTCCTAAGTCGGATGTGTTGCAGTTCATCACGGTTGATGGTGATGTGATCTCAGCGCGTCCTTCGGGCACGGAGCCAAAGATCAAATTCTACTGTTCGGTGAAAACAGCATTGCAAGATGCAACGCAATACGATCAGACGGCCGTGCAACTGGAAGAGAAAGTTACGCGCATCATGGCGGATATCGTCAAAGATTAATACAAACAATCCATCAAAAAAGCACTCATGACGGAACCGTGGAAGATCCTACAATCCGAATACATTATAAAGCGCCCCTGGGCGACCTTACGGGTCGACCAGGTGCAATTGCCCAATGGCCTCGTTAAAGACGAATACTATATTCTTGAATACCCAAAATGGGTCAATATGGTGGGCTTCACCGAAGACAACAAAATTGTTTTTGTTCGGCAGTATCGTCATGGCGCAGAAAAAGTTCTCTTAGAACTTCCAGCTGGCGTGGTCGAGGATGGCGAAGAGCCCGAAGTAGCGGCGCGCCGCGAAATGATGGAAGAAACGGGCTACGAATTCGACGAAGTAACGGAGATTTGTCAGCTTTACGCCAATCCCGCAACAAGCGGCAACCTCACGTATACGTATGTGATGAAAGGCGGACGTAAAGTGGCCGAGCAGCAGCTCGATGATTCGGAAGATATAGAAGTGGTGATTCTATCGATCGATGAGGCCAAAAAAATGCTGCTGAAGAATGGCATTGGACAGGCACTGCACACTTCCGCATTATTCTATGTATTGCATCACGAGGGGCTGTTTTAGATCATATACTATCTGTAGAATTAAATCTATTTAGCGCGTAAGAATTTATAACTTTGCCGCCATGGGTAGAGAAATATACGAAACGAAGCGAAAAGCACTTAAAATAAACCTGACACCTGAGTTTTATGGTACTTTTGCCGAAATCGGTGCTGGACAGGAAGTAGCCCGTAACTTCTTTGAAGCAGGTGCTGCTTCGGGTACGATCGCAAAGACGATGTCTGCCTACGACATGACCTTCTCCGATGCCATTTATGGCGCCGAAGAATCTGGCAGATATGTGAGTCGTACACGCCTTACCAAAATGATTTGCCGCGAGTTTGCTTTGCTAGAAGAGCGTTTACACGGCGACAAGTATGACAAACGTCTTTTCTTTGCCTTCGCCAATACGGTAACTACACTTAATTTTAGCAAAACAAATGATCCGCATGGCTGGATTGGTATTCGTTTCCAACACGAAGTAGATAGCCCACCGAATGATGTCATTATACACATTCGTTTGCTAGACAGTGACAATACCTTACAGCAAAAAGTGTTGGGTATAATCGGTGTCAATTTAGTTTTCGCAGCCTACTATTACCGCGAAGATATACAAACACTGATCGAATCTTTAGTAGACAACTTGCCAACCGGATCGGTAGAAATCGACCTAGTGAAGGTTGCTGGGCCTGTTTTTGAAAAGGTCAATGAGCGATTGATCAATCTTTACCTGATTGCCAAAGGTTTTTCTAAAGCGGCCATCTTCCGAGTAGACGGAAAAGCGGCTCAGGTCAAAGACTTTCTCTACAAAAAGGACATTATAATCCTCCGCACGAAATACCGCCAAAAATCCCTTCCCAATTTTGATCTCTTCAATAGTGCCGTAGAGCAATTCAAGAAAAATACGAATGCCACAGACGAAAGTTTGGTCGTTATCATTGAGGTGTTGATGAGCAATGTGTTGGATGAGGAAGTAAACTTATCGGACGAGGATTTAGAATACTTCGCCAAACGTGCGGAAGAGTTGTGTGCGACCGGAAATACCATTTTGCTTTCTAACTTCACAAGAAGTAACTATTTGGCGGAATTTCTAAACCAGTTCAAGCCTAAGAATATTGGTATCGCAACCAACATTTCCAACTTAAAGAACATCTTCAACTCCGACAATTATCAGAAAGAAAACTATACCAACGAGCTGCTTTCGTATATCTCGGGTTTATTTAGCAAAAATGTGAAGCTCTATGCCTACCCCTATTTGCAAGGAAAGGATCATGCGATCATTACGACAGCAAACATGCCTGTATCAGCCGATGCAAAACCGCTGTTTGACTTCCTGACGATGAATAAATACATCATCGATGTCGAAGGATTCGATACCAAAGATGTGAAGACACTAAAGTCTTAATACCCAAAAACTAGATCACTACTGTTTTCGTGATTACCGCCAGCAGCATGCCAAGGAATGTGACCAACACAAAGCCTTTTCCAAGCTGCTGGCGATCGTTGCGATAGCAATACCACACAGCGATCATATTGCCCGTTAAAGCCAGCACATATAATCCTAATGGCTTTTGAGGTATCAACTTTATCACAACCTCTGTATACTGTGTAAGGAGATACGCGATTATCGGCAGAATGAGTCCCAAAATCAACCCCAAAAGCATACTATTTTTGCGTAGCATCATTAGGATTTAGGAATATCAAAACTCCAAGAATTCAACTCTGGAATCACGTGGTGCGCCGTCATATCAAACTGTGTAGGCACAACCGATACATAGCCATTGTTCAAGGCGAATACGTCGGTATCTTCGCCACGATCTTCTAACTGAAACTTGCCTGTAAGCCAAAAATACTCCCGTTGATGTGGATCTACACGTTCTTCGAACTCTTCCACCCAACGACCACCCGCTTGCCGACATATTTTGATGCCTTGCAGCTTATCTACATTCGGAAAGTTCACATTGAGCAGCGAATGTTTAGGCAAACCATTTTGCAATACTTGCGTGGCGATACCACGAACGTATGTACGGCAGTGCTCAAAATTTGCATCGTACGAAAAGTCATCCAACGAAAATCCAATGGATGGGATTCCCTCAATCGCTCCCTCTACTGCTGCCGACATCGTACCGGAGTACAATACATTGATCGAATTATTCAACCCGTGATTGATACCTGAAACGCACAAATCGGGCTTACGCCCTTTAAATACTTTGTTGACCGCAAGCTTGACACAATCTACTGGCGTACCAGAGCATTTATACATCTCGACTTTCGGATAAATATCTACTCTATCAAGTCGCAAAGGCTTCCCAATCGTGATGGCATGTCCCATGCCCGATTGTGGGCCATCTGGTGCGACCACGACGACTTCGCCAAGGTGTTGCATTTCTTCCATCAATACTTTGATGCCTGGCGCCGTAATGCCGTCATCGTTCACGACGAGTATAAGAGGTTTCTTTGTTGCCATGTAGCGAATTTAGGAAGAAAAACTTCGTTTCGCTCGATGCTCGGTAAGATTTTTGCAATAGTACATTCACAAAAAGACCAATATGATGAAGATTACAGGACTGGCATTAGTAGCTGCTGCTTTGGTGCTAAACGGATGTGGCGGTGGGAAACATGCTGCTTCAGAGAAACTATACGAAAAGAAAGCAACGGCCTTTGCAAAGACCATCACCGCACAACCAGCAGAAAACCAATGGGATAAAGTACCCGTCATTGATAAGGAGTGGATTGCCTCCGTTAATTTTGGAATCCGAAAACCCAATTATGTGATGATTCACCATACAGCACAAAAATCAGTAGACGAAACCATTAAAACCTTTCAGCTAGAGCGCACGCAAGTAAGCGCTCATTATGTGGTTGGCAGAAATGGTAAGGTGGTACAAATGGTCAATGATTACTTGAGAACACATCATGCTGGGGCTGGTATATGGGGCAATGATACCGATCTAAACTCTTCATCTATCGGAATCGAACTAGACAATAACGGCACGACTGATCCTTGGCCTGAAGCACAAATTTCGGCTTTAATTCAACTTTTGACTAAGCTGAAGGAAAACTACAGAATCCCACAAGCTAACTTTATTGGTCACATGGACTTTGCGCCTTCGCGCAAACCTGATCCGGCGAATTTTCCTTGGGATCGTTTGGCGCAAGCGGGTTTTGGTTTCTGGTACGATGCTAATTTGCAGCCTGCACCTCAAGATTTCGATGTGCGCGTAGCACTACGTGTTATCGGATACGATATCAAAAACTTAGATGCCGCTATCAAAGGATTTAAACGGCATTATATTCCACAAAATGCAAACGACACGACATTTAATGAACAGGAACGCGCGATCTTGTATAATATCTATATGAAGTATTTGTATCTGTAAGGTATTTAGCTTCCTTGAGCGATTTGCGGCTTTTGCTAAATTTTGATAAAAAAATGGAAGAACCCGTGCGGCTCGAGCACATAAAAAAGCGTTTAAAAGTCCCAAACAATGGAAGCACTATCCATTGTCTCGCCAAAATCTCGCATACAAAGTTTTGCAAAGTGCAGGAATGGGTATCCGTTGTTGCAAAAATTTGAAGCGAGGAGTTTTTTGCTTACTTTTTTGCGGAAAAAAAGTAAGAGCCTGTGCGGCTTGAGCACATAAAAAAGCGCTTAAAAGTCCCAAACAATGGAAGCACTATCCATTGTCTCGCCAAAATCTCGCATACAAAGTTTTGCAAAGTGCAGGAATGGGTATCCGTTGTTGCAAAAATTTGAAGCGAAGAGTTTTTTGCTTACTTTTTTGCGGAAAAAAAGTAAGAGCCTGTGCGGCTTGAGCACGTATAAGACAAAACGTTTAAAGAATAAATGGATATCATTCCATAAATCCTACGCCAACTTTTGGTTACAACGGGATTTAACGACTATACAAGCCCTTCTTATCTATAAAGTCGATCACTGCGTCCGGCGTCATAAATTGAACGCTCTTACCTGCTTGAATTGCTTTACGAATTGCCGTTGAGGATAATTCCATTTGAGGAGTTTCGGTACGCGTGACCGATGGATGATTTGCTAATTCACCAGCATCATAAGCTGGTCTGGGATACACCAAGATCTTATAATCTCTTAGAATAATATCGGCATTCTTCCATTTCTGGAAACTAGCCAAATTATCTTCGCCCATGATCAACGAAAAATCGTAATCTGCGTAGCGCTCTTTCAGGTGAATCAGCGTATCGATGGTATACGATGGCTGAGGCAAGTTAAATTCTATATCCGAGGCGCGCAATCGATCGCTATCTTGTAGGGCTAAGTTCACCATCTCCAGACGATCGTACATATTGGCCAAGCTCTTTTTTTCTTTGAAGGGGTTTTGCGGTGATACCACAAACCACACCTCATCCAACGAAGTATAGTGAGCCATATGGTTTGCAATAATCAAATGACCCACATGAATGGGGTTAAATGATCCAAAAAACAAACCTACGTGCTTACTCATAATCCGGTTAAGATTTAATAAATGGAATAACCAAGTCCTCCGCTTGCTGGCAAGCTTCCTCTAGCTCAAAATTGTTGAGGATGACATCAAATTTATCCGCAAAACTAAGCTCATGCTCGGCTTTGGCAAAACGCTCTTTCAACTTTTCTTCGCTGTCTGTTCCTCTTCCGGCTAAGCGCTCTTTCAACACCGCCAAAGAGGGTGGATTGACAAAAATAGCTAAAGCCTGATCTGGGAACTTAGATTTCAAGCGCAATCCTCCAACCACGTCAATATCAAAAATTACATGTTTGCCTTCGGCCCAAATGCGCTCTACTTCCGAACGCAACGTACCGTAAAAAGTGCCCGAATATACTTCTTCAAACTCGATGAAATTCTGGTGCGCAATCTTGTGCAGAAAATCGTCTTTGGAGATAAAATAATAATCTTTGCCATCTACCTCTTCGCCACGTGGAGCACGCGTACTTGCCGAGATAGAAAAAGCCAGATCATTGGGATATTTATTTAATAGATGTCTTACTATGGTTGTTTTTCCTGCGCCGGATGGTGCAGAAAAGATAATCAATTTGCCACTCATGCTACTCTTATAGTACGTTTAATAACTGTTCTTTGATTTTTTCCAGCTCTTCTTTCATCCGCACAACGATCTGTTGGATATGTGCATTATTTGCTTTGGAGCCCAACGTATTTATTTCTCTACCCATTTCTTGGGAGATGAATCCTAATTTTTTTCCACTAGGATTAGGCGCTTTCAGCGCTTCTAGGAAATACGCACAGTGGCTACTCAAGCGCACTTTTTCTTCGGTGATGTCTAACTTATCGATGTAATAAATCAATTCCTGCTCGAAACGATTCATGTCTACATTTTCTTTGCCAACAGCAGTATCCATATATTGCGCAATGCGTTCGCGAATCAAAGGAATACGATCGCCATCTACTGCTTCTACCTCCTTTTGGAAAGCCATGATATCCTCCACGCGTTTTTGTAGATCTGCACGTAATACATGGCCTTCATCCAAACGGAATTGATTGAATTTTTCGATCGCTTGGTGGAATGCTTCGAATAAAACATTGGCCTCTTCTTCATCCGTTTCGGCTTCATTAGATCCGACCACATCCGGCATCTGCAATGCCAATTGAAGCAATGGCGATTGTTGATCGCCAACTACATTTGCCAATTCTTGTAGCTGCGTGTAGTACTTTTTAAATAATGTTTCGTTGATGCTGGATGATTTCGCGGTTTGATCTGCATATTCCGCCGTTACCGTGATATTGACCTTTCCTCGCTCGATGAGCTTTCCGCTTTCGGCGCGCAGCGCCAATTCCTTATCAGATACGTGCTTAGGCAAACGCAAGCTCAGCTCTAAAAACTTCGAATTGAGGGATTTTATTTCTACAGTGTACTTTACCGTTTGGTTTTCTGCCAAACCTGTACCGTAGCCGGTCATGGATTTTATCATACGCAAAGGTACGAAAACCTATATGAAAATTAATTGATAATCTCTAGACCTCGAGAAGAGGCTATTTCTTCAGAAAAAATACAGAAAACCGTATGAGTCATAAGCCTTCGGCGCGCGCTTTGCGCGATGTATTCCACTCCTTGATAAAGCCATAAATAATTGGCAACACCGAGACCAAGATAATGCCTAAGACGACTTTTTCAAAGTTGTCAGCCACCACCGGAATATTGCCCAAGAAGTACCCGACCAAGGTGATACCGAATACCCAAACGAAACCTCCGATGACATTGAACGTGAAAAAGCGACCATAGTTCATATGTCCAATTCCCGCAACAAAAGGAGCAAAGGTTCTCACGATCGGAACGAAACGAGCGATAATGATGGTCTGAGGACCATGTTTTTCGTAAAATTGATTGGTTTTTTCGATGTATTCGTCTTTGACGAGCTGCTTGTTGAACAATCGTAACCGCACAAATCGATCGCCAGCATACTTACCAATGAGATAGTTGCAGGCATCACCTAAAACCGCAGCAACGAATAGCAATACCAAGCAAAAGTAAATGTTTAGCTGTCCTTGCGCCGCAAACATACCCACAGCAAATAATAGGGAATCGCCCGGCAAGAATGGCATGACGACCAAACCTGTTTCAACGAAAATAATAAGAAATAGGATCGCATAGATCCAATATTTGTAATCAGCAATCAGCTGTATCAGATGATCGTCAATGTGTAAGATGAAATCGATGATTCCATATAAAAAATCCGTCATCGTAGCTGAGCTGACTAATTATTGTTTAACATGACAGGCATGACCAACATCAAGACATCTTCACTGTCTTCTTTGATCGCTGGGAATAATAATCCGGCACGATTTGGTGTACTCATTTCTAAAGTCACCTCTTCAGAACCTAAATTATTCAACATCTCTACCAAGAAACGCGCATTAAACCCGATCTCCATATCATCTCCCTCGTACTGACAGCTCAAACGCTCATGTGCTTCGTTGGAGAAATCCAAATCTTCTGCCGAAATGTGCAATTCACTTCCTGAGATTTTCAACCGCACTTGATGCGTCGTTTTATTCGCGAAAATTACGACGCGGCGCAAAGAGTTTAAGAAACTCGCACGCTCCACCGTCAATTTGTTAGGATTCACCTGTGGAATTACCGCTTCGTAATCTGGGTAACGCTCGTCGATCAATCGACAGATCAACGATACATGACCGAATTGGAAAAATGCATTGGTATTATTGTATTCGATAGATACGTTGATATCATCTGAAGGCAACGAAGACTTCAACAGATTCAAGGCTTTTTTCGGTAATATTAAGGATGTCGGTTTTTCCGCGCCAATATCCGTACGACGGTAGCGCACCAGTTTGTGCGCATCTGTAGATACAAAAGTAATCGACTGCTCCGCCAATTGTACATATACACCCGACATCGCCGGTCTCAATTCGTCGCTACTTACCGCAAAAATAGTTTTGCTAATGGCTTCTGCTAAGATCGGAGCCGCGATATTCACCGTAGAGATATTATCTACCACCGGGATTTTCGGAAAATCATCCGCATTCTCGCCACTCAATTTGTATTTACCGTCTCCCGCGCTGATTTCAATAGCCATCGTGGCTGTATCCACCGAGAAAGCAACCGGCTGATCTGGAAGAGTTTTCAACGTCTCGATCAGGATCTTGGATGGCATGGCAACACGACCTTCTTCTTTGGCTTCGATCTGCAACGATGTCACCATACTGGTCTGCAAATCAGTCGCCGAGATAGTCAGTTCGTTGTCTTTAATTTCGAACAAAAAGTTCTCCAAAATAGGCAAAACCGTGCTGCTACTAGATGCTCCGCTAATGGCCTGCAATTGCTTTAATAAAGTGGATGTGGATACGATAAACCTCATTTGTCGTTGGCTATTTTATACTGCAATAATACAAAAAGATTCCAACTTTCTTCCAAGCTTTTTTCGTTACTTTTGTACGAATCTGCTATGCGTTTTGAAAATATAATAGGTCACGACAGCGTTAAACAACATCTCGTACGTACAGTGCAAGATAACCGGGTAAGTCATGCCCAATTATTTCTCGGACCAGAAGGTTCCGGCTCTTTGGCGCTGGCGATCGCATACGCACAATTCGTGAATTGCGAAGACAAACAGGAAGCAGATAGCTGTGGCGTTTGTGCTTCTTGCCGCAAATACGAAAAGTTAATCCACCCGGATTTACATTTTTCTTATCCTTTTTTCGCCAAATCTTCTGGTGAAGTCGCCATCAACTATATCGAAGCTTGGCGACAGGCCTTGTCAGAAAATCCGTATATGGGGATGAATGCGTGGCGAGCGCAGTTTGATGCGCAAAACAAACAAGCCAACATTAATATTGCAGAGGTACACGATATCATCAAGAAACTCAGTTTCAAAGCATTCGAATCTGAGTATAAAGTGTTGATTATGTGGCTTCCAGAATACTTGGATGCGCAGGGAAATGCTTTATTGAAACTGATTGAAGAACCGCCTGAGAAAACATTGTTTCTACTGGTTGCGGAAAATCAAGATCGTATTCTGAATACCATCATTTCGCGAACACAGTTGGTGAAAATTCACAAACTGACACATACCGACATCAATCAATACCTTATTGAAAACAAGGGGATAGATCCACTCAAAGCGGGAGAGATCTCTTTCTTGGCAGATGGCAATTTGCAATCTGCGATGGAGTTGCTGCAAAGCGATAGCAATGCGTACTTTGATCTGATGATCCAATGGTTGCGTTTGGTGGTGACCGATACGGGGCTTAAGCTGATTCAATTATCGGAGGTCGATTTCCCGAAATTGGGTAGGGAAAATCAAAAAAACTTCCTAATGTATACCATCGGCATGATGCGACAGATCGTGTTGAAATCGCAGGGGCTGGAAAGTTTGATCTTCCTGCAAGACAAAGAATTGGATTTTATTACTAAATTTAGTGAAATATTTACACTGGAACAATTAAGCGCAGGGGTAGATCTACTGGAGAAAACGCATTACGCCGTCGAGCGGAATGCCAATGCTAAAATATTATTTTTAGACTTATCTTTGCAGTTAGTTTTATTGTTCAAATACAAAACGTTCCGCCAACAGGCGGACTCAATATATATATAGACATATGGGATGTGGAAGTTGCGCATCCGGCGGAGGTTGCGGAAGCAAATCTCTAGGGACTGTACCGGCAGGTTGTAATAACAACGGCACGTGTATGACCAGCGGATGCAATAAATTGGATGTTTACGATTGGCTGACCGACATGGATCTGCCTTCTAATTATAAACCGTTTGACATAGTAGAAGTTCGCTTTAAAGGCTCTCGAAAGGAGTTTTTTGTGAATACGGAAAACCTTTACTTGGAGATGGGCGAAATGGTCGCCGTAGAACCTTCTACGGGCGGTTATGATATTGGCCACGTATCACTCACCGGTGAATTGGTTCGCTTGCAGCTCAAGAAAAATCGTGTAAAAGCGGAAGATGTAGCCAAGAAAGTATACCGCAAAGCCACAGAAAAAGATGTTGAAAAGTTTAATGCTGCAAAAGAGCTGGAGTGGGAAACCATGCACCGTGCTCGTACGCTTGCTTTAGATCTAGGTCTTTCGATGAAGATTTCTGATGTGGATTATCAAGGCGATAAGACCAAAGCGACGTTTTATTATACGGCCGAAGGCCGAGTCGATTTTCGGGAATTGATTAAGCGTATGGCTGAATCTTTCCGTATTAGGATCGAAATGCGCCAAATTGGTATGCGCCAAGAAGCGAGTCGTTTGGGCGGAATTGGATCTTGCGGACGCGAATTGTGCTGCTCTACGTGGTTAACAGATTTTAAAACGGTTTCTACTTCGGCTGCGCGCTATCAAAATCTTTCGTTGAATACGTTGAAACTGGCCGGACAATGTGGCAAGTTGAAGTGTTGTTTGAACTACGAGTTGGATAGCTATATGGATGCCTTAAAAGATATCCCGACGGATATAGATCGTATTGATACCGAGATCGGGATGGCGTACTTGCAGAAGACCGATATTTTCAAGAAAACCATGTGGTTTTCGTACCCGAAAGCAGAAAACTGGATTCCTTTGACCGTTGATAAAGTGCGCGAATTCGTACAGATGAACAAGGGCGGCCAAAAGCCAACCGAATTGCTGTACATAGAGCCGGAAGAGGAAACAAAAGCGAAGCCAATTAACTACGATTACGAGAACGTAGTTGGACAGGATAGCTTAACTCGACTAGACGACCGCAACAAAAAGAAACGTCGTAAGAAAAAACCTGCCAGTAAAAATCCAAACGGAGAAACACCGCAAAAATCTGCTGAAAGTAGACCAGCACGACCACCAAGACAGCAACAAGCCAAAGCAGAGAACGCTCCCCGTACGGACAGTCCTAAACCAAAAGCAACAACTGCGGGCGAAGGAACCGAAGGTGCCGCAAAACCGCGCCCAAAAAGACGCAATAACAATAACAGAAACCGCGATAGAAGGAATAATAACAACAACGAAAACAAGACAGAATAGCATGCTGAGAGCACATAGCCTAATAGTTTTGAGCTTAGTGTGGCTGTTGTTGTTGGCATCCTGCGATCCGCATATTGCATACGAGAAAAACAACAGGATCGACGATTACCGTTGGAATCGCGATTCTGTTGCACAGTTTTCTGCGCACATTGCTGATGTCTCCCAACCATATGAAATATTGGTAAATGTGCGGCACAATAATTTTTATCCCTACACCAATCTGGTGTTTTCTGTAGAACAGCAGCATGCTTCCGGTAAGGATACCACGTATAACATGGAGCTATCTTTGGCTAAGGAAGATGGGCGATGGCTCGGTCAATCTGCCGGCAATTTGTATCAGATCAAAGAACCGATTCTTAAAACATACCTCTTTCCTGATACCGGTGTTTACCACTTTTCGATACAGCACCATATGGAGGATCATGAATTGATGGGAATCACCGATATTGGTTTATTAATTGCCCAAAAACCATGATACGCCTACTGCGTTGGCTACTTTTACCCATTTCGCTCTTGTATGGTCTTGCGGTTTGGCTACGCAATGTGCTATACGATACAGGAATCTGGAGCAGTAAAAGTTATCCCGTACGCAGTATTGTGATTGGCAACCTTGCGGTGGGTGGCAGTGGCAAAACGCCCATGACTGAGTGCTTGATCCGATGGTTTGATGGTGAATACAAAATAGCCACGCTAAGCCGTGGCTACGGCCGCAAAACAACAGGTTTTCGCGATGTGCACATAAACGATGATGCCGTCTCGACGGGCGATGAACCTTTGCAGTTCAAACGAAAATTTCCGCACCTGACGGTAGCTGTTTGTGAAGACCGTCGGACAGGGATGGAAATCTTGTTAGAAGATCACGATTTGATATTGCTGGACGATGCCTTTCAGCATCGTAAAGTTTCCGCCAGCTGCAATATTTTGTTGTTTGAATATGCTTCTTTACTCAGGCCAATTATTCCATTGCCCACCGGGAATTTCAGAGATTTATTGCCGCAGGCAAAAAGAGCTGATGTAATCGTCATTACCAAAATACCAAAAGATATTAGCGCACAACAGCGCACCCAAATCACGAAGAAATTACGTAAACATAGTAAAGCGCCCATCTATTTTGCTTCGATCGCTTACGGCGCTCCTAAAGCCCTTTCTAAGCAAAGCAACTCGGCAATTAATTCATCGGTGAATCTGTACGACAAACAGGTGCTGCTAGTAACCGGAATCGCAAACCCAGCTCCCCTATTGGATTATGTTCAACAGGAAGCTAAATATGTGGAAAGCATTGCTTTGCCAGATCATCATCTATTCACGAAAGCAGATTACGAGCGAATTCAGTCGGCCTACGCAGCATTAGCAGCCAAAGAAGATACAGTATTGGTCACTACAGAGAAAGATGCGCAGCGATTATCGCTGCATTCTTTGCCCAATATACCCTGCTATTATATCCCAATTACCTTCGTTTTTGATCAAGAAGAACAGATTCATCAGGATGTTATTAACACTCTTGCGCGATAAAGTGTAAATGAACCTTAAAGGAAGTTAAAAACTGTTTGTTTTTATTTTCTTCCAGATACATTCTCCACCTTTGTTAAAGAAAAAAATGCTATTTAAACTAAAAAAGGAGAAATATTATGAAAAATGTAATGATTGCATTAGCGTTATTAGTAGGGCTAAACGCTGCACAAGCACAAAATCGTAATGAGGCGAACAAAGATGGACAAACTCGTAATCGTGAAAGAACGGAACGCAGTGGTTTCAACAAAGATCCAGAAGCTCGAGCCAAAGCTAAAGTGGAGCAGCTAGATAAAAAACTGGCTCTGACTGCTTCACAAAAAGAATCTATCCATAAACTGGTACTAGATCAATCGAAGAATGCACAAGCACTTTACAAAGATTCAGATCCTAAGAACGAAGAAACACGCAATAAAGCGAAAGAATTAAGAGCTCAAACCGATCGTAAAATAGAAGCATTATTGGATGCGAATCAAAAAGAAAAGTATGCTGAAATGCAGAAAAATCGCAGCGAGTGGTCTAAACGTACTAATCGCAGACCTGATCGCGATAAACGTGAATGCAAAAAACAAGATGGTGACAAGAGCGTAGAACATGATCACTCTTAATACCCAAGCCAGTAAAAAGCCCGAAATCAGATGATTTCGGGCTTTTTTAATGTGGTATACAGCTGTCTTATTTCACTTTTCCGTACAAAGGTAGCTGTACTGATTTGGTGATCTCTGCCTTTTCATTTAGGCGGATATCATCCGCAGAAGCGCCTACCATCACATGGAAACTTCCCGCTTCCATGATACGCTGCATCTTTGGATTGATTATCGAAAGATCTTCGGGAAGCAAACGGAACACAACTTGCTTGGATTTCCCAGCGGCCAAATGGATACGATCAAATTTCTTCAGTTGTTTGATCGGTTGTACCGTTGAAGCAAATTCATCGCGTACATACAGTTGCACCACTTCATCTCCAGCACGCGATCCTGTATTTTTCACTTGGAAACTCACTTCTATACCACCATCTGCCTGTTGCGTGATCTTCAAATCACTGTAACCAAACTCTGTAAAACTCTTTCCGTAACCAAATGTATATAAGGGCGAACCTAAAGTTTCTACATAATCATGCCCTTTAGGCACTTTTTTGTTGTAATACACAGGTAATTGACCAACCGAACGCGGTACAGAAATCGGCATTCTTCCTGCTGGATTGTAATCGCCAAAGATGACATCGGCAATGGCATTTCCACCTTCTTGACCAGGATACCAAGCATTCAACAAAGCATCCGCATTTTCCTTTGCCCAATTCATATTGAGTGGTCTTCCCTGAATATACACCACGATCATCGGTTTGCCCGTTTTTTTAATCGCTTCTAGTAACTTTATCTGATCGCCTAATAAATCCAATGTAGAACGATCAAAACCTTCACCACTTTCCATATCACTAAGCGATTTGGCATCGGCTACAGCCGCTCCAGTTTCGATGTATTTGGTTTCGAAATCGCGCGCACTAGAACCACCAACTACTACGACCGCAACGTCGGCTTGCATTGCCGCTTCTACTGCTGCTGCAATATCAGATTGCGCCGTATCGCGAATCGCTGTACCTTTTGCATAGATGACATTTGCTGTAGGTACTTTTGTTTTAATACCATCTAATACCGTACGGATCACTGCACGTTCTTGTGGTGCGGTGTAGTCGCCCAATTGATTATAATAGGTATCCGCATTTGGACCGATCACCGCAATCTTTTTTACTTTTTTGGCAGATAATGGCAATACGTTGTTTTTATTTTCGAGCAAGACAATAGATTCTTGTGCCGCTTTACGAGCTACGGCTACGTTGTCTTTGCTTCTTACTTCACGTCCTGCTGCTTTTGCATCACGGTATGGATTTTCAAACAACCCCATCTCAAACTTAAGACGCAACACACGTGAGGCAGCACTATCGATCTTGGCGATATCAATTTTTCCAGCGTTGACCGCCTCGATAAGCTCTGCGAATGGGCGTGCGCCCAAATCCACATCCACGCCAGCCTCCAATGACATCGTCCCTGCCTCTTGCAAAGAAGATGCTACACGATGGCTCGAATACACGCCATCAATACTTCCTAAATCGGAAACCACAAAGCCATCAAATCCCCAATCTTTGCGCAATACATCGGTCAGTAAATAACCATCTGCCGTACAAGGAATACCATCAATGGAGTTGTAAGCCGTCATTACCGATAGTGCGCCGGCTTCTACTGTTTTGAAAAACGGCGGCAGAAAACTTTCATGCAATTCCCGCTGCCCGATGATGGCACTATTGCCATTGTGGCCACCTTCTGGTATGCCGTAAGCAATGAAATGCTTAATGGTGGAAATCACCGCGTATGGATTCTTGATATCGCCTGCACCAGCTCCCTTTGCTGCTGCGGCGCCCATTGTTCCGCTCAAAACGGGATCTTCACCATATGTTTCTTCTACGCGAGACCAACGTGGATCGCGCGAAAGATCTAAAACCGGTCCGTAACCAATATGTCCACCTTGAAGACGAACTTCTTTGGCGGAAACTGCCGAAACTTGCTCTTGTAATGCAGGATTCCACGTAGAGGCCATACCAATTCCTGTCGGGAAAACTGTCGTTCCGATAGCCATATGACCATGTGGTGCTTCTTCTGCAATGAAAATTGGAATTCCCAAACGAGTTTCTTCCACGGCATAGCGCTGCATGGCATTGGCTGCTTCGGCAGCTAATGCTGGTCTAAGACCATTTTCCAATGTTTTCTGCGTCCAAGGATCTGCACGAAATACCGCCCAAAACATACCTACATGCTGCTTATCCAGCAAATTCTTGTATTTCTCTGAGTAGGTTACGGTATTACCATTTTTGGTATACATTTCCCAACCAAGTGGACAGAGCAACTGACCCACTTTCTCTTCTAGCGTCATGTGACTTAAAAGATCGGCCGTGCGCTCGCTCGTGCTTAACCGAGCATCTTTATATCGAAATTTCTCTTGTGCTAAACTGGAGGTTGTATTTAGACACAATCCTAAGCCCGCAATTAGCAATATGTTTCGAGTTTCTTTAAACATAATAAAAGGTATTAGCCTGCTCAATGCAACCGTTTGCATTGAAATTTGACGCAAAATAAGAATAATCAACTTAAAATAAAAAGGCGCCTAAGTAACAACTTGGCGCCTGTATAAAATATGTGACTTAAGACTACGAAGCTTTTAGCTTTTTCTGGATGTCTTGCACGTAGGTTTTGAATTTTTTGTCGGTTTCGATGAGATCTTCTACCGTTTGGCAAGCGTAAATAACTGTGGAGTGATCACGGCCTCCAAAGAAGTTACCGATCGACTTTAGAGAGGATTTCGTGTGGTTTTTGGCCAAGTACATGGAGATTTGACGCGCCTGTACAATCTCTCGCTTTCTCACCTTGGATTTCACCATCTCAACCGGTACTTCAAAGTACTCACAAACCAGTTTCTGGATGTAATCCATCGAGATTTCTTTGCTGGTGTTCTTCACGAAGTTCTTCAACATGGACTTCGCTAAGTTCAGATCAATCTCTTTTTTATTGAGCGTGGATTGTGCAAGCAAAGAAACCATGGCTCCCTCTAACTCCCGGACGCTATTATCGATCTGATTAGCCACAAATTCGACTACATTCTCTGGCAATTCGATCCCGTCCGAATACATTTTCTTCTTGAGGATTGCCATTCTTGTTTCTAGATCGGGCACCTGAATATCGGCTGAAAGCCCCCATTTGAAACGGCTTAGTAAGCGCTCTTCTAATCCTGATAAATCTTTTGGTGGTTTATCTGAGGTCAAGATAATCTGCTTACCCGATTGGTGTAGGTGATTGAAGATATGGAAGAAAATATCCTGCGTTTTTTCTTTTCCGGCGAAGTTATGCACATCATCCATGACGATCACGTCCATCGCTTGGTAAAAATTTACGAAATCATTGATCGTATTGTTTTTCAATGAGTCCACAAATTGCTGACAGAACTTCTCGCAGGAAACATAGATCACCAATTTATCTGGAAGATTCTTTTTGATTTCGTTTCCAATAGCTTGCACTAAGTGCGTTTTACCTAAGCCGACATCGCCATATACCATCAATGGGTTGAAGGAAGTGCCGCCCGGTTTGTTTGCTACGGCAAAACCTGCTGATCGCGCCAAACGATTACATTCTCCTTCGATGAAGTTATCAAAGGTATAATTTTGATTAAGCTGTGGATCTACCTGCAGCTTTTTCAACCCTGGAATCACGAATGGATTCTTGATATTTTTGTTGAGTGCAACAGGTACAGGGATCGATTGATTCTTTCCTTCTGCCCCATTTCCGTTAGACGGTATGTTGGTGGTAAATGGTATACTAGTCGAAGATTTTTCTACGACAATATTGTATTCCAAACGACCTTGTTCTCCTAAGAACTTTTTAACTGTTTTGCGAAGGATGCCCACATAATGTTCTTCTAACCATTCGTAGAAAAACAAGCTCGGCACCTGAATAGTCAAAACGTTTTCTTCAAGACGTATGGCCTTCACAGGCTCAAACCATGTTTTGAAACTCTGCGCAGGAATGTTGTCTTTTATGACTTGAAGACAGCTATTCCACACACTTGTACACGTTTTTTCCATTCGTAAATTGTTAATAACTTGAAAACCAATGATTGACAAAAAAGCTGTTAAAAACTTTCTCTTACAACGAAGATGACAATTTTTTTTGAGCTATAAAACTAAAAATATAAAAAAAGAATAAGTGTTTAATTATCAGTTTTTTACAATAAAAATTAAGCGTTATCACTACAAATTTTGATGTCAATATTTTTTTATTAACATCGATTTTGTATGCTGATTTTTTCACTTAAAAAGTGCCTTTTACTTAGATGTTCGAAAGGACTTGTGGAAAACTTTGGCGGTTAATAACGCGTATTTTACCCCAGAGATAGAAATTACCTCTAGGGGCTCACTTTTAAAGAATTATGTAGCAATTATCCGACCAAAGTTTGGGTTTTGCGGCCGGCTGTTAGTTTATTTATTTCTTCTGCCATTGCAGTTGCATCGTAGCGGCATATTTGCCACAATTCCTCTTGATCACCGTGTTCCACGATATCATCTGGTATACCTAATCGTACCACCTGAGCTTGATAATTGTGCTCTGCCATAAACTCTAAGATTGCAGATCCAAATCCACCCATTAAGCAACCGTCCTCGACGGTGATTACTTTTTGGAATTTGGCAAAGATTTGGTGCAGCAGCTCTTCGTCCAATGGTTTGACAAAGCGCATATCATAATGCGCTGGATGAATACCTTCTTCGCTTACTTGCTTGAAAGCTTTCACAACTTCATTACCAATATGACCAAAACTAAGTACGGCTACTTCTTCACCATCGCAAATCTTATGACCTTTACCAATTGGAAGTTCTCTAAATGGTTTCCGCCAATCCGGCATCACGCCAGATCCACGTGGATAACGAATGCTGAATGGTCCTTTGTCTGGCAATTGCGCGGTAAACATCATATTGCGAAGCTCTTCTTCGTTCATAGGAGCGGCCACAATCATATTTGGTACACAACGCATAAAAGCAATATCATAAGCGCCATGATGCGTCGGTCCATCAGCACCGACCAAACCTGCTCTATCTAAGCAGAATACCACATTGAGTTTCTGTAATGCCACATCGTGGATCGCTTGATCGAATGCGCGCTGCATAAAGGAAGAATATATGGTACAGAAAGGTACTAAACCTTGCGTGGCAAGTCCAGCACTAAATGTAACCGCATGTTGCTCTGCAATACCTACATCAAATGCACGATCAGGCATCGCTTTCATCATGATATTCAAAGATGAACCACTCGGCATTGCTGGGGTAATTCCCATGATTGCCTTATTTGACTCTGCCAGCTCCACTAGTGTGTGGCCGAATACGTCTTGGTATTTTGGTGCCTGAGGTTTCTCGTGAATTGTTTTCTTAATTTCTCCCGTAATCTTGTCGAACAGACCGGGTGCATGCCATTTGGTTTGATCTTTCTCGGCCAAAGCATAACCTTTACCTTTTACCGTAATGGCGTGCAGGAGCTTTGGTCCAGGAATATGTTTTAGATCTTCTATGGTTTTGGCCAGTTGATTAACATCGTGCCCGTCTACTGGACCAAAATATCTAAAATTAAGCGATTCAAATAAGTTAGCGTTCTCCCAGAGCGTTCCTTTAATGGTCTGCTGGAGTTTTTTAGCCCAACCGTAGGCATTAGGTCCATTCTTAGAAATTTTAGCTAAGACACTGACCAAATCGTCTCTAAATCGATTGTAACTTTTAGAAGTGGTGATATTAGTAAGATAATCCTTCAATGCACCTACATTGGGATCAATGGACATGCAATTGTCATTGAGGATGACCAGAATATTTGATTTTTCAATACCGGCGTGGTTAAGCGCTTCAAAAGCCATTCCACCAGTTAATGCACCATCTCCGATTACGGCTACGTGCTGGCGATCGTGTTCTCCCTTGTAAGCAGAAGCTACTGCCATACCCAAAGCTGCAGAAATAGACGTGGACGAATGCCCTACGCCGAAGGCGTCGTATTCACTTTCGGATCGTTTTGGAAATCCAGACAATCCACCGATAAGGCGATTAGTATGAAAATTTTCTCTTCTTCCTGTCAGAATTTTATGACCGTAAGCTTGGTGACCAACATCAAACACGATTTGATCATACGGTGTATTGAGCACATAATGTAGCGCCACAGTCAATTCGACTACGCCCAAACTTGCTGCAAAGTGCCCGCCATTTACCGAAACTATATCAATAATATATTGCCGTAAATCAGAACAAACTTCCTCTAGGTCAGTCTCTTTCAATTTTCGTAAATCAGATGGCAATATAATATCCTTTAGTTTGGATCCAATCTCTATGCTCATATGGGAGAAATATTCAAAAATAGATTACAAAGTAACAAACTTATTAACAATATACACAAATAAATGTTTCTGCTAATCAATAAGCTCTGTATTAATTTGTACGTATTTGGTGGAAACAGAAGGTCTGAATTTTCCCAAAAAAGGGTGCTATCTTCATTTTATTAAGCACTTATTTTAGCTTATCCAATACCTGCTTTAAATAGCTATATTGTTTTTCTGTAGGCATATCTTTCAATTGCCGAATAGATTCGAATCCTGCTTTGAGTACAGATACATCGGCTTTGGCGAACTTGTCCAACAAGTTTTGCCAAGTAGCTTCGTTTAGATATCCATCGACAATACCTAACGACAGCGCTTCTTCAACCGAAAAATAATCGGTATTCAAACACAATTGCAATACTTTCTTTTCTGGAACTACGCGCAGCAAACTGGCCATCACTTGAAATGGAAATAGGCCCAAGTCTAATTCAGGAAGCCTAAAACGCACTTCTGGTTTGGCTAATACATACGTACATCCGAGTATGTACAAAAATCCGCCAGCAATTACGTCTCCTTCTACTATGGCGATAGAAGGTTTATTCAATTTATTAAACACTTCACCCAACGATATCTCTTGGTGTGGAATGGCTTCATTTCTTACATCCAAGTTTTCGTCGCGAAATGTCTTGAGATCCATTCCGGCACAAAATACCGGTCCTTCTGCAGAAAGCACGACAACCGTAATTTCATCATCCTGATTGATCTGCTCGATGGCATGCGCTATTTCACTAATCGTAGCCGGTGTAAAGGCATTCCGCTTTGCGGGACGCGCCAAGGTTAAGTGAAATATATGTCCTTCTTTGCGGGTTTTGATATAATGATACGGTATTTCCATGGCCTCAATGATGAGTTATAGTTGGCTTCACTAATTCTTGAAACGCTGTTATAATCGGTTGCAATTCTTCGATTGAACTTTTTTCAAAGCGGCGTAGCAGCAATTCGGTTGGCATATTTCCCACCAAATTGTCTTGCGCAAAGGGACATCCACCATAACCTAAAATTGCCCCTTCAAATCTTCGACATCCGGCATCGTAGGCCGCATCGATCTTCGCCAATGCATTTTCTGGTCGGCTATGCAGGTGAATTCCAGGTTTTAAATCCGTAAAATGTTGGTTCACTAGCGTAAAAACTTCCGTGATACTGCTTGTTGTGGCTTCTGCTGTGGTATCTGCTATGGAAAAATTGTTTATTCCCAAATCTTGTAACTGCTGAATCCAATGCAACACCAAATCAGCATGCCAAGGATCATCATAAGGATTTCCGAATGCCATGGAAATATAGAGCAGCATTTCTTTATTGCTTGCTGCTGTCAAATCCTGCATTGCTTTTACGCGATCAAAGGATTCTGCAATACTGCTATGTGTATTTCTTTGTTGAAAAGTCTCGGATATCGAGAAAGGATATCCCAAATAATCAATTTTATCGTATTCCAGCGCTTCTTTCACACCTCGTTCGTTGGCTACGATGACAGATAATTTGGTACCACTTGTTTTTTGCAAACCTGCCATGACAGATGCTGTATCAGCCATTTGCGGTACCGCTTTCGGAGATACAAAACTTCCTACATCGAGGCATGCAAACGCATTGCTGGATAGCAGAAGATTGATATAATCGATCTTCTGCTGCACCGGAATATGTTGATCTAATGCCTGAATGGCATCACGAACACAATCTACTATTTGAATATCTTTATAGGACATCTTTTTTTATTTCTCGCGCGATGACCATTTTCTGAATAGCACTCGTGCCTTCTCCAATAGTACATAGCTTCGCGTCTCTAAAATACTTCTCGGCTGCAAAATCTTTGGTAAAGCCATAGCCACCGTGGATTTGCACACTTTCATTAGATACTTTGACCGCTGTTTCTGAGGCATACAATTTGGCCATCGCTCCTGCTTTGGTTACTTTCTCGCCTTGATCTTTCAACATAGCAGCATGCTGGACTAGCAATTCCGAGGCTTCAATCTCCGTGGCCATATCTGCTAATTTAAACGATACATCTTGAAATTCGAAAATTGGCTTGTTGAATTGCTCGCGCTCTTGCGCATATTTCAAAGCACATTCGTACGCACCGCGTGCTATGCCCAGCGATAATGCGGCAATGGAAATACGTCCTCCATCCAATAATTTCAATGCCTGTACGAATCCTGTACCAATATCGCCTATCATCTGGCTTTTGTGTACGCGGCAATTGTCGAAAAATAAACTCGCCGTCTCGGATGCGCGCATACCTAATTTGTCCATTTTCTGGCCGGCAGTGAATCCAGGCGTTCCTTTTTCTATAATGAATGCCGAAACGCCATGTTTATCGCCTTTCTCTCCCGTTCGTACCATGACGACAGCAACATCGCCGGATATGGCATGCGTGATAAAAGTTTTATTGCCATTAATCACATAATGATCGCCATCCAATACACCAACTGTGGAAAGTCCGCCAGCATCGGAACCCGATCCCGTTTCCGTCAATCCCCAGGCGCCAATCCATTCGCCTGTGGCGAGCTTTGGAAGATATTTTTGCTTTTGCTCTTCATTGGCAAATGAAAGAATATGATTGGTACACAAGGAATTGTGCGCCGCTACGGAAAGGCCGATAGATCCACATACTTTAGATATTTCATCGAGAATAGCAATATATTCTTGATAACTTAGTCCTGCACCGCCATATTCTTCGGGTACGAGAATCCCCATAAAACCATAATCGCCTAATTTTTTGAATAATTCGACGGGAAATTTTTGGGGCTCGTCCCAAGCCATGATATGCGGTTTGATATGTGCCAGCGCAAAATCTCTTGCACTCTGCCTTACCATTAGTAATTGTTCTGTATCAATTGAATTTTTCATCATAAAATTTTGCTTAGGCTCACAAAGGCTGTGATAAATACTTTACAAATATTATAAAAAACAAATTAAATTTTATGATATTTATACAAATTTAACAATACAACCAGTTGTAAATTAGTATTTCATTAGATAACACATATTATGGAAAACTTATTGTCTGAACTCCGGAAAAAGTTAGAAATATTGCATTTAGGTGGCGGAATCAAGAAGATCGAAAAACACCAATCTAAAGGCAAGATGACGGCTTGGGAGCGCGTGCACTATATATTGGATGCCGATAGCGAGTATGTGGAAATTGGAAGCTTTGCGGGCGAGGATTTATATATAGAACACGGCGGCTGCCCAAATGGTGGTGTGGTCATTGTTTTGGGTTATATACAGCAGCGATTGTGTATCGTGGTTTCTAATGATGCGACGGTAAAAGCCGGCGCGTGGTTTCCCATTAGTGCCAAGAAAAATCTGCGCGCACAAGAAATCGCCATGGAAAATCATTTGCCCATTATTTATTTAGTGGATTCAGCTGGTGTATACTTACCGATGCAGGACGAGATATTCCCAGACAAAGAGCACTTTGGACGGATTTTTAGGAATAATGCGAAGATTTCCTCGATGGGCATTCCTCAGATATCGGCGATTATGGGTTCCTGCGTAGCAGGTGGCGCGTATTTGCCGATCATGTCAGATTATGCGTTGATCGTAGAAGGTACGGGATCGGTGTTTTTAGCCGGTTCGTACTTGGTAAAATCTTCCATCGGTGAAGTGATTGATAATGAATCCTTGGGCGGCGCCACAACGCATTGCGAAATCTCAGGCGTGACAGATAATAAATATCCGGATGATAAAAGTTGCCTAGATGCGATTCGCGGCATTGTGGATAAGTTCGGACATCAAGATAAGGCGCATTTCTCGCGCATTGCGGCAGCAGCACCAGCGCAGGATGCGAACTATCTATATAATTACTTTCCGCAAGATAGATTGAAGCCTTATGATATGCACGAGGTGTTGAAATGTATTGTGGATAAAGATAGTCTGGAAGAATATAAAAAGGATTACGGAAAGACGATTATCTGTGCGCTAGCGCGCGTGGATGGTTGGGCAGTGGGTATTGTAGCCAATCAACGGCAGGTGGTCAAAGCCAAAAAGCCTGGAAATGCGACCGAAATGCAAATGGGTGGCGTGATTTACTCAGATTCTGCAGATAAAGCGGCTCGATTTATTATGAATTGTAATCAGCAAAAGATTCCTTTGGTATTCTTGCAAGATGTGACCGGTTTTATGGTTGGATCACGCTCGGAACAGGGCGGAATCATCAAAGACGGTGCAAAAATGGTGAATGCGATGGCCAATTCTGTCGTACCTAAATTCACCTTTATTGTCGGTAACAGCTATGGCGCGGGTAATTACGCCATGTGTGGAAAAGCATATGATCCCCGATTGATCTATGCCTGGCCAACGGCGCAAATGGCGGTAATGAGTGGCGCTTCGGCCGGAAAAACCTTATTACAGATTCAAGAAGCTACGCTGAAAGCGCAAAACAAAGCGCTGACCGAACAAGAAAAAGAAGCATTACTAGAAAAGATCAATGCTACCTATCAAAAGCAATTAAGCCCATACTACGCGGCAGCCCGTTTGTGGGTGGATGGTGTGATCGATCCAAAAGATACACGTAAAATCATTTCCATGGGCATTGAGGCAGCTAATCAAAATCCGACGATAGAGCGGTATAATGTTGGTGTGATACAGACGTAAGTAATATTTATACAAAACAAAAGGCGGTATTAGACCGCCTTTTGTTTTGTATAGTTATGCTTATTAGATCAACTTAAAAAATAGATTACGTCGTCGTGCCTCCGCGCGATGACGTTTGGCCTACTTAAAAGCATTCCATCCTTGCGCTTGCAATGGATGTACTTTTCCGGATTTAGAGATCATTTGACAACCTGCTGAAGCTTCGGTCATGTGGCCGATCACGGTGATGTCCAGTTGGTTTTTCACCTTATCATAATCTGCTTGTGGAATAGTGAATAACAATTCGTAATCCTCGCCCCCACTCAAGGCGCAGATCGTAGGATCTAAGCCAAATTCTCTGGCTGTATCATAAGTCATTGGATCCAATGGAATTTTGTCTTCATAGATCGTACAACCTACATTAGACGCTTTTGCGATGTGCAAAATCTCCGATGCCAAACCATCCGATACATCGATCATGGCGTTGGGTTTGATGTCGAGCTGACGCAATAATTCGACCACATCGCCGCGGGCATCAGGCTTTAATTGGCGCTCGATGATATAATCTTTTCCTTCCAGATCGGGCTGAATTTTTGGATTTTCTAAGAAAATCTGCTTTTCCCGCTCCAGCAATTGTAGACCCACATATGCACCACCCAAATCGCCAGAAACGCATAATAAATCACCTTCTTTCGCGCCAGAACGATATGTTATATCCGCTTCATCAGCATATCCTATGCTCGTTACCGAAAGTACCAATCCTTGATGACTCGCCGAGGTATCGCCGCCAATCAAATCGACATTGTATTTATTGCAAGCCAATAGTGCGCCTTCATAAATCTCTTCAACAGCTTCTAGTGGAAATTTGGAAGACATGCCGATCGAGAACGTGATCTGAGAAGCCGTGCCATTCATGGCATATATGTCACTCAAATTGACTTGTACTGCCTTGTATCCCAAGTGTTTTAAGGGAACATAGCGCAAATCAAAATGTACATTTTCTAATAATAGATCGGTGGAAATCAGGGTTTTCTTTCCTTCAAAATTAAGGACAGCAGCATCATCGCCAATTCCCTTAACGGAGGATGCTTGTGTTAGTTGTACTGATTGCGTCAAATGGGCAATCAGCCCAAATTCTCCTAATTCCTTGATATCTGTTTTTTCGCTATTGTCAAACATAGTATTCGTGTAAAAGGTGAACTACAATCCCAGACGTTCCGAGATTTCCAGCATACGCTCAATGGGTTTTTGAGCACGTTGTATTACATCTGCTGGAAGCACCACTTCTGGCAATTCGTAATACAGGCAATTGTACAATTTATCCAGTGTATTCAACTTCATGTGCGGACAATCGTTGCAAGCGCATAGATTATTCGGCGGAGCCGGAATGAATGTTTTGCTTGGACTGGCCTTCTGCATTTGATGCAAAATACCCGATTCGGTCGCTACGATAAACGTATCTGCCGAGTTTTCAATCGTGTATTTAAGCATGCCAGATGTGGATCCGATGTAATCGGCTTTTGCCAAGATATGATCCTCACATTCTGGATGAGCGATGAATTTAGCCGTCGGATATTCGGCTCTTAAGCCGTTAATCCTATCCTGCGAGAAAATCTCATGCACCATACAAGCGCCATTCCACAACACTAAATCTCTACCTGTTTTCTTTTGCACATACGCACCCAAGTTGCGATCCGGACCGAAGATTATTTTCTGGTCTTTGGGTAAGCTTTCCACAATCTGTACCGCATTGCTTGAAGTACAGACGATGTCAGATAGCGCTTTCAATTCCGCAGTACAATTCACATAGGTAATCACCAGATGATCAGGATATTGCTCCTTAAATTTCGCAAACAAGTGCGGCGGACAACTATCTGATAATGAACAACCTGCTTTTAGATCAGGTAATAAAACTTTCTTCTCCGGTGATAATATCTTGGCCGTTTCGGCCATGAAGTGCACACCCGCAAAAAGAATTACATCAGCCTCTGTTTTAGCGGCTTGCTGCGACAATCCCAAGCTGTCGCCGATGTAATCCGCTATGTCTTGAATTTCGCTTTCTTGGTAATAATGAGCCAAGATCACAGCATTTTTTTCTTTTTTCAGACGCTGGATTTCTGCGATTAAATCTATCGATGGATCGATAGGAAGATCGATATATCCTTTGGCTTCTAAAACAGTATCAAACCTAGTATCCATTTTTCTCTTCTATGCAATGGTGATGATGTTTTCCATGATGGAGGAACAGGACAAAAGTAAAGAAACAATTTCAAACGAAATCCACATTCCCTTTTTTCAATAATTAATAAAGAGTTTTATATAAAATGATCTTATTGTTTATTAGTGTGTGGATAATGGGGATAAGTGATTTCATTTTTTTGGCTAAGTAATGGTTATTTTAGTTTATCCACAGCTTATCCACAATTTGAAATATAGATTTATGCTGATTATCAGTCCTGTAATTTTTGGACTTTTATTTTTTCCATGTTTCGATGTGAAATCTTTGTTGTTTACATTTTGTTAATATTGGATTCATGATGTGGTAATATGTTTCCACAAATTATTGATTTTTGTTCCACATTGTGGAATAAAATAAAGTTTTACTTTTCGCTCCACCGTTTATCGACATGTTTTCCACATTATTTGTTAATTTGTTGGTCTATTATTACATCGTTTACCCATGTCTGAAAAGTGTACTGATTTCTTAATTGTAGGTTCTGGAATAGCGGGTTTGAGTTTTGCACTCAAAGCAGCCACATTAGGTAAAGTATTAATTGTTACTAAATCTAATGAAGATGAATCCAACACCAAATACGCACAAGGTGGTGTTGCAGTCGTGATTGACAAAGCAGATAGCTTTGAAGATCACATAGCTGATACACATATTGCAGGTGATGGTTTGTGTAATCCTGCTGTGGTAGAGCATGTTATCAAAGAAGGACCAGATCGTATTGCCGAATTGATTGCTTATGGTACCAGTTTCGATAAAGAAGCTTCTGGTAGCTATGATTTAGCCAAAGAAGGTGGACATTCTGCACACCGTATATTACATTATAAGGATATCACAGGTTATGAGATTGAAAGAGCATTACTAGAACGTGTGCATGCTCATCCTAATATTGAGATTCTCACGCATTATTTTGCAGTAGATTTAATTACCCAACATCATGTGGGGATACATGTGGATAAACGTTCGGATGATATCTCATGTTATGGTATTTATGCCCTAAATACGGCTACAGGTCGTGTGGAAAAGTTCCTTTCTAAGGTGACTTTAATGGCAACTGGCGGTGCGGGGCATGTGTATTCTAGTACCACAAATCCTACTATTGCAACTGGTGATGGGATTGCGATGGTGTATCGTGCCAAAGGGAAGGTTCGTAATATGGAATTCATTCAATTCCATCCAACGGCCTTGTTTAACCCGGCAGAATATCCCGCTTTTCTGATTTCGGAAGCTGTTCGTGGTTTTGGTGGTATTTTGCGTAGAGCCGATGGTGTTTCTTTTATGGAAGAATATGATGTGCGTGGATCGCTTGCTCCAAGGGATGTGGTTGCGCGTGCTATTGATTTGGAAATGAAGAAGTCTGGGCTGGATTATGTGTATTTAGATATTACACATCGTCGTAAAGAAGATATATTGGAGCATTTTCCTAACATATATGAACAATGTATGCGTATTGGTGTGGATATGAGTTCAGACTTTATACCGGTATCGCCTGCGGCGCATTACTTATGCGGTGGTATTATGGTAGATGGCAATGGTGCCACGAGTATTCAACATTTGTACGCCTGTGGCGAATGTGCTTCTACTGGTCTACATGGTGCTAATCGTTTGGCATCCAATTCGTTGCTTGAAGCAGCAGTTTATGCACATCGTATATTCAAACATGTGGAAAATGTATTTGATACTCTTTCGTATAGAGTCGGTATTCCCGAATGGGATGATACAGACACCAGTTTATCGAACGAAGATATCTTAGTTACGCACAATCTGCGCGAAACGCAAAAATTGATGAGTGACTATGTGGGAATCGTACGTTCGGATTTTCGCTTAGAACGCGCATTACGTCGCTTAGGTTTATTATATGACGAAACGGAATCTTTTTATAAGAATACCAGACTATCTGTAAAACTATGCGAGTTGCGAAATGTTATACAAGTGGCTTACCTCGTGGTCAAGTCAGCCATGGCGCGCAAAGAAAGTCGGGGTCTGCATTACACCACAGATTATCCTGATCATGCCGCCGAATTACAGGATACTATTTACTAATTTTTTAAGTTATGTCAGCTATTATATTGCCGGTAGGTGAGCATGTTCCACAGATTGCTTTAGATGCTTTTCTAGCGCCCAATTGTACGGTTGTAGGCGATGTTACCATTGGTTCACACTGTTCAATTTGGTTTAATGCCGTGATTCGTGGTGATGTGAATTACATCAAAATTGGTCATTATACCAATATTCAAGATAATGTGACGATACATGGTACGTATGAGCGGAATGGTACAGATATTGGATCTTATGTGAATATTGGACATAATGCCATCGTACATGGTTGCGTGATACACTCACATGTATTAGTAGGTATGGGCGCTATCGTGATGGATCGTGCTGTGTTGCAGAGTCACGTAATTATTGCTGCTGGTGCCGTAGTTTTAGAAAATACCATTTGTGAATCAGGCTATCTTTATGCAGGTGTTCCAGCAAAGAAAATTAAGCCATTGACCGACGAACAGTTAGCATTACTCGACAAATTGCCACACAATTATGTAAAGTATAGCTCTTGGTTTAAAGATGATAGTACGATCTAACGTGTGTTAAATCGTACATCAATAGTTTCGTTTTGTTCCCAGTTTGCTCGGATGGTAAATGTCCTGTCCAAATACCATATCGGTTCTTGATAGGTCATCGTCCATACGTCGGCAGGATCCCATTTGCCATTTCTATTTCTATCCCAAATTACCCGGATACTGTATTTTCCAGTAGGATATTTGCGATAAGCCAATTGTTGATTGCTGGGTAATATTTGCGATTCGAAAACCTTCTCCTTATTTTCCGAGATCAATTCAATGACATATTGCTGTGCGGTATCCAGACCATTAAATGCCAAGGCGATGTCGCCATAGCTTTCAGCTTCGTTCATGGTGAATTGTATCTTTTCTTCTTTATTGACTTCCTCGAAATAACCTTGCATAGCGCCTTCCTCTAACGTCAATTCGTAATTTCTTTTTGGACGCCAATTAAAACGGATGTGGTACATTTCTGGGTTGATGCTGTCCGCTTGCAATTGAAAGTTGCGGCGAGGAATGGAATCTTCGTTTAGAATAACCTTCGATTTATCTACCTGTTGTAGCGGTGTTCCTGCTGATAGTTGGATATGTTTGACACGATCTACCTTATTAGTAATACTAAATAGTGGTGTTATTGCTCTGTCTAATTTTAGATTTCTAGGTTTACGGATTACGCTGGTATCTAACACACCTGTAATATCAGATAATTCGAACTTGACCGAATCAAAGTCTAAGTTGGGTAAGTAGACGCGTACAGAATCGTTCGTAGGTGCAAATCTTGGAATAGCTTGACCATTCATCACCACTGGATCTAAGATTCGAAGAGTAGGTTGTTCTACTATTTTATTAAATACGAGGAGTGCCATACCACTACTTTCCAATTTGCGTTCTAACATCCTAAAATTTCGAACCGGCCCTTTACTTAGCTCAAGGTGTATTCCGGCCGTATCACGTCTTAAAACAATACTATCTTGTAGAAAACCAATCCATTCATCTGGTGAATTGTAGGTACGATCATTGTTTTGCTCTTTGATAGCATATATGCGATAGGTGTCTTCCTTTAGATTTTGTAATCTGAAAGTACCTGAGGTATCCACTGTGGTGAAAATGGATGCTTTTTTCTTTCCAAAAATAGTATCTCTGCTAGTGGGTATCAGGATGACGTTGATGTCTTTATCTTTTTCTGGATCGAAATCTTGTGTAAATCCATTGCTAACGCTTCCTTCTATGGATAGTGAATCTAGTTCAGATCCGGTTGAGAATACATACGTATAATTTAGAATAGGATTTCCTTCGTTGAAGTCTACTAATCCTTTTCCTAAGTTAATCGTATACGTTGTGTTTACTTCTAAACTGTCTGGAAGTTCAATATGAAGTGTACGTTTTCGAATTTTGTAAATAGCTGGAATATCCATATCAGGTGATACACTGAATTCCTTTTGTTGGTTGGTTGTTTTTACAAATTCATCAAACGTGATTTGAATTTTACGTTCTGTAAAATTAGTGGAGAAATTGGCCGGTAGTTCAGAAACAACGCTTGGTGGAATTGAATCTTTAGGACCACCAGTCGGTCGAGACATGTTAGCACATTGCTGAAATGCCGTCAATATGATTATTGCTAATAGTAGTAAATATGCATTCTGTTTTAACGCTATTTTTAAGCGTTTTAAGACACTTTTATTGTTTTTGGATATAGAACCCATATTTTATTAGATAATACGTTTAATCAACTAAAAATGCGTCGTTATAGATTTAATGTAAATATTTGATTTACAGTTATTTACTATATATGAACCATCAAAATGCTAATATCTGCCGGAGAAACTCCTGAAATTCTAGATGCTTGCCCTAAAGTACGTGGTCTGACAGTCGTAAGTTTTTGCCGTGCTTCTGTTGACAGGGAATTAATAGTGGAATAGTCAAAATCATGATGAATTTCTTTGTCTTCCATCTTCTTCATTTTGTTGACGATTTCCATTTCTTTCTCGAAGTAGCTATCATACTTAACCTTGATCTCGGCTTGTTCAATCGTTTCTGCATCGAAGTTGTTAAGATAGGTACCCAAATTCTTGTCGACTTTCGCCAGCGATAGTATATCGACTTGAGGACGACTCAACAAATTAAAAAGTCTCGTTTTTTGCGTAATAGTAGACGATCCCCAATCTTCCAATGCGGTATTAACATCACTAGGTTCTGTACTGGTATTGCGCATGAATTGCACAATTTTATCAGAGTTTGTTATCTTCTCTTCTACCCTATTCATACGTTCGTCACTCACTAATCCTAATTTGTATGCTATTGGTGTCAGCCTAATATCTGCATTATCTTGACGTAATAATAAACGATGTTCTGCTCGGGAGGTAAACATACGATAGGGTTCGTCCGTGCCTTTTGTGACTAAGTCGTCTATCAACACACCGATGTAAGATTCTGATCTTTTCAATATAAGTTCATGTTGATCATTGATTCGTTGATGTGCATTAAGCCCAGCGATGAATCCTTGCGCAGCAGCTTCCTCATAACCTGTAGTTCCATTAATTTGTCCGGCGAAGAAAAGATGTTTGATGCTTTGAGTTTCCAATGTCAAATCTAATTGCATTGGCGGAAAGTAATCGTATTCAATAGCATAACCTGGTCTATACATTTTGGCTGTTTCGAAACCGGGAATGGATCTTAAAGCTTTTAACTGTACATCTTCGGGTAATGAGGTAGAAAAACCATTAACATATATTTCAACTGTCCTAAAACCTTCAGGTTCTACGAAAATTTGATGTCTATCTCTTTCGGCAAATCGATTTATTTTATCTTCTATCGATGGACAGTATCGAGGGCCCAGGCCTTTGATACGACCAGTAAACATGGGTGATTGTTCGAATCCAGTCTTTAAAATATCGTGAACATCTGGATTTGTATAGGTGATCCAGCAGCAGCGTTTTTCGAGAGGTCTGTCTATATCGTTGTAAGAGAATCTGCCAGGGTTTTCGTCGCCCCATTGCTCTTCCATTTTTGTATAGTTTAGACTTCTACCATCTACGCGGGGTGGTGTCCCTGTTTTCATTCGACCAGCTTCAAAACCTAAGGAGACCAATTGTTCCGTCAAACCAGTTGCGGCTTTTTCGCCAGTTCTTCCACCACCGAAAGTTTTTTCGCCAACGTGAATCACTCCATTCAGAAACGTACCGTTAGTAAGGACGACTGCGTCCGAATCAATGCGAATACCTAGCGAAGTTACAACACCGCGAACTACATTGTCTTCTACTATTAATTCCTTCACGGTGTCTTGCCATATATCGAGATTAGGTAAATCTTCTAATTGCCAACGCCACTCTTCTGCAAAACGCATGCGATCATTTTGCGCTCTTGGACTCCACATTGCTGGTCCTTTAGAGCGATTGAGCATTCTAAATTGGATTGTAGATTTATCGGCTATAATTCCAGTATAACCTCCCATGGCATCAATTTCTCGTACAATTTGTCCTTTTGCTACACCACCGATCGCCGGATTGCAGCTCATTTGGGCTATTACGCCCATATTCATCGTAATTAAAAGGGTTTTTGAACCCATATTGGCAGCCACTGCAGCTGCTTCACAGCCTGCATGACCCGCTCCTACCACAATGACGTTATATTTATCAAACATGATGTTTTCCCTATGTTCCACGTGAAACATCTTATAGATGTTTCACGTGGAACGTTATATTAATTCCGCTAATTCGAGCCAACGAGCGGATTTGTTATCTAATTCTAATTTTAAATCTTCAATTTTATGAGCAATTTCACTCAATTCTGCGTGATCTGTAACTTGTGTTAACTTATCAGAAAGCGTGGCTATTTCACTTTCTATATGTTCAATCTCGGCTTCTAAATTGTTATATTCAATTTGTTCCTTGTAGGATATTTTAGACTTGGTATGTTTTGATTCCGCGATAACCGGTTCAGAAATTTTTGTTTTGTTGATCTTTTCTGCTTTTAATTTTTCCTCAGTTTCAAATTTAAAGTCCGCGTAATTTCCATTATACATATTGACAAAGCCGCTGCCATCGAAAATGAATAATTGATCAGTTAGTTTATCTAATAAATATCTATCATGCGTTACTAATAAAAGTACACCTGTGAAACGTTCTAAGAAATCTTCTAGTATATTCAATGTGTCCATATCCAAATCATTGGATGGCTCATCGAGTATAAGGAAATTTGGATTAAGCATAAGAACGCGCATTAGTTGTAAACGCTTACGCTCACCTCCACTCAAATTAGACACCATGCCAAATTGTTTTTCTGGTGGAAAAAGAAACTGAGTAAGTAATTGCGAGGCGGTAATAATTCCATCCTTCCCCATATCGATGTGTTCTGCCACATCTTTCACGACATCGATCACGCGTTGGTTTTCGCGAAAATCCAATCCGCCTTGCTTATAATATCCAATAACAGTTGTTTCACCCTTGGATATACTCCCACTATCGGGTTCCAGCTCCTTTGTAATTAGATTAAGAAACGTTGATTTACCACTACCATTTCTTCCTGCTAAACCGACGCGATCACCTTTTTTAAAGGTATAAGTGAAATCAGAAATAATTGGTGCCTTTTTGAATGATTTGCTAACCGCTTCGATTTCCATTATTTTGGATCCTTGACGTGATGTTTGCATTTTTAATTGCACTTTATCGTGTTCTGTCGGTGCTTTTGATTTATCTTGCAAATCATAAAATGCCTCGATTCTAGATTTGGATTTCGTTCCACGCGCTTTTGGTTGGCGGCGCATCCACTCCAATTCCTTTTTCCAAAGATTCCGCGCTTTATCAGCACTCGCAACTTGTGAAAGATGCCGCTCCGCTTTCTTCTCTACGAAGTTGGCATAATCGCCCTTGTATTGAAATATTTCTCCCCTATCCAATTCCCGAATTTCTTGACATACATGATCTAGGAAATAGCGGTCGTGTGATACGATTAAAACGGTCTTATTTCCAGAAGTCAATAATTTTTCCAACCATTCAATCGTTTCAATATCTAAATGGTTAGTAGGCTCATCCAAAATGTATACATCCGGCTCGTCGATCAATAACTTGGCTAAAGCCAATCTTTTTTGTTGACCACCCGACATAGACGATATCTTCTTATCGAAATCCGATATTTGCAAGCGATTTAAGATTGTTTTGATCTGATGCTCATATTCCCATGCGTTTAGTGCCGTCAGCTCATCAGAGATGCGTCCTAATTCGTCTACATCGTAATTATCTGACTCTACTAAGCGCTCATAGTCTTTAATGAGTTGCTGTTGTTTATTATCTGCACTATAGATAAAATCTTCAATCGTATTCAAATGTGCAAAGTCAGGTTCTTGTGGTAAATAACCAACACGAATACCACGCTCACTAACAACTGTACCACTATCCGGATCCATTACGCCAGCCATTATCTTCAACAGAGTCGACTTTCCGGTACCATTGATACCTACTAAAGCAACACAATCTCCAGCTTGCATGCCGAAATGTAAATCACGAAAAAGCCAACGATCGTGAAATGAATGACTTAATTTTTCTGTACTTAATATGCTCACGCGAGTTGTTTTATTTGTTCTGTATTATATGTATGCACACCAGGATAATCAATTCCTGCAGTTTTTACCAATGCTTGCGCAATCGTTTTTCCATCGATACTTCGGTATTTTTTTAGACTACCACGTAATAAGGGATTAATTATTCTGAAAAAACCAGACGCAAAACGTTCTGTTGGTCTACTTTCATTTCGATTACCCGTAATTAGAGCCGGTCGCATAATGTATAATTGCTCGAAATTAAGAGCCTTTATATCTTCTTCAACTCGACCCTTCATCTGCATGTAGAAATTGTTAGATTTCTCGTTTGCTCCTAAAGCAGATACGAATGAGAACTTCGTAGCACCATTCGATTGCCCTATTTTAGCTACTTTTATAGGATAATCATGATCTACTTGTATATAATCTTTCTTGTTTGGAGTTTTCTTTTTGGTAGATCCTAAACAGCTGAAAATGTGGGTAATAGGTGTTTTTTCGATAAAGTAATCTATACTATCAAAATCAGCCTGAATTTGAACCAGACGTTCGTGTTCCAGCGGAATTCCATGCCGGCTTACCGCATAGATTACATCATACGTGTTCTGCTGTAGAAGCATTTTGGTGGTGTGCAGACCGACGAGTCCGCTGGCGCCTAATACTAAGGCATGTGACTTTTTAGTTGACATAATATTCCAAATGTCAAAAGTACACAATAATTCGACAAGAGATTGTTAAATCCCTTTAACGATAATACACAAATAGCTAAGATGACGATGAGCTGTATTTACTAATTCATCCTGAAATCTGCAATGAGATTAAATCTTGGAATAGCTACAGTCAAGAATTCACCATCAGACAACCGTTGCATCTCGTAGAATCCTTGCATATAACCCATATCGCTACGCAAATTGCAACCAGAGGCATACTGATGACTTTGTCCTGATTCGAGTATCGGTTGTTCACCAACTACACCTTCTCCATCTACTTGTTTATGATCTCCAATCGTATCAAATATGTCCCAATGGCGTCGTACTAATTGTATAGTTTCAGTGCCTTGATTCTCGATCGTAATACGGTAAGCAAACATGAAATGAAGATTATCGGGATTGGAATACTCTGGCTGATACAAAACTTCAACCGAAATCTGCACATCTGATGTAATCTGACTAATCATATGTTAATGCATTAAGATCCTGCTAATGTACTAATTATTTCTTTGCTCCGTAACCATATCCGTAACCATATCCATACCCATATCCGTAACCATATCCAGCAATACCTTTACGAATGCCATTCAATACTATGCCCATGTTGTTTAAAGTACCTTGTTGATAGATGCTCTCGATTTCAGGTAACTGTCTTCTATCCATTTTACCAGCGCGAATCACAAAAATTGTTAGTTCTGAAATTCGATTGATGATAGAAGAATCGGCTACTACTCCGACAGGAACATTATCCACTACAACGTAATCATAGAGCTCCTTTAATTCGCTAATTAGGCTATCTAAGCGATCGCTCAAGAGCAGTTCGACCGGATTAGGGGCAACGACTCCAATAGGAATAATATCTACTATACCGGAGATCTCATTCTTATACAAGACATCTTGAAGAGGCACGTTGCGATCAGCTAGATAGTGACTCACACCTTGGGTTTTTGGCACATTTACTTTTGCACTTAATGTACCTTTCCGAAGATCCAAATCTAGCAGTACGACCTTTTTCTTCAAAAATGCCAAGCTTGTCGCTAAATTTATGGCACAAAAAGTCTTTCCAACACCTTCAGTAAGGGAGGTCAATGTAATTACCTGTTTGCTTTTTCCATTAGACATGAAGTCAATGTTCGTGCGTAAAATCCGGAAAGTTTCTGTAACAGGATCCGTGGCCTGTTCTCTTACAATGACATGTACGTTCTTTTTACTATTTTTTGAGAAAGGAATTTCGCCTAGAAATGGGACGGTCAATACTTCCTCTAAATCTTTACGATCACGTACCGAAGTGTTTAAGAATAATATCATTAACAATATTGCCGTTGGTATAGCGAGACCAATACCTATACCAATAGCCATTTTTCTGATTTTGTTAGGAGATACAGGGTAATCACTTCCAGAAGCTGGATCGATGACACGGATATTATCATCTGCCATCGCCTGATTCAAAGCGTTTTCTTCTCTCTTGTTGAGAAGCAACATATACAGCTCTTCTTTTACTTTTTGATTTCTTTCAATACCAAGCACTTGACGTTGTTTTGCAGGCATGGATATCGCATCTTTTTGCGCAATGGCCATATCTCTTTGCGCGTTTCTTACTCTTACCTGTAATCCGGATACGGCATTGTCTACAGCACGCTCTATATTTTGTCTATTGTAAACCAAATACTGATCAATCTCCTGGACTACCGGATTATTAGAGTTATTGCCTTCAAGCAAGCGATTTCGCCGCAATAAAGCACTATTGTAGTCATTTACATAGCGTTCCACATTCAAATCTGCTAATCCCATGTTTGATGGAATTAGCTTTTCTGATCTGTTGGCATCGTAAATGTAATCGCGCATCATTTCTGCTAGACTCAATTGTGTTTCTAACTCACGACTAGCATTTAAATATTCTCTACTTTCCGCGATATACATACCTGCGGCAGCATTAACATCCATACCATTATTAGCCATCTTTATATGTTCTAAATCTGTCTCCACCGTCCCCAGATCATGCTCGATGATGGCTATGCGTTCCCGAATGAAATCAGCGGTACTAACTGCAACTCTATTTTTCTCTTCTATAGTCTGTTCATTATATACTTCAATCAAAGTCTTTATAAGATCCACTGCACGTTTTGGAGAATGATCCTCTAATGTTAATTGCAAAAGTCCTGCATCCTCCTCTATTTGCGAAATCTTCATTCTTGATAGAAAGTAAGAAACCATAGTTTCCCTAGGGATCTTCGTGACGGTTATTTCCTCTCCAAAAATAGCAGGTTTGTATAGCTTATTTGGTGATATGGTGAGCTTTCCAATGGGCGTCGCAGTCTCTTCTTTCAATCTAACCTTCTGACTGTGAATTATATTATCATTTTCCACTAAAAGAAAGTCGACATGACTAGAATCCTTCGGTATAATAGTCATAGAAGCATGTGCTTCAGAGTCTAATTGAGCAAAGGTGACACGTATTGGGGAATCTTTATACAACTCTATATTGCGCAGACCTTCTGTTCTTGAATAGGAAATATCCCCTTGAATTTCTGCAATAGTATGTCGCATCAATTCTTTAGATTTCAATTGTAGAATTTCACTTGCCACGCTTACCGTGTTGAACATCGAACTACGTGTAAATCTTGCCGTGACATTCGTATTTTGCGGTGTCTTGATCATCAAGATAGCGGACTTGCTGTACACAAATGGTGTTTTGCTATATTGATAATAGTAGTACCCACCAAAAAATAATATGGAAAGCACAAACCACTTCCAGTGAACAAATAGATATTTAAGTAAGTCAATTACATTAATTGACTTCTCTTCTGTGCCCATCACTTTAGTATCATTAATCATAGAACTATTATCTTATTAAGACCAATGTGGTTAAAACTATACCGAGAATGCCTGTAAACAAGCCCAAATATCGTAAAGTATTCTCTTCTCTTGCAGATGGTACAGCACCTCTCGGATGGACATAGACAATGTCATTTTGCTGTAAAAAAAATGTAGGAGAATTAAATAAGTTGGTGGACTCTATATCATTCATGTACATTTTACGAACACCATTTTCCTCTCTAATTACACTCACTTTATTTGGTACCGCATTAGCTGTAAGACCGCCAGAACGAGCCAAAGCATCCAATAAGGTAACTCGGGTATCCGGAATATCCAAAATTCCGACAGAACTAACTTCACCCATCATCGTAATTTTAACATTGATTAATTCAACCTTGACAATTGGTTCGGCAATCAGTTTTTTATTCACCAGATTTTCCCATATTAAATCCCTTACACCATCGATTGTTAATCCTTCAATATTCAAAGAACCAATGATTGGGTAATCTATTCGACCATCGGTATCTACCAAAAAAGTATTGTTGGATTGCCCACTGCGGATATTTGCTTGCCCATCTGCATCAATACCATAGTTTCCGATATCAAGGTTAAATGGTGCCGCCAGTTCAGGATTTTTGGAGCTCACGGTGATGCTTAGTCGATCATTCTTTTGAATACGTATCGGAGCTGCAGCCACAGTAGGATAAGCAACACCTTCTTGCATATCCTTAACATAGACAACCTTCTTGGATACGATACAAGAATGTAATGAAAAAAGGGAAATTAGGGCAGTAAAAAACAGGTATTTTTTCATATAATTAATGATTAAGCATTTTTAATTTCAGACGCAGATAAATAAGCAGCGTCAGCATTCGGAAGACATTCTAATTCTCCTATGGGCACATTTGAAACAATATGTTCGACTAGATCTGCCATACTAGCAAATAGATCTTGATTCCAACGAAGCGCAGAACAACTCGGTAATAAAGCAATAAATGCAAACTGACCAGATTGCCAAGACATCTTATTATGAGGGGCTTGTTTAAGGCGAACAATCGCACGTAAATCTGCACTCACATTTCTATAACATGGCGTCTTCCCACTCCAAGGAGTACCATATATACGAACAGTACCATCTTCCTCTATCTTTACGGCGGGATTATCGTCATTGAGTAGCTTGGATCCTGGTATGTGTTCAAGCCACAAATTACTATGTGTACTCTTACCCGTACCACTTTTACCCAAAAAGGCATAACCTTCAGTACCTCTTTCGATAACAGAGGCATGTATCAAAATTGTTTTATGTAATAATGCAGACTGAGCAAATGTGACCATTAGCAACCAGCTTACAATCTCCTTTGGAGCGACAGAATCATACACCCAATGGATAGTAGATTGAGAAAAGTCTTTTTTACTCGTCATGAACCACGTCCCGGGAGAATGTGCGCTCATAATTGTTGTTACATATTCGTCTGACATTTCGAAAAATTTGAAACGATTGCCCCAGACTATGGATATGTCACTCAAAAGTTTTGCTCCTGTAGAGGGTTTATCAAACCTTTCTTTGGTGATCAGCACATTACTTATAGACGACTGTACTTGAGAAGCATCCGTTCGAAAATCACGGAAACTCGGAAGTAAACTATCTAAATCTATTTCCGTATCAGATTGCACCTCCAAAGTACAATTTGCTATTGAGTAATAGAAAGATTGTAGTACAGATGGGTTTGGGTTAGTTTCGTTCTTCATTTTTTAGTTAGTGCAAGTAAACCGATGTATCACAACATTCCGCTAATTTCAAATCATGCGTAACAAATATCAATATTTTATTTTTTCCTTCATATAATAATTGTTTTATGAGAAGTGTTGAAGTCTCCTCATCTAGAGCTGAAGTTGGCTCGTCAAAAAGCCATACAGGTGCATCTTTTATGATAGCTCTAGCAATGGCGATACGTTGTGCTTGTCCTTCTGATAAACCGTATCCAGATTCTCCTATAAAGGTATGTATTCCCTGTGGTAAGTCATGTACAAAATTTGCACATGAAAGCTCCAAGGCAGCATTTATTTGTTCAATAGAAAAAGATGAAGAGCCTACAATATTTTCTTTTATTGTTCCTGTGAATAACGAATTTCCTTGCGGAACAAAAGCAAAATTGGAACGGTGCTCTTCAGCCAAAATGTGCGACTCGTTAATTCCATCTTCTAAGAAAATTTTACCACGATCGGGTGTACACAACGCTAGTAACAATCTCAACAGTGTGGTCTTACCACGGCCACTACTTCCGAGTATTGCCAGAGGTTTCCCAACGCTGGCTTGTAAAGACAAATCTTGGATCACATTAGCCTCTTCATACTTAAAAAAGACATTTTCAAATCTTATTTTTTGAACAGAATCAAACATTATTGGAGAAGATTCTACCTTTCTTTTACTTTCAAATAGTTCAAGAATACGATCTAGCGATACCCTAAATCGTACAAAGGTAGGAGCAAAACTTGCAGCCGATAATATTGGATTTTGTATACGTCCAACCAACTGTAAAAAAGCGGTCATCGTACCAAAGGAAATCTCTTGGTTATGCAAACGATATACGCCCCAAATAAAGGCAATGAGATAGCCCGTATTCATCGTAAGCCTAACAATGCTATTGCTTAATAAACTGAAGTTGATCTGTCGCATTTTTAATTGCAGCAAACGCGTTTGCTCCGCACGCAATTTCTCATCACGATAAAACAGTAAACCAAGTGCTTGGATAATCATTCTGAAGCGTAAATTCTCTTGAATAATATTGCTCACAGCACTGTCTGCTGCTTTGGCTTCCTGATTAAGTAACCTCATCTTTTTGAAGTACAGCTTAGAAAAGAGGAATAATGGCGTGATGATCAATATCATCGCAGCCAAAATTGGATCCATACTCCATAAAAAAAAGAGTGAAGCTAGCAATTTTAGTATTGTTACCAAGAATGATATACCAGAAGTAGCGATCATCTGCACCACTTCGCGATTATCTTCTTGTAGCCTAATCATTAAATCACCCGTTTGTCTCTGTTTGATAGATACCCAGCTTGAAAGCATTTGCTCTTTAGTGATCCTATTTTGAAGACTCACACCCATGAGTAACCTCGTATTCTCATCTATCCAACTCGAGAAAGAACGCAAAACAACACCGCCTAGTGCTGCAAAGACTATTAATACAAGTATAGGAGCTATGTCTTTTTCAAAATCACCTGTTGCTCGATCGATAGCAATTTTGGACCAGTATACAAAAAGAAGAGAAAGTACAATTCCTGCCAATTCCAATAAAAAATACAAAGACAACCTTGTTCGATACCTTTTTGCGAAGGATCTAACCCAATAAGAATGTTGTCGATAGGTAAAAGTCATTAATGGCAGGTTAGTTATTAAATCGTGAATAAAACTGAACTACCGGAAAGGAAAGCGCTTCCATACGTGCAAATGGAAGATATCGGAATAAATTCTTCCAAAGACGTGTATTGATCACATTGCGATTTCCCCCTTGCGCTTCATGTGAATCTGCCGAAAAACCGAAATTTCCAGCACTCCAAATGTCTTGCATCATGATGTCTACAAATGGATATTGCACCCGGGGAAAAGGAACTTTGTTTTCTGGTAAACCAAGATATTCTACGAGGACGCCATGTAGCACATGTATAAATTTTAAAACGCCAAATTTTTCATAAACGTTCTCCAATTTGTTAGGATTCAAATCCTCTTTATGCGTGTAGCATACACGTGCCGCATCACATAATTGCCGTAAGCCAATGCCGTAAGCCAATAGATGCTTGAGGATATGAACAGAAACCGACACATGCATTAAAAGAGAAGAAGGCAAAGGCCAAGCATGATTGTGGTGCTGAATTGATTGAGTAAATTTTGCTTCGGATTGATATAATTTGTGAATAAAATTTTTTTTAAATGGATTGTGAATATCAATCATGCGACGATGGAGTTCTACTTCTGTATTGTTCCATATTGCATAAGAACTGAAACCTGGAACAGATTTTATGGTTACACCTTCTGCGATCAACAGTTTTCGAGCAAATTTGTACTCCTCCTTATTCTGAAAGAACCAATCAATATCTCCAGGAAGGCGTACTCCAGGCTTTTCATAAAAACGTGCTACTCCTTGCCCCTTCAACAGGTAAGGATGTAATCCGTGATTCGTAAAAAAATCGATTTGGTTATTCACTTGCTGATCCATCCACGCATTTCTTTGCTCGATCTGTTCTATGCGTACCGTCCACGATAAGACCAACGATCTTGGTGGTAATAAATGATCTGGTAGTGTAATCATGCCTTGATAAAGGAGACCTTCTACCGTATGATTTAAAGCAATGTGGAAAACATCTTGCCATTGATTGGCAGACAAAGGAAACCCTTCGAAATCAGTAATGGGCTGATTCCAAAGACCAGATCTTAATAATTTAAGAAATACGCTCCTAGCCTTCACAGATTATTTATAGTTTTCGTCTAGCAATTTCTGACTTTCAAATATATCGAGTAGCTTCTGAACATCTTTGCTAGCTTGTTCTTCAGATACTTCGTATTCTTCCAAGAGTTTTTCAACCATTTCTTCTTTCGTGAACTCCTGCGGGTGCAGTGCTTCCCAGAGCCATGCCGCGGTCTCATTTAAAGTATATACTTTTGATAGATCAACTTTATCTTGGCCTGGTTCGACAATAATATAATCTTTACCGATCTGTCTTAGTTTAAGTTCTTTTCTTAATTTCATGGGTTTATTTTACGTTTAAACAATTTGGCCCAGACTCTTCTCAGAGGTCGTATATGATACCACACTTTTGCGAGGTAAAGCACTTTACGCGTGTAAAGTGGTATTTGTTTGTCATTTCGTGTTGCTTCGCTGAGAAATCCAATTATCTCTTTGCGATCTATCTTTTCTATTTGTGCCAAATTAGCATCACCCGCAAGAACGACATAGTGCTTATCTAAATGGATTATTCGATGTAGAATATAACCATTTTTAAAATAGGCTAAGACGATATGACCAATCTTCAAAGTGATGTTTACTAAAGGTTTTACCGTGATGAGATCCTGCTCTTCCAAAAAAGGACTCATACTGGAACCACGTACTGAAAAAACAACTTCTTTTCCTGCATCAATGTATTCTTGTACGTGCTCAAAAAAAATATCGTTTTTAATGGTCTTCGGTAAAGTTCTTGACATAAACAGAATCTATTTATCCTACCAACAAATCTAGTTCTTTTTGTAATGAAATGACGAACTACGTGCATTAGGAGTTGTCAACAATGTAAACTCTTGTCGAAGAAACGCTACACAAAAAGACTATTTACTGCAAACCGACACTGCGATAAGTGTGCAATGTTTTATCGATCATGCTCTTATCAGTAAAGGAAGCCTTGTAGCGCCTTAGAGCGCCATCGCTGAGCCGTTGATATAGTTCCTTGTTTTCGGCTAATAAACGAATAGCTTTTGCTAATGCCTCAGAATTTTCTTTTTGAACCACCAATCCAGATACGTGATCAGCATTTACCCAACTTACGCCCGAGCCTTCAATATGCGAACAAATGATTGGCTTCCCCAATGACATGGCTTCGATTTGTACGATAGCAAATGCTTCTGTTTTTTGTGTGGAACTTAGACAGAATATATCGCAGATATCATAATAGCAAGGAACCTCTTCATCAGGTATGTAATTGATGAGTTCTACACGATTGTTTATTCCTAAGCGAGAAATCAAAGCAAGTAAATCTTCTTTTAAAGGCCCTTTGCCACCAATGATAAGATGGTAGCTGTCATCAAGCAACTTCATAGCTTCGATCATGTGCTGGTATCCTTTATATTCTACCAGACGGCCTAAAGCAAATATAATTTTCTTTCCGGCATATTTTTCTCGAAGTGTGCGTGAGATACTTTCATCGGGTCTCAACTCCTCTACTCCGATAGGAATATAAGTCACTTTGTGTTGTACTTTTTCTAAAAATGGCGATTCTTGTACATAAGTCGGTGATGTCCCCACAATAATATCTGCTCGTTTGACGAGCCAATCCTGTAAAGGTTTGTACAGCATCAGCAGTTTCTTTTGTTTTACGATATCACTATGCCAGTGCAGTACAACCTTGCCTTTGTAGCCAGAAAGAAACAGCGCTAGACAAGCCATTGGGTCTGGGTGATGAATATGTATCAGATCATATTGTTTGTGGATTTTGCGAAGCATAGAAATCATCGCAGGTGCTAACATAGTCGCAGCTAATTTTACTTGGGTAGGCACGACAATAACGCTTGCATATTTATTTATCCTTATTGATCCTGCAGCAAAGTTTTCTGTGCTGGCACATAGCATATCGCAGTGAATCTGGCGCTTGGATAAACCGATCATGAGATCATACATGACTTTTTCAACACCACCGCGGATCGGATAAAATTTTCCAATCTGTAATATCCTCCTATCCCCTATTTTTATTTTAGTCATGTAATAGTGTTTTAAATAATGCAGCCCAACTGTGCGCAACAGGTTCTGTTGCCTGAATATCGGGAACAGCCTTTAGGAAAGAATGATCACCTTGTATTAATTTTTCTATTTGCTTAGCTAAAAAACCAGGGTTTTCCGGATCAAAAAATGCTACTGATAGACTTCCTGCGGCCGTTTCATGCGTGTACGGCAGGTCAGCCAAAAGCATCGGCTTTTCAAACAATGCAAATTCGGATATGGGTAGACCCCAACTTTCAACTTTGGACGGAAAAATCATACATTGGCTGTTGGCATAAATCTCAAAAAGCTGTTGCCTGTTCACAAAGCCTCCAAAATGTAATGTTTTAAGATGCCCCCAATTCTTAAATAACCACTTCGCATAGGCATTTTCGTCACCCTTTACGGTTATTCGAATTCGAAAATTTTCTATACCTCTTTTTTCTAATATTTCTGCCGCTTCACAAAGCACTTCAAAATTCTTGTGACTGTTTGGAGAGGCAGCATATATAAACCTAAACACATCGTCCGAAGTGTTTTCGAGGTTACTGATTGGCAATTGCTTTTCATGCTCTGGCGGGGCAACTATAATGCGTTTTTCGTCAAAATCAAACATAGCTGACATGGCTTTTCTAAACCAAACCTGCTGTACCACCAAAAAGCTGTTTTCGTAGATATTAGTACGGTAAATGTATTTGGTAAATGCGGAAATAGCTGCGATTTTTGGAGAAAATAGCCAATCATGCATTTTACGGTTATAGAAAGCATACGTATTGTGGCAGTATACAGCACGTCGTTTGGCGATGACACTCGGCGTCGTATCGTGTAAGGAGAACCACAAATCGATACTTCCGATCTGCTTAGAAATGGTTTTCAAGCTGATGTATTCATACCAAAGACGATTGATCCAGCGTTTTTTAGGCCAGCGTGTTTCTATGTATTCAATATCAGGATACTTGGCCAACTCTTTATCGTAAACGATAGCGATGATGCGGTAAGCAGGATCTGAGGCCAATGTAGAAAGATATGACAAACAATCTTTTAAAATAGTTAAAGTCCCCGCCTCTACTAAATTAACAGCCGAAATAACAATAGTTTTTCTCATCTTAACTTAGCTCCTATATACTTCTTTTCTTTCTGTTGCAACAATTCATCAAATAAATCTAACCATTGCTTCATAATGATATCTTCGGCATAATTTTGAGACATCTGAGCAGCATTATTTCCTAGTTCTTTACGAAGTTCGTGGTTGCCCATTAGCATGATTAATTTATCTGCCATTCCTATTCGATCTCCTTCTTCAATCAGATATCCATTGACGCTATCGCGGATAATATCTCGCGGCCCGCATTTGCAGGCGTAAGCGATCAAAGGAAGTCCACAAGCTTGTCCTTCGAGTAATGCCATTGGTAATCCTTCGTAGCGAGAAGTCATGACTAATATTGCGCTATCCACATAAGCCGCTTCAATATCTGTGACTGGCGGATGTAATGTAACAGAATTCTGCAAATCAAGCTGAGTTATTTGATTTTCTAGCGATTGCTTTTGCGGACCATGGCCATATATTGTCAATGACCAATCATTGAACACATGTGCGACGGATTTCCATACATGGATTAATTCTTCAAAATTTTTCTGCGCATCATACCTTCCAACAGCAATAACTTGTTTAGTAGTGCCTGTAGATATTTTTTTAGGAACAAAGCTGTTCGCATTAGGAATGACGTGTATGTGTGGCAATGCTCCCCAGTACCTTTTATCTTCTTCAGTCAATACGACGAATCGGCTAAATTTTTTGACTAGTTTAAGATCCTGATAGCTGCGGTACTTGTCCACCCATCTCCACAATCCTTTTCTATTATATTGAAGTCTTTTGTAGCGCGAGAAATGAATTTCCAAGACCTTTCTGCTGTTGTCTTTGATATTTGGAAGAATCGTTGCATCATGATCAAAAAGAGAAACCACAATGTCTTGCGGAGTTTCACTTAGAAGCAATCGTAACTTTCTTCGATGTATTCTTTGCTTACGAGTATAAGAAACCAGTCGCTTAGCCAAGCCTAGTTTAAGATCTTCTGTGTAATTGATTTGCAAATCAACACATTGAATCTTTGTATCAAGCGAATAATAAGAGTTTCGACCTTGTTGATCCGTCGTAATAACGGTAACATCATGACCTTGCTTGATCAGGTAATTGGCTTTGTTGGCCAATACACGTTCCATCCCACCTGAATTAAACGTACCGAGGATGCAATACGCGATTTTCATAGCTTCGGTTTTGGAACGGTATACGGTCGTCAGAGAATCTATCTAGACAAAAGAATAAGGCATAGAACTGGAATATATCAGTAGCCACCTTCAGCCAGATCATGAAGCTTAGTGCCATCATGAGTAAGAACATAAAGGTGTATTGTGGATTTGCTTTTGCAAAATGCATCGGTAAATACACAAAAAATGCTGCAAATACACTGAAACCAATTAGACCACAGTACAAAATAAATCGGCAATAACCAATGTCTGTACTATAAGCAAATCCATCAAATAGTCCACTTCCTATCATCCAGGTTTTAAAATCATTGGGCCAGACCCACATCTCTCTATTTAGTTTATCAGTTGAATCGGTACGCCATTCACCTTGCTCTACATAATTAAAGAAGCCTTCAAATGCAAAACGGATATATTTATGAAAAGCTTCATTTGTTTCGTAAAAATATACACTTAGTATAACTGCTGAAATGATAAAAAGCACAAACCAAGTGGCTAATTTGATAGCATCATGTGTAATACGAATTCTAAAAATCCCAGAACCTAGCAAAAAATATATACTAGCACAGCCAACACCCAATATCGTCGTTCTAGATATAATATTTCCAACAACGGTAATGATAAAAAAGGTCACTAATAAAAATAAGATATAAGACGTGTTATTTCTGGTTTCTTGGTCATGGTTGAGCACTGCTGTAATCAAGATTAAAGTCACCGAAAATCGTACTCCAGCAGGATCTAGCGCTGCACCAATACCGTAAAGCCGATCAACTTCATCATAAAATTCTTGACCCTGCATAGCAAAGGAATCTATGAAAATTTGCACGGACGGAATGTTGTCGATCATTAGCGCAACAATACATTGAGCGGCACAGACAGCTGCGAGGTAAAAGGTGGTCAAGCGAAAGCTGACTTCGCCATGTGTTAATCGATATATGCAAGAAAGTCCATAAGCTCCAAAAAACCAAACCGAGAGACTTACGATGTAACTTGCATAGGCATAATCTTGCGTACCATTTATGTCCGTAGCAATAAAGCAGATCAACGAAAAAAGAAAGGAAAATGCGATAGAGCCCAATATTCCTGATGTTATCGTTAAGCGTTCTTGACGAACTGTGTTGAACGTCATCATAATTCCCCCTAGTAATCCCACCATAATTTTAGTGTTAATCGTTTGTGGAATAAACGTAAAACTAAAAGGAAACAAATAGAAACTTGTCAGAATGCCGATCACAATATATAAAGGCAGGCGAATCATTGGAAATTATTTATAGATGATACCATAGACTACGCGAATTACAGTGTAATAATACAATTTTATAAGCCAAAATTTTCCGGATAATGCCCATCGTTCTAATAGGCGAGTTCGCCAAGAATTATTAGTATTCTTACCTGCGTATTTGTTCACTTCTGGAAACCAACTTCTCCATCGCAGATATTGGCTTGTTTTATCGGAAATTAGTAGCGGTAATTTGATGTTTAATTTTAGAAATGCCGTGTACTTTTTCAAATCGAAAGATAGCGACTTTTCACTCAAGAAACGCACTGCCTGATCCACATTGTTGTTTACCTGTAGCATATGCGCCTCAGAATAGGTCTTTGTCAGCGATTCACTATTTGATTGCCGATAAAGGTAAAAGTATTGATCGAGATGTACGACGTTCTTTGCAACTGCAAACAGCTTTATCATCACCATCAAATCTTCGCCCATATTCATGCCGGGGATAAAGCGGATTTGGTTGTCCTCGTACAAGGAGCGTTTCACCAGAAAAAGCCAAAGATTCCAACGCATTGAACCATTCATCATCCTTTCCAAAGCGTCGGTAGGTGAAGTAAATGCCGGTTGCGTCATTTTGCGCTTGTTTTTGTCAAACGCTAAATACCAGTTAAATCCGACGATATCAGCGTCTTTTTGTATAGCGAGCGAGACAGCGTCGTTTACAGTGTTTGGATCGACTTGATCGTCCGCATCTATATAATAGATATAATCACCTATAGCGTTATCTAAACCTGTATTGCGTGCTGCTGCCACGCCTTGATTTTTGTTGTGCTTAATTAATTTTGCAGTTTTACTTTTTCCATCGATCCATGAGGTTAAAAACTGTTGTATAACTTCAGCTCCATTGTCTATGCTACAGTCATCAATAAAAATCAGTTCTAAATTGTTATAATTAAGTTTACAAATACTTTGAAGACAAACTAATAACGTCTCGGATGCATTGTAAAAGGGGATGATTATAGAAACCTTTGGTATAGTGTGCAGCATATGTAAAAATAGTTCTAATTTGCACGATTACCCGTGACAAAAATCAAAGTTTTTGGAAGAAATTTTTTAACGATGTAGTAGATCATTATTATTAGACTAATACATGTAAGCGGCATCAAAAAGTAGCCTATTATCAGCCAAATATCAGGCATGAAAGATAGAGATTTTTGTAGCGCTCCTTTAAACCACCCCAGAATGTAAATGATGTGCGAAACATAAATAAAGAAAGCAGCTTCTGCATACAAAAGTACTAGCTTTCTCAAGCGGTTCAGCTCTAGCATTTTATTGCCTATCGCTAGTAAACTTGATGCGGCCGAAATGGCAAAAAGTCGAATCCACCATTCATTTTGAGGCATGGCAGTATAATAAGTGGCTATACCTAAAGTTATGATTGTTAGACATAGGGTGACTGTTTCATATCGTAGCGAGAGCTGTAACATATTTTGTTTGGAAAGACCGAAATAGGCGCCTGCCCCGAAAAAAAATATAGCGGTACTGCTCAAACCAGGGAGACCCGATTCAAAAAGAGATAAATAGAAGCAAAGTAAAAGTAGTAGACCCCAGAACTTAAGGAATCTAAAAAAATAATAGAAAAGTGGTGTCAGGACTACCATCACTATTAAATCCCGAACATACCACAATGGGTAATTAATCGGCATTCCCCATAGCATTTCGTAGATGGATAGCTGCGTAACCTGTTGATAGCCATCGTTAAATGGTAAGCCAGATGATACAAAGGCATAGTTTTTTAATACAATTGCCGCAATCATAATTAGACTCCAACTTATATACGGAATTAAAAGCGTTCGATAGCGGTTTTTCAATCTATCCGTATAAACTTTCGTATTCCAAGACGAAATTTTTAAGAAGAAGAAATAGCCCGAAAAAAGAAAAAAGGCTGGAACAGCAATTCTACCAATATGGTGCGATATTAATTCTGAAATAATGACATACGCATTGTATATTTTTAATTCAGAAGATATAGGTTGTTGTTGAAAAGGAAGCATATGTACATAGACCACCAATACGATTAATGGAAATCTTAAAAAGTCGATAACTTCAGATTGCCTCTGATCTAATGAAATGTCTTCCTTCATTTATTTGATATATTATGGTTCGCTATTTTTGTTAGTAGCTCTAAGGATTGACCGTTGAATTTGCGAGCAAATAATAAGTCAGAAGCTAGTAGCGTTGGCAAATCTTCCAATGTCCAGTCAAAAATTTGATTGTTTTGCCACTGTATAATGCGTTGGCTTCCATTTGCTTCGTCTTCTAAATCGTAAATATATTTACGAAAATGTGAATGCCAACAAATGGTTTGTTTATAAATCTCGTCTGCACAAAACGTGTGCTGGTAAGTCTTTAATATAGTGTGTTTCTGACTTAATATGTGCCGGACGAAGTTGTGCGTTACACTAACCCAGTTCGTACCTTTTTTGAATTCGATATTTTTAGATCTATACAGATTTAATTTGATCTGCAATTGCATGAATACCGACCTAATTATGCGTTTAACAAGCTGGTCAAGCCCGTTTTTCCTGCCAAAATTTTTCGAAAAAAGATGGTATCGTTTAACTTTTCTCTCTAATTGTTTTGAAATATCCCCAGATGTAAAACCAATGAACTCTTTACCAAAATGACGTTCGAAAAATTCATGAATGTAGTCTTGAGATTTCAATGGTATATCTACTCCAGACATCAAATGATAGTAAGCGTATTCAGCATGGTGGAATGCAGTATCGAAAAGTGACAATTCTACCTCGATCTGGCTTACATCTCCCCACCTCACATCAATGCGATTATCTAGCAGGATTAATTTTGCATGATGACAAACAAGATTTGGTAATTTCAAAACCTTTTTGTCAAAATGAATGAAAATAGAATTCCTCTCGTCATCTAAAGCCGCAATAAGATGCGCTAGTACATCAAATTCGTGATGGGCAATAATTAGATAGGCATGTCTCTTCATATTCGATTCATTCAACGGCGTATGAAGTTACGAATACCTTCCAACAAACTTTTACCAGCCGAAGTTCCATAGATGGTGGCCAACAGCCGGGTTTTTAAACTATAGCTACTGAATTTCTTGATAGAATTTGGTAAGATGTTGTAGTATTTCCACCAAATATCAAATGCTACGGTAAACGTATTCCATGGCTTTGGGCCTGTATAGTGAATATTACCTGTTCGTTGAACATTTATCCAATCATCTTCGCTATAAAATTGTAAAAAACTATCCTTGTAGGCAGGGATAAAAAATGTACGTATACTATTCCAGTATGGTGGTAAACCTATTATCTTTCCTGCACACAACTGATTGATGACATCTTGATCTGGAAATTCTAAACCCGGAAACCGTAAGGCGTCTAAAAATTTAGTGCTCATATTATCTTGGCGGAGTTCACGCAGATTCATTAGTAATAACCCAGAATTGATATACTTTCCTGGATCGCAACCAATAGCCAACATATGTTCTTTTTGAAAATCTAATGTTGCCTCGAAAACACCAGCCATATATTGGCCTGTTAAATCTACCGAATGAAAAAGTTCTGCTAGATCGTTACGAACAATAATGTCACAGTCTATGTATATAATAGTGTCAAATTCGGGTAGGAGATCTGGGAGTAGTAGTCGGTAATTAGCTGCTACAGTATATTTCTCGTCTACGTAGATATCGTCTGCAATCTTACCTGCTAAATTTAGGAAAGATAATGTATTTGAAGGCCCAATCAAGTCCGCTAACGAGCTTTTCATTTCATCGTTGAGCTCTTCGGTTAGTAAACAAATGACATGAAAAGTGCCCTTGAATTTGGAAGATTCAAGAATAGAAACCAAGCAAGTACACGCGGGCACAAAGTAGTTGGGCGTGAAAGCTAGGACAAGAGGTATACTATTTTTGTGCATTGCGATATCGTTTTGTAAATATAGCTTTAATTGTTTTCATCAATAATTTAGAAATTTTCCTCCAATTTAGGATCCATCAAGCAACTATTAATCATATTGCCTTATCGTCTAAATACTTTGTTATGGAAAAATCGACCTAATGTGATGCACTTATCTCGCATTGAAAGTAATTCACATTGGCTTATTTTCCAAAATTTGTACCATGGTAAATATTTGATAACCTGATTATAATAATCGTAAAGACACTTTTTCTGAATGTACTTCGTGTTGTTTTCGTAAAAAAAGAACTGATCTCTTTCTTCAACAGGTTTCTCGTACCTCAAATCAAGTAGCCAACGATAAAACATTGTTGTAGCGATAAGCTTTTTATCTAGCTGGCTTCTGTCGCTAGATAGATGAATACCTGAGATTCTAAATGAAAACAGCACGTTATCTGTATTTGCTATACCATTTTCTGCCATCATAATTGCCGTTGCTGCATCTGAGCAGAAGGCAGATGGAAAATTTATAAATCCTTTGCTCTTTAATGCCGTACTTTTGAACATGTAATTGCCAATACACGTAAAAATTGTAGCGCGTAACCAATGGTATAGAAATTCGTGTTTACTGCAGTATTCAGTTATCGTTTCATCAGTTATCGAGACCTCGTTGCGTTCATTGATGATGGAAGTTTTTGCTCTTACAATGTCCACAGTGGGATATTTAATGGAAAGCTCCACCATAGTCTGCAGAAAGTTCGGGTGATAGATATCATCATCTGCCGCTAGGACAATATATTCTCCTTCCGCAAAAGTAATGGAGTGATTCCATTGTTTTACGAGGTCAGTACCACCGATGTTCTTCGGGTTACGGTAGTATTTAATGCGAGGGTCTTTAAAAGAATCTACGATAACCTGTAAATTTTCGGGTGAAGCATCATCTACAAGAAGAAGCTCCCAATTTTCATAAGATTGATTTAGAATACTTGAAATTGCTTGGTCAAGATACGTTGCTTTATATGCCGGAAGAACAAAAGAAATTAGTTTCATGGTGTTTTTGTAAATTGAAAAACAACTATTTTGAAAGTTTACGACCAATTTTTACCATAGCAACATATAAAGGATAGCATTTTTTCTTTATCAACAAGATTAATCGTGTTGAAAATCCCAAAGTATCGTTTGTATAAATGTCACGTAAGCCATATTGTGACCAAATGTGATTTGTGTTTTTGATGGTAGGCAAGACAAATCGCTTCAATAAGGCAGAATCTAATGTTGAAGCGTCGTCATTGCGGCTCAAATCTAGAAAGAAGTTCCTACGGTTGTAGATAGCTTCTGTTTTATCTATAAACCCTGCCACGTTTGTCTCATCAGCAGTGATGCTTCCTGCGCGGCGGCGGTAATAATACAAGGGAATATCCATATAACACGAGACATCTACCTGGTGTAGGATTTCGTGTATTACGAATTCGTCTTCGTGTACTCTGCCACAAGGATATCGAATTTGATCAAATAAACTTTTTACATACAGTTTGTTCCAAGGAACGACATAAAGTATGTCAAAAATATCAACCAACTTTTTTAAAGGGTCTGTTATCTGTTTTATGTCGTTTTGACTTACGTCGATCTGATTGTTAGGGTTAACTTCAAAGTCTTGATCGAATAGTTCATAACCACAAGTTATCAATTTGTTAGACCCGATATAATAATGTAGCAACTCTATAAACCGGTTGTGTACGCGATCGTCACTATCAATAAATGAGATGTACGTGCCATTTGCATGATCTAACCCAGTGTTTCTAGCTGCTGAAACGCCAGCGTTCTCTTGATGAATAACCGTAATGCGCGCGTCTTTCTTTGCAAAATCGTCGCAAATTGATGCGCTTGAATCTCTTGATCCATCATTTACTAAAATGACCTCTAGGTTTGTATAGGTTTGCGCCAAAATGTCCTCCAAACAGCGGGGTAAATAGTTTTCTACATTGTAGATAGGGACAATGATAGAAACTAATGGATGTTTTGTATCGATCATCTTCTCCATAACTCACCTGCAATAGCACGACATTGTCTAATAATTCTTTCTTTTAGAGGAACTTTTTCTGAGTACATAGAATGGATTTCTTGGTAAGCCTGATTAGGAATCTTGTGTCTCACGCTATAGAAGTTGCTGAAATGGTAGGCGAAGAACCCTTTGTTTTGTACGAACCCTTGTAATAGCTCATTTAGGTACGTGATAGCCTGCAGTTCTTCTTTAAATCGAAGCCCTGAAGCGGTCGTCTTTGTAGTAACGTCTGCTGCATGTTTTCTGAAATAACTGAGAAACTTACCACTAATAAAAACGTCGCCGAGTAAACTTATTTCACTCCAAAAAATCCAGTCGCCACAGAGTTTATACTTCAAATATTCTGGAGAAACCTTATAAAACGCGGCTTTTCTAAATATTGCTTGGCTAGCGTTCCAAATACTTAAGTGAGGCAACATCTGATTTTGTACAAAGCTTAGGCCATCTAGCGTATTGTCTAGGCTTTTTCCCTCGAATCGAGCGCTAACTTGTTGAGGTCTCTCTTGTACCAAATATAATTGAGTGAACGCCAGATTTGTGTTTGGTGATCCGTTAGTCTTGCGTATCAATTCTTCCAAAAAATTGTGTTCCGCCCAATCGTCACTTTCTGCTATCCAAATCCATTCCCCTTTTGCAAGCGCAATACCTTTCTCCCATTGCTTAAAAGTACTTCCAGAATTCTTCTCATTATAAACAATATGTGACACCTTCGGGTGGTTAGCATATTGATCTATGACCTCTCTGCTCTCGTCCAATGAGCAATCATCCATTATAATGAGCTCAAAATCCGTATAAGTTTGATTGAGGATAGAATTCAATCGCTGCTCAAGGTATGGAGCATGATTGTAATTGGGTACAATGACGGATACAGAGATTTCGTACATATTCAATTTTACTTGATTTTTAATTGAGCTTGACCCTTTAATAGACTGGGTAGGCGAAAAATAATTTTCAGTATCATTAAATAAGGTAAGCGGCTCATTGGAAAATGTTTGAAAGCTTCAAAAGCATAATATAGACAAAGATCAAGCTTACCGTAGTAGAAGCACTCATTGAAAAACCAAAGATACTTGGCTTTTTCAAACTTAACTTCCTCCTCTATCTTTTGAGTGCGGACAGGTAAAAAGTTTTTGTACATCTTGTAAAAATGATGAGTAGAGATGACCCAATCTTTGTTGAAATTGCCAGATGAAAAGTGTTTTACATTGATTTGGTAACTGATAATATTTTTTAGCTTTTTTTGAATTGATTTGATGGAGATAGCTAAATCATAATTATGGAATCCAGATAAATTTTCATCAAATCTCAATCCAAGAGATTTTTTGCTAGCTAAGAATACACCATCTAAGGTGACAACCTCATCAAAGTCGCGACCTAAACCATCTTGGTTAAATGCTCCAATAAGGCGCCCATTCCTATATTCGGTGATAAACATTTTTTGAAATTTATGATCTATCCACCATCCAGAAGGTGCTTTAGTTTTAAATGTGCTGCCCGCCAAACCTACTAAGCCAACATTTGGAACATTTTCCAGAGTGCTTAAAAGAATCTTTCCCCATTCTGAAGTCTCGAATAAAACATCTTCGTGGACAAAAAGCAAATGTTCAAAATTACTTTTGTCAATTCCCTGATTATAAGCAGAATTTATGCTCATAATCCCTGGGTTATCTATACGAATAAGTTCATATTCAATACCGCAGGTTGTCGCGATGTTGGTCGCTAAAGCACTATAAAGATTGTCTTTGTAAGATGAAACTATTATGGATAGCATTCTTTAACCTTTTGAAGTTATTTTTAATGATGTTGACTACGGTTTAAATATTTAAATCGGATTATTGTAGCGAGATGTAACATTGACGTAAAGAACGACTTCTGTTAATTTCCTCTAACTTAAAGCCTTAATTTTTTGATTTTTCTTAAAAGTGTTCTTAGTGGACGTCGATCATATTTTAAAATAAAATAAGTATAATTAATTTTTTCTTTGAAAGACATCTCGGAAAAGCCAATACGTAGTAGCGTGTCTATTGATTGTTGACGCAGATTGTTGGAAATAACTGGATCATTGGAACTCTTGCTCATTCGAGTCAACATTTTAGCAAATGTGAAATGTGTTGTAGCCCGCCTCCTCTTGGACCAAACGCCACCATTCCATATTCTGTAGACGGCCATATAATCTGGCAGGTAGCCATATAGCCCTTTTTCACCATTAAGATACCAAAGAATATAGTCTCCTACGACACCGTTAAACAGGGGCGAGTCGAAATTTATGTTGTTACGAAAAACTACAGACGGAGTATGTATAAAATTGCCATCACGTGTTAATGTGTCTAAATTTCTCTTTAATGTAAAGTCTTCTTTATTCAGATGTTCTTTAGTAAAAAGTTTAGAGTCTTCATCATATAACATTACCCTATGATAAACAAGGTTACAATCTGCATTGTTAGTTAGGTAATCCACTTGTTTTTCCAATTTTAGTGGATCAGTCCAATAGTCATCACCTTCACATATGGCAATAAATTGCCCTTTAGCTTTTTTTAGTGCTGATACAAAATTGGGGACTATACCTAAATTTGACTGGTTTTTATGGTATACAATTCTTACATTTTTGGGGATTGATTCATTTAATATAATATTCTCAACAATTTTGTCAGTAAAATCGGGAGAGCAGTCATCACAAATAAGAAGTTCGATTTCTCCAAAATACTTTTGGCTCAAGACTCCGTTTATTGCATGTCGAATAAATTTTTCTTGAGCATAGGTGATAATTATAACACTAACGCAGTTTTCTTTCATTTTCGTGGATAAAATTTTGCAGGTATTCCTATAGCAATTTTGTTGTTTGGAATATCCTTAGTAACAACACTTCCCGCACCGATTATGACGTTTTCACCAATTTTGATCCTTGGTAGCACGGTGGCGTTTGCTCCAACGTGTGTCAATTTTCCAATATTTGCACCTCCCAAAATAGTTGCTCCAGGAGATATTTCACAAAACTCACCTACTTTAACATCGTGTGATATTATAGATCCATAATACACCATACTACCCCTTCCTAAAGAGACGCCAGAAGATATTATGCTGTTGCCAAGGATAGAAACACCCGAGTTTATATCCATACCAAAACTGGCAATGTTTGCTTTTACACTTATAGCAGACTCGCAAATACCACCTAATTTTGTAAATACATCAAAGAAATGCAGCCTTAAGGCTGAGCCACCAATACCTAATATGAACCGATTATCAACCTTTTTCAAATAAACTGCGGCAGCATCAAAAGAACTTATTATTGGGTGATCGTAAAGTGAGTGAACTTTAGGATTAATATCATCAAAAAAAGTAATATCTGCGCAAACAGAATTATCCGTTAATACCTCTAGAACTTCTTTTGCAAAACCGCCAGCACCAACAATCAACATGATGCTACGGTTTTAATAAGGTTCGAAAAACCATGAAATTGTTTAGCTTTTTTGTAATTAAGTTCAATTGTATTCAGTAAACTCTCATACAGTTTAACACCTCTTTTTCTGTTAGTTTTGGTATTAAATTTGTTTGGCGTAGCTTCATCTAGAGGGATAGTGAAAAGGTTCGGCTGTCCGGTTACTAATATTTTGTTTCGACTTATCCATCCATCCTTTATGAAGATCACATCGTCGCAATAAACAAATTGATCCACGGCATTAATAAGTTGAAAGTGTCCTAAATAATGAAATACATATGGTTGCATGATTGCTACTTTCATCTGTTAATTGTTTTGTGCTCTCAAAATTAAGCGGCAAATTAGGTTTACCTCTTCCAGTGTGAGATCGTAATAGAGAGGAAGACATAAAACTTTTTTAGAGATATTATCTGTATTTTCTAATGATATAGGTGGCAGGTAAGGTAATGCATTAGCCAACGATGGGTAAAAGTATCTTCTAGTGAAAATTTCGTGTTGTTCGAGCATGGTTTTGACGTCTAGTAAAAACTGCTCACTTTCCAAAACGATCGGATAATAGGCATAATTCAGTGTTGCGTTAGCGTGCCATTTTGGTTTAAAAGCTTTTAAAGTTTTAAGTTTTTCATCATATGCTTCTGTAATAATTTTCCTCTTCTCATGGATCATTTTGAGGTATTTCATATTTACTAAACCCATGGCTGCATGTAGTTCGGAATTTTTTCCATTGATACCTAATTCAGCGAATGAATCAAATCCAGATATACCAAAATTGCGGATATACGCCATGCGTTTAAGTATCTCGGGATTTGAGGTTATTAGAAGTCCACCTTCCGTCGAATGGAATAGCTTTGTTGCGTGCAAAGAACAAGTGGAAATATCACCATATTCAAAAATTGAACGACCATTTACTTTTACTCCAAATGCGTGAGCTCCGTCATATATTACCTTCAGATTGTTACGGCTTGCAATTTCTTCGATCATCATGACATCACAGGGGTTTCCGTAAACATGTGTTGCCAAGATTGCAGAGGTTCTTTCTGTTATAGCAGCTTCAATTTTGTTTGCGTCTATGTTAAGTGATTTAGAATCAATGTCTACAAAGATAGGAGAGCAACCCTCCCACACAATGCTACTTGAAGTTGCGACGAAAGAGAATGGAGTCGTAATGATCTCACCAGATAAGTCAAGGGCTTTAATAGCTATTTGTAAGGCTATGGTTCCGTTTGTGACAAACAGAAGGTGATTGACTTCTAAATGATCCTTGATTTTCATCTCCAAGTCACTCGATAGTGGTCCCATATTAGTTAGCCATTGACGTTCCCAAATGCTATCAACATAACTTTTGTATTCATCGATTGGAGGTAAAAAAGGTTTAGTAATTGGTATCATTTTTTTAGTTTTTCATCAGCGATCCTAATATTTATTCCATTACAACTCCTGCAACTCCACCATTCTCTTAAATTTGGGAGATGAATCCTTGAGCACATCAAATGCACCCTGACCAACGATTTTTCCGTCATTCATCAAAACCACCTTATCAGCGTTTCGGACCGTTGCCAGTCTATGTGCAATGATGATAATGGTAAATTGCCCTTTAAGAGCATCAATATTTTCTTGAATGGTCTTTTCCGTTTCTGAATCTAATGCAGAAGTTGCCTCATCCAGTATCAAGATATCGATATCTTTGAAAAGCTCTCTAGCTATTGATATGCGTTGTTTCTGTCCGCCACTAAGATTAATACCATTGTTTCCGAGTATGGTATCTTTTCCGTTTTCCAGCCCTTGTACAAAATCTGCTAATGATGCCCTCTCTAAGGCTTGATCGAAACGTGTCCTATTTTCTGATGTTGGTTCGGCCCAAAGTGTGATATTATCATAAATACTTGCATTGAAAATAACCGTTTCTTGAGATATATAGCCAATTTTGTTTTGAAACGAATACTTATCAACCGTTTCTATTTCACTAGAATCTATCTTGTAGCTACCTTTATTTGCATCAAGTAGGCCTGCAATAAGATTAACCAATGTAGATTTGCCACTACCCGATTCGCCAACTAAGGCGATGGTTTCATTCTTCGCAATGTCCAGATTGATCCCTTTAATGATACGGTGATTACCGTAAGAAAACTTTAGATCTTTGAAATTTAATCCTTTTTGAAGTGACTCGTATTTTGCATGACCTTGTATTTCTCTATTTGCTCCAATCTCTTCGGTGAATTGCGCGACGTTTTCCATAGTGCCTACTTTGCCTAGAAAGTAGTTGTATTGTGCTTGGAGATCCGTTAAGTTGGTCAAAGCTCGATAAAAGAAAAGCAAGCTGACAATGATGGTGCTTAAAGGGCTTTCTCTGACATAGACTTGTAGCAGAATAACTGCCGCTACAATAAAGATCAGTATTGGCTCTCGAATGGCGCCAGTAATGGCACCTAACTTACCTAATCGATAATTTACCGCTTCTATAGATTCTATATTGTGAATCACGCGTCTTGCATAATCTTTAATGAAACCCGTTGCCTTTAGGTATTTAAAATTGGCCACCAATTGAATGATTGTGCCTTGATAATCGTTGCTCTCTTTAACAAGCTTTCTTGAAGCAACAAGTGTAAATTTGTAAATCCATTGAAATACAAAATTAAATAACAGGCCACCGATCATAATTAAAATAGCAAATTCGGCGTTCATGGCAAATGCAAATAACATGTAGACGACCACCATTACCCCTTTTTGAACGATAATTAAATAATCTCTAAAAGCATATAGTAGATTGTTGATTTCATTGGTCATTAGATTTTGTACAGCGCCGACATCTGCATTTATAAAATAACGAAAGGATAAATGTGAAAATTTATCTAACAGATTTTTACGAGTTGATACGAGAAAATAACGAGATACCTTCGCATCGTAGATGGATTTGATATAAAAAAATAAACCTTTGAAGACGAAGAAAACTACCATCAGAAGTAGCATATTCACTAAGGTGAATTCTATGCCAGCTAACTCAAAGAAATTCATTAAAAAATTATCTTCAGTCGCGGTGTTAGCCGCGCCTCCTTCGCTATCTGCCGCTATTTGAAACAAAGGAAGAAACATGCTAAGCCCAAGCCCATCCATCAGGCCGAACATAAAAGTCAGGCCGATTACGATAAAGATGCGATATCGTAGATACCGATAGAAGTAGGTAAAGTTTTTAAGGTATTTTTTGATAAACTGCTTAAGCATGGAGTCTGATGATTCTGTCGTAATAAACTATTTTCCAAACTCGGCGGCTAATGTTCTTCTTAGACCTTCCTGCATGCTATACGGTGGTTGAAAACCAGAGCTCATTGCTTTGGTGGAATCGTATTGCGTCACAGCACAAAACTTTTTCACGCGCACTGAGCTAATCGATAGCTTTTTTCTTGTTAAGAGTGCTAATAAATCAAAACCATAACCGCCGAGCATACCGAGCCAGTAAGGAATACGTGTTGTAGGAATACGCTTTTCTAAAATTTTGCCAGTATGATGTACAAGATCTTTGGTAGTAAAGTCTGGTTTATCAACATAATTGTATGCTTGTATACCAGGATTCATCTTAGTAATTAAGAATTGGATGAAAGCGACGATATTTCCAATATAGGACATGGATTTTTCATTGTTTCCTTTTCCAATGAGCATAAATTTACCAGAAGCTATTTGATTTAAAAGATTGAATACGTTGCCTCGGTTTCCCTCACCAAAAATTACTGTAGGCCGAACAATATCAATGCTCCAATCTGTATGGTTTTGAGCCCATTGTTGTAAAAGTATTTCTGCTTCCCATTTGCTCTTGCCATAGTGATTGAATGGTTCGGCAGGAAACGATTCATTAGGATTATCTTTATCTAAGCCATAAATAGCCACGGAACTGGTAAATATGATCTTTTTTACGCCCTGCTTTTCCATAGCTTCCAAGGTGTTTTGCATTCCTTGTACATTTACATCATAATACAATGACGTAGGAGATACATCGTCTCGGTGTTCTGCGGCTAAAAGTACAACCACATCTACATTGGCTAAGGAATCTGCTAGGGAATTGATATCTAATACATTTCCTATGATGGAGATAGATGGGTGTGAAAAACTAGGCTCTTTGTCGATATTAACTACAGAAAACTCGGGTGAAACGCTCAGAGCGTCTATTAGTTTGGTTCCTACGAAACCTGATCCACCGATAATCGCTATTTTCATTAAGAAAGGTTGTGTTTATGAGCGTCTCCGCCGATTATTTTAATTGATCTGCTATTACCTGATTGTGACTTTTGTACGTATTAGAAATCGTTTTACCAACGGTAGATTGTTTACGTTTCAGGATTTTATCAACTACGGTATGAAAAATCCCCCATAAAACTAAATCTGCTGCTAGTACGATGTTGTTGCTAATAAGCTGCACAGCTATGGCATTAAAGATACAAAAAAAGCCTGCAAGTGATATAATAGTAATCATTGCCTTTTGATGAGACAAGCCCGCGTCTAGCAGTTTGTGGTGGATATGGTTACGATCTGCACGAAAAAGGGGGTGTCCTAAGCGTACACGCACTAGCATTACGCGCGCCACATCCATCACCGGGACGATGAGCACGGTAAACGCTACAACGATTGCTCCTTCCGAGAAAGGTTGGATATGCGGGTTGTTCATCGCGTAGCTAACTGAAAGGAAGGACATGGACAAGCCTAGAGTCAAACTCCCTGAATCACCCATAAATATCTTGCGCTTTTTTCGAGAAATTCCAAACACATTATAATGGAAGAAAGGAATGAGTAATCCTGCTGTGATAAACGCGAACAAAGCGTGTAACCATGCTTGATTAATCATAAATAAAGTGCCTAAAGCGAGACACCCAACTAATACTAAGCCTGAACATAATCCGTCAATTCCGTCGATTAAGTTGATCGCATTGATAATTAGTACAGTGACAAAAACAGTAAATGGTATACCTATCCATGCTGGTATATGTGTTATAAAAAACACACCATACAAATCATTGATCCAAACACCCGATATAGGCAAGAAGCATGCGACTAATATTTGCATGTAAAGTTTGGTTTTGGCGCTAATGCCAATCAAATCATCCGTAATACCCACAATAAATAACACCACCAAACCACAGACTAATCCCATTATCATTGGATAGATTTCGAAGGTCTCAAGGTTAAAGTCTACTAGATTGTTTCTGTAACACAAAATCAGTGTTAATACGACCAACACACACTGAATTGGTACAAAGGTCACTCCACCAAGTCTAGAGACCAACTGAGTGTGAGTTTTGCGAACATCAACAGGGTCGAACAATCGCTTACGATAACTAATAAGTAGTACATAAGGCAATAGTAATCTTCCTAATAGAAAGGCTACAATAAATGCAATACATACGACCAATATCTTCATCTTATTAGTGATCTATAACCGTGTAATTGTTTATTAATGTTTCTCTATAAAGTGGCATTGATAATAATTCAGCCCAAGTTAATTTCAGCAGTAAAGTTACTATATGTAGGATTTAAGGGCGAATATATCAGCACTATTTATTCACTTATGTAGCATTCACACTACAAACAACGATGCCTATTTGATAGCAATGACATCATGATTTTCTTTTTTATGACTTATGCAAAGCTAGCTATTTTTTAGTTTATAGCTGTTGGTTATTAGCTGTTTACGAAGTTCAGTCGTCCTGGATAACGATGTTAAGGGCTGAGCGTTGTAATTATGTGAGCTTGTCGGGTTAATTCATTTTCCATATAGTCTAAATGGGTTCTGCAAATTTCTGTAAAAATCCCCACAAGATTCCTTATTGGTTAACCACTAATAGTTACGCTTTATCATTTTTCGCTTTTCCTTTATTTGCCTACTGCTTTTGGTTAAAAGTAACCTTGTGGGGAATATTGTAAAAAAATTATTTTTCCTGCCGCAGATACTTTATGATATGTGCAAGAAACAAATGTCATTTTTTGTGCTGTTCGATATAATTTTCTCTAAGTGGGATAATAATGGTTATATCTTTGGAGGTTAATAGTCAGTTATATAGGTTTTAAATTCGTCCTTTTTTTATATAAATCATATTTAAATTACCGCAATTGGTATTACTTGTATAATTCGATATTTAAGTTGTATAACGATCACAATTTTCACGTATTTATCCTTTATAATTATGAAGCACAAAAAAAAATCCTATTCAAGGCCTGTAGTAAGTGTAGTTCGATTAATAGCAGAGTATGGTATTGCTGCATCTTCTGTGAACGTATCAGGAGGTTCGGGAGGTACACCGTATCAGCCAGCAGTCGAAGACTGGGAAGTTGGTGGCAGTGGTTATTGGACCACAGACTTGTAAGGGCAGCAGTAGCAAATTGAATAGTTAATTCCTAACGCATTATTATGATTACGCAGCGATTTATTAAATCCAAGTGCTTTGTAAGCGCTTTATTTCTATTGCTTTGCTTTTGCATGACAGCCTGTAAACGTAATGCAGGTCGAGAAGATCTGCAAGATCCTAATGCCAGCTTACTAGTGGTGCAAGCTACCATCGATGATGCCGAAAATGTGGATTTGAATTCTCCGTTTGATGCCAAAGGAAATATCGAGCGATCGACTCGGTTATCAGGTAAATCAGATCTTACTAACTTCGAAAATAGTGCTAACTATATAGAAGGCGATGGCTTTGATGTGATTACCTCTGTGTCATCAAGTTGGAAAGGGCAAGAAATGAATGGTACCCCAGCACTGGCTAATTCCTCAGAAACTCTTCCAAGAGCAACATCGCCGATGACAGCCGGCTTTAAATATAGGCTCGTATTGTATAAGGTGGTTGGTGGGACACAAACATTTTGGAGACAAAAGCAGTTGACTTCCTCTGCTTCTAATGTAGTCGACACCACGCAGCAGATAGAAGTGGTGCGTGGAGATAGCTACCAATGGTACGCGTATTCTTATAATAATGCTAATGACATACCACCTATAGCTACTACAGGGTCTAATCCTGCAGTCAGTATGGGTACGAATTCAGACTTTCTGTACGCTACAGGTACATTTACCATCTTACCGACTGGCGCTGCTAATACGCCTCTAGCGATTAATTTTCGTCATCAGGTAGCTCGTTTAGCTGTGGAGATTGACGCTCGGGGTATGTTCGCCGATAATATAACGCAACTCGGTATTACTGTTGGTGGTATAGCAGGTGGCTCTTCGCCACTTACAACGGGTACTTTCAATCTGGCTACTGCTCAGGTCTCTAATCCAACTGCTTATACACCTACGACTACTTTTACAGTAGCCAATTTTCAAAATGTAGACGCAGGCTTTAACGATCGAAAGGCGATCTATTTTTATTCAGCGACAGAAGCTTCTTTTCCAGCGCTATCCGTTAATTTGACGGGAGTAACCATAACTATGACTGATGGAAATACAACAAGAGCTTTCACTGGATTAAATCGATCATTTAGCTTCAACACTTCTGGCGCTATGACGGCTGGCCGTACCTACAATGCGAAAATCGATTTGATTGAATCTCCGCTGACTGTAGCGGGGTCTACCGTTCGCTGGGCTAGGACAAATCTGTATCTAAATCCTAGTGAAAGAAATCGCTATCGATTCTATGCTACTTATGCACATACGAACGCCAGAGAGTCATATTGGTCTTTCCGTGGAGATATTCCAACCATGTTTGGTGTAACTGGCGATCCTTGTACATCGGTACATCCAACATCCCGACCTGAGGATGGTCTAAGTGTTTGGCGTCAGGCTACGGTAGCTGATTTTAACACATTGGGAACTTCTGGCTTGCTTGGATCTACCGGTCCATCTCAAAGTGTAGTCTACAACACAGTCGGTGGATTGGGTTACTATGAATACGCTGCTTCAGGCACTGGTTCGCCCCAATTCCCTAGCTCAAATTTACGCTTTAATATGAACGGATCTGGTACTGCTGTTGGCTTGGTAGCTGGTGCGGTTACCATCAACATTGGTATCACTGGTTATGGTACGGAAGCAAGAGTTTGGACTCAGGATCGGCTCTTGGATGTAGGCGGTTTACTCGGTCTAGGGGCTTACAGTTTTCGAGCTACAAGGGTTCCGGCCGTGCCACTCGTTACATCTGCATATAATAGCATCGTGCCAAATGTTCTCGAGACGCTTTCTTTGGGAGTTCTCGGCGCAGGATTATTAGAGTCTCCATTTCTCAATGTTCGTTGTGTAAGAAGGTAGAAAAGATGCTGTAGGTAGGATGCTAATCGTAGTGATTACTCTACATCGCCAACAGTTATTCAGAAACAGGTGCTTGTAAAGCTACCTGTTTTTGAATTTTGTATCTACAAAACCCTATCTTAGTGTGTCCAAACATATTTCACATACGCAACTTAAAATGATAATAGCTGTAGATTTTGACGGTACCATTGTAGAACATCGCTATCCTCAAATTGGTAAGCCTATACCATTTGCTATAGATATATTAATAAGGCTAAGAGAAGAGCGCCACACGCTTATCTTATGGACAGTACGCGAGGGAGCGCTTTTGCAAGAAGCTATTGATTATTGCGCTTCAAAAGGCGTTGTTTTTTATGCACACAATGCCAACTTTCCAGAAGAAGAGGCTGTCAGCGCATCACGCAAGCTGACGGCAGATTTATTTATTGATGATCGTAATCTTGGCGGATTGCCTGATTGGACAGCTATTTATAGAGCTATTTCCGCCATGCGCCAGGGCGCTCAAGATATTATTCCAATATTGTACGGACAACCCAACACAACTGCGAAAAAACAACGTCGTGGTATTTTCGCGGCCTTATTTGGTGACAATTAATGAGCTATATTAATTCTTGTTGTTATGAAGACACACTTTGTCTGGTGCATCTTGCTTGTCATGCTGGTTCACTTTTCCTGTCAAGAGAAACGTGCGGAGAAACCTGAGACCATGGAATCCGCCACTTCTACAGTGACGGATTTTTGGGAAAAATTCGACTTTAAAGATTCCCTCGCTATCGTTAAACCAGAAGTAGGAGAGCAGGCTGTTGTTGATTTTATTACGATAGCAGCTCAAAGCGATCCTAAAAAGTCTGCCGATGCCATCAAAACAATGCTAAAACGCGCGTCATTTTCGCCCAAAGTTTTGAATTTCTTTGCAGAAAGTTATGGTAAGTATTTGTACGACCCGAACTCGCCAATGTACAACGAGACGCTTTACCAAGCAGTCTTAGAGTTTTTGGTAGACGAAGAAAGTATACCCGATTACCATCGACAAAGATTTCAGGATCGATTAACTCTAATACAACGGAACAATCCAGGTAGCAAAGCCACTAACTTTGCCTTCCAAACGGTAGATGGTAAAAATGAGGATCTATTTAGCCAACAATCAAAATACATTTTATTGTTTTTTTATGAGCCAGGCTGTGGCGGTTGCGCTCACGCAATAGAAAGTTTGCAGCCTATTGCGAAGGTTCAGGAATGGATTAAGCGCGGAGATCTTCAGATACTGGCTGTTTATGCCAATGCGGAGCCCAATCTGTGGAAAGATTATCAGCAGTACATTCCTTCGCTATGGAAGAATGTTATGAATGCAGATCGTTCAATTGTTGCGAATAATCTCTATGACCTCAAAGCCTCGCCAACCTTCTATCTGTTGGATGACAAGAAGGTGGTTTTGCTTAAAGATCGTAACTTGGGGGAGAATATAGGCTACCTTGAGCGGTTTTTGCACTAACACATGATATCTCACGGGTTATATAGCCGTAATTTCAGTCCATAAGAGAGCTTACAAAACAAAAATGTTGGCAGACTTATGTACGAAATACATAAGCCCGCCAACAGATACATTTTTTATTGCTGTTAAGCTTGCTTAGATAGGGCTTAGTTTGCCTTCACACAGCGTATAGATACGGCTGTGTTGTCTCCAAGTTGATAGAAATTGAATGTATAAATGTTTGGTCCAATCTGCATATACTCGTAGTTACTTCCATTTTTAAGCATGTACCAACCGGTGTTATCTAAATCGCCGCGAGTGGTGTTATTGTTGTAAATACCATCGAAAGAAATAAAGAGGTATTTATTGTAATTTGTGCCGGGATTAGTTTGTGTACCAAAGTACATACCGCGTCTATTCCCGCCAGGATAAGTTTCTGCAATATAACGAACAGGGGCATAGATATTTGGTCCCGGATGTCCACTGACTTGAGCCTCTGAGGCAGTTTTAATGTTCTCCATTTCTGTACGATTTGGAAGTCTCCATGTATTTAATGGCATAACCAATGCACAAGGATCTCCAGAGTCGCCGTTTAAATCCGCCCGCGCTTCTTGATTATTCTGTCCCCAGGGGCGGCTGTCTAGATCATTACGTCTTGGTTTTACATAATTTTTAAACCAAAGGTCTCCCTCGCCTTTTGTGGAAAAACTATAAGTATTTGAGTTGCGATCATATGTCAAATTCCCTGGCGCATATATTTTATTCCCCAATTCAATACCTGGTTCAGCATCTGGTGTAAAGGTTTTTATTTTTAATGTTAGTACATAGCGAGTTCCCGGGGCTAGTTTTATTCCAGGGATTGAGATCGCCTTCTTCGTTACATTATTGATAGTAATCTCATCTATCGTGATAGTGCTAGTAGTAGACCCATTATTGCAGATTATAGTCGCGTCATTGGCGGCACTAGTTGTACTGGTATTAGCAAATACGATATCTTTTCCGTTTGTTGCTTTATTATTGTAAGCCAACACGTTTCCACTGTTTAGGCTGATCGTAGGAGATAGGTAATGATCTCCTACACGAGCCTTAACGGTGGTGATATTTCCTATAGCAGCACTGTTTATGCTGGTGGTTAATTGGCTGAATACATGCTTCATTGTTACGTCCAGCGCATTCTTGCCGGGATTTAGCTTTTGAACCTTACGGAAATGGATAAAGTCTGTATTACCATCAATATTTGTGAAGACGGCGTCAGATAATTTGCCTGCTGGAGCTGCTGGTACCTGAGATTTGCTTAATATTGAATATACAATAAAAGTGTAGGTACTTCCACTATTTAAGTTCAATCCGCCGCCGCTGTACTGCCCAACGGTGTATACGGTATCTATCACTTTGCTTTCGTTATTGTCATAAGCTAATAAGCGATATTTTACACCATTATCCAACTTCCAACTATTAGGTCCGCTATTTGTTATTCCAGCCGCACGAGTGAGCGTATTGCCGTTTTCCGAGGAGGAGTTAGGTAAATCACGTGATAGTGATACGGAAATACCAAAATGTTGATTGAATGGAATATTTGCCACTTCTACAGGAGTATCTCCGTATGCCGTTGTATTGGTTGCCGCGCGTGTCAACGTGTTGGCATCATCCGCATCTCCGGACTCCGTGGTCTGAACTTCTAGATCTAGCAGATTAACTTCCAAGGAGGTTTGCTCCGTAAAGGACTCTTTGCTACAAGAAGACAACACTGATAGCAGGAGCAAAATATATAGTCTATTCATCATGGTTGTATATTCTAAATGGGATTACCAATAGATCTCACGATCATCAGCAAAGTTAGATTCCCACATATGATTTACATCCTGATCTGGAGACTGAACAACGACTTGTGCCGAGCCTGCTGCAATACTATTCTCCAATTCTACAATAAAGATATCCAGTGTTGGCGCAACATAGGTGCGGCGTGCTTTTGTGTTCATTTTCTTTATTTTATGTTTTTCAAAAGATCCCTACCTGAGGCCTACCTGAGGAGGGAATCTGTATAGACTGAGGCAAATCTAAAACATTATTTTAGTGTTTGAACACAAATTTTCCCATGCAATTTTGATTTGTAGTTGGTTGTCTACAAACGAAAAAGCCCCCCAAGATTGTCTTGGAGGGCGGAAATTTTCTCATGTCGTGTTAGGATTCTTCTGAGGCGATTTCTTCGTCTACGAGGATGCGACCACAGTGTTCACATACCAAAATCTTTTTACGTTGTCTAATCTCTGATTGCATTTGAGCTGGGATCTTATTGTGGCAACCAGAACAGCTGTCGCGCTCGATCGATACAATAGCTAAGCCATTCCGGAAAGATTTCCGTAGTTTGTTCGATACTTTCAACAATCGGTCATCAATATTATTTTCAGAAGCTTCAGCTTCTTTTAAAAGCGAATCTTCCTCTTTTTGCGTTTCGGAAGTGATGTTTTCTAGCTCTTGCTTCTTCACGTCTAACTCACCTTTACTGTAGTTAAGATTTCCTTCTGTCGTCTCGTAAAGTTCGGTCTTATTGTTGATCTCGAATTCAGCTTCGCGTATACGCTTCTCACAAACTTGGATTTCTAAGCCCTGAAGCTCTATCTCCTTGGTGATTGCATCGTACTCGCGATTATTCTTTACTTCATTTAGTTGAGTTTCGTATTTCTTGATAGCTGCTTGCGCATCTTTAATCATGTTTTTACGTGACACGATGGAATCTTCCAATTCGTCAAGTTCACTACGGATTTTCTCGTTACGAGTTTCTAATCCCGCGATCTCGTCTTCTAGATCAGCCACCTCAATAGGCAGTTCTCCCCTTACCTGGCGAATTTTGTCAACTTTGGTATGGATCGATTGCCATGCCCATAAAGCTTTTAGTTTTTGTTCTACAGTTTGTTCCATTAAATAAAGTACTTTATCGGATTTGTCTCTGTTTCAGTCAACAGGACAGCAAAGTTAGCAAATTTTTTCTGAATTAATTCCAACAATAATTCTTGCGTAAATTGTTCACTTTCATAGTGTCCTACGTCGGCTATCAAGATTTTATTTTCGGCATCAAAGAATTCATGATACTTATAATCAGAAGTGATAAATACATCAGCTCCAGAGCGTATCGCATCTTGCAACAAAAATCCGCCAGCACCTCCACAGACTGCGACTCGACTGATAGGATGATCGGGTAGGGCAGTGTGCCGGATGACGGAGAGTTTTAATGTTTCTTTCAAGAACCGTAAGAAATCTTCCCCCGGCAAAGGTTCGTTCAAGTTTCCAATAGCACCCGAGCCGACCTTTTGAACCGTATTGTCGAGCTGCAAAACGTCGTAAGCTACCTCTTCGTAGGGATGAGCGGCAAACATGGCGACCAATACTTGGCGCTCGATATGTGCAGGATACACAACTTCTATTTTCGTTTCTTCTACGCGCTCTTGCTCACCACGCGATCCAATCGTCGGGTTCGCATCATCTAGCGGTCGGAAAGTGCCGTATCCAGCCGTATTAAAACTGGCTTCATCATATTCTCCAATGTGACCTGCGCCACCTTTAAAAAGAGCTTCACGTACATCTTCCACGTGAGTGCGTGGCACAAATACGGCTAGCTTTTTCAACAAATGTTTTTTCGGTGATAATATGGAAACTGACTCCAATTCAAGCTTTTCGGCAATTTTAGAGTTTACACCGCCCAATACATTATCCAAGTTGGTGTGTATGGCATATAGTGCAATGCCACTTTTGATGGCTTTGATAACAGTTCTTTCCACATAATTTTGACCTGTAAACCGTTTCAATCCCTTGAAAATAATGGGATGATGAGAGATAATGATATCGCATCCTTCGGCGATAGCCTCGTCTACCACAGCTTCCGTGCAATCCAAAGAGACCAAGGCACGATGTACCTCATCGTTTGGATTCCCAACGATTAAGCCGGAGTTATCATACGACTCTTGATAGCTTAAAGGGGCAAATTGCTCTAGATAATTGGTTAATTCTTTAATCTTCATCGGATTGTTGTTTTTGTTTCCAAGCTTCATGCTCTTCAATCAACGACTTAAACTGTACAATCTTATACCAGTATGATATGAAGTATGTAATACACAGAATGAATGCCAGCAAACGGATGAAGTCTGGAAAAAATGGAATGTTGTATATCAAAAAAGACCACGCATAGCGATTTCCGATTTGTAAAGTCGGCATATCTTCTACCGCAACTTTGCGATCAAAAAACTCATTGTTAAAGGAGTATGCCAATCGCTTGGAGACCTCAAAGTTCCAGAAAATATTAAAGAGTGGGACTGCCAAGAACCAAGCTTGATTGGGTAAGATAATTTGGTTTTCGGGCTTAATGAGTAATAATGTCTTGCGTACGTTGTACGCAAAGAGAATCCACACCAAAAGGATGACGATCAAGACATAGATCGTCAACTGCTGCAATTCGGCAATTAATTCTGGTGATAATTCGGACATCTGTGTTTCGTTCATGTAAGTGCTGAGCTCGTTTCTGGAATGCAGTCGAGATCATTTCAGCTAAAATTACGGATATTATGAAGCAAAAAGCAGGAATATAGCAGGTTTTTTATAGAGGTCAATTCCTTCTAGTGTTTTCCACCGGGAGATCGGCTGCGAGATGATCTGTTCGTCTTCGCCAGTGAGATTCCAAGCGATGCACAATCGCGTTTTCGGTTGGCAGGTGCGTAGTAATTCGCTCAACAGTTGTTCATTACGAAATGGTGTTTCGATAAAAATCTGTGTGCTGTGCTCTCGCGCGGATACGGATTCCAAATCTTTGATTTTTCGGCTGCGCGCCCCCTTATCAATGGGTAAATATCCTTGAAAACTAAATTGCTGCCCATTGAACCCCGATCCCATCAATGCAAGCAAGATGGAGCTGGGGCCGACTAAAGGATGAACGTGAATGCCGCGTTTATGCGCTTCTGCAACGACCAGTGCGCCAGGATCTGCTACGCCAGGGCATCCAGCATCAGACATTAATCCTACATCTTTGCCAGACATCAACCCTTTAAATAAAGCATTATAATCCACTTTATCACGCACATGTTTGCCATAATCGTGAATAACCAATTCGCTCTGCGGAATTTTAAGCCCAGCATGTTTCAGAAATTTACGTGCTGTCTTTTCATTCTCTACGATGTACTCGTCAATAGATTGAATAACTTCTTGGTGTAATAAAGTGTATGATGCCTTTTCTGCACTTTCTGCGAGGGGCACGGGTATAAGATAGAGTTTTCCAAACGCCATACTGCAAACTTAGTCATTTAGCTTTTAAACCTATTGATGTTATCTGCTATTGCGGTCGCGAATTGCATAGCTATCGATTTAGATTATACGAAAAAAGGATCTGACCGTACGGTCAGATCCTTTTTTTTGTATTGGCTGAAAGTTGCTTACGCTTCTAGCTCAGCATACGCTTCTATCGGAGGGCAAGAACAGATCAAGGTACGGTCACCTTGTGATTCATTCACCCGACCAACAGTAGGCCAAAATTTATTATTGCGTAAATAGGCTAATGGATAAGCAGCTTGTTGACGGCTGTATGGACGATTCCATTCATCGTCAATCACTACCTGAGCCGTGTGCGGTGCATTTTTCAATACGTTTGTTTTAGCATCCACTTCGCCAGATTCTACCAAAGCAATCTCAGCACGGATGGCGATTAGAGCATCGCAAAAACGGTCTAACTCTGCTTTTGATTCCGATTCTGTCGGCTCTACCATCAAGGTGCCAGCGACTGGGAATGAAACTGTTGGGGCGTGGAAACCGTAATCCATCAAACGTTTCGCAATGTCAGCGACTTCAATACCCACGTTTTTGAAATTGCGACAATCCAAGATCATCTCGTGCGCACAACGACCATTTGCGCCAGCATACAATACTGGATAATGTCCTTCCAAACGTGCTTTGATATAGTTTGCGTTTAAGATGGCGATTTTAGTGGCGTTAGTAAGACCTTCGCTGCCCATCATGGCAATATATGCGTGTGGAATCACCAAAATAGAAGTCGATCCATAAGGTGCGGCAGATACTGCCGTGATTCCTTCTTTACCAGAAACTGGTACTACGCTGTGATTGGGCAAGAATGGCACCAAGTGCTCGGCTACGCCGATCGGTCCCATACCTGGGCCACCACCACCATGAGGAATACAGAATGTTTTGTGCAAGTTTAAGTGACAAACGTCTGCGCCAATAAACCCTGGACTGGTCAAACCAACTTGTGCATTCATATTGGCACCGTCCATATAAACTTGACCTCCATGTTCGTGAATGATGTTACAGATCTCAATGATCGGCTCTTCAAACACACCATGTGTAGATGGATAAGTCACCATCAAAGAATGTAGGTTTTCGCTGTGCTCTTCTGCTCTGGCCTTTAGATCGGCTACATCAATATTTCCACGCTCGTCGCATTTCACCACCACCACTTTCAAGCCTGCCATCGAAGCAGAAGCTGGATTGGTGCCGTGCGCAGAAGCCGGGATCAAACAAATATTGCGATGTCCTTGGCCTTTGCTCTCCAAATACGCTTGGATCACCATCAAACCAGCGTACTCACCTTGTGCACCCGAGTTTGGTTGGAAAGACATTTTGGCAAAACCAGTAATCTCGGCCAACCATTGGTTCAACTCATCTAACAATTGCATGTAACCCGAAGTTTGATCGACTGGTGCAAATGGATGCAAGCTGCCAAAGCGTGCCCACGTTACTGGAATCATCTCCGAAGTGGCATTCAGCTTCATGGTACATGATCCTAACGGAATCATCGAATGGCACAAAGAAAGATCTTTGGCTTCCAACGATTTGATATAACGAAGCATCTCACTTTCGGAGTGGTAGCTATTGAAAACTGGGTGCGTAAGATAGTCCGACTGGCGTACTAAATCGGCAGGAATTGCTTGTTCCAACTGTTCTGCAATCGCTTCAACATCTACATCATTCGCATTTTTACCTTTTATTCTGGCAAATACTTTAACGATGGTTTTGATGTCTTCGAATGTCGTGGTTTCATCGATGGAGATCCCTACAAATTGATCTTGGTAGAAGAAGTTAAGGTTGTTGTCTAGTGCTTCGCCCTTCAACGTGCCTGCTTGCTCACCCACTTCAAAACGCAATGTATCAAAATAGTTTGCGTTAAGCTGTTTGTATCCTAAAGCTTGAATCGCTTGATCTGCCAAGCGCGTTAAATCGTGGATTCTTGAAGCAATATTTTTGATGCCTTGTGGGCCGTGATAAACAGCGTAGAAAGATGCCATGATCGCCAACAAAGCTTGCGCGGTACAAATATTAGATGATGCTTTGTCGCGGCGGATGTGCTGCTCACGTGTTTGTAGCGCCATACGAAGCGCGTAATTACCGGATGAATCCGAAGTTACACCGATGATACGGCCGGGGATTGAACGTTTGTAAGCATCTTTTGTAGCGAAATAAGCTGCATGTGGTCCGCCAAAACCCATTGGTACACCAAAACGTTGACTATTACCAACCACGACATCAGCGCCCCATTCGCTTGGAGGCGTCAATAACGCCAGCGACATCAAATCTGCTGCTACTGCAGTGGTAATATTTTTCTCGCTGGCTGCGCTAACAAGCGCACGATAATCGGATACCGAACCACTCGCCGCAGGATATTGTAAAAATATAGCAAATACATCTTCTGTCAGATCATTTGCGGAGACATCTGCTGTTCTGATCTCAACGCCAAATGGTAAAGCACGGGTGTGCAATACATCTAATGTTTGTGGGAATATATCTGCGCTTACCAAGAAAGTACGCGCTTCTTTGTTTTTACGCGCATTGAACAACATAAACATCGCTTCTGCAGCCGCAGTAGCTTCATCCAACAACGAAGCATTCACGATCTCTAAACCGGTCAGGTCAGAAACCATCGTCTGGAAATTTAACAATGCTTGCAAACGTCCTTGTGCGATCTCCGCTTGGTAAGGTGTGTATTGCGTGTACCATCCTGGATTTTCAAATACATTACGCTGAATAACACCTGGAAGCACGACATTGTAATAACCCTGTCCGATAAAAGATTTGAAAACTTTGTTCTTTTCAGCGATCTGATTGACGCGTTCTAGATACGCGACTTCACTTAGAGGCGCTGGCAAACGTAGTGCTTTTCTCCGAATAGGAGCAGGCACTGTTTGCTCTATTAGCTCGTCTAAAGAAGACACCCCCAGAAAGTTTAACATCTCGTCTACCTCCGTGGCACGTGGACCATTGTGACGATCTTCAAATTTTTCACTGTAGAATATGTTGCTCATTTTTGCCCTTAACTTTTTCATTTACATTGTTCTAGCATCTGTTTTAATCGCTTTTAACAGGTTGCTATTTCATGAACATTTTGATGGTGCAAAAATACGATTTTTATCGACGAAAAAAGAGCCTTGTAATTCATTTATTCTCAACAGTACAATAGCCTACTTAAAACATATTTTAAGTACTGCCTACCAAAGAACTCAAAGACAAAAAACACTATAAAGATTCTAAAAATTCGACAAATTCTTGGCGGACTTTATCGTCGGTGTTTAATGAGATGCTGTGTTCTATACTATTCGACCCATTTCGGAGCTTACAAGATGTAATCGACTCCATCAGCGCAACGCCAGCATTCTTGAATAGGAGTATTTTGAAGATCCAGTGTTTTTACAAAAGAGTTCAGTTTCTCGAAAACTACTTCATCCGTTTGTTGTACTTTTTATGTTTGGAGAGTCGCACAGCTACTTTGGGGAACAGATTTACTGGTGAGATCTTTATTAATCTTTATAAGTTGTCGCTACCCAAAGGCTCAAAATAATTGCGTAAATTTAAGCGAGATGGATCCCCTAACTAGAAAGTATGTTAAAGCTTGCTATACACAATGAAACGAACCGATTGCGCTCCGTAATTTTGGGTCGAGCAGATTCTAATGGTGCAACGCCAACAGAAGCGGAAGCTTACGATCCCAAATCGCTGGAACATATTCAAGCCGGCACTTATCCCGTAGAAGCAGATATGGTGAAAGAACTCACTGCATTTCAACACGTGCTTGAAAAGTATGATGTGGAAGTACTGCGTCCTAATCTGGTCGACAACATGAATCAGATTTTTACCAGAGATATCGGTTTTGTGGTGGACGATGTCTTCGTGAAGGCGAACATATTGCCCGATCGGGCGGATGAGTGGGAAGCGATTCAAGGAATCGTGAAACAGGTTGATCCGAGGAAATTAGTTTTTCCGCCAGAGGAAGTGCATATCGAAGGCGGAGATGTCTTAGTGTGGAACGATTATTTGCTGATCGGAACCTATACCGGAGCAGATTACAGTCAATATAATACCGCGCGAACCAATACGGCGGCCATTGCTTTTATGCAGGATCTTTTCCCAGAAAAAAAAGTAAAGTCATTTGATCTGGTAAAATCCATGACCAATGCGCGCGCCAATGCCTTGCATTTGGATTGCTGTTTTCAACCTGTAGGCGTAGATAAAGCCATTGTTTATGAAGGTGGATTTCGCAACCCCGTAGAATATCAATTTTTGGTGGACCTATTTGGTCTAGAAAACCTTTTCCAGATCACCGCTGATGAGATGTATCAGATGTATTCCAATGTCTTTTCTATCTCACCGGAGGTCGTGGTTTCCGAAAAGCAATTCACACGGTTAAACGATTGGTTGCGAGCGCAAGGATTGCACGTAGAAGAAATACCCTATCACGAAATTGGTAAACAAGAAGGTTTGCTTCGATGTTCCACTTTACCACTTTATCGAGATTAAGCTTATGAAACAAACTACGGATACGATCTTGATGGTGCGACCATCCCAATTTCGTAAGAATGAAGATACTGCGGTCAATAATTATTTCCAAACTGCCGAAGACACGCAAGATAATACGCAGCAATTAGCTTTGGCGGAGTTCAATGCCATGGCGCAACTATTGCAAAACAATGATGTTCGAGTCATCACTGTAGAAGATAGCGGCCAATGGGATACCCCTGACAGCATCTTTCCAAATAATGTTATTTCCTTTCACGGAAGCAAAGCCGTACTATATCCCATGTATGCCGAAAATCGGCGGCTGGAACGCAACCTGAATGTGCTCGGCGCTTTGCAAAAAGAAGGTTTGCCATACGATCAGATCATAGATTATTCTATTTATGAAGATCAACATTACTACTTAGAAGGCACGGGCGTATTGGTTTTAGATCGGATTAACGGCGTGGCCTATTGTTCTTTGTCACCACGGGCTAATCCGGCTTTAGTAGATCGCTTTTGCGAAGATCTGCATTATAAAGCAGTCGTGTTCGAGGCCTTTCAAGAAGTAGATGGCGATCCATTGCCCATCTATCATACCAATGTGATGATGGCAGTTGGAAAGACATTTGCCGTGATCTGTCTGGATTCTATCAGAGATAGTGAGCAGCGTAAAAAAGTGCAGCAAGCGCTCGAAGACAGCGGTCGCGAGATTGTGGAGATTAGCGAAGAGCAAATGAACCATTTTTGTGGGAATATCTTGGAGTTGCGCACGAAGACAGAGGGAGATCCATTGATCGTGATGAGTGAGCAAGCGTATAAACACTTCACCGATGCGCAGAAGGAAAAGCTAGCTGCACACGGCGAGCTTCTACATACGCCATTGTACACGATTGAGAAGTATGGTGGTGGGAGTGCACGATGCATGATTGCAGAAATATTCCTTGCATAGATCGCATCGGTTTTTTATTTATTTTTGTGGTAAATAAACCGGCTCATGCAGATCGAACAACTCTACCAGATATATCAGCAATTTCCACAAGTCAGTACCGATACGCGGCAAATTAGCCAAGATTGCATCTTCTTCGCGCTGAAAGGCGGCAACTTCAATGGCAATGACTTTGCCAAACAAGCACTTGCCAGTGGTGCCAAATATGTCGTGATTGATGAAGTGGCTTATCAAGAAAACGAAACGCAGTACATTCTGGTAGATGATGTGCTCACGACGTTGCAAGAGTTGGCAAAGTATCATCGGCAGCAACTGAACATTCCAGTGATCGGTATTACCGGCACGAATGGCAAGACCACAACCAAGGAATTGATCTACGCCGTGCTCAGCGAAAAATATCGGACATTGGCCACCAAAGGCAATTTAAATAATCATATCGGTGTGCCACTAACGCTTTTAAGCATCGGCGCTGAGGTAGAAATAGCGATTATTGAAATGGGGGCGAATCACGTAGGTGAAATTGCTTTCCTATCTAGTTTAGCACAACCAACTTTAGGTCTAATCACCAATGTCGGTAAAGCACATTTGGAAGGATTCGGTTCGTTCGAAGGTGTAAAAACGGCTAAAGGAGAATTGTATACTTACTTGGCAGATCATCAAGGCACCTTGTTTATTCAGGCAGACAATACACATTTGATCGGCATGGCCAATGACAAACACTTCAACCAAGTGATTCGATACGGCACATCAGAAGAATACGACGTGTCTGGCAAGCTGCTAACCGCAGATCCTTATTTGCAGATCGAATGGAAGGTGAATCGCGGTGCTTATCAATCGATCTCGACCAAATTGACTGGCTCGTACAATACCGAGAATATCTTGGCGGCTATCGCGATCGGACTCAGTTTGGGCTTATCTGCCGATCAGATCAATGCTGGCGTAGAGAAATATACCCCGCAAAACAACCGTTCACAAGTTACTAAAACAGCGCGAAATACCGTGATCGCAGATTTTTACAATGCAAATGCCAGCAGCATGGCGGCAGCATTAGACAATATGAAAGTGGTGACGGCCTCTAGAAAAGTGATTATTCTGGGAGATATGTTTGAGATGGGAGCGGAGAGCGCGACAGAGCATCTTGCTGTGATCCGACAGGCGGAAACCATCCCAGCAGATTTGTGCATTTTCGTTGGGAAAGCATTTTTTCAGCAAGACAATGGGCAAGATCATTTCTTCGCCACGACCGAAGAAGCGGCGGTATTTCTGCGCGAGCAACAATTAGCCGAAAGCTTTATTCTGTTGAAAGGTTCGCGCGGAATGGCTTTCGAGAAATTGATGGAAGTATTGTAGGTTGTTCTTTCGTGCAGCTCTGTATTATTGCTTTTCTTCGGGGACGTGCAGATCTAATTCTTTTTCTTTGTTAATCAAGGCAGCAATGCTGGTGTCATTCAAGATCTGTAGCATGGCATTCCGCACGTCAGTAAATGTATCACGGATCCCGCAAACACGTTCTTCCATGCATTCGTCGCACGAGCGATAAAAGTTAAGACTCACGCAAGGCAATAAAGCGATCGGCCCATCAATAAGGCGCATGACCTGAGATAAATAAATATCTTCTGGTGATTTATTCAAACTATAGCCACCACCAGCACCTTTTTTAGAGTACAACATGCCCGCGTTACGCATCTCCAACAAGATTTGCTCTAAGAATTTTTTAGGAATACGCTCCTCATCAGCAATCTTGACGATCTGCATCGGATCCTTCCCATAGTTTCTCCCTAAAAGCATGAGTGCCTTAATAGCGTATTTTGTTTTCTTCGATAGCATAGCCGCTCAGATAATCTAAATGATGTACAAAATTACGAAAAAATATCCGTTTGCATGGCGCAGTGCACTTATGCCTTCGGCAAATGATCCTTAAGGAATTGTCCGGTGTACGATTTTTCGCAATTCACCAATTGTTCGGGCGTGCCCGCAAAAACCAATTCTCCACCTAGCTGACCACCTTCCGGACCAATATCTATCACCCAATCGGCCGATTTGATCATGTCCATATTGTGCTCAATCACCAAGATACTATTACCCAGTGCGATTAGCGCATCAAAGGATTTTAAGAGTTTCAGAATATCATGGAAGTGCAAACCCGTCGTTGGCTCATCAAAGATGAATAAGGTTTTCTTGCTATTGTTGCCCTTGATTAGGAAAGATGCTAGCTTGATCCGCTGTGCCTCACCACCCGAAAGCGTGCTTGATGATTGTCCCAGCTTTACATAACCCAAGCCCACATCTTGCAATGGTTGTAGTTTTGCGATTACTTTGGGTTGGTCGGCAAAAAATACCAATGCTTCGTCTACACTCAGTTCCAATACCTCAGACACATCTTTCTCTTGATAGCGTACATCCAAGACATGTTGCTTAAAGCGTTTTCCACCACAAGCTTCACATGGCAATACAATATCGGCCATGAATTGCATTTCAATCTTCACCTCGCCATCACCTTGGCACACGTCACAACGACCGCCTTCCACATTGAAGGAGAAAGCCGCTGGTTTTAGACCGCCGGCCTTTGCTGCTGGAAGACCGGCATACAAAGCGCGCACTTCGTCCCACGCTTTTACATACGTCACTGGATTAGAACGCGACGATCGGCCAATTGGATTTTGATCCACCATTTCCACTTGTTCAATGCGTTCGGTATCGCCCTTCATGGCGTCAAATAAGCCAGTTTGGTCACCTGTATAGTTGCCTAAAGTTTTTTGCAAAGCAGGGTAGAGAATGCGTTTTACCAAAGACGTTTTACCGGAGCCCGATACGCCCGTAACCACGGTAAATACATGTAATGGAAACTCCACGTTGATGCCTTGCAAATTATTCTCCCGCGCACCCAAGATGCGAATCGAATCATTCCATTTGCGGCGTGTTGCCGGAACTGGAATGGTCATGCTGCCGCTCAGGTATTGTCCGGTCAGACTTTTTTTGTCTGTGATAATCTGTTTATAATCGCCGGCAAACACCAATTCGCCACCGTTTATTCCGGCCTCCGGACCAATATCGATGAGGTAATCCGCCGCTTCCATCATTTCCTGCTCGTGCTCTACCACGATCACGGTATTTCCGACATCGCGCAGCGATTTCAAAACACCAATGAGGCGTTGCGTATCGCGCGGATGTAATCCGATACTTGGCTCATCCAATACGTAAATAGATCCCACCAATGAACTGCCTAAGGAAGTGGCTAAGTTAATGCGTTGGGATTCTCCACCAGACAAGCTATTGCTCAGTCGGTTCAGGGTGAGATAGCGTAGACCTACGTCGCACAAAAATTTGATGCGGTTGCTGATTTCTTCCAATAAGCGTTTTGCAATCTTTTGCTCCTGCTCGGAGAGGGAGAGTTGTTCGAAGAAAACCAGTGCTTCATCGATCGGTAGCAGCACAATATCAATGATAGATCTGTCTGCGATCTTCACGTATGTCGCGTCTTTGCGCAGGCGCGAACCATGACATTCTGGGCAATCTGTCTTTCCGCGGTAGCGCGAAAGCATCACCCGATATTGGATTTTGTACGTCTGCTCTTCCAGCTCTTTGAAGAAATCGTTCAATCCACGGAAATATTTATTTCCCGTCCAAAGTAATTCTTGTTGTGCTTTGGTCAATTCGTTGTACGAGCGGTGGATTGGGAAATCGAATTTTAATGCCGTTTTCACCAAGGCGTCGAGCCATATGCTCATCTTTTCACCGCGCCACGGCGCGATAGCGCCATCGTATACCGATTTACTTTTGTCTGGAACGACTAAATCGGGATCAATGCCAATCACTTTGCCATAGCCTTCACAACGCTTACACGCGCCATATGGATTGTTGAAACTAAAGAAGTTGGGTGATGGCTCTTCGAAAGTAATTCCGTCTAACTCAAATTTGTCTGAATAGGTGTGGCGCGTGCCATCAATATCCACCGTACAATTGCCTTTTCCTTCAAAGAAGGCCGTTTGTATCGAATCCGCCATCCGGTTTACGGTATCTTCTTCGCCATCCCAACGAATGCGGTCGATCACGATTTCCACATCTTCCGAGCCAAAGGCAGCATTGCGAATGCTGCTATCTTCCAACAGCGCCTCGATTTTGTGCATAGACTCTTTGTAAAAGACACGGACAAAACCTTTTTGCAATAAAACGGATAATTCCTCCTTTAGCTTGCGGCCGTTGAGCGGAATAAGTGGACAAAATATCGTAAAGGTGCTGTCCGTAGGACGGTTCGTCAAATCAGAAACAATGGAGGTCACCGAATCTTTGGTCACCTCGCGACCAGATACGGGCGAAAATGTGCGTCCGATACGTGCAAATAATAATTTCAGGTAATCGTATATTTCGGTAGAAGTACCCACCGTGGATCTCGGATTGCTGGTGATGACTTTTTGCTCAATAGCGATCGCTGGCGCAATGCCTTTGATGTAGTCCACCTCCGGCTTGTTCATCCGACCCATAAATTGGCGCGCATAAGACGAAAGGCTTTCGACGTAACGTCGTTGGCCATCTGCGTACAGCGTATCAAAAGCGAGCGAAGATTTACCAGAACCAGACATTCCAGTAATGACAACCAGCTTATTTTTCGGGATATCGACATCAATATTTTTTAAGTTATTGACCCGGGCTCCCTTGATTAAAATGTGTGATTTCGCGTCGTGCGCAGACTTCTTTTGCATAGATCGCAAAATTACACAAAAACTACCTAATATCCGCTAGTCCGTCCTCTTGGTTTTCGGCGGGATCGTCGGCCAATTTGGCAAGCAATTGCTGCACTTCCTCCTCGCTACGAGTGAGTTTCGCTTTGCACACTGCGATCAAATCGGAAGCGCGTTGGATCTTTTCGGAAAGACTATCGATATCAATTTCGCCAGATTCCATATCGACGACAATCTGTTGCAATTCTGCAAATGCATCTTCATACGTATAGTTATTCTCCATGAGTCAAGTCGTTTATGGTACTCGTAAAATGTCCGTCCAATACATGAGTTTCGATCACATCGCCGGGTTGCAGCTTTTTTGTACTTTGTACCGCTTTTCCATTGATACGCGTGATGCTAAATCCGCGTTGCAGTAGGCGTTTGGGATCCGATAATTGAACAAGTTGTGTGATATGTTGCAACGCCGTATGCTGCTCGCGAATTTTCTGAGCGCTCGCACGGGCTAATCGTTGGTGGAAATCTTCTAGAAACAGACGATGTCTTTGCAAAGGCTGTTTGCTCTGCCAATTCAAGGCGTTCGAGATTTGTTTTAGCGCATCTTTTTCCTGTTCATATCGCCGTCGTGCTCCATCTATTGTCCGTGTGATTAATTGATCGAGCGGAATGGCAAAATCGTGAAAGCGTTGCAGCAGAAAATCGGCCAGTTCACTTGGTGTGATGGCATTTTTATAGGAAACTAATTCAGAGACCGTTTCGTTGGTAGAGTGCCCAATGCCAGTAAGCACGGGTAAAGGGAAAATACAGATCGCTTTGGCCAAGTGATAATTGTTGTAGCTCGAAAGGCCGACCTCACCACCGCCACCGCGGATAATCGCCACCGCGTCGTAGAGTTCTGCTCTTTCCGCAATATTGGCCAATTGTGCAATGATCGAAGGAATGGATTTATCACCTTGAAGCAGCGCAGGGAATAAGGTCATTTCCAATCGGTATCCCCACGGATTTTGGTTAATGATTTTGTTGAAATCCGATAAGCCTTTGCTCGTTTCTACCGAGATAATGGCCAATCGTTTGGGTAGACGAGCTAGTTTAAGCTGCTTATTGAGTAAAAACACGCCTTCTTCCTGCAATCGGCGCACGCTTTCTTTTTTCTCTTTCTCCAGTTCGCCCAACACGAAAGCCGGATCAATGTCTACAATGCGTAAACTGAAACCGTACAGCGGATCGTACGAAATCCCTGCTTGGAACAAAATCGTGATTCCATCGCGCAGCGGTTCTTGCAACAATTCCAAAAACTGCTTGTTAATCCGTGCAAAATCAGATTTCCATAAGATGGAGCGCATCTCGGCGACCACTTTTCCGTCTTTCTTCTCCACCAATTCTGGATAAGCGTGTCCAGAATGCGAATAATGGTTCAGCTTATTCATCTCCGCCTTGATCCAATACAAACTTTGGTAGCGATCGCTAATGGTTTTCTGAATACTTCGAGAAACCTCGAGTAAGGAAAATACAGTTTTATGATCGATCGATTCAGGCATTGAGTCAAACATAGATAAAAATGCCTTGAAATGCAATGCCGCAAAAGCAGGGCATTATGCTTATCTTGTTAACACGATCAGCAAATAGTATCACCATGAAAAACCATTGCAAAACTGCCATCATGTTTAGGTTATCGTCGATCATCTTGGTGATGATATTCACCGTTTTCTGTGATGCGGGTGTTTTCGCTGCCGAACCTCCTGTTACTAATCGCACCGAGCTATTAGCGGACAGCAAAAACTTTTTGCCAGTTGGAGATCTTTCCAAGCAATCTTTGGTGATCATCACGCCTTCCACCAAAAAATACGAAGCGTTTATTCGGCAGGCCGAACGGTATGCCCCGATTGGAGCATTTTCATTTGCTTCACTAGGATCTGTGGTAACGCAATCGCAAGTCATTTTGGTTGTTGCGGAGCGAAGTGAACTGCGAAGTGATATCCTTTCCAGACTGCGCACGTACGCGGCAAAAGGACAAACTATTGTGTTTTGCGAAATAGGAGGTAATAGCTACAGCCTGCCCGCCGGTTTGACGGCTGATATGATTCATCTGCGTAATCCTGTTAAAACGAAAGCTGCTCAGCGTGATATGGCGATGTCTGTTTTTGGCGGTTTGCCGATTACTTCTGGGAAGAACAAACGCGCCCAAACACGATTGCAATATGATGATGGTCAAGTACAATCTTGGGGACTAGATGTCATGAAGATGACCAGAAAGATTGATGCGATTGCTGATGAAGCGATGAAAGAACAAGCTACGCCTGGCATGGTGGTGATGATTGTCAAAAATGGCGCAGTGCTACTAGAAAAAGCGTATGGCTTTCATACCTATGATAAATCGCAGCGCACCACATCAAATGATATTTTTGATCTAGCTTCCGTTTCCAAAATCGCAGCCACTACACCTTTGATGATGCACTTGTACGAAACCAAAAAAGTGCAGTTGGATAGCACTTTGGGATTTTATTTGCCGGCAGCGAGCCGTAGCAACAAGGCAAAAACGAGCTTACGAACGGTGCTATTGCATGAAGGTGGTTTTGAACCTTATATTCCTTTCTATCGTGATCTTAAGCCAGAAGATGTGCAGCGCGAAGCTTCGGCCACACATGGTGTGCAAATGGCCGATCATGCTTTTCTCCGCAATGGATATTATGAGCAGATCATGTGGCCCAAAATGTTGGCTTCGCCTATTAAAGATGCGGGTAAGTATGTCTATTCAGATATCAGCATGTATGCCATGAAAGAGGTAGCCGAAAAGGTAACGAATGAGAGAATAGAACCGTACTTACAAAAATGGCTCTACGGTCGAATTGGTATGCAAACGACGGGTTATAATCCGCGAAAGCGCTTTCCGAAAGATCGATTGGTTCCTACAGAAAATGATACCACATTTCGAAAAGAATTGTTGCAAGGATATGTACATGATCAAGGCGCGGCGATGGCGAATGGTGTGGCGGGCCATGCGGGTTTGTTTGCTTCGGCCAATGATCTCGCCATTTATGGACAAATGCTGTTGAATCGTGGAACTTATGGCGGTGTGCGCTATTTCCAATCTGCGACGGTCGATTTATTCACTTCTCGGCAATCCTTGACCAGTCGGCGCGGATTAGGATTTGATCGCTATGATATGGATACCAGTAAGGCGTATCCTTCGCAATTAGCAAATGAATCCGTTTATGGACATACGGGCTTTACGGGCACTTGCCTGTGGATCGATCCAAAGAATCAATTGGTCTATATATTTCTTTCCAATCGCGTATATCCAGATGTATCCAATAAATTGTATGATCTCAACATTCGTAGTCGCATACAAGATGCGGTTTACGAGACGATTAACGAGACTAGATAGTGTCGTCTTCGTTGTAAAATTCGATTAAGCTCTGCATATATACATCATTCCAGCCGTCCACGATTTCCTCGTATGCTTCCTCTGGAATATTGGCATGTTGCAATTCAAAGGAAGTACCTTTCTTATGTGGATGCAATTTGATGGTTACGATTGATTGCTCATCTTGCTGGCCGAAATACCATTCTTGGACCATCTTCTGCGAAGGAATCAGTTCCAGAAAACGACCAGTGATCGCACCGTCCCACATCGAAAATTCGCCATTCGGTTGAGCATCAATCGTTACGATATCACCCGTCCATAGTCGAATCGTGGTTTCTGTCGTAAGCGCTAGATAGACTTCTTCGGGCGTAGCTGCCAAGGTGTAATATTTCTTGAAATGCTTCATGCACCAAAGATAGGGCAATATTTATGATTTGTGTTTTTTATCCTAACTTTGATGTATGAGTAACTTCCTGCCCAACGAGCTGATCAATCGCTTAAATGAAGAGCCTGAGTTCAATATGCAAGCTTTTCTTAAGGTGCATGAGAATGAACAGAAAATCTCCTCCATTCGGGTAAACTCCGCGAAATTACCTGATCCCACATCCGTTTTATCTATTTCGGAACGCGTGCCATGGTGCGATCGCGGATACTTTCTGGATAAGAGACCAATATATACGCTTGATCCATTGTATCATGCCGCAGCTTACTACTCGCAGGAAGCAAGTTCGATGTTTTTGGCTTTTGCCTTACAATCGCTAGGCTTAGATACGAAACCACTCCTAGCGCTAGATTTATGTGCAGCGCCGGGTGGCAAATCCACTTTATTACAATCCTACCTTTCGGAAGATTCTCTATTGGTTTCTAACGAAATCATCAAAGCACGCGCGAACATTCTAGAAGAAAATAGCATGAAGTGGGGCGGAGTAAATGTCGTAGTCACCAATAATGATCCAGTTTCTTTTGGGCGGTTGCCCGGTTTCTTTGATTTGTTAGTGGTGGATGCACCTTGCTCTGGCTCAGGCATGTTTCGCAAAGATCACGACGCGATCGATGAATGGTCGGAAGCCAATGTAAAGCTCTGTGCCGATCGCCAACGCAGGATTTTGGCCGATACGATTGGATCGCTAAAAACAGATGGTTATCTGTTTTATTCGACTTGCTCTTATTCTCGGGAGGAGAATGAAGAAATAATTCATTGGATGATCGCAGAATTTGATTTGACCTCGATATCGCTTGATCCACCTGCGGAATGGGGGATTACTACAACAAAAGCAGATGATGTGTCTGGATATCGATTCTACCCACACGAAGTAAAGGGCGAAGGATTCTTCTTTGCCGTGCTGCAAAAGAAGGGCGAGCAGTCGACTTTCAGTAGAAAGAAGATGAAATCCGAGAAAAATAATGCGCCCAAAGAGGAACTGTGCAAGTGGGTGAATGATGAAGGATTGTATGGTTTTCTACATAACGACCAATTACATGCTTTCCCTAAAAAGTATGAGCTTGAACTGGAGTTCATGCAGAAGATTCTGTACTTAAAAAATGCGGGCACACGATTGGGTAAATGGACGGGTCGGGAATTAATACCTGCACATGATTTAGCATTGAGCACACGTGTTCGTGCAGATATTTCAGGAGTCGAACTAGATCGAGAAACGGCTTTACAATTTCTGCGAAAGGAAAATCTTGACGCGACTGTAAATGATTCTGGAAAAACGGGCTGGTTATTGGTGCGTTATCATGGTGTGAATCTCGGCTGGATTAAGGCATTGCCCAACCGAATCAACAATTATTATCCCAAAGAATTACGGATCTCTAACCTATAAGGAATGGCGATGCGCTAAGACATGCTCGCAAATATCGGAAGCTACGGCATCTTTACTTTTCAACTCGTAGCGATGTTCTTGTCCATCTCTTTCGATGATGGTAATGTGGTTGGTATCGGTCGAAAATCCTGCTCCAGCGTCATTGGTTGAGTTTAAGACTATGAAATCTAGATTTTTGCGCGCTAATTTACTTTTTGCATTAGCTAGTTCGTCATTGGTTTCCAGCGCAAAACCTACCAAAGTTTGTTGATCTGTTTTTTGCTGACCTAAGGTTGCTAAGATGTCGGTAGTGCGTTTTAGCGGAAGCGAGAAAGAATCCTCTATCTTCTTGATCTTTTGATCAACGTATTCGTTGGGTGTATAGTCGGCTACGGCCGCGCTCATCACCACAATGTCAGACGATTGGAAGTGATCCTGACAGGCGGCCAACATTTCTGCTGCTGATTGCACTTTAATAAGATCTACACCTTCTGGTACAATCTCATGTGATGGACCAGAAACTAGCGTAACCATCGCGCCAAGATCGCGCAATCGCTTGGCGACGGCATAACCCATCTTGCCACTAGAGTGATTACCGATAAATCGCACGGGATCGATGGCTTCATAAGTTGGCCCTGCCGTCACTAAAGCCTTTAGGCCACTAAAAGGCTTGTCGCCTTCGTTTTGTTCGGAAGATTGCTGTTGCAGGAAAGCAATGATTTCTTCTGGCTCTGCTAATCTCCCTTCTCCTGATAAACCGCTCGCTAACTCTCCATTTCCCGGAGGGATAATTTGATTACCGTAAGATTGCAGTAAAGAAATATTTCGTTTAGTTGCCGGATGTTTCCACATATCGAGATCCATTGCGGGAGCAAAATAAACCGGACACTTGGCGGAAAGATACACGGCCGCGAGCAAATTGTCGCAAAGTCCGTTTGCCATTTTGGCCAATGTGTTCGCAGAAGCTGGCGCAATCACGATCAAATCCGCATCTAGACCAATTTGAACATGATTACTCCATTCTCCGGTTTTCGGATCGAAATAATCAACAAGAACGGGTTGTTTGGATAATGTTGCCAGTGTGAGTGGAGTGATAAACTCGGTGGCATCAGGTGTCATAATCACACGGACGGAAGCGCCTTCGTGGATCAATAATCGGACAAGTAGGGCAGATTTGTATGCGGCAATACTGCCGCATACGCCCAAAACAATATTTTTGCCCTGCAAAGAAGACATGAAATTATTCTTGCTCTTTAGCAGGATTTCTGAAGTACACTTTGTCGTGCAAAAAGTCGTCGATCGCTACCAAGCTTGGTTTCGGCAAACGCTCGTAATGCTTAGAGATCTCGATTTGCTCTCTATTTTCAAATACTTCTTCTAAGTTGTCGCTGCTCGTTGCAAACTCTGCTAGCTTGCCGCTCAACTCTTCTTTAATATCTACTGCAATCTGATTAGCACGTTTGCTAATTACTACGATAGACTCATAGATGTTATCAGTACCAGTGTCTAGATCGCGTAAATCGCGTGTTACCGTACTATTAGGGACAGTTGATGAATTATGACTCATAGTTTATCGTATTTTTCGTGTTGTTATTATTTATTGTGCCTCGTTTGCACTGGCAGCATCAGGACCGCCTGCAATACCAAGTTCTTCCTCGTGTTTCTTTCTAGCTTCGTTCATTTGGTCAGTCTGTTTGACCGCAAGAACGATTTTACGCTCTGCACTTTGACGTAACGTTTCGAGCTCTTTCACGTATTTGCTTTCCGGATAGTTTTGCACGAAGCTCTGATAGTAATCAATAGCATCATTGTAACGCTCTTCTTGACGGAAGAATGCGCTATGCTCAGCAAACATGTACTGAGAGCGTACGATCAAATATTCTGCCTCTTCTGCATACTTCGTATCAGGATACTGTCTAAGCATACTTTCAAAAGCGATAACGGCCGCTCTAAAATCGGCTGGTTGCGCCATATTGTAATACAATTTGGCATTGTCGAAAGCTTTTTTCTCTAACTTATTGCGTAGATTTTGGATCAAATCAGACGCCTCTTCGCTACGCTCTGATTCAGGGTACAAGTTCACAAATAGCTGTAGCTCATCAATAGCTTTGTACGTGTTTTCTTGGTCCAGATTGGTGCGGGGAGAATCGATATAAAAGCAGTAGGCCGACATAAAACGGCATTCCTCCGCGCGTGCGCTATTCGGATAATTCTGTGCAAATGTTTTGAAGTGGTAGCGAGCAGAAATGTAATCCTTCATACGATACGATGTGTATGCCGTATAATAACTTAAATCTTCTGCTTCCGCGCTTGCGCGGTATTTGTTTAGCAAATCGGTAAAAAGAACGGAAGCTTTAGAATACTTTCCTGCTTCGTAATATTTCACCGCTTCTAGGTATTTCATCTGGATATTGTTACTCGCACGCAACCTCTCAAAGCGACTTTTACAAGCGCCTAGACCCAATACCAGCACCGTGCCGAGACAAAAAAACCAGATACGTTTATGTGAAAACATTTTGCAAAGATACTTCAATTCGTACTAATAATCAATTTATTTTTCGAATCTAAGGTAATTTAATAAAGTACACAAAACGTTTAGCTATCACCTATTTAACATTCTTTAACTCTGTAAAAACTTTAGTCATTACAGTGTTTTATTAAATGTTCGATACGTAGCTGTTTGGATAAAATTGACTATCTTTATACCATAATTATAATAGTTAATAGTAAAATGACTTTACACGAGCGAGTTGAGCAGGCATTAGATACCATCAGACCTTATCTAGAGACAGACGGAGGGAATGTGAGTGTGGAAGAGATTACTGCGGATAATGTTGTGAAGCTAAAATTGCTGGGTGCATGCGCAAACTGCGCCATGAGTATCATGACATTTAAAGCAGGTTTGGAGCAAGCCATCAAAAAGGCAGTTCCGGAGATTGTTTCTGTCGAAGCGGTAAACCTAACCGATATGGACGATCCTAACGCTACCACACCATACTAAATCTACGTTTTTCCAAATTAGACCTGATTAACACATTTTAACAACGCTACCTGTGGTGATTGTTTATTTTTGTGCATATATGGCAAAGGGATTTCCATTTCTTGTTTTTAGTATACTACTCCTAACGGTTTCTTTTGCGCAAGCGCAGAAGAAAGAGATTGTACAGTTCTCTGGCGTGATCACGGCAACGGGGACTACTATTGAGGTGCCTTACGTGACCATCATCAATTCAAGTTTTGGGAATCAATTGTTTATTGCCAATCACGAAGGATACTTTACATTCGTAGCACACAAGGGTGATGTCATTGCTTTTTCTTCCATAGGATATAAGCCCATGACGATTACTGTACCTAATGATATCTCAGGTGACAAATACAGTCTAAATATTGAAATGGAAAGTTTGGTAGAAGAGCTTCCCATTGTTTCTATCGGGCCGCCTCTGCCTTGGGCTAGTATAGAAGAGTTTACGTTGGCCTTTTTAGCAATGAATTCTGGTACGGACGAACATCTGAACGCGCGTAGAAATCTTAGTCCTGAAGCTTTGGCCGCGCTTTCTGCAGTTTTGCCGCGTAGTCCAGAAGAGATGCAGAGTTTTGATGGGCGAATGAATCACATTCAGATGAACAATTCGGGTATCCGCCAAAATGCAACCACACCGTTCCTAAACCCATTTGCTTGGGGAAGTTTCATCAACCAAATAAAAAGTGGAGACTTTAGTAGAAAACGCCTAAAGTACTAGCTATTCTTCGTGAAGCCCTACCGAACCAAATCGCTTGATACTCAATTTTGATGCAGCGTACGAGATTAAGATAGAGGAAAGCATCACGGTAAAAAAAATCAGCGCAAAATCCATATAGCGTACTTCAACCGGATAGGCATCAAAGAGAGTCTGTCCACCCGTACGTACAAATCCATACTTGATCTGCAGCAAACAAAAGGCAATTCCCAGTCCTATGCCAATCACACTGCCTAATAGCGCAATCAGTACTCCTTCAAAGAAAAATATACGTTGAATAAGATTGGCGTCCGCTCCAAAACTCTTTAATATTTGGATATCCTTTTTCTTGTCGATCACTAACATGGTTAATGATCCGATGATGTTAAAGATCGCGATAACGCCGATGATAGTGACGATAAAGAATACAATCCACTTCTCTGAACTTACCGTCTTGTACAAGGTAGGGTTCTGCTGCTGCCGGTCTTTGATAATGAAATCGTCACCTAATTCTTTTTGTATAGATCGCTGTATCTTAGTGACGTCCGTAGGATCTTGTAAGAATAGCTCAATGGCTGACACGCGGTTAGGCTCACTCAAAAGGTCTTTCGCAAAGCTTAGTGACGTAATCACGAGGTCATCAAATCCTTGCTGGAATTTCATGACGGCAGTGGGCGTGATCCTTCGTACGTTGATCTCATCCATGGGATTGAGATTGCTAACCTGTGGGTTGATATTTTTCTTGGGGATGTATAATGCGATCGCATTATCAAATTCTTTGTAGGAAATCTGCAAATTGGTTTGTACCTGAGCACCTATAATCGCGAAATTGGCACTGTCTTCCTGCACCTTATAGTCGCCAAACAGCAGCATCTCTTCTGTGGCTTGAGTTTGCAAACTTTCTTGCTCCACGCCTTTAATTCTGCCTACGAACTGTTGGTTGCCATATTGCACCAACACGCGATCTTCCAGAATTTCGCTGTATGATTTGATTGCCTTATTTGAGCGTAGCTCTTTAAATAGAACGCCTTCTGCATCGAATACTTTTCCGGTCGTAGGCTCAATACGAAGATCTGGAGAGAACACACTGTATTGCGACAAGATAAACTGCTCCATGCCATTGTAAAACGAAAGTACAATGACTAAAGCGGCGCTACTGACTAGCACTCCTACAACGCTGATCGAAGAAATGATATTGATCGCGTTTACAGACTTTTTAGAAAAGAGGTATCGCTTCGCGAAGAATAAAGGCAACTTCATGGATTAACCTTGGATGAAAGGGTTTGAAGTCTTTTCAAAACCAATCGTAGTAGTTGGTCCGTGACCGGGGTAAACCGTCGTGTTATCGGGCAAGCTGTAAATACGTTCTTTAATGCTTTGTAATAGTTGACTATGATTTCCTCCGGGAAGGTCGGTGCGTCCAATACTATTGCGAAACAATACATCACCGCCGATCAAAAAATGGTGCTTAGCAGAGTAAAAACAAAGATGCGCCGGCGAATGTCCTGGCGCCAAGACTACCTCCAAAGTTTCGTCTCCAAAGTTAATGATGTCTTTGTCCGATAGAAATTGCTCGGCGATGGGTGCTGCATCGTAATTAAAACCCATTTGTGGCGCATAATTCTGCACTTCTAGCAAAACAGGGATTTCGCCTTCATGAAATTGTGCCATTAATCCAAAGTTGTCATAGACAAATTTGTTGCCCAACACATGATCCACATGGCAGTGTGTGTTCAATAGCAAAACCGGCTTAAGTCCCTTATTACTGATGAAAGATAGAAAGTGTTGTTCTTCCTGCTTATTGTGCATACCCGGATCTACGATAATACACTCATTCTGCGCATTATATAGAATGAGTGTATTCTCTTTATAAGGATTGTAAGTAAGGGTCTCAATTGCTATCATCTTCAAAAATAGCAAAATTTAGTGACGAGAAGTAGAATCTGCCTATTGTATTAATATTGAAGCCTGTGTGGACCACGATATCGCTCTTTCATCGCCAGCAGTGAAGCCATTCCAATAGAAACCACAAGTCCTACCGTTAAATACAGATGAAGGGTCGGGATTTGGTGATGAATTGTCGGTAAATGGTACTGTATAAGCTCCTACAGAACCTTCAAACTGAGGCTCTCCAAGCAATCTCCAGTTAGTGTGACGAACGCCAAAAGCATGACCCATTTCATGGGCAACAAGAAATACCAATTGCGAATGTGATAATGGGCTTATTGTGCCAGTTGTCCCACGAGTAACAGCAAGATTTATATAAACATCACCCGGATTTAGAATCCTATTGTTCACTGTCGGCCACTGTGCAAAGCCACATAAGTTAGCATCCCTTTGATTAGAATACCCAAAGAAATTTATATGCGCCTGATTAAGTGAATACACTCTTTGAAAATTTAGGTACGTAGTACCGTTGGAATTTGTCAAACTTGAGTAGCTTGCTATTGCTGCCAAAATTGCAGCTTCTTCACTTGAGTTAAAGCCTCCTAGTGCTGATTGTGGTGCGATATAATATAAAATCAGATTAGGAACACTAGCAGAGCCTGGGGGGTTTGCTATAGCTTGGCGAGGGGAGGTTTGTGATAGTTTAGATTTAAAAAGTACAATATCGTCCTCGACCCATAAAGTATCTCCTGAAACTTTCATGTTTAAGGTGTCGAAGCCCAATTTAGTTACTAATGAAGTTAAATTTTCTTCATCTCCTCCGTCATGTTTTTCTTTAAAATCCTTCTGACAGCTTGCGGAAAACAAGAGGCAGGCGACTACAGATAGCAGTGTTAAATTTTTGATGTTCATAATGTTTAGTTTTTTAATATGTTGTAAAATAGTGAAAAAACTACACCCAACCAATTAAATTACCTCGTTTGGGAATTTTTTTTATAAAAACTCTATAGAACATCCCAAATCTCCCAATTCTTATCTGCTTGTAGGATCAGCATCTCCAATCCATTTTTGGTTACGGCTCCCTTTGCTCGTCCTTGCTTTAAAAAAAGTGTCTCTTCTGGATTATAGATTAGGTCGTAGAGGTAATGATCTTTTCCAACTCCATCGTAGGGAATAGGTGGACAAGCATCTACGTTTGGAAAAGTACCTAATGGGGTGCAATTGATAATCAGACGATGTTCAGCGAGCATGTCTACTGATAGTTCCTCGTAGCTAATGGCGGAGTCAGATTTGACTCTGCTCACTAACTGAGCCGGAACATTGAGTTTTTTTAGCACGAACAAAACGGCTTTGGCCGCGCCACCATTGCCCAATACCAATGCTTTGTTGTGCTTGTCGGGATTCCAATATTTTTTTAAAGATTCCTCAAATCCATATGCATCCGTGTTGTATCCGACCAGCTTCTTTTCGCCCGAAGGAAGATGATTGATTGTGATGCAGTTTACGGCACCAATTTCTCTAGCTTCCTCCGATAATTCCTGCAAGTACGGCATCACTGCCTGTTTGTACGGAATGGTCACATTACAGCCAACAAAATCAGTATTTTCGTCCGTATAGAGGGTCGGAAAATCTTCGATTTTGGGAATAGGGTATAAATCATAGTCTATTCCCACAATATGTTCCTTTTCCATCTTCTCCACATAATACTTCTTGGAGAAAGAATGCCCCAGAGGATAGCCGATCAGGCCAAGCTTCTTCATATTTGATAGGATCTTATCCGGTGTATTTCTTGATTAGTTCTAAAATGATTTGGTTGCCTTCCAATTGCGGCAGATACTCGAATATGACGTACGCTTTATCAGGGTCTTTAGTTAAAGCAATATCTAAAAAGTTCAGCGCTTCATTCAAATTTCCATTCGCGATAAGATAAGCCACAGTACGGTAATACAACAGCGCTTCATCCGGATTGCACTTAATTCCTTCGGCCATAGATTCAATGGCTGCTTCCAGTTTACCTTGCTCAAATAAGAGCGAAGAATAGTCTAACCAAGCCTCTGCATCGGTGGGATTCAGTTCTACCACGCGCGAATAAGCATATTCCGATTCTTCGATCTGATGCAGTTTGTAGCGCGCATCAGCAATTGCAAACCAGATATCTGGGTTTTCTTCGTCTATTTCTAACGCTTTCTTGTAATAGTATAGCGATTCGAAATAGCGACCTTCCGAATCCAGCGTTACACCAATCCCAAACCAAGCATCCGCATGTAGCGTATCCAGTTTCACGGATTTTTCGTAATACTCGCGGGCTTTGGTCATTTTGTCCAGCTTCTCGTAGCATTCACCAATGGCACAGAAGGTTTCGGCACGCGGACTTTCGAATTCAAATGTATGTTTAAAGACTTCAATCGCTTCACGGTAACGTTCCAAATTAATTAAAGCATTGCCCTTGTCCAGATAAGCTGGAGAAAAATTCTCTTGTATTAAGATCGCGTAATCGTACGCATCAATAGCCTCTTCAAATTTACCTAAATGATGGAAGGCATTCCCCAAATTGTACCACGCCACGAAAGAATAAGGGTCACTATCGATGTATTTTTGATAAAAGGATATACTCTCTTCCAATCGATCTAAACGATCATAACATTCAGCAATCGCGTATAGCGCATCAGAATTTTCATTATTGAGACTCAACGTCTTTTTGAAAAACTGAATCGCTTTAGATAGATCATTGTTAGATTGATGCATCTGTCCGATCTGAAAATAGATATCGTCCTTAGAATCGCTAAGTTCTAGTGCACGGTAAAAGTTTTCCTCTGCTCTGGCAGAATCCCCATACGAGGCAAAAACAGCACCTTTGATCAAGTAAATTTCCGATTCGGAAGGTTCTAATAGTTCTGCTTTTTCCAATGCTTCTAACGCAAGCGAAAGCTGTTGCATACTAAGTAGCAATTGCGCTTTCCGAATAAAGAAATTGGTCTCGAAAGGATGTTGGTTCAGGGCAAACTCAGCGACTTGCAATGCTTTTACAGGATCGTTTTTCCCGATATAATATTCAATGATTCCTTCAAAGGCAATCGTGTCAAAGAAGTACTGATCTTCATTGCGAAGCATTTCCTCATATCGATCCACTGAGTGCTTCTGTTCTTCGGGTGATCCAAAGTCAAAATTTTCTTCCATAGTACAGTATCTCCTAATGGTTGACAAGCAACGTTAATCCGTTGCGTTGAAATGAAGATAAACGTTTTCGGGCTCAAATTATCCCGATTGTTTTCCACATTTACACATTAGACTGTAAACGAGTTACATTGTTTAATGTCGGAAATCATAGAAAACAGAAAAGCCGACTCGTAAGAGTCGGCTTTCTTATGTTGATAATCAACGCTAGGCGTTAATTATTTTTTGATCTCAACACGACGGTTTTGAACGCGACCAGCTTCAGTATCGTTAGACGCTACTGGGTTAGACTCGCCTTTACCTTCTGCAGTGATTTTAGCAGCAGCAACACCAGCGTTAACTAGGTATTGACGAACCGCGTTAGCACGGTCTTTAGAAAGGTTCATGTTGTAAGCTTCGTTACCTTCAGCAGACGCATAACCATCTAATTTTACAGATCCGTTAGTATCACGTAGTTCTTTCGCTAATCTATCAAGAGTAGAGTAAGATTCAGTTTTCAATACAGAGCTATCAAATTCGAATTGAATTGGAGCTGCGTAAGAACCTGTAGCTACGTTGTTAACAACTTGTGGCTCTGGGAATTTGATTGGACATCCAGCACCATCTACTTGAGTTCCAGCAGGAGTGTTAGGACATTTGTCAAATTTATCAGATACACCGTCACCATCAGAGTCTTTACTCAATTGATCAACAGTACCTTCTAAAGTAGATACGCGTTGTTTCAAAGCTTCAACTTCGTTTCTCAATGTGTTGTCTTTCAACTCATCGTAAAGAGCAGCAACTGGGTTAGCAAAAGTCAAGTTTTCTTTGTCACGGGATCCTAGAGTGAACTCTAAACCACCAGTAACTTGAGAGAATTTTCCTTTGTAATCAGCACGAGCTGGTCCATAGAATCTGTTATCATCTGTGAAGTTCATGGTGTAACCTAAGTTCAAGGCAACCACTTCAGATAATTTGAATTTCGCACCAACACCTACTGGAATAAAACCAGACAATTTGTTTTTGCGATCTCCTGTAGAAGTTCTGTCTCCGAAGATTTCAGTACCCCAGTTTCCTTCGTTACTGAAAGAAGCTCCAGAAAAATCATTGTTAGCATATTGTACTGGGTTTGAAGCCAATACTCCCATACCTACTTTGGCAAAGAAGTTAACAGCATTTTCTCTGCGCATGAAATCAATAGTACCCAATTGGAATACCGCGTTCAAACTACCAGACCAGTCAACATTAACTTCAGTAGAAGTTGCTCCACCTGGTAACCACTCACGGCTCTCAATTGCAGGGCCAGAAGCATCAGCATTGAAAGTTTTGATACGACCACGGTTACCTTCCAATTCCAAACCGAATAGGTGAGAGAATTGTTTACGGATAGTCAAACCATAGTACTCACCAACACTGTTTTGGAAGTAACCTACCTTTTGACCGAAAGCGTTAGATCCGCCAGTCAAAACGCTAGGTGCAGTGATACCACCGTGAACACCGATAGACCAAGTTCTGTATTGAGATCTTCCACCGAATACAGTTGGTTGTTGAGCCTGAGCAACTTCAGCAAAACCGAAAGCGGCTACTAAAGAAGCTGCAACAGCTGTTTTTTTAATTGTAGAATAGTTCATACTCTTGTTTTTAAGGTTATTGAATTTTTAATTGTTTCTAATTAATCCCAATTGAACATCTCTCTTACAAGAACGATGCCAAAAATTATTTTAGCATCGGTGAATTTGTAAAATTCTATCCTATGGGTATTGTGCCGTAAAAATACGTTAATACAAACGAGCTTTCCAAATTTTAAAAGAAAAATTTCTTCTAAATGGAGCAAATATTTTTTTTGACTGTCTAAACAATATAGTGGATGATCGCAAATGTGATTCCACCCAATACGGCACTAACTGGAATAGTTAAGACCCAAGCCCATAAAAGACTGATCGTAACGCCCCAGCGAACCGCAGAAACGCGTTTTACCACGCCAACACCAATGATCGCACCTGTGATGGTATGTGTGGTAGAAGCAGGAATACCGAAATGCTCTGTAATACCCAAAGTCAATGCACCAGCACTTTCCGCACTAACGCCTTCTAAAGGTGTTACTTTCGTAATTTTCGTACCCATGGTCTTTACGATCTTCCATCCGCCACTCATCGTACCAGCAGCAATAGCCACATAACAAGATAATGGCACCCATTCTGGCATCGCCTCAAAGTTTGGAATAACCTGTTGAGCGATCAGAGCCGTAGCGATAATACCCATGACCTTTTGTGCATCATTACCACCATGTGCAAAGCTCAAGGCGCCAGAAGATATTAATTGAAATATCTTGAACCATTTCTCTGCCACGGCGGGACGAGATTTTCTAGCCAAATTGATAATGATCAAAGTAATGATGATGGAAATCGTCATACCGATAACGGGCGCTAATACAATGAAAGAAATAATCTTCGCAGTAGCACCTAAGTTTACAGCGTCTAAAGGATTAGCTCCTTGAATCAGCGCGTACGCCATACCTGAACCGGCGAAGCCGCCAATTAATGTGTGCGATGAGCTGGAAGGAATACCATAATACCAAGTAAATAGATTCCAAGAAATGGCGGCTACCAAACCAGCGAAAATCACTTCAAGTGTAATGTATTCCTCTAATACTGTTTTCGCAATGGTATTGGCTACCTTATGATCTGTAAAGTAAAAATAGGCGGCAAAATTAAATAGCGCTGCCCATAGTACCGCTACGAAAGGTGTCAACACTTTCGTGGAAACAATGGTTGCGATGGAGTTCGCCGCATCATGAAATCCGTTGATATAATCAAACGCGATGGCTAATATGACAACAACGACAAGTAATGTAGTAATCATGTACTATTTGTTTTCTTTGTAAAGTACGCTGTGCTAATTACGCGTTTTTAACTAATATGCTCTCCAATACGTTGGATACATCCTCACATTTGTCTGTGGCTGTTTCCATAGAAGACAAGATTTCTTTATGCTTTATAAGGATGATCGCATCTTTTTCGAATTCGAATAACTCAGCCACTGCCTTTTCGAAAATGTAATCTGCTTTGTTTTCTACACTATTAATACGTACACAAGAATCGGTGATGTTGCGTACGTTTTTGATGTCTTTCAGTTCGTAAACTGCCTTGGCCACATGCTCCGTCGCTTCGATCAGCAATTCTGCTAATTCTTTCATCGCCTGCGTAGGATTTTCTACTTTGTACAAATCCATGCGGTTAGATGCACCATGGATATAATCTGCCACATCATCCAGTGAGCTCGCTAAAGAGTGAATATCTTCGCGATCAAATGGAGTAATGAAGTTTTTGCCCAATTCTAAATGGATTTGGTGTGTGATATCATCACCACGATGTTCCAGATCTTCTATTTTTTTCGTTAATGTTTTGCGTAGTTGACTGTCAGTCGTGTTAACAGATTCATTGAGAACCTTAGCCATTTCGATCAGGTTAGAGCCTGCTTGCTCGAAAAGAGGAAAGAATTTTTTGTCCTTAGGAACGAAAAAATTGAAGATATTACCTAATGCCATATGATGTGATGTTTAAGCCTACAAAAGTATGTAGCTAATGTTAAGTTAATGTTAAGTTTACTTGTTTTTATCCGTTGGTCAATTTAGCCTTTTGCAGTGTAAATGAAAAGGTTGTCCCAATTCCTTCGGTACTGCGTACGTGTACACTTTGCTGATGTGCCTCTACAATGTGTTTTACAATGGATAGGCCTAATCCAGAACCACCGATATCACGCGACCTACTCTTGTCTGTACGGTAAAAGCGCTCAAACACGCGGGAGAGATTTTTTTCTTCAATACCTTGGCCATTGTCGGTCACTTCTACTAATATTTGTTCAAAAAGTGGACTTGTCTTAATAGTTGTCTTTCCGCCGCGGTTTCCGTATTTGATGGAGTTTTCTACCAAGTTGATTAAAACTTGCTGGATTTTCTTCTTGTCGGCCTTTACAAAGATCTGCTGTGTGGATTTGTTGGCCATCTTTAGAGTTATGTCGCTGCTTTTTGACTTATCTTCCAAATATTCGATGGTGTCGTTGATGAGGTCATTAATATCGAAGCGTTCAATATTGAGTACTACGGCTCCAGACTCTAATTTGGCAATTTCATCCAGATCATTAATGAGATAACTTAGTCGATCAATATTACGGGATGCCTTTGCTAGGAAACTCAAAGCCATGTCGGGATCTTCTTCCATCATGCCATCCTGCAAGGTTTCGATATATCCTTGCACTGCAAAAAGGGGCGTTTTAAATTCGTGTAAAGTGTTAGAGAGAAATTCTTTTCTAAATTTCGCTTGCTCTTTTAATCGGCCGATTTCCGACATTTTTTGGTTGGCCCAAGCCGAAACTTCTTGCTCGGCTTCGGCAATGGGATTTTCTGGGCGGTACGGACCTAAGGCTTCCTTCAGATCTTTACCCAGCTTGAGGTTGGTAATCAGTTTGTACAGATTGTGGATTCGATCATTAATCGATTTCTCCAGTACTGCGCTGATAATCAGGTAGCTTGCTGCAAATACGACAGCGGCTATGGTTGCGGGGCGCTTCCATTCTGGCATGAAATACAACAAGATACCCAAAATAACACCTGCAAAAGAGAGTGAGACAAAGAAGGATATCTGTCTAAAGGTCATACGGATTTTTTGAGTTTATAAAACTCAAATATACAAATGCTTTATTAAGGAATTGTTAAAGGCGGGCTAAAGTCGTTTTGCCGCCAACGACCTTATCGCCAATTTTGACATCAACCTGCGTGCCAATAGGCAAGAAAAGATCTACCCGGGATCCAAATTTGATGAAACCAAACTCGGCTCCTTGCTCTACTTGATCGCCTTCGTTCACATACCAAACAATTCTGCGCGCTAGCGCTCCAGCAATTTGTCTGAACAATACTTCTACACCATTCTCTTGCTTTACAACGATGGTCGTACGCTCGTTATCCGAAGAGGATTTCGGATGCCACGCGACCAAAAATTTGCCGGGATGGTATTTGAAAAAAGACACCAATCCAGAGATAGGGCTTCTGTTGATATGTACGTTTACTGGCGACATAAAGATAGAAACCTGCAAACGTCTGTCTTTAAAATATTCGTTTTCCTCGGTTTCCTCAATAACCACCACCTTGCCATCTGCCGGACACAGGATGGTATTAGCTTCCTGTGTAATCTTGCGAGTCGGACTACGAAAGAATTGTAGAATAGTAAGGGTTAGAAATGCAGATAATAGGTAGAAGAACCATTTAACATACGTATTAGCATCGTAATAGTTGGCTACGGCATTCACAATAAAACAAAAGAGAATGACTAAAGCTAAACTGGTGTATCCTTCTTTATGAAATTTCATGTCGATATCTGATTAATACCCGCAAAAGTAATCTTTTTGTCTTATTTATTGTGCTCCAATTTTCGTTCAATACGATTCGTCTGAAATTGTAGGCTACTATCTGCTGCTGTAGACATGGTGCCGTACACGGTGATCGTATCATCTATATACTCTCCAAGTTTAAAGGAAGGCACATAATATGGGATGGATTCGATTACTTTTCTAAAGCTGTCATTAATTTCGTCGGGTAGTGGTTTCACAATCTTGATACCACGTGGAGTGCCATCTTTACGCAAACGAACCTCAAAGGCGAAATCTGTAGTTGTCGGGTTTTCCAATTGCACTAATTGGAAAGAATTGCGTAGATATTCCGCAAGGTAGACGGTAAATCCGGTAAAGTCATCGTACGTGCATTGCTTGAACAGCAAAGTTTCTGCCCGATAGAAATTATCGTAAGGCAAAATTCCATACGTCGGCGTCGTATACTCCGCATCTTTAAAGGCATCATAGCCACGTATCAATACACCATCACGATAATATTCCTCAGCCGCAAATTCTTTTTGTTTTGCTTCTGGATTTTCAAAGTGTATCGTCCATGCCCCATTTGGCAAGCCATCTTTGATGCGGCCGCTCATCGAATAAAAACCAAATCCATATTCGGAAAATCCGTCTATTGGATTGAGGAATTCATACCGCCCATCACCTAACTTCACGCCCAACTTTCCTCGACGATCCCATTGCGATACGATGCGTGTGGTGGAATCAGAAAATGAGACGCTGAGATACGGTTTTCCGTCGGGATAAAAATAGTTCCAAAAACCTTCTGGCTGGTTGTCTTTGAATGTTACTTCCCATTTTATCTGCCGATTAGGATGATACGCGATAAAAGATCCATTTTTTGCGCCTTGCGTGTATGAACCTGTCAATAAAAGCGTTCCATCTACCGTATAATCAGCAAATTTTCCATCAAATTTATTCGTCGAGCGATCGAACCCTGCGTGTCTTTCAATCGATTTAAATTCACAGTTTTTATCGACCAAAAAGTAGTTTTGGTCATAAAAGAAATGAACTTCATCGGCATTGATCCGTTCGAAAAAGACATTGTTGATCGAATCCTGTGCTGTCGCTGTAGACAACATCAACAAGAACGATAAGCAGTATAAAAATAAGGTAAGTGTGTTCTTCTTTTTCATGTTTAAAATTGAAATGCTAATGTGCTTCCAACCAGTTGCTTCCTTCGCCAATCTCGACTTCCAAAGGAACCTCCATATTTATAGCAGTCTTCATGCGATGGCTGATGATGTCTTTAAATGCGTCTACTTCTGACTTCGGCACATCAAACACCAACTCATCATGCACCTGCATGATCATCTTTCCTTTTAAGCCTTTTTCCATAATATCCTGATGGATGTGGATCATCGCTACTTTAATCATATCGGCGGCAGAGCCCTGAATAGGCGCATTGATGGCGTTGCGTTCCGCGAAACCACGCACGGTCATATTAGCCGAATTGATATCTCGTAAATAACGTCTGCGTTTCAGAATTGTTTCTACGTAACCTTTTTCCTTCGCTGTTTCTATGGTCTGAGACATGTAGTTGCGAATGCCGCTGTATTGCGCAAAATATTGATCAATGATCTCAGCCGCTTCTTTTCTGGAAATCTTCAAGTTTTGCGAAAGGCCAAAGGCGGATTGGCCATAAATTATTCCAAAATTCACCGCTTTTGCATTACGACGTTGGTCAGAAGTCACCTCATCTAGTGCGATACCATAAACGCGTGCTGCTGTGGCTCGGTGAATATCTTGGTTTTTCTGAAAAGCTTCCATCATGTTTTTATCCTTACTTAGCTCAGCCATTAGGCGCAGCTCGATCTGTGAATAATCGGCCGATAAAATCACATGATCCGCATCTCGCGGAATGAAAGCCTTGCGCACTTCGCGGCCGCGCTCGGTACGAATAGGAATATTTTGCAAGTTGGGATTTGTGGAACTCAAGCGTCCTGTAGCCGCTACTGCTTGGTTGTAAGAAGTATGAATCAGGCCAGTTTCCCCATTGATCAATGTCGGCAAAGCATCTACATAGGTAGATTTTAGCTTTTGCATCTGTCGAAAGTCCAAGATATCTTGTACAATATCCGATTTGTCGGCCAAGGCTAGCAATACATCTTCACCCGTTTTATATTGGCCGGTCTTTGTTTTCTTGGCTTTTGGATCCAGTTGCAATTTGTCGAACAGTACTTCTCCGAGCTGTTTTGGGGAAGCAATGTTGAACGTTACACCTGCTTTTTCGTAGATGGAAGCTTCCAATTTGGCTACATCCTTTTCTAAGCCTTTCGAAATGGTTTTTAAAGTGTCGACATCGATCTTCACGCCATTTTGCTCAATGGAGGATAGCACATACACCAACGGAAATTCTACTTCATGCGCTAGTTTCTCTGTGGCACTATCTTGTAATAGGGGTTCAAAAATGGCCTTGAGTTGCAGTGTGATATCAGCATCCTCACTGGCGTATTCTTTTATTTTCTCGATCTCTACATCGCGCATGGATCCTTGCTTCTTGCCTTTCGCACCAATGAGTTCGGTGATAGATACTGGCGTGTAGCTCAAATACGTTTCGGCAAGCACATCCATGCCGTGGCGTGTATCTGGATCGATGAGATAATGTGCCAACATCGTATCAAACAATTCTCCGCGAAGTTGTACACCGTATCGTGAAAGCACCAAAATATCATATTTAATGTTTTGGCCGATCTTTCCAATCGTTGGATCTTCTAGTAAAGTTTTAAATGGTGCAATGATCTTTAGTGCCTCTTCGCGATCAGCCGGTGTAGGCACATAATAGGCAATGCCTTTTTCTAGTGCGAATGACATCCCCACGATCTCCGCAGAAAGCGCATCGAGACCAGTCGTCTCTGTGTCAAAAGCAAATTCCTTGCTTTTGACCAACAGCTGGACTAATTCTGCCTGTTTTTCCGGAGTATCCGCCAAATGATACGTGTGCGCTATGGTATTAATGCTATGCTCGGCTACAGTCGGTTCGGATCCTGCTGCTGGCATATCTGGAAAACCAGATTTGTCTGCGCTAAAGAGATCCATCTGCCCATTAGATTTTTTGCTATCGGCATCGGTAATGGTGAAATCTTCCCCAAATACGCGCTTTCCTAACGTTCTAAATTCAAGCTCGGTAAAGAGTGGTTCCAACAATTCCTTGTTCGGAGCCGTGTATAGTAATGCTGCTTCATCTAATTCCGTTGGCACATCCAGTAAAATGGTTGCCAATTTTTTAGAGACCAAACCTTGCTCTGCGAAATTTTCGACATTCTCTTTCTGTTTCCCTTTGAGCTTATCGGTGTTTGCAATTAGACCTTCAATGCTGCCATACTCCTGAATCAATTTTTTGGCAGTTTTTTCGCCAATTCCTGGTATTCCCGGAATATTATCCACCGCATCACCCCATAGACCCAAAATGTCGATTACCTGCAAAGGATCGGTGATTTCCCATTTCTCCAGAATCTCAGGTACACCGAGCACCTCGGCGCCATTGCCCATGCGAGCAGGTTTATAGATAAAAATATTATCAGAGACCAGTTGACCAAAATCCTTATCTGGCGTCATGCAGTACACCGTAAATCCGCTTTGCTCTGCACGCTTAGCCAGTGTACCGATGATATCATCGGCTTCGTAGCCATCTTTGGTAATGATAGGAATATCAAAACCTTCAATCAGGCGAAAAATATAGGGAATGGAAGCTGCTAAATCTTCGGGCATCTTCTCTCGCTGTGCTTTGTATGCTTCAAAATCCAAATGGCGCTGCGTTGGCGCATCCGTATCAAACACGACAGCAATATGCGAAGGTTGTTGATTCTTCAATACTTCCAATAACGTATTGGTAAACCCCATGATCGCCCCTGTGTTCAAACCGTACGAAGTAAGGCGTGGCACTTTATTTAACGCAAAATAAGCACGGTATATTAAGGCCATGCCATCCAGAAGAAACAGTTTTTTATCGCTATTATTTGAGGAGCTCATACTAGATTTTTTAAAAATTCGAAGCGTAGCAAATATACTTTTTATTTTATTAGAAGTATGGCTAGAGGAGGATAATTGGCCTATTCGAATTGCTACATATCCGTCGTGTAGTATCGGATATTTGCCGCTAAGAGCATCTTTCTTACATCGCTTTTCGTAGCTTTGTAGCGGTATGCATGATAAAGAATAACGTAGTATAAAGCGCAATGACAAATCGAGGAATATTAAAAGGTCTGGTAACCAAGTCGACTGGAAGTTGGTATCAGGTGCTCGGTGAAGATAATCAGCGCTACGAATGTCGGATCAAAGGAAAATTTCGTATCAAAGGCATCAAGACCACCAATCCGATTGCTGTGGGCGACCGTGTCACGATCGAACCGGAACAAGAAGAGGGTTTTGCAGTCATTACCACACTCGAACCGCGAAAGAATTATATTATTCGTCGTTCGATCAACCTCTCCAAACAAACTCAGATTATCGGAGCCAATTTAGATCAAGCTTTGCTAGTAGTTACGCTGGCTTCTCCGCCAACTTCTATGGGTTTCATTGATCGGTTTTTGGTTACGGCCGAAGCCTATAGCATTCCCGCTGTTTTGGTGTTCAATAAATTGGATCTTTTTAGTGACGAGGGATTGGAGATTCTTCACGAATACCAATCCGTTTATACCAAAATTGGTTACACCTGTTTAGAAGTTTCTGCATTAGAAGGTACGAATCTTACTTCCTTGCACGAAGTGTTACAAGACAAGATAACCTTGGTTTCAGGCCATTCAGGCGTGGGCAAATCGACCTTAATCAACGCATTGATTCCTGATATCAGTTTAAAAACTGGGCAGATATCCTCTTGGTCCGACAAGGGAAAGCATACTACTACATTTGCCGAGATGCTCGATTTGCCTTTTGGCGGCAGCTTAATTGATACTCCAGGTATTCGTGAGTTGGGTGTGGTAGATATTGAACCACAGGAGCTTTCGCATTTCTTCCCAGAAATGCGTGCGCTGATGAATCAATGCCGATTCAACAATTGCAGACATATTAATGAGCCCGGCTGTGCCGTAATGGAGGCCGTAGAACAGGAAGAAATCGACCTATCACGTTATGAAAGTTACTTGAGTATTTATCATAACGAAGATTCTCGGCATTAACCCGCTGTAAGATAAATCTATACCTCAAAAACATCGGTTCACTTTCTTTGTTAAGGAGAATACTTAGTAGTAATTTTGATCAAATACAATTTATGAAACCTATTTGGAAGTGGATCATTGGTATAGTCAGTGCGATACTAGTGATTATATTGGGCGCAGCTTGGTATCTCAGCAACAATTACAAACCGATCTTAGAAGATAAACTCAAAGAAATCATTGCTGAATCGTCGGATGGTCTTTACAGTTTGCAGTATGATGCGTTGGATCTCAGTGTAGCGCTCGGAAATGTGACGTTGAAAAATGCGGTATTAATCCCCGATAGCGCCGTGTACGAACAGCTGGTGGCAGCTGAAAAAGCGCCAAACAATCGTTTTCATATTGCTTTAGATGAGCTGAAAATTCGCCGTTTCGGTGTGATGAACCTCTTGCTTAACAAAAAGTTGAGCATCAGCTCTATTGAATTGGCAACGCCTAAAGTGCATATGATTAGTCAGCCGCATGCCTACAATGATACAGTGAAAAATGAGCAGCCGAAAACACTTTACGAGCAGATCAAAGACGATCTTTCCGCCATTGCGGTCGATAAAATCGATTTTACCAATGTAAAATTTACACATACAAAAATTGCAGACGGAAAGCGATCGACGATGGAGCTGGATAGCGTGCAGTTGCATATTAGAGACGTCTTGATTGATGAACATTCCGAACAGGATTCTACGAGATTGTTTTATACCAAGTTAGTAGATTTATCCTTGCCGGGCTTTGAGTATGATTTGCCAGACGGTTTTCACCGTGCAAAATTCGATCATCTAAAATTCAATACCCAAAAACGCAGCTTATTGGTGAGCAAAGTTTCATTCGCTCCGCGAATGAGTAAAAGTGAATTCTTTAGAAAAAAAGGAAAGAAAACCACGATGGCGATCATGAAAGTAGATAGCCTGAGCTTCGAAGGTTTGGATATTGCGCGCTTAATTGACGATCAGAAAATTTATGCGCAAGAAGCACGGCTTAAAGATGGCTCGGTATCACTGTATATGGATCTTCGGTATCCATCGACGCCCAAATCACACATCGGGAACTCGCCACATCAGCAAATCATGAAACTCAAGCAGTCAATTCATATAGATACGGTGTACATCAATAATATCGACGTGCTGTACGGTGAGACCAGCAAAAAGTATAACCAAGAAGGTATTATCACGTTTAACAACGCAACGGGTATCATCACGAATGTGACCAACGATACGGTTGCTTTGCAAAAAGATAAATTTATGCGTGCCGATCTTCGGGCGAAGATTATGAATTCGGGCAATTTACATGCTATCTTTGGCTTTGATATGTTGAGCAAGAATGGCGCGCATACCTACAAAGGTAGCTTGGGCGCGATGAAAGCCACGGCATTCAATCGCATTATCAAGCCGTTGGTGAATGTAGAAATCAGCTCGGGCAATATTCGAAAAGTGAGCTTTAACATGGCCGGTACAGATTATCGGAATTGGGGCGATTTTCGGTTTGATTACGATGACCTGAAGATTAAGATTTTGGGCAGCAAGGATGAAGAAGGCAAGCGCTCTAGCAAAGGCATTTTATCCTTCTTGGTGAATCAGATTATTATCAACGATAGTAATCCAGATGCGAATGAAGTGTACCACAAAGGAACTGTGGAGTATAAAAGAGATCCTACGCATTCGTTCTGGAAAACGTTGTGGCAAAGTTTGCTGGATGGTATCAAACAGACGGCCGGAATTAGTGCCGAGCGTGAGGCTAAACTAACGCAGGCCGGACGCAAATCGCAAGAAGCTGCAACGGGAGTAAAAGGCGCGGCGCAAAGAACCGGGGGATTTATCAAAGGCTTGTTCAGTAAAAAGGACAAGGAAGACGCTGACAAAAAAGAAGAAAAAAAGAAAAAATCAAAATAGCAATCTATGTCGATAACGAATGAGCAAGAGCTGAATGGGATGAAAAAGATTAGCGAAGTGGTCGCGCTAACCTTGAAAGAGATGATCGCTTTTGCAGCGCCAGGAATGTCTACCAAGACGTTAGATAATTATGGTAGAGATATTCTCGAATCTTATGGCGCAGCATCTGCCCCTTTCAAAACCTATGGTTTTCCCGGCTGGACTTGCATCAGCGTAGACAAAGAATTTTGTCACGGCATCCCGTCCGATCAGCGTATTCTGCAAGAAGGACAGTTGATTAATATTGATGTGTCGGCCGAGTTGAATGGTTTTTGGTCCGACAACGGGAGCTCGTTTGTGGTAGGGAATATTGCATCGGAACATGATAATTTATTGCAAGCATCTCGCGAAATACTACACGAAGCTATTGCACAAATTAGCGGTGGAGTACGTATTTCGGATGTGGGCGAGCTGATGGAGAAATCGGCAAAACGCCGAGGATACCGCGTGATTAAAAATCTGACGGGACATGGTGTCGGTCGAAGTTTGCATGAAGCGCCACATGAGATCGCTAATTTTCGCGACCGCTTCAACAGAGAGCGATTTAAGAAAAATACGACTGTAGCGATCGAAACATTTATCTCTACCGATTCTTCGGAAGCAGTGACATTGAAAGATGGTTGGACGATGGTGGGCAACAAAGGGGGGTATATGGCACAGCATGAACATACCATCTTGGTAACCGGAGGAAAACCCGTGATTCTGACATCGAGTAACGGCGTGTAACGTGTAGCTCTGCTCGGGAAATACCTATGTCTGAACTACTACACTACATTGTCAGGTATAAGGCACAGACTTTAGATAAAATCCAGTTTTATCTAAGCTTGTCTTGCACGGCGATTATCTTATTACATATTGGTTTTATTCGAGATCTTTTCTGGGCGAATATGCTTGGGCGGTCAGCGATTGTGCTATTCTATGGCCTGTTTTTTCTAGAAATCATTCGACTTATTGCCAGTGTATTCGTACTAAAAAAAATCAATGCAACGCACTTTTCGAGTATCTTTCTGAGTGTTTACATGCTCTTTGTGATTTTTGTGCGGCATGTTGGCTGGTCAGGTGAAGTGGATTTTGCGAGAGACGAATGGGCTTTTCTTGGCGTCGCCCTCGTTTTCTTAACACAATTGTCTAAGAATAGCCTTTTTCTAGACAAGTTATATTTCAATCCCACCATACTTTTCGTCATCAGTTTCTTAGCACTCATTTTATTGGGTACGGTGTTGCTGATGCTTCCGCGTACATCTGTTGGCGCGCCACTGGCATTTATAGATGCCTTTTTTATGTCGACGAGCGCGGTATGTATTACGGGTCTGCAGGTCACGAATATTGCTACGCAGTTTTCCTTCTTCGGCCAGTTTGTGATCTTGTTGTTGATCCAAATCGGTGGTCTTGGCATCATGACTTTTACCGGCTTTTTTGGTTATTTCTTCTCGGGTGGTTTTTCATTTAAAAATCAATTGATGTTTGGCGAGGTGCTAGGCGAGAGTAAGTTGAATGAGGTAATCAGAACATTGCTAATGATTATTTTTATCACATTTTTATTAGAGGCGATCGGTGCATTCATGCTATTCTTTTCGATAGATGCTGCGCAAATTCCAGACGTAGGCTACCGGATATTTTTTGCGGCTTTTCATGCTGTTTCTGGATTTTGTAATTCGGGATTTACCCTGATGGAAGGGGGTATGGCAGGCAATGTATTCCGGTTCAACTATCCTTTTCAATTGGCGCTGTCGAGTATGTTTATCTGCGGAACACTGGGCTTCGGAGTTATTCACAACTTTTATACCTATGGAAAGAAAACGGTCACTACTGGCATCGACCGAATTATCAGACGTCGCCGTGTCGTGCACAAAGCACACAATTTTTCTTTCGCACATAAGTTCGTGGTGTATTGCAATGTTATTGTGATCTTGTTGGCTACGATCTCGTTTTTCGCATTAGAGTATCAGCGTTCGTTGGCGGCAGACGAAAGCCTTTGGGGAAAGATGACTACCGCATTTTTTATGGCGAACTCTGCTCGAACCGCTGGGTTCGAAACGATCGGAGTCAGTTTGTTGTCTATGCCAACCTTGATTATGTCGGTGACATTGATGTGGATTGGATCGTCGCCGGGATCTACGGGAGGCGGTGTGAAGGTCACTACTATTGCGGTAGCTTTACTCAATGTCGTGTCGCTCGCGCGTGGTAAAGAATCCATTGAGGTTTTTGGGAGGCGGATATTGCCCGAGTCGGTGAGTAAAGCTTTTGCCATTATATTGCTCTCCATACTTTCTATTTTGCTTTGCTTTATTTTTCTGAATGTCACGGATGGTGATCTAGATACGACCGCATTATTGTTTGAATCCATTTCGGCATACACTACCTCAGGTCTGAGTTTGGGCATTACAGCCGAGCTGAGCTCTGCGGGCAAACTGGTCGTCATGACCACGATGTTTGTAGGTCGTGTCGGTATGTTGACACTTTTGGTGGCATTTATCAAAGACTCGTCTAAGAAGAATTATATTTACCCATCAGAAAAGCTGTTATTTTAATGAAGTACATCGTATTAGGACTCGGACATTTTGGAAGATCATTGGCCATACGGCTCACCGAGATGGGGCATGAAGTGATTGGCGTAGACGTAAAGCTGACTTTGGTAGAGCAATTTAAAGATCAGATTACGCATACGGTGTGTCTGGATACCACGGATCGCGAATCGGTAAGATCATTGCCGCTCAAAGATAGTGATGCGGTAATTGTAGGCATTGGAGAAGATGGTGGCGCTTCTATATTAACAACGGCTTTGCTCAAGCAACTCCAGGTAAAACGCATCATCGGGCGAGTAATTTCTGATCTGCAGAAAACAGTATTAGAGGCGATGGATATTGCCGAATACGTGATGCCAGAGGAAGAAGCTGCAACGCGGTTGGCGATGCGCTTAGACAATATAGATATTGTCGATTCGTTTCAGGTGTCTGACAAGTACAGCATTATCGAAACTAAAGTGCCAGCGAAATATGTCGGTTTATCCTTGCAAGAAGCAAATCTGACGAATGTATATAAAGTCATTGTACTCACTACACTACGCGATCAAGTCGGCACCGCGCTCAGTCAAAACCGGCTCAAACGCGAAGCGACCGGTATCGCCAAATCGGATACAATCTTACAAGAAGGCGATGTGTTGGTCTTGTTTGGAGAAATGGCGGATATTATGCGCCTGATTCGTAAAGGGGAATAGCAGGAAATACTTCCTTGTATTTTAAAATATTTATATATTTTTGACCCTTAATCGATATTTAATCCAAAAGCGCGCATGAAAAATTGGTTTAAGGAGAATGCCTCCCACCTCACAATTATAGCGATACTCGTATTACTCGTCTTTTTTTATTTCACCCCGGTTTGGCAGGGCAAAACATTAGCTCAGTCGGATGTGGTGCAAGCGGCCGGTGGCCAAAAAGAGATGTTTGACTTCAAGGCAAAAGATGGGAAAGCACCCTTGTGGACGAATTCCATGTTTGGCGGTATGCCTGTTTACCAAATCTGGTTAGGACATGAAGCCAACGTGACCACGTATATTTCTAAAGCGCTGCGCGCGGTATTTCCTCCACCAGCGGATATTTTATTGCTGTATCTTTTGGGCGGATATCTATTGTTTAGTGTACTCCGGCTCAAACCTTGGTTAGCCGCGGTCGGCGCTGTCGCATTGGCCTTCTCGTCGTACAATATGATTTATATTGAGGCAGGGCACATGAACAAGGCTTATGCCATCGCTTACATCGCGCCGATTATCGCATCTATCATTTTGTGTTATCGCGGTTCATGGCTATGGGGCGGCTCTTTGTTAGCGCTTTTCATGGCGTTGGAGATTCGCACCAATCACATACAGGTTACCTATTACCTTTTCATCAGTTTATTGGTGTTAGTCGGTTTTGAGGTCTATTACGCTATTCGCGACAAAAAGCTCAAGCAATTTGGTCAATCCACTGCGGTGCAATTGGGTGCCGTGCTTGTTGCTGTTCTTGTGAATGCGACCGTATTATTCCCAACCTATGAATATAGCCAGCTGACTACACGCGGCAAAGCCAACCTGACCAGTACAGAAAACGGTGGCGGCGCAGAATCTGGTCTTACCAAAGAATATGCTTACGGTTGGTCTCAAGGTGTGGGTGAGAATATTACTTTCTTGATTCCAAATGCCTATGGTGGTCGTTCGGGTGGTGTGTTGGATAAAAATTCCAACGTCGCCAAGTTCGTTAAAGGCCTGAATGTGCCAGAAGCACAAGCAGAGCAGTTTGCGCAATCTATGCCTACCTATTGGGGCGAAAAGATGTTTACTTCCGGACCTTGGTATTTCGGTGCCGGTGTGATATTCCTTTTCATTTTAGGAATCGTCATCGTTAAAAACAGATATAAATGGTGGTTGGTATCTGCTACAGGCCTAACCATTTTCTTGGCTTTTGGAAAGCATTTGCCGTTCATTTCGGATCTGTTCTTCGATTATTTCCCGATGTACAACAAGTTCCGCGCGGTAGAATCTATTTTGGTTATCCCATCGGTTTTGATTCCCATTTTGGCTATTCTGGCCTTAGATCAAATCATCAGCCGTGCGGCAGAGGTCAAGAATCTGGATAAAAAACTATTGTATACAGGTGGTGGAGTAGCAGCACTTTGTTTGCTGATCGCTTTAATGCCAGATCTTTTCTTGAGTTTCCGCTCTTCTACGCACCAGCAATTGATCACCTCATACCAGCAGCAAGTGGGCGATGCGGCCATGGGCAATGAAATAGTCAATGCTTTATTGAAAGATCGTGCAGCCATTGCTAGTGCAGATGCATGGCGTTCTTTAATTATCGTGCTGATTACTTTTGGAGCGGTTTGGTTCTATATCAAGAAAAAAGCTACGCTCCCAATTATGCTAGCGGTGGTCGGCTTGGTTACATTGGCTGATTTGTGGACGGTAAACAAACGTTATTTAAATGATGAATCCTTTAATAGCCCAGCAGCTTTACAGGATCATATGCCGAAGCGCGAAGTAGACGATCTGATTTTGATGGATAAAGATCCATCATACCGTGTATTTGATTTGACGACCAGTCCATTCCAAGATGCACGCCAGTCCTATTACCACAAAAGCTTAGGCGGCTACCACGCAGCAAAGCTGATGCGTTTTCAAGAAGTGTTGGAGCATCAGTTTGATGGCGCCATCAACGAAGATGTATTGGATATGTTCAATGTACGGTATGTCATTACGCGAGATCCGAAAAACAATTCGGAACGTATCCAAAGACGTAGTTCTGCAGCTGGAAATGCTTGGTTTGTCGACAAGATTACTTTTGTAAAAGATAATAATGAGGAGATGAATGCTTTGGATAGTTTCGATCCGCGCAAAGAAGCATTTGTCAACAAAGAATTTGAGGACAAATTAAAAGCAACACAACTGGGTAATAGTGCTAACGCACAAATCAATTTAGTTTCTTACCACCCAGATACCATGCGTTATGAATATACAGCACCACGCGATGCATTCGCTGTGTTCTCCGAAGTGTATTACGAGAAAGGTTGGAAAGCATACGTAGATGGTGAAGAAGTGCCGATTATTCGTGCCGATTATATCTTACGCGCATTACAGCTTCCTGGAGGAAACCACGAGGTGGAATTTATTTTCGCGCCGCAATCTATGAAGACCAGTACGATATTATCTACGATATTCTCTATTGTACTAATATTGGGCATCGGCGTTGCGCTATTCTTGCATTACCGCAGGAAAAACCAAGCGCCCAAAGTGGTGGCGAATCACAAATAAAAATTATTTCACCACCTTTTAGGTGTGGAAAGTATAAGCATAAAACCTTTAGAATAATCGAAGCTGCGGATCGGTTACTCTAAAGGTTTTTCTATGATGTGGTGTCAACCCGAGCTCTAGAATAGCGTTACGATGTTTGATGGTCGGGTAACCTTTATTGCTCAACCAGTCATATTCTGGATGTTCTACAGCGATGTTGTGCATATATTCGTCGCGGTAGGTTTTGGCCAAGATCGATGCTGCGGCAATAGATAAATATTTGCCATCGCCTTTTATGATGCAAGAATACGGCAGTGTTTGATAGGGAACAAACCTATTCCCATCTACGATAATGTACTCCGCAGGAGTTTCGAGCATGTCCAACGCACGATGCATTGCTAGATAAGAAGCCTGATGTATATTTATTCGATCAATTTCTTCGGCAGAAACAGATGCCACGGCAAAGTCCAGCGCTTCGCGCTCTATTACCGCGCGCAAGGCATGGCGTTTCTTCGCCGATAGCTTTTTCGAATCATTGAGAATCGGATTATAATAATCCAAGGGAAAGACCACGGCGGCGGCAAATACGGGTCCAGCTAAACAACCTCGCCCAGCCTCGTCACAACCGGCTTCGCGTAAATCATTTTGATAAAAAGAGCGTAGGGGAACAACTTCTTGCATAACGATACGAATTTAAGAATAATTGTAACTTATGTGTGATAAAACCTCATTTACACTTATTTACATTCCGAATGATTTCTTTTGTCAAAGATTTGTTTTTCTAGTTGCGTATTTTAGCGCTTCCAAAAAATAAATTAACTTAGCATGAAGAGATTAATTACCACTTATATACTATTCTTTCTTGTTTGCGCAACTTTTGCTCAGGCCAAAAAGTCGGACGTGAAGTTCGTTTCGGGTATTAAAGTGGTCATAGATGGACAATTAGAAGATTGGGGCACGCAATGGAATACTGTGGGAGATAAAGAGCCGCTCTGGACTTATGCTATCGGCTATGATAATCAGTATCTTTTCGTTGCGGTTAAGGTGATTGATCCAGCTTTACAATTAGAAGCAGCAGCGCACGGCATATCAGTCATGATAAACAAAGACGGTAAGAAAAATGATGGTATGCAGTTCATATTTCCGATACCAGATGCAGAGACGATTCGATCTATGTTGGAAGTGGGCGATTTCTCCGCGACACATGTTAAGAAAGAATTGATTGCGCGATCACGTGGGTATAGTGTTAAGGATTTTCCCAAAATAGTAGATGGTTTGCTGTCATTGAATAATGCGTATGGTTTGCAAGCTATCGCGAAAGTGGATGCAGCCGATCATTTGGTCTACGAATCGGCCATTCCATTAGCACAACTAGGATTGCCTGCTGCTGCCACAACACCAGTTGCTGTAGAAATAGCCATTCAAAATAGATGGAATAACCGACTAACAGCTCAAGCTCACAAACAGCAGAAACCATCCGCACAACAACAAACAAGCGCGCGCATAAAATCGCCCTACAAAGGTAGAACTGCGGTGTGGGTTATAGATAAGCTCCCTTTACAATAAGATTAAGTACACAAAAATGAAAATTTTCAATTTCCTCTACATCGGCATTCTCGCTCTCATGAGCCAATTCGCTTACGCCCAAACGGGCAAAACCGTACAGGGTATGCTACGCGATACAGAAGCAAGACCCATCTCGGGTGCCACAGTCAAGCTTGTATCCGCTCAAGATTCTATGGTGATGACCTCAAGTCCTGCCGGGATTTATAACTTCGACTTGATCAAAGCAGATCGATTTAAGATTACGGTCAGCAGTCTTGGTTTTGAAACCTATTCCAAAGATTTTGAATTTCCTGCGGGACAGCAAAAGATGTTCATCCCTAGCTTCGTGTTAGATGTCAATTCGAACTTGATAGAAGAGGTCGTGATATCTGGCGTGTTGACCGTGCAAGTGAAAGGAGATACGGTAGAGTATTCTGCTCAGGGCTTGAAATTACGGGAAGGCGCGGTAGCAGAAGATGCCTTGAAAAGATTACAAGGCGTAGAGGTAGACAAGGATGGAAACGTGACCGCGCAAGGCGAAGCAGTAACACGCGTGCGCATCAACGGAAAAGATTTCTTTGGTGGAGATGTGAAAACAGCTACTCAAAATCTTCCCGCTAACATTATTGATAAAATTCAAATTGTAGACGATTACGGTGATATGGCCAACCTTACTGGTAACCGCACTGGAGACTCAGAAAAGGTATTGAATATACAGATCGACCCAAAATACAATAGCGGCTGGATGACAACCTTGCGGGCAGCCGGTGGCACAGAAGACAGATTCCAGACCACCGCCATGGTGATGGGCATGACCGACAAAACGCAAGTTTCCGTTTTAGGAAATTTAAATAACTTAAATGCGTCTATGTTTGACTTTCAAACGATGGGCGGCGGTGCACGTAATCGGCAAGGTGGCGGAGGCAGACCCGGTGGCGGTCAGTTTGGGAATAATCGAGATGGGATTACAGAAACCAGTGCAATCGGTGTAAATATAAGACACGACTTCAATGACAAGTTAAAAATTTACGGTAGTTATTCCTTTGAGCGGAATGACAATAATACCTTCTCTAACGTATTTAGAGAATACATTGGTCTTGATCAGACAGAGGAAGAAAATGCGGATAATAATACGGTGATCGCAAATCATCGTTTTGAAACAAACATTGAATGGAGAATAAGTGATAAAGATTATATCAAACTGACGCCGCAATTTGGTTTCAATGATAACTCAACAAATAATAGTGCTACATCCACTTTGTTCAGAAGTTCACTGATAGATAACAACCAATTGTTGACCACGCTATCCAATTCTACTGCACCACGCTATAATTTAAGTGGTTTGTACAATAGAAGAATGAATGATCGGGGGCGCAATTTATTTATCAACTTTAATCTAGATAACTCGGTGACAGAACGCGATCTCAACGAAGCATTGGAACGCCAAGTTTTTGATCCAAATAATCAGCAGACTCCGGTTAGCGAAATCTATCAACGCGTACTGCAAGAAGTGGAAAATAAAAGCAGAAATGCAGGAACATCAATATCCTACACCGAGCCATTGACCGATAAAAGTAAGATCGAAGTAACGTACGATTACAATATTAGTGATTATGATAATACCGATAGACAGCGAGCGCTAGATCGAGTGGATAGTCCAATTGATGGATTGCCAGGCTCGAATTATAGTTATAACTATGATTATTCTTTCACGACACATCGTGCGGGTGCGAGCTATATGTTTGAAAATGATAAAATCAAATACTCCATCGGTGCGGCAGTACAACCATCGTTGTTACGTGGCGATGCATTCAGTGCCAATGATGAGGCAGTGATCAATCGGACGAATCTGAATTTTGTGCCGATTGCACGCTTCGAGTACAAGTTTTCAAAACAGTCTAACTTATCCATGAGCTATTCGGGCAGAGCTACCGAGCCAACCGTGACGCAGATTTTGCCATTCGAAGTAACTCGTAATCTCATGTCAACAACCGGTAACCCGAATCTAGATCCAGAGTTTCGTCATCAAATGCAATTCCGTTTCCGCGCGGGCGATGTGACCAAAGGGAAAAACTTCTTCGCCGTATTGCGTGCCGAGTTGATCAACGATCGTGTCGTCACGATGAATAAGCGCTTCGCGAGACCTGGACAAGGTATGTTCCAATTTGTAGATTATATGAATGAAAGAGACCCTATCTTTAATATCAGTTCATTTTATATGTTTGGTAGATCCTTGAAAGATAAGACGTACAATATCACGTACATGGGCGGATTGTCTTTCAATAAAAATGTTTCTTATTTAGCTACAGATTCATTGGCTACGCTCGACGAGTATCGTAGAAATGTGGCTAACAACATTGTTCTGATGCAAAACCTATTCTTACGATACACGCCTTCAGAGCGCGTAGAGATTAATCCAGGTGTGCGCTTCACGTACAACATTGCCAACGCCTCCTTGCCAGAGTTTGACGCTCCAAACATTACAACAGTTGCGCCTACTTTGATCGGTTCTGTCAACCTAACGAAGAGTACGATTTTTGGTGCTGACCTGTCCAAATCCTTCAACAGAGGTTATGCAAACAATGTCAATCCTTTTATTATCAACAGCTACATCGAGCAGCGTTTTCTAAAAGGCGACAGAGGTGCGTTACGTCTGCAAGGATTTGATTTGCTCAACCAACAAGTTGCTTTAAACCGTACCATCGGGGAAATTCGTGCTGATACGCAAACGAATCGTCTGGCTCGATATTTCTTGCTATCATTCACCTATCGCTTCCAGAAATTTGCCTTGGGCACACCAAGTGGTCCACAGAGTGACCTGCCATTCGACAAGCCACGCCCACGGATGTAAGGCGGTAGCGCTAATTTTATTTATAATCGTACCTTTGCGTGCACTTCTAAGTAAAGCAACGTATGGGGTATCACATAATACAATTAGACAATGGAATACGCGTGGTGTTAAACCAACAAGCGTCTAGCATCACGCATACTTGTTTGATTGTCAATGTAGGTTCGAGAGACGAAGAAGAAGGGAAGTTTGGTATGGCACACTTTATCGAGCATTTACTCTTTAAGCAAACCGCCAGACGAAATACCAACCAAATTCTCCACCGATTGGAATCTGTGGGTGGTGATCTCAATGCATATACCACCAAAGAATACACCTGTATCCACGCGTCTTTTTTACGCCCTTACTTAAGTCGTGCATTGGATCTTTTTGAAGATATTACTTTTCATTCTACCTTTCCAGAAGTAGAAATGGTGAAGGAAAAGGGTGTAATATTGGATGAAATGGCTTCTTATCTAGATAGTCCCGAAGAATCCATTATGGATGATTTTGACGATCTGCTCTTTGCAGGAACAGGCTTGGGACATAATATTCTGGGGCTGGAAAAAGATCTACAGTCCATTACTCAACAAGATGTAAAGGATTTTATCGCTAGTAATTATACCGCCGAAGACATCGCCATTGGCATCTCTGGCGACTATTCGCCCAAGGAGATCGAGCGGATGGTCAACAAGATCTTTACCTTTCCATTGCGTCCATCTCGTGACAAAGCGCCAGCACTGCCAGCGCTTCCAGCACCGAAACACGAAGTCGTCTATAAGCCGATCAACCAAGTGCATTATGCTTTGGGCGTACCAGCATATGGTATTCACGATGCTCGTAAAACCACGCTCATGCTGCTCAATAATATGCTTGGCGGCATTGGTATGAGCTCTATTCTAAACCTATCGGTACGAGAGAAATATGGTATCGCGTATACGATAGAATCTAGCTACGCCATGTATGGAGATACAGGGATATTTAGTATCTATCTCGGTACCGACGAAGAGAAAATAAAGCGGGCAACACGCCTTGTGCGTAAGGAGCTGGATAAACTGATCGTAAAACCGATCAGCGAAAGCACATTAAGCAAAGCAAAGCATAAATTTAAAGGGCAGATCGCGTTGGCCGAAGAAAACAGAATGAGCGTGATCATCGCCGAAACGAAAAACATGTTGGATTATAATAAGATTATCACCTTGGACGACGTTTTTCAAAAGCTCGATGCGGTTACGGCAACTAAAGTACACGAGGTAGCTACAGAACTGTTTGATGCCGATAGAATGTCGTCGTTATCTTTTGCGCCAGAAGATTAAATTTAGGTTGAACGAATTAATAAGAAACAATAACATAGATATGAAAACAGCGTATATTTTTCCGGGTCAGGGTGCCCAGTTTGTGGGAATGGGACAAGAGTTGTATCAACTAAATGATACTACCAAAGCTTTATTTGAGCAAGCGAACGATTTATTAGGCTTTCGGATTACGGATATAATGTTTTCGGGAACCGATGAAGATCTGAAACAAACCAAGGTTACCCAACCTGCCATCTTCTTGCATTCGGTGATCTTAGCTAAAGCGTTGGGCGACAAATTTCAACCAGCGATGGTGGCTGGACATTCCTTAGGTGAATTTTCTGCCTTGGTAGCAGCTGGCGCCTTGTCGTTTGAAGACGGTCTGCTGTTAGTTTCTAAGCGTGCTAATGCCATGCAGGCAGCTTGTGAGGCACAGCCTTCTACGATGGCAGCGATCTTGGGCTTGGAAGACGAAGTGGTAGAGCGTATCTGCGCCGAGATTGAAGATGTGGTTGTACCGGCAAACTACAATTGCCCAGGCCAATTAGTGATTTCTGGTTCTATCGAAGGTGTTGATAAAGCTTGTTTGTTACTAACCGAAGCTGGTGCCAAACGCGCATTGAAACTTAATGTTGGAGGAGCATTTCACTCTCCATTGATGGAGCCTGCTAAATTAGAATTGCAAAAAGCGATTGAAAGCACAAATATTCAAGCGCCAATCTGTCCAATATACCAGAATGTAGATGCCAAAGCCTATACAGATCCTGCGGAAATCAAAGCTAATCTAATCGCGCAATTAACAGGTGCTGTGCGTTGGACACAAACGGTGCAACACATGTTAAACGATGGTGCAGAAAACTTTGTAGAAGTTGGTCCAGGAAATGTATTACAGGGCTTAGTGAAGAAAGTAAACAGACAGGCGGCCACCTCATCTGCGAGCGTAGCCGCAGAATAATATAGATCAATCTATTTCACAAAATAGATTAAAGCAAGAGAGCCATACTGCTGTACGGCTCTCTTGTTATTTATAAAACAATTGAATTATTACAATCCGAAAGCTTCTTTCACTTTATCTACGTAATCGAGTTTTTCCCACGTAAAGAGATCCACTTCCACGGTTTTCGTTTCCCCAGTACTACTTTCAAATGTTTTAGAAACCGTTACTGGCGTACGCCCCATGTGTCCGTAAGCAGCTGTTTCCGAATAGATCGGGTTGCGTAGACCCAGGCGTGTTTCGATACCATACGGCGTCATGTCAAATAGTTGCCCAATCTTCTCGGCGATATCGCCATCGCTCAAGCCGACTTTGCTGGTGCCGTAGGTGTTTACATAAATGCCCATCGGATCTTTTACACCGATGGCATAAGAGATTTGTACCAAAATCTCGTCCGCCAAACCCGCGGCAACAAGATTCTTAGCGATATGACGTGTAGCATAAGCCGCAGAGCGGTCTACTTTTGAAGGATCTTTTCCAGAGAATGCGCCGCCGCCATGCGCTCCTTTTCCACCGTAGGTATCTACGATAATCTTACGACCAGTCAATCCGGTATCGCCGTGCGGTCCGCCGATTACAAATTTTCCGGTTGGATTAATGTGATATTTGATATGATCGGTGAATAAAGGCTGCAACTCTGCTTTCAACTGTGCTTGTACGCGAGGAATCAAGATGTCGATCAGATCTTGCTTAATCTTTTGCTGCATCGCCACCTCATCGCTATCGAAATCGTCATGCTGCGTCGAGATCACAATCGTATCAATGCGCAATGGCTTGTTGTTTTCGTCATATTCTAACGTTACCTGCGCCTTTGCATCTGGACGTAAGTAGGTGATTTGTGTATTCTCACGACGTAGTTCCGCCAATTCATATAACAAGCGGTGCGACAGATCCAATGCCAATGGCATGAAGTTTTCTGTCTCGTTGCTGGCGTATCCAAACATGATTCCTTGATCTCCAGCACCTTGATCTTGCTTAGTCTGGCGCTCTACACCTTGATTGATCTCATTAGATTGTTCGTGAATCGCCGACAGTATACCGCACGAATTCGCTTCGAACATATACTCCGACTTGGTGTACCCAATGCGCTGGATCACTTGGCGCGTGATTTTCTGCACATCAAGGTAGATGTTAGATTTAACTTCACCAGCTAAGATCACTTGTCCAGTTGTTACCAAAGTCTCGATAGCTACTTTAGAATCCTGATCCCAGGCAAGAAAATTATCGATTAAAGCATCTGAAATCTGATCGGCAATTTTATCGGGGTGACCTTCCGAAACAGATTCGGATGTAAAAAAATATCCCATAAGTCTTACTTAAACTTTAAATAATTAACGATTTGTAGAGAATGCGGGCAAGGTGTTAAAGCATTATTCGAATGGTTTTAGCACTTTTTTTCTGTGGTTGCAATCTCTTTGTCTATCTCGGACGAGATAAAAACGCAAATCAATCCACTTTTTTGTTGCTGCAAAACTACGACTCTAATTTGTATTTGTGAAATGCAATGTAGCATTCGTCCAAATAATAGATTATAATGACAATATTTTTAGCTTATCTTTATGATTCGTATAGGTAAATCGATGAATACAAAGAAGAAGATCCTGTTTGTGATCAATCCCATTTCGGGAGGTAAACGAAAGTCGGCATTTAAAAAGCAGATTCTCGACACACTGGACTTGAATAAGTTTGAGCCCACCTTTCAGCAGACCGATCACGCTGGGCACGCCCACGAATTAGCAAAACAGGCGATCGTCAATAAATACGACGTGGTAGTGGCTGTTGGTGGTGACGGCACGATCAATGAAATTGGATCTGCATTAGCTGGCACTGATACGCCTTTGGGCATCATACCCGAAGGTTCTGGAAATGGTTTGGCGCTCTATTTAGGGATACCATTGCATGAAGCAGGTGCAATTCGTCGCATCAATCGATTTGATATGATGACGGTAGATACCGGTCGTGTCAACGACCGCTTCTTTTTTAATGTTGCCGGAGTAGGTTTTGATGCTTCCGTGAGTGATAAGTTTGCGACAGATTCTACGCGCGGACCGATAGGGTATTTGCGCACGGTGATGAATTTGTTAGGATCGTATCGATCCAAAAGATATCAACTTACGATTGATGGGAAATCGTATGAACGTGAGGCGTTTATGATTAGTGTAGCCAATTCGCCACAATATGGAAATAATGCGTACATCGCACCTAATGCATCCGTGACCGATGGACAGATCGATGTGTGTATTGTGCACAAGTTTCCGTTGTATTTGTTGCCAATGATGGTATTTCATTTATTTAATAAGTCGGTCGATCAGTCTGAATATGTGGAAATCATTCCCGGGAGGAAAATAAGCATTGACTCGGAAGACATCGGCCCTGTACATGTCGATGGTGAACCGCTGGCGTTGGAAGCGCCACTAAAATTTACAGTACAAGAAAAATCCTTAAAGATCATTTGTTAGTATATAGATATGGCGAAACAGAAAAAACAACAATATGAGGGTGTCGTGTACTCTACGGCCGAAGATTTTAATTACAGTCCATTTGGTGAGTTGGCTACAGAGGATACGTTACCCAATCAACAACAGCAATTGCGCGTAGGGCTGGATCGAAAATCTCGCAAGGGGAAGGTTGTTACAATTGTCGAAGGTTTTAAAGGACAAGAAAGTGATTTGGAAGCACTTGCCAAACGTTTAAAGCAGAAATGTGGCGTGGGAGGCGGCGCTAAAGACGGTGTGATTTTGATTCAAGGAGACTTTAAACAGAAATTGATAGACTTGTTAAGCGCTGATAATTATAAAGTTAAGGGTTTTGGTGGATAAAATATTTGTTTAAACACAATACTACATAGGATACATCGTTTATAATAGCACGTGTAATCTATTATGAAAATCGATGAGTAAACACTTACTTAATTTTGACATTTAATAATTTGATAATTTGCATATGAGAAAAAAAATACCTTTCATTGCAAAACCAAAATCAAAAATGGTCTACTTTGGTTATTGAAATAGAATTGAAAAACGAAAGAGAACTGCTGGCTCTATTTCATTACAGGCATATTGACGTGATTTTATGGAATTGTGTGACGGGAATTTTATTTTTATCATAAAATAGTATATTTGTTTTTGAGGTACATCAGTAAACGAGGTATTTCTTAGAAAATTTTTGAATTAAACTATAATAATTAACAACAGTAAAATCTAAAAATCAGTAAAATGGCAAACGCACCAAAAACAACAAGTCCTGCTAAACAAGAGGGAGGAAATTCGGGTAATTTATTTGCAAGTTTAGCGATTATCATATGTTTGGTAATTGGTTATTTAGTTTATGAGTTCGTAATGGGTTCACCTAGCAACTTTATAGACGGAAATCGCGAGAACCAACCTTTGCCAGGAAACTACTATGGTATGGTTTATCACGCGGGAGTTATCGTACCAGTTCTTTTGGGATTATTCTTAATGGTATGGGTATTCTCTATTGAGCGCTTCATCGTAATTGGTAAAGCTTCAGGTACAGGTAACGTAGGTAACTTCGTACGCAAAGTACAAGGTTTATTGAGAGCACAAAACATTGATGCAGCTATCTCTGAGTGTGACAAACAAAAAGGTTCGGTTGCAAACGTAATCAAAGCAGGTTTGTTGAAATACAAAGATGTTCAAGCTAACCCAGGATTAGATGCAGAAAAATCTGTATTGGCAATCCAAAAAGAAATTGAAGAAGCGACTACATTAGAAATGCCAATGTTGGAGAAAAACTTAACCGTTATCGCAACATTAGTATCTATCGGTACACTATCTGGTCTATTAGGTACAGTAACTGGTATGATCAAGGCCTTCTCTGCATTAGCAACAGGTGGTACTCCAGATTCAGCTAAATTGGCGAATGGTATCTCTGAGGCCCTAATCAACACGGCTACAGGTATTGGTACTTCTACTATCGCAATTATCTTCTACAACATTTTGACTTCTAAAATCGATACATTGACTTACTCGATCGACGAGGCTGGTTTCTCTATCGTACAAACTTACGCGGCAAACCACAAGTAAGATATATGATGAAATTATTTTAGATTTCTTTATGGAATCTGAAATAATTAATCATCATAAAGATGTAGTGAGTTAAGTAAGTAATTTAAAAGGAGACAGAAATGGCAAAAGCAAAAGTAAAAAGAGCAAGTACCGTCATCGATATGACGGCCATGTGTGACGTCGCTTTCCTACTTCTTACCTTCTTCGTATTGACGGCTACAGCACGTCAGCCAGAAACTTTGGAAGTGGATACCCCAGCTTCTACTGTAAAAGAAAAACTAGTTGGTGACAACATCGGTATGATTACAGTAGGTAATGAGGGCAAGATTTTCTTCGGATTGAAAGATCCAGCGATTCGTCGTGAGACGTTGAAGAACATCAGCGCTAAGTACAAAGTCAATTTTTCTGAAGAAGAATATGAGCAGTTTGCAGCGTCCGAAGATTTCGGTGTGCCTATCCGCACATTGAGACAACTGCTTTCGTTGCCGAAAGACCAACGCAAAGTGGAAGTTCAGCCCGGTATTCCGGTAGATTCTACAGAGAATGAATCAAATGAACTTTATCATTGGGTACAGCAGGCAAGGTTAGCGACGGTGAAGATAAACCGTGATCGCGAAAACGAACAACGTGATTTCGTGAATCCAGGTCCGATGCAGGTCGCTATCAAAGCAGATGCGGAAGAAAAGTACGCAGTAATGAATTTGATCATTGAGACGCTTAGAAACCAGAAACAAAACAAATTTAGTTTTATCACTGGTCTAAGAGCGGAATAAGAAAATAGGAAAATGGCAGAATTAAATCAAGATTCCGGAGGCGGCAAAAAAGGCGGCAAGGTAAGATCAAAGAAAAACGGTGGGCGGGTCGATTTGACCGCCATGGTGGATCTAGCGTTCTTATTGATTACGTTCTTCATGTTGACGACATCCTTAAACACGCCTCAGGCGATGGATGTAGCGATGCCGGATAAGAACAAAGATCTCAACGAGCAACAACCAGATATTGATATCGCGGACAACCGTTCCATAACATTATTATTAGGTTCTGATAATAAGTTAGTTTGGTACTATGGCCAGTTAGCAAAGCCGATCACGGCACCTACAGTTACCGATTACAGTGCTGAAGGTCTTCGTAAATTGTTGATCGAGAAAAAAGCACAAGTGCCTAAGGTAGCAGGCGGTAAAGATCTAATCGTGGTTATTCGTCCGAGCGATCGATCTGTTCAACGGAATCTCGTCGATGTTTTAGATGAAATGAAAATCGTGGATGTAAAACGTTTTACAATTTCGAAGATCAAAGCAGAAGAAATAGCTGTTTTGGAGTCTAACGGAGTTTACAACAATTAATCCCGTATAAATAGAAAGATATGTTTGGATCGAAACTAGATTTGTTCAAGAAGGAGTGGCTAGAGGTCGTCTTCGAGGACAGGAACAAAGAATACGGAGCATATGAATTGCGTAAGAATGCCTATAAAGCGACCAACATTGGTTTGCTAGCGGTAGTCGTCATCGTAACCATCATTAGCTTACCTAAAGTATTCGGATTTAGCTACTTCCCTGCGGGAGAACCCAAAGAAGAAGTAGAATATACAGAGGTAACACTGGAAGATTTGGATATACCAGAACCAGAGGAAGAGGAGGAAGAGGAACCGATTGAGATCGAAGAAACTCCACCTCAACGTATCGCCGAAGAACCACCAGCGCAAGACCTTATCCGTTTCCCTGACGTAAATGTGGCAGATGCCAAAGACGTGAAGGAAGAGATCGTTTCTCAGGAAGAGATTAAGGAAAAGAATGCTACGCCGGCACGTTTAACCTTGAAAGGAACGCCAGGAGCTACTGGTGTACCGACAGGTGAATTCGGTCCGAAAAAAGTAGAAGGTGCTATTACTGGTAGTACAAAAGGTGATCCTGATGGCGACGCAGATCCAAATAAGATCTTTACGTCAGTAGCAGTAGAGCCAGAGTATCCAGGAGGTATGGCAGCATTCCGTAAGTATGTGGAAACCAGTTTCCAATATCCTTCAGGTGCGATTGATGCCGGTGTTAAAGGAGCTGTTGAATTGACATTCGTTGTTGAGAAAGACGGATCATTAACAGACATCAAAGTCTTGAAAGATTTGGGTTACGGAACAGGTCAAGCAGGTGTGAACTTGTTGAAACGTTCTAAAAAATGGAAACCAGGTATTCAGAATGGTCGTCCAGTGCGTGTTCAATATAGATTACCAATCTCATTGAACTTACAAAACTAATAACACAGATGTCGGAAAATCGACGTATATCAAATTACAGACGGAAATCGCCCACACAGCGATTTCTGTCTATTTTAGGGCTGGCGATGTTCTTATTTTACTTCGTCTTGGGTCTGGTTGTGATCTTCTGGGAAGAGCTTCCAATCCAAATTGACCCCACCTATCGCAAGCTTTTTGGTGGTCTGCTGATCGTATACTCTTTTTTACGATTTGCTAGACTTTGGCAGAATAATTTTAGAGATTAGTATTAATCCTTTTCTTATTTTTCTAATCTTATATTACAAATGGCAAATTATTTGAACATATCATTATTTTGCGTAGCACTCTTGGGGTTAGCTGCATGCACTAATAATTCTGGTGATGGAAGTCAGCAACGTACCGAGACTCCGTTAGCAGATGATAGGAATGATATTTTGACCGGCAGTATGACTGTCATTGTCGACGAATCCGTAGCAGAAATCATGAAAGACCAATTGGATGTTTTTCGTTCATCCTACGTTAATACGGAGGTAAAGTTGGTTGCCGATGCAGAGCGTCCTGCCATCAATCGTTTGTTGAATGGCGAAGGAAGCATTGCCATCTTGAAAAGAAAGCTAACAGATGCCGAAGCTAAAGGATTTACGCAGCGATCGATTAAGCCTCGCATCTTTGGCGTTGGGTATGATGCAGTGGTATTTGTCGCTAGCAAAACATCATCAGATTCTACGATCAATTATAAACAGATAGGCGATCTATTAGCAGGGAATGCAGCAGGCAAAAATAGCTTGGTATTCGATAACATAAACTCTAGTTCGTTACGTTTATTAAAGGAAGTAACAAATGTGGAGAAGGTAAGTGCCGCACAGGTGTCTGCCGCGGGGTCAGCCGCAGATGTTTTGAGTACGGTGCAAAACAAGTCGAATACAATTGGTGTTTTAACGTTGAATCAGTATTTGGCACTACGAGATTCATTAGGCAGTCGGGATAAAATTCGTATATTGAGCGTAAGTAAAGAGGTCAATGGATCCGCTTATCGTCCTTCGCAAAGTACACTAGGCGACGATACCTATCCTCTGAAGCATGAGTTCTTTGTGTTGAATTATCAGCCGAATATGGGTTTAGGAATTGGTTTTTCGGCTTTCCTAACGGGTGATCGTGGCCAGCGTGTGGTGTTGAAATATGGACTGTTGCCATTTACAATGCCAGGCAGACAATTAATTATTCGAGACGAAGCAAATTTTTAATAGAGTAAACAACAAGAATTAGAAATAGATTATGACAAAAAGAGAATTATTTTTAGGACTATTAATGGCTAGTGTAGCGGGCGGTGCCAGCGCACAGAAGTTGAAAGACGCGCAAGAAGCTATGCAAGTCGAGCAATATGACAAAGCAAAGGGCATATTGCAAGAGTTGATTCAAAAGAAGCCTAAAGATGCAGAAAACTACTTTTATCTAGGTCAAATTCATTTGGTGAATGATAAGGTAGACTCTGCTCAGATTGTGTTCCAGCAAGGAGCTGCGAGCAATGCAAAAGATGTGTTGAATACAGTAGGATTGGGTGCGGTTGATTTACAGAAAGGTGATGCATCTGCTGCAGAAAGTAAATTTACTCAAGCTACTTCTAATTTAGGTAAGAAAGATTACTTGCCGTTGTATTTCACAGGTCGTGCATATATCGCTGCACCTAAGCCAGATTACACAAAGGCTATTGAGTACTTAACTCAAGCAAAAGAGAAAAATGCGAAGGATCCAATGATCCCTACTGCATTAGGTGATGCCTATGCTGGATTGCGTGAAAGTAACCAAGCATACATCAGCTACCGTGATGCCTTAAGTTTGGATGAAAGCTTAATCGCTCCAAAAATCGGACAAGCGGTCATCTCTCGTTGGGCGCAAGCGTATGACGTGGTTATCGAAGATTTGAATAACTTAATCACAGAAAACCCAACTTACGCACCTTTGTACCGTGAGCTTGCTGAGACGTATTACTACTCTTCGCTAAAAGCAGCGGAAGAAGATTACCGTGAAATCAACCAAAAAGGTTTAGATGCTTACAAAAAGTACTTAGAGGTTTCTGGTGATCAATCAATCGATGCGCAAGTTCGTTATGCTGACTTCTTGGTATACACCGGTAACTACGAAGAGTTGAAAACAGTAGCTCAACGCCTAAGTAGCATCCCGGGAGTAGATGCAAAAGTATACCGTTATTTAGGATACATTACTTTCTTGCAGGAGAAAGATTATGCGAAAGCAAGCGAGTATATGGACAAATTGTTCCAAGAAGTTGAAGAAACTAGATTAATTGGTCGTGATTACTTGATCGCTGGTCTTGCTGCAGTATCTGCCGGAGATGAAGCTAAAGGTACTGAGTTGCTTAAAAAAGCGGTAGAGAAACAAGGTGAAGACGAAGATTTGGATTCGGAAATTGCAGAAACAGCATTCGCGAAATACCAAGATGGCGAGCAAGATATCGCGATGAAAATCTTTGCTATTCCTGCTGCTAACCCAGAGTCTGATTACTACTATGATTCTAACTACTACTTGGGTACTACAGCCTACACGGAAGGATCTAAGTTGTATATTGGTCAAGGTGGTGAGCCAGAAGATAAAGGCGCAGCTAACCTAGAGGCAGCTAGACCATATTTGGAGAAAGCAATCAAAGCCTTCGATGTAGTTTTGGGCGCAAAGAAACCAGAAACTATCGAAAAATATTTAGTGAATGCGATGTATTTCAAAGGTCTTTCTGAGCTAGCATTGGATAACTTGCAGTTTGACCCTGAGGCACACCAAGGTTTATTCGTTCCTACATTCGAGCAATTAGCAGCTCTATTATCAGAAAAAGCAGAATTGCCTGATGCGCAGCGCGGATACTTAGTAGATGCTTACAACTACTTAGGATACCACACTTATTTCAAAGGTGACATGGCAAAAGCTAAATCATATTTTGAAAAATCTTTAGCGATTGATCCAGAAAATGAAACAGCAAATGCATTCGTAAGTCAAATGTAATTGACCACGTTTAGATACATTCTAAAAGGGCTGATATTTATATCAGCCCTTTTTTTTTACCCTTTAATTTTATATATTTGATAGAGAGAAGGTAAGAGAATTCTAACACGATTATAATACAACATTGCCAATGGAAAATACGCCATTTGACTATGTGCCTATATTGATTCAGCTTGCTGTAGCTGCTGGCTTCGGCATCACCACAATTATTGGTACACACTTGCTGGGGCCTAAAGTGCGCAACGCAAATAAGCTAACTGCTTTCGAATCTGGAGTAGAGGTAATCGGCAACGCAAGGCAACCATTTTCCATTAAATATTTTTTAGTAGCCATACTCTTCGTCATTTTCGATATAGAAGTGATCTTCATGTATCCTTGGGCGGTAAACTTTCGAGAGTTTGGATGGGAAGGATTAGTACAAATGTTTGTTTTTATGGGATTGTTGCTGCTGGGCTTCATATATATCCTAAAGAAAAAAGCATTGGATTGGGAGTAAGAATTATTTTCTGATAGTACCTTAGGTGTTATTCAGCGTAGAGAAAGGAACTTGAACAAATGAGTCAAATAACATTAGCCGATCGTCCACCAGGAGTAGAAGGATCCGGTTTTTTTGCAACGACATTAGATAAAGCAGTCGGGTTGGCTCGTGCCAATTCGTTGTGGCCGCTTCCTTTCGCGACATCCTGTTGTGGAATTGAGTTTATGGCTACGATGGGATCTACCTACGATTTGGCACGTTTTGGAGCCGAACGTCCTAGCTTTTCGCCACGACAGGCAGATATGTTGTTGGTGATGGGGACGATTGCCAAGAAAATGGCGCCCGTGCTCAAACAAGTATATATTCAAATGGCAGAGCCTAGATGGGTAATTGCGGTTGGTGCTTGTGCGTCAAGCGGTGGCATATTTGATACCTATTCGGTATTGCAAGGGATAGATGAAATCATTCCAGTAGATGTATATGTACCGGGTTGTCCACCGCGACCAGAAGCGATCTTAGATGGTGTGATGCGATTACAGGATATTGTAAAAAACGAATCTCTGAACCGCAGAAATACACCAGAGTATAAAGCATTATTAGAGAAGTACGGTATACCCACAGATAATGGATAAATTAACTAATCAGCAACTGCTGCAACAGCTAACGGATCGCTTTGGCGCAGATATTACGCGTCATGAAGAGCCATATGGCTTATTGACAGTGCATGCTAACAAAGAGCGAATTATAGAATTACTCCGCTTTCTGAAAGAATCTGTTGGTTTCATTTATTTAACTGATATCACTGCAGTGCATTATCCTGACGGGCAAAATACCTTTGCAATCGTATATCATGTTCACAATTTGGTGGCAAATGTTCGGGTAAGGATCAAAGTCACAATTCCAGTTGATGATCCTAAAATACCTTCTGCTACAGCAGTCTGGGCAGGAGCCAATTGGATGGAACGTGAGACATATGATTTTTTTGGAGTTGACTTTGAAGGGCATCCCGATCTACGTCGAATCTTGAATATGGATGACATGGAAGTGTTTCCGATGCGTCGGGAATATCCGCTAGAAGATCCAAACCGAGTAGATAAAAGAGATTTTTATTTCGGACGTTAGTCCATATTATAAAGCGCGATACGCATGAGCAAGCCGATCACTGAATTGACATCTAACAGACCTGTATTCGAGGAGCATGATCCGGAAGAAGAGTTAACCACGCTCAATCTGGGGCCTACGCATCCTGCGACGCATGGTGTATTTCAAAATGTGCTGCAAATTGATGGTGAGCGTATAATTAGTGGCGTCTCTACTATTGGCTACATTCATCGCGCGTTTGAAAAAATCGCCGAGCACAGGCCATTTTATCAAATTACACCGCTAACCGATCGATTGAACTATTGCTCCGCTCCAATCAACAATATGGGCTGGCATATGACCGTCGAAAAGTTGCTGGAGATTGAAATCCCAAAACGCGTACAATACATGCGCGTGATCGTGATGGAGCTGGCGCGAATAGCGGATCACATCATTTGCAACGGAATCTTAGGGGTAGATACTGGGGCTTTTTCCGGCTTCTTATATCTCATGCAAGAACGAGAATTCATTTACGAAGTCTTCGAAGAAATCTGTGGAGCGCGCTTGACAACTAACATTGGACGTATTGGAGGATTCGAGCGTGATTTTAATGAGGTTGCTTTCACGAAGATCGACGAATTTGTGAAGCGTTTCCCAGCGGTATTAGCCGAATTTCAGGAGTTATTTACACGGAATCGCATATTTATAGAGAGAACTTCCAATGTCGCGGCCGTAACGCCGGAGAAGGCGTTGGATTATAGTTGGAGTGGTCCAATTTTGCGCGCTACTGGCGTGGATTACGATGTGCGTGTCATGTCGCCATACTGTTCGTATGAAGAATTTGAATTTGACGTGCCCGTGGGTACTAATGGAGATGTATACGATCGTTTTATGGTGCGAAACGAGGAGATGACACAATCCATTCGGATCATTGAGCAAGCGCTGAAGAAAATAGAAGGCGAACCAAAAGGTGTATTTCACGCGGATGTACCTGAGTTTTATTTGCCTCCTAAGGAGCAAGTATATACCAATATGGAAGCACTTATTTACCATTTCAAAATTGTGATGGGTGAATGGGAAACGCCTAAATCAGAAGTGTACCATGCAGTAGAAGGAGCGAATGGTGAATTAGGTTTTTACCTTATACATGATGGCGGTCGCACGCCCTATCGCTTGCATTTCCGTCGACCTTCTTTTATCAATTATCAAATGTTTGCGCCGATGAGCAGCGGAATGTTGCTTTCGGATGCCATTATTAATATGAGTAGTTTAAACGTAATTGCGGGAGAGTTAGATGCTTAGTCTCAAAGAAAATCTAGTGGTCGACTTCTCTCCTAGCTTACTAGAGAAGTTTGGTGAGATCGTTGCTCGCTATCCGGAAGGTCGTCAAAAATCGGCCTTACTACCGATATTGCACGAAGTGCAAGCGGTTTATGGTTGGCTGAGTGTGGATATGATGGATAAAGTGGCTTCTTATCTTTCGATTAAACCCATCGAAGTGTACGAAGTCGCTACATTTTACAGCATGTACTTCTTACAGCCACAAGGTAAATATACGTTGGAGGTGTGCCGCACTGGCCCTTGCTGTTTGGTAGGCGCAGAGAAGATCATGGATCATCTAGAAGATAAGCTGGGCATCAAAGAAGGCGAAATATCGGCAGATGGATTATTCTCGTGGCGCGGCGTTGAGTGTTTGGCTGCGTGTGGATTTGGTCCTGTATTGCAAATCGGTCCAGAATATACATTTTATGAAAATCTCACGCCAGACAGTGTGGATGCGTTAATCGCAAATTTGAGAACCGAAGCACAAGCTAAAGATTAGTACCATGGGGCGAAAGTTATTACTCACACATATAGACGTACCCGGCATACAAAGTTATTCCGTGTACAAGGCGCAAGGCGGCTATCGATCGGTCGATAAAGTCCTGAAATCTATGAGTCCGGACGACGTGGTCGAAGAGGTAAAGAAATCTGGACTACGCGGACGTGGTGGAGCGGGGTTCCCGACTGGAATGAAATGGAGTTTTCTGGCGAAGCCAGAAGGTGTGCCACGCTATTTGGTGTGCAATGCCGATGAATCAGAACCGGGAACATTCAAGGACCGGTATCTCATGACACATATTCCGCACGCATTAATTGAAGGAATGATTGTATCCAGTTATGCATTGGGCGCACACACTTCTTTCATCTATGTGCGTGGTGAGATGATGCCACAAATTCGAATCCTCGAAAAAGCGATTGCGGAAGCAAAAGCAGCAGGGTATTTAGGCAAAAATATATTAGGATCGGGCTACGATCTTGAATTGTATGTACAACCTGGTGGCGGTGCATACATCTGTGGTGAAGAAACGGCTTTGCTGGAATCTTTGGAAGGAAAGCGTGGAAATCCACGTATCAAACCGCCTTTTCCGGCTATTGCAGGACTTTACGGCTGTCCGACGGTAGTCAATAATGTCGAATCCATCGCAGCGACCGTGCCCATCATCAATGATGGTGGTGAAGAGTACGCGAAGATCGGCATCGAGCGCAGCACAGGCACGAAACTGATCTCTGCAGGCGGAAACTTGGCAAAACCCGGTGTGTATGAAATAGAACTCGGGTTGCCCGTAGAAGAGTTTATTTACTCCGATGAGTATTGTGGCGGTATTGCCAATGGCAAAAAACTGAAGGCTGTCGTAGCTGGAGGATCTTCTGTACCCATCTTACCAGCTAATCTTATTACGAAAACAATCAAAGGCGACGCACGGCTGATGACCTACGAATCCTTGGCCGATGGCGGTTTTCAATCGGGTACGATGATGGGATCGGGCGGATTCATCGCCTTTGATGAAGATCAATGCATCGTGCGAAATACCTGGAATTTTACCCGTTTTTACCGGCACGAGAGCTGCGGACAATGTTCGCCTTGCCGAGAAGGTACCGGTTGGATGGAGAAAGTGCTCTACAATATTGAGCATGGCCAAGGTACCATGAATGATATCGATCTCCTATGGGATATTCAGCGAAAAATAGAAGGTAATACCATTTGCCCATTGGGTGATGCAGCGGCATGGCCTGTTGCGGCAGCGATAAGACATTTCAGAGATGAGTTTGAATGGCATATCAACCATGGGCAGGAAGCACAGAGTAGAAATTATGGATTGGCACATTACGCGGATCCTTTGGAAGTCGTAACGGAATCATAGAGCTAAGAAAACGGTGATGGCGGAAGAAATACAAAAATTTCAAGTAAGTATAGATGGTATCTCGGTCGAAGTAGATGCCGGCACAACCATATTGAATGCGGCTCGTCAGATCGGTGGAGATATTGTGCCGCCAGCGATGTGTTATTATTCGAAGTTGGAAGGTAGCGGTGGTAAATGCCGCACGTGCCTCGTTAAGGTTACCAAAGGATCTGAGAAAGATCCTCGTCCGATGCCAAAACTGGTTGCTTCGTGCCGCACCACAGTGATGGATGGCATGGAAGTGCAAAATATCACTTCTCCTGATGTGGTGGATGCGCGCAAGAGCGTCGTGGAAATGCTTTTGATAAACCATCCATTAGATTGTCCGGTTTGTGATCAGGCGGGAGAATGTAAACTGCAAGATCTGGGCTACGAGCATGGATCAGAGAATACGCGCTATGATTTTCCTCGTCGTACGTTTGAACGTATCGATATCGGCGACAAAATCCAGTTGCATATGAATCGTTGTATTCTATGCTATCGCTGCGTGTATGTGGCTAATCAATTGACGGATACCCGAGAACACGGTATTTTATATCGCGGCGATCATGCTGAAATATCCACCTATATTGAGAATGCCTTAGACAACGATTATATCGGGAATGTGATAGATGTGTGTCCGGTAGGCGCATTAACCGACAAAACATTTCGCTTTAAAAATAGAGTTTGGTTCACGAAGCCGGTCAATGCGCATCGCGATTGCCCGTCTTGCTCGGGTAAAGTGACCTTATGGTACAAAGGAGCAGATGTATTGCGTGTCACGGCACGCAAGGATGAATACGATGAGGTGGAGGAATTTATCTGTAACACCTGTCGGTTCGACAAGAAGGAAACGTCCGATTGGACTTTGGAGGATCCGACTAAAATAAGCCAAGAGTCGGTGATCGCATCCAACCATTATACGCAATTCCAACCACCAGCGGTGATTGCAGAAAATACTCCATTGAAAGAAGCCAATTGGGAACAGTTGGCAAGAACAGAAAAATTGAAATAAACCACTAGAAGCTATGGAAACGGCATTTCTACTCGAAAAATTGATATTAGTGGTCGTCGTATTCACGATCACTTTAGTGATCGCGATGTATTCTACGTTGGCGGAGCGCAAGATTGCGGGTTTTATGCAAGACAGACACGGGCCAGATCGTGCGGGTGCTTTTGGTATATTGCAACCGCTGTGCGATGGTAGTAAGTTTTTTTTCAAAGAAGAAATCATACCGGCTGGCGCACACAAGGGCCTGTTTATTATGGGGCCAGTCATTGCTATTATCACGGCGTGTATTAGCTCAGCTGTGATCCCTTGGGGACAAACTTTGACCTTTGGCGATACGACGATCAGCTTACAAGTTGCGGAAGTGAATATCGGCGTATTGTACATTTTTGGCGTCATTGCGTTAGGTGTGTATGGCATTATGCTCGGTGGCTGGGCATCTAACAATAAATTTTCGTTGATGGGTGCCATTCGCGCAGCGTCACAAAGTATTAGCTACGAAATTGGTTTAGGCTTGTCGCTGATCGCTTTGCTCATGGTAACAGGCACGCTTTCGATCGGCGAGATCGTAGCGCAACAATCGGGATTTGTCAATTGGAATATCTGGTCGCAACCGCTCGGTTTTATCATCTTTGTCACCTGCGCCTTTGCAGAATGTAACCGAGTGCCTTTCGATTTACCCGAGTGTGAAACCGAGTTAGTCGGTGGTTATCATACGGAATATTCTTCCATGAAACTGGGCTTGTACATGTTTTCGGAATACATCAATATGTTTGTGTCGTCGGCATTGATGGCAGCCTTATATTTTGGTGGGTACAACTTCCCTTTTATGCACGATTTGGGTCTATCGGCCAATTGGATTACGATCATCGGTGTATTGGTGTTTTTCGCCAAAATATTTGCCTTTATCTTCTTCTTCATGTGGATCAGATGGACGTTGCCACGTTTTCGGTACGATCAGCTTATGCGCCTAGGATGGAAGAAGTTGATACCATTGGCTATCGCCAATATCGTATTGACAGGTGTGATCATATTGATCAAGGATACATTTTTTTAGAGAGATTCATATGCAATCGTTATCGAATAGAAAAAAAGTACTGGAACAAAAACCGATGAATTTCTGGGAGCGCATTTACCTGCCTGCCATATTCAAGGGCTTGTCCATTACTTTAAAGCATTTTTTCAAGAAAATCCCAACTGTGAAATATCCGGAAGAGGTACGACCTTATTCGAAGAATTTCCGCGGACAACATTCTTTGAAGCGTGATGAGGAAGGTAGAGAGCGCTGTACTGCTTGTGGATTATGTGCCTTATCCTGTCCGGCAGAAGCTATCACCATGACATCTGCCGAGCGCGCTAAAGGCGAAGAACACTTATACCGCGAGGAGAAATATGCATCGGTGTATGAGATCAATATGCTACGCTGTATCTTTTGTGGTTTGTGTGAAGAAGCTTGTCCTAAAGAGGCGATCTACCTAGACGGATCACATGTGACGGCTGATTACCTGCGGAAGGATTTTATCTATGGAAAAGATAAGTTGGTGGAGCCCAGATTCGACATTACTAAACTTGCTAAAGATTAAATATATAAGCCGATGTCCTTTTTTTATCTCGTCGCTTTTCTATCGGTGATTTTTTCACTGATGACCATTTTTACGAAGAATCCCGTACATAGTGTTTTGTACTTAGTGATCACGTTTTTTACGTTCACGGTGCACTACATCATGCTGAATGCGCAGTTTTTGGCCGTGGTGAATTTTATTGTATACATGGGCGCAATCATGGTATTATTTCTATTCGTATTGATGTTGCTTAATCTCAACAAGGATACCGAACCGATGAAATCTCCTTTGGTAAAGGTGATGGGCGCGATCGCAGGGATGTGCTTATTAGCGACGTTTCTTGGTGCTTTTCGAGCGTTGGAACAAAGTGATGTACTCATTAAACCGCATGAAAATATTGGATTAGTGGAGAACTTAGGAAAAGTGCTCTTCGGAGAATTTCTACTGCCTTTTGAATTGTCTTCCATTCTGTTGCTCACGGCAATGGTCGGAGCAGTGCTATTGGCCAAACATGAGAAAGGAGTGAAGAAGCAACATGGATAATTTCATAACTAATCTCCAAGGCGTGCCCTTGCAGCATTATTTGATCTTCTGTAGTACCATTTTTGCCATTGGCGTGGTGGGCGTGTTGATCAGAAGGAATGTCATTATTATCATGATGTCGATTGAATTGATGCTCAATTCGGTGAATCTATTACTAGCCGCCTTCTCTGCGCATCATGGAGATCCTGCAGGTCAGGTATTCGTCTTTTTCATCATGGCATTGGCGGCAGCCGAAGTAGCTGTAGGCCTCGCGATCGTGATTATGGTATATCGCAACACGAAATCGCTCGATATAGACTCCTTAACCAAGCTGCGCTTGTAATAGAGCCGCATATATATAGAACTTTGCTAACTCAAGAATATAAACTTGCATAGAAAAAATTAACCACGTATGAACGAATTGATCTGGATAGTGCCCTTGCTGCCTTTGTTGGGCTTCGTATTCATCGGGACTTTACGAAATTACCTGCCGCACTGGCTTGTAAGCTTGGTCGGCTGTGGCACGGTACTCGCGGCATTTATTGCTAGTGTGTCGCTGTTTGTTGAAGTGTATCAAGCTCGCATGGTGGGTGGCACAGGGGCAATTACGCAGGAGTTATTTACATGGATTTCTGTATCAGACTTTCAGGTTTCTTTTCGCTTTTTGGTAGATCCATTAAGTGCCATCATGCTCTTAATCGTTACAGGGATTGGTTTTCTAATTCATCTGTACTCAACGTCGTACATGCATAAAGATCCAGGATTTGCTAAGTTCTTCAGCTATTTGAACTTGTTTATCTTTTTTATGCTGTTACTGGTACTAGGTTCCAATTATTTGGTGATGTTTATTGGCTGGGAAGGCGTTGGTTTGTGTTCCTACCTACTGATTGGCTTCTGGTACAAAAACACCAACTATGCAAAAGCGGCTAAAAAAGCCTTTGTGATGAATCGGATTGGCGATTTAGGTTTTCTAATTGCCTTGTTCTTTATGATTGCACACTTTGGTACGTTAGAGTTTGCTGGCGTGCTAGGGCAAGCCAAATTGATGGTTTCTGGCGACGCGACTTTGTTGATCATCACCTTATTACTATTCGTAGCCGCAACTGGTAAATCGGCACAAATTCCACTTTTTACGTGGTTGCCTGATGCGATGGCAGGACCAACGCCTGTTTCAGCGTTGATCCACGCGGCCACGATGGTTACCGCAGGTATTTACATGATTGCGCGGTCAAATATCATGTTTACTTTATCGCCCGTTACGATGCAAGTGATTGCCATCATTGGTGTGGCGACTGCTGTAGTGGCAGCATTCATTGCATTGACGCAAAATGATATTAAAAAGGTACTGGCCTATTCGACCGTATCACAATTGGGATATATGTTTCTAGGTTTAGGTGTCGGTGCTTTTACGGGTGCATTTTTCCATGTACTGACACATGCGTTTTTCAAAGCCCTGTTATTTCTCGGAGCAGGTTCTGTGATTCATGCGATGAGCGATGAGCAAGATATGCGAAATATGGGTGGCTTGCGGAAAGCGCTGCCTATCACCTTTGCGACGATGCTGATCGGTACGATTGCCATCGCGGGTATTCCTCCTTTTGCGGGATTCTTCTCCAAAGATGAGATTTTAGCGTACGCTTTTGTCGAGAACCCGATCTTTTGGATACTTGGTTTAGGAGCAGCGCTCATGACGGCCTTCTATATGTTTAGATTGCTTTTTATGACTTTTTCAGGAACTTTCCGTGGAACAGAATCCCAAAAAAGCCATTTGCATGAATCGCCTTGGCCGATGACGACTGCGCTGATCGTTCTGGCGATACTATCCGTGGTAGGTGGCGCGCTGAACGTGCCAGAAGCATTGCATGGCCATCATTGGCTAGCCAACTTTTTGAGCCCTGTTTTTGCGGATTCGGCGGCTGTGTCGGTGCCATTGAGTTTAGATCATACTACCGAATATCTGCTGATGGCTGCGTCGACCATAGCAGCATTGGCAATGGCCGCTGTGGCATATACGCGCTATGTCAAATCTACAGTGGGAAGGTCCGAAAAATCAGTAAACGATCGTGGCATTTTGTACCGTCTGTCCTACCACAAGCTGTACCTCGATGAAGCCTATGAGCTTTTGATTACAAAACCATTGAACAGCTTGGCTGGAGCCTTCAAGAAAGCTGATGTAAAGTTTGTCGATGGATTAGTAAATGGAGTGGGCAGGGTGTTTGTAACTGCTGGAAATGGCTTCCGACATCTGCAAACTGGGCACGTTAGTTTTTATATATTTATGATGGTATTGGGCGTAGCAGGCATTATGTTGTATGGCCTTATTGCACAATTAATAGAAAGATAACCAAAGAATTCATGGACAACCTTTTTTCGCTGCTGCTGCTTCCTTTAATTTCTGCTATCGTTCTGGTCTTCGTGCGTTCGGATCGTGCTAAATGGGTGGCTTTGCTCTTATCCTTAATCAACTTAGGACTTACTGTACCGTTTCTACTGCGTTTTGATCCACAAGCTGGAATACAGTTCGAGCAAATGTGGGTATGGATCGAGCGCTTGAATATCAACTTTCATGTTGGTCTGGATGGCATTAGCTTACCGTTGGTTTTGTTGACGAACGGACTGATTCCACTTATCATTGCTACGACCGATCGTACACGCTTCAAAGGGAATTTTTATTCGCTTGTGCTTTTTATGCAGGTTGGACTTTTGCTGGTTTTCACAGCACTAGATGCATTTTCCTTTTATGTAGGCTGGGAAATTGCTTTGATTCCCATTTACTTTATCTGTGCTTTGTGGGGTACGGGTGATCGCATTGCCACCAATCTCAAGTTCTTTATTTATACGTTTGCCGGAAGTATTTTGATGCTGATTGGTATACTTTATCTCTACCAGCAGACGCCGGCTGGCAGTTTTGAATGGACAGCCTTTACTGGTTTAAATCTTCCCGAGAATACGCAACATTGGGTTTTCTGGGCATTCTTTCTCGCCTTCGCGATCAAGATCCCAATTATTCCATTTCATACTTGGCAACCCAACACCTATGTACAAGCGCCTGCCGCCGGTACGATGTTGTTGTCTGGTATCATGCTAAAAATGGGAGTCTTTGGCCTATTACGTTGGTTATTACCGATCGCGCCTTTAGGCGTAGCGGAATATGGTACGCTTGTGATGATATTATGCGTGGTTGGAATTGTCTATGCGTCGCTTATTGCTTTTCGGCAAGATGATGCAAAACGCCTTATTGCTTACTCATCTATTGCGCACGTTGGCTTAATATCTGGTGGCGTGTTTTCCTTAACCGTATATGGTTTGCAGGGCGCCTTGATTCAGATGGTGAATCACGGGATCTCCGTAGTCGGTCTGTTCTTTGTGATTGATCTGATCGAACGCCGCACCGGCAGCAGAAGTTTATCGGAGCTCGGTGGATTGGCATCGCGTACGCCTAAATTGGCTATTGCGTTTTTAATTCTGGTGATGGGCGCGGTAGGCTTGCCATTAACGAACGGTTTTATTGGGGAGTTTCTTTTATTAAAAGGCTTATTTGGTACGGCGGGTTATGGTTTATGGTATGCCGTTTTCGGTGGACTCACCCTGATCTTGGGCGCGGTCTACATGCTTCGACTCTATCAGAAAACCATGCTGGGCGATTTGCCCGAGCAATGGAACTCTGTTTCCGATATCAAAAGCACGGATGTAGTAATATTGGGAATTTTGGTCATATTAGTCGTCATTATCGGCGTATTGCCCAATTTCCTGCTAGAGCTATCCGAGCCAGCAATAAACAACTTATTACAGCAAATTTCATTTACAACAGCATAGCTTAATACCAACAAACATTATGGGTGCAATTATCACGCTTTCATTATTGGCAATACTGCTTTTGTACTTAGGGCTCTTTAAGGCCAAAAGTGCGCTGCTGCCGGTCACCTTAGCGGGCTTAGCATTAGCCATCGGTTTCGAGTGGTATGGCTGGAATCAAATGGCTGCGCCACAATACAGCGGTATGGTGTTGTTTGACCACTATTCGATTGCATTTTCGATCTTATGCATCTTTATCGCTGGCCTCGTGTTATCGCTTTCCAAAGCTTATTTCAAGGCGATCAGCGAAAATGTAGCAGAATATTATGCCCTGATCTTATTTTCGTTAGTGGGCGCTTTACTGGTGTGTGCTTATCACAACTTTGCCATACTATTTATTGGTATAGAGGTAATGTCTGTCGCTTTATACATCTTGGTAGGCATTCGTAAGAAAGACCGCGCTTCCAATGAAGCGGCCTTAAAGTATTTCTTGATGGGCGCATTCTCTACCGGATTTCTGCTGTTTGGAATTACGTTGATGTACGGAGCTACAGGATCTTTCGATTTGAGCGAACTGCAACAGTACGTGCGCAGCACACCAGATTATCAGATTTCGCCGTTGTTTTTCGGAGGAATACTGTTGATTTTGGTGGGCTTATGTTTCAAAGTCGGCGCAGCACCATTTCACTTCTGGACTCCAGATGTATACGATGGATCACCAATTTTGATTACTGCTTACATGAGTACAGTGGTGAAAGTGGCTTCTTTTGCCGGTTTCCTGCGGTTGTTTTCTATGGTGATGATACCTTTAGACGGTTTCTGGGAACCACTATTACTGACCATCGCGATCATTACGCTATTTGTGGGTAATATCTCCGCCTTGGTACAATCTAGCTTCAAGCGTATGCTCGCTTATTCTAGTATCGCACATGCTGGCTATATGTTATTTGCTATTCTTTCGATCGGAAGTCTTTCGCCATCGGCGATCCTCACCTATGGATTGGCTTATTCACTCGCTTCCGTTGTGGCATTTGCAGCACTCATATTGGTGAAAAGACAGATTGGTACTGATCAGTTCGAATCATTTAATGGATTGGCCAAGCAAAACCCATTCCTGGCGTTTGTCGTTACTGTAGCTATGCTGTCCTTAGCAGGTATCCCATTGACCGCAGGTTTCATCGGAAAGTTCATGATGTTTGGCCGGGTGATGGAGAGTTACCATACCTTGTTATTAGTGCTAGCGGCAATCAATGCGGTCATAGGTGTGTGCTACTACTTACGCGTTGTGGTACATCTATATTTCAAATCCGCCAGCGAGGAAGTGGAAACATCGGCCATCAAAGTACCTTTGAATTTTCAAATCATATTTGCCATTTCGATTCTGTTGACTTTGGCGGTGGGTGTCTACCCAGAATGGCTGATCAATTTGTTGTAAATATGGATTCTAACCGAACGTTAACAAAGAAATAAGTTTTTCCTCTATAAGCGATTAACTCTGCGAACAAATTGTATCTTTATCAGAGTGAGCATAGATGAAACATGACTATAGGGGCATTAGCTATTCGATTCATATACCTAATTTTTCTAATATCCTGCGTAACACCTGCTGTATTTGCACAGCATAGAATACAAGGTGTCGTAGTAGACGAAGACTCAGGAAGTAGATTGATGGGTATCTCGGTGCGCGTACTGGGAAGCAATATCGGTACAGCGACCGATTCTACAGGAAGTTTTATATTGCTTCTGGATAGACCATATGCACAGGTCGAGTTAACGTCGATAGGATACGCCACAAAGATGTTGCGCGTGAGCGAACAAGAACCAAACTTGATTTCTCTGCGAACCGAAGGTACGCTTATTGATGGCATTACGATTCGTTCCAACCGACGATATTCCAATAAGGACAACCCTGCTGTTGAGTTGATCGATTCGGTCATCCGGTACAAATCACAAAATCGTCTTTCTGGAAACGCGCGTATACAATTCGAGCAATACGATAAGATCAAGATCGGGATTGTAGATCCCCCAAAACTCCTCAAACGTACGTTGGCAATGGTGAACTTTCCAACGGATTATATGGATAGCCTCACGCTGCCAGGCAAAAAACTGCTAGGAGTGTACCAAGAAGAAAACTTAGCCAAAGTATATAGTCAACGAAACCCATCGCGCTCCAAACGACGAATTGAACACCAGATCAAAACAGAGTTTGATCAGCGTTATGTGAATAACCCCAACATCCAATCTTACATCAATTATGTGTTGCAGCCGATAGATATTTACGATGAAAGTATCTTCATGCTCGACAAGCTCATCTTGAGCCCTATTGCCAATAGGGGAAAGACCTTTTACAAGTATTTTGTAATAGATACCGTCAAGAATGAATATGGTGAATTTCTGGAGCTGGAATTTGTGCCGCGCAATGACAAAGATTTATTATTTCGAGGCAAGTTGCAGGTGGCATTGGATGGAAGCTACGCCGTAAAGCGTGCCGAATTGCACCTCGGAACGTCGGCTAATATCAATTGGATTAGTGCGGTAGATTTAGAGTTAAACTATTCTCCGACAGCAGATGGTGTGATGTTGTTAGACAATACCCATGTAGGTGTATCTTTTGGATCGGAGAATAATCAAGCTATGTACGCCGAGCGTGTAAGTATACATCGCGATTATGACTTAGAGAGCCCGATTGATAATAGCGTATTTGGTGGGCCACCAATCGAGGTTATACCCAATGTCAATGCTTTTATTCCCAATAGACCAATACCACTTACGGTGTTTGAAAGAAACACGTATGAAAATATCAATCGTCTTAAGGAGAATGCTGCTTTTAGATCCACCTTGGCTTTGGGTTATCTCATTGCACAAGGATATTACAACCTCAATGAATTCGAGCTGGGACCTTTAGAATACACGTATAGCCGTAATAATATTGAAGGAAATCGCATCCGTTTTGGTGGACGTACAACACCACTGCTGTCCGAAAAAATGTATTTAGAAGGATACGTGGCTTATGGTACACGCGACAATGATCTGAAATATTTCTTGCGAACGGCTGTATCTCTGGATGGCCGCAATATTGCGACCTTTCCAGCGCATTATATTGAAGGTACGATTCAACACGATATTTTAGAGCCAGGACGGCAGCCGAGTTTCTTACGTGGAGATAGTTTCTTCGAATCATTTAGAAGCAACAGGCCTACTAAATGGTTTATGACTGATGCGTACCGATTGGGTCATGTCGTGGAATTTGGCAATCATTTCTCCATTGCCACAGCTTTTAGCCATATCAGACGAAGAACCATCGGCGATTTTCGATTAATCAGCTCAGGCGATCCAACCCTTGCCGTTCGAGATATTAATACCAATGATGCGGAGGTGATTTTGCGCTGGGCACCTTATGAGCGGTTTTATTATCGAAACTTAACGAGAAGTACCATCATCGAACGCCACCCCGTCTTTACGGTACAATACAATAAGGGCTTGAAAGGTTTTTTGGATGCGCCCTATGATTATGATATGATCAAAGCTTCCGTATCACGCCGGTTATTCTTAGATCAACTTGGTTTTGCCGATATAACGGTAACGGGCGGCAAAATTTGGGGTGTGTTGCCTTACACACTCTTACATATGCCCAATGTTAGGCAGCAAGAGTTAGACGGTCGGCACGAAATTCGCTATGATTTGATGAACAGCATGGAGTTCGCGGCCGATCAATATGTGAAGTTTGGTTTTCAGCATGCGTTAAATGGTTTTATTTTTAACAAAATTCCTTTGTTGCGTAGGTTAAGATTACGCGAAATCTGGGGAGCGCAAATGTTTTACGGACGAATGAGTCCACAAAATGATCCCGCCCTAAGCGATCGAGTACTCGAATTTGATTTGGACGACGAAGGGTTGCCAATAACGCGCAGCCAGAACGGAAGACCATACTGGGAAGCATCGGTAGGAATAGATAATATTCTGCGCGTACTGCGCGTGGAGTATGTGCGCAGGCTTACACATCGAGACTTTCCAAACATTAGTCAGGATCGATACCGCGTTTCCTTGTCCCTAAATTTCTAAAACCGATACGTTATGTACAACAACATCAAAATCCAATTGCTCGACCAAACGGCAGTAGTGGAGATCGACCGTCCCAAATTCTTAAATGCACTCAGCAGAGAAACGCTGGAGGAAATCGAGCACGCTTTTCAGCATGATTTACTTGAGAATCCAGCTATCCGTGGCGTTATCATCACGGGAGCTGGCGAGAAAGCCTTTGTTGCTGGTGCCGACATTAAAGAGTTTGAAAACTACAGTACGGAAGAAGGTATGGCATTAGCCAAGTGGGGTCACGGAGTAATGAATCGTATTTACCAATTTCCGAAACCCGTAATTGCGGCCATTAACGGTTACGCTTTAGGCGGAGGCTTGGAATTAGCCTTGGCCTGCCACATTCGCATCGCATCTGATAATGCTAGAGTAGGACTTCCAGAAGTATCCTTAGGGTTGATTCCAGGATACGGCGGCACACAACGTCTTACCGATTTGGTGGGGCGTGGAAAAGCATTGGAAATGATCATGAGCGGTGAGATGATTGATGCGAAAGATGCGCACAAGTGGGGGTTAGTAAATCACGTGGTTAGCTTAGATGAATTAATAAGCAAATCAACCGAGTTATTGAAAAAAATGTATAGCAAGTCTTCTAACGCCATTGCTGCGGCCATAAAAGCGGTAAATGCGGGCTTGGATAAGCAAAAAGACGGTTATGAGAGTGAAATAGCAGCCTTTGGCGACAGTTTTGGAACACCAGATTTTCGCGAAGGTGTCGATTCATTTCTTGCCAAACGCAAACCAAATTTCTAGTTTGTTGTTGTAACGACATCAGATCGTAAATTTTTTTAACTTAACATGGAAAATCCAGTTTTTTCTCAAAAAGAGCGGAACATTATTATTCTGCTTATTGTCCTCGTTCTAGGAGGCATCATTATGTATGCCACGCAAGGCCTATTTGGCGCTTTCTTAGGTACTATGCTAATGTATACGCTTTTCCGTGGGCTCAATATATTTTTAATAGAACGTTGGAAATGGCCAAAGCCAATATCGGCCATATTCATTATCATCCTATCAATTCTAATTATTGTATTGCCCTTTTATGGCATAGGAAAGATGTTGTTTTCCAAGGCAATCGAGCTACAACGTGATCCTGCCTGGATCAATAATCTAGTAACGGCGATTAAAGATTTCGCCGGAGACACCTTGGGTCAGCCAGATTTTATTGAAAAGCAGTTAGAATCTAGTTCTTCTTATATAGGCGGTTTATTAACTAATACGCTTGGTGGAGCAGCGAATCTATTTTTGGAAATTACGGTGATGTATTTTATCCTGTATTTTATGTTTGTAGGCTACAAAAGTTTTGAAAGATCTTTACGCTTTTATCTACCGTTTGATGATTCTAGTGCAGGGGTTCTTGCTAACGAATTCAAAAATGTCACTTACGCAAACGTCATTGGACAAACCTTAATCGCTATTGTACAAGGGGCCTGTCTAAGTATCGGGTTTTACATATTTGGTGCATCCGATCCTTTCTTTTGGGGAGTGATTACCGCGATTTTGTCTTTTATCCCATTATTAGGACCTCCGCTTATCTTCGTCCCCGCTGCGGTGATTATGTTTTCTCAGGGAATGACTTGGCAACCCATAGGTTTATTGATCTGGGGATTTGGACTGGTCATCAATATCGACAATGTGTTGCGATTTATCATTGCAAAGAGAATGGGCGATATTCACCCAATCATTACGGTGGTAGGTGTGATTATTGGTATCCCGTTATTCGGACTTTTGGGTTTGGTGTTCGGTCCGCTTCTATTGGTCTACTTTTTATCAGCCGTCAAAGTATATAAAGCAAATAAACGTTTATCATTGAAAGAACAGACCCTGCGCGACAAATTACGTGAGTAAATGATTAGTGTTTTTTAATCTTCATCAGATAACACAAACAGCTCACTGGCAATACGATCAGCGAGCTGTTTGCCTTTTGGCGAAAGTTTCAGCGTATCATTATCATACAGAAGCGCTCCACTACCGATGTAAGGTTTAGCTTGTTGTAGCAGAAATTGCATCACATCAATGCCAAATTGCTGCTCTACGATATCTCTGCGAATGCCCCACATGGTACGTAGGCTCGTCATGATGTATTCATTAGTGCGATCTTCTGTGCTTAGCACCTCACTTTCCAACATAGGCATGTCATGCGCCATGCCGCGCATGTACAATGCATTGTTGCTTTTATTCCAAGATCTGGAAACACCATTGAAAGAGTGTGCTGATGGCCCGATCCCTAAATAATGCGTGCCATTCCAATAGTTCGTATTATGCTGCGCATACTTTCCGTCTTTGGCGAAGTTCGAGATTTCGTAATGCTCAAAACCATTACCTGTCAATTTATCGATGAGAATGGCCATTTGATCAGCACTTTGTCCTTCATCGATGGGTTTTGTCTTTCCTTTTTTGATCTGATGATGCAGTGCGGTTCGCTCCTCGACCGTCATGGCATAGGAGGAAATATGAGGTACGCCGTAACCAATCAATTGATCTATATTGCTATGCCATTTTTCATCGGTCAGCAAAGGATAACCGTAGATCAGGTCGCACGTGATATTATCAAAGCCGGCATCCTGAACCCGTTTTATTACTACATCTGCTTCTTGCGCATTATGCGCGCGATTCATCCAGCGAAGATCTTCTTCGAAGAAGGATTGAATGCCGATGCTAAATCTATTGATCGGCGTAGCACGGAGGTCTTGTATTTTAGAAAGACTAAGATCGTCAGGATTGGCTTCCAGCGTAATCTCTGCCTGCGGATCTAAGATGAAATGTTGTGCAATTTTGTCTAACACACGCTCAATATCCGAAGCAGCTAACAGCGAAGGCGTACCGCCACCAAAATAGACCGATCGAATATGACGATCTACCAAATAATCTGAGCGCAGCTCAATCTCCCGAAGCAATGCATCGACCATCGCAGCCTTATCGCTCAACTGCGTACTAAAGTGAAAATCACAATAGTGGCAAGCTTGTTTACAGAAAGGAATGTGAAGATAGAGCATGATGCCAAATATATAGTAAAGAAGTTTTCGCTATTTAATCACCAAACTCTATGTGCCTTTCAAAGTGAATCTGCACTTTATCGCCTTTTTCAAGGGTTGGAGTTCCAATCTTCGCTGCGCGAACACTAACATCTCCATTGCCTGCGGCGTATTCATAATACATGCCGCGGAACTTAATTTCTTGAATTTCGAAGGGTGCGGATTCATCCGCAATCAATGAAATATCTTCCTGATGGATAGCAATCGTAGAAGCCGTTTCTATGCCCAAAGCAGTTGCTTGTTTGGCAGAGAGAATATTACTCTTGGCTAATAACTGCGCTGTGTAAGTATTACTCGGTTTGAAGTACAAATCTTTTGGTTTGCCGTCATCGATAATCTTCCCATCTTTCATGACGATCAATTGATCGGACATAGCCAACACTTCTGCCGGATCGTGAGAAACCAATAGCACAGTAAGCCCGGTATCGGCTACGATCTGCTTAATATCATGTTGCAGCGCATCGCGAAAAGCAGCATCTACTTGGTTGAATGGCTCATCCATCAACAGGACTTCTGGGTCATTAATTAAAGCGCGACAAATGGCCACACGTTGGCGTTCGCCGCCACTCAAATCCGCAACGCGCTTTTGCGCAAGATGGGATATTTGTAGTTTTTCTAACGTTTCCTCCGTTTTGCGCTGTTTGTATTCTAGATTGATATTGGATAATTGTGAGGCCACATTGTCCCAAACCTTTGCATACAGATTGAGATCGTCAAAATTCTGAGAAACCATCTTCATGGCTTCATGGCCAGGAATGAGTTTATCTTTACGCGTTGGTACCAACCAGCCTCGGTAACGGATTTCGCCGTTCGTGGGTTCGAGCAATCCGTAGATCAATTTTAGCAACGTGCTCTTGCCACTTCCGGAAGCTCCGATAATCGCCGTGATGCTATTCTTTTGAATTCCAACGCTTACGTGATCAACCGCAACAACATCGTCCTTGCCCTCAAAAACGCAAGATACATCATGGACATAGATTAATGGTAAATCATGTTGTTGTATGTCTTGGGGTACGTATTGACAAGAGGAGGAAGTCGTGCTCATAAAAAATGCCGGATCGTTTTAGGTGATCCGGCACAAAAATACGGTTTTAAAATCAGGAAATGATTACCTAGAAACCCAAGGTTAGACCGAATGCAAAATTCTTGAATCCTTTTTGATCTGGAGATTGTTCGAACATATCGTTCATATAATACTTGGTGAAAACACCGAAAGATCCGAATCCTACGCGTAAATGCCCGCCATACTGGAAAGATTGTAGGTTGTAGGTATCCCGAAAACTTTGTTTGCCCAATTCATCGCTGCGCAATCGTTGCGAACCTTTTAATAGGATGCCAAACATTGGCCCTGCCACGATGCGTACACGATCGCCACCACGACTACGATTACTACGCCACTCAAAAGCTAAAGGCACACGCAGGTAAGTAGAGGTTAATACATTGCGGGTATAATTTACCTCATTACGATCTACAAAAGTGGGTGTAAGTGGCGCTTGATTTTGGTTCAAGATTACATTGTTGGTCAATCGCATATAGTTCCACTCAAATCCCGCTGCGGTGTAGATTTTGATATTGTCATCTAAGCGCACACCAAATTGTGCAATATCGAAACCAAAGTTGGACGCTCTGCTGTGCGACAAGAATTGATTCTCCTCCGAGAAAGTGAAGCTGCCATTGTCCATCGGCCGTGAAAATCCCCAATCAATCCGTGTGAACGTCAATCCACCAAAGATACGTGGGTATTTTACTTTCTTTTTGCTGCTTTTATCGTCTTCGTCGTCACCCTTTCCAAGGGTAATATTCATGTTTACTTTTCGACTGGAATCACGTTCTGTGATCAAGCTGTCTTGTGTCTGTGCTTGTGTTGCGGTGGTCGCTGAAAGCCCGAATGCAATCGAGACAATCATAAGGTATAGATATGTTTTCATCGTAGTGTTGTTGAAATATATGGTAATCGTTATTTACGTTTTTTTGTTCTGTTTTTGGCGAAGAGATTTCCTATTTCTAGACGGAAAGAGCCTTCATCATCCTTGAGTACGTATACATCTTTTGTTACTTGTGTTGGTGTATTGTCACTCACCACGTCGATGATTTTGTTGATGACATTGCTCGTTGCTTTGCGGACTGTGCCGGCGATCATCATTTCCTCCTCCTCTTCAAAAGGCTCAATCAGTGGCTTGATCGGTTCTACATCGGTCACAAAACGAGTAGGAAGACTTACTGCTGGCACCTCAGCCAAACGAACTGCGGGTAAATTTGGAACTTCCGATTGTTCTATGTTCGCGAGCTGATTTACTTCAGGCTGTTCAACAGGAGTGATCTGCTTTTGTTTTACGTATTCGCTTGGCGTTTCTCTGTCAGATGCGTGCTGATGCACTGGTGCCGCGCTGTAGGCCACTATCTTTTCTTCTTCCACCTGGCTAGGAGTTGATTCCAAATCAAAAGAAGTACCTTCGTTCATTTGCTCAACCTCCTTTTGTGCCGGTTGCTGTTGCGCCATCTCTTTTTGCGGATCAGTGATTTCCTGTTGCAGCGCAAAGTAGGCAAATAATCCGATTCCGACTAGGGCGCAAGCTGCCGCATACTTTACCCACTGGTAATTTCGTTTTTTGCTAATCGCAGGAATTAGTGGGACGATTCGGTCCTCGCTCTCCGCTTCCTCATCCAACTGCTGCGCGATCTTGTCCCACAATTGTGGGCTCGGGGTTGCTTGCTCGCTTTCGAGCGCATCACGAAACAGTTTGTCGAGATCTTTCTCTTTCATATCCATTCCTCCTTATACTATTAACTTATATTATCCATTTTGAGTAATCGTTCTTTCAGCCAGCTCCTTGCTCTAGACAGTTGCGATTTCGAATTTGTTTCTGTAATCGATAGGCTGTCGGCAATTTCTTTATGACTAAATCCTTCGATCGCATACAGGTTGAAGATCGTTTTGTAGTTGATGGGCAGTTGATTGACCAATTGCAATAAATCTTTGTATGCCGTCTGATCGGCCTGAAATGTGCTTACCATCTTTGAGGCACCGATGCCTTCTTCTTCCAGATCGACATACATGATCTTCCTTTTTCTGTATACTTCAATCGCGGTATTGACGATCACGCGCCTAATCCAACCTTCCAAAGATCCAGCGCCGTCATACAAATGATGTTTGGTGTATACCTTCACAAAGCCCATTTGTAGCATATCTTCTGCTTCCAGATGGTCTTTAGCGTACCGCAAACACACGGCAAACATCTTCGACGAAAAATGATGGTATAAAGCTTCCTGTGCTTTGCGATCCTGCTTTTTGCAGCCCTCCCATACCATGTCAATATTCGTCAGTTTCAATTTTTACTTGGTTTTATAAGCAAGACGGAGCTTCAGAACGAATGGTTGCAACAGAAATTAAAAAAAAGTTAAAAAATCTTAAATAAGTTCGATTATGCGACTGTCAGGGCCAGTAATTTTGATGTAGACAGATTTAGAATCTGGAGGTAATAGGTTAGCGATTTTATTCGGCCATTCAATTAGGCAATAATTGCCGGAGTATAAGTATTCTTCATATCCCATATCAAAGGCTTCCTGCTCGTCTCGTAATCGATAGAAATCAAAGTGATAGATAGGGCCGTTTGAAGAATCATATTCATTCACAATTGAAAATGTGGGGCTAGATGTGTTTTCAATTACACCAAGCTCCGCACAGATTTCTTTAATGAACGTTGTTTTGCCGGCGCCCATGTCTCCATAGAATAAGATCACGCGGGCATCGGAAAATGATTTTACTATATTTTTGGCGACCGCGCTGAGGTCTGCCAAGCTATCTACGCGGTATTCCATAAGCAAATTTACTTATTTCGGCGTGTAGGTCGCAAATGGAATAATCATTTCTTCTAATGAGATCCCGCCATGTTGGAATGTACCATAGAAATGATTCACAAACTGATTGTAATTATTAGGGTATACAAAATAAGCGTCTTCTTTCGCAAAGGTGTATACCGAACTGATATTTAACTTCGGTAACTGCGCATCATGCGGGTTTTTGACCACAAATACATCTTTGTCCTGATAATTCAGGTTTTTGCCTTGTTTGTACCGCAGGTTGGTATTGGTGTTGCGGTCGCCCACTATTTTGCTTGGTTTTTTGACGCGGATAGTGCCATGATCTGTCGTTATAATGACGCGGACCTTGTGTTGCGCCAGCCACTTCAGCACATCTAGCCAAGGCGAGTGCTCAAACCAAGACAATGTCAACGAACGATAAGCGGCATCATCATTCGCCAGTTCGCGAATCATAGCCATATCAGTACGCGCATGCGATAGCATATCGACGAAATTGTACACCAATACGTTCAGGTCGTTATTCATCAGGTTGTTTAGATTTTCTAAAACATCCTTTCCTTGCTCGTGAGTCAATATCTTGGTATACGAATGCTTGATGTCTTTACGATATACTCGCTTGATTTGATCGGCCAAAAACACGTCTTCGTGCATGTTCTTTCCACCTTCGTCATTGTCATTTTGCCAGTGATCGGGAAAGCGGCGTTCCATTTCCAACGGTGTTAATCCACTAAAGATGGCGTTTCGCGCATATTGTGTCGCCGTTGGCAGAATGCTGTAATAGCTGTCTTCTTCTTCCAGTCGGAAATATTCGGTAATGATTTCGTTGATCACGCGCCACTGATCGTACCGCAGGTTGTCGATCAGGAAGAAAAAGGTCGGTCGATCCTCTTCCATGGTTGGGAAAACCTTTTTCTTAAAAATGTGATGGGATAGTGTCGGTCCGCTGCTCGGATCATTGATCCAACCCAAGTAATTATTCTCGATGTATTTGGCAAATAAAGCATTGGCTTCCGATTTTTGCATCGTCAGGATTTCATGCATGCCACTATCTTCCAATTTTTCAAGCGATAGTTCCCAATACAACAGTTTCTTATACGCTTCGATCCATTGCTCATAATTTAGCGCATCATTCATGATAGTGCCTAGATTTCGGAAATCTTGCTGATAAGCCAATGACGTTTTTTCGCTAACTAATCTTCGGTTCTCTGTTAGCTTCTTTATCGTCAGTAATATCTGTTTAGGATTGACCGGTTTTATGAGGTAATCATCGATTTTGGATCCAATAGCATCTTCCATCAAATGTTCCTCCTCGTTTTTGGTGACCAATACGGTAGGAATCGAGGCATTGACCGATTTTAGGATGCTCAGTGTTTCTAGTCCGGTAAGTCCCGGCATATTCTCGTCAAGAAAAACAAGATCGTACGGATCGCTTTTAAAGGCATCTACCGCATCGTAACCGTTATTTACGGTTTTGACTTTGTATCCTTTTTGTTCTAGTAATAATATGTGAGGCTTCAGAAATTCAATTTCATCGTCCGCCCAGAGTATACGTGTTTTCTGCATGTGTGTTGCCTTAGGAAATCATTCAGTTCAACAACTGAAGTTTAAAAATGATTTGAACTGTGAAGATAAGGGGAAGAAAACCATCCTGTGCCTCTGCAATCAAATCGTTGTGCTTTTTTAACAAGAATTAACGCATATCTGTGTATCTTTGCCGTTATATTCGAGCAGTATTACGCTTAAAAGTAAGGCAAAAAGGCTAGATTATTGTATTAATAGACTATAAAGTATTGAATAAGAAAAAAATAATTAATGATCCGGTGTATGGTTTTGTAACCATTCCATCTGCTTTCATTTACGATCTTATTCAGCATCCTTTTTTTCAGAGGTTGCGGTACATCAAGCAAGGCAGTATGAGCCATCTGGTGTATCCTGGCGCTTTGCATACGCGTTTTCAACATGCGATCGGTGCCATGCACTTAATGAGTCTGGCCATTAGTACCTTACGTAACAAAGACGTTGAAATATCGGAAGAAGAAGAAGAAGCGGCACTGGCAGCGATTCTTTTACATGATATTGGGCATGGCCCATTTTCCCATTCTTTAGAGCAAACCATAATCGAAGGCGTATCGCATGAGATGATATCCTCCGTATTGATGCAACGGCTCAACGAAGCATTTCACGGAAAGTTGGATTTAGCCATTTGTATTTTTAACAATAAATATAATCGTCCATTTTTACATCAGTTGGTATCCAGTCAGCTAGATACCGATCGGATGGATTACCTTAATCGCGACAGCTTTTTTACAGGTGTTTCCGAAGGTGTCATTTCATTTGATCGCATCATCAAAATGCTCTACGTGGTGGATGAGCAGTTGGTCATTGAGCAGAAAGGCATATATTCTGTCGAGAATTTTTTGATCGCGCGAAGGCTGATGTATTGGCAGGTATACTTACATAAGACCGTGGTAGCTGCCGAGCAAATGTTGCTACAAGCGCTGCGACGCGCGAAAGTGTTAGCGCAAGAAGGTGTTGGTTTATTTGCTAGTCCGGCGCTGGTTCATTTTTTACATCAGCGGATTACGAAAGATAATTTTCTGAGTGATCACTCTCATCTTTCGTGGTTTACTCGTTTGGATGATACCGATATTATGTCGGCGATCAAGGCCTGGAGTACGCATGAAGACAAAATTTTGCGCATACTCTGTTCTAAATTGATGAATAGAGAGCTGTTCCGTACCGAGATGCGTAGCGGAGCCGTGACTGCGACTGAGTTTCAAGAATTGCAAAAGCGTACGCAAGCCACTTTTGAATTGCAAGATCATGAGGTAGATTATTTTGTTTACGCGCAGACTATTCAAAATAGTGCCTACGATCCTACTCAGAATAATATAAACGTATTGGCGAAAGACGGTACATTACTGGATATAACGGCTGCATCAGACTTGTCAAATCTAGACGCTTTGTCGAAAATCGTGGTCAAGCATGCAGTCATCTACCCAAAAGAAATTTTTAATTAAAAGAGTCCTTTAAACGCGATGAAATTTTCAGCTCAACAAATTGCTACATTATTGCAGGGCACAATAGAAGGGAATACCGAAGTGGCGGTATCTCGCCTATCGAAGATTGAAGAAGGCGATGCCGAAAGCTTGTCATTTCTTTCTAACCCGAAATATGAGCAACATCTTTACGATAGTAAAGCGGCGATCGTCATCATTAATGAGTCTCAAGTGTTGGATCCGCAACGTACGGTAAATCCGACTTTGATTCGTGTAAAGGATGCTTATCAAGCTTTTGCCGAGTTATTGAAGATCTATGAGCAAATGCGTTTCGATAGATCGGGGCGAGAAGAATACAGTTTTGTGCACGATTCCGCTCAGCTTGGAGAAGGACACTATGTTGGCGCTTTCGCTTATATCGGCTCGCAAACAGTATTAGGTGCCAATGTCAAGATCTATCCACAAGTATATATCGGCGATAATGTACGCATTGGAGATAATTGTACGATATATCCAGGAGCTAAGATCTACCATGATTGTGTATTGGGAAATAATGTAACAGTACATGCAGGATCTGTGGTTGGGAGCGATGGTTTTGGTTTTGCACCACAAGAAGATGGATCATACAAGAAGATCCCGCAAATCGGAAACGTGGTGATAGAAGATGGCGTTGAAATCGGAAGTAATACAACGGTGGATCGCGCAACACTAGGACAAACGGTATTGCGCCGTGGTGTCAAATTGGATAATCTGGTACAAATCGCGCATAACGTGGAAGTCGGCGAAAATACAGTGGTGGCTGCACAAACTGGAATATCCGGTAGTACTAAGATCGGAGAAAACGTAATTCTTGGTGGGCAAGTAGGTGTGGTAGGTCATATCTCTATAGCCAAGGGCACGCAAGTACAGGCGCAATCAGGTATAAATAAGTCGATTAACGAAGAAGATAAAAAATGGGCTGGTTCGCCGGCATTTCCTTATCAAGGGGAACTCAGATCACAAGTGCTTTACGCCAAATTACCTGAGTTAGAGAAGAGAATTGCCGAACTCGAGAGACGTCTCCGAGACAAATAATAGCTACATTTAATACATACTTGAGTCAATATAATGCTAGATATGAATGTAAAACAGAGAACTATCAAGTCCGACGTGAAGATTTCCGGTGTAGGACTACACACCGGACATCACGTAAATATATGTATCAAACCTGCACCAGAAAATCACTGGTACAAATTCCAACGTGTAGATCTAGAAGACAAGCCGTTGATACATGTGGATGCAGACAATGTAACAGACACTTCACGAGGCACCACGATTGCGCAAAATGGCGGATCGGTGAGTACCATAGAGCATTTAATGTCTGCATTAGTCGGGCTGCAGCTGGACAACATCTTGATTGAGATTGATGGACCTGAAGTGCCCATTTTGGATGGTAGCGCAGACATTTACGTCGCTAAGCTACGCGAGGTTGGTTTTGTAGATCAAGAAGCCGATCGCGAATATTTTGAAGTAAGTAGCAACATCCATTATAACGAACCGGAGCGAAAAGTGGAAATCGTGGCCATGCCATTGGATGGCTATCGATTAACCTGTATGATCGATTTCAATTCGCCTGTGCTTGGTAGTCAGCACGCATCTATCAGCCATATTTCGGAGTTTGAAAAAGAGATTGCCTCTTCCAGAACATTCTGTTTCCTACACGAGTTGGAGATGCTCGTACAGCAAAATCTAGTAAAAGGTGGCGATTTGTCCAATGCGATCGTTATAGTTGATAAAGAGATTGAAGAAAATGAGCTCATCAAGCTAGAGCACGTCTTCAACAAAAAAGTAGAAGTAGCTAGCGAAGGCATTTTAAACAATGTGCAACTACGCCACTTGAATGAGCCAGCTCGCCACAAATTACTCGATATGATTGGTGATTTGGCACTTGTTGGCCGACCGATCAAAGGGCACATTATGGCGGCGCGCCCTGGTCATGCGGCCAATGTGGCGTTTGCAAAGCGTATTAAGGCTCAAATGAAAAAAGAGCGTTCGCGCAAAAATGTTAAAGTCTATGATTTAAACATGACTCCGGTATACGATACCGTACAAATCATGAAAATATTGCCACATCGTCAACCATTCTTGATGATCGACAAGGTTTTAGAGCTATCTGAGCAACACGTAGTCGGCTTGAAGAATGTAACGATGAACGAAGATCTGTTTATGGGACATTTCCCAGGTTCTCCGTTATTTCCTGGCGTATTGCAGATTGAAGCAATGGCACAAACGGGTGGTATTTTGGTGCTCAATACAGTGCCTGATCCAGAAAACTGGTTGACACTGTTCTTGAAAATAGAAAATGCCAAGTTCAAAAACCCAGTTCGCCCGGGCGATACAGTGATATTTACCTGTGAGTTGCTAGAGCCGATACGTCGCGGCATTGCGCGCATGAAAGGAGTTGGGATGGTCGGCGAAAAGATAGCGAGCGAAGCGGAATTGATGGCGCAAATCGTTCGAGTAAAAGAATAAATTAAGCATGATGATACAACCATTATCATATATACACCCCGAAGCGCAAATAGCGCACAACGTGGTGATCGAACCTTTCTCTACCATACATAAAGACGTGGTGATTGGAGAAGGAACTTGGATCGGCTCTAATGTGACGATCATGGATGGCGCGCGCATTGGAAAGAATTGCCGCATCTTCCCAGGAGCTATTATCTCCGGTGAACCCCAAGATTTGAAGTTTGAGGGCGAAGTGACTACAGCAGAAATCGGCGATAATACCACGATTCGTGAATGTGTCACCATCAACAGAGGTACGAAAGATCGTTACCGTACGGTGATTGGCAAGAATTGTTTGATTCAAGCTTATAGCCACATCGCGCACGATTGCTTTGTGGGAGATAATTGTATTTTCTCTAATTCAAGCACACTCGCCGGGCACATTACTGTTGGCGATTACGTGGTATTGGCAGGAATGGTTGCTGTGCATCAATTCTGTAAAATAGGATCACACGCTTTCGTGACCGGCGGTACGCTGGTACGTAAAGATGTACCTCCGTATATCAAAGCGGCACGCGAGCCAATCGCGTATGCCGGAATTAACTCTGTGGGTTTGCGTCGTCGTGGTTACACGAATGAGCAAATCAATGAAATTCAGAATATCTACCGTGTGCTTTTTGTAAAGCACAGTAACTTAGGTAAAGCCCTAGATATTGTAGAAACTGAATTTGAAGCGACAGAGCTTCGAGATGAAATCATCGGATTCGTTCGTGCTTCAAACCGTGGCGTGGTCAAAGGTTTTGGCCAAGGACGCGCTAGTCTGTAGCAGCAAAGCACTAATTGCACGGACTTGAAGATCACGCTGCACAATATAGGAAGAAGGTATAACCGAGAGTGGATATTTAGACACCTCAGTTATACCTTTTCTGCTGGAAAAAGCTACGCGATTCTAGGACCAAATGGTTCTGGAAAATCGACCTTGATTAAGGTGCTGACAGGTAGTTTGTCGGCCAGTGAAGGCACAATACAATACGAACGAACTCCAGCGAATACATGCTTGGTAGATGATGTATACAATCATCTTACCATGGCAGCGCCTTATATGGAGCTGATCGAAGAGTTCACCTTATCGGAGTTGATCGACTTCCACTTCAAACACAAAAATTACTTGGCGGGATACGACAAAGAATCGCTATTGCAATTATCGCAATTAGAGACTGCCAGAGACAAGCATATCAAACACTTTTCTTCGGGGATGAAGCAACGCCTCAAGTTGGTGTTGGCCTGCTGTTCGGCCAGCGATTTAGTTTTTTTGGATGAACCGACCAGCAACTTGGATGTACAGGGCGAAAACTGGTATCTAGATCTTGTGAAGCAGACCATCGGTTCAGAGAGAATCTTGATTGTTGGCTCTAATCAGCCTAAAGAATACGATTTTTGTGACGAACATCTCCATATCCAAGACTACAAGCTTTTTAAATAACCGCGGATTTTTCTATTTTTGAGTCCGAAATAAAAACTATTATGGCTAAAGCATCAGACGTAAAATCTGGAAATATATTGCGTTTCAACGGAGAGTTGGTAAGCGTAGACGAATTTTTACACCGTACACCAGGCAATTTAAGAGCATTTTATCAAGCTAAAATGCGCAATTTGAAGACTGGTAAATTGGTAGAATACCGCTTCAGAACTGACGAGGAGGTAGAGATTGCACGCGTAGAAACGAATGACTATCAATACCTGTACGATGATGGCGATTTCTTCGTGATCATGGACAATGATAGTTACGAGCAATTCAATGTGCCAAAAGATCTTTTTGGAGGCAGTGCGCGTTTCTTGAAAGAAGGTATGAATGTTATTGTAGCTTTCGAAAGTGAAGAGCCGATTATGGCACATGCTCCAACTACGGTGGAGCTAGAAATAACGTACACCGAACCGGCTGTAAAAGGAGATACATCTACGAATGCATTGAAAAGTGCTACCGTGGAGACTGGTGTAGAGATTAGAGTACCTTTGTTTATCAACCAGGGTGATCGCGTAAAGGTCGATACCCGCACAGGAGATTATATTGAACGTGTAAAATAATTTATACGAGTTTACTATTCTGTAAATAGCACAAACGCGGCCTCTGGTAATCTCCAAAGGCCGCGTTTGTGATTAAAGATAGGATGTCGCCAAACCATTGCGGCAGCATCAAAACAACAACTGGATGAAAAACATGACGAAAGACGAACTGAGAGCCAGCTTTAAAAACAGGCGTCTGGCACTTTTGCCAGCAGAAAGGCAGTTGTTGGATGATCAGTTGCTCGACGGGTTGAAACGTTTGGATCTCTCTGCAGTTAGGTATGTACATATTTATCTGCCTATTGCAAAGTGGAAGGAGTACGATACGATGCCATTCATTCATTGGCTGCGCCAATATCATCCTGAAATACATATCATTGTTTCGGTCTCTGAGTTGCAGCATGGAACTTTAGAACACTTTATCTGGAATACAGAATCGGTCGTGGAAAATGCTTGGGGAATCCCTGAGCTTATTGTACAGCCAAATACTCAGCGGGTAAATCCTACGGACATTGATTTGGTGGTGATTCCTTTATTGGTTTGTGACCGCGAAGGAAATCGTATCGGTTACGGGAAAGGGTATTATGACCGTTTTCTACAAGCTTGTCGGCCGGATGTACAAAAGGTTGGTATCTCGTATTTTGAGCCATTAGAAACGCTCATTCCAGCAGATCCTTGGGATGTACCTTTGGATAGGCTGATTACGCCAGCAGGATTCATTGTTTTCTAAAATTTCTGCTGCTCTTGACATCAAAAAAGCGATCAAAACTCCGAGTCTTGATCGCTTTTTCTAATTAGTTGCTAGAAGTGCTTATAGTGCTTTTCTAAAATTGGCAACACTGGTTTTAACATCACCAGCATTGTTTTCCCAATTGTGTTCGTATTCTGCAGAAATCATTCCTTTGAAGTTCTGACGTTTCAGCTCTTCGATGATCTGTGGCATGCCGATCACACCCGTTCCCCAGTGCACATCGTGAGCCGATTTATCGTTAGCTACATTTAGATCTTTGAAGTGCATATGGTATACTTTTCCTTCTAGTTTTTTCAAAGATTCTACTGGATTCAATCCTGAGCGCTCCCAGTGCCCAACATCAGCCGCAGCGCCCATTTTGTCACTTCGGCCTTCAATTGCTTTTAATACCGTTGTAGGATCCCAATACGTCGAAGGATCTGGATGATTATGGATAGCCACTTTAATATTGTGCTCATCGCACAATTTAGACAAGATGTCCAAATGCTCCGCCTTTGGCTCACACACGATCACGCTTATGCCCATTTCTTTCGCGAATTCAAAGATCTGGCGCCATTCTGCTTCGTCTTTTCCGTCTACAACGCCGTAAGCATTTAAAGTGATGCCATGTGCAGACAACAATTCTTTGGCTTTTTTGCGGCCTTCGGCAGATAGTTGATGTCCTGTTTTATCCGAACTACCTTTGGTCAAATCTTGACCAGGATACATTTCTACATGTTGTAGACCAGCTTCTTTGATCTTTTGTAATGCTTCTTCGAAAGAGAATAGGCGAAATGTATACGCTTGTGCGCCTAATTTCCATCCTAATTCTTCCTCTGGATAGCTTGCTGCAACCGTTGTGCTGGTGTCTGCCGTTTCTTCAGCTGCGTTTTGAGATGTTGAATTGTTGTTGCAAGCAGTCGTGGTCCATGTTAATAGGGCCACCAAGGCCGCTTGTAGCATCGTGGTTTGTAGTTTCATAGTGATGATTTATTAGTGATTAGTTTTGTATGATTTCAAGGCCATTTTTGATACGGTTTGCCACTTGTTCTTTGCCAAGGGTTTCTACGATCACAAAGACATCTGGACCAAATTTTCCACCTACCAACATAATGCGCAAAGGCAACATCAACTCTCCTACTTTCAATCCAGATTGTGCAATTTTCTCTTTAAATATAGTTTCTAAATTACTAGCCGTCCAGTCAGATTGTTCTTCAAAAAGCGTAATTACTTCTTCGAAAAAGACCGTTTTTTCTGGTGTCCATTTTGGTTTTACAGCAGCTGTATCCAAGGATTCTGGCGCTTGAAAGAAGTATGAAGCATGTTCCCAGAAGTCCGCAACGAAGGTCATCCGGTCTTTTACTAACGCCAAGGTTGTATTTACTTTATCTGTCTCCGCATGGATGCCTTTTTCGGCTAATAATGCTTTGATTTGAGGAACTAATTCTTCATTTGGCGTGCGTTGGATCCATTCTCTGTTGAACCATTTTGCTTTTTCAAAATCAAATTTTGCTCCTGCTTTGCTGATGCGTTCGAATGAGAATTTTTCAATAAGTTGCTCCAACGTGAAGAATTCTTCCTCTGTGCCATCATTCCACCCCAACATTGCCAGCATATTGACAAATGCTTCTGGCAAGAAACCTTTTTCGCGAAATCCTATCGTTGTATTTCCAGAAGCGGGATCTGTCCAATTCATGGCATATACAGGGAATCCTAAGCGATCGCCATCGCGTTTACTCAGTTTTCCATTGCCATCTGGCTTCAAAATCAAAGGCAAATGCGCCCATTGAGGCATTTCTTCTTTCCAACCCAAGTATTCCCAAAGTAAGATGTGTACAGGTGCAGATGGAAGCCATTCTTCGCCACGGAAAACGTGGGAGATTTCCATCGCTTTGTCGTCCACAACTACGGCTAGATGATACGTCGGCATGCCATCGGCTTTTAAAAGTACTTTGTCATCAATTAAGCTAGTTTCAAAAGCGACACGACCGCGAATCATGTCTTCGAAAGAGACGGTTCCTTCTGCAGGAATTTTGATGCGGATGGTGTGCGGATGGCCTTCGGCCAATAAGCGCGCTACTTCGGCCTCATCCAAACTTAAGGAGTTTCGAAGATCAAGGCGATTTTCGTGGCTATAGCGAAAGTTTGGTTGCAGTTTGCGCTGTTCGTCCAGCTCTTCAGCCGTGTCGAAAGCGTAATAAGCGTGTCCTTTTTCAATTAATTGCTCGGCATATTGACGGTAAGAAGGCTTGCGCTCGCTTTGACGGTAAGGTCCGAATGAACCTGGTTTTTCTGGGCTTTCGTCTGGTGTGATGCCACACCATGCTAGACATTCGTTGATGTATGATTCTGCACCAGCTACAAAACGTGTCTGGTCGGTGTCTTCGATACGAAGAATGAAATCTCCTTTGTGATGTTTTGCAAACAGGTAATTGAACAATGCGGTACGTACGCCGCCCAGATGCAAACCACCTGTAGGGCTGGGCGCAAAGCGCACCCGAACTTTCTTTTCCAAACTCATAACCACAAAACTACATATTATTTCCCGATCGTGACAGCGCAAATGGCCTACTGCTAATTAGAAAATGCCTATTTTGTAAAGCGATTTAGAAAACTATGCAACGAAATCCGTACCGTCACCATCGACAACATTGGAAGTTATTTCTGTTTTTATTTGCAGCCATGATTGCGGCAGCATCCCTGCTATACACGAATTATCTGACCAAAAGTCTGTCAAAATCCGAGCGTACTAAGGCAGAAGTGTGGGCCATGAGTACGCGCACCATCGTTTCTTTGCCCGATGTGAATGACGAATTCATCAGTTTTATTTACGCGGTGCGCGATAGTCTTTCTTTGCCAGCGATCATTACAGACGACACAGGGGATGTTATCTTTTGGCGTGATTTGGACAGCACACGTACAAATATAAAGACAGAAGTAAGTGACACCTTGTCATCCAAGTTGGTGTATGATCCGGGCTATTTTGCAAAAGAGCTAGCCGAAATGCAGCGCCGACATGCGCCCATTATTATCGAGTTGGAAACCGCAGGACAGAAGTGGTTTGTGTATTACAAAGATTCGGATGCACTGCGACAACTTCGGATATTTCCATACATTCAATTGTCTTTAATAGCGATCTTCCTGATTATTGCGTATACCGTATTCAATTCTATCAAACGCTCGGAGGAAAATTTAGTATGGGTAGGGATGGCCAAAGAGGCCGCGCATCAGCTCGGCACACCAATTTCTTCTTTGATGGGTTGGCTAGAATTGGCGAGAGCCACTTTTGAATCGGAAGATAATACGCTTTTTGACGAGATGGAACGCGATGTATATCGACTGGAGGTCGTAGCCGATCGCTTTTCAAAAATTGGCTCTGAGCCACATCTTTCCAATCATAATATTTACCATGTGGTCAAAGAGTATATGGATTACTTCCGCGTGCGTACGAGTGGTCGTATTTCTTTTGAACTGGATGGCGATCAACATGTCGAGGCCATGCTGAATGTGCAACTGTTTGATTGGATTGTAGAAAATCTTTTGAAGAATGCGGTGAATGCAATCGAGTCGGAGGGAAAAGTGCATATTCACATCCATGAAAACATCGCCAAGGAAGAGATTTTCCTAGATGTAAGTGATACCGGGAGAGGTATACCGCGATCCAATTGGGAAACGATTTTCTTGCCGGGATTTACCACTAGAAAGCGTGGTTGGGGCTTAGGATTGAGTCTCACCAAAAGAATGGTGAAACTGCATCGTGGCCAGATATTTGTAAAGGAATCCGAAGTGGGCAAGGGCACCACTTTCAGAATAATTTTAAAAAGTAATTTGAGATATGAACCAACTCAAATCGGATGATTATCCGGCGATTTACAAAGAGTATATCGATAGTGTGACCGAACCGGTTATGGATGAACTTGCAGCCAAATTAAGCTCTTTTCCAAAGTTTGTGCGCAGCATTCCCGAAGAGATGGGGACGTATTCCTATGCCGAAGGCAAATGGACGGTAAAGGAAGTACTTTGTCATCTTTTAGATGCCGAACGCATTATGGCGTATCGTGCGTTGCGTTTCGCACGCAATGATATGACAGCCTTGGCCTCTTTTGAGCAAGATGAGTTTGTGGCCAATGGTCGACATAATGAACGGTCTTTTGAAAGCATTATCGAGGAGTTTACGGCACTACGCCAAGCTAATATGATGCTATTTAAAACATTTAACGATACGGAGCTCAATCGTAAAGGCATGGCCTCCGATCGTTTGATTAGTGTGCAGGCATTTATCTATATCATTGCTGGGCACATGAATCATCATATGAGTATTTTGCGGAGTCGATACCTCAAAGAAGATAATAATAATCAAAAGCAATTGCATGTGGTTTAAGGAATACAGTATCGCAGAACTCAATGAGCTCTTCGGTAAGAATATGAGTGGCTTTCTAGGCATAGAGGTGGTTGAGATTCGCGAAGATGCACTCGTAGCCCGCATGCCGATCACAGATAAAGTCAAGCAGCCTTATGGATTATTGCATGGTGGCGCTTCTGTCGTGCTGGCTGAGTCGGTCGGCAGTGTGGCGACAAACCTCATTGTAGATCCTGAAAAATATGTGGGCGTAGGTTTGGAAGTAAATGCCAATCATTTGCGTCCGGTATTATCTGGTGAGGTCATCGCTACCTGTACGCCATTACATATTGGCGGGAAAACTCATGTTTGGGATATCAAAATCAGAGATAGCAAAGGCAAATTGACTTGTGTGTCTCGTCTTACAGTCGCTATCGTCCGTAAATAAAAATTCCCCACATCTCACTTAATAGATGTGGGGAATCTCCATATAGCTCATTATCACTTAGTGTAATGACTCACACGACCTTTGCGACCATCTACATCGATGGTAAATACCTGAATTTTTTCGCCCGCTTTCAAAGACAAACCTCCTTCCGGAAATGGCTTTGTATTTGCGTCAGAGCCTATGGTATATTGGATCGGGAAGCCCGGATATTCGGCATTAGCCCATACTTTTCCATCTTTTGCTTTTAGTCCTACGGCTGGTAGGCGATAGTGGAATCCGCCGGCAAAGCTGCGCAATTTCGGTAGCTCCTGTTTCCCGATCTTGTCAATAAATCCGGCATAGGTCTTATCAAAGGCTTTTTTATCAAAGTTGGCTTCGCTTTCCCATTCACTTGCGGGTGCCCAAGCGCGTTCTGCCAGTGCGAAGAAACGTGGGAAGATCATATAATCCATCGCATCGTTGTCGAGCACGGTTTCTGCCCACAAAGCGCCTTTCAGCCCTTTCAGGTGTTTTGCACCTGCTGCTGTCAGTCTTGTTTTGTCTTCAAAATGCTTTTTGCCTAGTGGCTTTCCACGATCTGTATATTCGATATTGGCAAAGTAACTTTCTGGAAGTAATGAATACGCATGGTATAGATCTGTTTTTGAAGCCCAAGTCAAACCAGGCTCTTCAAAGCGATTATCCCACGCCATATCAAAATAGAAGTTACTAGCACTTACGAACACGGTGTTATGTCCGGCGTTCGCTAGTTTATAAGCCAAATCTTCTTGGCCACCGCCGATGGTATTATTCCACACATCGAGCAAAAACCCACGATCGGCAAAAGCTTCATTTACTTCCATGCCTTTGCCTCGGTTCACCATGCCTACTTCTTCCCATCCGGCCATGGTCAGCTCTTTTTCCTTCAGGATCTTATGTACGCGATCTATATAATACGTCCACACTTCGTGTACCGAAGAATAACCTTGCTCTTTCATTAAAGCTTGCACGAGCGGTGATCCTTCCCAAGATCCGGTTGGCAATTCATCACCACCGATCGAAATGACTTTTAGTGGTATGCCAGCTTCTGCATAGATAGCTTTAATCTCGTCCATGATGTGTGCAATGAAACGATAGGTGCCGGGCATAGCTGGATTCATCACATTATCTTGCCAATATTGAGCAGAATAGTAGGTCGATGTATCCTGAAAATCATTCATCAAGAAACGTTCGGCTTCCTCTTTTTGTCCGGCTTTCAATAATCTATGGTAGCGGGCTTCCATCGCTTTTACGGCGGCGCGCGCATGTCCAGGTGTCTCTACTTCGGGAATCACTGTGACAAATCGTTCATTCGCGTAGCGCAATAATTCTTTAAACTCTTCTTTCGATAAGTACTGTTTCTCTTTTACACTGGCACCTGAGCCGTACGATGGCTGAATGCCAGATCCATCTGCATATTGTGGTGTTCTGTTGGCTCCGATTTGGGTTAGCTCAGGCAAAGAAGGAATTTCCAAACGCCATCCTTCGTCGTCGATAAGGTGTAAGTGCAGTTTGTTTAATTTGTACCGCGCCATCACATCTACGTACTTTTTCAGCGTTTGTAGATCTTTGAAATTTCGCGAAATATCCAACATCAAACCGCGATAAGCATAGCGTGGTGCATCTTGTACCATTACAAATGGGAGCGAAATCGATTGGCCTGCTTGAAAATTGGCTGGGAATAGGGACAATAAAGATTGAAGGCCATAAAACGCGCCTTTGGCATGGCTAGCGTGCAGGCGAACGCCTTTAGCATCTACTGAAAGCTGATAAGCATCATCTGCCAATCCATCAACTTTTTCGATCGCTAATTGGGCATTTTTTGGTTGATCGACGTTTTTAAGACTCCAAGCAGAAAAATCTTGAGCTACTTCATTTAATACGGTAGATAGCTCTTGTGCTATTGTAGCATCGATATAGTATGAGAAACCTTTTTTTAGTTCGTATTGACCTGCTGATGCGGTAATAGACTGCGGTGTAGGTAAGATTAGCTGTGTATTCGTGCCTTGAAATAACGCGTTTTTGTCGAACAAGTCAGCCAGCATTTTGACGTGCTTCTCGGTCGATAATTTTGGCGCTGCGATCTCTGGATTCGGTAAGGCAATCACCTTACTTGGATCTTTTCGTGATTGCAGGTAAAAGCCATTGGGTGATATAGAGGTATGTGTAATCGGAAAATCTGTCTTGTACGTTAAGAGTAGCGAATCGCGATTTTTTAGGCGTATTGCCTCGGTAAAGTTGACGCGATATAGATTCCCATTCTCGTCAGATATTTTATATTTAGCTTGTTCTTGTTCCTTAAGATGATAGTTGGAATTGAACCACAGATCATATGTACTTAGATCCAGCGTCTCGTTTTGGTTGTTTTTTAATACAATATCAAACTGCTTACCGGTGGTGTCATTTGGCGAAACTCGCCAGCTCAAAGAATAAGGTTGTTGAGCGTATCCGATACTCAGGGCAACAAGATAAGCGGAAAGTGATAGGCCTATTTTTTTCATGGGATGGATATTACGTTGGTCTAAAATAGCTTTTTTAAAAGGTTGCCGCAATTTTTTAAAAATAATTTTGATCTGTAGGGATATAATTCTATATTTGCACACCGAAACAGAAAATCGGCCCGTTCGTCTAGGGGTTAGGACGCCAGATTTTCATTCTGGAAACAGGGGTTCGATTCCCCTACGGGCTACTAAAAAATGATCAAAAGCTACAAATCAACGATTTGTAGCTTTTGTCGTTTATGGGGTTTGCGAAAAGTTCAAAACCCTAAAGAACCAGTACAAATTCTCACACTACAGTAAGCATCTTCGAAAGATATACTTCTAAAGTTTTAAAAAATTATATTTGCGAAGAACTATATTGCCTTACGCAGAAGAGCAAGATGGAAGAGCGCTCCAAACATATTGATCAATATTACATAGAAGGTTTGAAAAACCGCGATAAGGCTATTTTTGAAAAAGTCTACGATTTGTATTGGTCAAGCTTGTATATTTCTGCTTTTAATGTGCTTCGCAATAAAGAGCAGTCCGAAGATGTGGTTCAAGAGGTCTTTAGCAGCTTATGGAATAATGCAGAATCATTGAACATTCTAAACCTCAATGCTTGGCTGTTCTCTGCTGTTCGGTACCAAGTTTTTAATGTTTTACGATCCGGCAAAGTGCGTACGCGCTTTGAAAACCTGTATATCGTAGAAGAGCTTACGCAGAATATCGGTGAGCTAAAATTGGTCAAAGAGGATCTGCATCGCCGCATGCTCGAAGGTATAGAACAATTACCTCCGCGCTGTCGGGAGATTTTTATACTAAGTCGTATTGATCGTTTATCCCATCACGATATCGCCGTCAAACTAGCGATATCTGTCAAGTCCGTAGAAAACCAAATTTCTATCGCGCAAAAAAAACTTCGAATTTCCTTAAAGGATTTAGCCTACCTCCTTCCTTTGCTTTTTTACCGATCATAGCTTCCTCCCTTTTACCTACAGTGATTAATAGAATTCCATTCTTGCGGATCAATCTTTTACGTATTAACACTGTTTTAATGTTTTTTTAATAAATTTTTCATTTTCCCTTGGGGGTTAGCGCGCATCAGCGTTACATACATATAAAAGCGGGTAGTAAAATCTCGCACCTGATTAACCGTACAATTAAGAAAAGATGGATCGCAATCACCTACATCAACTGGTAGACAAACTTAATAGTGGTCAACTATCTGCTGACGAGCGGCAAGAGCTCATGGACTATTATAATAGCTACCAATGGTCTTCCGCTTGGGATGCGTCTTACATGGGCGAAGAGGCTGTCGTGAAAGCGGAACTTTTTGCGCGAATCCAAGAAAACCAATACGCAGTAGAATCTAGAAAAGGAAGATCCATGTCATTTTACATCCGGATTGCAGCATCCCTACTTTTGATTGGGGTTTTTTCATGGATGACCTATGTCTTTGTCATCAATAAAGAAGAGTTGGTCGTGGTCTCGACCGGTAAAGAAACCAAAGAGATTTTACTTCCAGATGGCTCGAAGATCACCTTGAATGTGAATAGTTCGGTTAGCTATCCTGTTGCATTTGCCGGCAATTCACGTCAGGTTACATTTTCGGGAGAAGGATTTTTCGAAGTGCAGTCAGACAGTTTGCATCCTTTTATCGTATCCACTCCGCAGGTCAAGATTCGCGTGTTGGGCACTACATTTAATTTGAAAGCATATCAAGAAGATCCGGCTGTAGAGACCTCACTTATACACGGGAAAGTAGAGGTGTTGAAGGCTGACGATGGCAAGGTGCTCAGTACCCTCAAACCAAACGAAAAAATTGTGGTGAAAAAGGAGCATTTAAATTCGAATAAGAACAAGGTGAGCATGCCAAAAATCTCAATTCAGACACTTGATTTTTTGGGAGACGATGATCTCTCCAGTCCAGTTGATGTCGCTTGGAAAGATGGGAAATTTGCCTTTGTCTCCATGCCACTACAAGATATTGGTAGAGAAATGAAAAGAAGATATGGCGTAGAGATAAAAATTGAGAATGCTGAAATTGCCAATAATCGATATTCGGCCACATTTGAGAAAGAGGGTATTGATGAAATGTTGCGCGCACTCATTCTGGTGAAACCATTTTCTTACAGGAAGGAGGGCAGTATCATTGTAATTTACTAACTCAACTAATTAGTAGTGCACAGAAATCGTTGCTACAACTCTGTACACTACCGGTTTTAGTAATCGAGAGGTTTTAAGATTGGCGTCCGTACCTCTCTATTGATTAACTATTAAATCCATTCTAAATCTATGAATAATTTTTTAAAGCAGAATAGCTTTAACCAGACTTCTGTTTGCCCTAAAGTTTTAATATATATGAAACTGACGCTATTATTGGTCTGCATCGGCACACTAAGTGCAGCAGCCAATGCCATTGCTCAAAACAAGGTTTCGGTGAATTACCGGAATACTGCTCTACATACATTCTTACATGATATGGAGCAGAAGTCCAAAGTGCGCTTTGTGTATAGTGATGATTTGTTTGATCAGAATATCGAGGTTTCGGTACGTGCAACGAATGAAGATGTCGTAGCCGTTTTGGAGCGTGCTTTTGCAGGCAAGGATATCACCGTATCTAAGGTCAATAATACGTTGTACGCAATACACCGACAAGAAAATGAAAGATCGGCTTTTGATAACTCAAATCAAGAAAAAGAAGTGACCGGTCGTGTGGTGGATCAAGAGGGAAATCCACTTCCGAAAGTCACTTTCTGGGTGGTCGGCACACGTTATGGAGGCACGACATCCGAAGTGGGTAGTTTCCGCATTATTCCACCAGAAGGTGGTAGCCAAATTGAATTTAAATATTTGGGTTTTGTAACACGTATTGTGGCCATCGGCGATGGCAAAATGGGGGATATCGTGCTACAAAAGCAAGATAATGTGTTAGAAGAGGTCGTCATCAATACAGGTCTTTTCGAGCGTAAAGCGGGGACATTCACCGGAAGTACGTCGACTTTTAATCAGAAACAGATCAAAGAAGTGACCAATCAAAACGTCTTGTCTGCATTGGCCATTTTAGATCCTGCTTTTCAAATGCTAGCCAATAACGATTTTGGGTCTAATCCTAACATGATTCCAGATATTCAGTTGCGCGGGCAGACCGGTTTTTCCGAGGATTTGCGTACAGAATACAGCAATATAGCCAATCAACCACTTTTTATTGTCGATGGTTTTGAGTCGACCATACAACGGGTATTTGATTTGAATATCAACTTTATTAAAAGTGTCACGATATTAAAAGATGCCGCCGCGAAAGCGATGTGGGGAGCCAAAGCAGGTAATGGTGTCGTTGTTATTGAAACATTGCGCCCTCAGGTCGGGCAAATGCGTATTTCATACAACGCCAGTTTGAATATTCAAGCGCCAGATTTGAGTAGTTACCGGATGACCAACAGCCACGAAAAAGTACAAGCAGAGGTGTTAGCGGGCAAGTACTTCTCTGCGAATCCAGAAACGCAAGCAGCGCTTACCAAAGTGTATTCTCAAAACCTGAAAGCAGCGTTAGACGGAGTCGATACCTATTGGCTTTCAAAACCATTGCAAAATGGTATCGGTCAACGTCATTCGGTCACGCTTGATGGCGGTGAAGAGAGCCTGCAATATTCGGTCAATCTAGGTTACAATAATGTCAAGGGCGTGATGATCGGTTCGGATCGTGACAACTACACCGGTCAGTCTGTACTAGTTTACAGAAAGGGCAAACTTTCTGCGACCAACAACTTAACGGTTGATCGTAACTTTTCTCATAATAGCCCGTACGGAACTTTCCGCGATTATGTTCGGATGAATCCCTATTGGCGTGTGCATGATGATAATGGTAATCTTATTAAATCATATACCATTGGTACTGGCGCTTCCAGCCTGATCATAGGAAATCCCTTGTACAATGGTACGCTGAATTCTAAGGATGGAAGTAACTATACGGCCATTACCGAAAACTTTCAGGTAGACTACAGGCAAAATGATAATTTGAGGTTCAATGCGCGTGTAGGATACAATCAACAAAATACGGCAACCGACTTTTTCCGCTCTGCTTTACATACCGATTACCTGAATGTTTCACCGACGAGCGCGGAGTATCTAAACCGAGGAACATATAGAATAACTAATGCTTTTCAAAAAGCATATACCGTAGACTTAAGTGCGATCTACAATAAAGTAATTGGAAAACATGAGTTCTACTTCAATGGTATTTTGACCGCTAACGAAAACGTTATGGAGATGAATGGGATGAGTATGGTCGGTTTTCCTAATGATGAGTTGAATAATATCTCGATGGGTAAGCAATACCAAGAAGGAACAAAAGCATTGGGCACAGAGAATACCGTACGTGTTGCTGCCGCTACTGCTGCCCTCAACTATGTGTTGGATAGAAGATTTTTGGTAGATGCATCATTTCGTAGAAATGCGTCCTCACAATATGGCCGCAATGCTAAATGGGGTAACTTCTGGTCCTTAGGTGCTGGGTGGAATTTGCACGAAGAAGAGTTTGTGCGCAACTTCGGTTGGGTCGATTTGTTCCGCATCACGGCCAATACAGGGGTAACGGGCACGCCTCCAGGACAAAACGCGTATCAAGCATTAGCCACTTACAATTATATCTTGGACAGAACGTACAATGGCGACATGGGTTTGGAGCTGATGGCTTTGGCTAATCCTAATTTACAATGGCAAAAAGTAGCAGAGACGAATTACCGCGCCGAGTTTGGATTTTTAAATCGCTTTAATGCTAGTTTCGACTATTACATCAAGAATACCAACAATCTGTTGTTGAGTCTGGAGATTGCACCTTCGCTAGGTTTCTCCGACTATGCAGAGAATATCGGCGATGTACAAAACAAGGGATTCCAAGCTACTTTGAACTACCGACTGATCAAAGATACAGGCCGAGGTTTGAATGTGAATGTTTTTGGAAATGTAGCACACAATACCAATAAGATTCGTCGTATTTCAAGCTCCTTAGAAGCCTTGAATAATTTGAATAGCGATAAATACGATGAAACAGGAGGCGACGGTCAAGCTCTCGCTCCTAAAGGCGATAGACAGCGACCAGCACGACGCTATGAAGTCGGTCGTTCCATGTCAGCGATATGGGCTGTACGATCTTTGGGTATTGATCCATCTAATGGTCAGGAGATATTCTTAAAGCGCGATGGCACCATGACGTATCAATGGGCTGCAGAAGATCAAGAAGTGTTGGGCGACACACAACCGCTGTACAACGGAACGTTTGGAGCAAATGTGCAGTACAAGGATCTGAGTGTGAATTTTGCCTTTACCTATCGTTGGGGCGGACAGATGTACAACTCTTCTTTGGTGAGCTTAGTGGACGATGCCGACTTTAATTACAACGTGGATATTCGCGCCTTGGAAGATCGTTGGAAGCAGCCCGGTGATATCTCCTTGTTCAAAGGGATTACCGAATTGAGCTCCACAGCTACGCGTCCGACCTCGCGCTTTGTGCAAGACTACAATGAGTTTATTTTTTCATCGGTGAGTCTGTCCTACAATTTTACGAGAATGGGCTTTGTAACCAAGTCACCATTCAAAAGTTTAATGGCGACCTGTAATCTAAACGACTTAGGACGATTGAGTACCGTGCGCATTGAACGTGGGATCGACTATCCTTATGCTCGTACACTATCGTTTAGTGTGAGTGCAAGTTTTTAGTAACCATTTATTAGAAGAAATACAATGAAAGCATATACTACATATTTACATATTGGAATTATCGCTTTGGCGGTATGTCTATCATCGTGTGAGAAATGGCTGGATGTAGCTCCACAAACTCAAATTGAGGCAGATCGCGTTTTTGAAAAAGAATCTGGATTTCAAGATGCTCTGACCGGCGTATACGTCAAAATGACGGATCAAAAGCTATATGGCAGAGAGCTAACCTTCGGGATGTTGGATGGCCTCGGCGGGCAATTCAATGGTTTGGGCACAGCGAATGAATATTACTCCACCATAAATTACGATTACAATCAAGAGAACTTTATCACAAAATCGGGCGATGTATTCGAAAGCGGCTATAACACAATAGCCAATATCAATATGCTCATCGCCAATTTAGATAGCAAAGGGCCAAGTTTGTTCTCGGGTGTCAATTACCATACTATTCGAGGTGAGGCTTATGGGCTTCGTGCATTTCTACATTTTGATTTAGTGCGGTTGTACGGATCTGCCATTGCGGCCAACGGAGAGACGGCGCTTGCCATTCCTTATATGGACGCGGTTGGTGTGACTCCAAAAGAACGTTTAACAACGCGCGCTATTCTCAATCGCGTGATAGCAGATTTGGAGATTGCTGCCGAGGAGCTGAGAGCATATGATCCTATTGTCCCTGCCAATGCTGTCAATGCGACAACCTACCTGCGTGATCGATACTTAAAATTCAACTATTATGCGGTAAAAGCATTGCAGGCGCGCGTATATCTGTATGCGGGCGATAAAGAGCGTGCCTTGGCCGCAGCCAAAGCGGTGATCGAGTCCAATGTGTTTGAATGGACACCATCTTCAGAAATCGCCACTACGGTGGAAGGAAATAGAAACCGCGTATTTACACAAGAGCTCATCTTTAGCTTGTATATCAACGGTATGTCTACGATCACCAGTCCTTTTTATGATGAAGGCGTATCGGGGGCTCTTTTGAAAAGGTCTGACTTCGATTATTCAAACCTGTTTGACAATAAAGATGATTATCGGTTTGTCTATTTGACGAAATACAGCGATGCGGTGTGGGCTAGATATTCTACCAAATTGGTACAACCGCCTTCTTCACAAGCGGCGTTTAGCAACCGTATGCCGATGATCCGTAAGTCGGAACTCTATTACATTGCAGCAGAATGCTTGTTCGAAACCAATCCACAGGAAGCCATAAATTATCTAAATGCTGTGCGCACGCATCGTAATGCCGGTGAGTTATCGTCTTCCTTGTCTTCCGCAGATGTGGCAGGCGAAATCAAAAATGAATACCGCAAAGAATTGATCGGTGAAGGGCAGATTTTTTACTATTACAAGCGCATGAATGCGGAGCAAATTGATGGCGTTTATATCACAATGACAGAGAATACGTATGTATTGCCTTTGCCTGATCGTGAAATATCTTATGGACAATAATTGGAAAGGAATAGCAAAATGAAGACATATTTTAAACAGATAAAAGCAGCTATTATACTTTCGAGTGTGATTGCGTTTTCGAGCTGCGAGAAAGATATTATGGGGTACGAGCAAGATGCACGCGTCTATTTCTTTGAGCGCGCCAATGATGTTACTGCGACACGTATCACACAGCGCAGCTTTACGTTCCTGACCTTAAAAGAAGAACAACGGAAGGATACCCTACACATTAAAGTAAAAACAATGGGCGAAGTATCTGCCAACGACAGATATCCCATTGCAAAAACGCTCAAGGAAGGTACGACGGCGGTTGAAGGAACCGATTATGAATTTATTCCAGGATTAGTTGCCGCCAATCAGATTGAGGGTTACGTTGCGGTGGTTTTGCATCGTACGGCGCGCCTCAAGCAGGAAACGGTGGTGTTGAATCTCACTATTGGTGAATCTGCTGATTTTAAGGGTGGTGTGCGTGAAGATGATACCTTTTCACTGAGTTGGTCTGACCGTTTAGTGCGTCCAGATACTTGGCCATTTGCTTTTGGAGCTTATAGTAATGTGAAGTACCAGTTTGTGATCGATGAACTGGGGATTGCGGATTATCCGGCGCAGTTGAGCCCACGCATTGAGGCAAAACCCGGCGAATACTCACTAGCCGATTTGACAGATATGGCCAGTCTGCTTCGCATCCGGTTGAGAGAAGTAAATGAACAGAATGTAGGTAACCCAAATTATCCTTTACGGGATGAAAATGGGGTGTTGATCGTATTTTAAAAAGGAGCATACAGATGAAAGGAATAATATATTTAGTAATGGGGCTATTTTTTACCGCTTTTACATGCTGTAAAGAAGACCTCGGCTCATATGACTATGTTGATACGGATATCGTTCAGATCGATACCACTGGAATGGGGTCCACTTACCGTATGAATCGTTTGTCCAACCTGAAAATTTCACCGAAAATCCGTATTCCCGAAGGGCATAACGGAACGTATCAATGGTTATTTTATGCGAAGCAAACTTCGAATAATTCTTCGATGAGTTCGAAAGAGATTTCGGATCGTGCAGATTTAGATGTTGTTATCGCAGAACCTATCGGGGAGTATGTTGCGGAATTAATTGTAACGGATCAGACAACGGGTATTAAGTCAAATGTGACGTTTAATGTCAGTGTCACCGCCAATATGGAATTTGGGATGATGATCTTGTATCAAGGTTCGGCCGGTGGCGATGTAGATTTTATTCGTACGCCAGCCTTATCTAGTACCATTACCGAGAAAACCCATGTCAAAGGCTTATACAGCCTCTCGATGGGCAAGCCGCTGAGCGGTCAAGCCAAATTTATCTGGAGCGCTTACCAAGCGTTTCAAATTACCAACTGGATCACTTTAGGAAGTGATAATTACCTAGCACGTTTCAAAGGCGGAGATTTTACATTTATTCGTGATCAAGAAGATATCTATCGTCGTAGAGAAACGGAAATCAACCCGCAAGCTTATGTATATAACAGCAATTCATTGCACGTATTGATCAATGGTAAAAAACTACATGTTACTGGAAATGGCTTTTACGAAAGTGATATCAAATTTCCGGGCGCAGTAGATGGTAATTATGAGGTAGCACCGTATTTGGTGCAGCGCCACGCATCAGCGTTCTCCACCATAGCTTATGATCAAAAAAATGGTCGCTTCATTCGATATTATCTATCTAATAACTCCATTGGTGATTTCGCAGAATCCATACCGGGTCAGTTGTTTAGCTTACGGAATATAGGAAAAGATATGCTTTACATGTGTAATGGAGCTTCCAACTATACCTATGCTTTCTTTAAGGATAAAACGGGCAACGGTCGGTGGATGCATGTCATAGATTTTACTAAAAGTGTAGATGGTGGCGATCTAGCAGTCGGTATGTACAATATGGCTGCCTTGCCAGAGATAGAGCAGGCCAAGTATTATCAAGTGAGTGGTTTTGGTGGTTTTGCTTATTACGCTACTCATGATAAGATATATAATTACGCCTACCGCAACGCCAATACAGCGAGTGTCGCATTTCAAGTTCCTGCGGGCGAAGAAATTACGTGCATGCGATTTTACAAGCCTATTCCGAATATTAGAGTTACGGACAAAGAGGAAAGGGTGTTATACGTAGCTACATGGAATGGCACAACTGGGAAAGTCTACGAACTAGCCTTGAATGAAACCTCAGGTGTTATTTCATCCAATCCCGTAAGCACATTTGACGTGGGAGGCCGTGTGGTGGATATGGCTGCGAGAGCTACCAATTAAGAGCTAAAAAACAACGAGAATTAAGCAACATATACGAAGATGAAGAATATCAAGAACAGAATTAAAGTATTAGCCGCAGCTATTTTTTTCAGCACTTCGGCGCTAGCACAGACACCCAACTTTAAGGTGACGCCGGAATTTCCGAAAGAAAATGAAAAAGTAGAGCTTAGCTATGATGCCAGACAGACATCGTTGAAAGATGCGCAGGAAATCACCGCTACGCTCACAGGATATCGAAATTTTACATGGACACAGGAGCAGCTTAATTTCACTAAGCGCGATTCAGTGTGGACCGCTAATTATGTTATCCCAGCAGGACTTGGTTTGATGAATCTAGTCTTTCAATCAGGAGAATTGATGGATTTGGGCGGTGATCTGACCTATTCGTACATTCTATCTGCACCTGATGGACGTCAAGTATCGGGCGGTATGCTAGGCTGGGGTTTGCTACGCACACCTCACCTAGTAAAAGGCGTTCCGTATGTGGTAGATAGCGCTTCGTACAAGACGGATGAAATTCTGATGATGTGGGTAAAATATGAATTGCAGTATCACCCAGAAAATAGATTCAAAGTGTTGTATGCTGCAGCATCTGCCTTGAAGCATATGAATACCGAAACTTCCTTAGGGAAGCTTAATAATGAGCTCAACACGCTTATGCAGATTCCAGATTTGAAAGAAGAAGATCTTTTGGAAATTCAGAAGGTATATAAAGAAATCTTAAATGATCAGGCAAAAGCGAAGGAGTTAGAGTCGATGATTACGACTCGCTTCCCTAATGGTCAGTATGTGAAAGATCAACAACGATTGGCGGATTTTAAGAAGTTTACGGAAGCAAGCACTGATGAAACCCGTCTAGCATTGGCTAAATCATTCTTGGATAAACATCCATATAATGAGGCAGAAACAGCTTTTAATGATGCCAATCGTATTAATTACATTACAGTGTATTGGAGTTTGTCTGTCTACACCAGTATGGCTAAAGATCTGGCAGCATATACAAAATACATTTCCACGTTGGCACCGTATGAGGCCATGAGCAATGTAATCTATCGTACATTGTATGTGCCTTATCTATCTCAAAAAAGTATGAATGCGCAAGAAATTCTTCCGTATGCTCGCGTGGTAATGGACAGGCTGAAATACTACAGAGATAATTATCAGGATGATAAATATGCAACAATGTATTATGGAAGTGCAGATCTGTTTGCGAAGATATTGGTAGATAATGGTCTTTTTGATGAGGCTTTTGAATACGCTGCTGCTGCGCAAGGTATTCAAAAATACGAGCGTGCGGATCTTAATGACACCTATGTACGTGCCTTAGAAGGTCAGAAAAAATCCAAAGAATTGAGACAAGCGCTGGAGACGAGTTATAGATTGAATCAAAGCTCCACCTATATGTTGGATCTGATGAAAGCGCTATACATCGCCGACAAAGGATCTGAAAAGGGGTACGATGCATATATGGCCTCTTTAAAAGATGCTAGTAAGGGCGAAGAATTGAAAGCCAAAGTCAACAAATTGCTGATCAGCAAAGAGGTACCTAACTTCCAATTGAAAGATCAATACGGCAAGACCGTCAGCTTAGCTGATCAAAAAGGAAAAATCGTCGTGCTAGATTTTTGGGCTTCATGGTGTGCACCTTGTAAAGCGGCTTTTCCAGGTATGAAACTCGCGGTCGATCATTTCAAAAACGATGATAATGTGGTTTTCTTTTTCGTAGATACGCAAGAGAAAAAAGGTGATATGACGGAGTATGTGAAAAATTATATGGAAGAGAATAATTATCCCTTTACCGTATTGTTGGATGGCGACAGCAAAGCATCAAAAAACTTCGGTGTTAGCGCTATTCCACATAAGATTGTGGTAGGGCCAAATGGGAAGATGCGGTTTTCGGAAGTAGGCTATATGGGTAGCGCTTCAGAATTATCGGATGAGATTATCGAAATGGTACGTGTATTAAAAGAGGGTAAATAGCATGAGGAAATTAATTAACCTATTGGTGTTGTCTGTGTGTTTGATTCCAGGATTAGGTTTTGCACAGCAGTACAAACAAGAGGATGTTGTTATCAATACAAAAAAAGATACGATACAGATCGGTGCTACGATTACTGTTCCTGACAGTGCCGGTTCATTTCCTGCCCTAGTTCTACTTTCTGGAACTGGGCCGCAGGATCGTGATGGTACCATGGCGGGGCAAAAATTGTTTGCTCAGTTAGCAGATTACTTGAGTAATCGTGGATATATCGTATTGCGAATGGATGATCGCGGTGTAGGAAAAACCACGGGAACTTATATGGATGCGACCACAGCGGATTTTGCCAAAGACGCTTTAGAAGCGATAGAATATCTCAAAGCGTATCCACAAGTTGATGTGAATAAAATCGGTCTTCTAGGACATAGCGAGGGAGGTGCAGCAATGTCGATTGCGGCTTCTCAATCGGATGATGTTACTTTTTTAGTGAGTTTGGCGGGTTTAGCAACCAATGGTATGGAATCATTGTTGGTGCAGAACGAAAACATTGTGCGTAACTCGCCCGCAACGCCTGTGGATCAAGGGCGCTACAATCAGATTAACCGATTGATGTTTTCTACGGCGTACCAATATGCCGAGTCAGATAGCTTGCATAGTAAGCTAAACGAAGTGTACGATTATTGGAAAATAAAAGATGATTTGTACTTCAAGACGTTGGGTATAGAGCACGACCATTTTAGATTTCCAATCTATTCTTATTCGCTGAATGCTGCCGGTCCATGGTATCGATATTTCGTGCGTTACAACGCCGAAAAAGTATTGAGCCATGTCAAAGTGCCTATTTTGGCCATCAATGGTGATCAAGATATGTTTGTCGATCCCACTAATTTGGACGGCTGGAAAAATTACAGTCAGTCAGGACAAAAAGGTTTGGTCACTACGATCCTTTTGCCGCAGGTAAATCACCTGATGCAACAATGTGTGACTTGCGATACGAAGGAATATGCGGAGCTAGGCGCCATGCCAATTAGTACGTTGGCGCTCGTGGGTGATTGGTTAGACAAAACGGTGAAATAATGAAAAAGAGTTTTATTCTGATCGTTTTGTCTTTGGGGCTATTCGATACACTATCTGCACAGGAAAGTCAGTCCACTAAAAAGGTGAATACGATTATAGAGCATCTCAATACAAAGAATAGCGATGCATTGTTGCGGATGATGGCCGATAGTGCCCGTATTGGCAATCTACCTGTGATGGATAACAGCAAAGTGGTGCCAGAGATCTTATCCAAATTCAATAGCATAACGGATTTTTCTGTTTCTAAGCAAGAGCATTTGCCGAATGGGGATCTGTTGATTTCTTTAGGTGTCACCTACCAAGATGGTAAGGAAGGGAAACCTACTTTTACCTTTAATAAAAAGGGTGATATCGTTAATCTAGGCATCATCAAGGCACGTCTGACTGGAAATCCAGAGCGTGCCTTGGCAGATGCCAAAGCATCAGCCATACAGCCAGATACGGTGCAAATTCCATTTCAAATGATGAATGGTCTTATTTATGTACCCGCAAAACTGAATAATCAACAAGGATATTTCATGTTTGATAGCGGCGCGCCAGTACTAATTCTTCGAAAAAAATATATCAGTGAAGCCCACATCAGCAAAGATGTATCGGTAGATTTTACGGGAATGGGCGGCATGATGCAAGACGTAAAATGGGCAACAGGGAATACCTTGGATTGGGGAGGTATTCAATTGAATGATCTTGATGCTCCGGTCGCTTCCATGGATGACATGGAGTTAGAAAATGGCGTTCCTATTTTTGGATTGATGGGCTACGGCATTCTGAAAGGATATCAGCTTACCTTTGATTACGGTAAGCAACTACTTTTATTAGAAAAGGTGGATGAGCAAGGCAATTTGACGGGTACTCAATTTGCTAAAGGCGAAATTCTTTCTAGCTCAGTCATGCGTATGAAAAGGCATATCCCTATTGTTGATGTACTAGTAGATGGAGCGGTCTATCCGATGGGGATTGACTGTGGTGCCAATGCAAACGTGATTAAAGTGGCAGCTGCGGAGGTCTTAGCCGAACATATGGATTATGACGAAGAGCAGGTTTCCATTAACGGAGTTGGCGGCTCTGCCCAGAATAACAAAGTGGGGTTTTTGATGCATTCCTCTGTTGGTGATGTAGATCTTGAAGATATGTATACCGCCGTGACAGATCAGATGATCGGTGGTGGTACGGGAGATCAGGCATTACCTATTGTAGGTTTATTGGGGACTCCATTTTTGATCCAATATAAAATGACGTTGAATTTCAATAAAGGAGAGATTTCCTTTTATAAAAAATAAGTGTTCGTAGTTTAGTTTAATAAATATAAGAGCCTGTTACCGAAAGGAAACAGGCTCTTTGAGATAGTAGCTATCATTGTATATTCATGAAGTAATGCTCAATACATCACTCCCTAACGAGCTGAAAAATTAAGATTTAGTTGCTGCCTGATAGGGTTTTTTAGCTGCCTCAATAAGCTCCTTCATCTCCATTTTGATATAATCTACATTGGGTGATGAGCCAGTTAAGAAATAGCGAATCTTACCATCTGCGTCGATTATAAACTTCGCTGGAATTCCTCTCACGCCAAATTTCCCAGCCAATACTTCTCCCGTTTGCGCATCTTTCTGATCGTCATACAATACCTCAAAAGGGTAGTTGTTTTTCTCGATGAATGATACCACATTTTTCTTGTATTCTTTGTCGCGTTCCCAAGTGTTGATGAATAAAAACTGTACGTTTTCATCGTTCTCGTACATGGCTTGAGCAGCTTGCATGCCCGGGAAGGAACGAATACATGGCTGACACCATGTTGCCCAGAAATCCAAAACGACCACTTTGCCTTTCAGGCTGGCCAAGCTTACTTTTTCGCCCTTAAGGTTCAGCAAGTCGAATGCTGGAGCCTCCTTGTAGACCGCCATTTCTTTCATGTGCTCTTGGATAGATTTTACTAGCTCCTGCTTCAGGCCGGTGTTGTACCGTTCATAACCTTGCATAGAACCATTCAGCTCTTCGTAGAGTTTTTTCAAATCATTCTCTACGTTAAATTGGCCTTTGGCATACAGTTTCGACAGCACATTATATGCCTCCAATTTACGGTTTGTGCCCATCAACGATTTGTAGTACACATTCGATAAACCATCTGCCTGCTCTGGCGCAACCGCCATCGCCTTCTCAATAAGATCCAATGCTTCGGCGTATTCTCCGCGGTTTACTAAAATGCCCACGTATGAAGACATAGAACTCGCATAACCCATTGCAGCAAATTTGGCTTTATTATCCTTTTGCTCTTCGGGCAGGCTAATGTAATAATAAGCGTCGTCCATCGCGACCTTCAATAGCGGCGCTGCAGAAACCGTGTCGCCCGCCGCTAATAAAGTTTGTCCGACAGGGAGATAACCGTTCCCACGCCAAAAACGCTCGTGCATCTGCTCCAAATATTGAATTGCTTGCGTTGGTTTTTCTTCTTTGGCAAAAGTTCCCGCCAAATTAGCGAGCACATAATCGTAAGTGAGCTCTTGTTCTGGGAAGTTTTTCACCGGCCATTTTTTGACCAACTCTTTATATGCCTTTTCTTTCGCGGCACTACCTTCGGCCTCATAAAATACCTCAGTGATGTATGTATCTCTGGTCAGACTGCCTTTCGGGAATTTCTTTGTAGCCGTCTTGGTTACGGCCTCCATCTTATCCTCGTGGTCGAGCGTACGAAGGATGTTGATCGTCATGCGGTAATCTTGTTCGGCCTTCAAGTTTTTGACGTCACTAAACAACACATTCGCTAAGGAATCCTTCTGTTCTAGTGTGCCATTTTCTATGACGCCGCGATTTTTTTGGTACAGGTTTTCTGGCTGCTGCTGTGCGTAACTAAAAGTCGCGGTAAGGAGCATAGCTATCAATAGTTTAGTTTTCATCTTGTCTATGTTTTTATGGTTGACGTATGTAATGCTAATTTTCGTATCCTGCGTTTTGAGTCAGGTTATTGTTTAAGAGAATCTGTGCGTTCGGAATTGGGAAGAGCACATCTGTAGGCTGCCAGTTCGCCTTGATTGGAGACAAGACTGCGGTCGCCCGATTGGTGCGTTTTAAATCAAACCAACGGTGTCCAAGCTCCCCGAAAAACTCATGCAAGCGTTCCGTTTCGATCGCCGTCAGCAGTTGCGTTTGCGTGAGCGATGCAGATAGTCCAGCTAATCCCGCACGCGTGCGGATGGCATCGACATCTTCTTTCGCTCCAGAAAGATTGTTGCGGTTAGCGCGAGCTTCGGCACGGATCAGGTACTGTTCTGCCAAGCGCAGTACAATATGGTATTCATTGCCGGTTCCGGACGAAACTTTATACTTTGTAATAGCATAATACGCTTTGCCCGACACTGTTTTTGGCGTAGCCCAGTTGCTTTTCCGTAAATCTACTGTAGGAGTCGTTTCAAAGCTATTGTATGCCGCATCTGGTAGCGTGTAGGCTGGGATTACATTGGCCACGGTAATGTAGTTCGCTCCGAACGTGGTGACACCATTTAGGTTGGCAATCTGGAAAATCACCTCGTTACTTGTGTTGGTGAAGTTACTGGTTGTTGCTGGAAGGCCATACTCCGTAGCCTGCAACACTTTTGTAGCTTGAGATTCGGCTTTTTCCCAATCATTTCGGTAGAGATACACGCGAGCCAATAAAGCACTGGCCGCATGTTTATTAACGCGTGCGCGGAATGTGCCTTCATAGGCTGTAGGCAGTTTACTTTCGGCATCAGTAAGATCGGCAATAATCTGTGTATATACTTGATCGGCAGACGTTCTTGCTAAAGAAGCTTGATCAAACACTTCCAAATCGCTTAGCACATGCAAAGGCACATCGCCATATAAATTGACCAGATAGAGGTAGGTATATGCGCGCATAAATTTGGCCTCTCCCAAGAGTTGGTCTTTCACGGCCGGTGTTAATGTAGTAGATCGTTCTAAGCCAAAGATCGCATTGTTGGTGTTTTTAACCAGCTGGTACAGACTTCCCCACAAGTTGTTGACATAACTATTGGTATTCAACAAACCATTGTTGGCAAACTCCAGTAAACCAGCATCGGCAGCATTATATTGCAAATCATCGGCGGCCATTCCTGAGTAAAAGGTGGTAGTGCCTAAGTTACCTATGCCGGAAACATATAGCCCGAGAACCACGCTGCGAGCGGAAGCATCGGTGCGAAAGGCATCATCTAACAACACTTGTGTAGGCGGTGCGCCCAGCTCCACAAATTTCTCGCAAGATGTAGAGAGCAGCGATCCGGCTAGGATCGCAGCAGAAAATATATGTTTATTTAAAATGGTTTTCATGGTGGTAATTAAAATTGACAGTTAAATCCAAAAACAATAGTTCTAAGCGGTGGCAACACCTGCCCGATGGTTCCGGTGCCCAATCCTGATGGGCCACCCTGTACGGTGGTTTCGGTATCGAGCACATACTTGTTTTTTGCCCAAGTAAACAGATTTTGTCCTTGTGCGAAGATGTTGACATTCGACATCTTCGTGCTGGATAGCCAACTGGCTGGCAAGCGATAGGATAAGTTTACAGAGCGAAGTTTGATGTAAGAGGCATCGCCATATACCGCATTCGAATTCGTAAATTGGTTGTACGAGGTATATACGGGATTGCCAGCCGTAGTCGTGGCAGCTGGAATATCTGAACTACTATTTTCTGGTGTCCAGCGGCCTAACCAGTACTCGTTCTGATTTACCATAGCTCCAGGTCTGGTATTTAAGATTTTGGTCACGCCAAAACGGTGATTAAACTGGAAAAATACACCGAGTTCAAATCCTCTGTAAGTAAACGTGTTGTTAAAACCACCATAGAATGGTGTTCCTAAATCAGCAATATAACGATCATCTAAATTAATCACACCGTCTCCATTACGATCTTCATACATCGCAGCGCCGGTAGTAGGATTCACACCTTGGTAATTGTACAAGCGCACTAAGTTAATGGGTTCGTCAACGATGAAGCTACTGGCGAAGAAGGATTGTTCGATATTTGGAAATTCGAGCAACTTGTTCCGGAAGAAGGTGAAGTTGGTCGATGTCTTCCAAGAGAAATCCTGACTTTCGATGTTCGTGGTGTTCAGTTCCAGCTCCAATCCCGTGTTTTGTATTACTGCTGGCAGGTTGGAGGTGTAGCTGTTATAACCCACTTGTGTAGGCAAACCTGCAGAAGTGATCTGATCGCCAGATCTATTTCTAAAGTAATTTGCTGTGAATAAAATGCGATCTTTCAGGAAACCCAAGTCTAATGCAAACTCCAGTTTCTTTGTGGTTTCCCATTGGATAAACTCATTCGGTAAAGTCACCAAGTTCATCGTTGCATTGCCCAGATAAGCTTGCGAGGAAGAATATAATTGCAGGTAGATGTAATTTGATATTTGATCATTACCCGTCGTTCCAAAACTTCCACGGAGCTTACCGAAACTCAGAAAATCAACATTATCGGCTACAAAATCTTCTTTCGAGAATATCCAGCCCATACCAACGGCACCAAAATTTCCGAAGCGATTCTTCGGGCCAAAGCGCGACGATCCATCTCGACGGAAAGTACCGTTAAAGAGGTATTTCTCTTTCCAGTCGTAGTTTAGCTTACCAAATACCGCATTGTACTTGTACATCACTAAGTTGTTGTTCGCTGTAAATAGGCCAGCAGCACTCAGTGAGCCCAAAAGGGCATCATTGCTATAGTTCGATCCATTGGTAGTTTGTGTAGCCGAAGAGTTTTGTTGAAAACTCGTTCCCAATAAGGCAGTCAAATTTCCGTCTCCAATCACTTTGCTGTAATTCAACGTTGGTTCGATGATCCAGTTCTGCGCTTTGGTATTTGAAAAAGACGAAGTACCCAATGTCGTCGCTACGGTATTATTTAAACTCGTGGAAGGCGTTTGATTATTTTGCTGCAATTGCGTGATGGTATAACCAAAATTTGCTTTGGCTACGAATCCGGGAGCGATATTATAGCTCAGGTTGGCATTTGAAATCAAGTTGTTGGTCTTGCCAATGTATTTTCGATCGAGCATGGCAATGGGATTGCTGATCCCAAATGAGGAAGGCAACCAATAGTAGGTGCCATTTTCATTGTAAATCGGATAATTTGGTGGCAAGTTGTAAAAAGAAGATACATCTGAGCTCGGCATATCCGTCATGTCGTTGGCATAACTTACCGAGAAAGCCGCATTGAATCTACCATCGCTAGATTTATGATCTAGATTTAGACGAGAGGTAAAACGGCTGTTCTCACTATCGCCGTAGAATACCGTGCTTTCCCTTCTGTAACCCGAGTTAAAGAAGAAACGCGTGTATTCATTTCCGCCAGATAGATTGGCCTGCGCATCGGTAATATGTCCGGTATTTCCTATCAGCAATTTCTGCCAATCCGTTGCGGCATTTTGATCCCATACCGTCAGATCCGGTGCATTAGCTGTCGTAGGTGTTACACCATCATTCGCAAAAGCCTCTCTCCGTAAAGCCAAGTAATCCGGCAAGTTCAGCATCGGAATAAAGCGATTTACCTCCGTAATACCGGTGTTAAAATTGACACCAACTCGTGTACGGCCTGAAACTCCTTTCTTCGTGGTAATCAAGACGACACCGTTGGCTCCACGACTACCATAAATAGCGGTAGCATCGGCATCTTTCAAGATATCAATCCGTTCAATATCGGATGGATTAATCATGTTGAATGGGCTCAGTCCGCCAGACGCACCTGATATACCAAAGGCATTTAGATTATCCGTTGCTGGTGCGCCACCGTTGAAGTTGGTGAAAGGTACGCCATCCACTACATAAAGTGGAATAGATCCAGAAGTCGTACCGCTTAGCGATGCCTGATTTCTGATTTGCACTTGAACAGCACTGCCCGGCACACCGTTATTTTGTGCAATCAGCACGCCCGGCATTCTGCCGGAAAGCGCAGCAAGCGGATTGCCTACCGGTTGTGCTTCGATATCTTTGGCCGTAATAGACGCGACTGAACCGGTGTTGAGACGACGCGTTGTCGTACCATATCCGATAACGACGACTTCCTCCAAACTTCCTTTTTCGGGTACCAATTTTATAGGAGTATTTGTTTTCGGCAGATCTTTCGCAGGGATTTCCAATTTTTGATAACCGATAAAGGAGAATATCAGGGTAAGGTTGTCTCCTTCGAGCAACATCCCCCAATGTCCGTTGGCATCTGTCGCGGTACTGGTTTGCATGTTGCGGTAATCTAATTTCTGGTAATTTTTGACCACAATGCTAACGCCTGCTAATGGTTCGCCGACCTCGTTGACCACTTGTCCGGCAACTCGCGTTTTAGGTTGGGCATTTTCGCGGATGGAGATGATATCATTATTCATCACTTGCCAGGTCAGGTTGCTTCCTTCCAGAGATTTACTCAGAATCTCTTTGACCGTCAATTGCTTTCCAACTAAGTTAATCGTCTTGTTGGGGAGGCTATTTTTACTGTAAAACATTTTGTACTTACTCTGCTCATTGATAGATGTAAACACATCCTCCAGCTGTCCATCTCGAATAGAGATGTCCATCTTTTGAGTTTGAGAATAAGCGTATCCCGGCACATGGAGATGTGTTAAGCAGGATAATAGGATGGCGAGCCTCGCAGTCCTAGTTAGGTTAGGTAGTTTAGTATTCATAAGTTTGTGTAGATGCTATTATTCTTGTATTATGGCGTCGTGATGCTGATGTTTCCGGCGGTGTCTTTTTGATAACGAAATGCTGCTACGGCCTGCAAGCCTTGCAGTATATCGTCCACCGGTTCGTTATCGAAGGTGGCGGAATACACCTGATTTGCAACTGCTTGATTTTTTATCGTGATTTTTACGCCGTAGATGCGTTCTAGTCTACGAGCTATCTGGGCGAGCGATTCGTCCATAATCGTCACCCGTTTGATCATCCATTCTGTCTCGGTAGACTGACCATCTTTTTCAGAAATAGCGATCGGTCTAATATTAGTCGCGACGTTAGGGAGTGTGTGTGGTTCATTCTTTTCCCGAATGGCTTTCATTGCTTCAACAGGTGGATTTTCTAGTACGAATTTCTCTTTTGGTTTTAAGATGAATTTTTCCTTTTCCTGTCCTGTTTTCCATACTTCCACCTGACCACGAATAAGCGACGTTTCGGCCTGTTGATCCTCTTGATAATCTCGTACATTGAAAGCGGTTCCTAATACGCGGATTTCCATGCGAGGCGTGTGAATCAAAAAGGGTTTCTCTGCGTCTTTTGCCACATCAAAATAAGCTTCTCCAATCAGTGTTACTTCCCGCGTTGCAGCATCTTCAAATGATTTTGGGTAGATCAGCTTGCTTGATCCATTTAAGGTGATTTTCGAGCCATCTTCCAACATGATTTCTCGCATTTCACCACCGGCGATTTGTATCATCTCCGTTTTTTGGAAATAGTTTGTTTGTAGATAGTAGCCAAGCAAAAGTAGTCCGAACAGTAATGTGGCTGCTGCGGCAAAGCGAACTCTATTATTGGGTGCACGATAGGGAGAAACCGATTTTTTCATGTTGGCTTCCACAGTGGCTAGATTTTCCGCTAACTCTGCATCACTAATATGATGCTTAGATCGTTGAGCATAATGCAAGTAAAAACTGTCTAGCCAGCGCTTTTCCGCTGGTGTAATAGGCCCTCCGTTGCGATACCGTTTTAATAACTGCTCGATATCCTTTTTATCCATGTTCATAGGTTGTTTTTTCCCGGCATTGCTGTCGGTTAGTTATACATATGACGGGGAACTAAAGGAAAGGGAGTACTGTAATATTAAAATAATGTTAAAATAATCGGAATAAGCAGTAATGCTAGCTTGGTACGCAGGTAGCGCAAAGCATTATGTACCTGTTTTTTTGCCGTTTTCTCTGAGATATGTAATTTTTCTGCGATTTCTTTGTAAGAAAGGTGTTGTTCGCGGTTGAGTTCAAAGATTTCTTTGGTTCTATGCGGTAGCTGCTGTTTCTTTTCTTCAATAAGTGCAAAAAGATCTTTCTCTAAAAGCTGTTCGTCCGCGAAACAGTTGCCTTCGTTTTGGAAATGTAATAGTTCGTCCATATATTTTGCCACTACTTTCTCGTGGCTAATATGGTCTAATATCCTGTGGCGGACAGCTTGATAAAGATAGGCAAGCGGTGTGCTGTGCACGTTCCATTGTGCGTGTCTGGTCCAAATGTTCAGGAATACATCTTGGATAATATCGTTACACAGTTCGGTATCACCTGTCATGCGATAGGCATGACGATACAGGGCGGTTTTATGCCGAAGAAACAATTCGTCGAAGGCGCGTTGGTCGCCACCGTTGACTAAAGTCACCAGTGCAAAATCATCCAAATCCACCCATCTATTATTCAAAACTGTTTCGGTACTAAATATGTTGATTTGATAAATTTAAAAATTATTTACAAATCTGATGCAAAATGCGTATTTAAAATACTTAATTGATTTATTTTTATTAAAATATGCGCGTGTAATTTACAAATATTTCTTCTGGTTGTGATTTTTCGTTGAAACGAAATTTAGATATAAACTTTGGTATTAATAGCATTAAATTGCTCAGGGAGGTTTTGTATTGCGAAGGATTTGCTGGGGTTAGTAATATGTAGAATTCTTCGTGACTAATCTTTTCACGCTATGGACTGCGTCGGTAATCAAGAGGAACTCATCGGGGTAATTTGTCACGAAATAGCGCATATCGAATTAAATCATGTCATGAAAAATCTGGTGAAAGAAATCGGTCTCTCGGTACTGGTTTCTGTGACCGCGGGCAATGCTGGTGGCGAGATTATGAAAGAGTCGGCTAAGTTACTTTCATCGTCCGCTTACGATCGGAATTTAGAAAAGCAAGCCGATATCCAAGCTGTCGATTATCTCTTAAAAGCAAAGGTGGATCCTCATGTATTTGCCGATTTTCTCTACAAACTGTCTGATAAAGCGCTCGAATACCTTAGTTGGCTGAGGGCGCATCCTGATTCTAGAAAAAGAGCCGACTATATTATAGAATATAGTCGCGGCAACGGAAAAGACTATCAGCCAATTCTTTCTAGTGTAAGTTGGGAAGGTCTCAAACAGGCTGTTTCTGATTTCTGAATATTATTAGAACATATGTTTGTTGATCTGCACAAGTGTTGAGGTTGGATTCCTTATTTATTATCCTTTGATTTATTTTATTCCTCTTAAATAGGATTTCAAGTTCTTATTGAGAAATTTTTGTTATATTTATTAATATTATTGTTTTGGGTATAATTTAATTTTCCATTAATGATAGTTTACTAATTAAATAGGGATATTTTATAATAAAGTTTTATGAGAAAATTAGAAGGTAAAGTAGCAATTGTAACAGGTGGAGGCTCGGGTATAGGGCAGGCAATAGCAAAATTATTCGGTTCCAATGGAGCAAAAGTTATCGTAGCAGATATCGATGAAGAAGCCGGTCGTTCTGTTGTAAATGATATTAAAGCCGCTGGTGGCGAGGCTCTTTTCGAAAAAGCAGATACATCTCAAGTAGAAGATAATAAAAAGCTTGTTGAGGTAGCAGTTGCGCATTTTGGTAGATTAGATATCGCGATAAACAATGCCGGAATAGCCGGCGTAGGTCAACGTACAGGCGAGCATGATATTGATAGCTGGAAGAAAGTCATTGACGTAAATTTGAATGGAGTATTTTTTGGTTGTCGATTCCAGTTAGAGCAAATGGTCAAAAATGGTGGTGGAAACATTGTGAATATGTCATCAATATATGGTATGGTGGCTGCGCCAATGAATGTTGCTTATGTCACAACAAAGCATGCAGTGGTTGGTTTAACCAAAAGCATCGCTGTCGAGTATGGCGCTGATAATATACGGTGTAATGCAGTAGGGCCAGGTTATATTTTCACTCCAATGCTAGAGAAAAATTTAACACCAGATCTACTCGAACATTTTGCTGCACAAGCCCCCATAAAAAGATTAGGTTCGGCTGAGGATATTGCTAAGTTGGTATTATTCTTAAGTTCTGATGATTCTTCGTTTGTCACTGGCGCTTATTATATAGCAGATGGTGGTTATACTGTCGTCCGTTAGTGGCTATCTATCTTTACATCAGGTACGACACTTATCTATGAGTAAGTAAATTTCTATTCATTTCTTGGCTCAGTACCTATCCCAATTCTAGAAAAGGAGCCGACTATATTCTAGAATATAGTCGCGGCAAAGGAAAAGACTATCAGCCAATTCTTTCTAGCGTAGGTTGGGAAGGTCTCAAACAGACTGCCTCTCGGTAGTCAACTTTTCGCTTCACTTTTCGTCGTATTCTTTATAATCTATGTTACCAATTTTGCAGGTAGAGTAGCCTGCTGCTGCTAAACAGCAAGAATTACTTAAATGTACAAAAAAAATTACGCAACCGAATAATTGCATATATATTTGTAATTACTTGGTAGTGTATAAATAAGATGAAAAGTAGAAGAGATGTATTTCAAGCGATTGCAGACCCGACCAGACGGGCAATTATTTTGCTATTGACGGCAGGCGCACTGACTCCCAATGCCATTGCAGAACATTTTAACTCCAGTAGACAGGCAGTTTCTAAACATCTGCAGATATTGAATGAATGCGATATTGTGCGCCAAGAACAGCAGGGCCGAGAAATAAATTATCATTTGAATGCCGAGAAGGTGAAGGATATCGAGAAATGGTTGGATCAGTTCAAGCAATTATTGACCCAGCGATTTCATCAGTTAGACAACGTATTGGAACAACTTAAATCTAATAGATAATGAAAAAAGCAATTTTATTCAACTTCGAAGTTGACAAAGACCTTAACCAAATCAAAGTAGAACGTTCATTTAATGCACCCGTGGATTTGGTGTGGGCCGCTTGGACAGAAGCAGACATTTTGGATCAATGGTGGGCGCCAAAACCGTGGACAGCTCAAACTAAATCCATGGATTTCACTGAAGGCGGCTATTGGTTGTATGCTATGGTTGGCCCGGAGAGTGAAAAACATTGGGCGAGAGCGGATTACATCACCATAAAACCAGAACAATTTTTCTCGGCATTAGACGGCTTTTGTGATGAACATGGCGAAATAAACACGAGCTTACCGCGCAACAAATGGGAAAATAGTTTTGAAGCAAAAGAAGATCATACGGTTGTCAATTGCGTCTTGAGCTTCGAATCCTTAAAAGATTTAGAGCAGATAATTGCGATGGGCTTCAAAGAAGGTTTCACGGCGGGGCTCGAAAACCTAGATCAATACATTGCGAAGCAGATTTAACACTTAAATATCACTAATTATGTCATTTCAAGCGTATCTAGATCATGTCCAAAAGAAAACTGGAAAATCACCGGAGGACTTTAAAAGAATGGCGGAAGAGAAAGGTTTTCTGCAAAATGGTGTGTTAACAGTCAAAGCGACAGAAGTCACCAATTGGCTAAAAGCAGAGTTTGAATTGGGACATGGACACGCGACAGCGATCTACGCTTCCCTCAAAGGGAAAACTTCCTAGATCTTCCAGATCGAAAGTCTCTTTAAGCGATCTTGTTCAGTGCATTGTAGACCACTTATCTGTTGTAAGGTAAGTGGTCTGCTGTTTTATATGCCAAGCTATTGATCTGCTTACACGAATATACTATTACCGAGATATTGAGTATCCCAATTACCAATTAAAAACCTATACCTACCGTGATTTCATAAGGATAAAATGCAATAAATATTTTATTGCAACTATGTTGCGTTTTATAAATTTTGTTTTACCTTTGATCAAAAGAAGGAGATATGGCCGTCATTCCACAAAATTTTGAAGACTGGAAATTCTGCATCGAAGAACAATGTGGAATCCTACTGACCGTAGTATTTGCCCAGCAACTCTTGGCTATCTATAACAATGAATTGCTACCAGAAACACAACGATTCATCCACCGATATGGCCAAGATCATCTCCGACATATCAAAGAATGGTTTGCCCGTATTGTCGAGGAGAAAAAAGTGAAATAAATAGATAGGTAATATGAATAAGAAACTGCCGGTAACGGTACTAAGCGGATTTTTGGGAGCAGGTAAGACCACGTTGCTAAATCACATCTTGCACAACAAGGACAATCTAAAAGTGGCCGTGATCGTCAACGATATGAGCGAAATAAATGTAGACGCACAAACGGTAGAACGAGAGAATTTACTTTCACGAACCGAAGAGAAATTGGTAGAGATGAGCAATGGTTGTATATGTTGCACACTACGAGAGGATTTGATGGTAGAAGTAGAGCGGTTGGCGAAAGAAGATCGCTTTGATTATCTGCTCATCGAAAGTACAGGAATTTCAGAGCCGGTGCCGGTGGCGCAGACATTTAGCTATGTAGATCCGAATAACGGCATTGATCTTTCTTCCTTTAGTTATATCGATACCATGGTAACGGTGGTGGACTGTTATAACTTTTTTAATGATTTTGGCAGCGCCGAAACATTGGTGGATCGCGATCTGACGGATGATGATTTTGATAATCGAACCATCGTGAATCTGCTCACCGACCAGATCGAATTCGCCAATGTGATTGTACTCAACAAATCGGATCTAGTTTCTGACGAAACAATCGGCGTGTTAGAAGCGGCGATTAAAAAGTTGAATCCTGAAGCCAAAACTATCCGTACACAATTTGGACAAGTAAAGCCGCAGGAAATCATCGGTACAGGCGCTTTCAATTTTGAAGCGGCTTCTTCTTCCGCTGGTTGGATCAAAGAATTGGAGAATGAGCATACACCTGAAACGGAGGAATATGGCATTTCTTCTTTTGTATTTCGCGCGCAAAAACCATTTCATCCTGAACGTTGGTACACCTACCTGAATGAAAATTATCCGAACAACGTGATCCGCGCGAAAGGACTTTTCTGGTTGGCTTCGAGACCTGATGCGGCCATTAGTTTTAGTCAAGCCGGCGGAAGCCTAAGATTAGAAAATGCGGGATCTTGGTGGAGCAGCATGCCCGAAGAAGTGCGTTATCAATATCCAGATTACGCAGATATAAGAAATGATTTGCTGGCACGATGGCATTTAGCATGGGAAGATCGCAAAAACGAATTGGTATTTATAGGTCAGAATTTGGATAAAGTAGAATGTTTGGCTCAGCTCGAGGCTTGTCTATTAACTACAGAGGAGGAAAATGACTGGAGAGCTACCCCATGGAAGGATGACTTTCCACAGAATATGTAGCTACAGAAAGCGATTGACTATTTCGCAGTCAATCGTTTTCTAATCGTACTGACAAACTCGGGAGAAATACCCAAATAAGAAGCAATGTAATACTGCGGCACGCGTAATGGCACGGTTGGGTATAATTTAATAAAATCGAGATAGCGTTCAGTCGCCGTTTTGGAAATGGTGTTTATCAATCTGTTTTGCACCGTAGAAAGATTTCGTTGTACCAACATCCGAAAAACACGTTCGAATTTTGGTAAAATGGAAAGCAGCTCTTCTTTTGTTTTGGGTGTCAGGACGAGCATTTCTGTTTCTTCCATCGCTTCGATATAGAAATTGGATGGTTTCTGTTCGTGAAAAGAAGCAATGTCACTCACCCACCAGTCTTCTGCAGCAAAAGATAAGATAACCTCGGCGCCTTTCTCATCTAGGTAATATATTCGGACACACCCTTTGCGGATATATCCTTCAAATTGACAGATTTCTCCGGCTCGCAGCAGGATCGTTTTACCGGCAACAGTTTTGCATTCCAAAAGTTGGGTAAAGGAGGCCATCTCCTCGTCGGTCAGCGTGATCCATTTACTGACGTTCTGGACAATATTTTCAAACATCTAATCTGATTTTACGAACATCCGTTATCGCATTTATGAGGCAAAAGCCAATAATGGCTAATTTGCGGTACAATACGAGGTAAATATAGCTAGAAAACGGATAAACCGCATCAGATTACCCACAGCGAATACTGCGGAAAAGTTTTTGAAAACAGCAAAATATCTAAGTGCCCAGAACAATCGGGCGAATTAATCTTATGTGAAAACTAATTTGTTGGCCCATGCAATCTCTTCTTCGTTGATCGAATGTCCGAAATTATCGTAAACTTTAACCGTTACATCAGCATTCATTTCTGTTAAAATGCTAGCGGAAGCATGCACTCGCTCTACAGGAACGTGCATATCTGGGTTACTTGTTCCGATGAATATCGGTGTTTGTGCAAAGTCACCTTTGTAATTACTGCGATCTATCTTATCGCCGATCACACCACCAATAATCGCTACAGCTCCACCATATCGGTGCCCATTTCTGGCCAGAAATTCCAAGGTCAAACAAGCGCCCTGCGAAAAGCCGAAAAAATAAATGTTTTCCCCATTTATTCCATTATCCAAAGCTGTTTGTACTGTGTGAGCCACAATCTCCAGTGCCGAGCTCAACCATGGTTCGTTTTGATCGACAGGAGCAATAAACGAGTACGGATACCAAGTGTGATTCGTAGCCTTTGGTGCCAATAAAGCAAAGTCCGCCACATTCAAATGCTGTGACAGATTCAATACATCTTGTGCTGAGCCGCCCCGACCGTGCAGCATGATCAACGCTTTCTCCGCATTTCCCAATGGCACGCCGGCAGTCGTGATCTCTAAATTATGTGTCATTTAAATCTTATCGTTTATACCAAACATCGGCAAATTCTTCGGGACGTTTTTTAAATTGTCCATTTACAAAAGGGCAGATCGGAATGATCTTTAAACTGTTTTCTCGAGCAAAGGATACCAGTTTCTCGAGCAGCAATTTAGCAAAACCTTTGCCAGCGTACTCATCGCGCACCTCGGTATGAAAAATGCGTAACAAATCTCTGGATATAGCGATGTCCATCTTACCTGCTTTTTTGTCGTTGGAGAATAACTGTATTTCTCCGCCGTTTTTTTCGTCTAATACTACTTCAGTTCTTTCCATAATGATGTTTATAATTTTGGTAAATTTTCCTCAATATCGCTTCTGATTCCTTCGTACTGTTTCGGTAATTTGAGATCAAGACCTAATTCAGCTAATGCTTCATCTTTGGTGAATCCAGGATTGTCGGTCGCCAATTCAAAAAGCACACCTCCTGGTTCACGGAAATATAGGGAATAAAAATAATCGCGGTCGATTTTCGGTGTTATTTGTAAACCTGCAAATAGTACTTTTTCACGAAAGTCCATCAAAATATTATCGTCTTTTACACGAAACGCAATATGATGATTCGTTCCAGCTGCACCTCGTCCGTAAGGAATCGTTTCGTCGGCAATGATATCCACGATATTAGCTGTTTCTATGGCATCGGTAGATAATCGAAAGCGATTTCCGTCTTGCGTTTCGGTGCGATATCCTAAAATGTCTGTGAGGACTTTGATCGTTGGATCGGCATTTTTTAGCGTCAAGGTAACGTTGTGAAAACCTTTCAAACCGTTTTCAGAGGAAATTTCATCCGTTATCCATGTGGTACGATTGTCTATAGTTTTTGGTGCAATGAATTGCAATTGCAAACCGTCTGGGTCTTGGAAGGCCAGTGTTTTTTCACCGAATATTTCTGTTTCCTCGAATGATACATCGTTCGCTGTTAATCTATTTTTCCAAAAATTATAAGCTTCGGGATTAATCGCATAGCCAATATGTGTGGCTTGTCCTGCTCCGTTTATACCTTTTCCAATGCCTTCCCAAGGGAAGAATGTGAGTATGGTGCCCGGCGCTCCTGTTTCATTCCCAAAATAGAAGTGATAGGTACCTGGATCATCAAAATTTACTGTTTTTTTGACCAAACGAACGCCCAGTACACGGGTGTAAAAGTCCAAGTTTCTTTTCGCTTGATTAGCTATTGCCGTAATATGATGCAGTCCTAATATCTTATTTTCCATGTCTTTTCCTTTGTTGTTTATACAAAGTTATGTGATTCATCCCTTTCGGAAATTGAACTGGATTAAGAAATATCTCAACACTTATGATTAAATATTAAGAAATAAAAAACAATATAATCGAAAAAAAGTGTTTTTGAAAATGCTTTTCTAACGGTTAAGTAGATTTTAGAAGTAGACAGGTCTTACGAGCGCAAAAGTTTTACGGCCGCAAATGCCTTATTATAGCTTTGAACTTCATAATGTTTACCGAATCTAGGTCATTCTCTGGATTTTCGATATACTGCTTCATAGCTTCGATGTAGCTTTTACGAAACTCATCTGTTTCTGGGCTGAAATCATACTTTGTTTTCTCCTTCTCCACGGCCTTCAAGTTGTCGTTACTAATACGACGCTTGCCGTACTCCGATTCGTCTGACATGATCACAATATTTTTTTCGTAGCCTGGAATATACCGAACGACAAATTCCTGATTCTGCACTGGGATCAGGATGCTGTTACGGATCGGGTAAATGGACACATTACTGGTCGTAAACTGACTTTCTACCGCTTTGCCTTCGGCCGTTTTCATCACGACGCCGTATTCCCAGATGTACTGCTCATTCATCATCGAACTGGTTTGTTCTGCCGAGGTAATAATGGCGGTCGCATCAGTGCCAAACTTCGCTAGAAACCACGCATTCAAGATATTTCCTGCAAAAAAGTTGACCATCGATAGGATAAAGGTGAATACCATAATGCTGATCTTGAATCTCCAGATCACGAGCAGAAAACCAATAAGATTGATCACTAGAATAGCGATCACAGAATGTTGGGCGAGAAAATATAATAAAGCGGACAGTATTTGCATACGGTAAATTAGTTATATTTAATGATATTACTCGCTTTGAAGAATTTATAGTTTATGCGTCTGTTATTGATTGGTTTTGTTTTTCTGTTGTGTTTTGGTCAATTATTTTCACAGGAAAACAATATGCCCGCAACTATCATGAGAGCGGAAGAAACGAAATCGCTATTGAATGATTCCATCTGCCGATCGTTGGGTATTACCTATCCTATTCTTCGGGTGTATAAATATACTGATGTAACGGGGGCGAATTATTCGGTCATGACCGAAAGCAATGATCGGATCATTACGGATGGCGACACATTGAACACACAGATTAAAGTGCTACATCTTTTGGAAGAAGCTGGTCAGCTGCGAAAGCTATGGGAGGTGAACGATCAAATCCAAGGGGAAGAGTCTTCTATTCGACTTTGGACCAAGTTTGTTGATTTTGTCGATCGTGATGTAGATGGTCTGGTAGAACCTATCTTGGTTTATGGTACATCGGCACTAAATGGTTACGAAGATGGCCGAATCAAGATTCTGATCTACTGTAAAGGACAAAAAGTAGTGATACGACACCAAAATGGAACCCTAGATTTCGAAAGAGTGACGACGCTCGATCGCGCATTTTATCAATTGCCGATGACTATACAAGATGCTGTCAGAGAGAAGATCGTGCTGATGGAGGAAAATAACTTAGCGATTTTCCCATACGGTTGGCAAGACGCTATGAAACAGAAGAAATTGAAGTGGAAAGAATAAAATCTATGAAAACGATGTCTTTAGATTTACAACCAACATTAGAAAATGATTTGGTCCTATTGCGACCACTGGCAGAAAGAGATTTCGAGGATTTATACGCTACGGCGAGCGATCCGGCGATCTGGGCAGGCCATCCCAACAAGAACCGATGGCAGAGAGAGGTTTTTCTGAATTTCTTTGAAGGAGCGATGAAGAGTGGTAGTGCATTTCTAATCATAGAAAAGCAGACCGGTAAGATTATCGGGAGCACGCGCTATTACGATTATGATGCCGAAAATAAAAGCATATTCGTCGGATATACTTTTTATGCGACAGCTTATTGGGGAAAGGGAATAAATCCTATCGTAAAAAGGATGATGCTGGATTATATATTTCCATTTGTAGATACCGTACGATTTCATGTGGGTGCCGATAATCTACGTTCTCAAATCGCCGTGACGAGGCTCGGCGCCACAAAAGTAGCCGAACTGGAAATGTCGTATTATGGCGAACCTTCGCGCTTCAATTATCTGTATGAACTTCGTAAAAGTGAGTATGTAAAGGCACAACCTTGACCTTATTTCCCTAATTCTTCGGCATCACCTTGTAGGTCGGGTCTTCCATGATGTTGACTTCCACGATGCCCGCTGCATTAGAAAGCAAATGAACGCTATCTGCGCTAAGCGACCGTAGATGAACTTTCTTGCCGAGCTTGGCGTATCGTGCGGTGATTTTGTGCAGCGCGTCTATGGCGGACATATCCACCACGCGGCTTTCCTTAAAGTCGATGACGATACGATCCGGATCTTCGTGGACATCAAACTTTTCTAAAAAAGCAGTCGTAGAACCGAAGAATAGCGGCCCGTAAATGTCATAATGTTTGATTCCGGCATCATCCATATATTTTCGTGCGCGGATGCGTTTGGCATTGTCCCAAGCGAAAACTAGCGCGGAGATGACCACACCAATGAGTACGGCCAAAGCCAGGTTATGCAATAAAACTGTAATGATAGCTACGAGAATACCGACGAAGATGTCGGATTTTGGGAATTTATTGATAATGCGAAAGCTAAGCCATTCGAAGGTCGAAATCGCCACCATCATCATCACACCAACCAGTGCCGCCATCGGAATCATTTCGATCACCGGGCTACCCACTAGGATAACGAACAAAATAGTAATTGCTGCGATGAAGGAAGAAATATAGGTTTTTGCTCCTGCATTGAGATTGACCAAAGTTTGTGCGACCATGGCGCAACCGCCCATTCCACCAAAAAATCCATTGACCACATTGGCCGTTCCCTGAGCCATGGATTCCCGATTTGCTTTTCCCTTGGTACCGGTAATTTCGTCAACCATATTCAGGGTTAGGAGCGACTCAATCAATCCGACGCCGGCCATTACCAGTGCATAAGGAAAGATGAGCTGTAGCGTATCCAACGTAAATGGAATTTGTGGAATATGAAAGCTTGGCAGAGAGCCGCTGACCGAAGCAATATCAATCACTTTTTTGGTGTCTATTCCGAAATAGGTAACTAAACCAAAAACTACTAATATTGCGACAAGCGATGCCGGAACAGCTTTCGTCAGTTTTGGCAATCCAATCACAATGGCGATGGTCAACAATGTCAATCCAAGCATGGTATACAAGGGTGTGCCGCTCATCCATTCGCCAGAATTGCCGGAGATTTTGAATTGCTCCACCTGTGATAAAAAGATAATAATGGCTAATCCGTTGAGAAAGCCATACATCACGGGTTGTGGAATCAACCGTACGAATTTCCCTAATTTAAAAAGTCCGACTGCGAATTGTAATAATCCCGCCAAAACAACGGCGGCAAAAAGATATTCCACGCCGTGGGTAGAAGCCAATGCAATTAAGGTGACAACGGTAGCTCCGGCTCCGCCGGAAACCATGGCTGGCCTGCCGCCTAAGACAGCGGTGACCAATCCCATCAGGAATGCGGCGTACAAACCAGTCAATGGCGAAAGCCCGGCCAAAATCGCGAAAGAGAGCGATTCAGGGATCATCGTCATGGCCACCGTGAGGCCAGCTAAGGTTTCATTTTTAAAATCGATATTCCGAAAGGAAGGGATACGCATCGTAATGGCCATGGCGCAATGCTAATAAAATGTTGTGATAAGGTTCTGATGCGATGTTATGGGAATGAAAACGCAAAATCAGCGCGGAATACTAAGTTGACTATAGTATTATGCTACGCTGATTTTTGCTAGAATTTTATTTCGCTAAAGCTGCTTTTACTTTCGGTATAATCTGCGTACCATAGATTTCAATAGACTTCATCATCTGTGCGTGATCCGGGCTTCCGACATCCATGTGCGCAGCAAAGCGGGTAAGGCCAAAAGATTCTTGAATTTCTAATATTTTGTCAATCATCTCATTGGCTTCGCCCACCAGAAGATGACCATGTTTGGCGCGGCCAAAATCATATTGCGAGCGTTGGTACGGCGGCCAACCGCGCGATGCGCCTACGCGATTCATCTGTGCTGCATAAAATGGATAATACCATTCTGCAATCGCCTTGGAATTTTCGCCGAAGAAAGCATGCATGTGCACGCCGACTTGAAAATTGGCCATATCGTGGCCACTGTCAGTATACGCTTGTTGATATACTTCAAACAAGGATTGAAAACTCGCATACGTGCCGCCAATAATCGCAAACATCACCGGTAAACCCAATTTGCCTGCGCGAATGACAGATTCTGTCGTGCCACCGACAGCCACCCAAATAGGCAGCTTTTTGACTGCACGAGGGTAAATCTCTTGATTGATCAACGAAGCACGATGCTTACCCGTCCAGTTTACCGTCTCATTGTTATTAATCTGTAAGAGCAGGTTGAGCTTCTCTGTGAATAGCGAGCTGTAATCTTTCAAGTCGTAACCGTATAATGGGAAGGATTCGATAAATGATCCGCGTCCGGCCATCAGTTCGGCACGTCCGTTGGACAATAAATCGACTGTCGCAAAATCCTGATATAATTTGACTGGATCACTAGAACTGATGACCGAAACGGCACTACCTAACTTGATCCGTTTGGTGACGGTAGATGCCGCCGCCAAAATGATTTCGGGCGAAGCTACTGCGTAGTCCGGGCGATGGTGCTCGCCCATACCGAAGAAATCCAATCCGACTTCGTCCATCAATTTGATCTCTTCGATAATTTCGTGTAATCGTTGTTGCGGTGCCTGTATTGCCCCCGTATTTTGATCTATTTGAAGATCGCCAAACATGCCAATGCCTAATTCCATGCGTCGTCTTATTTATAAATGCCTACTAACCGTGTATTTGTTCTTTTGTGCCGTAGCTCTGAATTAACTCCCCTTCGAATGCGAGCCATTCTTGCCAACGTTTATCGACATCCGTGCCTTCGGTGTATTTCCGTGCGAAGTTGAGGAACGTGGTATAATGATTGGCTTCGGAAACCATCAGGTCATGATAAAATTTGGCCAATTTCTCGTCTTGTAGATTCTTAGACAAGACACGGAAACGTTCGCAGCTGCGGGCTTCGATCATGGCCGCAAAAAGCAAGCGATCAATAAAGGCTTGATTTCTGGATCCATCCTTTTTAGAAAACTTCATCAAACGACCCACGTAATCATCTTTCCGTTCGCGGCCTAGTGTGTAGCCACGTTCTTTGATGATGTCGATCACCATCTGAAAGTGTTCCATCTCTTCGATTGCGATTGCGGTAAGCTCGTGTACGAGATCCTCGTATTCGCAGTTTTGCGTGATAAGTGAGATAGCATTTGAAGCTGCTTTTTGCTCACACCACGCGTGATCTGTCAATATTTCTTCGAGATTAGACTCCGCCACGTTGGCCCAGCGTGGATCTGTCAGTAATTTTAATCCTAACATTGCTCTGTTCGTTTGTACAAAATTACGAAAATTAAAAACACGCCGTTTAAATATCCTAACTTGCGCGATGCAGCGTACCAAGCTATTTGTGATTGGCCAAGTATGGCCAGAACCGACCTCTTCTGCCGCCGGATGGCGGATGTTGCAACTATTGGGTTTATTTCTAAAGCAGTACGATGAAGTGCACTTTGCTTCTGCTGCCGCATTATCTCCGCATAGTCATCCTTTGGAGGAAATGGGAATCGCATGTCATTCCGTTTTGCTTAATGATAGCTCGTTCGATGCTTTGCTGCGGGAGTTGAATCCCGATGTTGTCCTATTTGACCGATTTATGATCGAAGAGCAATATGGTTGGCGCGTGGCCGAGAATTGTCCGCAGGCAGTTCGCATCTTAGATACTGAAGATTTGCATTTCCTGCGTTTGGCACGCCAGGAAGCCTATCGCCAGCAGATCTCCTGGTCTGATGAGTTGTTGTATTCGCCTACGGCGATGAGAGAATTAGCGGCCATTTATCGCTGTGATCTATCTCTGATTATTTCGCGTAGCGAATACGAGTTGTTGGTCGACCAATTCCGAGTCCACGAATCCTTATTGTATTATCTCCCTTTCTTTGCAGAAAAAAAGAGCGAAGCAGATAGCGCTTTGCTGCCAACTTTCGAAGAACGCAAACACCTCATTTTTATAGGAAACTTTTTGCACGAACCCAATTGGAAGACGGTAGAAGTGCTCAAAAAGACCTATTGGCCAAAAATCCGTCAAACATTGCCGGAGGCCGAATTACATATTTACGGAGCGTATGCTTCGCAAAAAGTCGAACAACTGCATCGGCCACCAGAAGGTTTTTTGATTAAAGGTCGTGCGGAAAATGCACGGCTGACGATGCAATCGTATCGTCTGTTGTTGGCGCCGATTCCATTTGGTGCCGGACAGAAAGGCAAGTTTGTCGATGCCATGATCACCGGCACGCCATCTATCACTTCTAAAGTTGGTGCAGAAGGTATGAATCCAGAAATCTGGCCCGGAGCAGTAACGGATTCATCGGAAAACTTTGTTTCCGAAACGATGAAATTGTATACGAATGAGGGGTATTGGTTGGAGAAGCAAGCGCTGATCCCAATGGCTTTAAGTAATGTGATGGCCGACAATGAGACGCAAATGCTTTTCGTACAACGAATTGGAAACCTGTCTGAAAATATTGCTCTTCATCGAAATCAAAATATTATCGGTCGCATCTTGGCCCAAGAGCAGTATGCAGCCAAGAAATATATGTCACGCTGGATAGAGGCTAAGAATATTTCTAGCAAGTAATAGTTTATCAAACCAAGCGACATTCCATGTGTTTAATAGTATATTTGTGACCACAGAAATAACATATTCGCACTATTATGATACAACGTATACAATCTGTTTGGCTCTTGCTTTCAAGTCTAGTTTTGGCTACCTTATTTCTATTTCCTTATGTCAGTTATATTGACTTGGTGGGTTTGGGAAAGCAAATTTATGTTTCTGGAATATACACATCAATTAACAACGAGAGTGTAAAACAAGAGAGTTTTATCCTACAAAGTATTGCGGCGGTATTTATCATTATAATGCCTGTTGTACTCATTTTTCTATATAAAGATCGGAAGCGTCAAGTCAAATTCATCTATCTGCAACTAGTACTTGTTGCGTTATTTGCGGTGTGGATGTATGCCAGCGCTAATAATGTGCTTTCGGGCAATAATCAATATCTCAGCGCTAGCAACATTGGAATAGGCTTCTTTTTGTTGCCTGTATCCATTATTTTTTTATCCATGGCTTTGGGAGCTATTCGCGGCGATGAAAAACTAATTAAGTCGGCCGACCGTCTTCGTTAACCTTATCAAAGACATTTACTACCTTTTATTTATGCTCAAAAAATTAGTCCTTTTCCTAGTTTTTAGCTTGCCATTTTTGCTGGCAGCTCAGGAAGATACTACGGTATTGTTATTAGACGATTTGCAGTTTGATGTCCAATCTGTGAAGGTGAAAAAAGATACCGCCATTGTCGATCTGTTTGTGATCTCTTCACTACGTCAGCAGCGAGAATTCAAAATGAATACCTATGCTTCTACACTATTAGATCAAAAAGATAACGATATCCTGTATACGCAGATACAGATGGGGAGAGTACGCATTCATATCAATGATCGGCAAAATTACCTGAACCATATCTTATCAATGGATGTGCCTGTTTCTTTGCAATTCAAAGTGGCGGGGTGGAAAAAAGAAAACGGCCTTCCACAGGCCGTTAAGATTGTTTTTGAAGATAGTAGAGAATCTGGTCGCTTTAGGCAAATCACAGTTCGACTATAGTAATTGCTGAAATCGGGATTATCTGGAGTAGCGGAATTGTTGTTTGTCCATCATCGTCATCTGCGATTTCATCATTTTTATCTGCTCATCGAGCAATTTGTTTTTGTCGGCTCTTTTTGCTTCCGAAAGCAATTTCTCAGCCCCACGCTTATCGCGTTTAGCCATCGCTATGCCGGCCAAACTCAACTTAGCAAGCGCTACGTTGTGATCCATATGTAATCCCAAAGAAAGCGCTTTCTTAAAGAACTTTTCTGCTTGTAATGGTGCTTTCTGCGATTCGATCAATCCCAATAACATGTGGTAATAACCATGTTGAGCGGGTACTAATTCTTTCTCGAAGTTTTTGATTTTTTTAAGCCAAAGCTCTGCTTTAGGCATGTTTTCTTTGCGGAGATGCCATTGCGCAAGCAACATTTTTTCGTTGAAAAATACGGTTACCCAAGTCAAAATCGTTACTAAAACAGCTAATATTCCCCAGCCCCACATCCCAAACCAGAACAAGGTAGCGGTGCCAATGACAAATAGACTGGCTATGATAATGCGTATTAAATTCGACATATAATTTCTTAATTTCTTTTTTATGCAAATATCCGATAATTAATAGAGGTATCCAATTGTATGCCACAATTAAACGAAAATTGTACATTTGAATATGTCCAAAAGATACCATGAAAGTTGGGATTCCGTATTTCAACCCTTGTTTGAGCAGCCAATGATGCGCACCTTGTCGCAATTTGTACAGCAAGAGAGACAAAAAGCTAGTGTTTTTCCTCCAGAAAGCTTGGTGTTCAATGCTTTTCGGTTGACGCCATTGCCCGAAGTCAAAGTCGTCATCCTAGGGCAAGATCCTTACCATAATATCGGGCAAGCACATGGTTTGTCTTTTTCGGTGCCTGTTGGCGTTGCCATTCCGCCTTCATTAAAGAATATTTACACAGAGTTGGTAGATGATATTCCAGGTTTTAAATATCCGCAAAGCGGAGATTTGACCAAATGGGCTGCACAAGGTGTTTTGTTACTTAATGCCACATTGACGGTACGTGCACACGAAGCTGCCTCGCATCAAAAGAAAGGTTGGGAGCAGTTTACTGATTCGGTTATCCAATCCATTTCTCAGCAACGTACTGGGGTGGTTTTTATTTTGTGGGGTAGTTATGCGATCAAGAAGTCGGCGCTTATTGATCAAACAAAGCATCTGATATTGACATCGGTACATCCTTCGCCATTATCCGTCTATCGTGGTTTTTTTGGTTCTAAACCATTCTCAAAGACCAATGCCTATCTTGCGCGGCAGGGGAAGCAGCCTATTGATTGGCAGGTATAATAAAGAATAAGTTAAGCGTACAACTCTTTGACGATTTCGAACTTGAAATCTTCTATTTCTAGCTGCTTGATATGGTTGATGCGTATTTTGACATCATTCTGCTCAATATGCGTAAACAGCAAATGGCTGTCGTAAACCACGCGCCAAGGCTCATCTGCTTGGATCGCTAAGCTGGATTCACCTTGTACCACATATTCTAACTCGCCCTGAGTTGTAAACCGCTTGATGATAAATTGTCGATCATGTTCTAATCGCGTTACTGAGTACCACGCACCATCACCCACACCACCAAGGTACGTAGCGTCTTTGGGAATCGTGATCGGTTTGGATCTAAAATCTACCGCACCAATAATCTGATCGTTGGGCAATAGATCCGATTTCTTTTGAGAAACATTGTCTCCTAGTTGCTTCATCAAAAACCAAAACGATTTCCAGCGATTCATGTGGAAATATTGTAGGCCGTCAGTCGGGCAAAACGAGTATATCATCCGATTGTTGACCGCATTCACCACATTGCTAATCGGACTTGCTTTGATAGTTTCCGGCAGATTGATGCCATGCCAATAATGATATTTTTCGGATGATTTCATCAACATTCGGGTGATGAATCGAGAGCAGTTATTGTTGTGGCGAGCTACTGCACCATATGGATAAGTTCCTTTTTCTACCCAAGAATCACCAAAAAGCTTCGCGGAAGTATAATTAATATGCTCAGCAATTGAAAAATACAGATGTCCTTCACCATACATGGCGCTTTTCAAGGTTTCGAAGTGATGTACGATTTCTTCGAGATTACTGATCTGACCGTTGTCTATCTGCGCCTTGAGGTCAATCGCCAATCTAGGATCAGATTCTTGAGAGCGTGCACGACCGTATCCGCGGGGAGATATGTAGCGGCCAAAATCGTAAAAACGCATATTGCCCGTAGCTCTTTCTACCAAGACTATTCCGGTATGACCTACCTTAAAGTTTAAGTTTTTGACTAATCCAATTTTCTTAAAAAACATCATCCACTTTTCGTCGCCACGAATCGTAGCATCGGGCCAGGTGAGTATGATGGCAAGATCGTCAAATGTATGCATACAGTTCTTCGGCTTAATATTGTAAGGGAACGATGGGTTGCTTTTTACTGGTAGACATGATTACCATAGTCTGAAATGTTTTCACGTATGGGATCTTGGTGATTTTCTCCATGATGACACCCTCATAGGCCTTGATATCGCGTACATATACTTTCAATATGAAGTCGCAATTGCCCGTTACATGATGGCACTCCGTAACCTCTGGTATTTGTAATACGGCGTCTACAAATTTTGGGATAGCATCCTGCGTGTGAAAATCGAGTGAAATTTGAATAAATGATTTGATGCCCAAACCCAACTTTTCTTCATCTACAAAAGCATGATAGCTCTTAATAAAACCAGAATTTTCCAACTTACGGACACGCTCTAGCGTAGGTGCAGGAGAAAGACCAATACTCGTTGCGAGCTGTAAATTGGTAATGCGCCCATTCTCTTGCAACAATTTTAATATTTTAAGATCCGTCTTATCAGGCTGGTAAGGCATTGCAATAAAATTTTGTGAAATGTAAATATACAATATTTTATTTGCCGCCGCACTTTCACACTAAGTAAACGTAGTGCAATATTTTGATTTGTCGCTTATCCGCTCCTGTGACTAGTGATTATACCTCATTCGTCAACCTAATTGATCTATAAGGCTTTATCTTGTCGTTTTATGGAAATTTCGCAACATAATGAATCAGTTACTTTTTGATAATATCTCCACAATTGCGTCGCGCGGATAGTGTGTTATTCCTATTAAAATGCTAAATTTGCAAATTGAAAATAGGGCAACTTGGCGTTGCTTCAAAAGGTGAAAGAGATATGAGTACCAAAGACGACGAATTACTGAAAGAGCTTGAGCACGAGGAGTATAAATATGGGTTTACGACCGATATTGATATGGAGATCGCGCCAAAAGGTCTTAACGAAGATACTGTACGCTTAATTTCTGCGAAGAAAAATGAGCCAGAATGGCTATTGGAATGGCGTTTGAAAGCATTTCGCCATTTTCAAACATTGGAAATGCCGACCTGGCAAAATTTTGATAATCCCGATGTGGACCTTCAAGATCTTTCATACTATGCGGCACCGAAGCCTAAGAAGCAGTTGAATAGTCTGGATGAAGTAGATCCAGAATTATTATCCACTTTCGCTAAATTGGGTATCCCGTTGGATGAGCAGAAAGTATTGGCAGGTGTCGTGGCAGTAGATGCGGTTTTTGACTCCGTGTCCGTAAAAACGACTTTTCGTGAGAAACTGAAAGAAAAAGGCGTCATCTTTTGTTCATTCGGCGAAGCCGTGCAAGAATATCCAGAATTAGTTAAGCAATATTTGGGTACGGTAGTGCCACAAACCGATAATATTTATGCGGCTTTGAACTCGGCGGTGTTTTCAGACGGTTCTTTCGTATACATTCCCAAAGGTGTACGTTGCCCAATGGAGCTTTCTACCTACTTCCGTATCAATGCGCAGAATACAGGTCAGTTTGAGCGTACGTTGATCGTAGCCGATGAAGGATCTTATGTATCATATTTAGAAGGTTGTACTGCGCCAATGCGTGATGAAAATCAATTGCACGCGGCTGTCGTAGAATTGATCGCCATGAAAGATGCGGAGATCAAATATTCGACCGTACAAAACTGGTATCCTGGTGATAAAGATGGTAAAGGTGGTATCTTGAACTTCGTGACCAAGCGTGGTATTTGTAAAGGTGATAACTCCAAAATCTCTTGGACGCAAGTAGAAACGGGATCAGCGATCACGTGGAAATATCCAGGTGTGATTTTGAAGGGTGACAATAGCGTCGGCGAATTCTACTCTGTGGCGATGACACGTAACCGTCAGGTGGCAGATACAGGAACCAAAATGATTCACTTGGGTAAAAATACCAAGTCGAAAATCATCTCTAAAGGTATCTCTGCTGGCTTGAGCCATAATAGTTATAGAGGTTTGGTGAAGATCGGGCCGAATGCGGATCAAGCACGTAACTTCACTCAATGTGATTCTTTGCTTATCGGAGATCGCTGTGGAGCGCATACGTTCCCATACATCGAGAGTAAAAATAAATCGGCCAAGTTGGAGCACGAAGCGACTACTTCCAAAATTGGAGAAGATCAAGTGTTTTACTTGAATCAGCGCGGCATTGATCCAGAGAAAGCAGTAGGGCTAATCGTGAACGGATATGCCAAGGAAGTATTAAACCAACTTCCGATGGAGTTTGCGGTAGAAGCGCAGAAATTGCTGGCGATATCGCTAGAAGGATCAGTAGGATAAGCACAAAAAGTAATACACTATTCCAGCGATAGCGCTACGCGCGTATGCTGGAAGAACAAATAATAAATAGCATGTTAAAGATTGAGAATTTGCACGCCTCAGTAGAGGATAAAAACATATTAAAGGGATTAAATCTAGAAGTGAAAGCGGGTGAAGTACACGCGATCATGGGGCCAAACGGCGCGGGTAAAAGTACGTTAGGAAATGTATTGGCTGGTCGTGAATCATACGACGTAACGGACGGTACAGCTTTGCTAGATGGCGTCGATTTATTGGATCTTTCGCCAGAAGATCGTGCTCGCGAAGGTTTGTTCTTAGCGTTTCAGTACCCAGTGGAGATTCCAGGTGTTTCCAACATCAACTTCTTGAAAACAGCTTTAAACGATATTCGTGAATACAAAGGCTTGCCGCCTTTGGAAGCGAAAGAATTTTTACAGTTGGTAAAGGATAAACAAAAATTAGTAGAGTTCTCCGCAAAATTGACCAATAGATCATTGAACGAAGGCTTCTCTGGTGGTGAGAAGAAACGCAATGAGATCTTCCAGTTGGCGATGCTAAATCCTAAATTGTCTATTTTGGACGAAACGGATTCAGGCTTGGATATCGATGCATTGCGTATTGTAGCGAATGGCGTGAACCAATTGCGTTCGGAAAACAATGCATTCGTCGTGATTACACACTACCAACGTTTGTTGGATTACATCGTGCCAGATTTCGTACACGTATTGTACAATGGTCGCATTGTAAAAACAGGGCCGAAAGAATTGGCGTTGGAATTGGAAGAAAAAGGATACGATTGGTTAAAAGAATTAGATACGCAGACCGCCTAATAAGGAAAAGAGAGGGAAGGTTATGAGTGTATTGACAACAAAAAATATGAGTACAATAACAGCAGAATCTCTGTTTCAACAATTGACAACGACTTACCATGATCTGGAGAAGATCGATGAACCGGCGGCATTAGCGGCTATTCGTCAGGAAGCGTTTGCAAAGTTTGAGCAGGCAGGGTTTCCTACGGTCAAAAATGAAGATTGGAAGTATACCAATATTCACAGTCTGGTACAAGCACCTTATGTGCTAAACAGCGATGTGGATGTGGCCAATCTTGATTTGAGCCAAGCAGATATTCCAGCATTAGATGCACACCGTTTGGTATTGGTCAATGGCCAGTATACAGTCGCTTTTTCGAGTTTAGAAGACGAAGAAGGCTTGGTGGTAAAACCAATTGAAGATGCGGCGAGCGATCCGCAGTTTACCCGTCATTTTGCGCAACATGCTGACAAAACGGACAATGCTTTAGTATATCTGAACACCGCCTTGTACACCGCAGGTGTGTTCATCGAAGTGAAGCGTAATGCTGTGGTGAACAAACCAATTCATTTGGTGCATGTAGCAACAGGTACAGAAGCATTTTTTGCGCAAACGAGAAATCTAATTGTAGCAGGTGCAAACGCAGAAGTAGAAATCATCGAGTCGTTCATTACGTTGGCAGGTACTGCAAAAAACCTACACAACAAGGTGACGGAGATCGTATTGGAAGAGAATGCGAAAATGCAGCATTATTACTTGCAGATCGCTGATACATCGAGCAACTACATCAACCATACAGAAGTATACCAGAATAAGCACAGCTTGTACAATAACTACAACTGTAATTTCCCAGGAGCTACTTTCGTACGTAATAATATCAATGTACGCTTGGATGATGAGCAAGTTGAATCTCATTTGTATGGTATCAATCTATTGGCCGACAAGCAATTGGTAGACAATCATACCATTGTAGATCACATGAAGCCACACTGTGAGTCGTATGAATGGTATAAAAACATACCTCAAGACAACTCTACAGCAGTGTTTAATGGAAAGATTTTCGTGCGGGAAGATGCGCAGAAAACGAATGCTTTCCAGCAGAATAACAATATGTTGGTCGGCGATAAATCTACGGTGTACACCAAACCGCAGTTAGAAATCTTCGCTGATGATGTAAAGTGTTCACACGGTTGTACAATGGGTCAGTTTGACGATCAAGCTTTGTTCTATCTGCGTGCCAGAGGAATCGGTGAAGAATCAGCACGTACCTTATTGGTACATGCATTCGCATTCGATGTGACTTCGCGTTTCTCTAACGAATCCGTTCGTGAATATGTGGAAGCTTTAGTGGCCAAAGGTTTGGAGCCACGCCAAAACTAGTATAATATAATAATTAATATAAAGCCAAAAGCGTCTGATGTTTCATCAGGCGCTTTTTTTATACCACTTCGCGCATGATCGGGGCTGACATCTCTGCCACGATGGCTGGTGCTGTCGATGGCAAATCTGCCAGATCGAAGATAGCCGAAGATTCATATCTAGTTGCGATAGATAAGCTAATATCTGCACAATGCGGAGCAAATGTCTCCAATACTTTTTCGACCGTATTATTCTGCCCAGAAAGGTGACCCAAAATCAAATGTTTGAGTCGATCAGTACGTTTTTCCAAAAATAAAGCCAGCGCCATGGTGTTGGAAATGTGTCCCATGCCACCGCGAATCCTATTTTTCAGATAGTAGCTATAACGCCCTTTTTGCAACATTTCCTCATCGTAATTGCTTTCTAGTAGCAATACATCCACATGTTGCACCACGTGCTTCACGTTATCACAGGCATGGCCAAGGTCGGTCAATATTCCGATATTACTTTTGCCATCAGACACGACAAAACTGCACGGCTCTTTTGCGTCGTGATATTTGGGAATACCAATGATCTCTAAGCCACCGATACGCACGCGTTCATTGGTTTTGATAATACGCAACAGATGCGCTGGTAAGCGTAATTTGCTGCCGTCTAAAGTGCCTTGTGTAATATAAATCGGTAAATCGTATTTTTTGGCAAATACCGACAATCCGCAAATATGATCGGTATGCTCATGTGTGATGAAAATAGCTTTAACCTGCGTCGGCAAAATGCCCAATTGGCCCATGCGTAGGTGCATGTGTTTGTTATTAATTCCGATATCGATAAGTACCGCGGTATCATCTTTAGCGACATAATAACAGTTACCATTACTTCCAGAAGCGATCGAGCAATATTTCATTGACAGCAAAAATAGAGAAAAATAAAAGGCCAATCAATGTGGTAAACACCGTATGGACGATTAATTGTTCCTCGTTTTGCCAAGCGCATACGCGATACCGCCAGCGATATGCTGCAGAAAGTCAGCGTCATCGTAGGCTTCTTTAGTATGCCCCAAAGCTGTATAGAAAGCGCGACCACCGTCGTAGGTATGATGCCAAGAGACGGGATGGTAGTCTCCCATCTTGCCGCCTTGGTAACTTTCTTCATCGATCGTCATCAACAGGTTGACGTCAGGATTTAATTCCTTGAAATCATACCATTCGTCTTTATGCTTCCAGATTTCTGGCAAATGATGTGTGGCTAGATGGCTGTGATCATGCACGTGAATATCCGCAGTTTGTACCTCTGGATGACTGGCGAAATAGCCGCCTACCATCTTGCCATACCACGGCCAATCGTATTCCGTATCGCTAGCGGCATGAATACCGACAAAACCATTTCCAGCTTGTATAAATCGTTCGAAGGAAGCTTGTTGTTCTGGGTCTAAAATGTCACCTGTGGTGCTTAGAAATACAATGGCTTTATATTTCTGGAGCTGATCGTCTGTGAAAACGCCTGCATCTTCTGTATGATACACGCCAAATCCATGCTCATGTCCGAGTTCCTGAATAGCTTCTGCACCTTTCTCAATGCTGTCATGTCGAAATCCCTTCGTTTTCGAAAAAACCAATACCTGTGGAAGATCTTGTGCTATACCGTGTAGCGTAGTACAAGCAAGCAATAGGGCTATTAAGAATACGTTTCTCATCATGTCAGTAGGTTATAGGCTAAAGGTATCGATAATTTCTCGGAAAGGTAAAATTCTCTATGTGAAATGCGGTTAGTAAGCTAAGTTTCAGACAATATTAAGTCAATTAAAAAAAACGGTAAAAAAACAGTGATATGCTGTTACTTATCATTGTGAATAATTAAATTTGCCCGATTAGTGTCAAAATGTCTGTTTAGGAACTTTGGATTTATTATTGTGCACTAGCTGAGTACAGATTAAAAAGATTATGTTAAAATTCTTAAGTAAATTATTTGGTAGCAAGTCTGAGCGGGATATCAAAGGAATACAACCTATAGTAGATAAGATCAAAGAAGAGTACGAAAAGCTTGCCAGCTTGTCAAATGATGATTTGAGAGCCAAAACTGCTAGCTTTAAAAGCCGCATTGCGGAATACCTAAAAGAGATCGACGAAGAGATTACGAGCCTGAAAGAACAGGCCGAAGCTACTGAAGATATGGAGTCGAAAACGGCTTACTATGAAAAGGTAGATAAACTCACAAAAGATAGAGATAAGAAATTAGAAGAAGTGCTTTTGGAGATCTTGCCAGAAGCATTTGCTGTGGTGAAAGATACAGCCAGACGTTTCACAGAGAATAAAGAAATCTCCGTAACGGCAAGCCAATTTGACCGTGACATGGCGGCTTTGAAGCCGAATGTGACGATCCAAGGCGATCAAGCAATTTGGAAAAATAGCTGGTCCGCAGCCGGTACTGAAGTTACTTGGAATATGGTGCACTACGATGTGCAGTTGATCGGTGGTATTGTGTTGCATCAAGGTAAAATCTCCGAAATGTCTACTGGTGAAGGAAAGACTTTGGTAGGAACCTTGCCAACTTACCTAAATGCCTTATCTGGTCAAGGTATTCACATCATCACGGTGAATGATTACTTAGCCCGTCGTGACTCGGAGTGGAATGGGCCATTGTTCGAATTCCATGGTTTAAGTGTAGATTGTATCGATAAGCATCAGCCCAACTCACCACAACGTCGCAAGGCTTATGCTGCCGACATCGTGTATGGTACCAATAACGAATTTGGTTTTGATTACCTGCGCGACAACATGACGCAAAATCCAGAAGCAATGGTACAGCGCAAGCTGCACTTTGCGATGATTGATGAGGTGGATTCGGTATTAATTGACGATGCGCGTACACCATTGATCATTTCTGGTCCTATTCCAAAAGGCGATCAGCACGAATTTTATCAGTTAAAACCACGTATCGAGCGTTTGGTCAATGCTCAAAAAGCCTATGTTAATGGCGCCTTGAATCAAGCGAAGAAAGCGGTTGCGGCAGGTGATGTAGATCCTGAAGCAGGCGGTTTGGCTTTGTTCCGCGCTTACCGCGGTTTGCCAAAAAATAAAGCCTTAATCAAGTTCTTAAGTGAAAGTAATCACCGCCAAGTCCTACAAAAAGTAGAAAACTTCTACATGGCAGAGCAAAATCGTCATATGCCGAAGGCAGATGAAGAATTGTTCTTCGTGATCGATGAAAAGAACAATCAAGTAGAGCTTACCGAAAAAGGTATTGAGTTAATTACGGCTTCTGGTGAAGATCCTACTTTCTTCATACTTCCGGATGTAGGTACCGAGATTGCTGCGATTGAGAATTCTAGCGATCCATTGGAAGAAAAAGCGCGTCAAAAAGAAGAATTATTACGTGATTATTCGATCAAAGCAGAGCGTATTCACTCGATCAACCAATTGTTGAAAGCGTATACGTTGTTTGAGATTGATGATCAATATATCGTAGACGAAGGCAAAGTGAAAATCGTCGATGAGCAAACGGGTCGTATCATGGATGGTCGTCGTTACTCGGATGGTTTGCACCAAGCGATCGAGGCAAAAGAAAATGTGAAAGTAGAAGATGCGACGCAGACGTATGCGACGATTACGCTACAAAACTATTTCCGTATGTACCACAAATTAGCGGGTATGACGGGTACTGCTTCTACCGAAGCGGGCGAGTTGTGGGAAATCTACAAATTGGATGTGGTCGAGATCCCAACTAACAAAGGAATACAGCGTGACGACCGACAAGATTACATCTACCGTACTGCAAGAGAGAAATACAATGCCGTAGCACAAGAAATTCAGACATTGACCGATGCACAAAGACCGGTATTGGTTGGTACGACTTCGGTAGAGATTTCGGAATTGTTGAGCCGAATGTTGAAAATGCGCGGTATCAAGCACAATGTCTTGAACGCGAAATTGCACCAAAAAGAAGCGGATATCGTAGCTGAAGCGGGTAAACCAGGTCAGGTGACGATCGCAACCAACATGGCGGGTCGTGGTACGGATATTAAACTAGCTAGTGAAGTCATCAATGCGGGCGGTTTAGCGATTATCGGTACCGAGCGTCACGAATCACGTCGTGTGGATCGTCAGTTACGTGGTCGTGCCGGTCGTCAAGGAGATCCGGGTTCTTCGCAGTTCTTCGTTTCTTTGGAAGATCCATTGATGCGTTTATTCGCTTCTGAGCGTATCTCTAATTTGATGGTACGTATGGGCGTAGAAGATGGCGAAGTAATGCAACACGGTATGTTGACCAAATCGATCGAGCGTGCACAACGTAAAGTAGAGGAAAACAACTTCGGTATTCGTAAACGTCTGTTGGAGTACGATGATGTGATGAACTCACAACGTACCGTAATCTATACGAAGCGTAAAAACGCTTTATTCGGACAACGTCTGGATGTAGATTTAAACAACACGATCTTCGACGTAGTAGAAGATGTGGTACTTTCTTCCAAAGAAGGAGGTTCATTCGAAGAGTTCCAAATCGAAGTGATCCGTCTTTTCGCGGTAGATCCATCCATCACAGAAGAAGAGTTCAAATCGAGCAGTACAGAAACCTTAATTGACAAGTTGTTCGGTCAGGTTATCGCACATTACCAAGAGAAAGCAGCCCATGTAGCGGCGCAAACTTTGCCCGTAATGACCAATGTGATGGCAGAGCGTGGCGATATGATCGAGAACGTGGTAGTGCCATTCTCTGATGGTACACGTGGCATACAGGTGTCTACCAACTTGAAAAAAGCAGTGGAATCTAAAGGCAAGGAAGTATTTAGATCTTTTGAAAAAGGTATAGTTCTTGCTCTGATAGATGAAGCTTGGAAAGAACATTTGCGTGAAATGGATGACTTGAAGCAGTCGGTACAAAATGCGGTTTACGAGCAGAAAGATCCGATTGTAATCTATAAAATGGAAGCATACAACCTGTTTAAAGAGATGTTGGCTTCCATGAACAAAGAAATTGTCAGCTTCTTGTTCAAAGGCGAAATCCCTGGACAACAGGGTCAGCAAGCAGAACAAGTCAAAGAAGCACGTCCTGTACCAGCACAACCGGCACAGGTGACCGCTTCGAAACAAGAGCTTTCTTCACCTACAGGTGTAAGCGAAGAAGATCTAGACACGCGTACAGCACAAGTTACTGCGCCTATTCGCAAAGAGCAAACGGTAGGTCGCAATGACGAATGTCCTTGTGGTTCTGGCAAGAAATATAAAAACTGCCACGGCAGCAAATAACAAACAATAACGATGGTTAGAAAAGGATTGATTTTATGCGCACTGCTTGGTGGATTATCTGCCGGAGTACAGGCTCAGGAGCAACACGTCGATGTAGTGGTAGATCCTTTGATCGCTGCATTGCAGGCGTTCAGAGCAGAGCATGAAATCAATCCTGCTGCCCGTCCTACCGTCAGCTTGGCCGACAAAAAGGTTGTCGACAAGCGCAATATGCGACGTGTGCGCACTAAAGGTTTTCGGGTACAGATCTTTTCTGGTGCTAATCGTAGCGATGCGGTATCCGTACAGAATGGTTTCTTGCGCCAATACAGCGATATGGCCGCGTACATTAATTACGAAGAACCTAATTTCCGCGTGAAAGTAGGAGATTTTCGAACGCGAAGCGAGGCCAATACGTTTATGCGTAAGATCCGAGGGCAATACAGCAATGTATTTGTCTTTGTCGAAGACATTTGGGTCTGGCAATAAATCACCTTTAACTCCATGATGATGATAGAGCAGATTAAAAGCCTAGCCTCCTCCTTCGCGGAAGAAACGGTAGGCATAAGAAGGCATTTGCACCAAAATCCAGAACTTTCTTTTCAAGAGTACAATACATCCGCTTTTGTCAAAGAGCGATTGGACGAGCTACTTATTCCGTATACAGCGATGGCCGATACGGGTGTTGTCGCATTGATTCAAGGCGATTTGCCATCCGATAAAGTCATTGCGCTGCGCGCAGATATGGATGCTTTGCCTATTATGGAAGTAGAAGGTCGCAGTTATGGATCGCAAAATCCCGGTGTAATGCACGCTTGTGGACATGATGTGCATACCTCTTCGTTATTAGGCGTAGCCAAAATCTTGCAACATCTTAAATCACAATTTGGTGGTACGGTAAAGTTGATTTTTCAACCTGGCGAAGAGCGACTTCCGGGCGGAGCTTCGCTCATGATTAAAGAAGGCGTATTGCAAAATCCTGCACCAGATGCGATCATTGGTCAACATGTGATGCCGCTCATCGAAAGTGGAAAGGTGGGCTTCCGTGCTGGGAAATACATGGCATCTTGCGATGAGTTATTTCTCACTGTTCGTGGAAAAGGCGGACACGGTGCACAGCCACATCAAAATATAGATCCGATTGCGATCACCGCACAAGTTATTACCGCCATGCAGCAAATCGTGAGTCGCTATGCGGATCCACGTATTCCGAGCGTACTTTCTTGGGGCAAGATCATTGGCAATGGAGCTACTAACGTGATTCCCGATGAAGTCAAACTAGATGGTACTTTCCGTACGTTCGACGAAGCTTGGCGCGCAGAAGCACATGAGAAGATGACTAAAATGGTGGTTGGTATCGTGGAAGGAATGGGCGCAACCTGCGATTTTAAAATTGACAAAGGTTATCCTTTTTTGGTGAATGAACCACAGACCACGAATGCCGCTCGGACTCATGCAGAAGCTTATTTAGGTAAGGACAATGTAGTAGAATTGGATCTATGGCCTGCGGCCGAAGATTTTGCCTATTATTCTCAAGAAACGAACGCGTGTTTCTATCGCTTGGGTACGGGCAATAAAGCGCGAGGAATTACCTCAGCAGTACATACACCTACGTTTGATATTGATGAGACCGCATTGGAAACAAGCATCGGCTTGATGTCTTATATTGCGTTGAAGTCGCTAGAAGGATAGCATCACATGTCATCCCACCACATCATTCGAGAGAATCAAGAGCCTGCGCTACTCATCATCGATGTCGAAGCGCTATCGGAAGAATCTCTAGGTCAATTACTCGAGTGGAGTCCGATCGTATTGACGACGGATGCTCACGTCGATTATCTGCTTTCCAGAGGAATTAAGATGGATGTGGTATTTACGGCTAATGCGGAGTTTGAAGTTGATCAAGACGGAATCTCCATTTTACCATTGCAGCATATCTTGTTGGATGCTTTGCATTATTTGGAAAGTAAAAATCAGTTTGCGTTGCATATCCTATGGAATGATTTTTCGGTAGATGCCTTAATCGAGCATAGCCAACAGTTTACATTTGCAGTATATAGCAAGCAGTTCAAATACATTCTTCGATCGTCTTTTCACAAATGGATGCCGCAAGGCAATGTCATGAAAGTCTTGAGCAGCGGGGCAGCATATCGTGTTGAAAATCTAAAGTGGATTGGTGATGCAACTTACGAAACGGTGGAAGATGGTTTTGTGAGTATACATTCGCAAAGCGAAAATAGTTTGATCATAGGAGAAGCGTTATGAATCCGACTATCAGAATAGCTACCACAGCAGATTTTGAGCTCATCTCACAGCTCGCGCAAGAGATTTGGTATCCAACCTATAGTCCGATACTTTCTGCGGCTCAGATCACGTTTATGCTGGATCAGCTGTATTCCATCGAAGGATTATCCAAAGCGGTGGAGCAGGGCAAAGTATTCTATTTGCTATGTGAGGAGGAAACTGCGGTCGGCTTTATCGCGGTGCGGCCCATAACAGAAAAGCAAGTGTTTCGTATTGAGAGTTTGTACTTGCTTACTTCCACACAAGGGAAAGGATATGGGCAGCTGCTGATTAACTTTGCCGCAGAATTAGCCAAAGCGCAATCTTTTCCCACATTAGAACTCAATGTCAACCGTCAGAACAAGGCGTACCACTTTTACCTGAAGGTGGGTTTTGAGGTCGCTTATGAGATCGATATTCCGTATCATGGCTATGTGCTCAACGACTACGTGATGCAGAAGATTCTGTAATAGCCCAGTTTGGAAGCTGTAGATTGAAGTTAGCCATTTAAATCTTAGCCCCAATGAAAACAGCGTTGCGAAAAAACAATTATGCATCCTAAAGTCACTTTTGATTATTATATACATGCATAATAAAAGATGAATAAAGTGCATTCCAGATGGTTAAAATCTAGCTGCTAAAATCAAGTTTAATTACCTATTGCAAATAACTGACTAGTTCGTCACACAGCTTAAGACTTGTATTAAGGTACTGATTTCTGTATTTCTCACTTTGACCGCTAAAGCAAATCGATTTCTGTATCAAGAGGTTGATCCAATCTTTTGTGTTTTGACAATAGTGTTTGTCATTTGTCTCCATGATATTAAAAGTGTTTAAAAGGGTATAGCATACCATATCTTCTTCTAGCTCAATTAAAATACTATTTCTCTAATAACATCAGTATAAACCAAGTTTGCACTTTGAATCTGTTAGTTGGCTATGCGAAATATTTGACTTATAAAGTTTAATTATTTTTTTTAATTTTATTTAATTAATTAACAAGACAATTACGCGATAAAATGAATTTTTATCATGCATAATCAGACAATCAATTCACAATTATCAACACCTAGCCTCAACGCGGCACAAGATGTCGCTAACTTATTTCTTAAATCATGATTTTCGAGGTTCTTGTAAAACAGGTAGAAGTGGCGCCAGGTATGCTCACGAAATTGCGGTATGTAAAGGGCGTTATTAGTAGCTCTTGTATTCAGGTATTACCGGCGCATGGTGTTCCTGCGAAAAGCTATGACCGTCTTATCAAATCGCTAGCGACAAAGGTGGGGTCTGCAGCAGTCGCAGATTTAAGAGGACAGGGGGCGAGTTCCGTTAAAGCAACCAGAAAGAATAACTACGGATATAATGAATTGCTAAAACAGGATATTCCTGCTTTAATTGCTGCTGCACAAGAAGTATTTAATCTGCCTGTTTATTTGCTTGGCCATAGTCTAGGTGGGCAGTTGAGTTGCCTATATTCAGCTACAGATGACCCCAGAGTCAAAGGTTTGATATTATGTGCTAGCGGATCCGTCTATTTCAAATGCTGGAAAGGAACTGAAAGATTCAAAGTACTTCTAGGATCGCAATTTTTTAGGGTTTATGCAAAACTGAAAGGTTATTTTCCGGGCAGGCTCTTTAAATTTGGTGATAGAACTTTTCAGCGCCTCATTAATGATTGGGGAAGACAGGCACTTAGTGGGAGGTATGTCATTGAGGGTAGTGACCGTCAGTGGGAGTTAATGATGTCTCAAACCCAAATTTCCATTTTGGCGATCTCTTTAAAAAAGGACTTCCTCGCACCACCAGAAGCTGTAAATCATCTGTGTGATAAAATGAAAAAAGCTTCACTAACAAAGCATTGTCTTGATAAACCGGATCTGAATCATTTCAATTGGTTGAAAAGTCCAGATGAATTTATAGCTAGGATAGCTAGTTGGCTACATGCATAACAAGTTGGTAGAATAAGATTACTCGCCTCATAATAATTACGGTCAATATGGTATAGTTGACGTAACCTTGTCTGTTGGAGACAATAACGGATCGATATTCCGTATCATGGCTATGTAATCGCTGATTACGTGATGCAGAAATCCATCTAAGTCTTAAATCTCGTTTATTCCCTCAACTTTTCTACACGTGTAGGCGTTTGTTCACCACTAACGATACCGACAATACCATGTGCTATCGCTTCAATACTTGCACGGATGTTTTCAATGTCCAAGGTTGCAACTTCGTCTTTCACCGTGTGATAATATTCATCTTTATCAATTTGAGAAGTAGAAAACGTATGCGCCGGCACACCCAATGCCGCTAAAGTGGCGTTGTCACTACGATAAAATAGATTTTGTTGAGGGTAAGGATCTGGATGGAACGTAAATGCTGATCCTTCGACCTGCTCTTGTACTAATTGCCCTAAGTTGGAAGCTTCAAATCCAGTAATATATAAGGTATTTGGACCAAACTTTGAATCTTTGCCAATCATTTCAATATTGATCATCGCGACCACCTTATCTGGGTCAATATTACTGCCGAAATGCTTCGAACCATACATGCCGATTTCCTCACCCGTGAATGCGACAAAAAGTAAGGTGCGCTCGTTGTTGTCTAAGGCTTTGAAGTATTTTGCTAACGCAATGACAGCCGTCGTTCCCGATGCGTCATCATCCGCGCCATTGGCAATAGAATCCTGATCAACCGTTTCGATAATGCCGATATGGTCGTAATGCGCGGAAAGAATCACGTATTCTTCGGGCTTTGACTTTCCTGGAAGCATGCCTACCACATTGAATAGTGGAATTTCTTGTTGATTGCTCTTGGCCGTAAATTGGAAATTCTGTGGTGCCTGATCCTGAATTATGAAAAATTTAGTTGGCGTTTGGGGTGCATTGGCAGATACAGGTACTAAACTTTCTTCACCAATCATCTTTTTGAAGCGGTTCAAGAGACCTTGATGGGCTGGATGTACCCAGATTATTTCATCCTCTTTCCCTTGTAAAGCATGTGCTCTAAACGCTTGAGAGAAATCCGCATCTTCTCCAATGACACTCGTTTTGATCGTTTGGTCTTGATCCCAATTCAATTCCGCAGGTCGGCCAAATATCAAGAACTGATCTGGGCTTAATGCTGTGCCGTTGACCGTCACATTTTGTCCTGCTGCCGAGATTCGATTGAGGTGAAATGTCTGGCGATAATTCTCCTCCGCGTACGGCTTAAGGCCGATCTCCTTAAATTCTTGAGCAATAAAATCTGCTGCGCGTTCGATATCCGGAGTTAGTGCATGGCGACCACGCATCTCGTCGGAGGCTAAGGTGTTGAGTATGCGTTCCAAATAAGGCGTTTCTGCCACTTGTGCAGATGCTGTGAAACTGGAAAGTACTAAACTTAAGCCGAGGCCGAGCTTTTTTATGGAGAAGTAAGGATAGATCATACCGTAAAAATAAGTGTTTTTTCTGAAGTATCGTGTGATGGTTTCTTCCGCGAATTATAGCGGTCGCATATATTAATCAGATTAATGTATATCGGTAAAAACCGTTTGCCGTTGACTCTTGTTCTTTTAGTGCACAAATTCTATATTTGATTAATGCCAAGTGTCATTGACAAATGAAGAAGAGTAGATCAGACAGTTGGTGACCCGAAGAACACAAACAGTATTAAATATTGATAGGTATGAGAGAAGTAACCGTACAAGAGCTAAAAAACAAAATAGATAACAACGAAGAGTTTCAATTGATTGATGTAAGAGAGCCATTTGAATATGAAACTTCGAATCTAAATGGTATCAACATTCCTTTATCAGGCGTAGTGATTGAAGCCGACAAAATCTCAAAAGATATCCCCGTGATTGTACAATGCCGTTCGGGTAAAAGAAGTGCACAGGCGATTATGCTATTGGAAAATGAGGGATTTACCAACTTGTCCAACCTTAAAGGAGGTATCTTGGCTTGGAAAGAAGAAATTGACCCAGAACTAGATGTGTATTAAACACATCCTACGATAGAGTAAAACGCCAGCTTTTTAGCTGGCGTTTTTTGTTGTGGAAAAGTTGGACTGGTACGCGGCATGATTTATGTGTTTTACATGACGATAAGCACTACGTGCTAAAGGTAGTATTCATGGATAATGCAGTAACTTTATTACCATTCAACCAACATAAACATAAGTGTAAATTAAAAATCTTTTTATGGGCAATTCAATACCAAGTAATTTCGGCTTTTTTAAAGGCGTAGAAAAGAACTTCGACAAGGCCGCTAAGTACACCCGATTCTCCAAAGGAATCTTAGAGCAGATCAAAGCCTGCAACTCCGTTTTACAAGTGAAGTTTCCGGTAAAAATTGGCGACAACGTAGAAGTGATTGAGGCCTATCGTATTCAACATTCGCATCACCGTACACCCTGTAAAGGCGGTATTCGTTACAGCATGGCCGTGAATCAAGATGAGGTAATGGCGCTAGCGGCATTGATGACGTACAAATGTGCGATTGTCAATGTGCCATTCGGTGGTGCCAAAGGAGGAATTCGTATAGACCCAACCAAATATTCGGAATATGAATTAGAAAAAATTACTCGTCGATACACGAGCGAGCTCGTGAAAAAGAACTTTATTGGTCCCGGCGTAGATGTGCCAGCGCCAGATTATGGTACAGGAGCGCGCGAAATGGCGTGGATTGTGGATACGTATCGTTCATTGCATCCCAACGAAGTATATTCTAATGCTTGCGTAACCGGAAAACCGGTGACACAAGGCGGTGTTAGAGGTCGTGTGGAAGCAACAGGTTTGGGTGTTTTCTATGGCGTTCGCGAAGCGTGCAATATTGAAGAAGACATGAAAAGACTAGGTTTGTCGGTCGGTATAGAAGGCAAACGCATTATTGTGCAAGGTTTGGGTAATGTAGGTTACCATGCTGCTAAATACTTTCAAGAGGCAGGTGCGATTTTGGTCGGCTTGATTGAATATGAAGGTGCAATTTATGACGAGGACGGACTGGACTTAGAAGCGGTGGTAGCACATCGTGCGTCAACAGGTTCTATCTTAGATTTTGAAAAGGCTAAAAGTGTCAAAACTTCGAATGAAGTGCTTGAATATCCGTGTGATATCCTAATTCCTGCGGCTCTGGAAGCCGTGATTAATGAGAGTAATGCCGACAAGATCCAAGCAAAGATCATCGGTGAGGCTGCGAATGGCCCGCTAACACCAGAAGCAGATGAAATCTTGAATAAAAAGGGCGTGTTGGTTATTCCTGATATTTACCTCAATGCGGGCGGTGTAACGGTTTCTTACTTCGAATGGTTGAAAAATTTGAGTAACGTTCGTTACGGTCGTTTGGAGAAACGCTTTGATGAAAACATGTATGCCGAGATTTTGAATATCATTGAGTCGATGACGGATAAAAAGGTCTCGAAGATGGAAAAAAAGATTTTGCTGCGTGGCCCAGACGAGATCGACTTGGTACACTCTGGTTTGGAAGATACCATGATCGGCGCGTATCGTGAAGTTTGGGATATCTGGAAAGGACAAGATGGCGTCGAAGATTTGCGTACAGCAGCTTTTGTCTGTGCCATAAATAAGGTAGGCGTCGCTTATGAGGAGTTGGGCATTTTCCCATAACCACTTACGACTCAAAAAAGTTTATATTTGCTTCATGCAAAAAATGTATCGCCAGACTAAACAAGCCTTTTTGTTTAGTCTGGTTTTTTATAGCCTTTCGTTGATTTTACTACTATTTCAACTACCCATCGCACCTGTTATGCTGAGCGTATCTTTGTTGGTATCCATGATCTGGGTAGTGTTGGTCATGCTCGAAATCATGCGGTCGCCAAACATTGATAATTTGGAGCGAATGGGACTCGCCCTATTCATTATTGTAATGAATATATTTGCAGGCATCATCTACTGTACACTCATCCGTCGCAGAGTAACGGGCATCTCTAATATACGATAGCTATGACCAAGAAAATGATCTTTAATGTAATACTGAACTTAGGAATCATTCTGATGATTATGAGTACAGTAGCCGCTTATCGTGTGGGGCACGTGCTTTTCTTCGGATTATCTATTGCGCTGATCGTGGTGTTTATCTATTTGAAAGTCGTATTGCTCAAATATGTCAGTCGAACCGTGCGCGGCCAATCGAAAGAGCAACAGGTTGTATCGCAGCCGCAACGTAAAGCAAAAAAGAAAAAGAGGAATTCGTAATGAATTCCTCTTCTGTTATCGTGTTATTTGCAAAATTCTATTTTACAAAAGGTGGTTTTTTCACTACCGCTTTGACCGACTGATTACGAATCTGAATATAGATTTCCGTACCTTCTTTAGCAAAGGCAGTCTCTACATAACCTAATCCAACCGATTTCTTTAAGCTTGGCGATTGCGTTCCTGAGGTCACGCGACCAATGGTTTCACCTTCTGCATTCACGATCGGATAATCATGACGCGGAATACCGCGATCAATCATTTCAAAACCGACTAATTTTTGCTTTACGCCGGCTTCTTTTTCTGCTTTCAGGTTTGCACTATTGACGAAGTCTTTCGTGAATTTCGTTACCCAACCTAAGCCTGCGGCTAATGGAGATGTATTGTCGTCAATATCATTGCCATAAAGGCAGAAACCCATTTCCAAACGCAAGGTATCGCGCGCGCCTAATCCAATTGGCTTGATGCCATATGCTGCACCTGCTTCCATGATCGCATCCCACACTTGTTGTGCATGTTCATTCGCTACATAGATTTCAAAACCGCCAGCACCTGTATATCCCGTCGCAGAAACCAATACATTATCCACACCAGCAAAAGTGCCTTTTGCAAACGTGTAATATTCCATCGGAGCCAAGTCGATATCGGTCAAGGATTGCAACGCATCAGTCGCTTTTGGTCCTTGTACCGCAAATAGAGAAGTCTCGTCCGAGATGTTTTTCATGTCTACATCATAGGTATTATAGCGCGAGATCCAATCCCAATCTTTGTCGATGTTCGAAGCATTTACCACTAACAAATACGTTTTCTCATCGATACGGTAGGTCAAAAAATCATCGACTACACCGCCTGTTTCATTCGGGATATAGCCGTACTGCACCTTGCCATCATAAAGCTTGGCAGCATCATTCGATGATATTTTTTGGATTAATTCTAGCGCGTGATCACCTTTTAAGATGAATTCGCCCATGTGGCTCACATCGAACATACCTACTTTGGTGCGCACCGTTTCGTGTTCGTCGTTGATGCCCGAATATTGCACCGGCATATCGAAGCCAGCGAAAGGTACCATCTTGGCACCTAAGGAAATATGATGATTGGTTAATGCCGTGTTTTTAGTCATAAAAGTTCTTCGTTCAAAGTCGCCCAAAAATACATAAAATACGTGTAAGCCGAGAAAGATTGATGCGGTAAAATACTACACATCCAACGCTGGTGCTAAGCTAGGCACAGGTACCAAATCAGAGTGAATCCCTAAAATGTCTATTACACGTGCAAATTCGGGTTGAATAGGAGCGTCTATGTTTACTCTTGTGTTGTGCACGGGATGTATGAAAGAGAGAGAAGAGGCATGCAACATCATGGTATCCATTTCAAAAGTTTCTTTCCACAATTTATTCTGCTTGTTGCATCCGTGTGGGCGATCGCCAATGATCGGGTGCAAAATATGGGCAAAATGACGACGTAACTGATGCATTCTGCCGGTTTCTGGCTGTGCTTCGACCAAGCTATAGCGCGAAGTAGGATGCTTGCCAAAAGGCAGATCTATTTCTGCTAGGGCTAATGTTTTGTAGTGTGTTATGGCCTCTTGCATCATGCCGTTTTCCTTTTTCAAGGCGTAATCTATTGTGCCTTCCGCAGGAGCATGACCGCGTAACACGGCTACATACTTTTTGCTTATTTGCCGATTGGCAAACATGGGCTGTATCACGCCATCCATCTCCCGATTCAAGCTAAAGAGCAACACGCCGCTCGTTTTCCGATCTAAACGATGTGCAGGATGTACCATTTTGCCGATCTGCTGTCGCAATATTTGTAGCGCGAACTCACTCGCATCGCTGGCGATGGGCGATCGATGTACTAATAATCCGTGTGGTTTATTGACCGCAATGAGGTATTCATCCTCGTAAAGAATATCTAAATGCATTATAAGTCTTTGAGTATGCGAATAATCTTGTCGGCTTCTTCATCAATCTTCGGACTCAGCCAGACCATTCCAAAAGCGCCTCCGCCAACTACTTGAGCGTCAGCTTGCCAACTGATTTCGATTAACGAAAACAAATAATAGTTCTTGATATGAACATTATTGACTAAAAATTCGTCGATTACCCGATCTCCAAAAAGCATCATGCCCAATTGCATCGCATCTTCATGTTTATAATCGAGTTGTGAGGTGAGGAGTTCTTTTGCTTTGGCGCGCAACACTTCCTCGTGTCTTTCTTGACTAGGATTGGTCAGAAAAGCCGCGATAAGCACGACTATTCCGACCAATGCAAAGATGCGTGTTTTACTCATCTTATTTATTTGCCATTTAATTCAAAAACAGCATCGACATTCGCAATCAACTTGATCGGGCGAATACTGATATTTATGTTGCTAGCTTCCTCGGCGCCTTCCATCATGTCAGCAGATTTCGCACTCATGGCATACACACGACCGACTGGCATAATATCGTTCCAGCTAAATGAGCTATTGTCGTTGATCAATAATGCTTTACCAATCGCCTGGCCATCCGCAGAGGCTAGTACTTCGGCATTCGTGCGAGCATCTTTTACTGCTTCTGTTTTGAGGTCACGCTCGATTTGACGTTTTTGTGAATGATCGTACTCACTGATGGAAGTACTCTGCATACCGCGGCTATCTACCTCATCAAATAGTGTGTTCAATTTGGATAAGTCCGTTACTTTGATGCGGTACTGACGTGCTTGCAATAATTCGGGGTTTTTATTCTTTTTTGTTTCGTTGTTGTAGCTGTAGATATTTTGGATCGTCAGATCTTCTTGTTTAACGCCATTTTTTAGCGCAGCATCAAACAATTGCTTCTCCAACGTTTCAATTGTTACTTTTTTACGTGCATTTCCGTCTACTAAATATTCGCGAAGCGATACGGATAAATAAATAATATCTGGTGTTACTTCTTTTTCGGCGTAGCCTTTTGTAGATACTCTACGTGCATTGTCTCCAGTCATAGTTTGTGCATTACTTGCCGATACAAGGCCGATTATGGCCATAAGGTAGATGAATTTTTTCATGTTGTTGTCTTTTAAAATAATGTACGTCAAAAACTGTTCAATTGTTACAAGAAAGACCAAAGTTTTTTCTTTTAGTTTAAAGTGGGTTAAAAATAATTCCAAATTATTGATTATATTCAATATCTTTATGGAACAATAATTTTAATACAAAATGCAAGAAGGAACAGTAAAATTTTTCAATGAAACTAAAGGTTTCGGTTTCATTATTCCAAATTCTGGCGAGAGCGAAATTTTCGTTCACGTGTCAGGTTTGGTAGACAAAGTTCGTGAGAACGACCACGTATCTTACGAAGTAGAGCAAGGACGTAAAGGCCTTAACGCGGTAAATGTAAAACTTATTTAAGACTACGATTAGATATTAAATATATTTATTGTGTCAGAAAGCCCGATATCACGTGATATCGGGCTTTTTGTATGTTATCTATTGAGTGCTATTACGCGAATATTTCTTCCAATACGATCAAGGATCGTACCTCGCCAAAGTTTTCGGTGTGTAGTCGGTACAGATCTAGTATCTTCTCCAGCAGATACCGACGATCTTCTTTAGACAGGATCACTTGATGCATCGATTCGTAACTGCTGTGCATGAGCAATCGAAAAGTAGAAGTATTTGGCTCGGCAATGAAATGCGCGTGTGCTGGCAGACTATTCGTAAACACGCCTTCCGCGAGATCGAGATAAGGCTTTGATGAATGTATAGGGTAAAATCCTAAATGTCTGCTCAAACCGATCAGAAATAATAGATGGAAGTTGCCCAGTTTTGTAGCCGCTTGATCTAGCCACTGGATGGAATCGGCTATGTAGTGAAAGACGAAAGGATCAGGGTTTTGATGGCGAAGTACTTTGTAAAGTACTTCGTTGAGGAACATCGCAATGGCGCTCTTGACGATGTTGAGCGGAATATCGCGTAAAACGGGATATTGCTGCGCCTCTTTTATCCGTTGCAGTTGGTTGTGCTCTTTGTGATATACCTGCAAATCCAACAGGTGGAAAGGTTGCAAGATGGCTAAAGGGATTTTCGCCTTCGGTTTTTTAGCTCCTTGGATCAAATAGGATTGCAGGCCGTGATCTCTGGTAAAGATTTGAGCTACAATGCTGTTTTCCGAATAGTTTGTTAGTTTTAGAGCAATACCTTGGGTGCGAATAATCATGCACTATTCATTATTTTAAACTTTGCTGATCGCGGCGATAACGTTGCAATGTGCTACGGTCAATCTTGCGGAAGACGCTGTACATAGTCAGGATAACTCCTCCTCCAAAGCACAATACACCTATCGGCATGATTAATTTATAGATGCTGCTTTCTGCTTGCATCAAATTTAAACTATAGATTGTGGTGATGGCACCGATGATCAATAAGCCAAAGCCGCGCAGTAAATACTTGTTCATGTTGTGAATTGTTGAAAACTATTTAAAGTCCATTTCATCCAATCTGTCCGCAAAATACGTTCTTTTGTGAGAAATCTGTATACCACAATCGTCTTTCCCTGTGAGAAAGTGCTATACAAGGACATCTGTTATAACACACATTGTGTGCCAAAACCTGTGCTAAGACAGGTAAGTTCCCTATTTTTGAAAAAAATATTGTGCAGTCATATTGCATATCCCAAAAGAAATTTAGATATTTGCAAACTCTTTGAAAAGAGAGTATTGAACAAAATACAACATTAAAAATCAGATATCATGTCAAGAATTTGTGATTTAACAGGCAAAGCAGCATTGAAAGGGAATAACGTTTCTCACTCAAACGTTAAGACCAAAAGAAAATTCTACCCGAACTTACAAACTAAACGCTTCTACATTCCAGAAGAAGATCGTTGGATTACGTTGAAAGTATCTACTGCTGCGATCAAAACGATTAACAAAAACGGTATCACTGCCGTTATCGAAAAATTCATCAAAAAAGGATACGTTTAGTAGTTACTACTATACAGCCTGTTGTATCAGAAGTCAATATTTATTAGAAATTACAAGCCCGTGAGGGTCTAAATAAAGCATAAGAAAATGGCTAAAAAGGGAAATAGAGTACAAGTTATTCTAGAGTGTACAGAGCACAAAGAAACTGGTCTTCCAGGAATGTCTCGTTATATCACTACAAAGAACAAGAAAAACACTACGGAGCGTTTAGAATTGAAAAAATTCAACCCAGTATTGAGAAAAGTAACGGTTCACAAAGAAATTAAGTAAGCAATCTGTGATATTCTTCGTAATGGCTTAGGCACGCGGAGATCATCGCATAAAATATAACATACCATGGCAAAGAAGGCAGTTGCATCATTACAAAAAGGTGGTGGTAAAGAGTTTACAAAAGTAATCCTTACCGCTAAGTCTGCAAAAACAGGCGCTTATACTTTCAAAGAAAGTATGGTACACAATGACAAAGTGAAAGAGGTTATCTCTGCATCTTCTAAATAAGCATTGTATCTTTCTTTTTTAAGATCATCCTTATCAAAGATTCAAAGCCGTTTTGGTCATTGCCAAAAGGGCTTTTTTAGTATATTTGGCTTTCTTTCGCGCAGCGGAAGATCCAGAATGACAGTGATATTGCACCTTTAGTAAATAGATTTTAGCATGGGATTATTCGATTTTTTTAAGAAAAAACAAGAAACGCCGGAAGCCCACGAGGCGCTTGATAAAGGATTGGAGAAAACCAAAGATGGTTTCCTTTCCAAAATCACCAAGGCTGTTGTTGGAAAATCGACCATCGATGATGATGTGCTGGATAATCTAGAGGAGGTGCTAGTTACCTCTGATGTCGGCGTTACGACCACCTTGAAGATTGTAGATCGTATTCAGAAGCGTGTAGCTAAAGACAAATATGTGAGTACGGATGATCTGCATGGGTTGCTACGCGATGAAATCCAATCTTTGCTTGCGGAAAACAATAGCGACGATTTCGAGCGATTAGAATACGGCGATCATAAACCATATGTGATTATGGTAGTAGGTGTGAACGGTGTTGGTAAAACAACAACGATCGGTAAGTTGGCGCATCAGCTAAAAGAAGCCGGCAACAAAGTCGTGCTTGGTGCAGCCGATACTTTTCGTGCTGCTGCTGTGGATCAGATCAAGCTTTGGGGCGAACGTGTCGGTGTGCGTGTCGTGGCACAGCCCATGGGTTCCGATCCGGCATCGGTTGCTTTTGATACCGTCAAATCTGCGGTGGCCAATGGCGATGATGTCGCGATAATAGATACTGCAGGTCGTTTGCACAACAAAGTTGGCTTGATGAACGAGCTTACCAAGATTAAAAACGTGATGCAAAAGGTCGTGCCCGATGCACCACACGAGATCTTGTTGGTGTTAGATGCCTCGACAGGGCAGAATGCCATTGAGCAATGTAAGCAATTTACCGAAGCAACAGATGTGAATGCGTTAGCATTGACGAAGCTAGATGGTACCGCCAAAGGTGGTGTCGTTATTGGAATATCCGATCAGTTCAAGATTCCGGTAAAATACATCGGAGTAGGCGAAAAAATCGGTGACCTGCAATTATTTCAGAAAAAAGATTTTGTAGACTCTTTATTTAAATAGCAGAGAGTTTTACCCAACATAAGCATATGCCGGCGCGAGATCTACCAAAAGATCATTGGCTGAGCATCGGAAAGAGATAGTATGAGAACGAAAGAGAAAAAGGTAGCCGTAGCAGTGCGTAAGCCACGTGTGAACGTTGTAACGCTGGGCTGTTCAAAAAACATCCACGACAGTGAAGTGTTGATGGGACAGTTGAAAGGCAATCGCATTGATGTGGTACACGAATCTTCCAACATTCAAGCGGATGATATCGTGGTGATCAATACCTGTGGATTTATTGATAACGCGAAACAAGAATCGATCGATACCATTCTTCAGTTCTCCGAACTCAAAGACCAAGGAAAAGTCAATAAGGTGATCGTGACCGGATGTCTTTCGGAGCGCTATAAACCAGAACTGCAAGCCGAAATCAGCAATGTTGATGCGTACTTCGGTACCAACGATTTGCCAGACTTGTTATCGAGCATTGGAGCAGATTATAGACACGAATTGGTCGGCGAACGCTTGCTTACGACACCTTCGCATTTCTCTTATTTCAAGATTGCCGAAGGTTGTAATCGTCCATGTTCATTCTGTGCGATTCCACTAATGCGTGGTAAGCACGTGTCCAAATCCATTGACGATTTAGTAAAAGAAGCCAAATTCTTGGCTTCTAATGGTACGAAAGAATTGATATTGATCGCACAAGATCTTACCTATTATGGGCTAGATATTTATGGCAAACGCAATTTGTCGGATTTGATGCGTCATCTTTCCGATGTGGAAGGCATCGATTGGGTTCGCATGCAATATGCGTATCCGTCTGGTTTTCCGATGGACATTCTGGATGTGATGAATGAGCGTAGCAATATCTGTAATTACCTAGATATGCCGTTGCAACACATTACGGATAATATGTTGAAATCCATGCGCCGCGGTATTGACAAGCAGAAAACCATCGATCTTGTCAACAAGATTCGGGACAAAGTGCCTGATATCGCTTTGCGTACGACATTAATCTGTGGCTATCCGGGCGAGACCGAAGCAGATTTTGAAGAAATGTCGCGTTGGGTAGAGGATACACAATTCGATCGTTTAGGTTGTTTTACCTATTCGCACGAAGAAAAAACACATGCGCATACCTTGGTAGACGATGTGCCAGAAGAAGTAAAGGAATACCGCGTGGAGCAGATTATGGAAATCCAGCAAGGTATTTCATTCGACAAAAATCAAGAAAAAGTAGGCAAAGAATACCGCGTATTGATTGATAAGAAAGACGGCGATTATTTTGTAGGCCGTACCGAATACGATTCGCCTGAGGTAGATAATGAGGTGCTCGTAAATGCTACGACAGATTATGCTCGTGTCGGCGACTTTGTACAGGTGAAGATCGATCGTGCCGAAGATTTCGATTTGTACGGTACTATCGTTAAATAATTCTCGGCCGTCGAATATTTTCGCGGGGTTCATTTATTTGTCAAATCTTGTCTGGCCATGCCGATTAGCTGCTAAAAGCACTACTTTTGTGCAGATTAAATTTAGGGTAAGAGAATGAAAGCCACATACATCGATTATAAAGATACCAACAGTTTTTCGCAAACATTATTGGCTTACCTCGATGGCGACCCTAAATTGGCACCATTTTATGGTTATCGACCAACGATAGAAAACTTCGATAAACAGATTGCTGAAAAATCTTCTTTCCCCAAAGCTACTCGCAAGCTGTTAGTAGAGCAACTGCAGCTTCAATATGCAGGTTTGTTAGAAACCGCTCCTTTGGTTGCTCAGCAAATTGCTGCCTTAGGCGATGCACAGACATTCACAGTCGTGACCGGTCATCAACTCAATATCTTCACCGGACCGCTTTATTTTATTTTCAAGATCGTATCAGCCATTAGGTTGGCGAGAGATCTAAAAAAAGCGTATCCTGATAAGCATTTTGTACCGGTGTATTGGATGGCGACGGAAGATCATGATTTTGCGGAGATCAACCATACGCGTGTACACGGAAAAAAAGTAAGTTGGGATACACCAGCTATTTCGGCTACTGGCCGAATGTCTACCGCAGATATAGCGGCTACCGTGCGAGAGTATATCGGCATGTTAGGTCTATCCGGTTATTCCCAAGATTTGGCGCAATTAGTAGAGAATGCTTATCTGAAAAACCGATCATTAGCCGATGCCACGCGCACTTTAGTGCACGAATTATTTAAAGAATACGGTTTGCTGATTGTGGATGCCGACAGGCCGGCATTGAAACAGGTGTTTGCTCCGATTATCGAACAAGATATCCTGTCGGAGAATAGTTTCCAAGCGATCGAAGCAACTTCTGCTGAGCTTAATAAAGAAGGCTTTGCAACGCAGGTGAATGCACGAGAGATCAATTTCTTTTACTTAACGGATGAATACCGCGAACGCATCGTGCGTACGGCAGATGGTCGGTTTGAAGTTTTGCATCAGCAGCGCTATTTCAGCGAGGTAGAGTTGCGGCAAGAAATCGCATCCCATCCGGAGCGATTTAGTCCTAATGTAGTTATGCGTCCGCTCTATCAGGAACTTATCTTGCCAAATCTGGCGTATATCGGCGGTGGTGCTGAGATCGTATATTGGTTACAGCTAAAAGGCAATTTTGATCAGTATCAAATCCCATTTCCCATCTTAGTGCCGCGCAATTCAGCGATTATTACTGATGATTCGGTGGTCGGCAAGATCTTTCGCCTAGACCTGACGTTGAAGAGTATCTTCAAACCCTTAGATGTGTTGAAGAATGATTATGTGCGGCGCTATACCAAGCATCGTCTGACATTGCGAGATGAGTGGATGGAGCTCAATGCGATTTTCGGCAAGATGAAGCTGCGTACGCATAAGATTGATCCCAGTCTTGGACCAAGTACCGAGGCTGTAAAAGCTAGGCTGAAGAAGGCAATTAATAGCTTAGAGAAAAAGCTGTTGAAAGCAGACAAAAGAAATCATCAGGATGGTCTAATTCAGATTGAGCGGGTGAAGGATCGTCTATTTCCAGGAGGTGGATTGCAAGAACGATCAGAGAATTTTGCCACGTTGTATGTGAAGTATGGTGATGAACTTATCGAAGAGCTTGTTACGTATTTCAACCCCTTGGATTTTAAGTTCACTATTTTGTATTAATAATCGGAGTCCTCAAAGATAGCACACGCGTGTTTTTAGAGGAAATAAAACCGTCTGATAAGTGAAACAACTGTTTGATTTACAGATATAAAATTTTATCTTTGCGATTCCTTTTTTAAGGAGTTGAAGTTTTGTTATGAATATCACGATGACGGGATTATATGCCCCAATTGGCTAAAAATCGATATTTATTTTTAAACATCAATATAAAGCGATACCTTTGCGTCCCCAAAGTGCTGTGCGCCTAGGGGTTGTAATGAAAATTCAGTATATAAGCACAATATGACTAAAGCAGAAATCATCGCAGAAATCTCAAACAAGACAGGTTTGGAGAAAGTAGATGTTCAGGAAACAGTAGAAGCATTCTTTAAGGTAGTAAAAGGAGCCATGGTAGGTGGCGAGAACGTGTACGTAAGAGGTTTTGGCAGTTTCGTAGTGAAGAAAAGAGCTGAGAAAACCGCGCGTAACATTTCTAAAAATACTGCAATCATTATCCCCGAGCATTTTGTTCCAAGCTTCAAGCCTGCCAAAGTGTTTGTAGAGAAAGTAAAAAGCGGCAACAAGAAGTAATCAAACTTGAAAAAGACTAAACAAATACAGATAGCGGTTGTGCTAGGAGTAGTTCTCATAATGGGACTGCTATTGGCACAGCCTATCAAAGGTTTAGTGACAGAACCTCAGGCCGAGGAAACGGCAAGCAGCGGTGGCGCCATGCGTATGTTTACCATGGAAGATGTATCTGCCATGTCTAAGCAAGGCATGAACCCCACATTGGCCGATGAGATTAGCAAATTGGAAGGACAATTAGCGGGTAGTGAAGCTGAAGATCGCCTTGCCATTTTGGAACAGATTGCTCAAAAATGGGATGATCTAGCCAAATTTGCGCCGCAGGGATTCGTTTATGAAGAGATGGCCAAAACCAATCCGAAATTCGAATACTGGTTGCAGGCAGGTGATGCTTATCGCAAAGCGTATACTAATTTGCAAGATACCGTCTTAGCGAGAGAGCTAAACCGTCTTGCCATGGATTCGTACCAACAAGCTGTAGATTTGGATGGGAGTAGCTTAGCTGCAAAAACCGGACTAGGCGCTACTATGGTAACAGGAACCAACAATCCTATGGCAGGAATTGCTATATTGCGAGAAGTTGTTGCGATCGATCCAAAAAACCTAGAGGCCAACAAAACATTAGGTTTGTTTTCTATGCAGTCAAGACAATTTGACCGCGCTGTAGAACGCTTTCTTACCGTCATCGAGATCAAACCCGATGCAGAATCGTATTTTTATCTAGCAACAAGCTATGAAAATATTGGGTTGAAAAATGAAGCTATTGCCGCTTTTCAAAAAAGCAAGGAAATGGCTGCAGATCCGACCCTCTCCCAATTCATCGAACGTAGAATCGAGGAGTTGAGCAAGTAATTAACATATTATTTTATAATCATTTAAAAACATTAAAGCTATGCCAAGCGGAAAGAAAAGAAAAAGACACAAAATGGCTACTCACAAACGCAAAAAACGTTTAAGAAAAAACAGACATAAGAAGAAATAAGTTGATCTCTCTGTTTACGGGAGAGAGACATTTATTGTCATCGTGGAACAATTCTCTCACTTCAAAATGGCGTGAGAGAATTGTCCGTTTTTAATTAAACAATTTTGTTTTATTGGACCAAGAAAGGATACGGAGCGAGTCTGTGTCTGTCCATAATTGAAATAGCTGTTGGTAAAGGAATTAATCATCGATTCAACTCCCGAAAAGGGGGTGACTATTGCTTTACTACAAGACAAGCAGTTGGTAGAACTGAACACCGAAAAAGTGGATAACCACTATGCGGTGGGTGATATTTACCTCGGTCGTATAAAAAAAATTATGCCAGGGCTCAATGCGGCATTCGTAGACGTAGGATACGAAAAAGACGCATTCCTGCATTACCTCGACCTTGGGCCACAAGTTCAGTCACTACTCAAGCTATCCCGAATAGTAAAGAACGGCAGTTATCAAGAGAAACTGCTCAGTAGTTTAAAACTCGAGAAAGATATCGATAAGGCAGGGAAGATCTCGGACATATTGTCCAAGAATACACTCATTCCTGTGCAGATAGCCAAAGAACCTATTTCGACCAAAGGCCCTCGCCTGAGTTCGGATTTATCTATCGCAGGCCGTTTTGCGGTCCTTGTCCCTTTCTCCAGTTCTGTTTCCATCTCCAAGCGAATCAAAGGTAACGCCGAGCGTAACCGCCTAAAGAAGATTGTCGAAAGCATAAAACCACCAAATTTTGGGGTTATCATCCGCACCGTTTCCGAAGGAAAAGGTGTAGAAGAGCTACAGAAAGATCTGCAGGATTTGATTTCTAAATGGGAACGGTTTACCAAGCGCCTGAAAGATGTAGAGCCTGCACAAAAAGTGTTGGGCGAAATGGATCGTGCCTCCACCATTCTCCGTGATATATTGACCGACGAATTCAGTCATATTTACGTGAGCGACTCTGGAATCTATGACGAGGTAAAATCCTATGTACAGGAGATCTCGCCGGATCTGGAGCGAATCGTGAAGTTCTATAAAAGTAAAGAGCCTATCTTCGAACACTATGGTGTAGAGAAGCAGATCAAAGCATCTTTTGGTAGAACGGTAAACCTACACGGTGGCGCTTATCTCGTAATCGAGCATACCGAAGCGTTGCACGTGATTGATGTAAACAGCGGAAACCGCATTGCCAGCAAAGAGAACCAAGAAGATAATGCACTCCTAGTAAACAAGGAAGCGGCCAAAGAAATTGCGCGGCAGCTTCGTTTGCGCGATATGGGCGGTATTGTAGTCATCGATTTTATCGACATGCACAAAGCGACTAATCGCAAGGATTTGTATGTATTCTTGAAGGAATGTATGGCTGGTGATCGTGCCCGACATACCATCTTGCCACCGAGCAAATTCGGTTTGGTACAAATCACTCGTCAACGGGTTAGACCAGAAATGAGTGTGGTGACCAGCGAGAAATGTCCGGCGTGTGATGGTACGGGAGAGATCCGATCAAGTATTGTGCTGTTAGATGATATCGAAAGTAATTTGAGCTTCATCCTGCAAGAACAAAATGAGAAAAGCATTTCCCTTTTTGTGCATCCTTACATTGATGCATACATCAAAAAAGGATGGATCTCTAGGCGTGTAAAGTGGTTGCTGAAGTACGGTAAATGGATTAAAGTCAAACCCGTGGCTTCGTATTATTTGACTGAATTTCATTTCTTCAACGCAAAAGAAGAAGAAATCAAGTTGTAGTCATCAAGACATTACAAAAAGGTCGTTATCCGAATAGGGTAACGACCTTTTTTGTGTTTACATCTCAACGACAAACTCTTCTAATGGCTGCCGCACTTTCTTCATCGGTGCTAGCCAATCGCGTTCTTTGTCGGCGTAGCCAATGTACATCAAGCTCACACTTCTCAGACCCAATTCCTGCAATCCTAATACACGATCTACTGCTGCGTTATCAAAACCTTCTGCCGGTGTGCTATCAATCTTCAGTTCGGCTGCTTGTGCCAAAGCTAATCCCAAAGCAATATACGTTTGTCTAGCAATGTGTGCGAAATTAGCATCAGCGGCTTCGTCTAAATACATCTCTTTTAGCTTATCCGTATAATTTACAAATCGGCCTCTTGGAAGATCGCGTACATCTGTCGTAAGGTCATACACCGTATCGATACGCTCTGCCGTATATCTGTCCCATGCAGCGAATACCAAGATGTGTGAGCACTCTCGTACGCAATCTGCGTTTAGCGCGGTAGGCGCAATTTGCTCACGAAGCTCCGAATCTTTTAGCACAATCACTTTAAAAGGCTGCAAACCCGATGAGGTCGGCGCTAGTCTCGCTGCTTCTAGTATTTTTTCTAGATCCTCTTGACTTACTTTTTTAGTGGGATCATATGCTTTACAGGCGTGTCGCCAGTTCAAATCTTCTATTAATGACATTGTTTATTTATTTTATTCGTTATAATATTTGCACTCACTATTTTTTTCGCGTCGTATTATGACAATAGAAATCGGCTAGCAAGTACTGCAGCCATAGCTAGCATAGCTGGAATGCCTTGTTTTATCAATATACTTTTCGATGCTGTAGCTGCACCATACAGGGCAGCTATGATCACGCAGCCTAGAAAGAATAACCGTATGTTGGATGACCAAATTGGATCAGAGATGAAGAAACTCCAACCCAAACCGGCTGCCAAGAATCCGTTATATAAACCTTGATTGGCTGCTAGTCCCTTTGTCGGTTTAAACAATTCTGCTGGCAGTGATTTTCCAAAGGTTTTCTTACCGACGGTCTCCCAAGCAAACATCTCCATCCACATTATATAGATATGTTCGATAGCTACTAAGGCCGTCAATATGCTTGCTATGCTGTCCATGTAAGCTAGTCGTTATTTGTAACGGTGAGTTTCACATCGATATTATTTCGCGTAGCATTGGAGTATGGACAGGTTGCATGTGCCTTTTCTACGATTGCTTGCGCTTCTTCGATGGATACGCCTGGAATGTTGACTTTCAGTTCGGCAGTTAATGCAAAGCCACCACCTTCTATTTGTCCAATACCTACAACTGCTTCTACAGAAGTTTCGCCCGTTGAGATTTTGTCCTGCTTAATTAGGTAATTAACGGCACTATCAAAACATGCAGCGTAGCCTGCAGCAAACAACATTTCTGGGTTGGCATAATCATCACTGCCACCGCCCATTGCTTTTGGTACTCGTACATCGATGTCTAATACACCATTTTCACTTTTTACGTGGCCGTTTCTACCTCCAGTAACGGTCGCACCAATGCGATACAGTTCTTTCATTGTCTTAAATTTTATGAATGTTTTTACGAATTTTACATATGATACGTTGAAGGTTTTCCAATTCTTCGGCCGACACGGATAGCGACTTTAATAATGTGGGGGGAATGTTTGCCGCCTTGGTTCGTAGTAGTGACCCTGATTCTGTCAGGGAAATCAACACGATACGCTCGTCCGCCAAGCTCCGTTTTCTATTTACCAGACCTTTTTGTTCTAATCTTTTGAGTAGTGGAGTCAATGTCCCACTATCTAGATCCAAGTGTTCTCCCAACTGCGAAACACTTTGCTCCTGCTTTTCCCACAGCACTAACAATGCCAAATACTGCGGGTAAGTGAGATCAATTGCTTCTAGCAGTGGGCGATATGCAGCAATGATATCACGTGCGAGCGCATAAATTGGAAAACAAAGTTGGTTATCCAACTGCAACTGTTTGTTATTTTCTACGTTAATCACGGTACAAATCTAAGACAATTTGTATTGCGCACAATATAGTTGTGTAAAACTTACATTCGCATTATAAATGTAATGTTGTAAAGTAGGGATAAATTGAACGTAATTTGAAAGAATTAACTGTTCCACTGGATGGCAATGCCATCTTTTTCCATTTTTCGGAAGTAAGTCATCTGCCGCTTGGCATAGCGCTGTATTTCAGTCGTTAGTTTCTCGACCATCGCGTTATATGATAATGTTCCTTGAAGGTGCAGACTCACATAGCGATATTCCATTCCGTAGTATTCCAGATCTTCGTGGCTGAGACCTAGTTGCAATAAGTTTTTCACTTCTTCGATCAATCCCTGTTCCAAACGCTGTAGCAGTCGTTGATGGATGGCGCCACCTCTTTTTATGAGCGGTGGATTTAATCCAATAGCATAATAGTGTTGGATGATTCGCTGAGGTGCTAAGATAGGGTTATGCTGTTGTAGATATAAGATAATTTGTAGGGCACGCACCAAGCGCTTGTGATTGTGGAAGTCTATTTTGTAATCAGCAGGAATGCCGAGCTGATGTATATCAGCGATTAACTGCTCTTTGGAGCGTGAAGCCAATTCTGCCTGTAGCGTCGGATCTTTTGGAATTTGCGCGTAGCGCGAATATTGTAAAATGGACTGTATGTACGATCCTGTGCCGCCGCAGAGAATAGGTTGTTTGCCACGAGATACAATATCATCATATGCGGCAAAGAAATCCTGTCGGAATCGATCTGCTTGATACCGTTCTCCGGGTTCGGCAATGTCGATTAGGTGATATGGGATTGCACCGTAACTGCTTAAATCTTTTCCCGTGCCGATGTCCATTCGCCGGTATACCTGTCGTGAATCTGCCGAAATGATTTCTCCATTCAGCTCTGCTGCCAAAGAGACGGCTAAAGAAGTTTTGCCGGAGGCGGTAGGGCCAAGAATGATTAATAACGAATCAGGCGAAAGATTATCTTTCGCCTGATCTAACATGGTTTTCAAATTCGGCTCGCCGATCATGAATTATCCTTCAAATTTAGTCCATTTTTCATTGCTGGCATGGCTTTGTACCACGGTGTCGATGAATTGCATGCCGCGAACACCATCGTGCACATTTGGGAAATCCAATTGTTCATCTGTTGGAGTTTGTCCGTCACGTTTTGCCGATACTGTTTCCGCGAAATTGCGGTAAATATTCGCAAACGCTTCTAATAATCCTTCTGGGTGACCGGAAGGAATACGTGTATTGTAGGTGGCGAAAGAACTTAAGGTATACGGAGCGGCATAGGCGTTTCCGGTACGATAAATCTGTCGTGGTTGATCGAGCATTTTAATGATAAGGTTGTTTGGATCTTCATTTGCCCACTCTAAACCACCTTTTTCGCCGTAGATACGAATGCGTACCGCATTCTCTTCACCGGCAGAAATTTGGGAAGCCATTAACACACCTTTTGCACCTTCGGTGAAACGAAGCAGTACGGAACCATCGTCATCCATGCTACGGCCTTCTACGAATGTAGTCAGATCGGCACAAAGATCGGTAATGCGAAGTCCCGAGACGTATTCCGCCAAGTGCGCCGCATGCGTGCCGATATCGCCCATTACCAGTGATTTGCCAGACTTGGTTGGATCTGAGCGCCATTCAGCTCCGCTGCTAAGTTCTTTTTCCGTCAATCTTGCCAACCAACCTTGAGGGTATTCTACGACTATTTTTCTAATCTTTCCAAAATGTCCGTCCTTCACCATAGCTTTGGCCTGCTTGACCATCGGATAACCCGAGTAAGTGTGTGTCAATGCAAGCGTGCGTCCGGTACGTTGGATGATATCTTGTAACTCTAGTGCTTCTTCTACAGATATGGTCATTGGTTTATCTACGACCACATCAAAACCGCTTTCCAGCGCTAATTTGGCTGGGCCAAAATGCAAAAAGTTGGGAGTTACGATACTGACGAAATCCATACGAATGTCTTCAGGAAGTAGCGCCTCCTTCTGGATCATGTCCACGTAATCGGTGTATATTCGGTCAGGTTGTAAAAATAAAGCCTTACCAGATTCCGTTGCTTTTTCTGGATCAACACTAAGTGCGCCACATACGAAATCAATTTTGCCATCAATAAAGGCAGCTATGCGATGTACGCCGCCGATGAAACCATCTAGGCCACCACCGATCATACCCATGCGTAGTTTTCTTGTCATGTTTTTCTGATGTTTTGAGGTCTAAATATAACGAAAACTAATTCGTATTATCGAATGGTAAGACCAATTTCGTACTTCCGCTATTCATCTTGTGGCTCGTTGAATGACCTGTTTCTTCGTCCAGCGTACTTGCGATTGGTGGTTTCTGTGGTATGACAACGGTTTGAGGTGCTAACGTTCCTTTCTCTATAAAACCAATTTGTTGTAAGGAAGAATCTTGGGACCAATCTCGATCTACATAGGTCATGAGATCGCCAGGTTTGAAATCTTTCCGAAAGGCAGCAATCAATTTGGATAATCCGCCGATGGCAATAAAATCGCGTTTGTGGCAGAAACGGATCAGTTCAAACGAACGGTAATCTTCCGGTTGCCCTTGCATTTTCCGACCGCCACTAAATACAGCGATACTCACCAGTTCACCTTCAAAATATAAGCCATAGCGGTATTTTCCAGGCATCGGTGTTTGCAAATGGTGTTCAGTAAGGAAGGCTGTTGTAATTCGTTTGTCTACTCGGGCTACCACGGTTTGTCGTGCATAGATTCGGCGGCCAAAGCTTGCAATCGTGCGTATTCGAGCAAGAATCTTGTCCATATCATATAATAACGCATGAAGATCAATATGGATGGTTTTAAAGTTATCGTTATTTTCCAGCCTATGTTGTACGTCATCTGGATAAATCCATAGACGCATGGGCATTTTGTCGGAAGATAACTCCATCACTCCTTGATCTAAAGTGATTACACTAATGTCGTCCATGATGATTGCGCCAAGTGCTGTTATAAATCTATCCAAAACTGCTTGCATGATCAAAATTACACATTTTTCCATTTGGCCTCATCGTAGCTCTGCTAAGCATTTCGTAACTGACAAACTCACTGGGGAATAGGCGTGCTTGGTAGTAAATCATGTACATGTTACTTGTATAATATGTACACTGGCGAATAATTGGTAACTTTGCGGTGCAAAAGAAAAATAGCATGAAATTACCTATAGTAGCTTACGGAGATCCGGTATTACGTACAAAGGCAGATGAGATAGAAGAGGATTATCCTGATCTAAAAGGTTTGATTGAGGATATGTTTGAGACGATGTATGCTGCTAGCGGCGTGGGCTTAGCGGCTCCGCAGGTGGGTTTACCCATTCGTTTGTTTGTGATCGATGCTTCTCCATTTGGCGAAGATGATGAAGATGGTCCAGGTGATGCTACCGCCAAGGATTTTAAGCATGTATTTATCAATCCGATTATGGTGGAGGAGAGTGGCAAAGAATGGGGTTTTAATGAAGGTTGTTTGAGTATCCCGCATATTAATGAGGAGGTGATGCGCAAAGAGAACATCATCATTAATTATTTGGATGAGAATTTCGATGAATATGAAATGGAACTCACTGGCCTAGCTGCGCGTGTTGTACAGCATGAGTACGATCACATTGAAGGCAAATTGTTTCTGGATAAATTAAGACCCTTGAAAAAGACGATGCTCAAATCGAAATTGGATGCGATTTCGAAAGGTGAAGTCCGTACTTCGTACAAAATGCGTTTTCCGCAACAAAAGAAAAAGCGATAATCAGAAGCTCTGTTCATACTATGATTTGGTCGAGAATGCTTTTTGCCCAATCGGGAGAGACCAATTATAGCGAACGGAGATAATTCGAATAGTAAATACTAGACTTGCACTGGCAAATGCATTGATCGCTGGGTCGACCGCCATATTATCTAAGATAACAAAAAGCGTCGCGCCGGCGATACATGCTGTCGCATAAATCTCACGGCGTAATATTAGTGGCGGAATTTGTAATAATACATCCCTGATCACGCCGCCCATAGAGGCTGAAAACATTCCTAGTAACACTGCCGCAAAAGCGTTGCTTTCATAATTCAAGGATTTTTCTACACCAACTACGGTAAAGAAACCAATACCAATCGCATCAAACAGAGTCAGTGTGCGTGCCAAGGCATACAATTGTTTGTTGAAAGTAAGGGAAATGAGCACGCCAATAGAGATCACAATGATATAATTTCCGTCTTCGACCCACACAGGCCGTATATTTAAAAATATGTCACGGAGTGATCCTCCACCGATAGCGGTCACAAATCCCATAAATCCTACGCCAAATACATCGACGTTATTCCTGTTCGCTGCCATCGCACCAGATATCGCAAACATCATGGTACCTAATAAATCTAATCCGTATAGAATATTCATTTCAACGCTTTAAAACCACTTTATCCAAATATATATAATTTTCTACAGGCAGATATACAATTTTGAAGGGTATTCATCGTTAGTATAAAACCCTCTTGCGATAAAGTCTTTCTGATTCGCTAGTAAGTTTGGGGTGAAATTTTCTAACCTCTTTTTAAGGCAGTTAGCTTTGCTAAAACAGAAAAGAGTGAAAAAGGTTTTGGGAGTGCGAAAGTTTATTCTACCTTTGCACCACTCCGCAAGGGAGGAAGGATGTTGAGAGGATAGAAAAAGCGAGTTTATGGAGGCGTTAGCTGATAAAACGAGTGGATTCGGGAGCAGGAGATCACCAAAATTATTTTCAAAATAAATTTGGAAGATCAGAAAAGATTCCTACCTTTGCAATCCCAACCACACAGGAAGGGAAACAAAAAAAGAAAGTCAAGTCCGAAAGGATAAGATATACAAGGCCAAAGCGCGATGCGGCGGCGAGAAAGTTCTTTAAAGAAATGATCATGATGCGTGGTGAGTAGTTTAGCTTTTGAATTTTAGAAGC
>NZ_WLYS01000002.1 GCF_011316935.1 Sphingobacterium chungjuense
CACGAAGGGCTGGGTAATCGTACGCCGATTGAAGCGGTCAGAAAAATACCCAAAAACGAAGCTGCAGAAGTACTAAAATAAATTAGAAAATAGCAGATTTTGCTGTCTGAAAAATGGGGTACTTACACTAATATATTAAATAGTGACGTGCCCTTCTTATCAAATCATTCTTAAGTTCACAATTACTGCTACACCACGAATTAACGTCTTTTGACTGATCTCCTCTCCAAAAAAAATACATTAAAGTAAAAAGTGATATTGGGAAACTCCCTTTGTAATGTGCTGCTTGCCATATTTCTATTTGCCCAGAGCAATTAAAAATGGAAAAACTCCAGTTAGCAATTGCGAATAATAAACAGCTGCTTACGAATATTAAACGAACTGAATAATTCCATTTCCTCGTCCTATTTTTAGTACAACATAATTAAAACATGCCGCGAAGGCATGGATGGTTTAACAAAATAATCAAAGAAATGAAAAAATTATTTATGGGCTTGATGGCCGTAACAATGCTATCAACAGCGGCATTTGCCGGCACGGACGCAAATGCTTCAACAGAAAATGCAGATGCAAAAGCAGTAACTGAAAAACCAGCCGAAAACAAAAGCGAAGTTGAAGTTTCCGAATCCTTCGAAGAAAACAACGGGATGTTTAGAAAAAAATGTGTTTACACATTGACTGTTTACAATGGTAACGGCCAAGTGATTGACACCTTCACTTCGTCAACCTATGTAGAAAACTCCTGCTCAGGATTTTTCGGAACTGCAGCCATGATGTACAGACACATGCTTGCCGATGGTAGCTTAGGGATCTAGTATCAGAATTGTATCTCATTCGAATTAGAATGCAAAAATTTAAGCGAGGCCTAGCCTCGCTTTTTCAAACCCAACCATCATGAACAAATACTTTTTATTTTTTCTAGTGTCGCTGGCCACAACGGTTTCCTACGGACAAAAGCTAAGGGCTGTGTACGAATACATACCGTCGCCCATGGCTACCTATCGCGAAGAGATTTATTTTCAGGAGGCCGTAAAAACTTCCGTTCGCGATTCAATACCACAGGCCAAGGCCAATTCCGGCAACGAAGATGATGATGGGGAGTTGAGCGGAAGTATGTCGGTTATGATCGATATGGGCAAAACATACAGAAAGATCATCATCCAGAACACTAATTCGCCCCAACTACTGGAAACCAACTCTCTTGATAGTCGTAATTACTTGGTTAGCGACGATTTTCCGCCTCTGGTGTGGAACACCAACTACAGCGATGTAGATACCTTGGGCAAACATATATGCCATAAGGCAACTGCCGCGTATCGTGGCACTACGCTTGTGGCCTACTATACCAACGATATTCCATTGCCTGCTGGGCCCTACAAATTTGGTGGTCTTCCCGGCCTTATCGTCATGCTGTACAACGAAGGAGTCAACCCGCACTATTGGCTGCTTAAAGAAATCGCATATCCCTTTACAGGGGACATACCAGTTAACAAGGAATACATAAATTCCCTACCCAAACTCAGCCTAGAGAACTACATCAAAAAAGCAGATCTAGAAACCGAAGAACAAATGCGCATGATGATGAGTAAAATGCCACTGGTTGAAGGCGTAACCGTTGAACGCAAAAAGATTCGCGGCAGCGTAGAGCAGGTATATGAATGGGAGAAAAATTAAACGTGTTTTAGGATGGCTCGGGCTGTGCTTGCTCCCCTTGCTAACACAGGCGCAAGTCGCTATACATGGCCAAGTAAGCCTCCAAGGAGAAGCTTTGCCCGGCGTACGCGTCGATTTGCGCCTGGAGGTAGACTCCCAAATGCTGTCCTATACCTTTAGCGATGAGCAGGGAAATTACCGTTTGCAGCACGCTCAGAACGAAAAATTGATACTACAGTTCATGGCGCTTGGACTCGAACCGATCAGCTTGAGGATTAGTCCAACACAAGCCGATACCCTTATTGACGCGCAAATGCAACCTGGCGGTATGCAACAAATACAAGAGGTAATCGTACACGCCAAACAGCCTTACCGAAATGGCCGCGATACCATCGAATTGGACGTAAACTCTTTTTTACAGGGTGATGAGCGCAACGTAGAGGATTTGCTGCGCAAAATTCCAGGGATTAACGTAGGCACCGATGGAAGTATCAAGATTGGCAACAAAGAGGTGGAAAAGGTCATGATAGAAGGCGACGATTTCTTTGAGAAAGGCTACCGCCTGTTGACGCAAAATATGAGCGTGCAGCCGTTGAAAAAAATTCAGGTGCTGCAGCGTTATTCCAACAACAAACAGCTAAAAGGTATTGAAAACTCGGACAAGGTAGCACTTAACCTACAACTGAAAGACGACAGCAAAAACCAGTGGCTAGGATCACTAGAGCTGCAGGGAGCGCCCGTTGGTCCGAAATACTACCAGACGAGCGCAAACCTCGTGAATTTTGGCAAGCGCAACAAATATTACCTGTTGGCAAGCGCCAACAACAACGGCTACGATGCGGTAAGCAGCATCAACCACCTTATTCACTCCGGTTCGGCCAACGAACCTGGGCAAATTGGTGTGAATGTAGGCACGCCCACCTTGATAGATAATACGCCCAACCTGCCTAACTTCGATTATCGGCGAACGAATTTTAATGACGACAAGCTTCTATCATTAAATACCATTTTAAACCCTACATCTGCATTCAAGATCAAATGGCTGGGCTTCGTAAACCCCACAAAAAAATCCTTTTATCGCAATACAGTGCAGGAGTACAACCTCGAAGATATTCAATTTACCACCACCGAGAACTATGAATTTACCCGCAAAATCGATAATTATTTCACTAAATTGGAAGTGCAGTACGAACCTAGCACTGTTGCCTTACTTAACTATACCGGTACGCTGGGCTCACTGAACAACAACGAGCTGGGCATGCTTATTTTTAACAATATACCCAGTTTAGAAAGTACCAGAAACAAAGGCTATCTCACGAACCACAACCTCACCTACAGTTACAAACGCTCGGAGCGAGAAGCACTAGTGAGCTCTGTGCGCTTTATCAACCAGCAATCGCCTGTTGATTACAGCATCAATCAATATTATTACGAATACCTCTTCGGCTCCAACTCGATCAGCGAGGTGCAACAGCAGATCGCTAACAACCTGCTCTACCTTGGGGCTACTACACATTATCTAAGCAGACAAAAAAAGGGAAACTTTTTCGAAATCGGATTAAGCTCAACTTATCAACAGCAGCAGTTCAACAGCCAATTACGACTATTACCTAGCCCAGAAGCGGAGCAGAAAACGATCCTATTCCCACCAGAATTTGCCAATGAAATGACCCTCCGCTTGTTTCAGACTTACCTTATTGCTAAGTATACGGTAAAACACCACAACTGGGAAGTTACTCCTCGCTTGCAAGCGGGCGTGGTGCAAAGTAGTCTGCTTAACTTTGAGGAGCAAAACCGTAAAAACAACCTACAATTCTCGCCCGGCCTATCGGCCAAATGGGCTATACATCGAAAGGGACGGCTAGAATCTGATTTGTTTTTTCAACAGCAGAATGCAACACTGACAGAAATGATACCCAACTACTATACCACCGGTGTGCGCAACTTTGTAAAAGGGATGGATAACTTCGTGAACTTAAATAGCTCGGGCGGAACACTCCTATACACCTATGGGAATATGAGCGATCGCTTTTTTGCTAACTTGCATATAGGGCATCAGATTTTGTTTGACTATATTGGAATAGAAAGCGACCTCAATCCCAATTTTAACCTCGTCCAACAACACTTGCTCGAAAATAAAACGCTTACTCGATACCAAGCAGAGCTGAATTATTACTTGAAATCCTTGCATGGAAATATGCGCTTGGATGTAGGCGTCAACAAGCTAGATTACGAAACTCTCGTTACCGGATTGGGACGCCAGCAAATCCGCAGCAACACATACCACTACGGACTGTCATTCCGAAGTTCTTGGAAATCCAACTTCAATATCTATACAGGATACCGTCTTCAAAGCAACAACTACCGCACAGCAGGCACTTTAAATACCTTGACAAATCATCAAGCTTTTCTGAATCTCTTTTTAAACTTGGGCAGCGATATCCAGTTCAGCCTCAAGAACGAATCATATCGTTTTGGAGAATTACCTCAACAAAATGCACAGACTTATTATTTTTCGGATTTTTCCGTGTTTTATGAACTTGAAAAATACAAAATCCGGTTTAACATAACGGCTAAAAACATCTTTAATACACGCTCTTTCAGAGATGTTATGCTCACAGACATCTCGCATTACACCACCGAATACAGACTCTTCCCTCGATACATTAGCTTTGGAATAGACTTTAATTTCTAAACTTATGTAACCTTCTGGTTTATGAATCATCTTTATCCGTCTGATAATGGTCTGTATGACTCTTCAGCTCATTCCACTGTAACTGTCCTACTACTTCGTATAGCATCAGGCTAATAATTAGGGATTCATTCAGCTTTTATCATCATCCCTACCGTTTAATAAAGCTCGTATTCGGGTATATTGTCAATCGTCATAACTAGTAAACTTCACCCATAACGTATTTATCGGAAAAATTAAAACATATTTTTTTGATTTTCAGGTATTTATCAGTATAACTATTGTGGTAATGGTGTGTTGTTTAAGTATCGATATGAACAATTAATATTTACTAACACATAAGCTTATGTTTTATCACGTTCAAAATCTTATTAATCCGATAGTTGATGACCAACCGGATCCAGCTGCTGCTAATGCATTACAAGAAGGTCTAGGTGGCCAATTTGGGGAAATGCGCACGATGATGCAATATCTATTTCAAAGCTTTAATTTTCGTGGTGACGGCATTCCTTACCTCGATTTGATTCAGGGAATAGGTATTGAAGAGATAAGTCACGTCGAGCTAATTACCAAGACGATTTCCCGATTGTTAGATGGAGCTCCAGAGTATCATGGTAAAAAATTTGATGTGCCCGGCGCGCGAGGAAGTGCGGATATGGACATGGCCAAATTTCAGCAAAATCCCCATCATTTCATTCATGGTGCACAAGGTGCATTGCCAGTCGATGCTGCCGGTAACCCTTGGAGTGGATCTTACGTTCACAACCATGGTAATCTGGTATTGGATCTTATGGACAACTTAGTATTAGAATCCACTGGGCGATTACAGAAATGTCGTATTTATCAGATGTCTTCGAACAAAACATTGCGTGCGACTGTTGCTTTTTTGATTGCACGGGATGAAGCGCATGAGATGGCTTTTGCAAAAGCATTGGAAACATTAGGTGTTGATTGGGCGAAAGTACTACCGATTCCTAAGTTTGACTCCTCTCAATATCCCGAAGTAAAAAAACTTATCGATGCTGGGATCAACAGAGAGCAATACACTTTTCGTTTAGATGGATCTGAAATGGATAAAATCTTTCAGGGAAGCGCGCCAGCAAATGATGGAACGGTGTTGACTACGTTGAAAGAGCCGAAAGAATCTTACAAAAATCCACCTGCTCCTGAAAGACCTGAAGAGTTCGCGCCAGGTCTAGATCCTGAGCTTCAAAAGCTAGCAGATGCTTACACAGATTTTAAAGAAAAAACTGTTAAGGAAATGGAAAAAAAGGCAGGGCCAAACCCTCGAAATAAAAAGAAAAAGGATTAAGGGGGTAAATCGGTTGGTTTCGAGTTTTATACACTTGCTTTGTTGCTCTCAGTTGGCACGATTTACATCTTTAATCAATATAAATAAAAGAAACACAGACAATCCCAAAAACACAAAAAAGCCACTCGTTTGTGACTTTTTTGTGTTTTATACTATGCAATACGTATTACTCGCCAGCTGGCACTTCTAATGAAGCACCTGCTGCTACGGGTTGGCCGAAATTGGGCGTGCCATCCGTATTCCACGTGAACTTTTGCATGCGCGTACTACGCACATTGCCACAGCCATCGTTATTAGGATGCGATTCGCTATTGGCATGATAAATAATCCAATCTTCTGTTCCATCTTTTGATTTAAAAAAGCCATTGTGCCCCGCGCCAAAAGCTGTTGGAGCTTTAGTAAATACGGGGTTAGGGTGTTTCGACCAAGACGCTATTTTCATTGGATCAGCATTCTGGTTGAGCTTCAGCATCCCCAAACTATAATCGTCTGTGCCGCAATAGCTAGCACTGTAGATTAAAAAAACATCGCCTGCGGGATTTTTAAGAATTTCTGGGCCTTCGTTAACACTGAATTCTTTTTTCTCCCAATCCAACTCTGGCGTAGAGATCATACTTGTCTCGCCGATCAAGGTAAAAGGATCTGACATTTTAGAGATATAAATATTCTGCGTTAGGTTACCTTGTTGCGCACCTGGTCGGCCAGACCAGATAAAAAACAGTTCGTTACCGTGCTCAAAAATGCTACCATCAATAGCCCACTGGTCGGTAGGTTGCGTAATAAGCTGTCCCTTATCTACCCAATTACTGGTCGTCGGATCTTCATTCGCATTTTCCAACACGAACATCCGGTGATTCACATCTTGCCCATTGCTGGCTGTATAATAGATATACCATTTGCCGCGTATAAAGAAGAGTTCGGGTGCCCATACATCGCGGCTATTGATGCCTGTAGATGGCGCGTTAAATACCACTTGGCTCGGAGCAGCTGCCAACTCACTCATCTTAGCTGTTTTCCGGATTTCGATTCGATTGCCCAAGGTTTGTAAAAAGTAATAGAAATCACCGCGCTGTGCTACCCAAGGATCCGGTGCAGCCGTAAGCAATGGGTTTTGAAATTTGGCCGATCCCATAACCTCGGGAGGTTTGGGTGTGGCCAAAAATGGCCCGGCTCCGCGTTTGTCACAGCTTAAAGAGATTATTAAAAAGAAAACATAAAATAGGTTTTTCATTGTAGTAAGTTTAGAGTTTGGCATATTCCAAGTAATCAATCTCTCCGTACAAGGTATTATGGCGGATGCTAATCTTACGTGTACCAGCAGCAAGCAAGAACACAAGATCGTGGGTTTGCCATACATTCCAGCCTCGGTTTGCGATCGAATAGACCTGTGCCGTAGATTCGTCATCATCAATATATACCTTATGGGAAGTACCGTCGAAACCGGTTCCGGCAGCAATTCGTATGCGATACTCGCCTGCGGCCAATACCTGAATAGTCGCATCAATACCGCTTGCTGCATTGTCGATAGCACCTACCTTCGCTTGGTTTGAGGAAGTTTCTCTTGTTTCGGGATCATTGGCAATACGGGCTACACCGCGCAGTGTTGCATTCTCTGCTTCAATACGAATAGGTAGTACTTTCACGCGTGCGTTTACGATATTGCTCTTCACCGTATTTTCTGCTTCATCAATGAGTACGGCGTGAAAAGTTAGGCTTTGATCTGGGATCGCTTCATTCACTTTATAATCAAAGTTGAAAGGTGCAATGCGCTTTTCCCCGATTTTTTCTTCGCCCTTATAAAAATCAACACGACGCAGTTGCGCCCCACCATAGGCACTTTGCCCAGCAGCACGCAAGACGTAATTTCCACTCGCAATCGCCACTGTATCTGCCGTAAGAAGGATAGTAGGCGCAACGCTACTGGATGGAATGTCGACTGTTCGTTCACAGCTTCCGACCATACAGGCGAAGCCGCAAAGAAGAATAGATAGCATATTTTTCATCATATAATCAATTAATAACCTGGGTTTTGAGTCAGGTTTGGATTGTTATCAATATCAGATTGAGGAATGGGATACCATTCGTGCTTTCCTTGCACGAAGTTGGTAAATTCTGGGTCGCGTTGTCGCAAAACGGACAGGTTATTCGCCAATTCACCCCAGCGCACAAGGTCGAAATAGCGCCAGCCTTCGCCCGCTAATTCCAGCGTACGCTCTTGCCGTATTTGCTCTCGGAAGCTTGCTTGATCTAGTGCTGGCCGCGCCACACTCAAGGGGCGCAGGCCAACGCGTCTGCGCACACGATCCACATGCGGATAGGCACTTTGTGTTTGCCCTATTTCATTCAAACATTCTGCATACAACAACAGAATGTCGGCATAACGAATCATGCGATAATTGTTGGGTGAGCTGAAGCTTTCACCGTTTTTCCAATGGTCGTTCAGTAATTTGCGAAACCATACACGCTGATCGTTTCCGCCGTAGATTGCCTGCCAAGTTTGCCCATACACCATCGTAAATGCCGGTCCGCGTTCGTCGGTCTGATCATAGAGAAAGCTTGCCGCAGCACGTGGATCACGACGATCGTCGGCGGTACGCTCTTGTTCAAACAGGGAAACGATCCATCTTCTGGCGCCGCCATCTGCATAGCCTGGACCTGGATTAGGAGGAGCTAAAAACTTCGGCACGGAAGATCCAGTGTTTAGACTGATGCCCGGGTTGGTATCATCATCCCCATTCTCGGCCGGATTTTCCTTGTACTGAATTTCGTAAATAGACTCCCTATTGTTTTCAGAGGTTTTTTTGAAGTTGTCTGCATAGTTGTCCATCAACCCGTAAATCGAGCTACCTTCCCCCGTAACGAGCCAATCCATCGCCAGTTTTGCTTCGTTAAATTTCCCTTGTTGCACATAGGTTTTGGCTAATAACCCGTAGGCACCACCGCGTGTTACACGGCCTAGCTCTTCACCACTATACGATATCGGCAGATCAGGAATGGCCTCCGTCAGGTCTTTTTCAATCTGTGCAAATACTTCGTTCTGTGTTGCGTTTGGTGGATAATCTGTCGGAGACAACGGAGTTAATACCAAAGGTGGTCGCCCCCAAAAAACAGCCAAATTAAAATAATTCAGTGCACGGATAAACTTTGCTTCCGCGATTATGCGCTTCTTCAGTGTCTCATCCATGCTAATTTCTGGCACATAGCTGATCACTTGATTGGCGCGAAAATTAGCGTGAAAAATCGCGTTCCAAGTACCGTTACTTGTGTTATTACTGGTAAAAGCAAAGGACATATTGTTATTTAGACCAATATCTCCACCGGAACCAAAACCTTCGTCTGAACGTAGTAAGTACAGGAAGAACATACCCCGATTGTAATAAGAGTCGCTTCTGTTTAAGGAACTATATACTGCATTGATTCCTTTGACAGCATCTTGCTGATCTTTCCAGAAGGATACCGTGGTCAGCATATCAGGATTGGGTTCATCAAAATCCCGTTGACAACTCAAACCAATCAAGATCAACGGAGTAATTAGGGATATTAATATTTTTTTCATAGTAATTTTCTTTTCCGGTTAATTGATTAAAGTCCTAGAGATATGCCAAAAGAAATAATGCGGCTTGGCGGCCATCCACCAACATCGACTCCGGGTTCTAAGTTGGCATTGGCTCCTACCACATCCGGATCAAGACCGCTGTAATTTGTTATCGTCAATAGATTCTGACCACTTACATAGACGTGCATGGATGGTATATGCAGGCGTTTCAGCATATATTGTGGTAAAGTATATCCTATTTGTACATTGCTTAATCTCAAATAAGAACCGTTTTCTAACCAGCGATTACTATCTCCGCGTACGTTGGAGATAATACCTTGATCAACCGCAGGATCTCCCGGTGTATTGCTCGTGTAGGATACGCCTAAACGTGGGAAATCCGTTGGATTTTCCGCCGTCCACGGCATGATACCACGACGGTAATTAGAATAGCCCATGCCATCAAAGTCGCGACGCATATCATTGTACAATTTTGTGCCATATACACCATATACCTGCAGGTTTAGCGTAAAATTCTTATAATACGCATTCCATTGTATGCCAGACGTAAACATAGGCCAAGGCGTACCTGCATACGTACGGTCATCTGGCGTGATGTCATTGTTCGTACCGCGATCTAATAAGTTTACATAGCGCACATCGCCAGGCTGCGCAATACCAGCCTGTGCACGATGCGCATCGATTTCTTCTTGATTCTGGAAAAGTCCGTCGGTCATAATCAGATAATATTCACCGATCGAACGACCAACTTGCGTCCGTGTATTGCCAGACTGTATGTAATTGCGCGGCAATCCAGTCGTTGGATCAATTCCCAGATTTCCTAACTTTAATACTTTATTGCGGATAGCACTGAAGTTTCCAGAAATATCCCACGTAAATCCATTCTCCCGCTGGCTGACGGGCCGATAGTTAAGCTCCAATTCTAGACCCTTATTTTCTATCGAGCCGATATTGGTCAATATACCGCCTCCGCCCACCGTGCCTAGGTATCCTGGTAGCGGCAAGTACAAGAGTACATCCGAAGTCACTGAGCGAAATGCGTTGAAGGACACATTAAACTGCGGATTGAAAACGGCCGCATCAAATCCTACATTTAAAGTTGCCTTTTGCTCCCATCTCAAATTGGGGTCTACCAAACTGACCTGCGTTGCACCGACTTGTGTGCTTTGTTCGCCCGAACCAAAGATGGCTCTCGGAGCTTGATTGATTAACCCCAAATACTGGTAGTTTCCAAGATTTGCTGCACCCAAAACACCATACGACGCTCTCAACTTCAACTCGGGCAACCAGCTTACATCATAAAAATCCTCGTTGCTAAGCCGCCAAGCAAATGCACCTGATGGGAAGAAACCTGTGCGGTACGGCTTGGAAAAGCGAGAATCTTTATCAGATCGGAAACTAAAAGTGGCTAAATAGCGATCATCATACGTGTAGTTTAAACGACCCAACCAAGAATCAATGAAATTTCGGCCTCGGCTACCGGAAGAAATGCTCTCTCCTAAAGCCGAATTGATGGTTGTAAAGTACTGATCGGAAGCGGCTAAGAGATCGGTTTTACCTGCACCGATTGATTCCCGACCTATGGTTTGCTGAGTATAACCCACTACGCCATTTATCTGATGTTTACCTAACGTTTTATTGAAGTTGAGTGTGTGTTCGAACAAATAGCTGAGGAACTGTGATCGATCTTCATCAATACGCGTAGGCGGATCAATTTGATTCCAGTACCAAATTCCTTTGCCACGAAGCGCGGTGTTTTTATCAAAACTAGTTTCCACACCGGCGTTTACACGGTACCGCAGCCAATCCAAGATATCTACTTCCCCATACAGATTACCTAATAGTTTCACATAGTTGTACGATGAATTCGTAATGTAGGCTTGGGCAACTTGATTGCGAGAATAGGTTCGCGTATCGTTCGAGCCGATTCCCCATCCGCCTGGATTGGCATCGCTGATGAATGAAAAATCTTGCACAGGTATAATCGGCAACATGCTAAAGGCGTCGTAAAATGGATTGCCACCGAATGCTCCGCCAGAAAATGGCGATCGACCGTAGGAAGTAGATACCATCAGATTTTCTCCAATACGTACGCGTCCTTTCGATCCTTCGGTATTGATACGCAATGCTGCGCGATCAAATTTGCGTTCGATCATGGTACCCACATCTTTAAAATAAGATCCAGACATAAAATATTTGGACGTGAGCCCTCCGCCGGATACCGAGACGCTATAATCCTGAATCGCACCAGTACGAAACAACTCATCGCCCCAATTTACATCGGTTCCATCGTAATTCTCTACTGCATTCTGTTGCGTATATCCAGCATTTTCATACGCTTGTCGATTCATCGCAACGTATTCTGGCCCACTCATCATATCAAACATTTTGGGCAAACTAGAGACGCTATAGCGCCCCGAAGCATTCACGACCATCGGTCCTGATTTTCCTTTTTTGGTGGTTATGATGATAACTCCATTGGCCGAACGCGCACCATAAATCGCCGCTGCAGAAGCATCTTTGAGCACTTGTACACTTTCAATATCATTGGGATTGACGGTGACATTTGGGTCAGATAGCATTCCGTCAATAACATAAAGCGGACTAGCATTGCCATAAAGCGTACTTAAGCCACGAATGTTTACCACTGCTCCCTGGCCGGGGCCGCCAGAATTTCGCACCACCAATCCAGAAGCCTGTCCTTGCAACGCTTCTGGCAAAGAACGCGCAACCTTTGCCGTGGTATTTTGCGTTTCTACGACAGATGCCGCCCCTGTTAAATCTTTTCTGCGGATGGATTGATAACCAATAACAACTACTTCATCGATATCGCTATCGTCTACCTGTAGCGTAATGTCTACCGTAGGGCTTCCCGACAACATAATTTCTTGTGATTGATAGCCCACGAAAGAAAAGACCACTGTTGCCGTTTCGCTACTCACAGCAAGTCGGTAGGAACCATTGGCTTGTGTGATTGTTTCAGTATTCGTACTCTTTTCGCGGACAGATACACCTTGCACAGGTTGCCCATTGGCATCTTGCACAGTTCCGATTACCACAAAAACAGACTGTAAACTCTGATAATTCACGGTTTTACTGCTAAGTGCTCGACGGTAATGGGCGGCTAATGAGGTGGTATTTGCCTGCAAAGACCCCAACGGAAATATCGCGGTCGATAACAAGCCCAGCAGGGCTGCAATTTGTCTCATAAATTATTGTGGTTTAGGTTTATATCGAGCAATATAAGCATTGGTTACGCTGTGCAGTTTGCCATATCTGATCAAATTATATCCAATTTAGATCAAAGTGAAACTCATCGTTATTTTCCATAACTACCTATCATTCCTCATAGCGGGGAAGACAACCAAACAGTTTCTGCAGGAGAAAGAGGCGTTTTACTCCTATAACATATTTGATCTTATTTTTAATATTGCTCAATAAATAACGGCAAACCAATATGAAACGCTCGCGTTTTATAAGCACGGGTGCGCTTGAGGAATAATTGTAGCAAAATCTGAAAATGTATACTTGGAAAATGAACTTATTGTGCATTAATTTGTGCATTTAGGTCAAATTTTGCCCGGAACAATTAATATTGATGAACTTGGCAACCCAAGTCAATGAGGAATGGGGGATGATGTTGAAGCCTATAAACTTTTTATGAATTATGCATTTGGGGCGATTGGGAACATTTCTGTTATATAATTCTTAATAGCGCATTCAGTTCTATTTTCGTGATTAACCTCTATGTTTAAAATTGAAAAGTCAAGAAATTCGATATCGTTTTGCTGAATAACCTCAAGATGTTAAGTCTTTTGAGTGCCTAGAATTGTAATAGCCCTAACAACCAATAATGATGTATTTACGAGATATAAAGAGACTTAACCGATTATTTACTGTAACCTATTTGTAACCTTAATCCTATCTGTATCAAAATTTGATTTATTAGATTGAAGTCATAGGCTTAGGTTATAAGACTCCATGTTACGCCTGTTGGTAAAGCGAAAAATATTCGTTTAAAACTTGCAGAAGCAATGCGTTATAATTCTTGAAGACGTTAAATTTTATTACGCAATGCATTTATAAAGGTTGAGCAGGAAGTCTTGGTAATAAACACATTCACATTTCAATTCTGTGATATCGTTCTTCCAAAAGGTTTTTGTACTTCTCTTTATATTCGTCAGAAAGAAATGAAAGATCAATCCATTGCAAAGCAATTGGTTTCCTTTTCTGAAAACGTTTGGCAATACCATTAATCTGCTTGGCGTTTAATCCTAACAACAGTCCTAATCTTTGAAAATGCTCCCAATGAAGTTTTCTTTTTTTCCCATCCAAAGTTAATGCAAGCTCTTCCGTGTCTTCGGGGTTTACGATAGCTACATTAAGCAGATCGTAAGCTGGTGCCAATGTCCATTTTCCGTTCGTGTTGATCATGGAGAAATTTTTCAGGTGCATATCGTTATTTCCAGTGAGGAAACAAAAGACTGCCAATTCTAAGAAGTAAAACTTATCCAGCAACGTATTGTACGAGTACAAGTCCAGTGCCTTGCCGACTTTCTCCATTGATCCTTTGTATTTGTCGAATGCTTCTGTTATTTGGAACATATCGAGCATATGTATTTTTTCTCCGGCGTCAGTTCGATCTATTCTTTTTGTAATATAAGATGGTTCACCGGATTTTAACCGTATCAGACTAGACTTTACCACGTTTATGCCGAAAGCTTCGGCGATACGCATGGTTAAGTGTTCATTTTGCGGCATTTCAGGAAAATAATCGGAAGGGGGTTTGAAGATATAACTTCCATCCAAAGCTCCCACTACGGTTAGACGCCCCTTTTCTCCATATTGGATCGTGCTTTTTACTACCGATAAAGAAAGTTTAGGCTGCACGCCGGGAACTGCTATGCTCCGCTCTACGACGTTCTTCGCCAATTCAGTCATTTCTGCCAATGAATGTTCGATCACTGGCGGCTGTTTTGTACCGAAAAATTCTAAACTACATTCCTCGTGAAAATCATCCGATTTATCGTTAGGTAATTCTTTATAACAGTATAAACACTTTTTGTTACTCATTTTCTTGAGATATAGGTTGAACACTTACAGCACCGATACAGTTTTGGCAGCACGCTAACAGCAAACCCATACGGTCGTTTGTATTAATTTTCCAATTCTTGGAAGCAATGTCCAACAACCAGCCTTCTGGTATTAGTCCCTCAAAAAATGGAAACAAACGTTTATCGTTGTAGGGCTTGAATCTTACAGGCATGGTGAATGTTATGAATGCTGAAGGATAAGCTTTGATATAGGCTTCATCATATTGAAAAACATATTCACCATCGTCGGTCTCTGTGAGGGTTCCCGCCAAATGATCCTTGTAGTAAATAGATGCTTTTCTCATCTTTGATCATTTGCAGTTAATATCTCTCTTGCATTCACAGGAGCCAAGATATGCCCGAACATTTTAAGTACTTGGTTTACTTTTTCGAGATTTAGGTTTTCCTTACCCTGTTCAATTTTCCTTATTACCGTAAGTGCAACACCAGCGCGTTCAGCAAACTCTTCTTGTGTAAGATTTACTTCCTTTCTTTTTAGCTTTACAAAATCTGCAAGTAATGTCATAATTATATGCTTTAGCAACGAATTTAAACAAATATACAATTTTATATGCGAAAACATATAAAAATAATTTATTGATATAAATTATATGTACTTAGATATAATAAAGCACAGAATTATTATGATGAAGTTTATTGGACAATTAACAAAACCTCATTAAAATATATAGCCTAAATAGAATTTTGAAACTCTTCGGCAGTGCGTGCTGATATAGCGAAAAATCGTAGTTTTTGAAGTAAATTACTTTATATATTCTAAAATATTGCCTTATGACCTATTCGTAGTACTATCTGCTAGAGCCTCATAATCTTGAAATCTTTTGAGGGATGACTCACTCATAGTTACCATTAACATGGAGATGCTCAAAAAGAGCACAGCTATGATTTTATTACTTATCATACTTCTGTTTTATATATCGATTATAGTTTCTGTTTTTCCGAATCTGAATTGTCCTGATGGATGTGTACTTCCTGTTGTGTTAATGACAACTGAACTCCATTTTTATCGAACATTCTAGTAATTTGAACCAACAGGTTACTTTTGATCTGGCCTGCATCCTTTAGGGTTCTTACCCAAAAATGAACATCAACGGAGACCGACTGCGCCGTCACCTCAACAAACTCTATCGCTGGTGATGGATTATCGAGTACTTGTGTTTCATTTTCAAAAATTTTCAGCAACAGTTCCTTTGTTCGTTCCAGTTCTATACCATAACGCAGATCCAAATGTATATGCAAGCGTTTTCGAAAGCCCCCGAGAGTCCAATTTATCACATGAGAATTAAGCAGGTCGCCATTTGGCATTATCATGTTCGCTCCGTCCGGAGTTGCTATCACGCTACTACGGAATCCTATTGATTTTACCCTGCCGGACTGTCCTCCTACTTCTATCATATCATCTACATTTACAGGCTTCTCAAAGGCAATGATAAGTCCACTAACTAAATTGTTTACCAAGCTCTGTAAGCCGAAACCGATACCTACGCCCAGAGCCCCAATAATAATAGTGATCTGTTGCAGAGGTATGCCTATTGCTGAAAAAGCAAGAAATAGTCCGAGTACAATGATGCTTATGCGTACCAAAAGGATCCAACTTCCGATGTGGAATTTTTTAGCTTCTTTTTCATCGTTCGTATTCCACTGTGGATCGGATGCAAAAAAGGAAACAACTTTTGAAAGCACAGTCGCGGCGATCATGATCACAAAGAAGGTACCGATATTGATCACGGAGAAATTGTAGCTTCCCAACCGATGCTCGGAATAAAGTAATTCGTTGATCGGCTCGGTAATAAAATGGAACTCGTAGAAGTTGCGCCCAAACAGCACTAACCATCCTATGGTCAATAACATATAGAAAAAAGCTGGGGCTCGCATTCCTACTCTGTTATAGTTGATATAGAAAAATCTCCTCTCCTGCTTGATATATAATGTAGAGGCTATACTAAGCCCTTCGTTCACCAATTTTACCACCCATAGAAAAACTATGGCAGCCGAGACACTTATTAAACCTGCAACCATCAAGGCTTTGGCTATATTAAATATTCCAAAAATATTTAAGATGATCGCCACAGTCTCAAGAATAGTCATCAAAAGTATGGGATACAGTATCCACCTTTCCTGTAGTTCATTGTGTTTATTTTTATTTAATAAAGCGATAGTTCCACATATCACAGCCAAAATGGATATTCCTAGCATTACATATCGCTCAGTTCTAGAGGCCTGAAGAATCATATTGTCAATAGACGCGGCAAGAAATAAAAGGGAGAAACTCAACCATATCAGCATCCAATAGGTCGATATGTAGCGCCTAAAGATAAAGGTCAACAGCAGCGAGCTTACAAGTAGGAAGATAATTAAAAAAACATAGGGCGGATCAGGAAATATAAACTGGGTAACCGACAACCCAATTAGCAAACTTGAACAAATTGGCGAAGAAAGCATTAGACTTTCACCCTTGAGTTTATCCTTAACTAATACTGCTTGCCGCTTAAGTGAAGTTACATATACAACAATGCATACCATAATAACAAAAGCCAAAAACAACTTTCCTTTGTTAGCTTTCACATAGTATGTAAATACTAGTTTAGCTTTAAGAAATGAAAAGTATAAGATCTCATGAGGTGGACGCTCGTATTTGCTGCTTTCCCATAAAGGTGCGAAATCTCTAGACAAACCTTTGTTCGTGATTTCCGTTTGGTAATAAACGATTTCTTCCAAATTGTTCTCAATGGTTAAAAGCTCCAAGTTCACTTTGTCCTGCATAGCCTGTATACCATTAATATTTGCGGCTAGGTCTTTGTCAATTGGACTTAAACCCTTAGAGACTAGTCTTATCTTATTAATATATTCCGTTAGTTCGACTGAATCCCTTGAAAAGACAAAGAGTGACCGGTCATTTGACAAAGAGTCAATCTGCAGCCGATAGTTAACTAGATGTTCATGATAATTGTCTATCTGGTTTTTGTAAGTCAGTATCTGTATCTGCAGTGCATGAAGGATGTTGTAGGTTGCAGTGAGATTGCGAGAAGTATGTGCGCTGCCCTGATGTTGGAAAACGCCATCACCGGCCAGATCGCGCCATCGCGAAACCTCAGTAAGTCTATTATGCATTGATAGGGTATCAAAACCTTTTTTAAGGAAGGAACGAGCCTGTCTCGACACAACTTTAATTTCCTCAAATATCCTACCTTGACGAATCATTGCTCTATCCAACGCTAGATCGCTAGCGCTTTCAGCGGATGCTCGCCGGAAAAACTCTTCCATCCTGGCCACGTAGTCTATTTTACCCGTGTCTAGATTAAAATTTATAGTATCTTGGGCATGCAAAGTATTACCTAATATGGAAAGTAGATTTTGTGCGAAAACAAGAAGAAAAACAGTTAATAACTCCTTCATATGCGTATCACTATTTTAAATTAGGTTTTAGTCTGTCGATTTTTTAGTTTTCTCTGATCAACTTCAATTTACAGATCAATTTTTTATATGTAAAACGAGATATTGCCAGAGCACAACCTTTTCGGAATAAAAATTTTCCGTTTTTTATTTAAAAATATGCAATATATTCCACAAAATAAGGATTTGAGTTAAGGGAAACCTGCTTGAACTACTTATTCAGAAAACGATAGTTTTTAAGCCAAAGCTACTTTAGTCTTACCTAGTAGATTATTGATATCAAAAGGCTTTTGAATAAAGCCTTTTGGTTCTTGGATCCCATTTAAATAGGTTCTCAAAGCATGCGCATTCCTTATAAGAACCAGAATGACTTTTTTGGTCTCAGTCTTACGTATAGATTTACACAAGTCAATCACAGAATCATCAGATAACATAACATCGAATAGATATAGATCTGCGATGTGCAATCTCTATTACTGAAGGCTGCTATGCTTTCAAAACTCTGAACAAGAAATCTGCGTCAGTTAGTAGGGTCTCCAACAAGTCTCTTATGCATTATCATCCTCTACAACAAATATCTTCATCCTAATCTTCATTTCTATCTGAACGAATACAATGTACTGAATACAGTTCTTATAAGTCTTTGAAACATTGGAATATAAAATTCTTTAAATTCTTGATAGGATTTATTTCAGGAATATTGTTCGTTTTGTGAGACAATAATCTTTATGTGTTTGAAAAGTATATTCTATTTTAACTAAGGTAAAGTTGTTGCCGATAGATGATTTGTAGATATTAAATCTTGTTTTCTTTTTCGGTTGTACCACACGATGAAACCGGTGATAGGTAGCGAGGCACAGATAAGCGAAACGATACATGCCAAAATTTTTGTAGATAGCCCACCAATGGTACCAAGATGTAAATCAAAATTTAGTCTGATCAATTTTTGACTAGGATTAAGTTCAGCATACTCCATATTTCCTTCTCGTCCAAAAGGAATTCTCTTGGGATTTTCTGCTAATGTTGCGGCATGGAACATACGGGTGTATGCGCCATAGAATTTGCCTGGGACCGGATTATATAGCATATAAACCATATCTCTATTTCCTCGTGGATAGCCAATCTTATTGTGCCCTTCGGATTTACCTTCTTGCTGGTAAACTTTCTGCCAAACCGCATCCCACGGGTGAATGTTTACATCTGAGTTGGTCGATTCTTCCGAGATTTGTTTGTCAGCCGTAAGCACAGTTTTACCTTCGCCTAATAAGGTATGATAACCTGCTTTAAACCAGTCGAAGCTATAGTAAACACCAGTGTACGTCAGGATAAAGGCAAAAATAAGCGTGTAAAAGCCCAGCACATTGTGCAGATCTATATTGAGACGTTTCCACTTGGCACTCCATTTTATACTAAAGCTCTTTTTTCGCGTACTGTTATTCCATTTTTTTGGATACCACCAGATGATTCCAGTAATCAACACCACCAAGAATATCAGGCAATTGATACCGACAAATGGACTTCCAATTTCGGGTGGCAACCAAAAGAAACGATGACCAGCACGGATGAAATAAATAAATTGCAGCGTCTTACTATCCTCAAAGTATTCGTCGTATATAAACTGTTTGCTATAAGGATTGAGGTGTATATTGCCATGTGGAATATGCTTCGTAGCATCAGCATACTCTACTAGCAAACTCTCTCCTGGCTCTCTGTACGTAATGGCAGCTACTTCAAACTTTTCGACTGTAGGTCGACTATCAAGATACTCTTGCGCCACTGCGAGATAAGCCGATGGGCGATCCAATGGCAGATCTTGCTTTTCGACCCTATTGAATGGCATGGTAAAATAAGCAATTTCGTCTCGGAAAACCCAAATAGCCGCGGTAAAGCAGACCACGAATACAACTATGCCCGAGAAAAGACCCAGCCAAAGATGCAGCCATTCGCTGACTTTCCGAAAGGTCGACTTTCTTTTTTTTGGCTTTCGCACAGACGATTTTGTCATAAAATTGGTAATGATGTGGGGGGGATTGGTCATCCAATAGAAGAGCGGCTCAATTACCGCTCTTCTTGTAGTTCTGGGTATTTTTTATCTTGCTGGGTGTGGCGCAATCAGATTCACTGTTGTTCCAGTTAGCAATTTTAGACCAGGTTTTGCAGCATTAGCATCTCCAGCAGGATCAAATTCGTAAATGGCAGCAGCACCATCCGTTGGTGTAATTGCTGTGTAGTATTTGCCATTTATAACTAATGGTGAACGTACCATACTAACTGGACTAAGTGGTGTATTCATCAGGGTAACCTGTTTGTTAGCCAAATCCAATTTTACGACCTGCCCTACATTACCTAACCGATCACGTACAGAAGTCATCATCTCTTCGTACTGCACCGTACCAAATGCGATACCGCCGCCTACGTAGTTAATTCCCATTAAACATGCTTGCTTGCCCAATGGTGTAGTGACATCAAGAAAGTAATCTGGATCAAAACGCTCTTCACCCTTTTTGATACGAACTACACCAGATTTGCCGCCTAGCCCAGTCCAGAAACGACCTGCACTTGCAACAAAGTAGTGATTGCCTTGTTCATCGCTTGTAAGTGATGATAGATAATCATAGCCGATCCCTGCATTGGTCACGTTCGAAGTAATCACACGCATATTGCTCATCGATGGATAATCATACACCATCGCCTGTACACCACTTGCAGTATACCCTTTGTTTTCGTAGTCATAATAATAACCACCCATAACGAATTTATTTCCGTCGACATATCCGCGTCCTACGGCAAACTCTACAGCTGGAGTTGCTGCATTATACGGCACATTTAATGTACCGCGCGCTTCCACGACAAATTCAGGAACACGAATACGAGCCCAACCTGCTGCACCTTTAGCACCTTGCTCTTGAGACCCTAATACCAATAAGGTATTATCATCAGCCACATTCAGTGATTGAAAGTAATTGGGTACAACACCATCTACGGCAATAGCGCCTTTTTGCGTAAGCGTGCCATCCGCATTCATCTCATATTGGATAAATTGTCTTAGGACTAGATTCATCACATATACGTGGTTTTTGTGCCACAAGTATCTAGAGCCATTTGCCTGCAAACCATTGCCTACAAAGCTTAACTCACCTTCGGTCAATGAAGAGGTTTGCGCCAAGTATTGCGATCCATCAGGAGCCCAAGCGCCAACGGTATACGAACGTTCGGCATTTTCATCTGGATCAACTGTTGGTCCGTCTGAGCTACAGGAGATAGTTAGCGTGCTGAGCACCATTAGGAATGCCGCTGCATAATTCAAGCGTCTTCTTATAAACTGTTTGTTCATAATATTGAAATATTAAAAAGGATTAGAGATATGATACGTGATTTTAAGGCTAAGGAAGCGACCTGGTTTTTGCAATAAGTAGTTGTCGTACACTTGTTGATTGAACAGATTGTAGCAGTCGACACCCAATGTTAAGCCAAGGTTTTCAAAAGTCATAGCAGCGCCCACATCCTGAATAAACTGGCGTGGTACAAAAGCATTTGTTGCGCGGTTGCCTAAGCTAGGCCAACCAAAATAGAATTTCTCAATGTATTGCGTATTAAGGTACGCACTTAGAAATTTGGATTTTCCGGCTTGAATGGCCTGCATTCTGATTTCACTATTGGCGAAGAAGTATGGCATATTGCGCAGTCGATCATTGAACACCACATTGGAAGATCCACTAGGCGTTAAACGTTGTTTGTTGCGGATATCCTGATAGGTGGTACTTAACGTCCAGAAGAACCTTTCTCGGATATTCAACCGTGCCTCTACTTCAAATCCTTGGCTACGTATTTTCTCCAAGTTTTCATAGCGAGCGGTGCCAAACAAATCACCTTCACCAAGCCATATGAGATTTTGGGTATTCCTAAAGAAATAAGTTCCCGAGGTTTCCAATCTCACTTCATCGCTCCATCCAAAGCTACGTTGAACAGACGCATTTAGGTTTTGGCTCTCTTCAGGACGCAGGTTAGGCGAATTTAAAATCGTAGTACCATCACCAAAAAGCTCGACCGTTTCGGGTAGGCGAATACTATTTTCCAAAGACATTTTTAGTGCCCAATCCTTTGCTGGAATCCAACGCGCGGCATAGCTACCACCCCATAGCAAATCGTCGCTAGTGATCGGCACAAGCTCGCGCTGGGAGTTTCCAGAATATTCATACGCCACCGATTCGGCGCGATACTGAAAGGCTCGAAATGATATGATTTGTTGAAAAGTTTTATCTCTATTGTTGTGTTCTACGGCTGCCGCCAAAATATTTTTGTTCATATGTTGCGGCTCCCGCAATGGGATGGTCCATTCGGCTACGCCTAATTGGTCAGAACCATCACGGCGTGCCCAGCTTCCGTTGTAGGCTAATCGCGTTTGCCATTGTTCCGAAAAACGATAGTTGGCATTTATTCTTGATTGCGAATTGCGGTCTCTGAACTGATAGATAGACTTTTGTGCCCTGATGCCATTTAATTCGCCTTGCACATTGGGATCTATAATAGTACCTGCCCAATTAAATTTATTACTGCTGGTATCTGTCGTCGTTCCGCGCAATGAATTGATGCCTGCAAATACGTCGATATCCAATTTACCATTCGCCAAGTTTCGCTTTACATACCTCACATTGGGCATCAGAAAACGATCATGGTATCGTACTGCACCATATACGAAAGCCATTGTACGCCCCGTCTGTATGCCGCGATCACTACCAGAAGCATACAGCCCAACTGAAAGAAGATCAGCCCAAGCCAGTTCGCGAAGACCGATTGTAGCTTTGGCGCCTATACTTTGATAATCGTCGTTGAAACGCTTGAAACGTAAGTTTTCAATAATCCTGCCGTCGGCACCAGCAATGGCTACGCCTGGCCCCCATACTTCATAGTTATTATCCGTAGAGTTCCCAAAAGCATTGAGCTGTGCAAAGACTTTTTGATTCTTAGATCTATAGTTAGATGATAGCGTCGCACGGTGGGTATTGAATGATCCGGCAGCGTACGAAAGCTCCAGATTATTCTCTACATCTTGCCGTGTTACCAAATTAATTGCGCCACCAAGAGCATCGCTACCTAATTCGATTGGTGTTACACCTTTGTATACCTCTATTCGTTCTAAAGAGTTTGACGGAATGCTTCCTGGGCCAAAAGCAGAGCCAAGATTGTTGATAGGGATTCCATCTACGAAAAACCGGATTGCATTGCCCGTGAGCCCATGAATAGTATAAGATGCCTCGCTACCTAGTCCGCCACTTTGGCGCACACGTATACCCGGCAGGCGATCGAGCACGCGGTTGAGATCAAGATTTTGCGAGCGTAATGGCTGCATGTCAATACCATCGGCCGCGAAAGGCGAACGACGCAAATCGGCCGCTTTCTTTTGCCGTAATACGTCTACTCCCTGAATTTGTACCCGTTTGGTCGTGTCGACTTGTGGTGACTGCGCCCTTAAATTCTGTCCTACTGCCGCTGATAAAAACGCTAAAGACACTAATGCCTTATGTAACTTTTTCATAAATAGATGGGCAAATATATAATAATTTAGACTAAATCTAAAGCAGATATTTGCTTTTTCCAATTCAATTGCAGCATGTAAATTATTGATTTAAAAATTCAATAGTTTCGATAACACTCAAATATGAGGTTCACAGTTTTATGATCTCGTCAGAAAAATTTTCACTACAATCAATAGTGCTTTCAAATCCCAACTACGTTTGTTATTATAAACAGATGAAGTTATTTACGTGGAAGTGTAATCTTCACTTAAATGAGCTACGATTATTAATGTAGTTTTATTATTTAGGGACAATGAAAAAAAGCAAGTTCAGCGAATCACAGATCATCAAGATTCTATCACAACCGTATTACAATATTGATAGTAAAGACATTTTGGAAAATAAGTTATCAAATGGATTTCGTTTACCATCAGAGGCAGAGTGGGAATATGCCTGTAAGGCAGGCTCTGCTGGGATTAGGTACGGCGAATTGGAATCTATAGCTTGATATAAAGGTAATTCTGATAATAGAACACATATCGTGGGGCAAAGGGAGCCAAATAAATGGGGTCTTACGATATGCTAGGTAATGTCTGGGAGTGGTGTTCGGACTTGTACGATACGGAAATATATGGATCATATCGCGTGTTCCGTGGTGGGGGCTTCTACGATGATCAAAGAAGTGTAATGGCTACAACACGAAGGAGAAGTCATCCTATGAAGTTTAAAATTGCTAAAAATGTGTTATAATGGGCAGAGAATTCGCGTAAGTAAGGACCATAAAAAGAGTTTTAAAGAATCATGCTATGTTCTGTAAGTATGTAACGATCCCAAAAAATCTACAGATATAAGGTAGATAAAAGTTGCCAAGTAATTCGGAACAAATCCTTCTCATAAAACCAATGTTTCGATAGTAAAACATGTAGCTATGCTTCTTACAAAATACTCTGATAAATACGTGACGTTTCGCCCCAAGGATGGTAACCATCTCCAATATAAACAAACCCGTACCTTTCGTAGTATCCTATATGATCTGTACAGAAATTTAGATTTTTAAAGCCCATTGTAAGTACCCCATTTTTCAGACAGCAAAATCTGCTGTTTAAATTTATTAAGGTATGTAAAACATCGTTCTCGCGATTATAATTAACATTTCTATTTCCTATCGATTTTGATCGAAAATTAAATTAAATTCTTTTTTCATAGTTGGATGTTCCCAGTAGACCCAAGTTTCGATATACTTAAGCACTCTGAATTTCTTTACTAACAAAATAAAATTCATCTCGATCCTTCTTTTACATCACCTTTGGCCTCACGCGACATTTTTGTCCACCTCTCAAAAGCTTTTATCGCATCGCTGGCGCATAGACGTGTAAATGTAACAGACTGCTCTTCACTCTTATTTTGCAACTCATCGAATATAAACTGATCTCCAAATCCTGCCCACTCAGCATCTCGCTTTGTGTTGCCATAATAAACTTCGGTGATATTTGCCCAATATATCGCGCTAACACACATCGGACATGGTTCTGCGGAGGTGTATAGCGTGCAACCGCTCAAATCCGCTTTACCAATCTTTTTAGCTGCTGCACGTATTGCATTTATTTCAGCGTGGGCTGTTGGATCGCAATCCAAGGTCACCGAATTTGATTCAGCGCTTAACACTTTACCGTCGCGGACTATCACGCATCCAAAAGGACCGCCATGCAATGTTTTTAGATTTTTCTCGGACAGTGCTATTGCACTTTGCATAAATTTTTCGTGGTTTTCCATTTAATATTTTGATTACAGGGAGAGTGGAATAGTAATACTGAAAACGGATCCTTGTCCAATCTCACTTTCTACCCAGATCGTTCCGCCGTGGTCGGAGATAATCTGTTGAGATATATATAATCCAATACCAGCCCCAAAATAGTTGTTGTCATTTGCCGATACGCGGTAAAAGCGATCAAATATTCTCTTATGGTTTTCTTTGGCTATACCAATACCCGTGTCCGTAACAGATATTTTCGCAAAATTCCCTACGCGTCCGATGTGAAGGATAACCTGCTTGGTATCCTTTGAATACTTAGCAGCATTAGTAAGCAAATTGGTAATTACCTGCGAGAGTTGACTTCTATCACCTACTACATTAAGATCTGAATTACCATATAGCACGAAATCATGATCGCTATATACTTCTGAAACTTCCCCTAAAGTAATATTAACAATTTCTGCAATACTTACCACTTCGGAAGACCGTCTTGTTGATCCAGACGTAAGCATCGAGGTATCCAATAGATTTGCAATTAAACGACTTAAGTTTTCAAGAGAATCCGTAGCTTGTTTTAATCGTGGCTGGTATCCGTCAGTTTCCCCTTTATTGAGCATACGCTCAAGCAGCTGCAAATTTCCTTTTACGACCGTTATTGGGGTTTTCATCTCATGACTTGCTATAGCGATAAAATCGTCTTTCTTCTTTTCTATCACATAACGTTCCGTAACATCTTCCATAGCCAAAAGAATCCAGTTCTGATAAGTTTCCCCCACGGTTATCTGAGATGCATTGAGCATCAACCTACGATTTCCGATGTAAGGAAAATCGTGAACAACCTCAAAGTCTTCAAAAGGGTTATGTTCTGGTAATACATTTCGCAATAGGTTAATCAACTCAGGGATATCCCAAGAACCTTCCAAAACGTCAGTCAATTTGTGATCCACTAATTCATTTGAATTGACTTTAAAGAATTTTTCGAAATGTCGGTTGACTAGAGCAATATTGAGCTCAGGATCAAGTACAATCAAGCTTTCGCGTATGGTTTCCACAATTCCTTTTAAAAACTGCTCATGCTCCTGCAACTCCTTAGTTCGTTCATTCACTCTTTTTTCAAGATTTTCCCGCTCCAAATTTAAATTATGCTCAGCCTGTTTGCGTCGAGAGATATCGTTTTGAATGCCAATAAAATGAGTGATATTTCCATTTTCGTCATGTACAGGTGAAATAGATAGTTCATTCCAAAAAAGTGATCCATCTTTTTTATAGTTGCGAATATCTACCTGACATGATTTGCCTTCTTTAACAGCGGCAGCAATGGTCTTGCGAACTTTTTGATTTCTATCATTGGCTTGAAGAAAGCGGCAATTGTGGCCGACTATTTCATCCATGCTATACCCTGTGATATCGCAAAAAGCCTGATTGCAATATATTATAGGATTGTCCGGCTGATTATTATCTGTAATTACTACGCCATCGAATGAGGCGTCTAAAGCAGTTCCAAATATTTTGCTTAAAGCCTTCGCATATTCCGGCATAACTGTTGAATTTCTATAGTATAAATGAGATACACTATAAACGCATATGTTAAGCCAATGTTTAGTGCTTCTTAAAAGTTAAATACTTATTTATCATTACTAAATATTAATCTGCCGATCATAGCTTCAAGATCCGTTAAATTAAATGGCTTTATAAGATAAGCATCTGCTTTACTGCTTGTTGCCAGATTGGCAAAATCTGTATTTGCAGAATAGAAGATGATGGGTATATGAGATGTCTCAGAAGTTTGTTTTAGCAATTCAACAGATAATAAGCCTCCCTGGCCTGGTATCCAATTGTCCATAATAATTAGATCAGGCTTTTCTATCAGTACATCATTTAGTACGTCATTAGTTTCACTTCGATAAGCAACTTCAAAACCGAGCTGGCTCACGATGATACCAGATAATTCTGCTGTAGCGCTATCATCTTCAAAAATTAGTACTTTTTTATTCATATGGCTTTGCGTCACAACATTTAATTATAAGCAAAAAATAACATACTGACACGGATGCTATCGCTTTAATATTGTATGGTAAAATCCTAGTTCAAATGCTTAATCAAACCTTAATTCTAGGATCAAAACATCTTCACAGATAACAAATATACTAAAATAATTAGTGAAAAAAAATGATCCTTTATTGAAGTTTATTATGACATACATTGATTAATTAATATTTGATAAGGTAAAATCTAAAGCTTCAAATGTCGAATGACCTCACGTTCCTTAGGGATCTATGATTTTGAATAGAGAGTGCTTTACCGTTATATAGATGGTGATAGTAAATAAGATTTTAAAAAATATATCGGTCATAATAATGCATCGGGTCAACATTTTTATACCTCTAAATATTACTGCTTTTTAGGCTATCGAACTAACAAATGTTAAAAGCGACCTAAATTTAATAAGTATTATCTTTTTACTAATTTTTTTAGCATAACTTTGCATTATGATTAGGAAGGTTCAGCAGCGAGCACAACAAACAATATCAGGATTTAAATCTCCTGCCGATGACTATCTGGAAGGAAGATTAGATATCAGCGATGTTCTTGTTATAGATCCACATTGCACATTCTACTTTCGAATGGATGGTGATACTATGTCAGGGTTTCAAATTCCTCATGGATCATTGCTAGTTGTAGATCGCTCTCTGCGCGCAATTGACGGTGCTATAGTCATCGCTTGCTGGCAAGGTAAATTGCTTTGCAGGAGTTTAAACTTCTCCCCTTGTGGTGCTGCTAGTTTGCAGTCTAGTAATGGTATAGACCCTATTGCTAAAGATGCTAATTTAGAAGTTTGGGGAGTAGTGATTGCGGTGTGTTACAATGTAATGCCTAAGGGTTTATTAAAGGGTAAGTATCGAAATGTTTGCGCTTTGTGATTGTAATAATTTTTATGCTTCGGCTGAGCGGTTGTTTCGCCCTGCTCTAAAGGGCTTACCTATTGTCGTATTATCAAATAACGACGGGTGCGTTATAGCTCGCAGCGAAGAAGCTAAATTAGCGGGTATCCGTATGGGAGATCCAGAATTTTTAATACGTGACCTACTTAAAAAACTTGATATACATGTTTTCTCTAGTAATTACGTGCTATATGGAGATCTGTCAGAACGCGTGATGAGCAACTTATCTAGGTGGTTTCCAACGGTTGTGCCCTATAGTATTGACGAGTGTTTTGCATGGGCTGGAGGAATGGACAACTTAGATAATTATGTGGTTCTGGTGCGGCAAGAGATTATTAAAAATACAGGTATACCCGTATCAATTGGCATTGCTCCCACCAAGACACTTGCGAAAATGGCAAATAAAATTGCCAAAAAAAGTGGTGGAACTTGTGTGCTTTCGACATCAGATGATATAACTAATGCAGTAGCACAATTTCCTGTTGAAGATCTCTGGGGAGTTGGGCGCCAGTATTATCAAAAACTGGCAGCGTTGAACATACAAACTGTTGGCCAATTGAGAGATCTTCCTGAAGGCTGGTTCAAGCAGCATATGACTATTCAAGGTCAGCGCTTATGGAACGAATTATGGGGGCGCCCTATGCTTAGCTTAGGCGATCCACCACCAAAGGCAAAGGGCTTATCCGTTACAAGATCATTTAGCGGATATATCGAACAAGTTGACATATTATGCGAAGCTGTGACTGCCTATGCTTCGCGATTAGCAGAAAAGCTTAGAACGGAAAAGATGTGTTGTCAGTTTTTAGAAGTGTTTCTTTTAACCAATAAACATAGAGAAGATCATCCTCAACATTACCCTAGACACACCCACCGACTACCAATAGCCAGTAATAATACGCTAGATATAGTAGCTGCTGCGACCAGAGTTGCTCGAATGTTATTTCAGTATGGTATTAAATATAGAAAAGCCGGCGTTATTGCCACAGCCCTAATTCCGGAGCATGAACTACAATTCCATTTATTTCAACGGCATGATCCTAAAGCTGATAAGTTATCGGAAATATTGGATCATTTAAACATGGCTTATGGACGAGGTACTGTACGTATAGCAAGTGAGGGTTATAAGAAGCAGTGGCGTTTAAAACATGAACACTTAAGCGCTGGATATACAACGCGGTGGGAAGACATTATTAAAGTTTCATAAAATTTTATAAATCAGTTAATTACCAATAGGGAGAAGGGGATTTATGTGTGGAAGAACATTGATCAGTGAGGCAAAAGAGCTTGCCGCAAAAGCTGGCTTACAATTAGGCGGCGAAAACAAAGCAAAAGATACAAACCGACCTCCTGGCACAGAGATGCCTGTCATAATAGACGCCCGTCCAGGGAAACTTCACTATATCCGCTGGGGTTTAATTCCAGCAGGCAGCATCGAGCCACCAAAATTTTCTACAACCTACGCGCGTATTGAAACTATGCATACGTTGCCAAGTTACCGAACCTTGATTGGTCGTAGGCATTGCGTATTTGTTGTTGATGGATTCTACGAATTTGACAAACGGCAAACACCTAGTCAACCTTACTATTTTCAACGTAAAGACGCTCAGACACTTTATTTAGCCGGATTGTGGGATACTTGGAAAGATCCGGTGAAAGATATGATGATTCCAAGCTGTACGATGATTATGCAGCCAGCAAATGAGTTTATTGGACAAATTCATGACCGTATGCCCTGTATACTATCTGCCTCAGAAGCAATGGTATGGCTAGAACCCAGTGTGGAAAAGCAGACCCGTCTTTCTTTATTAAATCGTGTTTCTAACGATTTGCTAGATGGCTGGCCTGTAGATAAAAGAGTTAATGATGCTAAAAATAAGGACGACAATAATAATGAACAGCTGGGCACACAACTGAAATTATTATAGATAGAACAGTTTTATCTTGAATACAGTTTTCACGGTTAAGTAATTGATAAATTAGGTTTTGATGTTTACCAAATCTGTAGAATAACTATCTACAAATAAAATGATTGGTAAAAAATACTGTTTTCACAACGAGATATATTTGATTTTAGTCGTGTTACGATCAAGTACAGATATTATTCTGATAACTTTTCCAGCTTTTTTTACATATCCAGCAAGATCAAAGCAAGAAGGTAATCAAGGCTTATTAAGATTTCAATCTTGGTCGAAATATTTATAACCGAATAGTTTCGGAATAAATTCGCCGTCAACCTGCTGGGTAATGAAACAAATATAACTTAAACTTAGGGAATTTTTAAATCTATCACCTGCAAGCTTTAAACTAAGAATTACTTTCACTTATTGCTACAGAAAGATTTGATAGCTTTTCTTTCTACAAAAATGCATCCTTTAGCATATCGGATAACTTCTGATACGATATTCTGTATTTATCGATCCACATTAGAAACATAAAACTGTCATTTATTAAACACAATTTGTCGATCAGCGTTAGATAACAAAATTTTGACATTTGCTGATATATAAAATAACTAGATTTGCAACCGAATGAACGATCAAATAATAGACAAAAGAGAGGCAATATTTGAGAGCACTTTAAAGCTTATCAATGAAAAAGGATTTCATGGAACTCCTATGAGCCAAATCGCTACAAATGCAAAGGTAGCAGCAGGTACAATTTACCATTACTTCGAATCCAAGGACGTACTAATAACAGAGCTTTTCATTTACCACCGCCAGAAATGCATAGAATATGTTTTTGCGGAAACCGAGGGCCTAACTTATCAAGAAAAATTCTTCGAGATATGGAATAGAGTTGTTGATTACTATCTTTCCAATACAGAGGTGTTTTGGTTCGACGAGCAGTTCTACTCCTCACCGTATTACGAGCTTTTAGAAAAATCACAGAAGATAAGCTTTTATGGTATTGACCGACTTCGAAGCTTCTTGAAAGATGGGATTGAGCAAAAGGTTATCAAGAAACTGGGATTCCCCACTCTGATGCCACTATTTATTGGTTCTGCAAAATCGTATGTCAGAATGGAAACATATGGTTTTTACAAGACCGATCAGAAAGAGCGTGAAGATATAATCAAAATTATCTGGGATGGAATCAAAGCTTAGAAGTGGTATGATGAAAAAATTATTAATAGCACCCATATTTACAATGCTTATTGTGAGTATGTCATACGGTCAGGCTCGTTCAACTCAGAAAAAATTGCCTGAAAATGCTACTCTGGATCAAGTCATAGAATTTGCTCTGGAGAATAAGATTGAGCTGAAACAAGCTGATATAGATAAAGCTATCGGAGAGAGAGAAATCGCTTCTGCACTTTCGGGATGGTTTCCTCAAATTGGTGCAACTGGATCAGTAGTTAGAAATATCCAAATTCCTATTGCAATTATTGATGGAAACGTCATACAGATGGGTCAAAGAAACACGGGAAACTTATCATTGCGAGCTGATCAGTCCATCTTAAGTCCTAGTTTAATGCAGGCCTCTCGCGCTGCAAAATACGTGCGTCAGCAGAATGATCAAAATATCGAGGACACCGAGATTAATACCGTGGTAGATGTAAGTAAAGCTTATTACGATATACTTACCTCGGAAGAATCCATCAATATTATCAAAGAAAATATTCTGCGACTCGAGCGGCAGTATTCTGAGGCAAATGCCCGCTACGAGACTGGACTAGTCGATAAAACAGATTACAAAAGAGCACAGATATCTCTGAATAATTCCAAAGCCGAACTTAAAACGGCCACAGAGATGCTCGACTACAAGTATGATTACTTAAAAATGCTACTAGGATTACACCCTAAAGAAGCACTTAGCCTATCGTTCGAAAATCAATCTATGGAAAGCAATATCTTGCTTGATACTTCGCAAAATGTAAGCTATGAAAATAGAGTTGAATACCGGCAAGCAGAAACATCCAAAAACATCCAAAAGCTAAATACACAGTACCAGAAGTGGCAATTCTTACCCGAACTGAGTGCTTACGGTTTGTATAATGCAAACTACTTTAACAATCGATTCAGCGAATTATTTGCTAATAATTTTCCTAGTTCTTCGGTGGGATTATCCCTAACTATGCCCATTTTCACAGGCGGCAAACGTATCCAAGAGATTAGGAAGTCAGAACTACAAGAGAGAAGAATTGAATGGGATTTAAAGAACTTAGAGAATCAAATCAGTACAGAATACTCCGCTGGGATGGCTAGCTACAGATCCAATATGAATGAGTGGAGAAACTCTAAAGACAATATGGATCTCTCGGAAGATGTCTATAATACCATCAAATTGCAATACGATGCAGGAATAAAAACTTATTTGGACTTAATGACTGCAGAGACAGATTTGAAGACCAGTCAAATAAATTATTTAAATGCACTTTACGCTGTTCTTGCAAGCAAGCTAGATATACAAAAGGCATTAGGCACCGTAGATATAGCAAGAAACTAAAGAACCAAATCAAACACGTTATATAGTAACCATGAATAAGAATCATATAATTTTCGCACTTATAATAGCATCTTCTGGGCTGTTTTTGCAGTCATGTGGCTCGCAGGACAAATCAGATAAGCAGCAAAAAGCAAGCAGTCAGCAGCAACAAGCTGTTCCAGTATCCACAACCATTGTTCAAAAAGAAATTGTCTCGGGAATTAAAACCTATCCTGCCAGCGTTGTGCCAATGCAGGAGACACAAATGTTTGCCGAGGTAAGCGGGTATATCACTAAAATCTATGTCACCGATGGAGCATCCGTATCTAAAGGTCAAGCCCTGTATGAGATAGATCATATTAGATACCAAGCTGCAGTAAACGAAGCTAAAGCAAACTTAGAGATTGCAAAGAGTACTTTGGATCGCTTTAATAAGGATTTAACGCGTTATCAAAAGCTCTCTGAAAGCGATGCAATTGCTAAACAAACATTGGACTATGCTTTGACAGATGTTACTAATCAAAAAGCGCAAATTCAATCTGCACAGGCTGCTTTAACTACCGCAGAAACCAATTTACAACGCTCGGTGATAAGAGCGCCCTTTAGTGGAGCCGTCGGCATATCTCAAGTGCGTGCAGGCGCCCTAGTTAGCGCAGGTACCACATTGTTAAACACGATAAGTTCCATTAATCCCATCGCTGTAGAGTTTCAAATCAGTGAGCGCGAAATCTCTGAATTTGACGCCTATAAAACTGGAAAATCTTCAACCGAGATTACCGTTACACTTCCTGGAGGTGAAAGCTATACTCAATCTGGAAAAATAGCAATCATTGATCGCGCGGTAGATCCTACAACAGGAACTATTAAAGTTCGCGCTTCATTTAATAATACCCAAAATGCTTTACGCGCAGGGATGAATTTAACTATCAATGTAAAAAGCACATCACAAGTTGAGCAAGTTATTATTCCGTTTAAAGCTGTACAAGATCAGCTAGGCGTTTATAATGTATATGTTGTAAATGATAGCAGTATGGCCGAGACCCGCCCTGTTGAACTAGGTCTAAAAACCGGAACCAATGTAGTGATAGAATCAGGGGTTGATGCCGGCGAACGCATAGTGGTTGATGGCGTTTTTAATGTTCGTCAAGGCGCTAAAGTTGTTGAAGGCAAAGCTCAAAATTAAGATTCAAATTAGCATACTAATCACATAAGAATGATATCAGAAGTATTCATAAGAAGACCCGTCACTGCTATTGTCATATCAATATTGATTATGATTATTGGCAGTATATCAATATTGACACTCCCCATAAGTCAATACCCCTCCATAGCTCCACCAACGGTGACCGTGACGGCGAACTATACAGGAGCAGACGCGCAAACCGTCGAGCAAACAGTAACAACGCCAATTGAAAGTCAAATAAACGGTACACCCGGCATGATTTACATGTCATCTAATAGTACCTCAAATGGTCAGTCAACCATAACAGTAACTTTTGAAGTTGGAACAGATATAGATGTTGCGACTTTAGATGTACAAAACCGTGTTGGTATTGCAGAGCCTGCATTGCCGGAGGCTGTACGGCGTTTGGGTGTCATTACCAGAAAGGCCAATACCGACATCTTGATGTTGGTTTCTTTAGTATCCCCTGACGGCTCGAGAGATGATAAGTTCCTGGCAAACTATGCAAACCTTTACATCAAAGACGCTATTTTACGTGTTCCGGGTGTAGGTGATGTTAATGCTTTTGGACAACCCTTTGCCATGCGTGTATGGTTAGACGCTAATAAGCTTACAAGCTTAAAACTGAGCCCTACGGAAATTTCAACAGCGATAGCAGAACAAAATTTACGTATGCCTGGGGGCTCCGTAGGTGCTCCGCCTTTACAGAACTCACAGGTTTTCGAGTATCCTGTAATTACGGATTCTGATCTGTCATCTGTTCAAGATTTTGAAGAAATCGTCATAAAATCAAATACAGATGGATCAATAGTCCTGCTTAAGGATGTAGCCAGAGTGGAATTGGGACAATTTAGCTACGCTACGACTACCAAAACCGACGGGATGAGATCTACAGGTATGATGGTTGCACAAACTCCTGGAGGTAATGCTGTAGAGACTGCTGATGGAATCTACGCTGCCCTAGAGGAAATGAAAAAATCATTCCCTCCTGGTGTTGACTACGTTGTAGGCTATGAAACAGTATCGGTTGTACACGCATCCATTGATTCGGTTATCCATACACTAGTTGAGGCGCTAATCTTAGTAACATTTGTAGTGTTCTTTTTCCTTCAATCATGGAGAGCAACACTGATACCTGTTTTAGCTATTCCGGTGTCTATTGTAGGAACGTTCATCTTTTTTACGATGTTTGGATTTTCTATCAATAACCTGACACTACTGGCTTTTGTACTGGCGATCGGTATTGTGGTAGATGATGCCATTGTCGTTGTCGAAGCTGTGCAGCACTACATAGACCATGAGAAGCTGGACGCTAGAGAGGCTACCATACGAGCTATGAAAGACATTACTGCCCCTGTAATCGCTATTGCATTAATTCTTGCAGCAGTATTCGTTCCAGTAGGCTTTATTCCGGGTATGGTCGGCCAATTATATCAACAATTTGCCATCACGATTGCCGTTTCGGTAATGCTTTCAGCATTCATCGCATTATCGCTGACACCTGCCCTATGTTCGTTACTTCTTAAACCTACTGCAGTCAATAAAGAGGCTAAAGGGTTGAATAAATTATTTTATAAATTTAATCTGTGGTTTGAAAGAGTTACAATGCGCTATTCAAAAGGGGTAAAATATGCTATTCGTAGAGCTCCCTTTGCTATAATTATTCTGGTATGTATTTTCGTCGGAACAGGATATATGTTTACCACGAAACCAACAGGTTTTATCCCCTCGGAGGACAACGGTTCATTTTTCGCTGGTGTAACACTTCCTGAAGGTTCTGCCGCTAGCCGTACCAATGAAGTATTAGAAGAACTAAATAAGGAGTTTAGAAAAGATTATCCCGAAATAGAGCATATTACCCTGATATCAGGTATAAACATTTTAAATAGATCCTACAAATCTAATGCCGCTACGCTTTTCATATCGCTTAAACCATGGGCTGATCGCAAAAGGACGGTAGCTGATATCACGGGGGCTATAATGGGTAAATATGCGACTTATAGTAAAGCCAAAATTTTGGCAGTCACGCCGCCTGCTATACCAGGTTTAGGTACATCAGGAGGTTTTTCATTGATGATCCAAGATCAGCAAACTGTAGACATCAAACAATTTGAAGGCGTTGTTGGTCAATTTCTTGCTGCTGCAAACCAGCGGCCTGAGATTGGAATGGCATATACCTTATTTAATTCCAATTCGCCAAACTTCAAAATTTCAGTCAACAGAGAGCAAGCAAAAAAAATGTCCGTTTCGATATCATCCATCTACAGTACTATTTCTGCTTACCTAGGGTCGTCGTACATTAACGACTTCACCCGCTACGGCAGAAACTTCCGTGTTGTTACCCAGGCTGATAACAATTTCAGGATGAATATTGAAGATATAAACAAACTTTACGTTAACAATACGATGGGAGCACCGGTTCCTTTAGCAAGTATGGTGAGTTGGGAATTAGTTCAAAATCCATCGATCATCAATCACTTTAATATATTTAGAAGTATTGAGGTTAGTGGTTCGGCCGCTCCGGGATATAGTTCGGGTGATGCTTTAAATGCTTTGCAGGAAGTGGCTGCACAAACCTTGCCAGCGGGATATAGTTATGATTTTTCAGGTCTTTCGCTGCAAGAGAGCCAGTCTGGAAATTCAACGATTATGATCTTTGCACTTTGTATAATCTTCGTATTCTTGTTATTAGCATCCCTTTATGAGAGTTGGTCAGTGCCTTTCTCGATTTTGCTATCAGTTCCTTTGGGTATTTTTGGAGCCATCTTGACATTGACGTTTATTCCAAGTCTGGATAATAATATCTATGCACAAATTGGTTTAGTAACAATTATCGGTTTGGCTGCAAAAAATGCTATTTTGATTGTCGAGTTTGCCAAAGAAAGGGTTGATATTGGTATGCCTTTGATGGATGCAATTCTAGACGCCGTGAAATTAAGGCTCAGACCAATTATCATGACCTCGTTTGCCTTTATTCTAGGAATTATACCCCTAATGCTTTCTACAGGCGCAGGCGCATATTCAAGGCAAACAATAGGATGGACTGTTTTTGGTGGAATGATGGCCGCTACGTTACTTGCCATTTTTATTGTTCCGGTATTGTTTTATGTCATTACTAAAATCGCCTACGGTAAGAAAAAACTTGCTGAATTGGAAGAGTCCTACGATGAAGAAAAGGCTAAACAATTATCATCACATTAAATTTAAAAAAGTAAAGTATCAGAAAAATTTTTTGCAAACTCAAGATTTCATTGCAATCCCTGCTAATTGATATTGGCAGGGATTTTTATTGAAGTAAAATTTAAGGAATTTGGGTGAGGTACCCCTATAGGAGTTATCTTTAAGTATTTTATGATACGCTATTAGAATCAAAATTTGTATAGAATAATTTAACATCTGTAAGATGTTGAGTCTTTTGAGCGCCTAGAACTGAAAAAGGCCTACTTACCAAGAATCGGGCATTTACAAATTACAATGATACATATTCGAATATTTACTGTAACCAATTTGTAACCTCGCTCCTATCCTAGCATATCGGAGGTCGATTTTCGATACACAGCAAAACGTTCGCTTTATGTAAGAGATAAATTAAGCTACATCCCTTAATCTCGTGGCGAAAATAAATGGCACCAACTTTGTAGCTACTGTAGTAGGTTAATAATTGGTTTGGTAAAAACGCCTGAAGTTCCCAACTTCAGGCGTTTTCATTATTATATAAAATCAGAACTCGGAAGCTTCGTTTTTTCAGACAGATTACACAATTTTGGATGTAGGTCTTTTCTATTTTATGGTAGCAGATTTTGCATTCGTATCGGTTTATCTACTTTCTCACACGAGAGAACTTAATTGCCTACTACTAAGAATTCCAAAACGTTTTCACGAACCTCTAAAACGAGCGGATTTTTTAGCGGCATGATTTGCTCGTCATCCAAATGCATGTACTTGCTATTGCAGTCGATATTCAGTTCTTTTGCTTCAAAGGCGTTGTAGGAGAATGATGCATTAGGATTTTCATCAATTAATTCTTGTATGTATTGGGCATAATCTTGCCTTTGTTCTTCGTTTACGATTACCACGTCAAAGAAACCATCCTCAGTGGATGCATTTGGTGCCAACATAAGATTAGGTCCAATAGACTTTATATTCATCACTTCCACTAAAAGACATTTCCCTGTATAAGTCTTACCGTCCGCCTTTATTGTGTATGATTCCGCATCTGCGTCTATTATAAGTTTATAGAGTAATTGCAAAGCAACCTTCAGTTCATCTTTTGTGGACTCCACCTTACTTTTGTCAACCGTCTCCATGGCTTGCATCAGATTTGGAAAAAGACCATAGCCAGCACTTTCCATAAAAAAATCGGTGGTGTCAGGATTCTTGATAACACCAAGATCAAACCTCTGACGCTTGCATTTTTTCCAATTTTTTATATGTATTTCATGATCGAGCTCTCTATCTATACCCAAAGTTTTCGACATGTTGTTTGCTGTACCCATCGGAAGGATAGCTATGGGAATCTTCTTTGCCAGAACACTACGGCTCACAAGTTCTTGCACTACACGACGAATCGTACCATCACCTCCGGCCACAACCGCAAAATCCGCTTGATCTAATTGATCCTTCCAAGTATTATCTTCCTTGACCGAGAAGTACACACAACCATAACCTTCTTGTTCAATAGATTTAACGAGTTCCGTATTCAGGTGATCCTCATCACCAGCTCCCGGGTTGTGTAGTAGAATAGCTTGTTCCATCGATCTTTATTTAATGTTGAACATTTATGTGAGCTTAATTGTTGTTAAAAGTAGAAAATAAATAAGAGTAAAGATTATGAGAATATTAGTCACGAATGATGATGGTATATATAGCCCGGGTATTGCAGCCTTGGCTAAGGTAGCGAAGAAGTTTGGTGATGTCTTGGTGGTGGCTCCGGATGTCGAACAGTCGTCCATGGGACATGCTGTAACCCACTCACGTCCATTGAGCTATAAAAAATCACCTATAGAATTTCCAAACATTGAAGCATATCGGGTTAATGGTACTCCGGCAGATTGTGTTGCTATGGGGACGCATCTTTGGAATGATATTGATGTGGTACTTTCAGGTATAAATATGGGACCCAATCTCGGTAATTCTATGTGGCACTCGGGCACATTGGCCGCAGCTAAGCAAGCGGTATTGTTCGGAATAAAAGGCATTGCATTGAGTACGCCAGTAGGGAAAACAGAGCCAGACTTCGACTTATTGGAATCCTATGTAGAGCATACTCTTGGATTACTACTTAAAGACACTGAACTGGCATTGTACAACGTAAATTTCCCTCCCAATCCTAAAGACATTGCCTGGACAAGACAATCTGTACGTCTATATGATGGTACCATTTTACCAGACACCGATCCAATGGGCCGAAAGCATTATTGGTTTACCGTAACGCCGTTGGAACCTGCAGATGAGGGAACAGACCGGTGGGCTGTAGAAAACGATTTAGTATCCATTACACCGTTGCGTCTTGATCTCACAGACGAGACAGCGCTCGCTGAAAAGCTTGCTCAATAAATCATTAAGATAGTGATATGTGGTAACGATATTAGACATAACATCCAATTTTATATTGCTCGCAGACTGGTATTAAAGAGTGTTGGCTCTATAATGCATTCATCATGATGTTTAGTGCAACAGAGGTATATTTTTGCTAACTTTTGGACTTTCATTTCGTATCCGTACTAATGGTAGCTTTAGCTATTATCATATTAGTATAAGACATGATGTGATTCCAATACAATAATTGGAACATCGTAATTTAACTGTCTTGACTTTTACAAAGGTTTAGAATCCTTAGTTTACTAGATATATCCGTTTTTTGAGACTAAAAGCCTTAACTATCAATTTCTTACTCACCTACTAGTGAAAAAAAATAAGGTTTTACGCTTATCCGTTAAAATAAAACTGTACACTCGCCTAAATTTATCAATAGAATTGGGTGTTAATGGATGAAAATGGTCAATTTTTATTTTTGTACAAAAGATTCTATGGATTCCCCCAAGGCGAAGAGGAATATCATTTTTAAATATGGCACAAAAAATAATGATTTTTTGAATTAACAAAAATGACCCTAAAAAGAGAAAGTAAACTTTGAAAGTCTGCTTTCTCTTTTTACAACCAATTGCGCTGGCATACTATGAACTTATTTTGCGCACACTAACCGCTCCGATAATCATTAAGCATCCTGCTGTCAGCAAAGCATAAATCGCTTGTCCCTGAAATACGTATTTTACCAAATAACCACTGGTCAATCCACTGACGATCTGCGGAAAAGTGATAAAGAAATTGAACAATCCCATATACAATCCCATTTTTCGAGCCGGTAAGCTATCGCTCAAAATCGCATAAGGCATAGCTAAAATACTACCCCAAGCAATACCAATGCCTAACATCGCAATAATCAGCATCTCGGGTGTGGTCATAAAGTAAATAGATCCTAACGCAATACCACCAATCGTCAACGATAGGGCGTGCGTAGCTTTGCGACCAATAGCACGGGCTATCCGCGGTAAAAACAAAGCATAAATTGCTGAAACGGCATTGTATATACCAAATAGCACACCGACCCAATTACCCGCATCGGCATAACCAACGGACGTAGTATCTCCGGCGGGTACATTATAAATATGCTCGGCAATCGCAGGCGTCGAAAATACCCACATCAGGAACAGCGCAAACCAAGAGCAGAATTGAACCAAGCCCAATTGACGCATAGCAGTTGGCATATTTTTAATATCTTCTTGCAAGCCTTTGAAAAAGCCACGGGCTACCAAAGGCTCGGTAGCGGGAGTAGCTTGCCCAGATTCGAAACTTTCCAATTCTTCGGGTGAATATTCCTTGGTGGTAAACACCGTCCAGAGAATGCTTCCAATAAGCACCGCAGCACCCACGTAAAACGAAAAAATCACGTTATTAGGAACGAAACCTGCTTCGGCGACTTTAGACACGCCGCCATATTCTGCCAGAATATACGGAAGCCAGGATCCCAACACCGCTCCCAACCCAATCAAGAAGGTTTGCATGGAAAAACCTAGACTACGTTGTTCGCTCGGCAAATTGTCGGCAATCAAAGCGCGGAATGGCTCCATCGTCACATTGATCGAAGCATCCATAATCATCAACATCCCAGCACCAATCAGTAAAGACGGCAGCATAGCTGCCAATACCGCCGAGTTGGGCATGAAGATTAACGCGACAGCGGTAAACAAAGCTCCACCTAAGAAATAGGGTCTTCTACGACCTAAACTATTCCAAGTACGATCACTATAATGGCCGATGATTGGTTGAACAATCATTCCGGTCAGCGGCGCAGCCAACCAGAATAGGGAGAGATGCTCGACATCAGCGCCAAAGGTTTGTAGGATGCGCGAAGCGTTACCATTCTGTAGGGCAAATCCCATCTGAATACCCAGAAACCCGAAGCTCATGTGAAATATTTGCGCTACGCTCAGCGATGGTTTACGTATTGGTTTATGCATGATAGTTGGTTTATATCGATCAACAGGTACTTTTGCTTGTGCTTCATTAGCAAGTGCTAGGCCGACCGTAGTTTACATTGGTTTTAAAACTTTAAAATAACCGATTGATTACCAGGGATTCGCAACGGTAGTTCCGACTCGAAATTGGCGATAGAGAATTCCATCCCGGTCAATATATCGGTGAATTGCAAATCCTCTTGAGCAAGATGGAAAGCATCTACCACATCAGCAGGAAGAAGAATGCTGAACTGTTGCTCTTGGTGCTCAAAATTGTTCACGATGAGTAGTCGTTCATCCTCCGTATAGCGTAGATATGCATATACCCGGCGCGACATCATGGAGTTACCATGTTGTGCCGGCATCAAATCATAAAATCCACCCGAACTAATAGCTTTTTCGTTGCGCACTAAGTGTAATAGCTTACGATAAAATGCGCGCAAATGTCTATATGAATCGTTCAATTGCGCCCCATCAAAGGCGCCATTGTTCATCCATTTTTGGTGCTGAGGCACACCCCAATAATCAAAAATTGTGGTGCGACCATCTTCGCCACTAAAGCCAGCATTGCCTGCGCCGGGCTCTCCTACTTCTTGTCCGCTGTAGATCATGACCGGACTACTGGATAACGTTGCAGTAACGACCATCGCAGGAACTACGCGCCAAGCGTCACCGCCAAAATCTGGTGAGGCAAATCGTTGTTCATCGTGGTTTTCTAAGAACCGCAGCATCTTCGATGAGTATCCAGCGACTTCGCGCCGCCACACATCTTGTATACCCTGCACACCTGCATGATCTTCGTGACGCACCAAGGTTTTCAGCGTATCGTACAAACCGACTTTATCGTACAGATAATCGAATTTGCCCACCTCATAGAAGTTCGCGTATTCATTCTTATTATAGGCTTCGCCAATGAAAATTATTTTTGGGTATTCTTGTTTCACCTCTTGTACTACCCAACTCCAAAACTCGACGGGAATCATTTCGACCATATCACAACGGAAACCATCCACGCCTTTGTTCGCCCAGAATAGCAAGATATCGCGCATCTTGTACCACAGGGGTGGAATGGGTTCAAAGTGTGCTGCGTGTTGCTGTTGTATATCAACCCCATAATTCAACTTGATGGTCTCAAACCAATCATCTTTAGACGGACTAGCGGAGAATACATTGTTGCCAGTCACTTTGGCCGGAAACTCGCTGAACTGACCGTCTTTGGCGGGCGATTGGAAGGCGTCACCGCCAGGATTATATCCGGGTGGCACTTGCAAAGCTTGGTTGGGTAGGTAATAAAAATCATTGGCGCTAGCAAAAGCGACGTCGGTATGATCGTCTGCGCCTAAATCGCGTACGTCTGCTGGTTTCTCATCCGAACTGTAAGACCGCGCCACATGATTGGGCACAAAGTCGATGAGCACCTGCATATCGGCCTGATGCGTACGTGCGATCAATTGCTCAAATTCACGCATACGGTTAGGAACTTCTACTGCAAAATCCGGATTGACATCGTAGTAATCTTTGATAGCATAGGGCGATCCGGCGCGACCTTTTACGACATCAGGATCATCCACTGCAATGCCATAAGCACTGTAGTCAGTCATGGTGGCATGTTCCAAAACTCCAGTATACCACATGTGCGTGACACCCAGATCTTGTAGTTCGGCGAGCGCTTTTTCCGAATAATCATTGAATTTACCAACACCATTCTCCTCTATGGAGCCATAGTACTTATTGGTGGTATTTTTATTTCCAAAATGTCGAACTAGCGATTGGTAAATGACAAGCTTATGATCTTCGATTGGTTCATTTAACGTATTTTCCTTATTCAGCAACTCTAGTTTATTCATATGTGAAGCACAGGAAGATCCCATGATTATACTTATTAGCACAGGCCAACACGCCTTGGGGCATTTGATATATTTCATTGCGTAATGTATAGGCAGTCAAATTAGATCCAGAATCTGATTTTATTTATGACAATACAATTCATTTTTTGTTTAACCTTTAGGTGTCAGCATGATGGTAGTTTCCAGAAAACAAGGAAACTACCATCATGTACTTACGCCTTTGACGTTACTGCATATGGCACGTCCAACGTGCCATTAGATAGCATGGCGTATTGTGTATCCCACAATACAACCTGCACATCTTGATTACCAGAATTGTTGACGTGTACTCCTTCGTGGTCTAGTTTAATTTGTAGATCTGCACCTCGGAAGGTGATGCGGAAGCTATAGCTGTCCCACTTAGTTGGCAATATTGGTTGAAAATGAACCTTGCCATCGCGAATACGCATGCCGGCAAACCCTTCTACGATCGTCATCCACGTGCCTGCCATCGATGTGATATGCAATCCATCTTCAGTATCGTTATTATAATCGTCCAGATCCAATCGGGAAGTCCGCAAATAGAATTCGTACGCTTTATCTTCCTTACCCAACTTGGCGGCAATAATGGCGTGCACACATGGTGAAAGTGAACTTTCGTGTACCGTCATCGGTTCGTAGAAATCGTAATTTCGACGAATAGTATCTAGATCGTAATGATCTTCTAAGAAATATAATCCTTGCAACACGTCTGCCTGTTTGATGTAGCAGGAACGTAAAATGCGATCCCAGCTCCATTTTTGATTTAGGGGACGCTCGGAGACTGGCAACTCGCTCACTGGAATCAATTCCTTATCCAAAAAGCCATCTTGCTGTAAGTAAATGCCACCCTCCGCATCTTCTGGATAATACATATTGGCGACGATATGCTGCCATTTCTCTTTTTCCGCTGTCACAAATGATGCAGTATGCAAAATATGCTGTAGACGATCTGGGTTTGATGACGCAAACTGATCGATAACTTCGGATGTATACTGCAAACACCAAGCAGCAATGCGATTAGTATACCAGTTGTTGTTTACGTTGTTTTCGTATTCATTCGGGCCGGTCACGCCCAACATCACATACTGTTGCTTCGCTTCGCTCCAGTTGACACGCTGCGCCCAGAAACGGGCAATACCTAACAGTACTTCCAACCCGTACTCCTGCAGATAGCTCACATCTCCGGTATAACGTACATAATTGTAGATAGCAAACGCGATAGCACCGTTACGGTGAATTTCTTCGAATGTAATCTCCCATTCATTATGACATTCTTCGCCATTGATAGTTACCATAGGAAACAGCGCAGCACCATCTTTAAAACCTAACTTAGCGGCATTTTCAATAGCTTTCTGCAAGTGTTTATATCGATAAATCAAGAGATTTCGGGCGATTTCGGGCTTGGTGGTGGCCATGTAGAATGGTATACAATAAGCTTCGGTATCCCAATAGGTAACGCCGCCATATTTCTCACCAGTGAATCCTTTAGGACCAATATTCAGTCGGTCGTCTTCACCCGTGTAGGTTTGATACAGTTGAAATATATTGAAACGAATGGCCTGCTGAGCGGCTACGTCGCCTTCAATCTGGATGTCGCTATCTTGCCATATTTTTGCCCAGCCTGCTGCTTGCTCGTTAATTAATTTTTCCAAGCCTTTATCGGCTACGCTTTGCAGCAGAGTTTCAGCATGTGCCGATAAATCGGCTAAGGAATGGTTTTCGCTGGTCAGGATGACAGCGTATTTTGACAGGGTAGCCTCCTGCCCGCTTTCCAAAGTAAACTCATATTGCTGCGCAACATATTTCTCACGGTCGATCACCTCACCCACGGCGATAGATTGGCCATCGTGCACAAGTTGTTGGGTGACGCGGGTATGCACATCAAATCCTGTCTTTTTGGTCTTCAACTGCAAGCTAATGTGTTCTTCATTGGCGGAGCGAGCTACTTCATCCCAAAATTTCTCATCATAATTGGAGTCGCGATTACTGATATCGCCATCCAGGCCACTCTCTAATAATATGTGTGCTGTGCCTTGCACGACGCGAATCTGATATGAGAGTGCCGCCGATTGCGATTCTACTACACTGTACAATCGTCGGGAAGTAATAGCGAGTTGCGTGCCATCGGACAGAGTAATGCCTACGGTACGGTGCAATACACCGGCCTTCATATCCAATCTTCTTTCGAATTTCTTCACGGTGACTTGGGCTAGATCTAGCAGTATACCATTCACCGTGAGGTGCAGTCCAATCCAATTGGTGGAATTGATGACCTTGGCAAAGTATTCTGGATAACCATTTTTCCACCAACCGACACGGGTTTTGTCGGGATAATAGACGCCGGCTACGTAACTCCCCGAAAGGGACTTGCCCGAATAATCTTCCTCAAAGTTAGCGCGTTGCCCCATCCGACCGTTTCCGATCGAAAAAATGCTTTCCGATATTTCGTTATATTCTGGTCTGAACTGATCTTCTATGATCTGCCAAGGGTCTTTTACTATATAATCTTTCATGTAGTTATCTATCTTTTCACCAAAAATTCTGACACGTGGTTTCCGTGTATCTCTTTGCGGCGCTTATTTTTCCTGTAAAAGTTTGCTCAAATCGGACACTAGCACATTGGCCTCAGGCAATGCACCTTCTTCGCCAATACCGATCACGGCCATACCACCTGCTATTGCGGCAGCTACACCGGCTTCGGCATCTTCAAATACTAGACAGTCCTCGGGAGGAAAGCCCAATTTACGTGCTGCGCAAAGAAACACTTCTGGGTTGGGCTTGGACAAAGTCACTTCGTTGCCATCTACAATCGCATCGAAGAAGCGGGCAATACCGGTCTTTTCCAAAATAAGGGGCGCATTCTTACTGGCTGATCCTAAAGAGATTTTCTTGCCTGCCGAGCTTGCTTGTTCTAAAAACTCTAATACTCCTGGAAGCAGATCGGAAGCTGTCATCTGGGCTACCTTCTCTAGATACCAATCGTTCTTCTGCTGTGCAAGTGCCAACTTTTCGGCTTCGGACTTGCTCACTACTCCCCAGTCCAGTATTTTCTCTAATGATTCTACCCGACTTACTCCCTTGAGTTGCTCATTTTGAACTACCGTAAAATCAAAACCTAATTGATTGGCCAAACGCTTCCAGGCTTGGTAGTGGAATACGGCGGTATCTACCAATACACCATCCAGATCAAATATGTAAGCTGGGCGTTTTAATATGGTCGTTGTTCCTGATGTCATGTTGCTTTGTTGTGGTTTGTGTTGTATATGCAGATTGGCTATTATTTGATAACCTAAATCTGTTCATGTGCGTTTATTTAGGAGCGTGATCCAAGGACGCTTCTTTTTTATCGTAATTCTAATGCTAATGCCGTAAATCCGGGAACGGTAAGCTGATCGTTGATGTCCACTTCGCGCTGGGCTACCACATCCCAGCCAATTGTATGCGACTGTATACGTTCTGCAAAACGCTGGGTTTTAATCGATTTTTCACCTTCATTGGTATTCATTATCACCATCACTGTTTTCTGATTATCATAGCGGAAGTATACGTAAATACCATCTTCTGGCACAAACTGCATCAGTTTTCCGGTTTGCAATACGGTATTCTCTTTACGGTATACAGCCAATTTTTTCACATGGTCGAACACACTATTTTCGGTATCATTTCGGCCTTCGCTTACAAACTTATCTTGCTGATCTCCTGTCCATCCTCCTGGAAAATCTTCCCTAACTTTTCCGTCTGGATCTGCAAAATTTTTCATCGCAATTTCAGCACCATAATACAGTTGCGGAATGCCTCGGGTGGTCAGTAGCCATGTCAAACCAGATTTGTATTTGTTGATATCTTCGCCCACAATTGACAAAAATCGACTCACATCATGATTATCCAAGAAAACGACATTCCGTGTCGGATCTTTGTAGATATAATCATTGGCTAAGGTGCTATATAAAGCATTCACCCCTTCAGTCCAGCCGAATGGCTCGGTGAAGGTTTTATTAATCGCATGGAAGGTTTGAAAGTCAGTGACTGCCTGTAAGTGTGTATCGAAGTGCTGATTGATGGTACTTCCTTCGGTAAAGACGGCTTGATTTGTCATACCATTGACCCACGTTTCTCCAAAATAGGTCATACTCGGGTATTCTGCGGTAATATCTTGTGCCCATTTGGCCATATACTCGGCATCATTATAGGCATACGTATCTAGACGAAATCCGTCGACACCAGCATACTCGATCCACCAGATATGGCTCTGGGTGATGTAATTTTGCATGAACTCGGTGCGCTGATTAAGATCAGGCATAGAAGGTACAAACCAGCCATCGGTCATCTTACGTTTGTCGGACTGCGCGGCATAAGGATCAAATAGTACTTGATCTTTGTAGGTGGTGTTGGTGTATTCGTCCCAGTTATTGAGCCAATCTTGGTAAGGCTTATCTTTTACCGTCCAGTGCTCAGCGCCCACGTGATTGTGTACCAAATCCTGAATCAGTTTCATATCTCTTTTGTGTAGCTCATCGGCCAATTGGCGATACAATTCATTGGTACCTAACCGTGGATCGACTTGGTAAAACTCGGTAGCCGCATAGCCGTGGTAAGAAGCTTTTTCCATATCGTTTGTCAACACAGGATTGAGCCATACAGCCGTCACGCCCATATCTTGTAGGTAATCCAAATGATCGATAACTCCTTGAATATCGCCACCGTGACGATAATACAAGGAGTCGCGGTGCAAGTTGGTTTCGCGCGCGCCTTGGATGACGTCATTAGAGGCATCGCCATTGGCGAAGCGATCGGGCATGATGAGGTAAATAAAATCTTCGTTGGTCACGCCTTGCGCTTTCTTTTGCTTTGCATCGCGTGCCGCTAAAGTATAAGGCATGACGATATCTGACTTTCCTGGCTCAGAAAATACAATATTGAACTCGCCGGCTTTGGTCTTAGGATCGATTTTCAAATCAAGAAACAAATAGTTCGGATTTTCTACCTGATTTACTTTGAGCAGTTCCACACCTTTGTGATTAATCTTTGGGGTGCGAGTACCAAGGTCTTTATGAAAAACCATCAATTGTACATTCGGGTTTTTCATACCCACCCACCAACTTAATGGGGCGATTCGAGGTTCGTCACTCTTCCTCATTTGTTGTGAGAATGCCGTAGTCGTTCCAAAAATCAATAACCAGATTAGGCTGGCAAAAAAAGGTTGCATCTTCATATTTGTTCGTCTTAATAGCTAAAAAAGGTATCCTCACGAAGGGTGAGGATACCGAGGTATTCTGTTTTACTGTGCTTCTATAGTGTAGGTATAGTAGCCTGCATTGCGAAGATCAAGCGTGACTAAGTAACGTCCGCTTTCTGCGATTCGTAGGTTGCCACCGCCGTTGCTGAGTACGCCATTGCGTGCTCCAGCACCAAGGTTGATGGCGTAGGCATTATTGGCGCGGAACTTAAATTCGTCTGCATTCATGTCTAATGTAGCTGTCCACAATCCGCTGTTCGCATCATAGGTTAGTGCCACATCATCGGTATCGCCCCAACCTCCAGCTGCTGCACCAATAATACCCCAGGTTACCGGCGTAGCCGACCAATCTAAAGTTTCGGTATCTACTTTCAGCAAATAATAACCTGTTGCTTGCACTTCTAAGTTTCCTGCATCGCCGGCGACGCTCAACTTACCAGCTGCAGCTGCTGCGCCGTAATTGGTGCCATCCCAGTTAGCTTGGCTCGAAAACTTAAATGCTAAATTGCCGGCTGTGAAATTGGCATAACCTTCGTATTTACTATCGCCTTCGATCGACCCGACGCGGAAATCATTGCTATGCGACCATCCATTTAACGCACCAGCGATAAATAAAGAGGGTAATAGCACCACGTCTTCATATGGCGTGGCTTTTAATTCAATGACGTTGGAGTACACAATATTATTTGGCGCTAGCGTCATCGCTAGTCGTGCCAACAAGACGACGGGCTGTTCGGGAGCCACCTTCGCTTCCAACAAGGCGGTATTGAGCGTATTCACCGTAATACTTGCAGAAATTCCTTCTGCATCTACAGTGAGCAGCGGGCTTCCTAGGAAATTGCGCTCTTGCGTCGTAATTTGAAGACTATAGCGCAAGATGTTACTGCTTACCGCCTCATTTGACCAGTTGACTTCTAATGGCGACCAATTGAAAGTAAAGGCCGTATCGGTGGCATTTTGCTGTAGCAATACTAGCGAATCAGCCGATGCCGTTAGCGTAGGCAGCTCACCTGTCGTAACGGTGACCATCTCGTTATCCTTCTCGCAGGATCCCAAGGTACTGGCCACAAATGCCAACGCTACTGCTATGATATGATTGAATTTCATGTTCGTATATTCCTAAATTTCACAATTAGTTTGGATTAATAGCCTGGGTTTTGCGTCAGGTTTGGATTGGCAATCACGTCAGAGGCGGGCAAAGGATAAATGGTTCTGAACTCAGGCACCGATGTGCCAGCCGCTGTACCACCCTTGAATGGCCAAACGTATGCTGTGCTAGTGTAACGACCAAAACGAATCAAGTCGGTACGGCGGTAGCCTTCCCAGTAAAATTCACGTGCGCGCTCGTCTAAAATAAAATCTAGATTGATGCTGCTCACATCGCCCGTATTGTTGCCATATGCACGGCGACGTACGGTATTGACATAATTGATGGCTTCACCCATGTTACCACCTCCACCACGTAATACGGCTTCGGCATAGATCAAATAAGCATCTGCTAAGCGCATTAATGGAAAGTCGGTCGATACTTGTGTACCGTCGTTGGAAGGTGCAGCTACACCGTTACGATCCACATTTTTGAATTTCGTAACCGCTAGGCCTTGTACAAAAACAGCTGGGTCAGTAATATTGGCATCTTCGCCGAAGAACATCGCTCTACGATCTGTCTGCCCACTTGGATCAGCAAATTTGGCTGGCAACGTACGACGGCTCCGATTGCCGCCCCATCCGCCACTAGGAATACCTAAGGCGGCCATATTCATACCCGAACCGCTGGAAGAATTGACTAAAAATGTTGTACCACCAAAGTTTTGGGTTCTAATGGCGTCGTAGTTGATGGACAGGATCACTTCATCTTGTCCAATATTATTATCTGCTAAAAATAGGTGTGCGTAGTTTTCCTTTAGTGTATATGCCGAATTAATCACACGCGAAGCATAGGTTAGTGCGTCTTGATAACGGCCAGTGCCAGTGTAGACTTCTGCATTCAGGTACAATTTGGAAAGCAACATCCATGCTGCTGCCTGATCGGCACGACCATATTCATTTTGACGCGGTGCCACCAATTCTTCCTGTACGGCCAGTAATTCAGATTCTACGTAATTAAATAAATCTACTCGGCTAATCTGTTCAGGAGGTGTTTTACCGATCGTGTTTTCTTCGGTTACAAATGGTGGATTACCAAATAAGTCCATCATCACCCAATACTGATAGGCACGAAGAAAACGAGCTTCGGAGCGAAAACCACGTACAGCTTCTGCATCTGCACCCACAATACCGCGGTTGGCTAAATTATCATCAGAACTCTCCCTGATAAAGTCATTAGCAACTGTGATCTGATACATGGAACGTGCATACATACCTAAAACCATCACATTATTGGAAGACCAGGTTAGGCTGTTTATCTCTGATACGCCTGGATCTTGTATCCAAGCACAAATGGCATTATCAGAAGCCACTTCTTGTAAATTAAAATACAAGCGTAAGAAATCGGATGCCCCAGCATCTATACCGGCAATATCTCCATCACCCGAGGTTCCTCTACCGCTAGACATAGCCATACTTCCATATACCTTACCTAAAGATTGTTTGTAGCCGTCAACTGATTGATATACGACCTCGGAGGTCACGTCGTTAAGTGGAACTAAATCCAGCTTATCGTGGCAAGATGACGCGCTGAACAGACTAGTTGCAGCGACTATATATGTTAAAAAATTGCGTTTCATACTGTTTTCTCTTTAAAATTTGGATTACAAATCAAGGTTTACACCCAATACAAATGTGCGTGGACGTGGATACAGGTTATTGTCAATACCACCTTGTATTTCTGGATCAATACCAGGATAGCCGCTTAATACAAACACGTTTTGTACATTGCCCGATACACGGATATTTTTTCCTTCGCCTAAAGCATTCATGAAATTATAGCCCACTGAAATATTATCCATACGCAGGAATGATCCGTCGTGTAAATAAAAATCACTCAACGCCCTGTTGTTAATAAAATTGGTATTGGTCAACGAGCTTGGTGCATTGTTTATAATGCCTATCGGACTTAATACATTGTTGCGGATAGCCAAGTTAGAGCTAATATTATCATAAATATGTTGTCCAAGATTCGAACGTAGTACCGTGCTGAATGTCCAATTTTTGTAGTCTATGCCAGTAGAGAATCCAAGTAAATATCTTGGCAGTGGTGAGCCGAACAACCGACGATCAGACTCGTTACCTACGCCGTCACCATTAATGTCTGCATATACACCTTCCAAAGGCCGACCATCAGGACCATATATTTGCTGCTGCAAACGGTATGTAAATGGACTGTATCCCACTACGTGCGCCTGTACATTCTGACCCGTACCGCCCGTGATTCCACCAACTTCTACAAAGTAATTTGGATCAGTTACGGCTGTCAGGTTGGTTACCTTATTCGTATTGTACGTGAAGTTAAAATTGACATTCCAACTAAAATTCTCGCGGCGTACTGGTATGGCATTTAGATTAAATTCTACCCCGGTATTTTCCATATTACCGACGTTGGTCAGTAGGCGGTTGCTGAAATTGGTACCAATTGGAATAGGAATGGTACTTAATAGATCCCGCGTATTCTTACGATACACATCTATACTACCATCAATGCGGTCGCCCAGAATACCGAAATCGACTCCGGCATTATACGTCGCCGTGCTTTCCCAACGAAGATCTCTATCGTAGGCGATCGGGGAATACGTGCGGTAGAAGTCTTCACCAAATTGGTACTGTGCTTCGTTTACACTCAGATAGTAGTTAGGAAGATACGAGTAATTCGCAATACCATCCTGCTGGCCGGTAACGCCATAACTCAAGCGAAGATTTAGTTTGGATAAGGTCGTAACATCTTCTAAAAATGATTCACGGTTTACTCTCCAGGTTACGCCCGCTGATGGAAATACGCCCCAACGATTTTCCGGACTATACCGGGAAGAACCATCTGCGCGTAGTGTTCCAGAGATGATATATTTCTCATTTGCCGTATAAGTTGCACGTCCAAAATAAGAGATCAATCTATTTTGCTGAATGTCTCTAGGAAATACCGGCTCCGTTAATACCGTTCCGTCCGCACGTAAACTCGGGTAATTATTAGTCGCTGTTTGGTAATCATAATACCCGTAACCCGCCGTCGCATCCAAGTGACCATTGATAGCAGAGAAGGTTGTATTATAATTCAAATAAAATTCGCCCACCAAATTGGTGTAATCGTTCATGAAACGAGTTTGCAAACCCTGCGTACGATTCTCCATGGCGGCGAAATCTGGCACGAATACACCTCCTTGTCCGCGGGAGATATCATACCCCAAATTCAGGTTAACTCTTAGGCCAGAAATAAATGGCATCGTATAATCGATCTGCACATTACCAAAGCTGCGTGCAACTTTTGCGTCGTCGTCTTTCAGATTTATCATAGCCAATGGGTTACGAGGTGCCAATGGGTGAGGTAAATCGCCCTGCATGTATTCGAAATAATTTCCATATGCATTCTCTTTGTAAACAGGTTGGGTTGGATCAAAGACAATCGCAGAACCAATGGCATCATCATTCGCAAACATAGAGTTCTGCAGTGACCCTTTTAAATTCAACTCCACCTTTAAACTGTTATTAAAGAACTTTGGTGTAACCGATATACTGGCGCTGGTACGATCCATCACATCTCTTTTCAATACTCCTTGCTGGTTAAGATAACCAACAGAAGCGCGATATGGCAGACCTTTGTATGCACCTGCGATACTCACGTTATTGTCCGTTGTGAATGCGGTGCGATAGATCTCGCGCTGCCAATCTGTATTTTCATTGCCCAAACGAGCGATTTGTGCTGCAGTACCGTAGGTGTTGACGTAAGAACGTAAACTATCTGCCGACATCACCTCATAGTATTTATCGATTGTGGATAATGAATTAACGGTGCTAAAATTAATTCTTGGTGCACCGCTAGTACCCTTTTTAGTAGTGATCAGCACTACCCCATTGGATGCACGAGATCCATAGATAGCCGTCGCATTGGCATCTTTCAACACCGTGAACGACTCTATATCGTTCGGGTTAATAAGTGACATTGGGCTGGCTGAGCCATTAATAGTGGTAGGACTAAACGGAACACCATCGATCACATATAGTGGATCATTACTAGCATTTAGCGAAGCACCGGCACGAATACGAACGGTACTTCCTGAGCCTGGACGACCTCCCGAAGAGGTAATCTGCACTCCGGCTGCCTTTCCTTGAATTAATTGCTCAGGTGTGGTAATGACACCACTTTGAAAATCTTTAGAGCCAATGGCAGTAATTGAACCGGTTAACTGATCTCTTCGCTGAGTACCATATCCAATAACAACCACTTCTTCTAAATCACTGGAAGATGCCTGAAGTTGGAAGTCTAGCGTATTGGATCCGGCATTGATCACGATGGATTGTTGTGCCGTCTCATAGCCCACAACTTCAACAGTAACCATACGATTACCTAATGGAATAGCGTTAAAAGCATACTCCCCCGCTTCGTTGGTAGAAATGGCTAGTTGCGTGCCTAAAATGCGAACTGTTGCTCCTTGCACCGCTTCGCCGCTCTGTGAGGAAACACGCCCCGACAGATTGTTGGTTTGCGCAAAAGCAGACATGAACAGCACCATCAATAAGCTTATGCTCATCACTGTGCGTAATGTAAAATTGCTGATCATAATACTAATTTGGTTTATAGATGTATTTATTGTGTGTGTTGTATTGTTTCTCGGTAAGCGAACAGCCCTTGGTGGATCATATGCATCTTACCAAAAAATAAAATAACCTACGCCAAACCGAAGTCTGAATGGGTATTTTTATCTGCACGCTAACGTCTTTGTTTACTTTAATTTATAATTGCGGCCGATGGCCAGTATCATAACAATGAGATCGTTCCCGGGAACGTTCCCAAAACAATGCTAAGGTAGTACAAAAATTAAATTACGCAAAGCAAGTTTTAAAATATTTTAAGCTCTGCTACTGGAGCCTTGGAAAATGAGCTCGGAATCTAGAAAAATAATCTCGCGGATGCCATCAGCTTTGCGACCACACAATATATCAAATAGTTGTGTAGTGGCTTCAATACCCATTTCGTAAGCGGGTTGCTTGACAACACTAAGCGAGGGTTGTAGCATGTCTGCAATATCTAGGCAGGAGAAACAAATGAGTTTTAGGTCTTTTGGTATTAAAAGTTGAAGCTCTTTAGCCACTCGAATGGTACTCATGGCGAGCCGTTCTACCGATGCAAATATGGCGTCAGGCTTCTGGTTTTCTATTAGGTTTTTGATGTCTTTATAATTAACAAGCACATCATTGGATGTATCCAGCATCAACTGCTCATTTAAAGGAAGTGCGGCTTCCTGTAAGGCTTTCTTGTAGCCCTCCATCCGTATCTTCCCGATCGATACATCTTTATTGACAGCTAAATAAGCAATCTTTCTGGCGCCACTGGCAATCAAGTGTTTAGTAGCCTGATAACTAGAATCGAGGTCATTCCCTGTGATACATGCCGTAGAGACATCTTCATAATAGCGATCAAAAAAAACAAGTGGAACTTTATTGCTTTTAAGTAATTTGAGATATTCATGATTATCACCTTCACCCGAGCCAGACATGATTACACCATCGACACGACCATTCACTAAGGTGCGTATAATATCAGCCTCTTTCTCTGCACTATGATCTGTGACATAGATAAGAACGTGATAACCATTATTCCGAGCTACCAGTTCAATACCTTTTATAGCCTGCGAAAAAAACTTATTACCAAACTCAGGGATAATAATAGCGATAGTATAGCTTTTGTTGCCTCGTAGATTACTAGCGTATAAATTGGGTGAAAAACCTAGTTCGGCAGCCTTCTGAAGGATTATTTCCTTTGTTTTGGGATTAATATCTGAGCCCTCGCGAAATGCTCGAGATACTGTCGATTTAGAAAGCCCTAGTGCAGCAGCTAATTTTACTATGGTGATGTTATTTGCCATACCTGTTGATTAAGCAAACATACTAAAAAAGGATTCATTTGATCTTTCAACTCTCTTGAAAGACATAAGTATTGTCGAAAATAGCCGTAAATTCAAATAATTATAAGCTTTGCGCATACATCACCGCAACCATCATTTAACATATAAAATCTTGAAATCTAATCTAGCCAAAACTACTCTAAATTTTTAATCTCAAACAATTTTAAGAATAACATTCAGTTTAAAATTTATTTACGAATTGTATTGTATACGTAGCTGATTGGCTCAGGAGCAAAATTGAGTGGATCATACACTCAGTGGTAAGCATTAGTAGCTGGAATAGTAAAAGATGTAAAATAAATCAATTTAAGATGATGTAACACTACAATCTTCCCAGATAAATAGATCAATTTATGTAAACTAAATTTGTTACAGCGGTAAAACAATTTTAAAACACGAACCCTTAACGCCATTGCTCTCTACTGAGATCGCGCCGCTATGCAATTCTAAAATCTCCTTACATAGATATAATCCGATTCCAAATCCTGCAATTGATCCCATTTTATTATTTTTAACCCTATAGTAGCGTTCAAAAATTTGCTGTTGATCCTGCTCAGAGATACCCATTCCCTCATCACTAACTTTAATCTCGACCATACGTGGATATACATGATTGTAAATGACATGTATGGTAGATCCTGCGGGGGAATATTTAATGGCATTTCCTATTAGGTTGTAGATTACTTGCGATATTTTTTCACGATCTGCTAAAATTTCAATACTTTCTTCATATTTAAACACAACCAAATGGCTATGATATACATTGCTCAACTCCACTTCGAGTTCAGAAAATAATGTGCCTAAATTAAAATATGATTTATCAAGAACCATTTTTCCAGAATCTAGCCGGGAGATATTAAGAAAACCATTGATCAACGTATTCATATATTGTACCTGACGTAGTGATCTTTCTACTTTTGTTTGCATAGAAAGATCTGCCGAAGGGGCAATATCCCTTTGCAGTAATTGGAGATATGCGCTCAGGGAAGTAAGGGGTGTTTTTAGTTCGTGACTGACCATTCCGATAAAATCGTCCTTCAGTTGTTCATCTTTCTTTTGCTTAGTTATATCACGCAGTGTACCATTTAGGCTGGCCACTTGTCCATCCTGATCATATAATACCTTTCCAAGAGCTTGAACCATTCTGGGAGTTGATTCATGAGGTAACTGAATCCGATAATCGATAGCATAGTTCCCATCGGAATCCTTACTAAGCGAAGACATAATTGCCTCGGTTACTCGGGCTCTATCTTCTTCTACGATTACAGCTAATGCCGTAGATAGATCAATATGATCTAAGTGTTTTAAGCCAAACCACGTGTGCAACAATAAATTTCCCGAGAAAAGATTAGTTGCAGGCTCATAGTAAAACGTAGCAAGTTCACCAGCCTCAATTGCCATGGCAAGCATATGCTGATCTTTTTCATTTTTTCTCCTTGCAGTTACTTCGTTAGTGATTTCATCAAGTATTATCAGCACTCCAGTTACCTCTCCGTCAGAAGAAAATATGGGCTGATAAATAGAATTGACGATTGCATCTCTAAGAGACCCATTATGATAAAGTCTAACGGTAAACTCATAGTTAGTTTTTCTTTCTCCTGTAATAATAACTTGATCCAGCCAATCGAAGACCTTCTGTCCTTGGAGTTCGGGTCTAGCAATTCTATGAGGTCGGTTTAAAACCTCACTTTCCCTGCGACCCCAGATTTTTAAAATTGCCTTATTTGCTATTTCAATAACATGGTCTTTACCACGTAGCATTGCGATTCCAACGGGTGCCTGTTCAATAATCGTCTTAACATGCTCACGGCTCTCCGACAGTAAATTCATCGAATTTCTGAGACTTTCGTTTGTGCTATACAAATCTTTGAGCGTAGAAGCCATTGCATCATTCAGTGCCTCTTCCTTTTTTTCTTTCACGGAAATCATTTCCAAATATTCTTTTTCTGAAGTGACCTCGCGGGCGGTATTTAAAATACACCAAGTCTTACCATCATGATTTAAAAGGGCTTTATATGTATAATCGTAATAATCGATTTTTCTAACTCCGTTCTTAATAAGTTCGGCTGGAGCCTCCTTAACAGAATACGATTCACCTGAAAACCAAACATTTTGCAAAAGAGAAAAAAATGCCTGCCCGACAAGTTCAGGAATTGCATCCAATAAAGGCATACCTATTATTGACGCATCTTTTCCCCAAAGTTCCAACATCCCTTTGTTTGCAAAGCGAATGATCATATTCTCTTCGGAGTATATGGCCGTAGGCTCTGAAGAATCACAAAGAGCTTTTAAAATAAGGCCTTGGCTAAACTGGCTGGTTGAGAGATGTTTCAAGTTAGTCATTTCAATCCAAAGATATATAAACCGCTCAGCAATCACTCTATTTAATGTACAAACATATCTAAAACAATGCAGACACTTTTCAGATGTTAGGAAGTGCTGAAAAGCACTTCTATTTCAGATCTCTATTGTATTGTTTTTATTGGGAGGCTGCACACATCAGCATCATTAAAGGTGTCATGTGCCTAGTATGTTTTTGAAGTAATGTCTTATGCTAGGTAAGAAGTTATGATGCAATTTTCTCAGAATTCTTTGCAAAAAGATATATGTGGCCTTAAGATATTCTATGATAGGAAAATAAGCTATATTCTTTTAAACATAATTTATCAATCCTATAACCATCTATGTCCACGACTTCTGCTTGAAAATCTTGCCATAGTACTTTCTTGCCTGTAGAGGGGATATGATTAGTAATTGAAATGAAAAGGCCAGCGACCAGAAAAAATTATGCATGAACTACCTTCAGAGACCTAAATATTTTAGTGGTTCAAAATATGGATTGCTTTTTAAATAGTTATTCTTCCACCAGCTACAGGTATAGTGGCGCCCGCGATATAACTAGCGTCATCTGATGCAAGAAATACATAAGCTGGAGCGACCTCAGCTGGCTGTCCTGCACGTCCCATCGGAGTATTTTTACCAAACTCCTCGTGGGCAGGAATCGTTGATGGGATGAGTGGTGTCCATATAGGCCCTGGGGCTACTGCGTTCACTCGGATGCCTTTCCCATTTTCCAGCAGAATTTGACTCAAATTAGCAGTAAAATTTTGTATAGCACCTTTTGTAGCTGCATAGGGTAACAATAATTCGTTAGGAGAATATGCATTGACAGAAGTGGTATTTATAATACTGCTACCCGGCTTCAAATGGGGTTCAGCGGCCTTACATAGATAAAACATTGCTGTAATATTGGTACGAAACGTTTTATCCCATTCTTCGGATGATACATCTTGGATACTTTCTCTTGCCATTTGGAACGCCGCGTTATTTACCAAAATATCTAATCCGCCAAACTCTTTCACTGCAGATTCTACTATATATTTGCAGTGCGACTCCTCTTTAATATCACCCTTAATTAGGATGGCTTTCCTACCCTCGTTCCGCACATAATCTGCAGTCAAGTTTGCATCCTCATCCTCTGAGTCATCCAAATAACTAATCAATATATCCGCACCTTCTCGTGCAAACGCAATGGCGACTGCTCGTCCTATACCTGAATCCCCGCCCGTGATAATCGCTTTCTTTCCTTTTAACTTACCACTACCCAGATAAGTATCTTCTCCATGATCTGCTTTAGGATCTAGTTTATCTTCCACACCTGGAACAGGTTGATCTTGCTTAGGAACGGGAGGTTTGGGATATTTTTGAGTGGGATCTGATGTATTATTTTTTTTGATCTTCATCTTATTGAATTTATCTGTCTATAACCGAAAACGCTATTACAGAGGTCTACAGCATTTGTTATTTATCAAGTATGAGGTTCTTATAGAACAAAACAATGTAAATCCGGAAGTGTTTTAACAGATGAATTATGTAAATATGAAGTGCTGATATATTCCGCCTTAATGTGATGTCTACACTAGCTTTTTTTTGAACATATAAAGAGAATTAAATTATAGTTGTCTTATGAAGCTGGCTTGGAAGCGCCTAAGATTAAATCTAAAGAAGGATTCTCCATATCTATTAATTCAAACAATTCAAATGGATTTTTAACAATTGCATCTGCCAGACTTTCTGAGCGCACGTCCTAAAAAACGGGATGTGCAGAGTAAATTATAAGGAGTATTTGAGATGATTAGTAGAAGCATATTTCTAGATTCAAATAGTTTAGTATTAGACCTCGAAGTTATCTAATCCTCAAATCTTCCCTTATAGAACTTACTTTTTTTCATGCGATCAAATTTAAAAAAGGGCATCAATCGTATAAAATAGCATTTTTTTGTTACACCAGTTTAATTTAAATTTCAGTAAAAATCTTAATATACACTTTTTTTAATTAACTTACTTTCATCGCAACAACTTACGATTAGAAATGGAAGATATTGAAATCTATAGAACGCAGCTTTCAGTCTTACAGCGAGAAAATGAAGAATTGAAAAAGCGTTGCGGATATTTAACAGACTTCGTAGAAAATGGATCATTACCATTTCGATGGGTAGATGGTCAAGGGCTAATAACTTGGGCAAATAATGCTGAACTAGATTTACTTGGTTACTCTAGTGAGGAATATATAGGCAAGAAAATGTCAGATTTACATGCTGAGATTCATGTTTTTGAAGACATCATCCAAAAACTAAGGGACAATCAACAAATTTTAAATTATCCTGCAAAATTAATTCATAAGGATGGCTCCATTCGTCACGTTCTTATTAATTCCAGCGTATACCGTGAAAATGGCCAATTTATTCATACTCGGTGTTTTACCAGAGACATTACCGATAAAGTATTACAAAGAAATCATAACCAATCATACAATTTAAAGCTGCAGGAAAGTGAAGCTCGTTTGCGCTTAGCAATTAATTCCACAGACCTAGGTACATGGGACTGGAACAGAAAGCAAAAAATAATTTACTGGTCTCGGGAATGTAGAAACATTCTGGGTCTCTCGCCCCGCGATCGCTTATCTTTCAAGGAATTTTTAGATTGTATCCATCCAGAAGATCGCCCGGACATTGACCAGCGTATACAGGACTTAGTAAATTCATCTGAGGACGGTCATTTCGATATGACGTTTCGAATATATAGAATTAACAATCACGAATGTCGCTGGCTAAGGGCTCAAGGAACCGTGTTTATTGATGCTGATAATACGCTAAATAGATTCTTGGGCACAATGCTTGATGTGACCAAAAGCAAGGAGTCGCAGGAGCAACATGCTAGACTTGCTGCCATTGTCGAATCGTCAGATGATGCTATTGTCTCAAAAACTTTAGAGGGCATTGTGACTACTTGGAATGACTCCGCAGAAAGACTGTTTGGCTATAGTGCAAAGGAAATCATAGGTAAATCGATCCTGCAAATTATACCCGCAGACCGCAAAACTGAAGAGGAGGATATTCTATTGCAATTAAGGCAGGGAGAATCTGTGAAACACTTTGAAACGGTGAGAGTCAATAAGTCCGGAGAATTTATTGACGTATCATTGACCATATCCCCCTTACTGGATTCGGATGGCCATATAATAGGTATCTCAAAGATTGCACGCGACATTACGGAACGAAAAGAGGGAGACAAAAGGAAAAATGATTTTATCTCTTTAGTCAGTCATGAGCTTAAAACGCCACTTACGTCCATTTTATTGTACACTCAACTTCTTGATAAGAAGATAGTTCAGGCACAATATGAGGAGCTGAGTCAGTTAAGTCGACGTGTAGAACTGCACGCCAAAAGGATGAATAATTTACTCGCAGATTATTTGAACCTAAGCAGAATTGAGCAGGGAAAGGCTGAACTAAATCTAATGCATTTCGATTTGGCAGATTTGATTAAGGAGGTGGTAAGTGATGCTGAATTATTTGAATCTCATCACCGCTTTATTATTAAAGGTGAACAAGAGTTACAGGTTTATGCCGACCGCGACAAGATTTGCCAAGTGCTAACGAACTTAATTAGTAATGCTGTAAAATATTCGCCCGCTGGTGGAGATATATTAATTACCTATACAATTGATTCGCGGCAAGCTTCCATCCGTGTATCTGACCAAGGAATAGGTATTAGTAAAAAGGATCAAGAAAATCTTTTCCAGCGCTTTTACCGTGTAAAAGATCAACGTAGCAAAAATGTTTCTGGTTTTGGTATCGGATTATATCTCGTAGCTGAAATCCTTCGACTACATGGTAGGCAAATTCTTATTGACAGTAAGATTGGTAAAGGTTCTACTTTTTCATTCACACTTGACGTAGCTGATACTTAATAAGATCCAATTCTAACTAATTTTAATTGTAGAAATATTCAATATACTATTTATAAGCAGTTTAATTGAAACCATATCTACATTGAGCTATTTATATAAATACCCGAATAACTATGATAGAAACTATTTTGCTAAGAACTGTATCATCCAACTGATAGAAACATTCTAACTTCTTTTATTAGAGCGGTTTTTGTGAAGATCATCAAAGAGAACAAGATGGAATAAAAGATACACAACCTACTTGTAATCATAATAACCCAACAAAGATTAACGCTTCGTAACTCCTATTGAGGGTCCGTAATCAAGATGTCGAGACAGTGCCTTTGCAAGCCAAGCAGGAAGTAGCCATTGTAAACGTATATATTACTCTTACCTTGACATTACGGTAAGAGGTTTGAACAGGGTATTCAGAGGTCTACCCTGACAATCCAAGAAAAGCCACCCGACTACTCCCATTTATATTCCTTGTTAAAGGTTTGAAATAAAACACACTTCATCTCTTCGAATAAGCTGATTATTTCTATTACGGATCATCTAGGTCCAAATAGTCAATCTTTTAAAAGACCGTTGTTATAAAGTCCTGATCTCCAAGTAGCCGAATCACTACAGAGTTACGGTGTAGCCAAAGAACATTTAAATTATACCTATAATATCTCTTTAAGTCTGATGACGGCTACTAATGTCAGGAATGTCTGTAAACGCTTGACACTAAGTGGGTGCTTGGTATGAGGGCGATAAAACAGAGATTAGATTTCTCGTCAAATAAATCGTTAAGAATCAAAAATGAGCAAATGGTACTTAGTAATTTTACAGATTACTGCAAAATCCAAATGTGAAATTTACACGATTTGAGAGAGTGATGTGGTGCGTTTTCAAACACATCCAATATCGACACAAAAGCCTCTAGAACCGAGAAGCTTTTGTGTTTTTATAGATCTAGTGAGCAAACCGTCCATCGGTAGATTCACATCAGATGTGAAAGGTGTAGATGTTACTCCGATAAAAGGAGAATTTTCGAATTGATCAAATAATTTCTCAAAAGAGTTGTGTAATGTCAGCACTAATGGCATTTTTCCTTAATTATTTTCATAAAGCAAGTATAAATTTCTTAATGATGACAGATATACCCGTTTCAACAAATTCAAGAACGATCTGTTCAGAAGCCTGTTGTCTAATTGTTAACAATTGAATATATATTTTAATAAAAACATTATGGCTTTTGAAACAGGAAACGAGGGAGAAGTAACGAAACAAATCGAAATTGCAACATCTAAAGTGCCATCAGCGACATTTTTAATTGCCGCAGTAGCCGCGATGGGTGTTTCGCTAACATTAAAGTGTTTATGTAAAGATCAGAACGCCCTATTTGTGGGACAGTGGGCAGCGCCTTTTTTACTTTTGGGCATCTACAATAAAATCGTTAAGACTGAAGGTCACGATTAGTACAAAGCAGTATTGAGCACGATTTGAGTAATTAAGCGTAAACTTTATACCTTCTGCCACGTATGCAAAACGTTTTACGACCAATAAGTCTGATGTTTATACGAGTAAAAGTAAGTGAATCAGTGCACAAATCGCTATCTAGCTTGCTACATATAAAAAATTGGTCATTAACATTTTAATAAAAAAAACTATGCTAGCAATGAATTATAGAGGCCCTTATCGGGTTCGAACCGAACAGCGACCGATGCCAGAAATACAACATCCGGAAGATGCCATTATTCGTGTTACTCGCACATGTATTTGTGGTTCTGATCTGCATCTTTATCATGGAATGGTTCCTGATACGCGAGTTGGCTCCACATTCGGACATGAATTTACGGGTATCGTAGAGGAAGTCGGCCCTTTAGTACAAAATTTGAAAGTGGGCGATCAAGTACTTGTGCCATTTAATATCGCCTGCGGTCGGTGCAATTTTTGTAAGCAAGGTCTTTATGGCAATTGTCATGAGGCTAATACGATGTCTACCGCTGTAGGGTCTATTTTTGGCTATTCCCACACTGCCGGAGGTTTTGATGGTGGCCAAGCGGAATATGTACGCGTACCTTACGCGGATGTGGGACCGACCGTTATTCCAGCTGATATGGATCCCGACGATGCCGTGCTATTGACAGATGTCGTGCCGACGGGATATCAGGCCGCGGAAATGGCTGGCATTAAGAAAGGTGACACCGTAGTGGTGTTTGGAGCTGGACCCATTGGAATTATGGCCGCTCGCTGCGCATGGTTTTTCGGACCATCTCGTGTCATCATTATTGACCAGATCGATTACCGGTTAGAGTTTGCTCAAAATTATGCCAAATGCGAAGCCTACAACTTCAAAGACTATGAAGATCCCGTATTATTCATCAAGAAAATTACAGATTGGTACGGTGCCGATGTATGTATTGATGCTGTGGGTTGTGAAGCAGATGGAAACCCAGTGCAAACTTTTACAGGGCGAAATCTGATGATGCAGGCAGGATCCGCTACCGCACTACAATGGGCAATTAATTCCGTCAAAAAAGGTGGAATTGTATCCATTGTAGGCGTATATGGCCCGCCATTTAACATGATTCCTATCGGTAATGTATTGAACAAAGGCATTACAATACGTGCTAATCAAGCATCTGTTAAGCGCCTACTACCAAAATTAATCGATCATGTACAATCCGGAAGATTAAATCCTAAAGAATTAATCACGCATCGTGTACCACTGGAAGAAGTTTCAGACGCTTACCGTCTATTCTCTTCTAAACTCGATAATTGTATCAAAACGGTATTAATCCCTTCGACAAAAGCATAACATTATGGATATTGTAAATGAAAAATATCAACATATACCCGGATGGGGAATGGATGCAGATCCTGAAAATGAACCCACCTATCCGATGAAAAACTACACTGGTGATGACCACAATCGCAATGAGTACGAGCGAGCAGAACAACAAAAAGCTACTATTGAGTTGTTATCATCTAAAGAAAGGCCAGCTATTTCCCGTGTATTTGGTACAACCGTGCCACCCTCGGGTTGTAGTGGCGCAATTCGCCGCTATGCTTTTAAACATAGTGAGGATAAAATGAGACACTGGATTCCATTGATAATTGCAGATAGAGTGCAAGTCTGGGAAGGTTTGCTAGATGATTTGCGGAGCGGTTATATTCCTAATATCGCGGCCGAAAGAGGTTGGAAAGTGGAATGGAAATATAATCAGAAAGGAATGATTAAGAAAGTGGCAACTATTGCTGCTGTAGGACTAGTCATTTGCTTATTTTCCCGAAAAAAAAGTCGATAAAACGCAATACAATTTCGCGGTAAAGAAGTTCATCAGTACTTCTTTACCTTTTTATAATTAAGCTCACCTTTAATACATTTCTATCGATCACGATCTCTCACCGCTTAATAAATTCATGGCAAACCAATCAATCGTACTAACGTTTTGTAGATATGGCGAAGCTCAATAACTATCAGCAGAAATTGCCGCTGCAGAAATATCGTTGAGCACCTGTACACTTTCGATATCTTTAGGATGAATGAGACATTTGTGCCAGATAGCATTCCGCCAATAACATAAAGCGGACCAGCATTGCCATAAAGCGTACTTAATCCGCGAATGTTCAACACAGCTCCCTGACCGTGGCCGCCAGAATTTCGCACCTCCAATCCAGAAGCTTGTCCTTGCAGTGCTTTTGGCGAAGACCGCGCAACCTTTGCCGAGGTATTTTGCCTTTCTACTACAGATACCGCACCTGTTAAGTCTTTTCTGCGGATCGATTGATATCCAATAGCAACTACTTCATCGATATGGCTATAGTCTACCGGTAGCGTGGTGTGTATCGTAGGGCTTCCAGACAAAGTAATTTCTTGTGATTGAGAGCCCACTAATGAAAAGACCAGTGTTGCAGTTTCGCTACTCACAGCGAGTCGGCAGGAACCATTTGCTTGTGTGATGATTTCGGTAGTCGTATTCTTTTCGCGGGCAGATACTTCTTGCATAGGTTGCCCTTTGGCATCTTGCACAACTCCTGTTACCGACAAAATATACTACAAATCTGATAATTAACGGTTTTATAGCTAAATGATCGACGGTAATTGACTGTTAATGAGGTCAGTATTTACATGCAAATACCGCGGTCGATAACAAGCCTAGCAGGGCTGCAATTTGTCTGATATATAATGCTGTTTTGGGTCTATAACGAGCAATATATGCAGAGATTACGCTGTGTAGTTTGCCATATCTGATCAAATTATATCCAAATTGAAACTCATCGCTATTTTCCCTAACTACCTATATACCTCATAGCAAGTAAGATTTGCGATACAGTTTCTGTAGGAGAACGAGGCGTTTTGGCTCCTATACCATAATCGATCTTAATTTTAATACTGCCCAATAAATAACGGCACACCAATACGAAACGTGCGCGTTTTACAAGCATGGTTGCGCTTAAGGAATAAATATAGCAAAATTGGACAACGTATATTTGGAATACGAACTTATCGTGCATGAACCTGTCCATTAAGATCAAACGTTACACGGAAGAATTAATTTTGATAAATTTCGTAATCCTAATTTAATGGGAATGGAGGATGAGGATGAAGGCTATAAACTTTAAATGAACTATTCATTTGCGGCGATTGGGAATATTTTTGTTAGATAATGCGCACTAATACATTTAGTAATGTCTTAGGGATTGACCTCTATGTCAAAATTTCATAATAGAAAAGTCAAGAAATTCGATATAGTTTTACTGACTAACCTTAAGATGTTTAGTCTTTCAAGCACATTAACGTGTAACTATTTGAAAAACTCATAATCAGATACTTGCAACTGCCAAATAGTGTAACGCTGAGATTACTGTAACCTATTTGTAACTCCTCTCCTATTTTTTGAAAAGTTTAATTGAATGATTGAGTTGGAGGTTGAGATTATGAGACTTTCGGCCTGTACCTTTTTACATGATGCAATTTCAGCATTTACGCTTTACAGAAGCAATATATTAAGATTTTTTCGAACCGCAAAATCTTACTCTGTTACGTATTTGTTACGGTTTTTCTAATCAAATGAGGTTAATGTATAATAGCTATCACCTTATAAAGCTAATTGTGGTTGTTTAGAATTTTCTTTTGTTCCATCAATATATTATCAGCGGGCGGATGAAAATCAAATCTTTTAAGGACTTTTATAACCAATTCATTAGAAATTTTAAGACTATCCATTTTTAATTGAGTGGCCGGCAAATTGATTGATTCAGATATATTATCAGCCTTTGTCGTCTTAGTATCAAGCGTCCACAACCTTTCATAAGAGTCTAGATTCAGTTTTCTATCTTTAGTCTTACAGTACCTTAATTCAACTCTAATATTGCCTTCGATATTTTTTTCTATTATTACTCTCTCGAGAAAGGAAATGAATGCAGTTATAGGTTCTAATATTGTGGTAAAGTAAAACAAGTACTCACCAGAAGGATATCTTTCTTCCATTCCATTCCTAAACATATCCCCTTCTTCTCCGAACCAGTCCTCTGTGTAAGCACTAAAAAAAGAGAAAGAGCCATTAGTAAAAAAACGCCAAAATTCTTTTCTTGCCCACATATCCAGTTCCATTTCAAGGTAATCATCTCCAAATTGTAAAGAATTGTTTTCCAGTAAAAGTCGTGGGTGAATATAAGGGTAAGTCCAGTTAAAATTTACTTGACACCTTCGAATAATTTCTTTCAACTCTACTAGGTGCAATTCAAGTATTTTAGAAAAAGCAAACTTAAATTCAATAAAACCCTTCGACTTTATTTTAGTTATTAATTCCGCATTTGGCAGATCCAGTTCCGACCGTGTATTTATAACAGAGCTTTGAGTGAGTCCTAAATCCCGATACTTTTGAAACATTTTAATGGCTGCATGCTCTATAACAGCTCTCAAATCATGTGCATTAGAAATAGCTGCACTTTGTACCCTCTGATTTGTATTTCGATAATAGATGGTGTTGGCGACTAAATCCTTATCCCAGTCCCTGACACATATCATAGGTATTTCCTTAAATGGATGCACTTTTATTACCACAAAAGTTTTTCCATTACCATCGGACGGAAAATGCAGATCAAAATCTACAGGAGGATCTGCATATTTCATGAGCTTATCCTTCATCTGATCTTTATTGTAAGTTGTCAAATTTGCTTCAGACACTCCTGTAGCTTCAAATCCTGTGTTTCGCTCTTTCACTCCCATAACGATCAAACCTCCATCCCTTACGTCAGACATTGCAATGATATCTTTTGCCAGCTTTCGGAGATTTAAGGAACAATCTGCCTTGAAGTCAAGGCTTGGGTTCTCGGTTTGACCTTCTATTAATGATTTCAGTTGTTCGTAAATCATTTTAATTTTTCACTATAGGAATGTTCAGAATATGACACCTTAATCTTCCCATATTATACTTAATGCTTTATCTCTATATGGAATACAGTGCTCATAAAAAGCCCTCCCTGTATCTCTGTCTTTGACGTAGTTAAACCAATCTAACGCCCAAACCTGCTCAGTTTTATATATGTCTCGTGTATTTGATTTTGTGAAGTATTCTCCCATAACCGTATTCACAGGCACATTTTTATCATTAAGTAACCATTTATAAGGAAAATCATCGCTTTCCAATTTCCATTTGACTATTCCACTTTCTGCGTATACGATCATAATTGGATGATTACCTATTTGGGCAAAACGGAATGCGCAGGCCGTTCTGCTAACTTTATATTGCGTGCACAAATTATCGATTAATTGAAAGCTGAATTTCTTTTTGAAAACATCTTGTTTAAACCTTGATTCTGGCATCAAAATACAGGACGCAAAATAGTCTGCCTCCCTCTCGATGGAATTAAACTGCTTTCTATTGATTATTGAAGGGTGCGGTTCTAATATTCCTTTTTTTAGCCCTATTCGATGAGCATCTATAAAATAGTGGCCCAATTCATGAGCTAGTGTAAACCGGCCTCTCTCAGTATCCTCTCTATTCCCGTTATCTGTATTTAAATGGATGTAAAAACGGTTGTCTGCGTAGACAGTCATTCCGTCAAATGTTCTCTTATCATACGCATCGTAAAATAGCTCCAGCCCCTCATAGTCTGTAATTCGATTTACAGGGGTGATTTTTTCTTCATACTGCAATGCAATAAATTCGGCAAGCTCTTTAATATGATGTAAAGGCGTATTATCTATCATCCTTTCTGTGCTTTGCCCTCATTTTATCAATAACATGCTGAGGTAGATTATTTCCCTTTCTGGCTACCATTCGTAATTCCTCTATCTCTTCGCTCAAAGAATCTTCATTCGCAGACTTGATTTGCTGTAATTTTCGAAGCCCTCTTTTTATGATTTGTTCGGGAGCGTCCCAGTCCGCTGGACTTTCATTATCAACAGGGTTGAATAATTCAAATTCCTCAACTTCCTTCTCAGTCTCTGGAAAAAGTAACCCCTTCGACTGAAATAAATCGATTATCTTTTTTTTATTTGACATGTTTCAGAGGTGTTAATTGAGTATGTTTTAAAAAGTATTCCACTATCTTTTTTTCACTTCGTTCTTTAATCTTTCTGATATTCACATGTGTGGTATCGTATATTTTGCACAACATCTTTAAAACAACCGAAGGTGTATTCTTCCCTTCTTCATAGTATAAATACAATGTGAGAAGTATATGTCTATCTCGCTCTGATAGCATGTTTAACGCCTCATCCAATACCTTAAAATTCACATTGGTAAAAAGATCCTGTGCTAATTCTTCGCTCTCAATCGCTGGTTCAGAGCTCATCTTTTCCAACGCAGTAGTATCTTTATAATATTCGGCCAAAAGCCGTTTAAATTCGTTTTTAGCGACTCTGGATAACCAAGCCTTAAATCCCTTGTCATCTACCGCTTTCTCCGGAAAGGAAAAAATCAACGGGTTTTCGTACAGCTTATAAAATGTATTGTTTACGACAGTATTCAATATCTGTTCATCATAGATGCCACTGTTTTTCAATACAGATGAAACAACCGAATTTAAGAACTTACTGTAGCCATGGTACAAAGTTGTAAAGGCGGCTACAGCTGAATCTTCATCATACGATTTATCAGAAATGACCAGCAATACATTTTCAATTTCTTCTATTGTCATCTATGCAAATGTAAATACATAATAAAATTCCGTGACAAATTACAAAATTAATCCTTATGTCACGCTTTTCCCTTTATACTTACGAACGCACATTTCGTTTCGGGGTAAACCCTTTACACCAATAAGTTAAAGGGATATGTTCAATATAATTTATTTTAAAATGGCAACAAATCCACCAAAAGACAATGCAAGAAAAGGATCTGTTATGGAACGCTCTCAGACCTATAATCCGAAAACGGATTCATGGGTAAAACGTGACACCAATACTGGTAGATTCATGGATATGAAAACCTCTGACAGCAAACCTTTCAAAGGGGTACGTAAAGAAAAATAATCTTTATTTGCTCGGTCACTAAAAACGAAATGGGGGTTAAGCGCCCCTTTATTTAAAAACTAAATTCCAAAGCCTATGGCAGATATTTTTACATCATTATTGGTATTAACGAAGCCAATACTTAAAAAAGGAGCAACGATTGCGTGGGAAAACCGTAATCATTTAAAAGTATTTTTCAAGACGAAGTATGGAAAATATAAAAATAAGGACATCCGCTTTTCAATGAGTGGTCTGTATAAAATTCAGATACCTGACACCAACAAATACCTATTGGTGTTAAATCGAAGGATCGAGAATCAACTTCAGCCGATAGGCGGTGCCTATAAACGGTACGGTGACGATAGCCTGTTTAATAAATGGGGATATAAGCCTGATAATTCTAGAAATGGTCTAAATGTAGATGAAAAAAGCTTTTCAGATTTACGTTTTACTGTTAAGGGGAAAAATGCAGTCGATGTGTTAAACTGGTTTGAAGCAGGTGGGGAAAGGGAGACAGAGCCTCGAAGGGAGTTCAGAGAGGAACTATTGGACACGGGTATTCTCGACCCTCAAATTTTCCAACATTTCAACCACAAACATATTAGGAGATATTCGAAGAACTTATCCTGGAGCGATTACTTCAGTTGCTATGAGATTTTGACGTTCGATGTTTTTGAATTATTGCCTAACGAGGAGCAGAAGAAAGCACTTATTGACCTTACCAAACAGGAGAATGATCTATCACAGGGCTATGCAATTGTAAGTTGTGATGATATAGAACAACTAAGGTTAATGAGCAGAGATAAGCAACTTGCTCGTATAGGGCAACACACCAAATTATTAATTAATAAAGATTTTTAGCGATGATAGACATATTTGACAACTATATTCTACAAAGAGAAGAACTTTTGGCAAGAATTGCCCAAGAATTACAACTAGACAAAACTAGACTGGAGCGCATGGAGTCGGCTTATAATGCCGTTGCGGAACTGCTGAAAAAGGATGAGGATTTTTTTGATGGCCTTATAATCGAGGTTTACGCCCAAGGCTCTAAACGAATCGGAACAACTGTACGCCCTATTAATGAGGAGGATTTTGATTTAGATGTAGTACTCCATATTTACGATCCGTATTACAATCATACTCCAGAGCAAATCTACAATGCTTTGGTAAAAGCCCTAGAAAAACACGCTTATTACAAATCCATAATGGAAAAGAAAAAAAGATGTGTCCGCTTGAACTATAAAAGCGATTTTCACATGGATATCCTCCCTGCTTGCATGCCAAACTATTTTGAAAAGGAAATGATAAAAATTCCGGAAAAGGCTCTCAGAAACTGGTCCTCCGGAAACCCAAAAGGATTTTCTGGTTGGTTTTTAGGAATTGCTAATTCTGTAAAAGAACCGATGTTGAGAAAATATGCAGATGTTTTATTAGAGGCTCAAATAGAAACAGAGGAATTACCTAAAGAATTGTATCTGAAAACACCTTTACAAAGGACAGTTCAATTGCTGAAAAGATATCGGGATATCTATTTCCAGAATCGAGATTATAGGGTTTCCAGTGTTGTCATCACAACTCTGACTGCACAACTTTATCAGGGTGAAAGCTCGATTTTTGAGGCTATAGACAATATAGTGTCAAGAATTAGATCTAATTATACAGATGCTTTAAACAGAGGGTACAAATTTAAGGTTCTAAACCCGGTGAATCCGGAAGAAGATTTTACTGACTCTTGGACTAGCCAACATTACGAGAGCTTCTACAACTTTGTTACTGATTTTTACAAAAAATGGCAAAACTTGAAAGACTCTTTTGAAACCAGCAAAGAAGACTACATTGAGCTATTTGGAGAGGGTGTCTATAAGAAATCATTAAACGAGCAATTTAGAATGTTCTCGAAATCGACTAATAATCCACTTGCCAAATCTAGTGGGTTAATCGTTGGCGGCACGGCCTATACAAATGCAAAAGGCAATATTAACACAGACACAGGATTAAAAAATGGAGCTCATCACAATTTTGGAGGAGAATATTAGAAAAAACCACCAGAAGGACTGGTATTTATTCCTCTACGTTCAAAAGATACTTATGGAAAAATATTTCGATTGGTTAGAGCTATATATCAGTCCCAAATCAAAGTCTTTGGTAGGTAAAGGACAACTAAGTATCGGGAGCAAAAACTACAGTATCTTGCTCTCATATTCTCCATTTCATAACCATAGATATGATAGAATATATATAGACGATAAAACTATTAAATATAATAAAGAAATCCATTTGTACGGAGATCTTTCCTTGTGTTTATATCATCCTGTGATTGATAAGCCAGCGTTTCAAATCATACCTCTTTTCAAGATTATACCGTGGATAGGCGAATGGATTGTTTTTTTTGAACAATGGAAAAAATACGGAGTTTGGTTAGGTAAAGAAATTAAACATTGATTTTCTGTATTGCAGAATTAGATAGATTTTGTAGCGAAAGGGTGTAATCTTAAATCTCTACACCTCTTCATGTCACGTTTTATCTACAAATGGCGCTAATTTTTCCAATCACTTTATGCTGCGCCTTATTTTATAAGCTCATATACTTCGCTGGGTGGAAAGAGTAGATTTAACGCATTGGGTTTTATCTTGAATAGAGGTCCTTTTTCGACTACTCTACCTGAGCTATTTCTCTTAATTAAGTGGTCGAGGGTAATTATTCCTTGCTCAACGAGCACGTCAAACTGGCTTACAATAGGCTTTTTGGTATGTTCAACTTTTTTGAATTGAAAATGTTCGGCACCATCAATCATTTTTGAATCTGCAGCTATCCAGAAAGTTTCGCTATGTTTCTCTAATAATCTTTTGTGCAATACTTCTGTAGACCAGGCGACAAAGTCTCCGATAGTTCCTTTGTCAGAGTTTTCGAATAGGTATCTCACATCTGAATTCATATTGAGCTTTAACCCTTGGGGATTTCTAGCAATTGCAGAAACAGTACAATACAACTTAAAGTCAGCTCCCCTAGCATATCCAAAGTTATCCAATATTTCAGCGGAACTTTTAAACTTGCTAGCATTCCAGTCGGGCACTTGAGCAAATAGTGTCTTTCTGTTGCCACGCTTGTCTCTAAATGATTTCAGTTCTATTCCTTTATAATCTGGATTTCGTGATGAATTGATATTGATACCCAACAATGTTTCTAACGTACGCCCTATCGATGTATCGGCTTGTAGCATGCCCGGTATAAATCCGCGACCAGCGATACTTCTAAGTTGACCTAATAATTCGTTAGCGACCTCATTGGAATCGGAATTGATCTCCTTTACGAGCTCTTTTAGTGGATTGTGCTTCGGACCGTCAATTAGGCTCTTAAAATCTAATTGAGTTACATTTATGATAAATAGCTCCTGATCATAGTAGATGATGACTAAGATATCGTTTGGCTTGGCATGGGGCTTCAATTTGTAGACCCAAATACGAGGATCTCCGTCTTTGGTTTCCGGACGATAAAGGGATGTCGTTGTATCGACTACCGTATCGCCTAAGATAATTTTCGAATTAATAGATACCCCATTCTGATTAGCGCCCTTACCCTGTAATTCATAATCATGAACATCTTGTGATTTTAAATACAAGCGAACACTACCCGTGGCATCCATAATGGATTTTTTCAATCCATTTTCCGTAGGTTCGATCAAGGTAAACTCCACAGAGTTTTCTGTTAACAGCTTTACGCGTTCGAGTTCAGTAGGGGTTAATTGTCTCATTTTTTATAAAATTGGATTAAAACTTCTTTTATAAGTGGCTCAGCAAACTCTACGATAAAGTCTTCTTTATCTCGTGTCAAAATATATTCACCAATTTTAAAATGTGCGATACTACATCTAATTCTATAAATCCAGTAAGCTGTAATTGAAAGAATGAATTTATTATAGTCACCCGGTGCTACGCTAGCATGACGAGACACCGAACTAGTTGTCTTAAAAGCATCTGTATCATCGATTAATGCTTCGAACTTAAGTTGGTCATTTAGTCGCATATTAGTTTTGGTTCCTTTCCCAAACTTTATAAATATTTCAGCACCTAACGCTTTATAAGGTCTTATCGTATTTAACTTCTCCGCGAGAGATGAGATATCATTACAATATGACGTTAATAAATCCGTCAACCTTTCTAACTCACTTCGATTGTATTCATTCAATAGATCACCTATCGTATTACTTTCGTTAGGAATATTTAACTGTTTAATTTTCTTGATTAGGCCGTAATCAAACTCAAGTTCCAGTAAGTGGTAGAATTTCAGAAACCTTTCGAATGCCGATTTCTGTTCCAAGGCCCTATAGATACTATCTTTTGCATAGTCATCAAGGCTTTTCAATTCCTCTCCTATTTCGATAACTGGGACTTCCTTGGTATGATAATTAATAACTGAGGCATTTTCCGAGAGCTTGAAACCACCCCAAACAACTGATGTTTCACTATATTTAACATGAAATTCGTCGACGTAATCCGTATGTACTAACAGGTAGTCATTCTTAAATGTATATTCAGATAATGCTAAATCAGTTGGCTCACATTCGGCTAAAAATATATAAAACGATGAATCGCTCAAAGATGCAATTGTATACGTTTGATTTTTCAAATAAAAGATATCTCCGATAGGTAAACCAGCCAGTTTGATGGAAGTATTAATTACAGATTTTTGATACGATTTATTAAGTAATTCAATTTTATGAATTACCGAATTATCAAGCTGGAGAAAACTTAAGGAATTGGAATATTTATATTCACTAAAGGTAGCTAATGAATTTATCTGGAGAACATCAGATAAATTATCGTTTATTTCAACAATAGTCATACTATTGAGCAGCAATCTTTAAGCACTCAATAAATGTTTCTTCCCCCTCGTTCATAAAATATTCTCTGAATCCATCCATAATGGTCTTTCTTAGAGCAATACCGACGTTACTTTTCTTGGGGTCTATTCCCCCCTTAACGTCTTTAAAGACACCTAAACCTAATATATCGTTACCAACTTCTGCACCTCTTAAATCAAACAATAGCTTATCTAATGCAATATCCATCCTTTTCTCTCTTTTTTCATCAATTTTAAACTTAGAAACGGCAGCAAAAAAAGCTTTCATCGTATTTTCTTCGCTAAGCCAGTTTTTAAAATTACCTAAGAAGTCATCGCCGTTATAAATTCGATAAACTTCAAAATCTATTTCACAATATCTTTGCAAGTATTTCTTGAATGAAGTATAGTTTTCATTTAACTCCTTCTCGGTGGAGGACAGGACGTCGTCTTCATTCAATTTTTTTACTACCAAATTGTCCCTATCAATCTCAGCACTCTTCGTTAAAAAACTGTAATAGGAATTTACTATCTTATCAAATGCAAATTTTTTGGGTTTACTTCGAATTTGATTCTCCTTTTCTAGATACAATTCTAATCCTTGAACATCATTCGCTAAATTCTTTTTTAGAGTTATAAACAGCAATTCTACCTGATGCCTCATAGACATCTGTCTTTGACCAGAATTAAGAACTATAAGCCTATATATTAAATGGTCTATATTCTCCTCAAACCAAATTTCCAAAAGTAATTTTTGTCCATCTTTAAATTCTGTGTTTTCTCTTATTAAATCGTCAATTATATAGGTTCTTTGTAACCCATCTAAGATATAAATTTCATTTTCTTGACTAAGCAAATCGGCTACTCCACTGTAATCTCCCCTATCGATTAGCTCATAATACTTTTCAACTTCGGAAAATTCTATTGCTAAAGTAATCCCTGGTAATAATGCTCCCTGCTTTATATCATTTTTTAGCCTAATGTATTTTTTGGGGTCAACTCTTTTGCGCTGAATTTCAAATTTATCGAAATCTTCACCTACCAATGCTAAATAATCTTTAATAAGGATTTCAGCATACAAGACATTTGTTTCTGTTCTTAGATCTTTAGTTCTACCTATAATTTTTAAGCTGTTCATAACTTTAATCGTAATTATATCAATCTATGTGGTTTAAAATTTCTAATGCTACGGCTCTGGCCATTAAAGGCGGCACCGCATTGCCGACCAAACTGTATTGAGGAACTTCAAACTTCCGCTTGTTTCCGCCTGTTGAACGCTTTCCTTGAAAAACAAAGCTATCATCGAAGGATTGCAAACGGGCCATCTCTCGAACGGTTAAAGCTCGTGGGCTTGCGTAGTGCACGTAATCATCTGGAATGGTCATTACCGTTGGGCTTATGCCGTCCGCCTTCAACACATTGTAATTTCTTTTTTCAGAGCTCAGTCCTACTTTCTTCAACTCTTCCTTTGCCTCATCATAGTTGCCAGCATGTAGGATCACATCTAGACGCTTAACTACATCCTGATTTTGCTTGCTTGTTTTATGATTTTGTAATGGCGCCACCACATGTGTTAACGTATTTTCTAATTCGGTGAAATTCCTAACATAGAAAGGATTTTTAGCCGTCTTAAATCGTCCGTTCAGCCTTCCCGCTTTAGACCATTCTGCATATGTCAGACCGCTTTCTGTATTCGGCTTGCCGTCGATCGTACGTTTTTTCACTAACGCACTCATCTTAGCCGAATTACCATTATACTTAGCCTTTAAATCGACGTGCTCATAATTAAATTTTTCCTCATCATTTCCCAAAAAATCTAAATCATACAAGGCTTCAAAAACAGTGACCTTTTCATATTTAGAGACAGTAGCCGGCACTGTCTTTATCAGCTTCTGATCTTTTCGGCAGCCTATAAATAATACTCGTTCCCGATTTTGAGGAACGCCGTAATCGGAGGCTAATGCGACGAAAGGTTGGTCAATATTATACAAACGAATATGCGACAAAATATCATTCAGCTGATGCTCTGAATTTTGGCTTTTTGCTATTTTCGTCAATCCTTGCACACACTCATCAAAGGAATAATTATAGATTTCGAGTGCTAAAATGATATCCGCAATATCTCCCTTGAAAGCTGGTGCTGGGCTCAGTCGTTCAAACGAATCGTGTATCTCCTGTATTATATTGGTAGGCTCGATGGCTACCAAAAAATCATCAAATTTAGCCGCGAAGAAATCCTGATCCAGATCACTGTAGTTTTTCTCTTGAATAACTTTTTTACGAACGTATTGCAACTCCTTTGCTCGCTTTAGCAGCTTAAACCCATTACGAATGGTGGCTAAGTTTGGATCAGTCTTACTGGTTTTGTAGTCAGCAATCTTTGGGGTGAGAATCCTAAATCTGTTCTCCACACCTTGTATATAACTCTCTCTAATCGCATCCAGGTCCTTGTCTATCGCCTTTTCAAAGTTGAGCCGCTGTAAATAGCAGTCTAATATAAATTGATCGGAAGTGCTCGCTTTCTTCAACGTAGCCACAAAACTTATCAATTGATGAAATTCCTTTAAATCGATAATCGATCTAATTTCCTGTAAAATCATCTCTTTGATCTTCCCGCCTTCTTTTGTCAAGATGCCTTTCACATTTTCCATCACAAAATATTTTGGACGAAGAATCTTAATGACATTCAAATAGTGGGCAAATAAATCATCTTTCTTATCAAATTTTTTCCGCTTTCCTGCCAAACTAAAACTCTGACATGGCGGACCTCCACACACGACATCTATTGTTTGTCCGCTAACCTTTGCCATGAGGTTATCTATAAAGTCCGGTTCGGTGATATCTTGTCTCAGAAACTCGGCATCCATACCTAATTGATAGTTGTACCTCGCTAAGTGTGTTAGTTCACAATTATCATTGATATCATTGGCTAATCTAAAATCATAGTATTTATGCGCTGTTTCTGCTTGTAAAAAGCCTTCGCTAAACCCTCCCGCGCCAGCGAACAAATCGATAAACGCTATTTTTTCCATTTTATGGTATTTAACGGACTCTTCAAGCGAGATCTTGATGTCGTTATTCTCTTTCCTACTTTCCGTCAGATTTGTTATTAAGTCTTTTATGTTTTTATCCGTCAGTACTGAATGAGGAGTTTTTTCTATATGCTTTTCGACTTCACTTTTTAGAAATGACAAGTATTTATTGATGACTAAAAATGACTGATCAGTATGCTTGACCACTTGATTTTTGCTATCCCAGTTTTCTTTTAAAACCTTCTCCCCCGTCGACACCTTAATCTTCAAATCCTTTTGCCGAATCACCAAATGGATTGGACAATAGTTTAGCTTATCTGCCCGGTCTAAATAGTATTTTACACTCATCATATCTCGCTCGCTTATATTACGGACAAATTTACGGACAATACTTTATGCGTGTATATTTTATTTAAAATTTAAGTGATTTTTTAACATCTGACCGATTTCGTTTCTTGTTTCTTTCTTATTATGCCCTCTCGCCGAAAAATGCGGAACAGCCAGAATGGCACGCCCATTCCATTGGCCAGATTTTGTAATTCGGTCTATTTGTTCGATATCCGTAACTCCAATTTTTTTAAGCCACAATTTATCAGAAGAGAAAATCAATATATTTTTAGGATCCAGTATTTCGATCATCTCCTTGGTTTTCTCTACACAGTAGGTTTCTATCTCGTCACTCAATATAGTTAGGTCGCTAGAGCCAACCGTATTAAAGTATATCGCGTTCATCATGACTGAGTTTTGTAACACCGTAAAGAGTTGTTCATCGTGAAACATTTCCCTGAACTTGCGACGTGTTGATTGCATCCCATCTTCCCAGCCTTTACCTCCTTCCACGAGTAAATTTTCCGTGTAATGAATGCTATGTGGCAGTCTTTTGCTTTGCTTATTATTGGATAGGTAATCTGTATATTTTCCATTACTCCCAGGGTTAATCCCTACAATAAGTAATTCCGGATTGGAGATTATTTTGGTTTGAAAGGCATAAAAGTCTAAATCTGCTTTGATCGCAAACCCATGACAGCGATCGGTCACTTCCTGTAGCCAGCGTTCTATTTTATCGTTAAATTCGGTCATTGTCATACTAATTTTATCCCTTGAACTTCTTTAAAAATCTGATGATCAGCCATAGAGAACAGCAACATCTCTACCGTCCAGATCGGCTGCTCAATGAGTACATATTGATGCAAATATTTAATCAGCTTACAATACGTGAAATACGCTTGATCTCGCGTAAAAAGTAATGGCGTAATGCTATAATTGTTGGGTATTTGCAGAATCCTGTCCTTGTATTTTAATGCGATGATCGTGTTGAGGTCAAACAACTTCAACTTGGCGTTTCTGCTATCGGGCATTGGAAAAAATCGAGGTTCTGCTATGTCAGCTTTTAATATCAACCAGTTAAATGTGTAAACCGTTCGAGAATCGTAAACGAAATAGTTCTCTGCATCGCTAAATGAGCCTATTTTAGACAAAGAGGAGATGACGGAAAATAAATCTGTAGTAAGCCTGTTAGAATGAAGAGAATATAAAAACTTGGAGATTCTTGCCGTATTTTTTTGAGACCTCTTGAAGCTACCAATCCCTCCCCAGATGTTAATAATCCAGTAATATTGGTCTTCGGTAAGTACCAAATTGCTTTGCATGATGTGCTCCCGCAATGTATTAATCATCTCAACGGAAGTAGTGAATTCTCTTCTGTGACGCCCTAAGGTTCCAAAAATTTCGAGATCTAAATGTGGATAGTCCGCGTATTGATTTAAGATGCTGGTGTGGTCATATTTGAGAAGCTCACTTTTGATGGCGTCGAAAATTTTATGGTGATGCATGTTCTCTAGTTAGCTAAAAATTGTGTTTGGTGTAGATGCTAAAACCCTCAAGCGATTGATCGCCGTTATTTCAACTGACAAGTTTAGTGAATAAAAGAATATTCTACTTACGGAAAACCGTATTTTTAAAAAGAGTCTCAAACATCTTGATCCAAATTTGTATCATCTGCTTTAATGGATAACGAATCATTTGATTACAAAAATCGGTTGTTTTTTGTAATCAAATGATCTAGCTTACAAAAACTGTCATCAAACTCCCTCACTTCCTCTTATCCGATACCTCTTGATCGAAAGCAATGAGGTTTACCATCTCGCGTAAGCGAGAGCGTAAACAGTTGCCGTAGGCCTCTTCAATTTCTGTTGCGGACAGGTTGGTCGTGATATGGGTAGTTAATCCCTTAGATACATACAAATCGTAGCGAGAGAGTAAGATCTCGGCCATCACGTTACACTCGTTGCCGTAGTACTTGATATTATTCTCAATACCCAGATAATCAAAGCAGTAGCTTCGATGATCTGGTTGATAGAGTTTGCCACGACTGTAACGATGGATCACCTCATAGCAATCTTGAATAAACTCAAAGGTCACATCACGTGCGTTCTTGATTACAAAGCCATTGTTTCCCACTATACGCATGATGGTCATTAGGGAAGTCTTGCCGCTGCCGATCGGCCCGGTCAGCATAATGCCCTTACCCAGATCCAGTTGATAGGCCTCGCAGCGCTGCTCATCGCGCAGAAAATAAGCCGATAGCTGCATAATCACGTCTTTGTCGTGCGGACATAGGGCGAAATGACTCCCGTAGAGCTGCTGGCCTTTCTGATAGATGTATCGAAAGACTTTCTCCTGCTCAAAGTGGTTCGGAGTAATCATTTCGGTTGTTGGTGTGAAGCTGCTGTGCACGATTCGAGTTTGCATGGTTTTTGGGTTTAGCATAGTGATCAATATTGCCGATCCAGTTGCGGGCGGCAGCCTTCCAATCCTTCATGGGCGACTTACCGTCGACGAGCCATCCGTTGGACGAATAGTGGTCCACAAATCGCCTGACTTGCTGCTTGGTAGATTGCTGCTCTATGAAGAACGCGTAGACTAACTCCATACTCAGCGGCAGGTCTTTTTCTTTTTTCGCGCAACTTTTTTCTTTTTCAAAATCAAGAGCTGCTACCACACCATTTTTTGCACTAGTTGAATTTATTTTTTCTTCCCTCTTTTGATCGCGCGCGCGACTTCTATTATTTATAATAGAAGTATTATTATTTAAAGTATATAGTTTATTAAAAGGGTTCTTTGTGAGTCTGGTGGACAGCAAATGGTCAGGTATCGCAATTGAACTAGTAAGGGGTTCATTTACTGAACGGGTATCTAGTTCATCTGCTGTACTGGTATCCGAATTTTCTAGCGGAAAAAAGGAAATATGACTTCCCAAATGTGGGTGGTATGAAGGCTGATAATCGATGTATCGCTGATGGTGCAAACACCAGATTGCGCGGTGATAGGTTGCCTTGGAATGGATACGCCCTAGCTGCATGGCCTTATGCCGGGTAATCTGAAGCTGTGCCGTAAAGCGTGACTCATTCCAAAGCTGGAAAAGGGCCATAAACAGGCTGAGGTGCGTGGCCGACAGGTTGGCGTCTTGCTGCGTCAGGCTAAAAAACTGACTGAGTGGTTTGATGTAGTTCATGTTCTGCGGGATTAATGGGGATGAACGGTCTGTTTCTCCAAGATTTCTTCGATCTCGCAAAGGGGATAATAGATCGTGTGGCCAAACTTTCGGATATTGTATGGATGGCTTGGATAGGAGAAATAGAAGAGAAGGACGAATATTATCTGCCGCCGAACGGAGAAGAGAAGGAGATGCTGTATACCGTGACTAGTGTAACACGACATACAGTTGATGGTGAAGACGAAACGTATATTCCTTCTAAGAATGTTCGAGACTTGATGGGTATAAGTGAAATGTCAAATCACATTTTTCTGGACAACAACGGTAAAGTGATTGCAATTAATCATTCTGTTAGACGCGCAAATTATGACCGCCAAGAGATTACAGTAGTTCTGAAAACGGAATTTTTATCTAATATTGAGGAAAATAATTTGGAAATCGTTTGGTTCGTTGATATGTTTCGCAGTAAAAATGCCCTAAATGATAAAATCAAAAGCGACCAGCATCCTATGAAAACTCGCAAGTATATTGTTTGGTTCGAAGAAGGCAAGCTGCGTGCCGAAAAATTCTGGGATGCACGTTTTTCCAATCAACGAGACAAAGACCCTAACGAACCAAAAGAACAGGAGGATGAAGATTTGCCCAATTTCATGATGGATGATGATTATCTTGTCAATCTACAATCTGATCACTTAGATGAAGATGTTGGGCACATGGAAAAAACCTGCTCAGAAGAAGAATGAAGTCAGCCAGACTTAATTAAACAAGGGAATTTATAACTTAATATCAAGCTGGTATACGTTTTATCCCTATATGTTCTTTCTTCTCTCGCTAAAACTTACACACGACAAAAACCCCTGACCCAGTTAAAGATCAGGGGTGCAGGTGGGCTGGTAGGATTAGCCCATACTTGTAAAGGATTGATAGAACGTTTCAAATTGTGCTTTTGGTTTATGGGTTCGTATACCCGAACGCACACCAGAAAACTTTTCAAAACGGCTCAGTGAAAAAACACTGGCTGGAATAAAGTATCTTTTATTGTTAAAACGAAACTCCACTTGGTCATCGACAAGACTAAATCTTGCACTCGTACCGAGTTGCCACGTTGCCACTTTGCAATCGGCCACACGACCAATTATTCCCGCATCGAATACAGTATGTATTTTAGCATTTGGGAATAGGATTTTAAGCCCAGTAAACTGCTCTTTAGTTGGTAATAAACCCAACGAAGCAAATGCACTCAAGCAGGACGGGTTCATCCAATTGGGGTGATAATGACAAAAGCACAACAGATCGCTTGCGGAATGACCGGCAAAAAGATGGGTGACGAATATAGGCAAGCCCTCCGTCACCAACCACATACCTTTACAGACAGGAATACGGACACCCTTTTCACCCCAATGCTCATGTTCTAGTACCTGATTATCCAATTCGTAAGTAAACTGAATGTCATCCTCGACTATACTGATATACGGTGCGAAGAAGTTTCGCACTTCAGCTTTTAATTGGATAAATACCATTACCGCGCAACGGTATGATTATAGCCCATACCCTCTTGCTTATCCCTAAGATTTTGCGCAAGGTCTTGAACGGTTTTTTCTTTTCCTTGTTCTCTTTGTAATTTATCAATCAACATCATATTCGCTAATGCTTCATTATAGCCTCTGGAGTACCCCTCGTTTTGTGGTTCGAGCCTACCTCTTAGGTTATTGACTCCACGGAATACCATGTATGAGATACCGCCGTCCAATAGCACGGATAGGATAAGCCTTTTACTGTCTGAACGGATGCCTTTGTTATCCGTTGCCGAATGTTGGATTTTCGTTCCATCTGCGAGTTCCACAACTTCATCGCCACGGAAAGCCTCCTTTTGCTTTTCGGAAAGTTCTTCACCGTTTATTCGGATTGGCACTTGCATTTCTTCGGGATCATAAGAAACAAATTCCCTTGTCAGTTCATCATATTCAATGATGACTTTCTTCTGTTTGTTGAAGTCAATTTCCTGTTCTTTATTGACAGCGTGCTTTTCACCTGCGATCAATGCTTTTCCCTCGTCGTCACTCAATAGCGGATGCGATTGTGGTTCACGATAGATCGGATGAATGTTGAGCTGAACAGTACCGTTTTCTCCTCGGGTAAGAGATAACTTTGCATCAAGCCTGCGGATGGCAAAACCATCGATGTTCAGATCTGCCATACTTAACATACCGGTTCTTCTTCCTGCAAGCAGGGCTTCCATATTCTCTGGACTGATATTGAACCCTCCGTTTTTGTGAAGCCCCAATTTTCCGAATTCATTTATGGGCATTTCATTTTGTTTGATAGGATATTTCATGATGTAAATGTTTGTTAAGTTTTAGACATTATCTTCTGATACCATAGCTGGCTACAGCCTCCTTTTCGGCATTTACTGGGCGATGCAGATCTTCACCTACCTTGACAGTATCTGGTTGCTGTTTGGCGTGAAGCAAAGAATTGTATAACCGATCAGTTTTCGACAAGGGGAAAATATTTCCTGTAGTTAAGTCTTCCACACGCATACGGTCACGTTTCAGGTAGCCGTGCACTTTGTACAAAGTGTTGTTATATGGAATTTCGTCGCCTATATCTAGGCTGCTTTTCTTCGTTCTTTGGAATCTTGCGTCGGCCTGAACATTAGCATCCGCTTTGATCTCCCTTTTCTGCTCGAATGCCAAAAGGTAATTAAGAATTTTTTCACCATCGGCAGCGGCCGTGTGAATTTCAAAAGGTGTGTCGCGTAATATCTTTATCCAACTATCCACGTAAGCAATGTGCTGGCCTGGATCATGGCCAATATGGAGTTCCTGACCGATAAGCATGGAAGCGATTTCTGCACGGAGTTCTTCGCGGGCGTATCCCTCTGTTCCAAAGCTGCCAATCATACTTCTATCAAGACGATCCTTGTGCCCCGTCCAATGACCCAGCTCATGTAGCAAAGTGGAATAGTATTTATCCGATGCGTCGAATTGTTCACGCATCGGCATAGTGATGCTGTCAATTGACGGACTGTAGAAGGCTCGATCCCCAGCCTTGTGAGTTATGTCTGCTCCCGAGGCGTGAATAATATTTTCAGCCCGTTGAATGGGGTTCCATTGGATTTGCTTTACGTCGGGTTTTACCATAGGTTCAATACCGTCGATCTGCTGCGCATTGAATACCCATGCGCTGGTAATGATTGCTCTGTCCAAACCTACTTTAGCTTTTACAGGTTTACCCTGTTCATCCAAAATCGGCTTACCCTTTTCGTCTTTTTTGGCAATAAGCTCATGGGTCTTAACAAATTGAATTAGAGATGCTTTTTCCCCCTTACGCACATTCCAACCTTTAGCGGAAGCTTGATTGAACGTCATCCAACGTGGATCTTCCCGGTCTGACGATAACAATGACAGGCTGTTAATCCCTTTATACCGATTACCTGTGATGGCGTTATAGGGCAGTTCAAATGCTGGACTATTGCTATTCCACGGTTTCTGCCACGGTGCCCTACCTTGTTCAAGTTTTTTGATAATGTTCTCCGCAACTATTTCATGCAGAGATTTTGAATATTTACTATTCATCTTCATCCACCTCCAGAGATTCACCATCTGACCATTCATCTGCGTATTCCGCGCCATAAATGGCAGCTTCCGCTGGTGTAAGTCCTATGTCTTCACCGCTGGCCAGAACACTTAATTTTTGTTGCAGTGATTTTAAATGATAGTTCATGTTATTCGATATTTAGGGGTTGATTTAATTGTTTTCTTAGCTGGCGTAGGAATTTTAAAGGATCAAGAAATTGTCCATTGAATTTTACCGAAAAATGCAAATGTTCGCCAGTCACTCTGCCCGTCGCTCCCGTAATACCAATGGGTTGCCCCACAGTTACTGTATCACCAGGCGAAACGAGTATCCGGGAAAGGTGACCGTAAATGGTTTCCACATCTCCATGAAGTACCCGAACATATTTACCAAGTGTATTCTGCTTTCCAGTTGCTTTGATCCGACCGTCAAGCACATTGAATACAGGGTCGGAACGGGCGGCAAAGTCAACACCGCTATGAAGTGAAGCTTTACCGCTGATCGGATGAACACGATATCCAAACGGTGATGTAACTCCCAATTCTTTCAACGGTAGGCTATAGTCGGCAACTTGTCCACAAAGTATAAAGGGAACGAGCATCAACCATCCCAGAAAAAAAGCTGGCATGGCGAATCTGTTCCGAATGCCTGCGGAACGTTTGGGTTTCTTCATGATGTTTTGGCTTTTGGTTTAAGGCTTACATTATCTTTAAAAAGTCGGGTGACTATTTTCTTTTTTGTACTCCGTTATTTCACTTGATGTGGGAAATTGAATGCTGTCCTAGATGGAAACGAACTGTCCGACAATTTTTTCAACCTCCTTGTTAATGCGGAAAAAATTGGACAGTAGGATGTTTTCTTTTCGATCACCGAAGTCGTAATAAGTGGGCAGTTCCCGATAATTCGCTTCTTCTATTTTGATAGCTTCCATGTCCAGGTTGACACGACAGTTTACCGCGGTGGTCTCATATTTGCCCGTAAAGGTTTCTATTGTATCACGGGCAACGACACCAACAATTTCACCTGCTTTTAACGATGCTATTTTCCCTGCCGGAATGAGCGGTTCTAGTTTTTCGTTCAAAGAAAGCGAGGTTTTTGTACGGTCGATGCTTAGGCTTTCACCCGTTTGCTTGACCTTACCAAACAAGCGTTCCAACCATTCCAATGTTTCTTTGCTCCTGACTGCGCCGGACAGCACATTACCCATAATGGACGTGATGGTTTCCGCTGTTTCCTTGCCGTATTGTTGGCGCAACATAGGCAACTCCTGAAGCCCCAAGACAACCGCTGATAAATTGGATCTGGCCTGTGCTACCAATATGTCTACTCGGTGAATATATAAGCTAGGGGCCTCATCCACCACTAAACCTATGGGCAGGTTACCCTTTGTATTGATAAGTTTGGTGACCCGATTAAGTACCACTGACAAACAGGTGGAATTAATGCTTTGTGTGCTTGGATCGTTGGCGAGCACCAAGATACCGGGGTGCTTGGGGTTACTGATTTGGAGCTCGAAATCATCCGCACCGAAAACCCAAAAAGTTTCCTTAGTAGCCATTCGGCTAATAAAGATTTTGAGGGTACCAACTTGCCCCTCCAACTGATCGAATGCTTTTGCCTTGTAGGCAGACATGAATGGCGATAAAAGGGAAGCAAGCTCCCCATTACTGAACAGCACCGTAAAAATCTGTTCATACGAAAGATTAAGAAAGGCAAGTACATGGGGCAGGCTGGAAAAAACCCCATCTTCGTACCTGCTGAAAAAGAAGATACAGGCTGCAAGAAAATTGACGGCGGACTGCGTAAAGAATTGGTCGCTACCACCGCTTTTGTCTCCTTTTTTCAAGGCTTCGACAAGTGCTTCGGCCGTTTCCGAAGCATCGGCAAGCGTACTCAAGTATTCGCGTTTTAGAGGGTTTACTCGACGGCTCTTTGCGAGGTCGTTGAGATTGATAACATGGAAACGGTAATCCTTGCACCGACCGTTCTGCTTGGCCAGCAGGTAATGGTAATAGGCGATCTTGCCGAGATCGGGATATTTCAGATCGTACAAGCACATGGTAAACGAATTGGCGATCATTTGGCGGATAATCGGCATAATGACCCCAAACGATTTACCACTTCCGGGTACTCCGCAAATGAGACAACCCCTAAACAAATTCTCCAACGGTATAAATCCTTTGTGGACTTTGCGCCTGTGATAAAATAATATAGGGATGTTTACCGAATACGGAGTCACCACGGGTTTGATAGGCTGCATAAAAGATTCTTCCTCGATGTTCCAACGATCCTTTCCAAAGTTAGAGCTGATGATCTTGGACACGTTGTCCATTGCAACATGTACCAAAACTGCTCCCGCGAACGCACTCGTGATATAGGCAAGGTCATACCAATTCATTTGCCCCCATACTCGAGCCGCTTCACGTCCTTGCAACCACAAGCCCGAAAAAAGAATGAGCATCCCCAATACCAATGGGTAAACGATCTGAGTCTTGGAATTAAGGTCTTTTTTCTTTCGGCTTAACGTTCCGATGGAAACTAGACAGATCAGTACGAGCGTAAAGAGTTTACTGTTTATCAAATCGGCATAGAACAGCACCCTTGAAAGCCTCTCCGCAAAGAATAGCAAACTGCTATTTGCTACTCCTGTTAAGAGGAGTCTATCTACATAGAAAAACAAAAAGACTTCAAGGACGATGGATAGGTATATGCCAAATTGTAGGGAGCGGTAAAGTCCCTGTTGCTCTTTGGTTTCTTCCATAAATAACTTGTTTTTCATCTGCTAGAAGGCGGGCTTCGCCAGTCTTCCATCAGTGTCTGTGATTAAAAAGCTGGAAAAAACCGACCTAAAAGGTGTCGGCATTCAGAATATCTCCGTACTTTATCTTTAGGTTGACTGTACGGCCGGAAGTCTGCTTTTCAGTGAGCGTTACCCGTAGCACCTTACTGCCAGGAAAGGTTGCTTTTTTCAGCACGAACACATTGCGATGTCTTTTTTTAAACTCAGTCAACGGTTGGTATTGCCACAGGGGTTTAATCTCAACGACCTGCACATTTGTTGCTTTGGCAATCTTCTTGTCCTCAATGAAAAGTCGGAGCTCGTCCACATTGTAAGAAAGGTTCGAGGTATTGGTAAACGATACGTCAAGAAAGATATAGTCACCTATTGTATTTATGCAATTCAATGCGATACCTATACCGTAATCCCTCTTGCTCCTTAGCGGACGAAGGACATTTTTTGCGAGCAGGCCAAGTGCAAGGTTTTTCATCTGACTTCGGCTCAATCCGATTTCTGATATTTCCAACGGTCGGGTGTGATCAGGTTTGATTTCAAGCATGGCTGGAATACTCTTGTCATCAATCCATAGTGGGGCCGTTAGACGGTATTGCGCCAAGAAGTTATCGCCCACAATGGTAACTGTTCCAAGTTCGTAATCGAGGTATTCTGTCTGCGTGGTGTCCTCGTTCAATTTGATACGCAATACATTTTCGAGGGGCAGGTCGCCCGATACCTGATGCGAAGCAATATCAACGTACCTAATGGGTTCAGGTGAAAGTATATGCACTGTATGTCCACGGTGCATGCTCAACTCGGGAAGTGTTTCTAACTGGATATCCGTAGCCTGTTGACTGTGTGCTGAGAATCCTAGAAAACATAAAAGGAAAAGTATTGGAAAAGTATGTTTCTTTTTCATGGTGAAATATTAAAGTGGTTTTACTGTTTGTAATTCTGCTGGCTTTGGCGGAGAGCTTGTGGATCGATGAGGTACACCATCGTGTTGAATTTCAGCTTGGCCTTGTTCTTCCGAATTTGCTTCGACACGGCGGTCGTTGTGGATTGGAACATCCGTTGAATGGCACTCATGACCAACTGACTATTATTTTCGGACTGTTGCTGCAGGGTTACTCCCTGAGTGGTGTTACCGCCAAGCTCTCGGCTAAACTCCCTGAAGGCTGATGCAGGCACGTACAGTCCGGGAGAGCCGTCGTTGTCGTAGATTTCGAGGCTCACGGGCAATATGTTGTTTTCGTGCACAATGGAAGTAATGGTAAGCAACACCCGTTGTCCAGAAAAACCAGAAATCCTTGCAAATACGTGGCTGCCTTTCTTGACCACGTGCGGACCGACCAATAGATCATCCATAAGTCGAATACGTAAACGTGAATCGGCGTATCCTGTCATGTTCTCGTCAATGATGGCCTGTATGAAAGTATTTCCAGTCTCGGGACGGATGGTGTTGAATGTTCCCCGACTTGTACTGTATTTGGAAACGGATAGACGGGGCTGGTTTTCGAGTTCTCTTTTCCCTTCTTCCATGCGCTCACGTTTCTTTTGGGCGGCCTGCTGCTCGGGATCGTTCGCCCTTGCCATACTATCTGCGTAGGCCATCTGTTTACGAAAAAGTTCCATCGGATCAGTTTTGTCCGTTTCCGCTTTAGTTGATTCGGGTTTTCGCAGTAATGACGAAAGAGCTTGTTGCAAGGCTCTGTCCCCATCGTCATTTTCTAAATCTCCACTAGTGGAAATAGTTCGCTGATTTTTTAGCGCCCGCCCTATGGAATCAAGTCGACGTTTTTCTTCCTCGTTGTAGAGTTCATCAAAACGGAATTGTTCAGCTCTTTCTTCTTGTAATTGACCTATGGCCGTATAGCCATCACCACGGCGGTATTGTTCGCGATAAGCGGCAAGTTTGTCGGATAGCGCACGGCTCTTGACATCCTCTGATACCTCAGCAATCTGTCCCTGTAAGGGATCGCCCTCCTGCCCAAGTGCTTCTTCCTTAGCAAAACCTGTTTGGTAGACGTAAAAAAACAGGCATAGAAAAGGTAGCACTATGAGGGGGAGCACATAGCGCGGTTGTTTAAAATTGATTTTCATGTTTTTTGGATTGTATTAGGGTAAATTTTGGTGATTGCTTTCTTCGCTCAGTCGCCCTTCGAGAATCTGCATCCTGTCGATGGCACTTTCCATCAAAAGGCTGTCAGAACTGTCTAAACTTTCCTTTCGCATAAGTGTGTCGAGGACGGTACGGATTTCAAGTAGTTCCTTTAAAGCTGAAACGGTAGTAACAACACTCCCCATTCCATCCATTAGGGGTTGCTGTAGGGAAAGTTGTAAAGGCTCTTTCTTCGGTATTTCCTTTGGAAGAAAAAGAAAGCAACTGGCGGAAATCAGGATGGCTATCACCATTATGGAAAATACCGCATGTGGTCGAGCTTCAATTAATCGTTTGGCAGGGATGATACTTCCATCGATGTACTTGCAAAATTCTTCGTAAAATGCTGCCCATACCGTTGTATCCGGTGAACGGTTAGAAGTTATTTTTTTGAACATAGCTGATGTCTTTGTTTTCGAGTGTTTTCCATCGGGTTATCAGTACACCGTGACCATTATTCTCTGTGCGCATTTCGAGATTCCTTAAATAACCCTCGGTGACTAGCGAGCGTATTACGGTAGAGCTGCGCCGATCTATAGTCTGTTTGCCATAAAACTTAAAGTATTTCTTTAGCGGATCGACGTGGATGGAGTCCGTCCGGATGGTGAGCACGGAGCTGGACGATAGCACGGAGTTAAAAAAGCCTTTTTCCCGTAAATTATTATACTGCAATGCACCGGATTCATCGATCAGGTACATGGCTTTTTTCATCTGGTATTCGATAAACTTCTCATCGGGCGCGAGCGTAAAGAACAGCAAATGGAAAAGGTTGATATGTGTTCGGTATTCCACGGGCCTGTTTACCTCTACGTCGGTCTGGCTCGCGGACATGGGTACATTGTTGGCATCAAGTATATACACGGATTTCCGTGCATTGCCGACCTGTTTGTAGGCAAAAAAAGATACCGCCACTACCATGAGCAGGGCGGCGGTCAGGCTTGCTCCCGCAATAAAGGTGGCCAGTCTGATCTTGGATTCTATGTTTTTTATTATCATAAAACAAAGTGTTTAAAGGTTCTAAAATTTGGCGATCATCCTCCGTGCCATGCGGGTTGCATTGGTTGCGCCACGCCCCATTGTGCTTGCGGCCGAGGTGATACCGCTTGTCGATACGATCCATGTGCTGATGCTCGGTACGGTGAGCATGGTCAGCCCTCCAATCAGGAACGTCACGATGACGATGCCGAAACTCAAAAGTCCGTTACCTGCAAACACGGCCATCTTCTCCATTGTATCGCCCGTACTGTCAACGAGTTGTTGGTATCGGGTGATCTCGGCCTCCATTGCATACTGTTGGAACAGGCTGGCGATGTGCATGACCAGATAGGCAATGCCCGAATACAGATTGACCGAGATAAACCGGGCTATCCAAGTACCAAAGGAATCCCGAAAAGCAGGTAGAATTGAGACGGCGACACTAAACGGACCTAATATGATAAGGATGGTCGAATAGATGATCTGGATAATGAATATGATATAAACGCAGATGCGCAATATCCAAACGGCCAACGTTTCTAAGGTATAGGTTGCCAATAGCTGTAATCCGACTTGCATACGGTTTTTAAGTTCGACTATTGGATTCCATACGGAAGCAAAACCCTCTTTTACCGTTGAGGTGACCGCATCCCATGCCTGCCCGTACCACGTATCTGCTTCTTTTTCGGCAATCTCGGTTTCGGCCTGTATGGTGGTGAGTTGGTCGGCAACCTCAACCATGAGTTTTGCTCGTTGCAGGCGTAGGTTGTTCACTTCGATCTGTCCGCGGTCAAACAGGCTTTCCGTTTTGGCGGCAACGATGTCCGTGGGGTATGCAAGTACACGGGTAAACGTTCCCCACCAGATGATGACCATCACCAGCCCGAACGGCCGTAACAAAGGCATGATTTCCATTTTCTTGTCACCCGCCATCATCTCGTATGATTTGATGGCAAAGAATATGAGCATAAAGATGGCAGCGAGTGCCTGTGCATCGGTTATGAACGTGTCGAAATGTGTCCATACCGTGTTTTTCATGCCTTTGAGAAAGTGCATGACACCCTCCTCATAGACACCGTTCCCCTGCAAAAAGTTGAACGTTTCCTTAAAGGAATCGGGCACGTTTACAGGGTTTCCCTGCAATAAAAAACGGGACATTAGCCCCGTCATGTTTATAAAGTCCATAAAGTAATCTGATTTTGGTTATTGGGTTCTTTTTAGGATGTCCTCCGCAATCTGTACGTCGGAGCGATTGCCCGAAAACTCCGGATGGTCAGGATTGTCACTACGTAGGCGGTCACGGCTCCCCGCCAATGAAAGGAATTTGGCAGCATAGTTCTTTTTGGCTTCCCATGCGGACAGTAGTTTCCTGTGTTCCACAAGCAAACGATGGTAGGCCATGATACGGCTACCACGGTCTAGCGTGGTCGTTCGGGCCGCTTCCAGCCGTTCACCCAGTTCCGCACGTTCTTCGCTGTACCATTCCAATAGACCTTTGTTCCTCAAATAATCCCCGACGTCCCGTGAAAGTCCGGCAAGTGGGTCGGTGTCCGTGTCGCCCGTCAGGTTTCCAAATTCCCTGCGGTAATACAGGAGCCATAAGGGGTCGGCCTCCGTGACAAGACCGGAATAATTGAGGGCCTCCGTGACCGCTACGTTTCGGATGGTGTCCGTATGCTTTTTATAGGCTTCGTCCGTTTGTTGCATGCCCAATACCATACCCATCCTTAGAGTTTGCGGGCCCGTACCGCTCAACGGCCGGCGGTCGGTCTTGGGGTAGTTGGGGTGCCACGCCCAGGTGAGCCAATATTGATAGTTAAGACCGAGAAAGCCACTTGTCGGCGTAAACTTCTTGCGATCCCATTGCTTGTGAACCATGCGTTCCTGTTGGTTCACGATATGTTTGTCGGTCTGTCGCTTCACGTTCTGTGCCATTGTTCCCGTGATGGAGAACAGGCACAACAGTAGCGTTGTGATATATTTTGTTTTCATCGATTTAATTGTTTTTTAATGGTGATGAAGCTATCAGATTTATTCATCCCATTGGGTGGTTTGAATAAATCATGATGGTTTCATATTCAGTCTTTAAGTAGATAATAGTTCCGTATGATCTCGTCCGCTTTGCGCTTGTCCATATTGATAAAGTTTCGGTATGGATTCGCCGTTTTCAGTACGCCGCCAGCCTTCGCCCAATACATAGACCTTTCCATGCTGAACACCAACGCCCGTATCACTTTCAGTTCAAGAATGATCTTGCGCATGAGGTGGTCTCTTTTCTCGTAGTCCATCAGTACGTTTTTCCCCTCTTGAAGTACAAACTCGGAGACTTCGGCGGCAAGGTTTATTCCCCTGTCCTTTAGCTGGCGGCTGGCGTCCTCGGCAAAGAGTAGTAACCATGCTTCGCCTTTGGCGGTTTCCAACATTTTTGTGCTGTGGGTGGCGATGTCCTGAACGAGCCGTGAAATGTGGAGCGCGGAGCGGCCGGATTTCAGCGCCCGATCCACTTCGGTTAGTGAGCGGTGTATCATGTTCTGCACCAGCACCACGGAAGAAAGGTTGACATTAATATCGTCTATACTTCCACGGATGTTACCGAGCATATTGTTATGGGCCTGTTCGGAAACCAATCTGACCGCACCGTTCTCGTTTACGATGGCAAGGTGCTTGGCATCATAGACTATCGTCACATAGCTTTGTCCGAAAACCGACGTTGACAGGCAGATAAAAAGCAAGATTATGAGTTGTGTTTTCATGGTTTAAATTCCTCCAATTGCCTTAAAATATTATCGACTATACGCTTGTCCTCGTTGATATAGGCCGAAAATGGATTGAGGGAATCGAGCAGTTTTTTTCGTGTCGAATAGTACATGGTAACTGCAAGCCCCCGTGATGCTCCGGCTATCTTCCGAAGCTCCTGCAGGACGTGTCCGTAAAGTATTCGCCTGTCACTCGCTTTCATCTGGTTGAGCTCGCCGATACTGATAAAAAGTCCGGTCAGGTAACGGGCCAGCTGAACAGCTTTTTCTGCCATATCCCTTTCCGCATCTACGGCAAGCAACAGAAATTCGGGGTGTGCGGAAACAATGCCTATAATCCTTTTTTGTTGGTCTATGATCTCGGTTACGATGGGTGCAGATTCAAGTCCCATGCTAAGCCCCTGCAATGCCGTTCCCAAAACCTGAAAACGGCTGTGCAGTTCTCGGTAACGGGTTTTGAGTTTTGAGGTTTCCTCTCGGTTCACTTCTTCGTTGGCCGTGGTGATCGCCTGTCGGTTTCTTGTAGTAATCTGGCGGTCGTATTCATCTTTGCTGTGCTGTACCAATTGGTGGAGCAGTTCCACATTGAGCTGTGCGTTTGCTCTGGTCAAGGCGATGACCAAAAGCAATAGGGTTAGGATTATGTATCTCATCGTTTGAGCAATCTTGAATTACGGATAAGGTCATCGGCAATCTGTTTGTCGATATTGATAAATCCAGCATATGGGTTGAGTGAGTTAAGGATACCGCGTTGCTTCGCCCAGTACATACTTCTGTGCATCCCAAAGGCTACGCCTCGCAAGATGGTCAACTCCGTTCTTATACGGCCCAGCAGTTTTGCCCGCTCTCCCGAATCCATTAGGTTGTCCTTTCCACCTTTTAGCACAAAGGCGCTGACCTCGGCAGACAGGTTGGTCGCCCGTGTCTTAAATTCCCTTGCACCCGCTTCGGCGAACAGCAGGAGGGCCGGATTTCCCCTTGCGATGTTCATTGCCTTTTCCACGTCGTTAATGATGTCAAGGGAAATACCAGCAATGTCCTTTACCGTCAGCAGTGAACGAACAACGCCGGAAACTTCACTTAATCCTTTGTAAATCTTGTCCTGCAAATCGTTCACGATTAAGAACTGGCCGGTGACGGCCATTTGTCCACGTTGGATTAGCGTTAGGTTGCTGTTCACGCTATTGAGCTGGCTGTTCATTACTCCGGCATGGACACCCGTTGCGGCTGCCACAGCGGGGTCGATATAGATCTGACCTCTCGCATAAAACAAGGCAAAGGACAGGATCGTTATTGCAATAAATCGTTTCATGTAAAATCAGGTTTAAAATATTCTCTTGGTGTTTCAATGGGTGTGTTTGTTTGGTTTACCCGTCGTACAAACGTGTCCAGAACAAGTCCACTCTTTTCCAGATCGGACACAAATGCTTCCAGTCCCGATTGATAGTTCCCATGGTGGTTTACATAGATTTCCACGGCACTTTTTTCGGGTTTCTCCGTGGTAAATGCCAGGTATTGGTAAATGCTCACTTCCACGCCGAATACCTCACCTATTGACCCACGCCGGATGTACACCTCCTTAAATCGGGAGCGACCAACGGTATTGTCAAGTTTTCCGATCGTGAATATTTTCTTTCGTTCTGTTTCCGTGATGGCAAGGAGTTTGGCAATATCGCCATAGTTCTCTATAAACTTACTTTGGTCAAGGAGACACACCGTATCGGAATTGTTTAGGATACTGTCCTTTACCACGGCATTACCGATTATATCCACCAATTCCTGTGTGACCACGACCGCTTCGCCCCAGAACTTCCGTACTGTCTTGTACAGGTACAGGATATAAGAGCCCATTAATGGCGAAGCTATTGCTTTCCACGCTTCCTCAATAATCAGCGCTTTCCGTTGGTCTTTTCGGTGGCGCATCTTTTGGATGAACACATCCATGATGACCAACGTCACGATTGGGAACAAAATCTTATTTTCCTTAACCGCATCGATTTCAAAGACAATGAACCTTTCCGAAAACAGGGATGAATCGGCGGCCTCGTTCAATATGGCATCAAATTCCCCTCCGCGGTAGAATTTTTTCAGCACATAGCGAAACTCATCGAGGTCGAACGGTATCCTTTCTTTGCTCTTGATCTGGGGTATCTTGTGCAGGGCAAAGTCATAGAACGAATTAAAGTTGAGTTGGTCGGTACCGTTCTGTTTTTCGCCGAAGTAATCAGCGTAATAGGATGAAATAACATTGGAAATTACGTCACGTTCTACAGGTGATACCGTTCCGTCCGCACCTTTCCACAATAGGCAGACCAATGTGGCCAAAAAATCTTTTTTCTCGATATTGTATTCATCCTCACCAATGGCAAAAGGGTTCATGGTTATCGGCTTGGTATCTGACCAAGTGATGTACCTCCCCCCGAAGTAGTCGCATAGACCGGAATAGGAATGCCCTGTATCAACGATGACCACATCCATATTGTACAGCATATATTGCTGTACGAGTGCATTCATAAAGAAACTTTTCCCCGAACCGGACGGCCCTAACACAAACTTGTTCCGGTTGTTTATACGGTTGGTGCGCATCGGCAGGTCGGCTGGATCGATACCGACGGGGATGCCCTGTCTATCCGTGAACCGGATCAGGAAATCCGATTTTTCGTCTCTGGGCAGTGCTTCCCGAAAAAAGAAGCAAAGGGCAGCATCGGCGGTCGTCAGAAACCAGTCGTATTTTTTCAGTTCCACACCATTGCCCGGCAGGGCACAGCGGAACAGTTCCAACTGGTTGTAGGCATTCCGTGAGGGAATGATCCCTTGTTGGAAAAGGGCGGCTTCGATATAGTTGACCGTTTTATCGATTCTGTCCGTATCGGCACATACGATCATGGAATAATGGGCATTTACCAATAACTGGTTTTCACGGGCCACGTCCACTAATAAAAAGTTGATGTCCTCCACGCACATAAGGTTGGCCGGATCGGGTACGCTCGAATGCCTTTTTCGCTTTACTTCGAGTTTACCGAGTGTGACCTGTTGGCTGGGTATCTGCAATAGCTGATTATAGACAATGGTACGATAACCGGGAACACGGTGCATAAAAAACAGATTGTCCACCGGGAAATCACGCATACCGCTTGTCTCGGTTCTTGAAGCAAATGCCCCGACCTTTTCGGGCAAGTCTACGGAATCCGTATTGACCAAGCTAATACAGCGAACGGTCTGTTCTCCTATCTGCAACTCGCTGTCTCCGCAACGAAGATTGTTCAATGTGATATGGGGTTGTTCAAACTCCATTCCGAGTACCCTGTTCGTAAAGCGGTTTATCTCGGCTTCGGTCAGGTAAGCCGGCGAAAGCCCCGCACCTACGAGCAGGTCGAACACTTTGGCCATGTTCTGTCCAAAGTTAACGAGTACCCGCTTGTCGTATATATAGAAAGCCCCTCTTTTGATCTGGCGGGTGATGGTCAGGTAGGTTCTGATCTCCGTGTACTCCCGTCCGTCGAAGTGGTCCTGATATTTCTGTTGCAAAAATTCGGATGCTGGTTCAACTCTGTATTTTCGCCGGATAAAAACATCCTGTTTTTGGATGATATGCCCCTCGCCAAGTATTTTGACGACACCCAACAACACTTGTTGGAATGTGGTATAAGCTTCAGGATCGGCACCATATTGTAAGACGGGATTGGTAAGTCGCATCACGACTGAAAAATCACCGTGGCTACCGTACAGCATGGCCATCCCCTGATAATGGTCGATACCCACATAGGGTATCTCAAAGGTTGACTTTTTCTCTGACTTCATAACGAATTGATAAGTGGATGGGATGTATAAACACTCCGCGATGACGGGTTTTGTCGTGCAGGCCATCAGCTTGTTTCATGAATGTATAGGCAAGTCCTGCGCTCATTGGGACAAGGGTAAAGAATCCCCCGACATACATATTGGTCATGGCACCGATAAGGCCACCGACGGCCAGACCGCCGATAAGGGTGCCTATGCCCCAATAGATAAACTTGCCCTTGAAACCGCGGTAAATAAGGGGCTTTTGCAGCCCCTTATAGATCGGATAACGCTCTTGTATCATACGCCGAAAAACGCTTTGATGACCACCGACACGAGCACCAAGAAAAGACAGGAACCGCCCCAGCTCATCAATTCCTTATTGATGTCCTGATCGCCGGAGTTCCACTTGATGTACACCCGTATTCCCCCGATCAACCCAACCACGGCGCCGATGGCCAGAATGAGCGTCGAAATGGGATCTACGTAGCTGGTAAGCGATGATGTGGCGGCATCGATACCTACGGTACCACCTTGCGCAAATGTTGATCGGGCCGCGGAAAGACAAAGCGCGGTCATTGCAAACAGTTTTTTAGTGTTTACTGTCATAGAGATAATGGATAAAAAGTGAATAAAAAATGATTGGGCGGTTAGTGTACCCCGAAAAGGGCCTTTAGCGCGGCACCGACGAGCGACAGGAACAGGCAGGAAAAGAACCACCCCATGACCTGCGCATCGATGTGGTGCTTGCCAGACTGCCAATTGCTGTACACCCGTAATCCACCGAGCAGTCCACATACGGCACCGATGACAAGGGCAAGATCGGAGAAGCTGAAATAAAAACGGTTGACTTCTCCGCTGACCTTATAAAACTCATCAAGGCCGGGCTGGGCGGTGGCGCAAAGGGCAAAAAAAATGACAATAAAAGATACTATCGCAAAACGGATTGATCGCATAATGGATTTAATAAGGAATGGCTTTGGTGTACTCGACCACGTCACCCTGTACGAGCGATACGAGTTGCTTTAGGTTGACGCCTCCCGTGGATTGCAGGAGGCCGGACGAGATAACCGCTTTTCCCTCTTTTGCCGTTAGTTCGTTTTCTCTTTTGGATGGTTCCGTGATAACCCTTTCGAGCGGTGAATCTTCATCAAATGTCAATTCGCGTCCTCCATCGGCCGCCCGTGGAGCACGGCGGTGGATAAACAGGTCATACAGTACGTTAAGGGCATAGTAAATGCCATAGATGGCGGTAACGCCTAGCAGGAATTGTGTCCAGTTCATAGATCAATGGTTTTAATGTGTTCTTTGATGTATCGGGTCAGTTCGGGATGGTTTTTTAGAAATTGGTGCAGGCTGTAAGATATGATCTTGTTCATGTCAATACCTTTGGCAACTTTCAGTTGTTTGAGTAGGAAAAGGGTCTTGTCGTCCAAACGGATTAGTAGCTTTTCCCGCCCGGTCAGTTCATGGCTTAGGATATTTTCAAACAGGCTTTCCAACGTTTCCGTTTTTTTCTTTGGTGTGTCCTTTGGTGGTTCTGCTGGAGGATTTTCATTTGACTGTGGCGGTTTCCCTTTCCGCATGGAATCCCGAAGTTCGTCGGCAAGGCTTTTTATTCCGCTCATAATGGTTCCTCCTTAGCAATGTACTGTTCATAGATCAGGTCTAAGAGCGGCAGGATAACGGGATATAATATGATCGGCGTCTGGAACGTATTTACCCGTTGGAAGTCGATACGGTCTGGCAGACCGGGTGCGACCGTACCGAAACCGCGAAGTACCTTTTCGACTTCTGTCCGGGTTTCGTACTTGACGGTGTTCTTGATTCGGTTCGGCACAAAAATCAGGGGCGCCCGTTTGTTGATCCTACCAATGACCATTGCAAACAGCAATGTGGAATCGATGGAAAATTCGTCAAAGGCAAACGGACAGATTACCATATCGGCGGCGGCAAATATGGGGATCAGCCCATCGTCGTCCATCTTGCCGGGCAGGTCTATCAATACGATTTCGTCCCGTGATTTCTCTAATTTCCGTTGCATTGCCGGAAAGTGGCCAAGGTCGGCGGGTACGATTTCGTACAACGGTTCATTTTCCAAAATCTTTGCTTTCTCCGCTTTGGCGGAAAGTGATTGCTGATAGTCCATATCGAGCACCGTAACCCGCCGTTCTTGTTGTTGCGTCAGGTAGTTGGCGAGCAACAGGGTGAGCGTGCTTTTCCCTGCTCCACCCTTTTGGTTTCCTATTAATATGAGCATAGTGCATTGTTTTTATTGATATTTTTGATTAAAGAGTGTCGTCAACGGGTATTCGTCCGTGCCTTGCGCTTACGCCTCCTGTTGCGCCCGTGGATTGCCTCGTCGTCGATGTCGTCGGCAATGTCGATCTGGATATTTGGCATCCATTGCTCCGATGTTCCCTGTAAATGATCGGTATAGGTGGCGGTTTCTTGTTGTAGCGGTTTCCGTTCTTTTTCGGTTGGTTCTGTTCTGTCCGCTTTGTCCGGTATTTCGGATATGTCCTGCCATGGTGCGATAAATTCTGCCAACGGCATAAGGTCTTTGCCCTTGTAGACCATTTTCCTCGAATGGTCAATGACGGTATAACCGTATGGCGGTTTTCCGTCCTTGCCGTGGAATATGATCTGCACGCCGAATTTCGCCGATAACATCTGCGCCATTGCCGACGTATAATCGGATGGTGCGGACGGCCTGTTACCGGGAAGTGGGGCCGGAACATAAACGACCGCCGGATCGTATTGGCAACGGTACTTGGCAAAGACCGCTCGGAGCTGTGCCAAACGATCAATATCTTTGTCGAAAGTGCTGATTTTGGCATCCACTTGTTCCAAAGAGACCGTGCCTTGTCTTTTGCCGTAACGGCTGATCTGATACACCCCATCGGAGAGTTTAAGTGAATATCCCCATGCTTCAAGGAGCATCATAAATTGGGCGCGTGTGGAGAAACCATAGCTTAATGCTTTTTCGATATTCTTGTCGATCTCCTGTTTTTCGTCCACGCCGACTATACGGTTCAATACCTCGTAAGCACGGATTTTCTCGAAGCTGTCGTTTATTTTCTTGCCGTCTCGGTCTACCCGTGTGGAAACGATATGGATATGGTTGTTTGCGGTATCTTTATGAAACACCATGAGGTAGGGTTGCTGCCCGTAGCCCATTCCTTTCAGCCATTGTTCGGCGATGGCTGTAAGTTCTTGCTTGCTATGGGAACGTCCTTTGCAGGAAATGACGGCGTGGAGCTGTGGGTATTTCGTCCGTTTACTGACTGCGGATTGGGCTTCCAGATAATTGACGTAATCCTTTGGGCGGAGATTTTGCAGGGCCTGCAAGGCACCGAAATTTGCCACTTTCATGAGTTCGCCCTTGTCCTTGTCCACTTTGTTCGTGTTATAACGAACGCCTTTGAACGTGGCGGACGGTTTCAATATCTTGACGATCATGTCTGCCCCCTCATAAGTCTGATGAGCCGTCGAACGGACTGTTCCAGCTTCCGTTGCAAGCTGATATATTCGGTAAGCAACGGGGCAAGGTCACGCATAATAACGGAGTGCAACATTCCCTGTTGCCTGAGGGTATTGGCGTGTTTGGCCAGTTGGTTGATATTGTTGCCAGACCGCCCGATCTGTGTGCCGATACCGTCCAACAGTTTCATGATCTCGGTGGTATTGACCAGCATCTTTTTGGAGTGTTGGAGCACACGGATACGCACGATGTCCGCACGGCTTAGGCCAAGTGCTTTTTCAAGTTCGAGAAACTGCGCCCGTTCCGCTTCGCTTAATCGGAGTTCAAAGCGTCTGGTACGCTGTTCGCATGTTGCGGGTTTGTTGCTTCGTTTCCTGTTTTTCATGATGCCTTGTGATTCAGGGAAACAGACTGTATGGCTCGAAAGATTTCAAGGGCGACCTGCGGGACGATGGCATTGCCGTAAGCTTTTATGCTGTCGGTTCGCCACGCAGGAAAGGTAATTCTGTCCAGTCTTTCGGGAAGCCCATCATTTCTGCCAAAAACCGGGGATTCAGTTGGCCAGTCATCCCATTTAGGAATTTCATTGTATCCGTATTGATCTGCTGGTGGTTTTTCAGTTTCATTACACCAGATTCCGTTAGCGGAGGTAGCAAAGCTATCAATCTTTTGAGTGTTACATTGTGAATACTTCCATCGTCTACCTGTGTAGATATCATCCTTGCAGTTGCAGTCTTGCTGCCTTTTGTAGTAATCGCAGGTATCAGTCCGTTCTCTGCTGCCATGATAATAAGTGCATCCTTGATCGAACGCTGTCTTGGCGTCCCGTCTTTCATCGTCTGCTCCACAGTCTGCAGGGTCTGCGGATTGATTGTAATCCGCCCGATCTGAATCGTGTTTGGCGTGGGCAACAAACCACACCCTGTCCCTTCGGTGTGGTGCATTGACGGCAGCAGCTGGAATACACAGAATGACTGGCGTGCCGTCTTCAAGTGCCGGAAGTACATATCCTGCTGATCCAATTTCAGAAATAATTTGTCCAATAACTCTTCGTTGCAGACGGATAATTGTTGGGCTTGCTTTTTGATCGTTGTCTGTACAAAAAAGCTCAATCGCTTGGACTTCCATTTCAGAAAGACTCTCCTGCTCCAAAATGGTGAACAGTCCAGCAACATTTTCAAGAACAATCCACTCCGGTCGTACTTGTTTAATAATTCGGATAGTCTCTGGGAAGAGGTATCGGTCATCTTTCGTGCCCCTTCGCCGTCCGGCTTGACTGAACGGTTGGCAGGGAAATCCTCCGCTGATGATGTCGATATTTCCCCGAAACTCAGTTGCATTGAAATTGTAGATGTTTTCATAATGTGTTGTATTTGGCCAATAATGTTTAAGAATGTTGCGACAGAATGGGTCTTTCTCGCACGAGAAAACGTTTTGCCACCCCATCCAGGAAGAGGCTATATCAAAGCCGCCGATTCCTGAAAACAGGCTACCGTGTCTTAGCATGGTAATGGTTTTAAGGGTTCATAGATAGTTCGCCGTCACGGCGGCGGATATGGTGCGCTTCGCAGGAGAAAAAGGGAGTTGCGACCTTTTTCCTACCCGGATGCTGCCCATTCCCGCAGGGATTGGGTGGCTTCCGGGCAAGTTGGTTTTTGTGGGTACGGCCGAGGTACGAGCGCTGTACGTACAAAAACACAACTTGCACAACACGAAACAAAAAAGGGTGGTTATACCGCAAAGTGCAAAAAAGTGGGTTTGAGCGCATTTTTAGCACATAGATCCGGGTATGTCCGATTCATAACCCACGATTCGATCGGTCATATATCCATACATACAGCTATCAGTATGTATGTCTGTTCGGATAGCTGTTTATCTGTATGGGTAACTATGTGGATAGCTATATATGTGGATATGTGCCTATATGTATAGATTGATATGTATCTATACATATATCCGTATGGCTACCTATTTGGATATGTATATATCGGGATATATGAATATCTGTATGTACCGCTATCTGCATAGCTGTCTATCGAAATATCGGGATAGCGATATAGATAGCTATCGGTATATCCATATATATGTATATATGGTTATCCATATATCAGAATAACTGATTTCGCCCCCTCCGAAAGTCAACGTCTGGGGCCTGCCCGTTGGTGCTGTAATTCCTGTTCGTTTAGGACTGCCCTTAGCATATCATTATAATCCTTGTACGCCCTATAAACACCCGAACGGTCTTTGGCCTGTGGTACGGCTTCGATCAGTCTTTGGGTACAGTTTCGGCCGGGATCGTCGTTGTCGAAATACACGTCCACGATAGGTATGCCTTTCACTCGCTCGATAGCATTCTTTAATTGGACAATGGAATTTAGGACGATGGAGGTCGGTGCAGGATCTGGGCGGTTCATTTTAAGCCAACTTAGATAGTCCATATAACCCTCAAAGAGAACGGCATGGTCTGGATTGCCGGGGATCACGGATATAACTTTCTTGCCGATACTGCTCTTAAAACCTTTGGCATTGGTAAACTCCCAATTGTCCTGATCGTTCTTCCAGCCAATGGCATAGAAAATACTTTTATTTTCGTTGTCAAGACGGTTTCTGTAATAGATTTCGTGCAGGTGTCCATGTGCAACGTCCAATATCCCACGTTCTTGAAGGTATTTGGTCAGGACAAAGTTTCTGCCGATTGGCTGTGTTCGCACAAGTTCAAAGGTGTATCTTTTCTGCTCCTGTTCCGTTGGTGGTTTGACAGGTTTGTTGGCCGGAATCATAGGGACCTGCATATCGCAGGTTTCCTTTATCTTGTTTAGTACCTCGACAAAGGAGTGCTGGGGCCAATAGGCAAGGCCGAGCTGGACGATACTACCGCCCTGTATGCCCGTTGAGTTCGGCCCACCTCGGTCGACCCATTTTCCACCCTCATCCCAAACGGTCAGCGATGGGGTGTCTTTCTTGGTTTCCCGTAGCATACTGTGGTAAAAGAGTTCCTTGCCCGACTTGCGTACCGGATGGTGGCCAAGCCGGGCCAGAAAGTCCGAAATTGGGATTTCTCGGAGATCGTCCATGTTTACATATTTTGACATAAGTAGGGATTTGGATTATCAAAGGGGTATTACTTCTGTGTGCGGCAGTTTGTCCTTGAACATTTCGGCAAGCAATTGGTAATCGCCTCCTGTCTCATCGGTGTACAGCAGCACTCTTTGAAAATGGTGCGCACGTTTCAGCGATGCGGATATAAAATCGGGATGGTTCAATATCAGTACCGATGCATAGTGCAGATATTTGTCGCTCCGCCTTTTCAGATAGTCCACATATTCGGGGAATATGGCAAGCGCGGTTTCACTTGCCGAAATAAAGGTCATTCCTCTTGGGCCGGTACAGCCCGTATAATTTTGGGCGCGTACTTCCCAACCTCCGTTTTCGTTCTGCCAACCGGCGGCACAGAAGTCTTTGCGGTTGCCCTTTTGGTCGGTTACATAATAATGGACTTCTTGGATGTTCAGATCGGCGAGTTTCCAAAGGCCGCTTTCCATCAGAAAATCGGTGATCTCTTTATTATACCCCAATGGGCCGGTACGTTCGATCTGATAATGGGGTATCTTGGTCGCTTTGCGCTTGCGTAGGGGTCTATCTTTTTTAGCTATTTGGCGTTGTGTGCCCCGAAGTTTTTCCTCGATCTGTTCGGCGGATAGATCGGGCCAATAGGTACGGGCAAAGTCCATGAGGTTGCCACCTTTGCCGAGTAGACCAAGTGAGCTGTCAAACCAAGTGTTCAATCGGTTATTGACCGTTAGGACTATTTTGTTATTGGTTCGGTTCCCCAGTACGCTTGCGTACTGAAATTCATCGCCACCCGTCGATATGGGTTCATGCCCCAATGCTTTGAGCAGGGCGGCGATGGTCAACGGCTCATCGTGCGGTGTGTTGCCTATGTGAGATGTCATGAGAAAAATGTTTTTGATGTGGTGGATAGGTTTTTACAGGTAGCGCATGGCCTGGCGGGATTTGCTCACGGCTTCGATCTCCATACGGTCGATGCGCCATGCTGCGGAGTGATTGCCGTCCTTGCGCGGTGTGATCAGACCGAGACCGATCCAATGCTCTACATTTTTTCGTCCATAGCGACGGAACGCTTCTGATTTTTTGAGGTACGGCCTAATGTGTCCGGTCTTGGAAAGTGCCAGTTTTGCGCCCATTTCTGCTGCATAGGAAAGCAGTGTCTGCAATTGCAGCGGTGTCAATAGTATGTGCATAGCTTCTTGGGGTTTGATGGTTTACAGATATTGGGAGGTTTTAGTTACTCCGTTGGAGCCGACAACAGGTAACGAGCCTGTAATGATCCGCTCTTGTCGGCTAGTAGGTCTATCTGTCCTTTACGGGCAGGTAGGTAATTCGGTTGCTTGAACCCGAAACGGTTTCAAGTTCCGACCTGTCAAGGAAAGTCTGGGCGCTGTCATCTGTATGTGTGGAGATCAGCCCATACCGTAACCATCTGTCAACATTGCTTCGGCCGTAAAGGCGGTAAGCCGTGGCTTTAGTCAGTTTATTGGGGATAGGTTGTTCTTTTTTAATGGCATTATCAACCCCCTCTTGCGCTGCATTTTTTAACAGTATCGCCAGTTCCTTGCTCGAAAGGTTGTTTGTCCGTGTTGGCATAATTTTATGGTACTGGTTGCTGAATGGCCGTTTGTAAAATAAGAGGGGGCTGTTTACGCTGCCCCCTCCATATATGATATTTCTCGGTCAATGAATTTCTTTCATTTTGCTGTAAAATCAATAACGTATCGCTACGGAGCGGATCGCTCTACATGTTTCAATCGGGAATACACACGTGGGTATCTAAATACTCGCCGAAACCGGCTGCCTATGGTTCATCGAAGCTGTACTCCCAGCATACACGTATGCGGCGATAATACTGCCCGACTGCACAATAATTTCCGGTTCTTTACCGGAAATGCTTCTTCCCCCAATGTCAAAGAACGTGTCCTTACTGGGGTCAAAATTGGCGAGTGGGCAGACGGAACTTTCCCAATATGGAAGCATTGGTATCGATTTTTTTTGGTCGGATTTTTTACCTTTTTGTAAGGGGATTCTTTGAGTTGGAAGCGGTTGATTGTTTATGAGCTCGCAGATAAATAGCGTATCGCTAGCGTCATATAGATTTTACGATCCTGTTAGGAATACCTTGCAGGAAAATCTTTCACAAGATGTGTATATTGATAAAGTTTTTTTCTTCGGATAAAAGGTGTCTTCTAGCAGCCATTCAATTTTTTGAACGTCTTTTTTGAGGCTTGTATTTTAAAGAATTTGTAATATGTCCTTGGATGGCGCCGCGCATCTCGTCGAGATAGTTTGTATGACTAATGGTCTTACGCCTACTGATGTCCACGAACATACGGTACGCCTGTGCCAAATCTTCACTAAAGCTGTCCTCTAACCACGTTATTATATCCGAAATATCTGCTTTGCCGCCGTTTACTCTTCGCGTAAAATATATACCATAAGCAAACTCTACCAGTTCCATTTTAGTGCCTGACCATGAACGCTTTTTCTTAGCCAGAACTTGCTGAAGTAAAATCTGATCTGAGTTAATTTTCAATAGCTTAACTCGTTTGACTAGAAAATCAAGTAGCATGTCGCTAGCTCTGAATGCGGCAAATAAGTAATCCAACTCGGTAGAGAACTCATCATCACTTTCTACAATCTCTCGTCCAGGCGGGAATAATGATCTATTACGAATAAGAAAAAGATCTGCATCCATTGCAGATTCGTTCATAAGGTAATATTGATGGTAAAATGCGTGTTGTCTAAAAAATCTATTTATGATCTCTATTTCGTGCTTATAGTAATCCACCAACATGCTATCGGTTCCCTTTGGGGTAGAGGAAATTACCTGATTTAGTTCCACAATAAATATCTGCCACGCAAGAAATCGAGGTTTTTGAAACTTGAAAAAATGAATTTCTGTTTTTTCATCTATTTTTTCTAAAGATCTAAAATCAGATTTTAGGCTCTTCATGGTATTATTGATGCAGGTCAGGGACATCGTAAGATCATTAACAGCTTCTCTCAAACTAGCATTTATTTCACCAAGTTCTTTCATCATTTTCAAATAAAGCTCTTCACAGATTATGTTGATCATATTAATACCTGTTAGATGGATGTTTAATAACCTCAGGCAACACGTCCTTCGCATAAAAAAAAATGCAAATTTCAATTTCCTAATCAAAACCCATTTTGACAAGAAAGCATATTTCGAGTAAAGAACGAAAAGCTTTTCTAATCTGGCGCAACTACCTTAGCAAAGTTTGTTCTCATCTTCTAAGAACTGATCAAACCTCTTGAATATCTTCCTATCTCCTGATGGTAATTGTATTTTGTTTACCGTAAGATGAACTGACTTATTATGGTACTTTCGGAAGAAATTGATATTAAAGATATAGCTTTTGTGACATTGCAGAAACCAAATTCTAGGAAGCATATCGGCGATACGACGTAAGGAAATATTGGTGATCAAAGGCTTAGGATATCCGATTTGGTGAATTATGACCCTCTTATCTATACTTTCTATGTATAAGACATTTTTATACCAGACCAACTGTCTTTCAAATTTAGCTGGCCCTCTTACCTGAATATAATCACAAAGCTCCTCTAGTGAGTTATCGACAACTATACTATCTTTTAATTCATTGTTTACCCGTCGCAGGGCCCCTTTGAACCTACTAGGACTTACAGGTTTCAACAGCACATCTATAAAGGTTAAATCATATGCACGATCTTCATACTTTGAATATGCCGTATACAGTATTGTAGGAATTCTCGGGTTAGGTAGTGTACTAAGAAATTCAAAACCATTAAGGTTTCCTAACTCTACATCAAGAATTATAAAATCAACGCTGTTACGCCTAAGAAATGATTGTGCTCTGTAGGGATCCTGAAAAGTTCCTATAATTTCTACGTAATCAATATGCTTTGCAATGTCTATCAAATGGTCGATACTAGCTTGCTGATCATCGATAATAACGGTGTGGTATTTTCTCATAGATATATTTAAATTTCTATCGTGATTTTTACTTCGAACCAAGAATTACAATTGTATACCCTCATTTGAAATCCATCGTTGTAAACATATTCTAAGCGCCTTTTTAATGAATTAAGACCAACCTTATGGCTGATTGGACTTACGTTATTTCTAATCTTATTTTCAACGGAAATCATTATCTGATCACATAGTACACTAAAGACGACCTTTATTGACGATTTAGGATCGTCCGTCACTCCGTGCTTCATCGCATTTTCTACTAATGTCATTAGTGTGGTAGGTGGAATTGTATTACTATTTAAGTTTCCTATTATCTCCCACACTATCTCTATTGGTACTGATGTTAGCGATCTTTGTATATCAACATATGATTGCACTTTGTCTAATTCCACGCTACAAAGTATAGATTGTGGACCATTGGCGTCGTGGGATTGCATATAATACATCATGACCTCATACAATTTATTAATCTGATGTGATAGTGTTGGACTGTCATGGACAAAATGCATTTTCAAATATTGAAATACATTCACCATCGTATGTGCCGAAACTTGCTCGGCTAAAGTGATATATTCAAACTTGTCCCTTTGTTGTTGCGCAGAAATTCTTTGTCTCATCTGCTCCAGCTTATTTTTTACTTCGCAGATTCTTCGATCATATTCATTATAAAGTATGGCTAAAATTGTAAAATGACCGTGCATAATTAATAACGTCTGTAAAAACTCTCTGATACTAAATGGGTAATCAGATACCACATAAGCTCCATATAGTAATCCAGTATATTGATTGCCATACATCACGAAATAAATGAAACATGATGATATTGAATAGAATAAGATTGTAAGAATGAAACTAGTAACGAATTTCCTTTTCCGGAAAAAGTATCTCAAAATGCCTGATATGACATAGAATATTAATGCAAAGTAAGGAATACTGAAAAGCGCTAGTGTGAAGGACATATCCTTATTGCCCAATAAATTTACACTATAAAAGTATAACAGGTAGAATAACCAAAAGATGCTATGACGATACACACTGCGCCTAGTTTTCATATTATTTTTAACCATGAGAGATTAAGTTAGTGGCAGGAATAAAGGGGGTGTTTATTCACTACCTTGGGAAAATCGCTAATTTATAACTTCTAAATCTTTCTATTACATAATTTTTCGAATTTTTCTTTCGACACACCAATTGATTGGTAGTTTTTTTTATCTAAAATAAAATAGCTCCCCTTCAAAACAAATGAAGTATAACGATTTTCCACTGTCCAGTTCGACATGCTGGATTCCGGAAGGCAAGATTGATGTAAATAAAACCAACATTCCCACATTTCTGGATTTTTAATTAAAAAATCCGATAATTTCAAGTACATTTCAGTTAATACTCGCCTAGAATAGGCATCAGATGATTCATTTGATAGAACAGGGTAATAATTGGCCACAACATTGTCTCCTTCGCGATCACACGACTCAGCCGAATGGATGCAAAGTACCACAGGTAAGTTCGCCATATATGCAAACTTCAGAAACGCTGCTTTGCTAAAGATAAAACCATGTGCTAATGGTACTCGAAGTAAGGATTTACTGGATTTTAGGTATTTAGTTTTAACTCCTGAACCTCCATCTAGATAACACAACGTATGATAACCTAATTTTGAATATTTGGCTACCTTGAAAAATAGATAAGGATCTTCCGCATCCAAAAGAACAATATTTTTCGCTCTCGTTACGCCCAAAATGGCCTTATAATAAATTCTTTGTGAATCTAATATCTGTTTTGCAACAGGTATACAGACCTTGTAACCATCGTTCACTATTTTGAGTACTAGTGATCTGTAAAATCCAAAATGGAAGGTTGCTATAAAGGTTGGTTTACTAAGGGAGTTATAAAGTTGGATAGATAATTTATCTAACACATTGTTAGGATTCCAATTTGCTTGAATTTTTTGGAAGGTTTTGGTACGCTCGTAGATACCTGTTATTCTGCTCAAACTAGACACATTTAGAATGTGCTGAATATTTGCTGAGAAAAGTGCAAACTCTAACGAATCTCTATCGTCGAGATGGCTACGATACGCATCTTTGCTTCTCGATTTTGACATATCAATCTTTATTTTAAGTAGTTGGGAGATAAACATTAGACAGCGTCATTGAACGCTGCCTAATGTTTAAAATCAGAAAGGAAAAGCTATTAAGCACTTCCTCCCTGGTGAGTCCTCTTCTGCTGCAACCAAAATATCTTCTAGAGATAATGGAGCTTCTGAGAAGATTTCATACAGGCTTACAATTTGTTGTAAAACCATGACGTACCCCTCCTGCTTTAATAAAACCAATTACCGATCTCGCATCGGAAAAACGGCTTCAGGCCTTGAAGACTAATTGATCGATCTGTTCGCAATTTGGTGTATTCAATTATGTGCATCAAGGAATGGGTACTATTAAGCCTTTTAATGGTCTTAAGATATTATAAGGCCGAAATTAGCATTGCAAATGCCATTTCACTCTAGGCAAATGGCGTTACAGCCAATGTTTCGTGATAATAATTCCCTTTAAGTATCTTAACCGCAATATTTAAATTTTTTTAATCAGTATTTATTCATAGAAAAGGGTAAGAAATGAAAGCAGACTTACATTCTTTCCTAACAAAATTTGATAAAAATTATTTAGACGTGGTTCCAAACTTTTGGAAGTATATAAATACTGTCTCGCTTTTTGAAGGTGAACATCTATCAAATAGCCTCGGTGATGTATTTTTTGTTAGTAGTGGATACCTGGCTAAGTATTGCGAGGGAAAGCCTGAGAGATACGTCGGATCTGGTGAGCTTATATTAGTTCCATTATCCACCCATATGAATTATTTTAAATCTTTAACCTCTTCAAGGGTCTATCAGATAAAAAGGAAAAAGCTTTACTCCATAATTAAGAAATCTCCCGAAGCGCTCATACTATTTGAGAAAATAAAAGAAGTTCATTCTCATGATCTTGCATTTAGATACCGACTTTTAAAACTCCCCAAAAACAAAAGAGTAGAATACTTCATGGAAAACTACGCGATGATTATAAATTTAATTTCAAGAAAAGAGCTAGCTGATTATCTAGATATGAGCGCTGAGTATATAAGAAGATCGATTTGATCAAAAAGCGAATAAAGTTAAAGCGCTAGTCTATAGCGAATAACTATCAAATTATTTAATTTATAATGATAGTCACCAAGCGCTAGAGTTGGATAAAACATCAAAAAGATTCTTCTAATAATTTAAACCCCACCTTGTCATTTTAGGAAGTTCTACTTCAGGCATCTCAGTACAGAAGTTAAGCCTTAATATCTGCTGAGTTTGACTTATCTATATTATGAAGTATATCTATAGTCTTCTGATCTAATTTGCCAGCAAAATATTTATCGAGAACTTGTCCGAAGATATCACTATCAGAGGTAACTTGAGAGAACAAGGTCATACAGGAATTTAGCTTTAAATCATCTGGACTGCCAAATATATCGTATGCTGAAAGATCTGACAAATCAATAAGAGCATTCGAAACCGCTTTTAAATTTTCGCCGAGTACAGGGTGTTTTAAAAATGCGGATGCTTCTTGTAAATTTTGAATGGCGTAGAATTTAGAAGTATCACTATGGCCTAAACCTACAATTTGCGGAAAAACATACCACATCCAATGCGATTTCTTTTTACCGTTTTGAATCTCCTGCAATGCATTCAAATAAACGTGGTTTTGGGCTTTTAAAAACCTATCAAGATCAATAGTCATTTGGTGAAGTAGTTTTGCAAGCAATGTACAAAAATTGCTGTCAGTTTATCATATTTAATATCGAATTTGTCCTCTAGATAGATCTGTACCTCGTCTTGAGGGTGAGATCAAAAATGCATCACAGATAAATATTTTTTTCTAATATTTGCTTATGAAGATGATCAAACTAAATTATGACTGGATGCTGCTTGATGTCTCTATTCCAGCCGAAGAATTGGATTCTACGGTCAAAAAAGAATTGAAGTACGCTCCAGAGGAAAAGGGATTATATGTTTTTGCACTCCGTGCTGACTCTTCGCATTATAGTGTTTTCGCATATACGTTCGTTGATAGAGGAATAGATGTTGAAGATGATCTGAAATATCAAGAAGACACGCAGTTACTTACTCTTCACTACAAAAGAATGTTTGGGAACATCTAAGACCCTCACCAAACTTATTACCGTAATCGGTAACCAAAATATAATTCTTTCATCTTTTCGCCGTTTGGATTAAATGTATATCTATGTGTTTTAATCCAAGCAAAAAAAGCTCAAATCCGCGCTGGTACAACTACCCTTAACATTTTTAGATCAAGCTATCATCAAACTGCTCAATAAGCAGATAATATCCTCCAAGCATAGAATACTGCATATATCCTGCTTCTATAATTATACTCGACACTCAGCTGAGTAATTCAATATAATGGATCGCAATTATTTGCGATGCTTTCCCAATTTTTTGCGACGTTTTCCCAAAAAATTGCGATTGCTTGCGTGTAATTTTGACATGTAAGGCAATAGCAATTGAGCTTATTGAGAACTTAGATAACCCTTAAAAACAGCGACTATGAATACATTCAAAATATATTACAAAAGAAAATTCGCGGTATTCACGATATAGGTCTACTGTACACATCCGAACAGTAGGCCTTTTTAAGATCAGAGATATTTATGCTTACACTTAAGTAAGCAATTAACAAACATTCAAAATTTTAATAATATGAAAAATACATTCGCATTGAAGACATCATTCTTCACATTAATATTAGCGCTAATTGCAATCGGAACCTTTGCTTTTACAGCAGTGATGAATAAGGCTAAGACTCCAGCAAACAAGGCTGTTAGTACTTACCACTTTACCGGAGATAGTAACGATGAAGGTCAGTTTTCGGACATTGAAAACTGGGAACCAGGCCCCGCTACTGATGCTTGTGGTGACAGGGGAGAAAAGCCATGTGAAATAAGCGTGGAAGCAAATGATCTGGATGAACTGGAAACTTTCCTTAGTGGAATGAGTAACCAAGCAGTATTGCAACTGAATCCAAATTCGAAGCGCCCATAAGCCTTGTTGAGTTATAGAAATGGCGGTCAACAAAATGTTGTTGACCGCCTAATTTAATATCCACTAGTAGGAAGCCCATTCTTTCTATCAGCTGTCTTCATTTGAGAATCCCATTAGTTCAAGCTACTAGATGCTGCGCTAAACACAGGTCCCTTCATTATACTTCTACAATCGTAATCCTCATAAATCATGGGTTATCATAAACGCTAACATATTCTTACTTTTTAGATTTTGGCATCATACCTACCCTCAAGTTCGACTTTACCAATAGCCCTTATCACAGCCAAAAGATCTCCATTGCTGTTGAGCGCTTCACCAATACTGGCAAATAATACACTCGCTCTAACAACAAAGTGTTCATTTGCTACATCAAGCTGTTGCAGAAGTAACCGCTCCATCAGTATGATGTGCTCAGATTTCCAGCCTTTCATTTCTGCTTTATTACTGAGATAGTATTTAATAACATTCTCCTTTTTAATGAATAACATACTTGCATCTTCTTATCGTGGGTTCTGCTGAATATTCGATAGCGCAATCACTTCCTCTGGAATAGCAATTGCGTAGCGCGGATCATTTGGCGGTAGCTGGTAACGCTGACCACCAGAAACCCTTTCCAGCGTGATACTTACCCCATCCCGATTGTACCTTTTTATATCTGCCCATCTGAGCGCGCGCATCACCAGCTCTTTACGCCGCTCATCTCTAATGGTCACCATAGCGGTATCTTTATCCGTGAATGTGTAATCTGTGAAATTGGATACTAGGTAGCGAGTCACCAAAAGCTGATTCAGCGCATCGGCTGCGCCATCAAGGTCTCCCAGTTGCGCCTTGCATTCTGCTATCATCAGTAATATTTCTGCCGAACTTATCCCATTGGTTACACTCATCGCCGCAGTATGACCGCCCCGAAAAAAATAGGTACCATCTGGGTTTGCCCGATAATAGATACGCTTGCGCAGGTCATGCGCTGTATACATATCATATAACTCGGGGACTATTTTGGCTATACTTGTACTCAGGGGCCCGCCATAAAGCGTATTGCTCCATAGCAGCAACTCTTCGCTACTATTGCGCGTGACTGGAATCGGATACAGTGGCGTCTCGCTGAGCGTGTTGAAATCTATAAGGCTCAAGCTTGAAAGATCTATTTCGTTCAGGCTCTGTAGTGACTGGCCATAGTCTCCCATATATAAATATGTTCTAGCAAGCATCGCGAGCGCGACTGTTCTGGTCGGTGCTGTCTTTCCTGGTTGACGCTCAGGCAAGAGGGCGATGGCAAGCTGAAAATCGCTAATGATCTGCTGGTAGGTTTGTTCTAGCGTAGCACGTACCGAAGGTATATTGGGATCTGGATCAAGTTTTAGTACGATGCCCAGATCCTGCTGGGATGTATGGGTATTATAAGCAACACACCAAGTTTGCGCAGCATCCAAAAAGCGGCTTGCCCGCATAAATAGTGCATGTCCACGAATCTGATCGGCTTGCACTCCCGTCAGGTTTTGCCCATCCATACCCTGAAGAACCAGATTGCAAATGTTAACTGCATAATAGCAGTTGTACCACTCATCACCACCCGAACTTTGCGGACGAGCCACAAAGTCCGGTTGCCAAGTGTACAGTCTGCGATCACTTTCATATCCTAATCCCCGCACGTCGGCATCACTGAGATAGAAATCCGCTGCACTCACTTCTCCTGCGGCGGCGTAGTCATTGTTGATATTTCCAAAATTGTCTAGCATCGCTTGAAAGTCACCTACCGTGGCGGGAACAGATAAACGCTGATCTGCCTTTTGTTCTAGAAAGCTATTGCAGCTTGATAATTGGATCATACCTATGGCCATCAGGACTCCCAAATACAGGGTTTGTTTTGATGGTATGGCTAAAAGTCTGTCTCGCCAGTTTTTATATTTTCTGCTTTGTAATTCCATCGCTAAATTGATTTTTAAAAGTTTGCGCGCATTCCTATGGTGTAGCCTGCTGGACGCACTACACGTGTGCCCGTTGCGTTATTAAAGTCTGGATCAATCCCATGCTTATTCGCTCGCCAGAGTATCCCCAAATTATTGGCATTCACATAAAGCTGTACCTGATGCTGCCTGCCAGCAATCTGTAGGGGCAAACGGTAGTTCAGGTTGATGTACTGCAAGCGGATATGATCCCCTTTTTCTACCAGCGCGCTAGATCCAGCATAAAAGTTATCCCGCTGGGAGTCTGTGCTGTACATATTTGCAGGAATGTCGGTGTTTAGCTCATCACCAGGCTGCTGCCAGCGATTCTCATAATCACTATGGCCGCGCCAGCTATTAAATAAATTAGTGTAGTGAATCGATCCTCTGCGAAACCAGTAGCCGAACTTATAAGATATCCCTATCTGCAAACTGATGCCTTTATAGCCAAAGGAGTTAATAAATGAGCCAAAACTGGTCGGTATCGAAGAGCCAAAGAACTCTAGCTCTTCCAGCGTGGTTCCTGCGCCGATAATAGTACGATAGTCCGTGCTGATTTCTCCATCCAAGTACCCTTGTGCCGCTCCTGTCTGTGAATCCAGACCCGCCCAAGGGTAGGCAAATACCGAATAGACTGGTTTGCCCGCCACGCCTGATATAGGGACATTACTCGGATTGACATACTGATTGGCTAGCGTACGGTTGATCAGATACTGCTCGATCTGGTCTTTAAAAAAACTGTAGTTTACTATACTCGACCATTCTAGTGCGTTTGTTTTTATATTGATCGTTTTCAATTCCACATCTACCCCATTTCCCGACATGCTGGCGACATTACGTAGCGTATATGGCGGAATGCCAGTCGTGTAGTCTATGGGCGCAGCACCAAACAAATCAGTCCCTTTTTTACGAAAGTACTCCACACTAGCCACGATCCTGTTATCCAGCATTCGCAGATCAGCAGCTAGATTAATCATGTTGGATGTCTCCCAGCGTAATGAGGGGTTGTAATAGTTATTAGCAACGGCTACGGGCCTACCCGTGTAATTAGAATTGCCAGGCAAATAGCGAATGGTATTTACCGCCGCCATCGCTGGGTCAATATTACCACTAAAGCCATAAGTAGCTCGAAGATTTAGGTAGCCGATTAAATTCGAGCTGAAAAAAGATTCCTCAGAGATTTTCCATGCACCACCCACCGACCAAAACGGATTCCATTGATCATTGGTGTTTAGTCCGAACAGGTTACTGGCATCCCTGCGCACGCTGCCCGAGAGCGTATATTTGCCGCGATAGGTATAGGCCGCGTTACCGTATTGCGATAAAAAGCGTGTTTGGGTCTCTGAGACAAACTGATTGTTGGGGATAAAGCTACTACCTGAGATAAAACTAGGGTAACTGCGGGTAAAGTCCACCAGACCGCTGGTCATATTATCAGGGTTGAATCCATACAGCCGATGCTGATCGGACTCGCGGACAACTGAGCGCATCTCTAGACCAACAATTCCGCTGATATGATGTTCATCGCTGATACTGCGATCATAAGCCAGCTGACCGCGAACATTGTTGCTGCGGAGCATACTTCCAGAAAGATCTTTTATGCCACCTCTAGGCACTGCATAGCTGGCCTGTCCTTGATTATTGATTTGCGTATAGCGGTTGACAAAGTCACGCGCCATGTAGCTCTGTGGATCAGCCAGTGTACTTCCTTGATCATACTGCCGCTCGAACTGATAATTGACCGACGCGTTAAGCCCAGGCAGTATCTTATAATTAAGCGCGGCGGTAGCCAGCATGCTGGACGAGCGGCTAGAACTGGTATTATGCTGCCAGTCAGTTAGTGGATAGTAGTTCCAGTCTTGCAGTAACCCCTGCCCGACCGAATTGATATAGCTATTGTTCCATGTATTAAATACGGCCTTTGGCTGACCATCCTCGTCAGCAAGCTCCATGTATGGAACAAACACGCCGCCGTTCATAGAAATACCGTTATAACCCAGCCTACCTGAGCGTGTGCCCGACTCCGTATAATAGATACCCGTACGTATCGAGAGTGACTCTAGCGGCTTATAGGTGTTTTCAAAGCGCAGATTCAGTCTTCTATACCCTTCCCCTAAGTTATCTCGATTACGATCATATCCGGCTGCCGATGACCAAGATAACTTTTCTGATCCTCCTTGTAATCCCAAATAGTATTGCTGATTTACTCCAGCTCGATACATGTGCTGATTCAGCTGATCCCGTGCATCGATGCCTCGTAGCCGCTGTAATTCGGCATCTACCTCACTGGCATCTAAAGATCCCTCTCGGAGTTTGCTCAGCATATCCACCACTGGTGAGATCACCGGCCGAGAGGCCGAAGAGATTCTACTATTGTAAAATCCTCGATTAAAAAGCTCTACTTCCATATCGATATAGTCCGCACTAGACATTTGGCGGATGTAACATAGATCTGGTTTGGCAGTAATGGTCATATGGCTATTGAACTCGATAGATATTGGCCTATCGAACGAACCTTTTTTTGTGGTAATTACGATAACGCCATTAGCCGCTCTAGCGCCCCAGATGCTGGACGCAGCGGCATCTTTTAAAATCGTGATACTCTCGACGATATTAGGATTAATGTTGCCTATATCACCTTCATATGGAAAGTTGTCCAGCACAATGAGCGGATCACGAGGTCCTTGAATGGTGGATAACCCTCGAACCATCAGTCTTGGTGTAGCTAAGCTGTTATCGGTCGTGATGCTACTTGCAATCGCGGGTAGCCGAGAGATGATATCAGGACCTACCTGCTGATTAAAAAGTTCCCTGTCTACTGATGAAAAAGAACCAGTTGCCCGTTCGCGCGGTACCTGCTGATATCCCGTGGAGACCACTGTAACTGAGTCTACCGAGCGCACATTAGGCTCTAGTCGAACAGTCAACGTGTCCACATACGCATTCATGACTGCTGTTGTAAATGAGCGGTAGCCCTGATGTTCGATCACAAATTGCCTTTCGGCAGATGGGTGTACCCCCAGTACAAAACGGCCACGAAGATCGCTAAGCGTTGAATTATCTAAACCCGACTGACGGATTGTTGCCCCGCGGATGGGCAGGCCATCTTTTTTCGATACCACCCTGCCGCGAAGCTGCTGGGCAAAGGCAGCATGATAAGATAAGGCTAGGGTTAATGCTAGTAAGTATATTGTTTTCATAATAGGTCTAGGTTATGCTGTATTAGAGGCTTTGTTTATCAAGGTGGTATTCGATGATATCCTGCACAACTCCGCCTCCACCTGTAAATGCACGGATAAAGCCGTTTCTAGATATCCAAACGTAATTAGGTATTAAGTGGTGGGGAAATTGCGCGATCAGCGTTTCATCAAAAATAATCGAGGGCAAATCCTTGCCGCCAATATCGGGCAGTACGTCCTTGTAGCACTGGTCGATTTTTTCAAAAGTGTCTTTATACTTCAGAGGATTGACTAGCACAAAGACCACATCATCGGGATACTGCTGGGTGAACTTATCCAGTTTGGCAAAGCCTGAACGGCACGCCCCGCACCAAGTAGCCCAAAAGTCCAGTATCAACAGCTTACCTTTAAACTGCTCGAGTGTTCCGCGAACAGTGTGACCAGCGGTGTAAAATAGATGTTCCTGACTCCAGAATTCATCTGGCAACTTCTCCCCCATAAAAATGGGGCTTACTGCTATAACCTTCACTCCGGCCTCGCTACTTGAGCGAGACTGGGCAAAGGCGCTATTAACAAACACGTATGAACTTACAGTGAGTAAAATGGATAACATTACTCGGCTTGTAAAATTGTATTTTGGTTTAGGCCACAGCGCGGCCAAGGCATTGGAAAATGTCATAATTTTTAATGTATTAGGATTGTGAATTAGATCTTCGACTGATTGTTATAATCAGCTACAGTGCAGTCAATATTTTATGAAAATCGATTAGCAAACCATGTGGTTTAACTTGGCGATCGAATAATATTTTTATAAAGAGATTTTTTCATACTCGCGGTAACAAATGCGAGTCTTCTAAGGTGGGGCTTATAATATAAGCAGAAGGATGATCCGCTCCACACTTTGTGATCTTGATTGACACCCAAGGACAAAGGTTTCACAGCAAGACCATCCCCTGCTACATTTACAAATATAGCAAACACAGGGTAATGGTTAAACCTTGCCGTCTCGAACCTTGGGTGTCAACTTCGATCTACGAGACTCTTACATATTATTTACTAGACGCAATTTAAGTACACCTAGATGATTATCAGTTATATTCAAACATACAAGAAAAAAATAAAAAGGACAAATATGTCCTAACATTTTTTTTATTATTTATTGAGATTAGCTAAAATGGCGGCGAAGCAGTATAGGGATCAGCAATATTTAATACAATTAGGCGAACGGATTAAAGCAATTCGCGAAAGTAATGGCTGGACTCAAGAACACTTCGCGGAAATATGCAATATCGACATTAGGCAATTAGGACGAATTGAGAGAGCTGAAACAAATTCTACCATATCAATTTTGAAAATGATCGCAGACAAGCTGCGATTACCTCTTCATGAATTATTTAAATTCTAAGCAGCTCCTTTCGCTAAAAATATTCTTAAAACAGCCTCAGGTATATCCCGAATATTTTGATTCGTAATCTGCAAGTTGTTTTTGTACGTACAGTTTTCCTGCGTCAAACCTGCCATACAAAAACGAACTTGCCTTAGTTATTTGCAAGATCTGATCTTGCAAATAACTAAGGGGAAATAAAAAGTTCGCAACTCACTTTTTGTATGTTTGGCAAATACACTTATTAAAAGTTGAATAGAAGTACTCTGAAGAACTATCCAGCACATCTACATAGCCAGATATATTCACATCCTGATGTCATTTCGCACTTATTGAGATTTCAATAAGAATAACGCAATGCAAGACTACTATAGTAATACACGTTACGTTTACTAAATATTAGTTTTATAATCAAAAATCAGATCTAGTTTTTTTTCTTACGATATTCAAGTGCCCTGTAATTTTTTCAGGCATATTCCCAGCGATTATTTCATATTCTATTTTGCAATTCCTTAAATCCGATTGTTCTGGAAATATTACAAATAATTTTTCTACATGGTTGCTTTGATGATGTTTAATACTTCTGAGAGTATATGATATGGAACTTGATTGGTAGTGTTGTATGATTCCCCTTATATCGCTATCCAAAAATTGTGGTGATTCTTCCAAATCTACAATTGGTAGATAATTAGCTAAATCAGTTACAGGGAAAGATGATCTAAATTGACTTTTCGGTATATTTGGAGGAAGAGGTTCTATTGGTTCACTTGGATAATGATCTTCATTTAATACTGCTATATCATTTTTAAAATATAATTTAATATCTAACTCAGTTGCAGGTACAGTACCTCTATTATGAATTTCTATACAAAGCGGAACAGTTCTGCTCAATATGGTCTGGTATTCGTAAAGATTGATTAAATATCCATGATAGTGATTATAAAATCTCTTCAAATCTCTATTATAGGCTGATATTTGATCATCAGAAAGTTTTGTAGAGCCAAAACGATGGATTCCAAAGGATTTTTCAATTGTTTCGCTGAGTAAATCTCGATCTATTGCCATACCCATTAACTCCGTTAAATCTTGTTTGTCGTCGTAAACTAAAAAAGGCAAGTCAACTAACTTTTTTTGATAGCGTTCTTCAACAAATTCTAATTTGTTAACCGTGGTTTCTTTTGCTATATATTCAAAAGTGTTGCCCCCCTCTTTGAAAGTAACAGAAATCTTTGGTTGTCTATTCTTTAATGATTCAAGTTCGCTTTTTAATTTTTTTATTGTCTTCTGGTCAGTTAATAATTCATTTGGAGTTACAAGTTCCTCTGGAAGCTTTTTGCATCTTACCCCGACAGCAATTGAAGCCTTACCCTTTTTCAAACAGTGAATAAATATAAAAACGTTCTTTACGTTTTCAAAGATTCCTTCATATATAACCACGGACTTAGTCCATTTAACGATTTGTGTGGGTGATTACTGTTGTAATCGATCTGCCATTCGTAAGAAATAGCATTGACTTCTGGCAGTGATCCGAACAAGTAAGCGTCCAAGACGTCCTCTCTAAACGTCCGGTTTAGTCTTTCAATATAAGCATTCTGCGAGGGCTTACCAGGTTGTATATATTGTAGCTCAATATCATTCTCTTTACAAAAATCAACAAAAACCCTAGACAGAAACTCTGGCCCATTATCGGTTCTGATACGGCGAGGCTTAGGCCTAGAAAAGATTAATTCTTTCAATTTCTGAACCAGCCTAACACCCGGAATCGAATAGAAGCTTCATTTATCAGAGACTCTCTGTTATAATCATCCATCACATTTAGTATTCGAAACCTGCGGCCGTTTGAAAGCGAATCGCTCATAAAATCGATTGACCAAGTCCTGTTAATTCCTTCCGGAACTATTAGCTTTTCTTTAATTCTAGATGGAATTCGACGTTTCCGCTTACTACGCAGCTTAAGATTGATCTTTCTGTAGACTCTTAGAACCCGCTTTCTGTTCCACACCAAACCCTCCATTCTAATTTTTCCATAATAGGTTTCAAAGCCTCTGGTTGGATAGTTGCCCGCCAGATCCATGAGTTTAGCAACCACTTCCTCATCATCTTTCGTGTGGTTATAATAGTACATGCTGCGGCTCATGCAGACAATTTTACAAGCTCTATGAATACTGATCCCTTCCTCAGTCACTACAGACCCCACCAGCTCTTTACGTTCACAAAGCTTTAAAGCTTTTTTTCAATAATATCTTTTAGAATTCGGTGATCAAGGCTTAAATCGGCAAACATGCGCTTCAGTCGTGAATTTTCTTCCTGAAGAGCCTTTAGCTCTTTTAGGTGTTGCGCATCCATACCTCCATATTTCTGCTTCCACTGATAGAAAGTTGGTGCTGATATGCCGTGCTCACGACAGATATCTTTAGTGGCTTTACCAGATTCATATTCTTTAAGAATATTGATAATCTGATGCTCTGAAAATTTGCTCTTTTTCATAATGTTTAACAAACTAAATTTAATATTTCTATTTGGTTTGAAAAACTGGTAAGGCTACCAAAATGGGGTACTTACAATTGGATTATATCCAGAAAATGGTCATGCTGATAATAACCGATCAACCAGAAAAAGATTTGAGTATCAAATAAATTGAATACATAAAGCACTTCATTAGTCTTTGCTTTTTTGTAAAGCACTCCTAGAGCATTAATTTTAATACTGGCTACGCTTGTTATGTAGCAGCTTAGTGTCGATGAGATAGTGGCGATCTTGAAGTTTGAACAAAAAGTAGATTTGAAATTACAGCAAACTAAGTTTACCCTTTTTTCATCCTTTGTAGTACCTCCATACATGCCCTTGCATTATGATATGGGCATTTCCAAAAACCGACCTTATCTTCACCTGCCATTATATTTAATGCTGCATCACGTCCCCAATGCCACTCCCCGTGCTCATAATCTATAATGTAGGAATGTGTGAAAGTCCATACTCTTTGGGCAATATCTAGATATTTATGCTGCTGTGAAACTTCCCAGGCATTAACAAATCCTACCAAAGCCTCTGCTTGTACCCACCAATGTTTTTCTTGGACAAAATGAGATTTACTCAGATTATTCTCGTACATCACCGCTCCGTACTCATCTATTCCGTCCCTAGCGGCTTCTGCTAGGTTTATGGCAACCTTTTCAAACGAAGTGATCAGTTCCTTATCACGGATCACCTGCGCTGCTTCTAGTAATAGCCACGAAGCTTCGATATCATGACCATACGAGTAGATCATGTCCTTACTCTCCCACCTTTCATTCATAAACAATTTAAGATGACCAGAATCGGGATCAATAATATGATTTTGGAAATCACCTAAAAGGTTTTTAATTTGAGATTTTAAATCAGCGTTCTGCCAAATTCGGTATAGATTTGTATAAGCTTCAATTACATGCAAATGCGTATTCATTGTCTTTTTCTCATTGGCATCCTTCTCACTTAACCTCAGATCATCTATTTCTTGCCAATCTCTACTAAAAGCCTCGAAGTAACCACTATTATCGCGGTCGAAACTATGTTGTTCTATTGTATTAAATAACTGAACACATAACTCAAGTACCTCTTCATCGTTATTTATTTTATAATATTCCGAAAAACCATACAGCGCAAAGGAGAGCGCATATGTTTGTTTCTTGGTGTCTAAAGGTTGACCTCTATAGTCAACTGACCAATAAATGCCCCCAAATTCTTTATCAAAAAAGAAAGTTTTGATATACCGATATGCCCTTTGTGCTAGGTCATAGTGAAGCGGATTATTGGTGTAGGCATAAGCAGCCGAGAATGTCCATAAAATCCTAGAATTTAAGACCGAACCCTTGGGCATAAATGGCACAATTGCATCACTTTGATCTCTGCGACCTAAGAAACCTCCGTGACGATCATCAACAGCCTGAGTCTCCCAATAAGCAAGAATTCTATACAACTCCTGTTCAATTTCTTCTATAAATTTCATCAAACTTTATGACTTGTATTTCGACCTTGTTATATATTAGACACTTGCTTATTATTATCAATCAGCGTGATAATGTTTTCTACAGATAATGAGGATTTAAAACCGTCTTCAGGCGTATTGATCAAGTAATCCATTAACTGATCTATAGAAGATGTTGCCACGTGCATACGTGTATCTGAGGATGCATAGTAAATAAAAACTTTTCCATCATCATCTGCAATCCAACCATTGCAAAAAGCTACATTAGAAACATCACCCACTCTTTCTTCTCCCTCGGGTGCAATAAAATATCCCGCAGGCCTATGAATGACTTTTGTTAAATCGGCTAGGTCAGTCATAAACATATACAAGACATACCTCAGTCCAGCAGCGGTATTTCTTACGCCGTGTGCAAGATGCATCCAACCTTTCTGCGTTTTGATCGGAGCTGGACCTTGCCCATTTTTCGATTCATATACCGTATGATATTGCTTTTTAAACAATATGTGCTCCTGCAGGATCTGGGAATTCTCTATCGAATCCGACAAACCAAAACCTATTCCTCCCCCACTACCTGCTTCAATAAAGCTATCTTGCGGACGTGTGTAAAACGCATATTTACCATCAACGAATTCTGGATGCAAAACGACATTTCTTTGTTGTGGAGATGGCGTTTTAAGGTCTGCTAGTCTCTCCCAATTTTTTAAGTCTTTTGTTCTGATAATTCCACACTGTGCCAAAGCCGATGTCTGGTCTCCCAAGGCTGCCGAAGGATCTCTTTTTTCTGTGCAGAAAAGGCCATAAATCCATCCGTCTTCATGTTTTACTACGCGCATGTCGTAGACATTGGTATCCTCATCATTATGCCCATCAAAAACGATGGGATAATCCCAGAATTTAAACCCTTCGATTCCGCTCTCGCTCTCCGCTACGGCAAAAAATGATTTTCTGTCCGAGCCCTCTACACGAGCGACCATGATATACTTATCATTAAACTTTATTGCTCCAGCATTGAAGACGGCATTTACACCAATTCGTTCCATAAAATACGGATTAGATTGAAGATTAAAATCATACCTCCATTCTAATGGAGCATGGGCAGCTGTCAGTACAGGATATTTGTATCTGTCATATATCCCGTTTCCACCGTCTTGTATTTGATTTTTTGTACTTAAAAGTGTTTCATGTGCTCGTCGAAGCTGTTGAACACGGTTTTTAAAATTAGATGTCATGCGTTATTTTGGTGTTGTTTCATCAGGATCAATACGGCTGTATTGACCGATTGACGCTGTGTTAGTTTTGTAATAAAAGTTGTTCATAAAGCCTTAATTAGGCTTCATCTCTCGTTCTTCTTTGCTGCAGGTCATTTGTTATACTCAACATTAAAGAATCATTAAGCTTGTAGAAAGCTATAAATATAGCGGAGATCAGCGCCCCAGCAGCAGGTATGACACTTAACATCATTCTAATTCCTTTTTGTGTCTCTACCGTTTGCATCATGTTGGCTTCGAATCCATATATCGCAAGCATCCAACCCGTTAATGCTCCGCCTAGCGTCCAGCCTAATTTCTGGGACATGGAGGAAGAGGAGAATATCAGACCAGTTGCCCTTCGTCTTGTTTTCCATTCAGAGTAATCTGCTATATCTGCGTACATAGACCAGAGTAATGGAAATATGCTACCTGCACAAATACTGATCAAAAACTGAAATAAAAAGATTAAGAAAACATCGTTCTCCTTAAATACATAAAATATGCAGCTTAGAATTGCTGCGAAAACCATCGCATAGAAGAAAGTGCTTTTCTTGCCAATTATATCCGAAATAGGTTTTGCTAAAACGACCCCGACAATGTTCGCTGCCTGACCCAGCACAAGATAAAGCGTGCTGTAATTAATATTAATACCGATTAACGAAATGTTAAATGCCTGCTGATTTTGGAAATAATATTTGAAGTAAAAAATCGCTGATCCATCTCTCAGTGAATTGAATATTAAAGTTGATACGCCAGCACCCAATAAGATAAACCAAGGTTTATTATTCGCTAAATTTTTAAGATCAGATCTTAACGAACTTTTCTGTTCTTTGGGAGGACTGATCCGTTCTTTTGTCCATGCAAATGTGAGATAGAACAAAACTACAGCGATGATAGCATAGACAACCATAACAAGCAACCAGCCTCTTTGCGCATCTATTCCATCGGCAGATTGCCCAAGCAAACTGACCAATGGCTCTGCAGTTGCTAATACCAGAATACTACCTGCAAAAGCAAAAATAAATCTAAATGTTGATAACGTAGTTCTTTCTTTTATGTCAGAAGTCATGACGCCCATTAATGATGCATACGGCACATTGATCGCGGAGTAGACCATCATCATTAAGGTATAACTCACGTAGGCGTATATCACTTTACCAGTTAAGCTCAAATCTGGGCTTGTAAAGGTCAAAACCCCTATGACCCCAAATGGAATACTCACCCATAATAAGTAAGGTCGAAATTTACCCCATTTCGTATCAGTTCTGTCAGCGATAATTCCGATAATGGGATCTAATGCAGTATCCCATATTCTGGTGATCAGAAACATCGTTCCTACTACCGCCGCAGATATGCCGAACACATCGGTGTAGTAAAACAATAGATATACAGAGAATATCTTCCAAAACATGGACGAGGCAAAATCACCGAAACCGTAAGCTACTTTCTCTTTGAGTCTTATTTTTTGATCCATTGGTATTTTAAAATCCGCATTTACGAGATGGTATATTAGTGTTAAAAAAATCAAGGATTAAGTAAACCTATATTTTTTAAGGAATACCTAATCCTGATAACTATAATAAACTACTGAACATTACTTTTTGATATGGGAAGTATTATAAATGGATAGCTGCTTATAAGCCATCCATTTTGGTAGATTCTAGAGACAAAATAACTTACCTGTTTTCCAGCGTTACTACTTTTGGATTTGCGTAGAATGATTGTATCATCTGATCTTGATTGGCACTTGTTAGGTGATCATACCAAGTCATAAAGAATGACCATGTTACATCTTGGGCAAAACTCTGATCAATATTCGGAATGGTACCATTTTCGCTCATTCCGAGTATTTTCGTACCTCGTGTAACTTCGTATATTTTTTCAAACTCATCTTTTACAATTACGTAACTAAACGGCTCTCCATAGAAGTCTATACTGGCCATATCACATTTATCATCTCCGACGTACCAATCCGCATCATTTCCGTTCCAGACCCAAATAAGATTATTCAGCTGATGATGAATGGTAAGTCTGTCATATAGTATATCCCAGAGGGTTTTAAAAACTTCTGGACCTTTTGTGCTCCACCAAAACCAAGTACCGCCCAATTCGTGAAGTGGTCGCCAAAGCACTGGCACGCCAGCGTCCTGTAATTTTTTTAACTGTACTGCGATCGCATCAATGTCTCTTATTGTTGCTATGTATTCTGGCGTACCTTGAATGACTGCTTTTGAGACATCAAAATCAGTATCACTTGTGTAGAAAGTATTCGTTCCCGCCGTTCCTCCAAGGGGAGAATGCCAGTGCCATTGAAATTGAATAATAGGCTTCTTGTTGTTATTATTATACCAAGCTATCGCGTCATCCGTATTTGTTGCGCTATTATTGGGACCAAAAGCGTGACAGCCGCACTCATTATCCCAAGAATAAGAATAGCGTGGGCTGTAAGGCTGCATATCATAGCCGCGTAAAAGCGGCGTTTTTCCAGTAAGGTTTTTGATGTAGGTAAACTCTTCTTCTCTGTCAGTTTGCCCAGAAATCATACGCTCGCGAAACTGTTGGATCATATAAGTAAAAAGCTCTTTTGTTTCTGCAGTTGATGCCGGGTTAGACAATGTTGTTTTTAGATCGTAGGTTCTTGCACCAACGCCAACAAGCCGTACGTAGTCTATATTAATCCAGCCCCAGCTTGATTCAATCAGCAGGTTATGAACACCTTCGGTTAGGGTGATTCTAGATGCAAGTTTTATATCCTGATAAGCCGAAGATTGAGGTACAAGGAAGCTTCCCTCCGACTCATTTAGCACGAAATTATTTGTTTTTTCTCCACTAGGAGCTGAGGCGTGCAGATAAATATCATAACTACCGGCGGTTGCTACATTCAAGGGTATACTAAGACTTCCAGATTGTAAATCTACATAAGCTCCTGCCGAACTTTCTGAATGTTGAACCACAGTAGCTCCATCACTGACTGTTCCAGACTCAGCTTCTTGCGTGAAAGGTGCCGGTGGCGGACTCAATTCATTTTCAATTTCTGGATTCTCAAAGATGTTTTCTTGTTGACACCCACTCCATAATATGGCCGAACTAACCAGCGCAATAGCGATCTTTTTAAAGATAGTTTTCATATGTATAGTCAATTAGTTTCATCATAAACAACCCTTACCAATCCTGGAACTGCCTTATTTTAGATAGAGGGATGTCGGTTTATATCTCTTTAGTTTGAGATACTCAAATGACGAAGTTTTAAGACAAAAGAATTAATACTTTTCGTCCTATTATTGGTAGTATTTTGATAGAATATGAGGATTCTGGAAAAAAAAACAAAGTGTTGACAATAAAAAGATAAAACACCTATTTTCTGTATTCATCACGTTTGTTTATATTGGGTAAAGAGAAAGCTATACAGCTTTTTTCAAGATATTAAATATACAATCTACTTCCGATGTATTCTTTTCGGAACTCTTTTGGCGTACATTGTTTTTTCTTTTTAAAAAGCCTGTTAAAATTTGAAATGTTATTGAAACCGCATTGATAGCAAATCTCTGCAATAGAGTGAGTTGTTTCAATCAACATGCGCGTAGCATGGACTAGTCGAATGTCATTAAGACTGTCGATAAAAGAGATTCCCGTTCTCTTTTTTAAAAATCTGCTGAATGATACTTCGTGCATACTTACTACATTAGCCACATCATTTAGTGTGATGGGTTGTCTGAAATTAGCGTGCATAAATTCATATGCCTTATCTACGCGCCGGCTTTTATACGTAGCAATCTGCTCAGGGGTGCTCGGTGATTCCAACAATATTCTTTGAGATATGGAAATGGAGAGTTCATGTAGGATACTCATCAACTCAAGTACAGCATCAAATCCCTGAGCCTTTTTTATATTTAAAATCCTTGGGTAAATCCTTTCAATCGTTTCTTTAGAAAAAAGTATTCCCCGCATGGATAGTTCAAACATCTTTCGCATGAAAGCCAGCTGATGCTTATATAAAAAGCTTTTATCAAACAGATTCGCATGCCACTGGATAGTCACTTCAGTGATTTTACTGCGCCTGCAAGCATGTTTCGTCCATACATGTGAAACGTTGGGACCAACTAATACGAGCTCAAGATCGGTGATCTCTTCCATATGTTCACCGACAATGCGCCGGGCACCTTGGGCACCTAAAATTAAATTTAACTCGTACTCTGGATGAAAATGCAACGGAAAGTCAAACTCATTTTTTTCTCTATGAAAAATAGTGAAGCAATCATTCTGTGTCAGAGGAATTACTTCTTTGATGATTTTAGTCATGCCGTAACTACTTATTGATTGGCGAAAGGAAAATTTAGGCTTTTTAGATCGTATCTACTTTTTGCAAAAGCAAAAAATGCATCATCATTTTTATTTAACCGAGAGAAATTACATCCAGGATTTCTGCAAAGGATAGTTTACAAAGATCAATTTACCGTATTTTTAGAATCGGGGTCTGAAATACCGGCCTTATCTGCAAGTTGCAGAAAATTCCACATGGCAGGTCTCCATACACCACCACTGTGCCCCTGTCCTTTAGCAACCCATGAGTGATGAGGAATACCTATGCTATTACAAAAATCAACGGTCGCCTGATTAGAGATAATAAACCCATCATAATCGTGCTCAGCCCATGAAATAAATAAACACTTTAATTTCTCTTTGGCATCACTACCATCATCAGGGAATAATATGGCATCTTCTAACTTATTTGGCGCTGCTGAAGATGGACTGATGTAATGAAAGTAATCTAAATTGTTAAGACCAACATTAAATGCATATCCACCACCTAATGAGTAACCAAAAATTCCTCGATGTTCCGCATCTGCATAAGTAGCATAATTGGAATCGATATAAGCTATTGCATCGATGATGGTCATATCCTGTACATTACTGTTTCTGCCATTGTACTGATCATCTACCGCGACAATGATCACACCTTGAGATATCTTTCTTTCACCAATTAAATTATCACTGATAATCCCCGCTTTCACCCAATCTCCATTGAATACGTGGATCGCACTATCACCTAAGCCCTGATAACAGTATATAACACCATATTTTTTATCCTTGCTATAGTACGGTGGTGTGTACACTACCATATCAACGTTTTTACCAGCGACCGAGGAGTAGAAGTTTACTGATTCCACTTTACCTGCCGGGTACCGATTTGGTTTATCATAAGAACCGTTATCAGGCCCATCATTAGGCATCGTAGGAACGGTCTTCGCGTTTAAACTGGATGAAATGAATAAAGCCAGTAAAAATTTATAAAATGTATTCATGGTATCTGCTTAAATAGGTAGATAAATTCTAATTCCCTTGGAATTCTAAACGCATTGATATATAATCTCGATCATTGATTAATTCACCATAATCTCGACTTGGACATCAGGTAAACCTTTGCTTTTAGCAGTAAGGATAATCGTTCCCTTTTGTGATCCCGATTGTACAATCGCTAAGCATTTGCCTAAATATGCTTTTGTACTTTTTTCTTTATAACTGACATGGCTTTTGTCATCGCCATTTCCCGTTGCGTTCAATGTTCCTGCACCAGTTACTTCAAACTCAATCGTATTATCAGCAAAGGGTACAGGCACATTGTTTTCATCCAAAAGATAGGTTTTAACGTAAGATAAATCTTGTTGATTTGCTTTAAGCAACTCTCTATCAGCTACCAGTTGAATCTTTGCAGGTTTCCCGGCTGTTTGTACTTTAAAAGTTTTCTTCTCACCGTTTGGCAATGTGCCTATAGCTTCCAACACTCCTTTTTCATAAGGCACATTCCAGATCAGAAATGCATGTTTATTTAGATCCCAATGTTGTGACCCCAAGGATTTATCATTCAGCTTTAGTTCCACATCAGGCATATTGGTATACACGTGAACAGCCAATGAATCACCTGCCGAATTGTGATTCCAGTGCGGTAAAACTTTTGGCCAGTTCCAAAATGAACTATTTGACCAATCTTTCGCTGAAGAGTCTGTTTCAACGGCGAGATACACCACGGGTTCCTCCGTCCACAATGCTTTTCTAAAATAGTATGATGGCTTTTCAAACCCACAGATATCTACTAAGCCGCTAGTAGCTCCTTTTGATGGCCACCATGGCCACACCAAATCGGTATCACATTTTTTGATTACTTCGCCAATTCCACCTTCACCGATATAGTCAAAACCCGTCCAAATAAATTCTCCTGCAATATAATCGTCCTTTAATGTAGACAACCATTGTTCGTAAGATCTCATCTGCCAGCAATCCCCAGCATGGTAAGGATACATCACCGTTTCCGACCCATAAATCACTCTATTAGGGAAATTCTTGTGATCTTGTTCGTACATCGATTCTTGATAATTATAGCCCACTAACTCCAACAAGTCTCCCATGCCACTTGAATTTATACCTGGTATACCATCAGCACCAATGGTAAACGGACGGCTTGTATCGTACTTCTTGGCAGCAGAAAGAATTAGCTTAGCTATTTCTGGGCCCTTGATCGAATCCCATTGTTCGGGCACTTCATTTCCAATACTCCAAGCTACAACCGAAGCGTGGTTACGATCCCGCTTTATCCAGTTTCTGACATCTCTTTCATACCATTCATAGAAATGTGGTGCATAGCCATGCACTGTCTTGCCCTTTACCCACTCATCAAATATTTCATTAATAACTACGAAGCCCATCCTGTCGGCAGCTTGAAGCAATTCCGGAGCTGGAGGATTATGACTCATCCGAAGCGCATTACAGCCCATTTCTTTCAGAATAGTCAATTGCCTTTCATGTGTATAATCTAAGGTAGCCGCTCCAATCGGACCACCATCATGGTGGTTATTTGTACCCTTAAGTTTTACATGTTCACCATTCAGGAAAAACCCTTTATTGGGATCAAATTCAAACGTTCGGATACCAAATGGTGTATTATAGCTGTCCATTATTTTTCCATCCACATGGATATCAACATGTACCTGATATAAATGAGGATCATCAATAGACCACAAGTTGGGTTTGTTAACGATCAACTGCTGGGTTATTTTTAGAGAATCACTAGCTTGGATGGTAAAATCCGAACTTTTAGTGCTTGTTTTTTGTCCATTAGAATCTATCAAATAAGTATTGATCTTACCTTTTTTTATCCCTTCAAATTTGTTGACGACCTCTAAATCAAGACTTAATTCAGCACGCTCTTTGCTTGCTTTACTGGTTTTGACAAATACACCCCATTCATCAAAATGCACTTTATCACTCGTTAATAACCACACATGTCTGTAAATACCAGCACCGGTATACCACCGCGAATTCATTTGCTCAGTAGTATTTGCTTTCACGGCAATGACATTTTCTTGACCAGAAGGATTAAGATAAGGAGTAATATCATAATGGAAAGACGAGTAGCCATATGGTCTTAATCCAAGATAATGACCATTAATCCACACCTCGCTATTTCGGTAAACACCATCAAACAGAATAGATACGATTTTATTCTTCGTTGATTTTTCTAATGTGAAATGCTTACGATACCAACCGATTCCACCATAAGCGAAACCTCCACCGCTATTACTCGTATTTGTTGAGTCAAAAGGGTGTTCAATACTGAAGTCATGCGGAAGATTTAATGATCGCCAATTAGCATCATTAAAGTCTACTTCACTTGCCTGGGGAAAATCTCCAAGGGCAAACTTCCAATCGAAGTCAAATAATTGCCGATTAGGATTTTGCGGAACTTTAAATGATGAAAATGATGTCCATAATAGAAAAAGTATAAACCATAGCTGTCTCGTTCTCATTCCTTAATAAAATCTAAAAGTTTTAAATAAATAGTTTTCCTAAATTCACCAATAATGTGGCTCATTACCATATACATCTCCTATCACATAGCTTCAGCTTCCTTTTGCAGCATTGCTTCTGCACAATGGTTTGCAGACACCATATTTATAAAATAAAAAATGGCTATAAAGATGAAGTAGAATAAATAGGTTTATCTATATCAAAAGAACACTGTTTAGCACAGCATTCTCTATGATACAATAGTAGTAAAAGGGCACAAAATATACTTATCATCTTTTAAGGAAAACATATCATTTTGGGGATTTAAAACCAATAAATTCACTTCTAGGCATTTTTGGGAGTTATTTGCGAGAAGTTTACCTCATGTAATAATGCAGAGCGCAAAGAATGGGACTTTTCGTAATTAATCAATCACCAATTGCCACCCAACCTGTCAATGTCATGAATATTTTCATTAATTTTTCAGGAATTTTCTTCTGCGCTACTGTATCTAGCGTAAGAATGGACTTGATTTTATTCGCTTCTCCACGCTCAACTAATTCTACCCAATTCGGATTGATAATCAATGTTCTTCCAATCGCGACCATAGATATTCCCGAGTCTATAACATCAACAGCCTTTCCAGGAGTTGTTACACCGCCAGCAACGAGTACAGGAACTCTATTGTTAATGTAATTATTTAATACAATAGAGATCGGCTTTTCTGAAAATCTGGAATCAATTGGTTTTTGATGGACAGCATCCATCAGTGAGAAATGTAAGTAGTCTATTTCCGCTTCAATCAACTTATCAACCAGAACAAAAGTATCTTGAAGTCCATACGAGTTTTGCGGAAATTCTTCTGGAGAAATTCTGTAACCGATTAAAAAAGGTCTGGCAGCATATTTTAAAGCCACTTCCTTTACTTCTTTTAAAATTTCCAGACTAAGACGTAAGCGATTATCCAGCGTACCGCCCCATTGATCGGTCCTTTTATTAAAAAATGGAGATATAAAATTCTGAATCAGAAATCCATGAGCTCCATGAATTTCAACGCCGTCAAATCCAGCTTCAATTGCTCTTTTTGTAGTTTTACCAAATGCTTTAATGATGTCACGAATTTCATTTTCATTCAATTCCTTTGCAAGATTTTCTTTATCAGATAGTAAAATAGGTCCACTTGAAACCGCGCTCGAACTTACCACTTCACCATTTGGAATAAGGCCAGAAATTGCCTTATTCCCCGCATGAAACATTTGCAAAATTGCTGGCGCACCACCGCTCTTGGTTGCATTCGCTAACTTTTTCAAACTAGGAAGAAAAGCATCGTCATAAGCTGCAAATTCGTGTGTAAAACCTATTCCATTTTGTGTAACGTGCGTACATCCTGTAATCACCAATCCGACGCCATTTACTCTTTTTTGATAATATTCGACTTCTTCATCAGAAACAGTAAAATCATCATTAGATGCCCATGTAGTCATTGGCGACATCACTATTCTATTTTTCAAACTTATTCCGTTACTAAATGACAACGAAGTAAATAGGCTATTGTATGTATTCATTTTTAAAAATCGTTGGTTTACCAGTATTACAAGTTTTGTGAGGTTGGGCTAACAACGATGTCACTGACGTTCACATTCGCTGGCTGATCAAAAGCAAATAAAACTGCATTTGCAATATCATCCGATTCAATGGCTTGTTTATTCAATTCTGATGCAATCTCTGCACCCTCTTTATTTGTTACCTTATCTGCCCAACCCGTATTGATTAGTCCCGGGCTGATCAGACTGATTTTAATTCCTCTGTGAACAGACACTTCCTTTCTCAAACTTTCAGTGATTGCCCTAACAAAGAATTTAGTGCCATGGTAAACACCAGCACCTACACCTATGTTGATCCCCGCTACAGAACCCATATTGAGAATATGACCTGATTTCTGCTCCAACAGTTTTGGAAGCACAGCTGCAATAGCATTTAAATAGCCTTTTACATTCGTATCAATCATGGCATTCCATTCATCAATTGCAAGGTCTTTCCATTGCGAAAACAGCATCAATCCTGCATTGTTAACTAAGTTATCTAGCCTGCCGAACTTTTGAATGGTAAATTCTACCATACCTTTCATCTGTTGAATATCTGTCACGTCGGCAATATAGATTTCTGCACTACCACCCTGTTGCTCAATTTGCTGCTTTACTGTTTCTATTTTATCATCAGACCTAGACACTAAGACGATTTTACTTCCAGCTTTGGCTAATTTTAATGCCGCTGCGGCACCAATACCAGAAGATGCTCCAGTAATGATGGTTACAGATTCATTTAACTTTCTCATATTTCTAAATTCTAAACGTTTGTAGATGTTCTAGTAAATTATTTTGATTTATAAATGATGGGGTGCTCCTGTAGTTTATCAAATGAGTCGAAAACTCTTTAGAATAAGCCTGCAGATTGTGGAACTCCAAGCCTTCTAAACTTTTCCATTGTTCATTTAGAATGAAAGTGTTTTCATCATCTATACTTTGATGAACATCATATTCGATACAAGCATCCTCTTTCTTGGATAATTCTGGAAGACGGTATAAAAGAGTTTGAATCTCTTGTCGATGTGATGGCTTAGCCTTCACAATAACCGTTAAAAATATTGACATATAAATGTATTTTTAGTATTAAAATGCAACCTCATAAGGTTTTGGAACGGGGATTTCAGAACGTAGTTGTTTTGCGGCCTCTAACGGAAAATAAGGGTTTCGTAAAAGTTCACGACCGATAAAAATAAGATCTGCATCTGCATTAACCAAAATAGTTTCTGCTTGATGTGCACTAGTAATCATACCAACAGTACCCACCAATAATTGATCTTTAAGCTCACGCTTAATTGTGCTGGCAAAAGGTAATTGATATCCTGAACCGACTTTTATTTTAGCATCCGAAACCGTACCGCCAGATGAGACATCAATAATATCAATTCCTTTTTCAGACAACTTTTTGCTTAACCATAGTGTATCTTCCATGTTCCATCCTTCCTGTACCCAGTCTATAGCTGAAATACGAACGGCAATAGGAAGTGTGGAAGGCCACACTCGTTTTACTTTATCAATAATTTCGAACAGAAATCTTGCTCGGTTTTCTCTACTACCACCATAATGATCAGTTCTTTTGTTAGGAATAGGCGATAAAAATTCGTTGATCAAATAACCATGAGCACTGTGGATCTCAATCAATTCGAAACCAGCAATTACAGCTCTTCTTGCAGCATCTACAAAAGCTTGTTGCACATTCTCGATATCCTGTATCGTCATTTCGCGTGGCGTTTGCATGTCAGAAGAAAATGCAATAGGAGATGGCGCGATGATTTCCCATCCATTTTCATCACTAGGGAACAAGGGATGGCTCTCACCTCCAGAAACCCACATACTGCCTTTTCTACCAGCGTGGGCCAATTGAAGAGCAGGAACACTGCCAGCGAGTTTTATCGATGAGGCCAACTTAGTTAACATTTCAATGTGTTCATCTTTCCAGATTCCCAAATCTCCGACGCCAATACGTCCATCAGCACGTACTGCAGTTGCTTCCAGCATAACCATTCCAGCGCCACCCATTGCCCTAGAGCCGTAATGAATCAAGTGCCAATCACTTGCAATCCCATCTTGTGCCATATACATACACATTGGCGATGTGATAATCCGGTTTTTCAGTGTTACAGATTTAACAGTCAACGGACTAAATAATTTTGACATTATGTGTTTTTTTAAGACGTAAAGTTCCGCTGGAAGCAAAATATGCTTCCAGAGTAAAACTTTAACGAGATGATTAATGATTACTTGGTATAAAGGTGGAATAGCTTTGCAACTACTTTCCACTCGCCATTGATCTTGATTAATGAGTGGTAATCTGTGAAATCCTCATCAGCCGCATCATGCTCCATTTCTATCCGCACAATTGCTGTGGTGGGAGTCTTATGCAAAACCGTTAGGTTGGTTTTAATATTTGGAGCTGCTCCAAATTTTTCGACATAAGAATACAAATTGTCTATACTACCTTGTGATAAGTCATCACCTAAGTGACCATACATGATAGCATCTTGATGAAAGGTTTTTTTTAAATCAGCGACATTTCCTGTTTTTAATCCATTAACGTAACCTTCCATAGCTTTCAAGACATCTTCATAATCTTGAACAGTATTAATATTTTTATTTATTGACATTGCTGTATTATTTAATTTGATAAATTTTGCTCACTATTTTCCAGTCCTTACCATCTTTTAACAGAGTAAACATATCTGCAAACTTGTCTGGTCCAAACTGAGATTCGATCCTCACTATAGCAGCATTACCTTCAACATCTATTTGAGTAAGTTCGTAATTATCTTCCATCGGTTCGCTTGCTGAAAACCCATCAAATAATACTTGAATGGGGACACTTTTTAACACTTCATCTTCAGACAAGACATTGTTGCAGTTGAGGCGAATGCCGGCTTAGCAATATTTCCATCTCCTTTTCTTCCTGCTTCAACATACAAATCTATTGCCTTCAGGATTTCTTGTTTTTGTTCTTGATTATTTTGCATAACTTCTATTTTATTATTTTTTCCACTTTTATTTTCACAAGAAACGAGCATTCCGCCAACTGTAAACACAGAAAATATGATTACCACTGGCAGTGAAGCAAATGTCTTGTTTGAAATTCTACCGATACCTCTAATAGCTGAATATCCCAGACGGGGATAATTGTTTTCGATTCTATAATCCTTTAGCATGACTGTACCTCGTATTTGATTAAATATTTGAAATATTAAATTGCTAATCATCAACTTGATAACTAAGCTAATTTATACTACAAAGATACAGCAACAGGAAAGTTTATATTTTTCTAAATAGACCAAATAATTTGACTATTTAGTTCTTTTTATTCTAGCCGGGGAGGCAATTATTTGATAAGCGAATGCTCACAATAAGTATTCGCTATCTACTCATTAGCATTAATTGAAAGATTTAACAGCATGCGTAGCATATAAATCCAAAGACGAAATATTATCCGATTTGAAGAATCGCTTGCTCGATTAAAGTGTCGCCATCATGCATTAAAATCACCTTACCAATGGTAGAATCATGCGCTAATATGGCTACTAACATATCTACCACATTTGCAATCGAATTAGACCCAGCATGGGTAACGTTTGTCTCTACTTTACCGCTTCCAGACTCATCTTTAAGAGCGCCTGGTTGCAGGATTGTATATGCCAAATCAGACTGCGTAGTAAGATACAGATCTGCATAGTGTTTGGCGATATTATAATTGGTTATCTCGCCAAGGAAAGACTCATTCCAGCGCTCTGGCTGCAAGGCAAACACCGAACTTAGCATAATATACCGTTTAACACCAGCTTTTTCTGCAGCTTGCATGGATTTTATAGCTCCATGCAATTCTATTTCTAAAAGATTTTTCCCCCGCGAACCTGAAACAAAATAAACGGCATCAATGCCATGCATAGTTTCTGTCAAGGTATTAACGTCACTAAGTAAATCCAAGTAGACATGTTCTACATTGTCTAAACTATTTGCTAAGTCTGGATTTCTTGACCCTGCTACAACCTGATATTGGGATACTAATTTTTTAACTAACAATGAGCCAACTCGACCGTTCGCTCCGATCACTAATACTTTCATAATGTTATATTTATTTGTTTAAGTACGAAACACTGTTGGTGCCTGACCATGAAACACTTTAAAAATTCTTGAAAAATGTGAGACATTCTCAAAGCCTAATGAGTAACAAATCTCGGCAACAGAAAGCGATGTCGTTTGCAACATGTCCTTTGCTTTTTCTAGCCTCTTTTCTCTAATCCACGTAGCTGGCGAGACGTTGTAAATATTTTGAAAGTCACGTTTAAAACTTGATAAACTTCTGCCAGAAAGATAAGCGAGTTCAGCAAGAGAAACCGGTGAAGCGTAGTGTTTTTCTACTACATTACGAACATCACTTTTAACAGGCTCGTGCAACTGGAGAATTTGTAAAAACATATTTCGATTACATTCGGCGACATCATAGAGCAATTCCATAATCTTAAGACGAAGCTGCCCTGGATGTACTACAGAATGATCAAAGAAATACGGTTTCATAGAATGAGCAAATGCTACCAAGCACTCATTCATAGGATAAACACCTGCTTTTATTTCTCCCTCAGGTCTTGAAATCTTGATTTCAGATGTAGATAAAAATGACTTAAGAAGATCATCTTTAATACTAAACATTAAACTATCGTAGATATTGTCATTATCAGTATTTCCGAATTTATGATACTTTACTGCGGTAGCCTTTTTCAGCAAGATGATCTCGTTCTTTCTAACCGTATAATGCTGTTTTCCATAAGTCAATATTACCCAACCTTCTAATACGATCAACAGTAAATGTTGTTCAAGAAACATTGTCCCTTTTACCTCCGTGCTGTGTATACACTGCTCTATTACTGAACAACCATCTAATACCAATGAGTTTTGTGGAGCATCTCCGCCAATCAAAGATGTCGGAACCTTAATCATTTTTTTCATCGCCCGTCTACAATTTTTATCAAATCCCTATACTGATCAACAAAACATCTTACTTGCCACTATTTTACAGTATATAAACACTCCATGACAACTATGCTTCCATATTAAAAAGTAAATGAATGTTAATGCAAATATAGAACGCTTTACACCATTTCATTGTTCTTATTAGTTCAATTAATTTTTCTAATCAGCTCAAGATGTTGTCATTCTCTCAAACCCAAATGTCATTTGACCAATTCTACACTTACACTTTGGCAGATCTTAGTAGCTGTCAATTCAAAAAAATCAAATCAATAGCTACTAGAGCTCCAGATTTTTGGAAACGCAGAGCCCTTAAAATCCAACATAAAGTACTATGTCCAAAAAATGTAAGTAGATATATATTGAGAAGAAATATTGGTTTGTTAGGACATCTTTTTATATTTAACCTTGTTTGAAAATTAGTTAGCTACTAGGAGTTGAACTCTCTAGGGCCAAAGCTAATCAATAAGCAATCACTACCATAATCTCTAAATTGAACACCCAACCCTATGCAGGCCAGTACTTACATAAAGTTTATTATACTACTGTGTTTTTGGCTGCCGCCATCGGGAGGCTATGCTCAATCAACTCAAATAAGTCAGGTGCAATTTACTCGGATCTCTACACAGAATGGTCTTTCTCAGAGTACGGTTAATAGCATTGTAAAGGACAAAACTGGATATATGTGGTTCGGCACAAATGATGGACTAAATAGGTACGATGGTTATAAATTTAAAATTTACAGAAATTCTTCTAGCGATTCCTCTTCTCTATCCTACAATCATGTCAAAACTTTATTTGTAGATAGCAAGGGATCATTATGGGCAGGCACCCTAGGTGGTGGACTAGTGCGATACGATGATCAAAAGGATGCTTTTGATCGGTATGACATTGGTTTGATCCAGCGAATCTTTGAAGACAGTCAACATAGAATATGGGTTGGTACATTCGATGGCTTATTCATCATTGACCAAAGCACATATCAAGCAAAAAGAGCGGAAAAATATGATCGCAAATACAAAATTCTAGAAGGTAAAAATATAACGGCTATTGCGGAAGATAGTAGCAATGGTTTATGGGTCGGCACCATGAATGGACTATTTTATTTCCATGGTGATCGGAGCAACGTAAATCAATTTTTCATAGGCCGAAAAGATGCAGTAACTTCTAGTTCCGAAATTGCAGATATCGCAATTGATCAGAATGGAATACTTTGGGCTGGTTCAAAAGAAGGACTATACAAGTATGAAGATTCACGCGGAGAGTTCTCTGCTGCTTCATTTTATAAGAATGGACGAGCTAAACCTTTAAAATCGGTCATAAATTCTTTAACATGTGACTCACAGCATACGATATGGATAGGAACGGATGATGGATTAGGTCGCTACGACTCAAAGCAAAAGCACTATGATGTCTGGAAAAGTGATGTACACAATAATCAATCTTTGAGCAGAAACTCTGTAAATACGGTATATGCAGATAGCAACATGGTTTGGGTAGGCACCGCGCTAGGTGGGATAAGTAAATACAATAAAAACGCCCCATTTTATAGTCACTACGGGATAATTCATCCAAATAACCAACAAGCAAACACCAACGTTGTCACCTCATTTTCAGAATATAGTCATCAAGAAGTATACGTCGGAACGGACGGAGGAGGGCTGTTTGGTTGGAACTCCCAGACAAACACCTTTAAGCCAATTCTGCCGCGATCTATGGAAGAGAATGGTTTAGGAAAATCTGTTTTATGTTTACTTAAAAGTAGAGATGCAGAAAAGTTATGGATTGGCACTTATGCAGATGGACTTTTTGAGTTTAACTTAAAAAACAACACGCTTAAAAGATTGTACTTCAATAGTGAGCTTGCTCTGAGCAATACTATTTATGCCATCGTAGAAGACCAAAATTCAAATATCTGGATTGGCACGAATGGTAGTGGCGTGCATGTACTTCAGGCAAATGGACGAGCAGTTTTACACTTAAATCGAGAAAGTCCAAACACCCTATCCAACAACTACATCCGAGCTTTGACAGAGGACAAGAGTGGAAACATTTGGATAGGTAGCTACGGTGGAATTGACATCTATAATCCCTCGAAGAATCAATTTGTGGCACTTCCACCCAAAGCATCGCAGCTTAAAAAGCATCTTGCCAGCTCGATTTTTGAAGATTCGGCAAATAGGATTTGGATTGGTACGCACGGAGCCGGATTATTTATTTATGAGGCTACTGGCAAAGATATGCTGCACGTAGATGAAAAGCATGGCCTAAGCAATAATAATGTAAACCACATTGTCGCAGACAAATTGGGTTTCGTATGGGTGAGCACATCAAGCGGATTAAACAAGTTCTCCGCAAACCAATCTTCTTTGAAGGCGCTGATTAAAAACGATATACTGTCAAGCAGTGAATTCACTTTAGGAGCAGGTTTGATGCGAGAAAATGGTGATATGTTATTCGGCAGCACGAATGGTTTCAACGTCTTTAACCCAGCAACCTTCACAAACACTCGTAGCGTTACGCCGATAGTAATTACCGATTTTAGTGTGCCGACAAGATCAGCTAAGACGGAGCTCATGAGTTCCTTCCATACTGCCTTGAAGAAGGGAAAGATAAATTTGGACTATACACAGTCTGTTTTCACTATCGAGTTTGCCGCTCTCAACTATACATCTAATGACAAAAACAACTATGCTTATATGCTTTCGGGTGTGGATAGAGACTGGCAATACACCACAGATGAACGAAGAGTAACCTACAACAATCTGAGACCTGGCGAATATGTATTTAAAGTGAAGGCTGCAAATCATGATAATACATGGAACAATGAAAGCGCTACTCTGCAAATCATCATTCGTCCTCCTTTTTGGAAAACATATTGGGCTTATCTATTTTATCTTATACTAATTTCCACCGTAGTCTACTGGATAATTGGAGAGTTGAAAAAACGAGCAAATCTTAAAAAGGAATTATTACTCCAAAAGGTACACGCTGAAAAAACGGAAGAAATGAACCAGTTAAAAATGGCCTTTTTTACCAATGTATCTCATGAGTTAAGAACGCCACTCACGCTAATTATTGATCCTGTACGCAGAATTTCTGATAGAGATCTTAGTGGCAGTCAAATTAAATCTCTAGCTGCCATAGCATATAAGAATGCTTCACAGATGATTACTTTGGTTAACCAACTCTTGGATTTCAGAAAATTTCAAGGAAAGAGCAACCTAGAGATCACTTCAGTTGCTATAGAACACTTTGTACGAGAAATAATCTTGGTATTCAGCGAGCAAGTCGCGCAAAGGAAACTTGTTGTTGAGCTCCTTTTTGATCTAGAATTTACAGAAGTGGATATCGATCGTGATAAGTTTCAAAAAATACTGACCAATCTAATAGCTAATGCTGTTAAATTCACTCCCGATGCTGGCATAATCACCCTCAGCACTTCTACTTTTACTAGTGATGATAACGAAAGGCTACTAGAAATTCGCATAGCAGATAGTGGTCCTGGTATCCCTATCAATTATAAAAACAGCATATTCCAGATGTTCTTTCAAATTAAGGGTATCCCGCGATTTGATATGCATTCCAGCGGTATTGGCCTTGCCATAGTCAGGGAATTAGTGGAGATTCATGGTGGCATTATATCAGAAGAAGGTGAAGCAGGAAAAGGAGCACTATTTGTTGTAAAGATTCCGGTAACAAAACCATCTTTATCGGTCACCAGCGACAATGCTTTGACAAACCAGACCTCCACTGCGGCATTCACGCCAGCAGAAACTAAAATTGCACTGGACCCCACCGTATTCGATGATGACATAACCATACTAGTGGTCGAGGACAATGCTGAATTAAGAGCATATATTTCGGAACAACTCAAAGACTATTATCATGTGGAACAAGCAGAAAATGGACAGCAGGGGTATGAAAAGGCAACTTTGTCCATCCCGAACGTCATAGTTAGCGATGTGATGATGAACGGAGGAGATGGATTGGCCTTGTGTAGTAAAATAAAAAGTAATGAGAAAACATCCCATATCCCCGTAATTCTTCTAACGGCAAAAGATGCCGACGAGGGCAAAATATTGGGATATAAAAGTGGTGCAGATGCCTACATTCCAAAACCGTTTAACTCTGATTTACTCATAACGCGCATCAAGAACCTTCTTCAGTCAAGACGAATGCTCAGTGAGCTGTACAGGGAACGCGGAGCCAACGACACATCGCAGCAAGAGCAAATATCTAAAATTGACGAAGAATTTCTTCAAAAAGCAACCGCTATTATTCGTGAAAACCTTTTAGAATCTAGCTTTGATGTAGCAACATTTTCGGATCTACTAGATATGAACAGGCGACAGTTGACCAGGAAACTAAAGGCTTTGATCGAACAAACTCCACAGGAGTTTATCATACACATCCGTTTAAAAACAGCCATCAAATTGATGCTCGAACACGATATGAATATTTCACAGGCTGCATTTCATGTGGGGTTCGCTGAACCCGCTAATTTCAGTAGATCATTCAGCAAGGTGTATGGAAAAAGTCCGAAGAATTATATAAAGGATCAATACGGCAAATCTACGTTATAAGCAAATTACAATTTTGCGATATTGCCGTGCAGAATAAAAAATGGGAATAATGATAAGTGTTTGAACAAAAATGATAAGTCGAAAAAGGGATTGATAAGTAATATTGCGATCTACCCAATCACTAAATTTTTTAATATGAATAAACAACTAATCAATCTATCAATCAACTTATTTATTAGCCTATTACTGACTTGTAGTACGTTAGCTGCACAAGAATCAAACACAGCCCTAAGACAGCGTATTCTCCTAGACAAAGATTGGCGCTTTGCATTCGGCCATCCATATGACACAGATCGTGATTTTGAGCATGCTACCAGTTATTTTTCTTATTTAGCCAAAGCTGTATATGGTGATGGCGCGGCATCAGCAAAATTCGACGATAGGTCGTGGCGCCAACTTGATTTACCACATGATTGGGCAGTAGAGCAAGATTTTAGTGAGAAGGCTAGTTTTAGTCACGGGTTTAAAGCGATTGGCCTGCAATTTCCTGAAGCAACTATCGGATGGTACCGCAAAAGCTTTACGATTCCTGAAGCTGACCTTGGTCGTCAAATCAGTCTAGACTTCGATGGTGTGTTTAGAAACTCAGCGGTATGGGTAAATGGGCACTATTTGGGGACAGAAGCCAGCGGTTATAACAGCTTCAATTATGATATTACCGACGTTCTAAATTATGGTGGCGATAATACAATCGCCGTAAGAGTTGATGTAGGTATGGAAGAGGGGTGGTTTTATGAAGGTGCGGGTATTTATCGTCATGTCTGGCTTTCAAAAACAGATCCAATACACGTGGCTAAAGATGGCACCTTCGTTAGTACTGATATCAACTTAGAAAACAACAGCGCTACGGTAAACGTGAAGACCGAATTGGTGAATACACTTCATAAAGAACAAACAATCTCTGTAGTCCACACCTTGGTAGATGCGCTAGGAAAAACGATAGTAACTAGTAGGAAAGACGATGTAAGAATCAAGCCTTTTCATCCTGAACCAGTAGATGTTAACTTCCCCGTAGAAAACATAACATTATGGGATCTAGATACACCATACCTGTATAAACTTGTCACCACCGTGTGGGCGAATGATAAACAGACGGATCATTACGAAACCACCTTTGGATTTAGAACGATACGCTTCGATGCCAAAAATGGTTTTTTCTTAAACGAAAAGAATATAAAACTAAAAGGCACAAATAATCACCAAGATCATGCAGGAGTAGGTGCTGCCATGCCTGATGAGCTTCAATACTATAGAATTAAGGCACTAAAGGATTTCGGATCTAATGCGTATCGTGCTTCACATAACCCACCAACACCTGAGTTATTAGAAGCATGTGACCGATTGGGTATGTTAGTCATTGACGAAAATAGACTATTAGCAAGCTCACAACCATTACTTGCCAACCTCACAAAAATGATTAAGAGAGATCGTAATCACCCTAGCATTATACTCTGGTCAGTAGGTAACGAAGAGTGGGGCATTGAAAATAATGTTACAGGAAGCCGTCTTGCCACTACACTTCAAGCTGTAGCAAAGAGTCTTGATCCTACCAGACCGACTACTGCCGGTGTGAGCGGAGGATTTAAAAGCGGTATTTCTGATGTTTTGGAGGTAATGGGCTACAACTATATAGCCAATGGGGATATAGACGATCATGTTCGACGGTTTCCAAATCAACCAGGCCTAGGAAGTGAAGAGGGCTCTACTTTTGCCACACGTGGTATCTATCAAACTGACGCACAAAAACACTACATCGCCGCTTACGACGCCAAACCTAGGCCATCTTTCTATAGCATAGAGGAGGGATGGAAGTTCTATTCGAGTCGACCACATCTCGCTGGCATGTTTATTTGGACCGGGTTTGACTATCGCGGTGAACCAACTCCTCATGGCTGGCCTAGCGTCACCTCTTACTTCGGTATGATGGATCTATGTGGTTTCCCAAAAGACAATGTTTATTATCTGAAATCATGGTGGACGCAAACCCCTACCTTACATATTTTGCCTCACTGGAATTGGCAGGGTAAAGAAGGCGAAGATGTAGATGTATGGGTATACAGCAATTGCGATGAAGTCGAATTGTTTTTGAATAAGAAATCGCTAGGAAGACAAACAATGGAGGTAAACTCACATTTAGAGTGGAAAGTAAAATATGCTGCTGGAACATTGCAGGCCATTGGCTATAAAGATGGTAAAGAGGTGATGCATGAGCAGGTAAAGACGACTGGAAAACCGGTAGCCATTAAATTGCAGGGGCATCAGGAATCTATTAGAGCCAATGACGAGGATATCCTGATGGTGAGGGTTTCTGCACAAGATATTGGCAAATTAGATGTACCTACTGCTGATAATGAAATTAGCTTTACACTCGAGGGGCCCGCTCGGATTATTGGCGTAGGAAATGGAGATCCTACTTCCTTGGAAAAAGAGCGTTTCGTAGAGGACATCCAGACAGTTAAGATTAACAATTTAAAAGAAAAAGAGCTAAATACACTTGCTGAAGGAAGATCACTGCTGCGCACAGATGGTTCATCGTGGAAAAATGCTTTTGTTAGTCGTGATTATAAAAATCTTGCTAAAGCTTATATTCATAGAGGTACATTTGAATTGCCTGTTGATCTAAAAAGTCAGCGTCTCACATTGTTCTTCAATAGTATTGGTAAAGAACAGTCGATATTCATTAACGGAACTCAGGTCGATGTGACTTTAAACGACGATAAAACCGCGTTTGCGATCGCTTTGAATAATAGCGTAGTGAAAGCAGGCGAGAATCAAATTGATATTATAGCTAAACCATTGACAAAACAAAACGATTGGGATTCTGTAAACATGGATCCAGGGGTAATTCAGTTGTTTGGTGAAGCAGGTCAGTGGAAAAGAAAGTTGTTTAGCGGACTTGCTCAAATCATTATACAAGCAACTGGGCAGCCAGGCATAATAACTTTATCGGCAAGTTCACCGAGCTTAGAAACTGGAAAATTGACCATTAATTCTACCGAAGCGACGATTCGAAAAAAATAATCCGATCATTACTTTGATCTATAGATACACAAGCACCTGCGCGAGGTTATTGCAGTTGTATTAATAAAAGCTCTTCCCAAAGCACAACAGCTTAGCGGAAGAGCTTTTTTCATTAGCTCTATTATAATAGCGTGCTCTACCCTGCGCATCGTAAATCAAATAAAACCTTAAAAATTACATTTACAGAAATAATTATCCCCCTAAGGCATAGTTGGTGAACCCATTTTACCAACGATTCAAGACGAAAGCGTCACTACTCTGAATGCAAGATGACATACCAAACTAAAGTTAAAAACCTACACTTGGTATCTGCGCTGTAATCCACAAAAAACATCCACCAACAATTGCTGGTGGATGCAAACTACTAAACATGAAGCTGCCAATTACCGTATCAAATAATGTAATACATTAACTGAGCAGCCCCGACCTAAAAAAAGTAGAGGATCCTACCCCCTACAAACAAAACACTATCTATTACATTTTATCGTTTCCATACACCTTTACAATATCTGGCAATTCATCTTTAGTAATGATAAGGTCATGCCAATAAACTTCCTTAAGATAAGCCTTATCGGTATTAGTCAAATGATCCGTATGCCATTGCATCCACCAGGACCACATAGCCCCCTCGCGTATACAAGCTTCTGGATTAGGTGGAGTACCGCATTCGTGATACACAACCGGAACGCCTGGGTTTACTACCTTTTTTGCATTTTTGTACATCTCGGTTTGTGGACTATCTCCAACGTTATAAATATCTGCACCTGCAAGATCTACATACTGCTTACCAGGATGCCATTTAGGATCAGAATCTTCCGTGTAGCATAATACCCATATGAGATTATCTAGTTTACGTGTCTCCGTAAAATAGGTATACATGGCTATCCAAAGCTTTTTAAATTGTTCTGGTCCCCCTTTACTCCACCAAAACCAGTGACCATTGAGTTCATGAAATGGACGCCAAAGTATAGGGACATTTGCATCACGTAACTGTTCTAGTAAGTCAGCCTTTTCTTTTAATTCTGACCAAAATATTTCGTACTCCTTTGTACCTTTCTCAAAACACCTTTCAATGTCAATCTTCATTTTACTACTTTCGTACCCCTCTCCCAAACCAGGCGCCCCCATGTGCCACATGATGGTTGAAATGCCACCAGAGTTCCACCAATCTAGCGCACCTTTCACTTCTGAAGGGTTGTCGATATCGTTGATAAAATCAAAACCGTTAATCGCAGGCTGCTTACCTGTTACCTCTTGAATATAATTGATCTCATTTATTCCCCAGCTTGAACTCATTTGACCCGAAAGAATCTTTTTACCAGATTGATCCACCAAATAATTAAATAGGGCAACAGCTTCTTTGGAAGCTTTCGGGTTAGACAAAGATTGCGCCTTAGTCATTGCTGGCAATGACACCGCGTAGAGAAATACTACGATAAGTGATTTGAAATTCATGTATATATTAGTCACTAAATAGTTAATTTACTGTGTAATCATTTTTTGGTGGTGAATATATAATGGTGTTTACTTAATCGAGAACTAAGCCAACTATACGGCTGACGTAATTCCATTAAAATAAAATCCAATGATATAAATGGTGTGCCTATAAACGCTTTAAGAGACACACCAAATTATATCACCTTAGCACAGCTATCACACCATCTGCTATGCTAATATCATACTTGCTATCTTCCGTACCGATTAGATAGACAACTTAAACATCAATACATCGTGACCAGCAAGGCTATGAGTCATTTTCTTACCTACGCTGCCCATGTCTTTCTTCGTCCAAACATTTCTTATTTTGTATGGAGTTTTTCCGGGATTGAATTGGCGATTTGAATGCTCATCAGTCACCTGTAAATCTTGCCAGTCTATCGAAACCGTCTTTACTTCTGTTGATCTGTTCAAGTAACACAGTGCCCACGCCCCATCTTCGAGTGGCTTAAGCCAGCATTCTACGCTATCTTTTACTAGATGTCTGAATCCTTGTATGCCCAAAGAGTCTTGATTAATAGCTATTACGCCTGGATTTGTTAATACTTCCAATGTATTTTTGTCCATGCTTCTTAGATCGTTGCCTGACATAAGTGGTGCGGCGATCATAGCCCACATAGAAAAGTGAGCACGATCTTGCGCAGGAGTCAACTGTCCATTTCCGATCTCAAGCATATCTGGATCATTCCAATGCCCTGGGCCAGCGTACTGCCGAAGTCCTTCCTGCATATCCAAAATTTGCATAATACCCAACGACTTCCATGTCCCATGATCGTGAATACAGTCGAAACAATTGTAAATATCTCCAGTAGTTCTCCAGAGATGACCTACATCCTGAGCCCATTCCCAAGGCTTATCACTACCCCATTCGCAAATGCTTAACACAATCGGTCGTCCTGCTTTTTTCAATGCCGCAGTGATTGTCTTATAAGCACCCTCAGCACGCAAGCCTTCGGTATTACACCAATCATATTTCAAGTAATCGATGCCCCATTCTGCATAAGTCATAGCGTCTTGAAACTCATATCCTCGACTTCCTGGCCTACCGCCACAGGTTTGAGACCCCGCGTCAGAATAGATGCCTATTTTCAACCCTTTACTATGCACATAGTCTGCTAGAGCTTTCATTCCCGAGGGGAATCGTTCTGGATCTGGATGAATAAACCCCAGACTGTCCCGATCTCCATGCCAGCAATCATCAATATTGATATAAGTATAACCGGCATCTTTCATTCCGTTAGCCACCATCACATCAGCAATTTCACGAATGAGTTTTTCATCTATGTTACAGGCGAATTTATTCCAACTGTTCCACCCCATAGGAGGCGTTAGAGCAAGTCCTTGAAACTTAGTATAATCTTGTACATAATTATTACCCTGACCAAAGAGGGATAGAGAACTTAAAATTAGGCTAAATAGCGCTATAAAACTTTTTATCATCATTTAACAAGTAAGATATTATCTAAATAAAGTGTGTGTGGATCGCCATTAATTTGCATGACAAAGGTTTCAAGATTTACAACTCCCGCACCTTTGAAGGTTTGTAAATCAATTTTAAAGTACTTCCAAGTATTAGCAGGTATGGCCAGAGTCTGTGTATTTTCCCAGTTGAAGTTGAAGCTAATATTAGTGGCTACAGATGCTCCTTTTACCCAGAATGTCACATAACGATAGGGATTAAGATTTACAGGTGTATTCATTGCAAGTTGCAAACCACCCCACGAACCAGTATACTCGGCTTTCAATGATGTATTACCGAATCGAACATATGCTGGATCCGAGTTGTTCGTCAAGCTTGCGCTCCATGACGAGTTATTGATATTCGTATTCATCGACTCACCGAAAATTTGATAGTTATTCTCGATGTATACAAACTCTTGTGTGGTAACACTCGATCCCGAACTGTTAAGAATTGCTAAACGTACTCTAGGTCTGCTAGTAGCAGGTAATCTGACAATCAGTTCCTTTTTTGATGTTGATATTATCTCAGCATCAATATCTGTACTATCCAAAGAGACTCTTGAAACATCTTCTAAATTAATACCTGTCATAGTTAACTCCATTCCTGCTGTAACATCGGTTGATGATACTGAAAGTACAGAGGGTACGGCGATTACTCGAAATGTAGCTTTTCCTACATCACCGCGAGTGTTGGTGAAAATAATATTTTGGATACCACCGCTTGCTGTATCAGGTACCCTGAACACTAAGGCTTCATCTGTATTGAACACTTGGTTAAATGTGGCTGGCACACTATCTCTCTCAAAAATCACTGAGCTAATTTGCCCTAGTCCTTGACCTTTCACAATCAAAACGGCACCACCCGAGGCGGAATCTGGCTCTATTCTTTCAATCTGCAAATTACCTGGCGAGGTTTGCGGGGTACCATCAAGATCCTTTTCGCAGGAAGCACATGCTATAACTAACAGCAGCATGAAAAGGGTGCTGTTGAGTATCGACTTTAAGTTTTTCATAATCTATATAAGTTTTTTATTGATATGGTACAGCAGGCTGTGCTAATAGTGGATTTAAGGTAACTTCTGCCGCTGGAATTGGAAGATATAGTTGATTTGGGCTAATAAACGTGTCTTTAACATCCATGTGCGCTATACTTCGCACTCCATCATTGACTACGTATTCTCCTCGCTCTTGTCTGTCCAAAATTTCTTTTGCCTTTGCGAAACCTTGCCGCTGCACATCAAACCAATAATCACCTTCAAAATAGAATTCGACCATTCTCTCATGTAGAATGAGATCTTTTGTAAGTGAGGTCTTATCAGCGCTCGCTGGGAAACCAGCTCGTCGTCGCACCATGTTAAATCGCTGTAGAGCTATCGCATCCGATGTGCTACCCGCATCAGCTAATACCGCTTCGGCGTAAATTAGTAGTACATCAGCATACCGCAAGATATAGGTACTCATATTATTGGATGCACCATTAACCTTTTCACCATTGCTTCCAGTTCCAATTACATATTTCGCTGAGTTTGTCCGTGTAGCAGTGTAAATTCGCATCCCGACCGGAGCAGTTTCTAACGTATCATATGTATAGCCATTCGGATAGTTTTTGTTAGTCCAGTCAGCACGGTAAAATCCATGTTCCATAATAGCATTACGACGAAGGTCACCGCTTTCAAAAGAATTTAATAGGTTGATTGATGGCACAACTGATGAGTATCCACCTGCTCCTACTGGATCTAAAAGGGGACCAGGTCCAATATTTGTTTGAGTATGATTCGCAGCAGCCCAGTCGCCATTCTCAATCCATTTGAATTCGAAAATAGACTCGATGTTACCGTTAGACGCTGCTGTAGAGAACATTCTATAATAGTCTGGGAATAGGTCATACCTACCAGAAGTGATAACTTCATCAGCTTTCAACTTAGCATTTTCGTAATCTTTCATGTAGAGATATACCTTCGCCATCATTGCTTTAGCAGCAAAAGATGTTACCCTACCACCGTTGGACTCTGGCAAACCAGCTTCAGCTGCTTGCAGATCCGCTATCACGAAGTTTAATACATCACTTTGAAGATATTTTGGAACTGTGAAATCCGTTGAGGTTGCTAATAATACTGGATCTGTAATAATTGGTACATCTTTGTAAATTCTAGCCAAATAGAAATAAGCAAGTGCGCGCATAAACTTTGATTCTGCAATACCTTTATCTAGATAAGCAGGATCTGGTACAGAAGATTTCTTGTCTTCAAAAGTATTAATGAGAATAGTAGCTACACCAGCCGATTTGTAGAAAGCTTGCCAAGCTCTCAAAACATTGGCGTCAGTCTCCGACACCGTAAAATTCATATATGGGGCATACGCTCCTGGTCCCGAGGTAATTCCCGTACCGCCCATAATATCGCCTATGCTCAGAAAAGCAAGATCCATAAATGGAAACCATGCCGCTCCATATAATAACCCGGTAGCCCCATCGACCTGCTCAGCAGTAGTGTAATAGGTCTCTAAGGTAGGTGCATTTTCATCTGGCCTCTCCAAAAAATCTCTTTTGCAGGATAAGTTTGTTAGTATAGCTATTGCTAGTATGTACAATTTCGTTTTCATTTTATCGCTAATTGAAGTAATAGATTAGAATGTGATGTTTGCTCCAATAGTATATGTTCTTGGATTGGGATAATTCCCGTTATCCACATTTGTAAAGAGCGCATTATTGTTGAACGACCCTAATTCTGGATCATATCCCGAGTACTTTGTAACTGTATAGATGTTCTGACCTGAAATGTAGATTCTGGCAGAAGCGATCTTTGCCTTGTTAACCAGTGCTACTGGAAGGTTGTATCCTAAAGACAAGTTTTGCAATCTAATGTAAGACCCATCCTCGATAAAACGATCTGACAATCTTCTGTTGTTTTCATGCCATTCATTATACCTTGGCAGTGTTCCAGCTGGATTGTTTGCTGAAAAACGATTTTCTAGGACATTGGCAGTTTGATTATTATACATATTGTAACTTCCTTCGGTTAATAATCGAGTAAAGTTTAAAATATCTGCGCCATAGCTACCTTGAAGAAATACCGAAAGGTCGAAACTTTTATAGGTGAAATTATTGGTGAAACCAAACGTAAATTTTGGATTTGGATTTCCAATAAATGTCTCATCAAAAGAGTCAATAATTCCGTCAGGAACACCTTCAGGCCCGCTGATATCCCTGTACTTTATATCGCCTATCCAAGTTCCTCTAGGCGTAACAGCTATCCCTTGTGAAGGGCTATTTTGGATTTCTTCTTGAGAGCGGAAAATTCCATCTACTTGATACCCGTAAAACATACCAACTGGTCTCCCTACCACCGAACGTGTCACTACACGATCAACGTTCAAAGCATCAGTTGCTCGATAAATCAGTTCACTAGTACCAGCATTTAATTCATTGAGTATGTTTTTGTAGTGTGAAAGATTTAGTTGTGTCGTCCAAGTAAAATCATCCTTGGTTATATTATGACTGGTAATTGCTAAATCAACACCAGTATTGGTCATTTTTCCAGCATTAGTAATAGGAGACTGAATATCATTATAGTTAGTACCAATACCCGAATAATATGGAAGTGCCGAAGGCAAAAGCATATCGGTAGTGACTTTCTTATAAAGGTCTACTGTAATATCAATCTTTCTATTTAATATTGAGGCGTCAACACCAGCATTGTATGTATTAACAGACATCCAAGCGAGATTAGGATTTGGCACATTGCTAGGCCAACTTCCTGGACCAAATGCACCTGTTTGTTGAATCAAGCCGGCCGTAAAAGCATTTGAGCCTCCACCGCCTGTCCCTCCTACGGAACCTGCACCTAAACGGATCTTTAGATAATTTAAGTTTTTAAGATCTCGCGCGAAGCTTTCATTGGTAATCGTCCATCCAGCAGAAGCAGCAGGAAAGTTGCCATACTTACGTGCAGGTCCGAAAGTAGAAGATCCATCTCTACGAAAAGAGAGATTTAAAGAGTAACGATCATCATAAGAATACCCGGCACGTCCAAAGTACGATGACATCGAACTTTTATAAATTCCACCACCAGTAGTTTCTCCTATTGCCGATCCTGCTCCAATAGAAGGGAAGTTTAAATTGAGATCATATCTATTGCCGAATAGTTGGTTTGAATCTGATTCCCAAGCCTCCTGTCCGATCTGTGCACTAACATTGTGCCTTCCAAATGTCTGGCTGTAGTTGGCATAATTAGTCAAATTCCAAAACAATGTTAAACCTCGACTTTCATTGATTTGACTTCGAGGGATAATAGATGCTGCGCCGTTGGTTACTTGAGGTTGAAAGAATGTATTTTGGTTTACTGTATAATCTACGCCAAACTGCGATCTTAAGGTGATGTTCTTTGTAACATTGATCTCTCCATATAAATTTGAAATCGCCTTAGTCTGAATAACTCTTACATCTCTCAGTGAGGCTAAAGCTAGGGGGTTTTGATCTATACCGAAATTAAATCCACCAACGTTTACCGCGGGCGCAAAGCCACCATTTGAAAAAATAGGAGCAGCAGGACTATTACCTGTGGCAATACTAATTGGAGTTGCAGATCCATTGGTAAGAGAAACTCGCTGGTTAGACCTAATTAAGTTTGTGGTCATTCCAACTTTGAACCATTCTTTGACTTGTTGATCTAAATTAACACGTGCCGTATAACGATCTAACCCTGAGCCTGTAACAACACCTTTTTGTGAGAAATAATTTGCAGATGTGTAATAAGTAGTTTTATTGGAGGCTCCAGAAAAAGCCAGTTGATGTTGTTGAATAGTACCATTTTGAAACAGGGCATCTTGCCAATCGGTTCCTCGACCAAGTACAGAAGGGTCAGCATATTCTCCGATTGGAACGTATGGATTGCCCGTTACCAGTGAGATCTCTTCAAGAACCTCATTGCTATACTGCGCAAACTGTCCAAGATCCATCATATCAATTTTCCGCTGGATCTGTGATTGGCCATAATAGGCATCATACAAAATTTTTGACTCGCCAGCCTGTCCCCTTTTTGTAGTAATAATGATGACACCATTGGCTGCCCGAGATCCGTAAATCGCTTGCGCTGATGCATCTTTCAAAACATCTATAGTTGCAATATCTGCTGGGTTTATTGTGGCTAAAGGGCTCTGCGCAGTTTGTGAAGCTCCTGCACCACCTGCACTATAGTTGGCCGAGGGTGAACTTGACAAAGGAACACCATCTACCACATATAGCGGCTCGTTTCCTGCACCTCCACTTACCGAAGTAATACCTCGCACACGAACAGAAACACCTCCACCTGGCTGTCCGCCGTTGGTACTAATACTTACCCCAGCAACCTTTCCCTGCAATGCTTGGTCAATTCCTGCCACAGGCAGGTTTTTGATGTCCTTTTCGCTTACAGATGAAATAGCGGATGTTACATCGGCTCTACGCGAGGTTCCGTAACCTACTACCACGACCTCATCTAGATTAGACGAGGACTGCTGCAAAATAATTTCTAAATTATTCTGAGTACCAACTACTACATCTTGACTTTCCAAACCTATATAGGAAATAGTCAGTATGTCGTTAGCACCAGAAATAGGAATAGAGAAGGATCCTCCTTTTCCCGTCTGAACGGAATTATTCCCTCCTTTAACTAATACAGTAGCTCCCACTATTGTGGCTCCTGTATAATCTGTTACAACACCAGTTACGATTCTGGTAGAATTGGATTGCGCATGCACGTGGTGATTCCCTGCAGCGATAGATAGCGAGAATAGCAATAGCATACAAAGCCATTCCCTACAAGTTGTTCTTGTCAAATACATCATTTGGTTTTATCATTAGGTTTATCAATGATATCCTTGAGAGGATTCATTGTTGCCAAAGTAGAAAGATCTATTTGACACATTGCCTAAAAATGGGGTTCCAAATGTTTAAAAAGAGCCTTAGATAATCCTTTTAGAGGCTTTTCATCTTATCAGCATATTCAGAAGGGGTCATATGGAATTTTTCTTTGAAAGATTTAACGAAATTCTTCGTAGTCTTAAAGCCTGTTTTGTGAGAGATAGCAGAGATTGTAAACTTCCCTTGTTCCAAGAGTTGTGCAGCCCTGCTTAATCGGTACGATTTTATAAATTCGAGAGGAGTCTGACCTGACAGCGCCAAGATACGAGTGTACAGCGTTCCCCTACTTACTAATACGAGTTTACTGAGCATATCCACGGAGAAATTACTATTATCAATATTCTTCTCAATCTCCAGAAGAACTTCTTGAAGAAATTGTTCGTCAGGTCCTTCTAAAATAACGTCTGGCGGTTTCACCTCTACTTGTTTGGAGTAACGTTTCCGTGCAGATTCTTGTTGATTCAATATATTTTTAACTTTTGACCTTAATACATCAAAACTAAATGGCTTTGTCATATAATCATTAGCTCCTGTGTTAAGGCCTTGCAATTCATGATTCTCACCAGAGAATGCCGTGAGCAGTACTATGGGTATTTGTTGCGTTCTAGCATCTGTTTTAATTTTATTACATAATGCTATGCCATCCATTTCTGGCATAGATATGTCGGTCACAACCATATCTGGATGATAAAACAATGTCTTTTGCCAACCCTCCTTACCATTTTTAGCCTCGATAATATCGAAGTCTTGTTGCAAATTGTCTTTCAAATAAAAACGGAGATCATCGTCATCCTCTACAATCAGGACGACCATTTTTTTCATTGATAGTGCTAGTTGCGGTGGATGCTGATCTTCCAATAATTCTTGGGTCTTCTCAGGTATTATGATTTCATCATTTAGGTTAGTCATTTCTAAATTCTGCCCATGTAATTCCGCACATGGAATCATCACCGTGAAGCAACTACCAAGCCCCTCATCACTATCTAAATGAAGGGTTCCTTCGTAGATTTTTACAAATTCTTTTACAATCGATAATCCGATACCACTCCCCTGATTAATGATTGATTCATCACTTTCATGCTGAAAAAAACTTTCAAATATTTTGGTGTGCTTATTTTTTGGTACGCCAATTCCCGTATCCATCACCTTAATTTCTAACATGGGTACAAGAAGGTTATCTGTCAAATAATTGAGACTTACGTTAATCTTACCGCCCACTGGTGTAAACTTGAAACTGTTTGAAAGTAGGTTAAAAAGAATTCGCTCTATTTTTTCATGGTCAAAACTACAATGAAGTGAATCATAATTGGAAGCAAAGCTCAACTGGATACTTTTCTTTTCTGCAAGATCTTTAAAAGAGTAGGTAGCGTCCTTAACAAAGGAAATAATCTCCCCTACTCTTTTATTTAGCTTCAGCTCTCTAGTCTCCATCTCTCTGAAGTCTAACAACTGGTTCACTAAATTTAAAAGCCGCTTTGCATTTTTTTGTATATGCGAAACAGAGTCTTTTACCTTCGTATCATAATCACTTTTCAGCATCTTCTCCACAGGAGCCAAAATAAGAGAAAGAGGCGTTCTAAATTCGTGACTAACATTGGTCAAAAATTTAATTTTTAAGGCGTCTAGCTCCCTATTCCTTAATGCAGCTAAACGTTCATTTTCTAAAAGACTCTCTGATTCCATCCGTTGCTGCTCAAGCGCAAATTTCTCTTTCAAACGCCTAATACCACGTCTTCTCAGAAGATATAAAAAGACCAACAAAAGTATGGCGTAGCATATATAGGCAAACGTTGTCGCATACCAAGGACTTGTAATTATAATATCAAGTGTAGCGGTATTTACATCTTGTTCTACCCCACTCAACACTGCCCTAATTTTAAATTTGTAATCCCCTGGAGGTATATTGGTGTAGGATACCTTACGCGTTTCGATGCTGGACTCAATCCAGTTCTTGTCAAACCCTTCCAGCATGTAAATATATTTAACGCGGTCAGGTCCAGTAAAATTTAAAGTAGCAAATTCAATCGTAAAGACATTTTGATCGTGCGCTAACGTAATATTTTTGGCTTCAATAATAGATCGGCTGGAATCATTTTGGAATATTTTTTTTAAAATCGTAGAAGGATCCATGCCAAAGACCTGAAAATTGGTGATGAATACGGTAGGACTTTTAATATTCTTTTGGATGGAAGATGGATAGAAAATGTTAATACCGTCTGGTCCGGCGAAGGCTAGTTCGCCTGTGCTTAGTTTCGTCGATGCGCTCCGATTGAACTCTTTTCCTTGAAGACCATCATATCTATCAAAATTTTCAAACTGCAAGGCTAGTTTTTCACCATATTTAACGCTTACTCGAGACATACCATTGGACGTACTTATCCAGAAATCACCCTGACTGTCTTCTCGAATATCAGTCAAATTGCTGTCTGGCAACCCGTCCAACATCGTGTAGTTTTGAAATACTTTCGTCTGAGGGTTATACACACTAAGCCCATCGCGAGTACATATCCAAAAATAACCTTTGCTATCCTCGATAAAGCTGTTAACATTGTCGTTAACCAGACTATTTTTATTATTGGGATCTCTTACTATTGCATGAAAACTATCATCCTTTTCTGTAAACGAATGTATTCCATACGAGGTTCCAATCCAAATAGTACGATTTCTATCTTCTAAAATTTTAAATACGTAATTGGAGGTGATTTTGCCATTTTCTAAAGTATATCTTTTAAAAGTGCCATTGGATCTATCCATATGGTTTATCCCACCCCCACTAGTGCCTACCCAAAATCTTCCTTTTGAATCCTCTAATATGGCTGCTATTCGATTATCACTTAGACTCTGGCTGTTATTCAGGTCATGTACGTAATTTGTGAATAGCCCGTTTTCGATGTAACCCAAACCTCCTAGGTAAGTTCCTACCCATACTTTTTTTGAGCGGTCAATATAGACTGATACCACCGCATCATGTGAAAGACTTCTTTTATTAGAAACGTAGTGCTTATAATGAATGGACTGATTAGTTTTTCTATTATAATAATGTAAGCCATTACCGTTAGTACCTATCCATATGTTGCCTAAATCATCTTCTTCTAAGGCGTTGATATCATTAGAGCTAGGCGCACCGAACTTAGCAGGAAGTTGGATTAAACCAAATTTAAATACGCTAGGGTGATATAAATTTATTCCCTTTCTGAATGTCCCTATCCAAACTACACCAAATCGATCGCAGTAGATACTGGATATACTATTTTGACTTAATGTTCTATCATCTGTTGGTTTATTAGACAGATGCACTATTTTCATGTCAGGCTTACTCACAATATTAATACCTCCATGATCAGTCGCGATCCAGATATCATGCTTATCGTCCTGAACAATCCCACTAATCATATCTGAACTTAGCCGATGTGTGCCACTTGCTTTGCTAAATCTAATCAGTTGCTTATTTGCAGGGTTATAGCAGTAAATTCCTACTGCAACCGCCATATTGTAAACCCACAATAACCCCTGCCTGTCAACAAAAATTCGATAAGAGTCGTTTCTGAAATTTGAAAACTTTTCCGAAAAGGATATTTTTTCGGAGATCGATCCACTACTTCTATTAAATAGCTCTACGGTACCATCAAAGCGAATAAGCCAAAAATTTCCGTCTTTGTCTTCAGCAGCATCTACAATTCGATTTTGCAAAATCGCATTCTGACTATTCGACCGAATGATAAATCGACTTGTCTTTTTGGTTTGAGGATCATACAAAAACAGAATATTTCCAGAAGAAAAGATAAATGTGCCTGATTGACTTTTTAAAAGTAATTGAACATTTGTCTCATCAATATTGTATTTACTTAATTCGGATGGAAGATCTTGTGAAAAAAAATCAGTATTAGGATCGTAAATATTGACCCCTGATCTGGTTTCAATCCATAATTTCTCGTCAGGCCCTTGTTTGATACTTCTGACATCGTTATCATCAAGAGAGTTTGACGTGGTAGAGCTGTGACGGAAATTCTTGAAATTACTACCGTCGAATCGTGCCAAGCCCGATAGTGTACCTACCCAAAGGAATCCCTTCTGATCTCTGAAAAAACAATTGATATCATTGTGTGGCAATCCCTTAGTAACATCTAGCCGAGAAAATCGGTACTGCTGATATTGTGCATTGGCAGAATAAAGGCTACAAATGCACAAAAGCACACCAATTATCATCCAACGTATGTTTTCAGACCCTCTAAGCATCATATAGTGGTAAATTTATTAGACTTACTTAAGCAAGTAGTTTTGATTATAGTTCTTATAACCTGAGAAAGATAACCTATTTAGATATTGATATATTTTTCAGTAATATAATGGTGATCAAAAATAGTAAAAGCTTTCTTTAACTCACTATTTTTTAGCAATAGGTTGATGCGGTACCTTTGTTATGGATTCGTTTTTTTAGAAAGCTCTATACTATTTTGATAAAATATAAGTCTAGTTTTGGTATGTTGATTTTGGGTGACAATTGTCTTTAGATCTCATTAATTATTTCAACAAAGTCTACATCAAAATCTTCTAAACGGGTAATTAGATCATCTGGTAGTATGATGGTTTCAGGAAGATACAGCCCTCCGTCTTTTACCGCGTCCTTTCCATTAAGGCCTAATACCCTTTCTGTTATTAGGTAGACACCCACAGCAGTAAGGTGGGCATTACCTTTTTTACCAGATACGATGGTTCGAATCTTTTTATTTTTCCCGGATAATAACACCCCTTCCATATCAATGTATAGATCGTGTGATGCTTCTAAACCTTTACTGCTACCTCGAGACTCTCCAGTAGCAAAATCAAATCTAATATTGCCCGCCTGGGTAAATGCAGCGATACTTGGAACATCCAGCGTACTCAATGGACAACCTACCGCGAATGACTGATTGTGTAAACAGATTTTTCTAGTATTTTCATGTGCTGGCACAGTTAGCCACTTCCCATCCTGCCGAATGAGTGCCGGACCCGCAAAACCATTGATATCATTTGCTACCTATTGCCCTACGGCATCCTTCTTGTCATATAACCCTGCCATTTCAATGTTTGTTATATGATCAAATTTGGCGGCTAGCTGCTTCACAACAAGAGTTAATATCCCTGCTTGCCAATGCCCGGCAAAAACAATCGGCGCAACAATTGTTTTGTGTAGGCTTAGAAATGTTGTAGGAGAAATTTGATCCGCTAATTCGCTGACTGTAATACAGGCAATACCATTCAAAATGGCCATCTCCCGTGAAATATTGAGGCGGTCTTGCATCGCGGTGATGATAAGATCAATCTTACAGAATTTGTTTAGCTCGAATCCTTTTTCCAAATTAACATAGGCCGTTTCGGAGTTACCTAATTCAGCGGCCAGCAGTTCTCCACTTTGAGGATTCCTTCCGGCAAGTACCAATTCGATACAGGTATCTGCACTTCTGATCAGGCGCGCTATCTTGCTGCCTACCATTCCATATCCGCCAATTATTAAAATTCTTTTGCTCTGAGATTCCATACTATAATTTTTAAGTAGTCTACTATTCAATTTTGTAACTTTAGTCTAAATACACCGTTTTTAAAATTCTGCTAGAAAGTTCATATATGATTTTACACCCTGCGCGATATGGTTTTCAGAAACATGAAAATCCATCCCATAAAAAGCGAACAATGGTTGATAGTCTGCTTTGACATATTCAAAACTTAGTTCGAAGGGTCTGGTCAGTTCTTTGAGTGGATATTTGTACTTGCCTGCTTCACTCAAATCCTCCTGTTCCACCCCTAGGGATATGGCCAGTGCTATTTTTTTTCTTTGAATGCGGTATCCACTTTTACTACCATATGCCCAGCCGTGCGTCATTACTTGATCGAACCATTTTTTTAACAAAAAAGGACTATTAAACCAGTAATAAGGAAACTGAAATACAATTTTATCGTATTGTTCAACTAAGCGCTGTTCGGCTAATACATTTATCTTTTCGTCCGGATAAGCTTCATACAATTGGTGAACAGTATATTTTTCTGGAAATTTTTGCATCTCCTCCACCCATCTCTTATTCATTGCAGATTCGCCTATGCTAGGATGCGTAACAATAATTAATGTCTTCATAGTAGTTTTATTAATTTATCTACTACAAATCTATAGTGCATTACATATATTCCGTACATTGCCTACCAATTGTTAGGTACTATAAATAATGTAAGTAATGAGTGAAATCAAGCAGACGTCGACTAACTTCTCCAATAAGATTGCGCTAAGTGATGAATGCCCAGAGGCGTATGCGTCTACAATTATCGGCGGACAGTGGACATTAGTAATATGCTCTTGGTTATTGAGCGGTAAGCTCCGGTTTGGAGAACTGAAAAAGAAATTGCCAAACATCACTGAACGTATGTTGACATTGCAGCTACGAAAACTTGAAGAAAATAAAATAATCAGTAGAACTGTTTATGCAGAAGTTCCACCACGTGTTGAGTATGAATTAACATCCATTGGATACGCTTTAAAACCTGTCATTAAAGAGCTCGAAGATTGGGGTGCTAGCCATAAAAAATTAACAAGTGCATAACTCGGATTTTTACGAATGACCGCCCTGAAGAAGGCAATATGGAATAGGATATAATTAAACTACCTAATGTTTAATGCGTGCATTTGATCATTAATTGTCAAAAGTAAGCAAACTTAAAACTCTCTTAGCATATTATACTGTTTAAGATCTGTTTTCTAATAAGCATATGCGGTCATTTTTATTTGTGAGTATAGCAATTTAGAAGCACTCTTGTGCTGCATGAATAGGAATTTTTTCAATAGATTATTTTCTTATCAAGTAATGCAACTTTTTCTATTTGAACCGGTTACAATTTAAAATGAAACCTATATTTCTTTTAATTGCCTCCACCTATGTGATCGGGTGTACAAAGATTCTGGGTGATCAGACAACTATTCTTTTATCTTGGAATAAACTACTGTGGATATTATTTTTGAGATTGACCACGTGTCCAATAACGATAATGGCAGGATGAGCCATTTCGTATTGTTGACATGTTTTTTTTAAATCTTTAACCGAGCAGGTCACAATTTTTTGATTTGGGCGAGTTGCATGCTGTATAATAGCCGCAGGAGTATCCGCTTTACCATATAGCACATACGTTCGCGCGATTTCCGTTAGTTTCCGCATGCCCATATAGATAATAACTGTTGAGTTGCTTTGCGCTGCAAGCATGAGGTCTGCTGCCATTTCTCCATTATTTTTCATTCCGGTCAATGCCCACACGCCCTCACTCACACCACGATGTGTCAAAGGAATATCATTTACGCCTGCGCCCTGCATACTACTGATTCCTGGAATATACTCTACGGCTATGCCTAAAGTCGTTGCATGCAGCCATTCTTCAAAACCTCGACCAAAAATATACGGATCACCTCCTTTTAATCGCACAACAGTAGAAAATCTATTAGAGTAATAACTTATTAGTGTGTTGATATCATCTTGTGGAACGTATTCGCCATAAGGATGCTTGCCAACATATACTTTTTTGCAATCTTCAGGGCATAAATCGAGTATTTCTTGACTAACAAGGTTGTCGAACAATACTATTCTAGATTTTTTTAAGGTGTCATAAGCTTTTACGGTCAAAAAATCAGGATTTCCCGGACCAGAACCTACTATTAATAATTTTTTTACCAAATCTCTCATTATTTTTTCATTTATTTATATCAAAAATACGTTTTTTATGATTTTAATCATAAAATATTTGATTTTATTAAAAATTTACACCTACTTTAGCTAAAGTAAATCACAAAAACACCATATTGTATGAATATTATAAAAAAAACAGTGGTAATTATAGGTAACGGAATGGTTGGCCACAGGTTTTGTGAAAAATTATTAGCTAAAAGCAACCAATTCAACCTTATCATCTTTAGTGAAGAACCTATTCGTGCTTATGATCGTGTACATCTTACAGATTATTTTAAAAATACCGCAGTTAATGATCTTTATTTGTCAGATTCCAACTGGTATTACTCAAATAACATAGACCTACACCTAAATGATCCGATAATAGCGATAGATAAAGAGCAAAAGTTCGTTCAATCAAAACAAGGTGTGCAGATTTCTTATGATTTTATTGTATTTGCTACCGGTTCTGCTGCATTTGTTCCGCCAATACCAGGTATAGATAAACAAGGCGTGTTTTTATATAGGACTATTGAAGATCTAGATCGCATTAAAGAATATGCGCCTCGTGCTCGCAAAGGCGCTGTGATCGGCGGGGGCTTATTAGGATTGGAAGCCGCGAAAGCATTAGTCGATCTTCAGATTCAAGAGACTGCCGTGGTTGAATTCGCTGGGCGACTGATGCCAAGACAGATTGACGATACAGCAAGCGCCACACTCCAAAATAAGCTGCACACATTAGGCCTTCATTGTCTACTGCATAAATCTACCACACAAATACTTGGAGACAACAAGATCACGGGTTTAGCTTTTGCTGACGAGACATCGATAGCCGCCGATATCCTAATCGTCTCGGCAGGCATCAAACCTCGTGACGAACTAGCCAAAGAGATCGGGCTAGCAACAGGCGCCCGTGGCGGCATCGTGGTCGATGAAAATATGAGAACATCCGATTCCAACATATTTGCGATTGGCGAGTGTGCCTTACATCAGGAGATGATCTACGGACTTGTGGCACCCGGTTACGAAATGGCAGAAATTGCCGCCTCCACTATTATAGGAGAACATAAAACTTTTTCCGGCTTTGATATGAGTACCAAACTCAAGTTGATGGGAGTAGATGTCGCTAGTTTTGGAGATCCTTTTATCTGCGAACCAGAGGCACGAACGATTCATATTGAAGATAAGAACAAGGGCATATACAAAAGATTGAACATTAGTGCAGATGGCAAAAGATTATTAGGCGGCATCTTGGTAGGAGAAGCGAGTAGTTACAATATGCTTTTGCAGACGGTAAATAACAATATGCCGATCCCCGAGCATCCAGAATTGTTGCTTTTTCACGAAAAGCTCAGCAACCAGCCTGCCGGAGCTGGCTTAGATGCGCTACCCGACACCGCATTAATCTGTAGCTGCGAAGGCATCACGAAGGCGCAGATCTGTGACGCACTAACCCAACCCGGTTGCGAGAATTTAGAAGATGTCAAGAAGTGTACAAAAGCCGGCTCAGGTTGCGGTGGCTGCATCCCTATGGTCAAAGACCTTGTGGCCCACACCATGAAGCAGCAAGGAAAATATATCCGCAATACTATATGCGAACATTTTGATTATAGCAGACAAGAATTGTTTGACCTGATCAAGATCCATGAGCTACACCATTATGATGAAGTGCTAGACGATCTAGGAAAAGGACATGGTTGCGAAGTCTGCAAGCCCTTAGTTTCTTCTTTGCTCGCCAGCATTTGGAATGAAATGATCTTGGGCAAAGGTAATGATGTCGCACAAGATAGTAACGACCGTTTTTTGGCAAATATCCAACGTGGAGGTACGTACTCTGTAGTCCCTCGCATACCAGGCGGCGAAATACGCCCGGAAAAGCTTGTAGTTATTGGAGAGGTTGCAAAAAAATACAACCTATATACCAAGATAACGGGCGGCCAACGTATCGACATGTTTGGTGCGCATGTTAATGATCTTCCTTTTATCTGGGAAGAACTGATCGCCGCCGGATTTGAAAGCGGGCACGCCTATGGAAAGGCACTTCGCACAGTCAAGAGCTGTGTAGGCAGTATCTGGTGTCGTTTTGGATTGCATGATAGTGTTTCTTTTGCGATCAAAATAGAAGAACGCTATCGCGGCGTTCGTGCACCACACAAATTCAAGTCTGCCGTCAGCGGGTGTATTCGCGAATGCGCAGAAGCACAGAGTAAAGATTTTGGCATTATCGCGACCGAAAAAGGCTGGAATCTCTACGTGTGTGGCAATGGCGGTAGCAAACCACAGCACGCGCTGCTATTAGCCAGCGATATCGATAGTGATACCTGTATTCAGTACTTAGATCGGTTTTTGATGTTTTACATCCGCACAGCCGACCCGCTGACACGTACAGCAACTTGGTTAAATAAGATGGATGGCGGCATCGACTACCTGCGGAATGTAGTCGTGAATGACAGCTTAGGTATGGCCGAGATTTGGGAGCGCGAAATGCAAGCATTGGTCAATGCGTATCAATGTGAATGGAAGGTAGCTGTTAATGATCCAAACATTCGCAAGCGTTTTGTACACTTTGTCAATGCGCCCGATCAAAAGGACGAAACCGTCAAATTTGACGAAATGCGCGGACAGAAGAAAGCGGCAGATTGGAATACCATAATTACACCATAACCATTTAAACATTTATAGACATATGGAAACAATGACGACAACAGCATGGGAATTAGCATGTCATATCGATGATGCGGTAGAAAACGGCGGAGTTTGCGTGCAAATTAGAGGTAAGCAAATTGCCCTATTTTACTTCAAACGGCGTAATGAATGGTATGCCACTCAAAACGAATGCCCACATAAAAAGCAGATGATTTTGAGTCGCGGAATGACCGGATCGCTTGGCGAAACACCAAAGGTCGCTTGTCCATTTCACAAGAAAACATTTGCCTTAGACACCGGGGAATGTCTTTCGGGCGATGAATGTGCTATTACCACCTATCCAGTCAAAGTAGAAGCTGGACTGGTCTACATTTCGTTAGAAAATTAACCCAATTTTTTCCACTAAAATATACCATTATGGATTACATTACGCCACAAGAAGTTGCCGACAACATGATGACGACGGCCATCAACAAGTCTAGATTAACAGTCGGAGATTTATTAATACGTGGAGCCCTTTCTGGTGCTTTGCTCGCCATTTCGGTCACGCTTGCTTTGATGGCGACTACCCAAACCTCGCTGAGTCTTATGGGTGCTTTTGTATTTCCTGTAGGATTTGTCATTATCGTAATTCTGGGTTTAGAACTGGTCACAGGCAGCTTTGCCTTAGTGCCAATAGCGTGGATGGAGAAGAAAATATCTGGGTTAAACATGCTGAAGAACTTGTTTTGGGTATTTGTGGGTAATCTGTTAGGCAGCCTACTGTTTGCCGTGCTATTTTGGGCGGCAAGCACAGAATCCGGACAATTACGCGAGATTGGCGTTATCGAGCAAGCATTGGTATCCATCAGCGAAAAGAAAACCGTAGGATACGCCAGCCACGGCGCTCCTGGTTTGTTCTCCGCATTTGTCAAAGCGATATTATGCAATTGGATGGTTTGCATGGGAGTTATTATGTCCATGACATCCAAATCTACCTTGGGCAAGATCTTGGCAGCCGGTATTCCCATCTTTATCTTCTTTGCTTTGGGTTACGAGCATGCTGTGGTCAATATGTTTGTCATTCCGGCAGGGATGATGTTTGGTGCAAAAGTGAGTATTGGCAATTGGTGGTTGTACAATCAGTTGATCGTTACGGCAGGCAATATTGTCGGAGGTTTGCTATTTACCGGTATGGCGATTTACTACACGCATACTACCAAGGCACATCGATTATCTACCAAATAAATCTCCGGATATGTCTTTTCTAAACATTCTGATCACCTTTCTCTGTTTATGTGTCGTATCTGCCAAAGGACAAGAAAAAACAGTAAGTACTAAGCTTTTTGAGGGAATAATTGTAGCGGGATATGTGGATGATGGCGCCTATATAAATTGTACTGGACCTGCGGTCAAATGGAGTAAACCAACATACAGTATTCTGCTGGGATTACTCCCTTCTATCAAGATTAAAGAAGATAGAGCAGCCGTCAAGAATTCAATTTTCACGCCAACACTAGGCTTTGGCGCTACCGTGATCGTACTGAAGAAGATCGCTATTCAGATACCAGCTTTCTATACGCCAAAGTCCGCGACCACTAATGGACAGTGGAAATTGGGCGCAGGTATTGGATACAAATTTTAGATTACCCGTCACAAAGAGTCGAATTGCTTGATCGCGTACTACCGGATAATGCGATATTGCTAAGGGATTAGATCAAGCTGTATTCGGTGAGTTTTGTACGATCCAATATCCGGATTCGCTTGTTGGCAGTCTCGATGATTTTTTCGTTCTCCAGTTCCAACATCATGCGGTAGATGCTTTCGTACGTGCTTCCGATGTACGACGCGATATCCGTTTTGGAAAGTCTGATGGCGATGTAGTCATCTTTTTCAAGCCCCATATCATGTGCTAATTGGAGAATACACCAAGCTAATCTACCTTTCACAGAGAGCTGAACCTGATTATTGGTCTTTTGTTCGGAAATTTGTAATTCGTCGGCATAAAACAACAGCATCTCGTAGGTGAACGCTGGATTTCCTTTCAACACTGTTCTAAAGAAATCTAGAGGAACAAAACATACTTCACTATTTTCTAGTGCAGATGCTGAGATAGGGAATAGTGTTTGCGATGAGGATAAACCTCGATGACCTACTATACTTCCTTTTTTAGCGAAGCGGACAATGCTTTCTTTATCCCCCCACTGCTTATAAACTTTAATCATGCCTTCTTGCACAAAGTAAATACCACTAGAAGGTGCGCCCTCCTGAATAAACTGTTCGCCTTTTTTTAATTTAATAACTTTTCTATTGGCAGTGACCACCTCTTTCCATGCAGGAATGATATGTGTACACATAAAGCAGGTGTTCTCACAGTCTTTTTTCTTTCTTACCATACTTTTTAATGAGACATTTTGCTCCATTAAGGTAAATAAAACCTATTTTTCATGGTTTACACTGCAAATATATAACCATATTATATTCATATATAGATTAGGGATCCCTTTTGTAATCCACCAAAGTTCTCGTATTGCGGCCGCTCAATTATTTTATCAGTTGGAATAAGACGAAAATTCTAGATAATTTTACTTATATCAACAGATATATCAAAAATAGACATTTTTAAATATGCTTATTGTGGCAATTAGTAAAATATACATAGGAACTCGGAAACTGATACTCACAAATTTCGACTTAGCAAAATAGCATCCCTTTCATTTGATGGTGCTATTATTGTTTTGAACTCTATATTTCCATCCGCAAGCCCAAGGAAATGTTTCGTCCTGACAATGGCGCCAAATATTTTAATGGTGAGTTCTGCGGTCGTGCCTCTACATTTAATAAATTGTTACCATCTATATATGTGAGTATATTTCTTTTTGCTACCGTAAAACGATAACCGATACGTGCACGCAACAAGCTATATGCTGGCATTGGCCGTTCCAAGTTTATGTTTTTCCCTAAGAATTTCTGTTTCAAATATCTATCCAGTGAAGCATTAGCCATCCAACGACCATTTTGAACACCTGTGGAAATTCCATATCGACTGGTTGGTAAATTAGGCATAAAATCCCCTTCCGCCCATTGACGCATTTCATCATCCGAGATATTTCTATTTTTCACCAGATCAAAAAACGAAGAGAATTCTACCATAGATCCTTCTTGCAAGGAATGATGATAATCAAATTGCGCTTCCCATCCGCTGATTTCCGTATCAGAAGCACGCCATTCCTTCACCAAAAATCCACCCGAACGCGACATACCCGTATGCGCCAGATACAAATAATTTTTAAAGCGGGATGAGTAATGACTTCCGGAAAGCTGAAAATTGTCAAACTTGATACCTCCGCCCAGTTCATAGGAATTAGCAGATTCTTTAGGCAACCGATCATCACCATTTTCTTCCACCAAAATAGCAAAATGATCATTGCCGGCGTATAATTCATTAAAGTCTGGCGCTCGCTGGGCATGACTGGCGGCACTACGAATGAAAAAATTGGACGATATATCCCAGCGAATATCTACCGTTGCTTGATGTAATCCAAAATCACGATCCGACAATTTTCCACCTGCCATTCCGCGACTTACCACGTATCCCTCATCATGCACCGCTCGCCGCGCCACCCAATCTCTACGATACCCCAAGCTGGCGTAAATATTTCTAATTTCGAACTTTTGTAATGTGAATATGCCTAACTCCCGACCTGACACATCTGGCAAGTAGCGCTGCTGACCATCACTTTGAATTTTCATATTGGAAAAATCTACGCCTGTAGTACCGCTCCAGAATCGCCATTTCTTTTGATTCACTTCACCTCGAACGCCGTGACGCTTACTATCAAACTTATTTACCCGATAAATTCCAACCAATTCCCGATCGTCCCCCTTTTGAAAACTATATCGAAGGTTAATATCATCTACTACCAGACTATTTTTTACTTGATAAGCGCCTTCCAGATGAACGCTGTGAGATAGCGTACGGGTGTTAATCGGCATATAAGTGGGTGCAACGACTTCCGATGGATCGTGCGTATGTTTTGGCTTGGATAAACGCGCAAAAGCAGGAACGCCATAGTATCCTTCAATTGCTTTATAGCCTATTCCTACTCGGAAATAATCTTGAATATAACTTGCACCAACATAGGCGGAGCGACTTTCAGCATGACTATTCGGCATAATTCCTTTACGAACCGGTGCGTAATCCCGAATCCCGAGTACCGTGCTGAAATAACTCGGGGTATCCTCCGGCTGACCAGCAATGTAGAGTGGATTCGGATCGTTTTGGACTCGCTCTCCATCAATATTGGAATATTGCTCATTGGTATACAGTTCCGATTCTGACAATCCCCACTTTGGATCGTCGATATTTTCCTGTACGAAACGACTCAAATAGCGATAAAGCGTTAAATTCCTTTCATCAAGTCGGTCGACTTCCACTTGAGCCATATCTGCCGTCAGATGGTCTATGTTAGGATCATAGGCAATATCCGCTTTCGTATTTCCCGGAATGCGCAAATCCCCGTGTTTCAGCTGTGATCCGCCGATGTGTAGCGCCCATCTTTTACCGAGATTTCCGTCTATCGTCACCGATTCCCGATGTCCTGAGTTCGTGCCCGCTTCCACCACAACAGATGCTTGAATCGGCTTTTGGTACATCACTTTCGGAATCGTATTATCATGCAGATTTACGGCACCTCCAATCGCACGCCCACCATACAAGACGCTCGCTCCTGATTTATACACTTCAATACCAGAAAGATTTTCCATATCTATCTGTGCATTGATATTCGGCGTAATACCCGATAAATCATTGAGTGACAAACCGTCGCTCATAACCCGAACTCGATTTCCACTCAAACTACGAATCATCGGCATGCCGGCATTCGGTCCGAATGAAGCATTCTGCACACTGGGCATTCTACCTAAGGTTTCTCCTAGCGTCTTTGATTCCAATAAATTCAATTGCCCTCGATGGATAAACACCTGCTGTCGAACATGCAAACCTTGACCAACGACCGTTGTTTTTGGTATCTGAATCATCTTCAGGGAGTCTCTTTTTGACGGATCAATCTGTCCAAAAATAGGTTTAGCAATAAAAAGAAACAGGTATAAAAAAGCGATTCGCATGATCTATTGAAGTAGTTACTTGATTTGAATTGCGTGCAAAAATAGATAAATAAAATTAAATGCAACAATATTGCATTTTAAATATTTGATATGTAGTTTTGTAGAAATTTTCAAATCATATGACGTTTAAACACCAAACTAATCGCATCACCAAGTTTTTCATGCTCCTACTCTTTGTGCCAATTTTCTCTAGCTGCCAAAAGGAAGAAACGATCCCAGAGATACCTATGGATCTTCCAAGCGCGGTGACATTAAATTTTGGACAAGAACAACAACTTGACCTGACCAAATCATACTCGGACAAAAACAACATTCAATTTTCGCTTGATTTCGCAAACACAGAAGATGTGGCCATTACGAACGAAAAATCGCTACGCCAATACCTAGAGAAAGGAATTGCTATTCATCCGGCAGATGGCTTATTGCATATTTCCTCAGAAGAATTATTTCCCAATGGCGCTTTATCGTCAAATAACGAGAAGAAGATCCCTGAAGATTATAAAGTGACGATCATCGCTACTGACGGAAATGGGAATGTAGTAGGAAGACACAATCTTAGCATTAAAGTACAAGCTCCTTCCATTGTTTTGACCAACCAAGATACCGACGCAAGTGCTGAATTTAGCTATATGCTCTACGGCGAAACAAGCGATAACAAATTCAACTTATCATTCGCCGACAGCGTTCAACGTACAGGCATTTGGAAAGTGATTACTAAAACAGGCACAGAACAAATAGGTAGTGTGTCCGGACACACACTGAGCATCAAAGCCTTGCCTAAACCTCAAGAAATTAAGGAAACGAATATCGATATCCAAACCTCTTTCGAGAAAGACGGATTTACTATTGCTGTCAGAGATTTTCGAATTATGTTTATTCCAAAAATCGACTTTTTCTTCGGACAATATTATCCAGAATACGATCTAACGATTGATGAAAGTTTGCGGCAAATAGGGCTTTCGAATGCATTTGTTTCTAATGCTCCGGCACTATTCCCTGAAAATTACAAAGGCACCTTTTCACTGCATGCGATTAAAAAAGATGGGAACGAATTTGAAGACACGAACAATGTTTTCAGCGTTGACCAGGCAACCGGTATCGTTCGAGTGAAGAAAAATGAAACATTAACCGCCGGTCGATATGCAATCACCGTTCATGCCAAAACAACACTAGGGCTAATCCTTCCTGCAACCTTGACATTGTCTATGGAATCTTACCAGGAATAGACTTTTACCAATTTTTTAAAGCGACACACCTTCACTGGTATGTCGCTTTTTTGGTTAAGAGAAACTCTAATGCGATCATACTCGCAATAGTCTACAGAAAATGATAAATACAAGACGGAACATTTATGAACCTCCTGTGTATTTTAGATAATGCTGATTTTTAAATTTTGATATTTCGTTGAATTGTGATCTGTTTGCCGTATCTACCTAGTGAGTGACAAATTGTATCCTAATCTTTTTTATCACACGGTGCTATATACAGATTTCAATATTTGTTCGTATAGGATCATTTTTGCAATCTATTCACAACAAATGATTAAATAGCTCTTGTCTTTTGCAAGAGCTATTTTTATATTAAGATCTAGCGACGCGATCCACTGGTGATGGTCCAAATAAACAAAAGCCATGCGCAAAATGCGATAGCATAACCGATCCAAGGTTCTTTCATACTCAAGGCAGCAAATAATCCGACCGTCGAAATAATGGAAGTAAGGATAAGTCTCAGTAGCGTTTTCATAAATAGTGCTTTTAAGTTTTCAGATATCAATTCTCTAACGTTTCAAAAGTTTACCCTCGACTTTTTTTAGTTCAGATATTACACGTCTTTGCACATCATCTACTATACTCCAATCCTTCGAAATGTATATATCTGTCGTTTGGTTAGCGTTGTCTACATGGTTTAAAGCTAATGCTACGTCGTCTTTGCTCATCCTACATTTGTTTCTGGCAATATTGGCAAAAGTATGCCGCGCCCAGTACAAAGTAACTTCAGGTAATTCTGTTATTACTTTTAATTGTTCCATACCCTTATATAAAGCCCAATTAAAACCATCAATTCCAGAATATCGATCGGTGATTTGACCAATATATTTCATCAATAAGGGCTTCGCTTCATCAACCAATTTTACACTTATAAAAGCATTGTCTTTTCGTTTACCCTGTGTTTTCGATCGATTGTAATCTACACGACCGTTGACTATGTTATCTACGCGTAAATTATATAGATCAACGGCATTCATTCCACATAAGTAGAAAGAGAGCATATACATATCTCTAGCGAGCTCAGCCCTGCTGTCAACTTTCGTAACACAATGTTTAATCTTTAAAACCTGCTCAATCGTGTGATTTCTTTTTTTTGTTAATGGTGCCGAACCAATTTTATACTTTTTGAAAGGATAATGTTTTATTCGATAGATTCCCAAATCTTCATTATTATAAAGATCTCGAGCAGCGTTGAACAACGTACGCAGATCACGCATGTGATTATGTAGTCCACTACTTGAGAGACCTTTATTCTTTGTTACAACTGTGGTTCCATTCTGATTAATACGAGTAATCATTCTTTCCGAGCGTAAGTATTTTTCATAGCTCGCAAGCATATTTGAATGTACCTCCTTTATCGAGATGGCTTCCCTTTTAAAATAATCAGTCAAGCTATTTCTGACGACTCTAAAGTTATTGGCTGATCCTACTCTACCGCTCTGTTTTAGACTTTCAATATGAGAAGAGCAAAACTTTAAAAAGTCGATATCCTCATTTTGATTTATCAGGTAGTCTCTCAATGCTTCTGCGCTAAAGAAATCTAACCGATCATCCAATTCACTAATCAGCTTTCTATACTCTCTTAACTGGGATTCAACTTTATCTGCGACGAAGGGGTCCTTGATTTTGAAGTCGCTCGTTAGTTGCTTTTTAACTACAAAGTGCGAAGTATCTAAATACTTCCTTAAACCTTTGTGTCGGATGCAAATTTTAACATTGTACGTTCCATCTGCTTTTTTGTGGTGATCAAACACCTTGGCGCTAACTGTTGCCATAATTCTACAATTGCCACGCAAAAGGACTGTAACCTATTTGTAACCGTTTTGCGTGAAGTTCAACAAAAAACTATGTAAATCACACCAATCGGAGAACTCCAATTAGTGCAGGGCACAAGCTCCTAAAGTACCCTGAGAAACAAAAAAAGTCGTTTTCCGTACAGAAAAACGACTTTTTAGATTTGTGCGCCCACCTGGGCTCGAACCAGGGACCAAAAGATTATGAGTCTTCTACTCTAACCGACTGAGCTATAGGCGCGGTTATTTTTGCTGTCAGAAACGATGCTTGAATAGCTGTTTTGACGATGCAATTATCGATATTTGTAGCGACAAATCAAAATCTTCGCATGCAAAATATCAAAAATATCATACTCGATTACGGCAACGTGATCTTCTCCATAGACTTTCTCCTGGCGCAACAAGCTTTTAGCCAATTAGGTGTACAAAATGTCGAAGAAGTATTTGGACATAAACAGCAAAATGAAATTTTTGACCAGTTTGACAAAGGATTGATTACTCCGGCACAATTTCGGGAAGGTATTAGAATACTGGCCAATGCTCCTCACCTTTCGGATACCGACATTGATCAAGCTTGGAATGCTTTATTGATCGGCGTATCCGCCGGCAAACACGAAGTGCTGGAGGCGCTGAAAAGCAAGTATCGGCTATTCTTACTCAGCAACAACAACGAGATCCATTACGCCTACTGCATGCAGCACATACAAGATGTGTATGGCGTAGAAAGCAATGCGGTATTCTTTGAGAAAACATATTATTCGCATGAGATGGGCATGCGAAAACCAGATCGTGAGATCTTTGATTTCGTGTTGAATGACGCTCAGATCAAACCAGAAGAGACATTATTTATCGACGATAGTCCGCAACATTTGGCTACCGCCAAATCGTTAGGTATACACACCGCATTATGCAGCGCTGAAGAGCCGTTAGAAAAAATCGTGGTTGACTGGCAGTTGTAGCGTTACCATTTTTTTAGAATAAAGCTTTCATATATCCCTGAATAAAGTTACCTTTGCACACCAAGAATTCCACGACGAAAGGAGGTATATAAAAAGCTATGATTATTGTAAATGTAAAAGAAGGAGAATCGTTAGATAGAGCATTGAAACGTTTCAAGAAGAAATTCGAGAAAACAGGCGTTTTGAGAGAGTTACGTTCACGTCAGGCTTACGAGAAAAAATCCATTACTCGTCGTACCCAAGTGAAGAAAGCGATCTATAAAGAATCCTTACAGTTAGACAACGCGTAAGTATACTTACCAAATAAATAATAAAAGCGACCTTTTGGGGTCGCTTTTATTATTTATAACCCATTGATTATTCCTGCAACATGCGCTCCATCTTATCAAACTCTTCTGTAATGCCGTCATCAGATTTGTAAGTAGCCAATGATACCAGCACATTAACCAACAGACCGGCAAAAAAGCCCGGAATGATCTCATACAGTTCCTTATAATCGTGCGGCACATAAACCCACAACAACACCACGATTCCACCAGTTAGCATACCACTCAGCGCTCCCCATCGAGTAGATTTGCGCCAAAGCAATGATAATAAAACAACTGGACCAAATGCCGCTCCAAAACCTGCCCAAGCATTGCCCACAAGATTCAAAATGCTATCTTGTGGATTTAAGGAAAGTAAAATTGCAATAAGCGCCACCAGCAGCACAGACATGCGACTAACGATCAGCATACGCGACGCAGAAGCTTGCTTATGGAGCAGGGCCTTGTAGATATCCTCCGTCATCGAACTCGCTGTCACGAGCAGTTGCGACGAAATAGTACTCATCACCGCCGCTAAAATGGCCGACAACAGGAAACCCCCAATCAGCGGGTGAAACATAATGCGAGATAAATAAATAAAGATGGTTTCCGCCATCTCCTTCGATGCATCAAACTGTGACATCATGGCTACATCATTTTTGTTCAGGTAAGCAATCCCGAACAAACCAACCAACATAGCACCGCCGACTGTAAAGATCATCCAACTAATACCAATATTACGTGCTTTCTTTAGCTGACTCACTTTATCAATCGCCATAAAACGAACCAAAATATGCGGTTGCCCAAAATAACCAAAACCCCAAGCCAGTAATGAAACGATACCGACGGTAGTCGTCCCTTTAAAAAGATCCAGATAGTCAGGATTTTTCTGCCGAATGATGGAAAACGTTTCTCCAAGCCCACCGAGTTCCATGATCATTACAATGGGCAGAATAACCAAGGCCAATACCATAATAGCGCCTTGTACAAAATCTGTTAAACTGACGGCCAAAAAACCGCCTAAGAAAGTATAGGCAACCACTACGGCGCTAGTGACCATCAAACCTGTCGTATAATCCATATTAAACGCGGACTCAAACAAGCGTCCTCCAGATACCATTCCAGCGGAAGTATATAGCGTGAAAAATATTAAAATGAGCACGCTGGCCGCTATTTTTAATAATTGAGATTTGTCCCGGAAGCGATTTTCAAAATAAACGGGTAGCGTAATGGCATTGTTAGCCACCTCGGTGTAGGCGCGCAGGCGCGGTGCTACCAGAATATAATTCATAAATGCACCAAACGTCAGTCCGATAGCGATCCATGAAGCCGACAAGCCCGACAAATACATCGCGCCAGGCAAGCCCATCAATAGCCAGCCACTCATATCCGAAGCACCGGCAGACAATGCCGTAACTGCAGCGCCCAAACTGCGTCCACCCAATAAAAATTCTTCGGTATTAGCCGTAGATTTCCGGTATGAATACAGCCCAATCAAGATCATCAAGACCATGTATAGGCCGATCGAAATACCTTCGTAAATGTTCATATATTATATTTAGAGGTCATAATTTATATGAAGATATCGAAAATTATCAAACAAAAAAAAGTGATAGGGCAAACCTATCACTTTTCTTTATATTAAACTTAATATTGTTACAAGAAACTCAAATTATTCCGCGTGAAGCCAAGCTTTTTTAGCCAATAATTCGTCTTCAGACTCTACCACATCTTCATCTTCCACACAACAGTCTACCGGACATACAGCAGCACATTGTGGTTCATCATGAAAGCCAACACATTCTGTACATTTATCTGATACAATGTAATACACCTCGTCCGAAACAGCGTCCTGCGATTCGTTTGCATCCAATGTTACGCCGTCACCAAAATCAATCACACCTTCTAGAGCAGTGCCCTCCGAGAATTTCCACGTTACGCCGGCATCATAGATGGCATTGTTAGGGCATTCTGGCTCACACGCTCCACAGTTGATACATTCGTCTGTTATTTTAATTGCCATTTATATCCTCTCAATAATATTTTTAAACTAGTTTTGCACTTCAAAGTTAAACAATCCCTTAATTAATATCTACAATTTTTATAGATTATTATTACACCGGATTGGAATTACTCGCAAAGATAGAGCAAAATTCGGTGAGATTTGTTCTAAATAATTTAAAGAAAGTAGCATTTTGACAAAGAATCAACGAATAAACGCATTTGTACAGCTGGGCAATTACTTACGTGCTGAGCAGGAAAACCTACGCGAATTCTTAGCGCTTGTGCAAGTAAAGAATCCATGGTATACTGCCGACAATGTACATAGACAACTAACAGCTATTGCACAAAATCTTACCCAAGAAAAATTAACATCTTGGGTGGCAACACTTCCCGACCAACCTTCGGATAAAACCGTTGCCTTGGTATTAGCAGGTAATATACCGTTGGTGGGCTTTCATGATATTTTAAGCGTGCTGATTAGTGGTTTCAATGTGCAGATCAAGCCGTCATCGGATGATGCCGGACTGACGACTTGGATTTTGCAAAAGCTGGTAGAAATCGAACCACAATTTACGGCTAAAATTGAAATCGTTGAGCGTTTAGGAGCGCATGATCTTATCATCGCGACGGGGAGCAACAATTCTGCTCGCTATTTTGAATATTATTTTGGTAAAAAACCACACATCATCCGCAAAAATAGAAACTCTGTCGCCATTCTGGATGGCAGTGAGACTCCCGAGCAAATAGCGCAATTGGGGCAAGACATCTTTGATTATTTTGGTTTAGGATGTCGTTCAGTATCGAAGATTTACATTCCAGAAAATTATGATATCGCACAGCTTTACGAAGGTATTGCAGACTTCCAATCGGTGAGCCAACATAACAAGTACGGCAATAATTACGACTATAATAAGTCTATCTTTTTAATAAATGCCGATGTCCATTTCGACAACGGGTTTCTATTGCTCAAGGAAGACAAAAGCTGGGCTTCTCCCCTCGCGGTAGTGCATTTTGAGCGTTATGCTACATTGGCCAATGTGGCTAATGATCTGGATGCGGCACAAGATCAAATCCAATGCGTGGTCACCAATGCGCAAATCACGCCCAATGTGCCGGTGTTTTCATTTGGCGAGAGCCAATGTCCGGCGTTGGATGATTATGCAGATGGCGTAGATATTTTGGCATTCTTAGAACAACACAGGTAGTGCATAGGTTAGCGTCGCTCGATCTAAAGAATTGTTAATTTTCCGAGCAATTCGGGCGCTTATCATGAAAAAACTATACATTTGATAATTGAACTTTACATTTGGCAACTAAAGTTTGCTTTTGACCGTTGAGATGTATTTAATAAAAGTAAAAGGTGTCGCAAAAATTCCAGATTACGTACAGTTACGTGATGAAGCCTTTACCCTATTGGCCTACTTTCGCGTAGATCGGCCGGATAAGTCGTTAGATAAAATAGGTTTAGGAGACAAATTGGATTACATTATGCAGATCGCCCAAGAAATTCCTTTCGGTCAGATCGTCAAACTTGATTTATAATTTTTTATGGCAGAACATTCCGTTATCAGACTCAAAAACATCGATATATATCAGCAGAAACACCTTGTATTGGCTAATGTCAATCTTAGCATACAGTCGGGTGAGTTCATCTATCTGATCGGACAATCGGGATCTGGAAAAAGTAGTCTTTTGAAAATCATCTATGGTGATCTATATATCGCTACAGGTGAAGGAATGATTGCTGGATTCGACTTGAAAAAGCTGCACGACAACGAAGTACCTTACCTACGTCGCAAGTTGGGGATCGTATTTCAGGATTTCCACTTGCTGAATGATCGTACCGTTGAGAAGAATCTGGAATTTGCCCTCAAAGCAACGGGTTGGAAAGATCGCGGACTGATCGAAAACAAGATGGTGGATGTTTTGGAAAAAGTAGGCTTGCGCTCCAAGTTGAAAAAGATGCCACACGAATTATCTGGTGGTGAACAACAGCGTGTGGTAATCGCCCGTGCTTTACTCAATGATCCAGAAATCATCTTGGCCGATGAGCCAACGGGTAACTTGGATCCTGCCACTTCAGAAGAAATCATTCTATTATTGCGCGACATTGCGGCATCAGGAACTGCGGTATTGATGGCTACGCACGATTATCAAATCATTCGTAATATGCCAGCTCGTATCCTGCGTACGGCCGATGGTGCACTGCACGACAATGTCACTATTTAAGCCCGTCAATAACTGACACAATTACACAAATCAGACAAATTGTAAGTCCACCTCGCGGAAAACTGACAGCCTGTCGGCGAATCGCGTATTGGCAAAAAAATTGAACATCCCTGTGGATAACAAGGGATTGTTTTATAGTATAGCAACATGGTAAACGAACACGAATATAATCAAGAAGAAGAGAGCTTGGAACAAGATAATCTTGAAACCAACGAGGGAAATATGGAGCAAGAACCGACAGAAATCGTTGAAGAGTCGGATATCGCATCAAAATTAGAGGAAGCGCAAGATAAATATGCGCGTTTATTAGCCGAGTTCGAGAATTACAAAAAGAGAACTTCTCGCGAGAAAATAGAGATCATTCAATCTGCTGGAAAAGAAGTCATTGGAAAGCTATTGCCAGTTTTGGATGATATGGATCGCGCACTTATTTCGATGGCTGCTGCACAAGATGTAGAAACCGTAAAACAAGGCGTTGAATTGGTGAATACCAAATTCAGAAAACTGATGGAACAGCAAGGTCTGAAAGAAATGGACGTTGTTGGTCAGGCTTTCGATTCTGAATTCCAAGAAGCTATTACAGCGATCCCTGCTCCCACCGACGACATGAAAAATAAAGTGATCGACGTGGTAGAGAAAGGTTATTTGTTGAATGATAAAGTAATCCGATTTGCCAAAGTGGTGATTGGTCAATAGAAAAGGATAAAGATGTCAAAAAGAGATTACTACGACGTATTAGGTGTTTCTAAAGGTGCAGAGGCCGCAGAGATAAAATCCGCTTATCGGAAATTAGCGATTAAATATCACCCAGACAAAAACCCGGATGATCCGCAAGCCGAAGAGCAGTTTAAAGAAGCTGCTGAAGCTTATGAAGTACTCAGCAACCCAGAAAAGCGCAGACGCTATGACCAGTTTGGTCATGCAGGCAACAGTGCCGCTGGCGGATACGGCGGCGGTGGCGGCATGAACATGGATGATATTTTCAGCCAGTTTGGCGATATCTTCGGTGGCGGCGGTGGCGGCAATCCGTTCGAAGGATTTTTCGGCGGCGGCGGTTCGCGCGGCGGTGGTCGTCGTGTGCAACGCGGTTCCAATTTACGCGTAAAAATAAAACTCACCCTAGAGGAAGTCGCTTTAGGTGTAGAGAAGAAAATAAAAGTCAACAAACAAGTTGCCTGTCAAACCTGTGATGGCACTGGCGCAAAAGATAAAAGCTCCTACCATACTTGTAGAACATGTAACGGATCTGGTTCAGTAAGACGCGTTACCAACACCATTCTTGGTCAGATGCAAACAACCAGCACCTGTCCTACGTGTAATGGTGAAGGAATTGAAATTACCGCTAAATGTACTACCTGTAAAGGGGAAGGCTTGACTCGCAGTGATGAAAACATTACGATTAACATTCCGGCAGGTGTAAGCGAAGGCATGCAATTGTCTATGAGTGGCAAAGGTAATGCGGCACCGCGCGGTGGTATTCCGGGAGACCTGATCATCTTGGTAGAAGAGATTCCACACGAATCCTTGAAACGCGATGGCATCAATGTAATTTATGATTTGTACATCAATTTTGCGGATGCAGCTTTAGGAACTAGCGTGGAAATCCCAACGATTGATGGTAAAGCAAAAATTAAAATAGAACCGGGCACGCAAGGTGGAAAAATCTTACGTTTAAAGGGCAAGGGTCTTCCTGAAGTAAACTCTTATCACAAAGGTGATCAATTGGTGTACGTCAATGTATGGACGCCAAAAGCAGTTTCCAAAGAAGAGCGTGATGTGTTAGAAAAACTAAAAGAGTCTTCTAACTTCAAACCACAGCCGGGTAAAAACGAAAAATCATTCTTTGAACGTATCAAAGAGTATTTTGAATAATTAGATTCGTCAAAAATACCCGATTTACAATACAAAGAGGTTGCCGATACGGTGACCTCTTTGTATTTTTAGCTTACCCTAAAGAAAAATGAATAGCATCTGTAGCGAAGCTGTATACTGCATCGTATAATGGATATTGAAAAACAATTAGTATAATAAAGAAGACTAACGTAAAATCTACATGAAAAAATTAGTGAATTTAAGGAATGCTTGTGCAGTAGCATTAAGCGTCGTGTTGTTTGGAAGTTGTATGAAGAATGAAGAACCAACTCCGCAACCACCAACTTCTTTCCTTTCTATTATCAACGCATACTCTCCTTTGCAGACAGGTATTCAATTGAAATTTGGTGACCAGACTGCAGGAACACTTCAATATGATAGAAATTCGGGTGCCCTGCCAAATACAAATTTAACAGATCTGACGCTAACAGCCATCAATCAAGCGACTAATCAAATCTTGGTTGATAAAGCACCAGTGAAAACAGCAGAAAATAAGTTTTACTCCGCTTACATTTTTGGAAATACTGTTCCAGCAAAATTTATTATGTTGAACGATACGCCGGATCAAAGCACAGAAACGGCACCACGTATCAGATTCCTTAATTTAGCTTCTGGAGTAGAAGCGGTCGATCTTTTTATCGCTGGTGAAAAAGTAACTGCACTAAGCAATAGAGTACCTGAAACTCAAGCTAACTCATCGAACAGCGAAAAATTCATACTTAGCCCTAAAAGTGGTGGAGCTGCCGATATTATTGTGAAAAGTCTGGATGGCCAAGAATTGGCTAAGTTAGCGTCTGCTGACCTGAGAAATAATAGCTATATCTCTATCGTGCTACTAGGAGATAAAGCTAGTACAGGAGACACACCGGAAGCGAAAGCAAAAGCATTGAAAATTTCAACATTCTTCTCTGGTCAATAATATTTTTTAGAGCACTATTATAAACCGCGTATGTTTTAGCGATAAAACATACGCGGTTTTTTTTGTTGTATGCCATCATACCATTCATAGTCTATATTATAGATTCAATGAAATGTAAACGACGAAGGAAATTATTCCACTGATAATTGTAGGTTGATTCATCCCACCATACCGTTGCATTGGTAGGAGATCATGTCCTCGATTAACAATGCACCAATATCGCTGATCGTGCTGGAGGGTTACGAATAAGAACGATCATACGGTAGAAATATAGTGTAAAACGCACATTTGTCAGTACCAAAAACAAGATTTTAAAATCACAAAGTGTATTTATGACACATTTGCAGTCTTCTTTCATTTTGTCCAATTGAAGAGAGATAGGCAAGAAATACCCTCTATAATGATTTTTTTGAGTCTGTCGATTTTATGGAAAAATAAAAAAATCGTCAATTTTCACACGTTTTGCATGGATATTGCTTCATTTTAGGTGAAAAAGTGAAGAAAATCTTCATTTCTACAAACTTTAAAATCAATATTACATATCTATGAAGGTACTCGTAATTGGAGGGGGAAATATGGGCTTCACCTACGCGGAAGCTATTGCAAAATCTACTATATTAAAAACGAACGATCTGATGATTTTGGACAAATCAGAGGAGCGTGTCGCAGAATTATCCACCAACCCATTGTTGGATGGCTATACCGAATTGAGCGCATGCTTGCCTGCAGCCGATGTGATCTTTATCGCCGTAAAACCTAATCATGCACAAGGATTAATGGAACAAATGCGCCCTTTTGTTAATGAGGAACAAGTTTTCGTTTCGATTATGGCAGGCGTTACCATCAAAGTGATTCAAGAAGGACTCGGCATGACAAAAGTGATTCGTGCGATGCCCAATCTGCCAGCACAGGTCGGATTAGGGATGACTTCCTTTACCGCATCCAAAGAAGTTTCGCGATTAGAACGCTCGACCATCAAGCAACTGCTTGATACGACTGGTCGCTCCATCTATTTAGATACCGAAAACGACATCGACGCTTCCACTGGAATCTCAGGAAGTGGACCCGCTTATATCTTTTATTTTATGCAATCTATGATGGAGGCAGCACAGCAAATGGGTTTCTCCGGTAGAGAAGCGCGCACGTTGGTTTACCAAACATTTGCCGGCGCCGTAGAACTCTTCGGCTCGTCTGACTTAGATCCCAATGCTTGGATGGCCAAAGTAGCTTCCAAAGGTGGTACTACACAAGCCGCACTGGACTCCATGGAAGACAATAATGTAAAAGAACAAATTAAAGAAGCCGCTTACGCTGCATTTAACAGAGCGGTAGAACTTGGAAAAGAATTTAATCATGCATAATACAATAGAGAAAGAATCTAAACCTATAAAACGTGTAGTCATCAAAGTGGGGACTCACGTTATTACCAACAAAGACAATCGCATCGTAGAAAAGGTGCTTCAAAAATTAGTGGACCAGATCGCTTACCTCCATGAGCAAGACATCATGACGGTATTGGTTTCTTCTGGTTCTGTGATCGCAGGCAAAGAGGTGATGCGCCATCAGTTGAAAACAGATGACAAAATCATTCGCCGTCAGGTATTTTCCGCCATCGGTCAGCCGCGCATGATGCGGCACTATTACACCTTATTTCGCTCGTACGGCATCCGTTGTGCGCAAGTATTGGCCACCAAAAGGGATTTTGATGCTGGGCCACACCGCGAAAACATGATTAACTGTTATGAAGGATTACTTCAAGAAGGGGTCGTACCGATCGCCAATGAAGATGATGCCGTTTCGCTATCGATGTCTACATTTACAGACAACGATGAGTTGGCGAGCTTAGTCGCCGAATTGATCAAAGCTGATATGCTCATCTTGCTGACGGACGCGGATGGTTTCTTTAGCGGACATCCAGAAGATCCAGAAAGTGAACTATTGAGTCACATTAGTGCTGACGAACCGGTGGAGCAATTTGTGCAAGAAAGCACCAAAGGGGAAGCACAAGGTCGTGGTGGTATGAAATCCAAACTTAATATCGCTAAAAAGACTGCTAATCTGGGTATAACCACTTATATTGCAAATGGTAAAAGACCCAACGTTGTATTAGATATTGTGAATGGCGTAGACGTAGGTACAAAATTTACCGTTTAGTCTATCATACCAATCTATTACATTAATAAAGAGAAATAACATGAAACGTTTACATACAGACATTAAAAATCAGGTGTTGACGTCAATGATCAACATATTAGACCATAGTCGCACCGAAATTTTAGCCGCTAACGCGGAAGATATTGCCCATTTCGAAGGTAAGGATCAAGCGCTTTACGACCGATTATTGGTCAATGACAAGAAGATCGACGAAATGATTCGCGCGGTACGCGCGGTAGCCGGACAGGAAGATCCTGTCGGCAAAACCATTTCTGATCTTACTTTAGAAAACGGCTTGCATATCGTCAATCAGACGGCGCCATTTGGCACCATTATGATTATCTACGAATCGCGGCCAGATGTGACGATAGAAGCAGCCGTATTGGCTTTCAAAGCTAATAATCGCATCCTGTTAAAAGGCGGTAAAGAAGCTATTCATACCAATCAAGCGTTGGTAGATTGTTGGCACAAAGCATTAGCCGAGCATGATCTTCCGGCGGATTGGATTCAGCTTTTAACGCTGAACCGAGAAGATACGCAAGAATTCTTGCGCAATCCACCGCAGCGCCTAGACCTTATCGTACCTCGTGGCGGTGAGCGCTTAATAGCATTTGTGAAAGAGCATGCGCGTTGCGCCGTATTGATCAGTGGCCGCGGCAATAACTTCGCTTACATTGCCGAAGATGCCGATTGGGAAATGGCACTCAAAGTAGTTGTACATTCCAAGGTCGACAAAATCAGTGCCTGCAACGCCTTAGATAAAATTTTAATTAATCCGGCTTTGCCGAATTTTGAGGAACGCGTTCGCGAGTTGGGCAAACAGTTTGCACAAGAATCTGTGGAGATCCTTGCAGATGAGTCACTTCGTGCTTATTTTGCGGCTGCTCAGCCACTTTCCGAGGAAGCATGGCACGAAGAATTCTTGGCTAAAAAGATTGCCATCGGCGTAGCGAACGAATTGCCTGCTGCCGTCGAAAAAATTAACGATTGCAGTGGTGGTCATTCGGCCATTATCTTCACCAAAGACACCGAGAAAGCGCAAGCTTTTATGGAGCAAGTAGATTGTGCAGCAGTATATCACAATGCGTCGACACGCTTTACTGATGGTGGACAAATGGGTGTGGGTGCTGAACTAGCCATTAGTACCGACAAATTGCATCATCGCGGACCGCTTGGTTTAGAGCAATTGGTTACGAACAAATACTATGTATTTGGCGAAGGACAGATTCGCGTGTAGCTATTTTTTTATAGCAAGAAATACTATAACTGAAAAAGGCATCCCATTGGATGCCTTTTTCAGTTTATTCGCTGCTACCCCACCAAGCGTCGAGTAACGCCTTATTCTCCGCTACCCATTCTCGGGCAGTTTCCTTTTCATTCTTACTAGCTTCCATGCGTGTTAACAATTCGGAAAGCACATCTTCTTCAAAAAAAGCATGTTGAAAATACCGATAAACTTCAGGATAATCTGCTTCAAAGTCGTCGCGTACGAATGTTTCGATGTGTTCGGTATCGCCATAAATCTTCTTCGGATCTTCTAAAAACTTCACATCGTAGCGGCCGAAAAGCCAATGCGGTTGCCAAGCGGTAACCACAATCCAGCGCTGCTCATCGATGGCTTTTTGCAATTCAGAAGCCATCGCAATCATCGAAGAATTCAATTGCCGATAATCTAAATCGTACGCCAACAGCACGCTATCCGTATAGGTAGCCATACCAGATCCACGTTCAATACCAACAATGCGTCCGCCAAACTTATCTTTGTTGGCGTTCAATTCTTCAATGGAATTGATATCGACATATTTGGGCACAACCAATCCTAAACGTGCGCCTTCGTAGTTAATTCCAGCGCTTTTAATATGATCAAAAGGAGCGACTTTATCGCCATGCGTCGTAGGCAGCCACACATTCATAAATACATCGGTATCGCCATTATCCATCGAAGCCAGCAGTAAGTTTGGCGCTGCTTTGTGCGTCACGACCAGATAACCTTTTTGTGATAAATATTCTTTGGTGACTAAGGTCATGGCATTACCCTCGGCCCAACCTTCTACCATTCCCATACTGATGCGTTTGCCAATCCTACCGCCACAGCTCCCAAATACGAGGAAGAGGACGATAGAAATGCCAACGCTATATATTATACGTCTCATTTTACACTAATTTTATTACCGAATCCTTGCGTGATACGATCCAACACGATAGCCAGAATGACCACGGACAAACCACTTTCAAAACCCAAACCAATGTCCAAATTATTGATACCTTCTAATACCTTCTCTCCTAACCCGCCTGCTGCAATCATACCTGCAATCACGACCATGGAAAGCGACAACAGAATCGTTTGATTCACGCCTGTTAAAATCGTTTTCAAGGCCAGCGGCAACTCTACTTTAAATAAGATTTGCTTTTGCGTAGCACCTAGTGATCGTGCTGCTTCCAACACATCTCCCGGAACTTGCTGAATGCCCAAAGCGGTCAATCGGACAGCCGGTGGCATGGCAAATATAATGGTGGCAAATGCGCCCGGAAGTTTTCCAATACTGAAAAATAATACTGCCGGAATTAAGTACACGAATGCAGGCATGGTTTGCATCAAGTCGAGCAATGGTCGAATAACGCGATGTGCAGTCATATTCTTGGCCGACCAAATACCCAACGGAATGGCGATGATCAAGGCGATAATGGTGGATGAAATAATCAAGGCCAGCGTCTGCATGGTCTCTTCCCAGAATCCCATCAGATAGATCAGTGCTAGGCCACATAAGGTAAATGCAGCTACACCGCGACTGGCATAACGCCACGCGGCAAACGTAAATAAAGCAATCGTAATGAAAAATGGTACGCTCACCAGTACCCATTCAATGCTTTCAATGCCGGCATTGCCAGAGGTTTTTATAAAATCAAATAATGGTCGCAGGTTGGCCATCAACCATTTGACTGCGATGGCGATGTATTGTCCTATATCTATTGTTTTTTCCATGTTTTAGTTGTGGTTGGCGTTTTCTTTCAATTCAGTTATCTCTTGCTCGTTGAAGCGCGTCGCTTCGATCACGACAGAGTTTTGGGATACAATACCCAGCAATACGCCGGTATCTTTCTCCGTCACCGCGATGGGCGATCTTGTGGCAGTAATTAGGGGCAACATTTCTTCGACAGTCACTTCGGTCGTCACAGTAGGCACTTCTTTTTTCAAAATGCTCTCCACCGTTGGATCTTTTCGTTTGGCACATAATACCGCATCATTGACCCATACAAAACCCAAGAACGTTTGATTATCATCTACTACAGGCAACACATCTAATCCCGTTGTGCGCATTTTGCGTAAGGTTCCCTCTGGACCATCTTTTCCAAAGCGCACCGTCGTTGGCTTCTGATGCATTAAGGAACCTGCCGTAATGATGGTCTTGCGATCTACCTTTTCCACAAAAGCTTCTACATATGGCGTAGCTGGATTAGTCAAGATTTCTTCTGCCGTGCCAATCTGCTCAATAATCCCATCTTTCATAATTACGATCCGATCTCCTAACTTGATGGCTTCATCGAGATCGTGGGTTACAAATATGACGGTCTTCCGCAGTTTGTTTTGCAAGCTGATTAATTCATCTTGCATCTCTGTTTTGATTAATGGATCTAATGCCGAGAACGCTTCATCCATCAGCAATACTTCTGGATCATTAGTAAGTGCGCGCGCCAAGCCCACCCGCTGTTGCATACCACCGGATAACTGGGCAGGCGATTGCTGTTCAAAACCTTGCAACCCTACTGTATCGATTGCTTGTTGTGCTTTCTTCGTTCTTGCTTCCAGATCTTCGCCTCTGATTTCTAAGCCAAACGCGACATTGTCCAGTACACTGCGGTGCGGCAGTAAACCAAATTTTTGAAATACCATGCTCATCTCTGTTCGACGTACGTCGAGTAGCTCTTGATGATTTTTTCGGGTAATGTCATTTCCGTTGACATATATATTGCCACCTGTTGGCTCAATCAATCGATTAAGACAGCGTAGCAAGGTGGATTTCCCACTACCCGACAATCCCATGATCACGAAGAACTCACCTTCGTATATTTCAAAATTTGCCCGGTTGATACCTACCGTGCAATGAGTTTTTGCCAATATTTCTTTTTTGGTATGGCCTTCTTTTAGCATCTTCAGCGCACTTTCTTTCTGCTTACCGAAAATCAATACTAAATCTTCGACCTTAATTTTTACGGGTCTTTCTTCTTTCATAATATGTATCTAGTGAAAATAGCCGCTGGGACTATCATAAATGGAATGGATACCAATGGTTTCCAAAAATTACCGATGCTTAATCTGCTATTATGGCAAGATCAAATAAGGTAGTATCAAAACAGTTTTAAAGGATAGGAAACTGCACCATTAGTGCGCGCACGGAGGGATCTTCAAAGAGTTGTTGCGCGAAGTCTTTCTGGTTTTATAAAATAAGCAATAGTTGATATTGTATATTTTGCATTTCCTCATTACTACAAAGATACAAAAAATAAAAAAAAACGTCCTTTTGGGACGTTTTTACACTCAAATAGCCTTCTTCTTTCGATTATACCAGATCATAAATCCAGTAACGGGCAACGAAGCACATATCAAACTGACCAAAAAGGCAATAATCTTAGTAGGTAGATTAAAGATGGAACCGACATGAATATCATAATTTGCTCCGACCATCTTTTCACCAAAATTTTTGTCTTTATAATCGTGTGTATGCAACAATTCAGCAGAGTGCTCGTCGAAAATCAACTGACTCATCTGATGATATGAATACGAAAGATGCTTGACGTACACTTCAAAGTTTGGATGAATGTGGTCGTCGAGGTGATCATCCCCCAGATCCAAGGCAAAGCCATAGCTTTCGGGATACAGTCTTTTTACCTGATTGGCAATCGAATCTAAGGTGTAGTCTGTCCGGACGGACTCCGGTGCCGTAGTGGTAATATGAGAATGATCGGGATATACCGTTTCGCCACCAGAAAATACAACATAGATAAAAGCTTGGATCACAAAATAACAATAGAACAAACCCGTGATCGAAAATATTAGAGCGAATATAGATCCGTAAAATCCAAGGATATTGTGTAGATCATAATTCTTACGCTTGGCCTTCGTCGTTTTTTTCCAATTAAATTGAAAGCGCTGCTTTCTACCCGCTTTGTTGCGTGGCCACCACAATACAATACCAGAAATCAGCATAAACACAAATAGACACACCGGTATGCCCACCACATACTTGCCCCATTCTGATTGTAAAAGAAAGCTGAAATGGATCATCTTCACAATATTGAAGAAGCCCATCTTCTCATCGTACACACGCAGGACTTCGCCCGAATAAGGATTCACATAAATGAGCTTGTAAATAACTACCTCATCAAAGTAATGCCATGCATCAGGATTTCGCTCGTAGTAATAGTACTGGTAAGACATGGCTGGATCGACAGGCACATTCACCCAATGCAACGGGTAATCTTCTGGACAAGCTTGCTCTACCTGATCTGCTAATACCGAAATGGGAATAAGTTCTTTGGATGCAATATCTGGTTCGTGATGGTAAATCACATCCCGACGGGTAAAATTCTCGAACTCATCTTTGAATACATATAAAGCACCAGTGATCGAAATAATGACCACAGGTATGCCCACGGCAAGGCCAAACCATAGGTGTAATTTGCCAAACCATCTTTTTATGAATGACTTTTTTTTATTTTTCTTCTCTCCCAACATTGATCTTTTTTCTTTCCTTCGTTAGAAACGGTATGTGATATTCCCAATAATATTCCGTGTTGGTTGCGCATTGGCCGTACTGTACCCAATCCAGTACCGCTCATTGGTCAGATTATCCATCCGTAAGCCAATCCGAAATTGCTTGTAATCATAATACGCATTCGCATTCAACACGGTGTATTTTGGTAATTCAAATACAGCTGTAGTCGTATTAAATATCGGTATTGCTCCCACGTGATTTCCTCCAAATCCAAAAGCGAGTCCTTTGAGCGCGCCGTCTAAGAAATTGTAGTTTGCGTAGAAGTTTGCCTGCCAAGGTGCAGCTCCTGTTGTAGGACGACGCCCTAATGTACTGGCGTCCGTGGTTTCACTAATTTTTGAATCATTGTAGCTCACACCGCCAATAACGGTAAATCCTTTTACTAAATAAGCATTGACTTCTAATTCTACACCACGACTCGTGCGCTCTCCCAATTGATCTTGCACTAGGAACCCTCCATCAGTCGTAAGCCCATTATTCTGCAAACTATTGCTAACAGTGATATCGTAATAGCTTAAGGAAGCATTCACTCTGCCTTTCAACAAATCCGCTTTCAGACCTCCCTCCCATTGGTTGGCCGTTTCAGGTTTAGACAATGCTACCGTTCCAGAAACATCTGAAATAAAATAACCATTAGAGGTAAAGCTATTCTGATAATTCGCAAAGACCGAAAATTTATCTTTCACAATCTCGTATACAGCACCAAATTTCGGCGACCAGCCCGATTGCTTGTACGATTCGGCCACGGCATTGTATAAGTTGCCACCTAAGAAGTCATTGCTCTCATAACGTAATGCCGCCATGACATTTAGTCTCGGTGTTAGCGTAAGTACATCAGACGCATAAAAACTATACGTGTCTTGATCATCAATCAATGGATAAGCAAAGGCATCAAAAGTGCCCTGATCACGTAGATTCTGATAATATGCATCTACGAACTCGGCATTGAATACCGCGTAATCTCCACCGGTGAATGGCATAAACCGCATGGTGGCAGAATAAAAGAACTGACGATTGTTGGTACGCATATAATCGCCACCGACGACCAAACGATTACGCATCTCGCCAATCTGCCCTTCAAAATTAAAGTTTTGCTGTATTTGGAATATATCTTGATGACTGTTTGCGGTTGACTGATCGGCTTGATGAATGCCTAATACACCTGTATTGCCCCAAAGATCCTCCCGACCAATATAAAAGAAAGGATTCCGGCCGTCGGATCGGTTGTAAGCTTTATTTACTGCCGTTGTAGACAGGATACGGTCTGATATCTGATAATGTGCTGTGGCAAATATGTTACTCGTACGACCGTTATTATACAAGCCATCACCGATATAAGATTCCCGATATTTCATCCCTGTATCTTCGACGAGGGCGTGCATATCGCTATAACCATACTGTGAAGGGGAATAGGAGAAAAATACACTCTGTTCTGCGATCGCTTTATTCTCGAAATGCTCGTATTCTAGATTAATATCCAAACGATCGTTTACTCTCCAAGTTAAGCTTGGTGCTAAGGTAAAAAATTGATTTCTAGCATCCTTTATTTGAAACGTTCCGGTATTGGTATATGCTGTATTTAACCGAAAAAGCAGGGATTTGTCTTCGTTGAGCGGTGTGTTGATGTCGGCCTGTGCACGATAATGATTAAAACTACCGCCAAAGATAGCCACATGGCCACCAAATTCTTCATAAGGCTTTTTCGTTACCCGGTTGATCACACCTCCATACGAAGTAGGTCCGGTACCAAATAAGGTTGCTGAAGGGCCTTTTAGCACTTCAATTTTTTCAATATTGATCGCATCCATCGTCGAAGTAACGGGCGCCACATAGCCATCACGCAAGGAATTGTTGGTCACAAAACCGCGTAAGTTGACGTACGCGCCACCATCTCCGCTTCGATTAGAAGCATTCCACATCTTTTGTAAACCAACAACGTTTCTGAAACCATCATCCACCGTCGTGATCTGCTGATTTTCTAACGCAGTGCGATCAATAGAAGAGAATACTTGTGAATTTTCGATCGCCTTGAGTGGCATGCGATTCACTGTAGGCGAATTCTTCTTGACATAGCCATCAATGATCACGTCTTCCACACTTCGCGTGGTGGAAGTATCGCGCGTGCGTTGTGTATCTCGCTGCTGTTGCTGCGCAGAAAGTGTTTGGATCGCTAAAAGGATAGCGATAAATGGTAGACTATGCTTCATGACGTATAATTTGTCTGCAAATATATTATTATTTTGAATAAGTCTAAATTAATGTTTAAAAAGATTTAGCTTATTAGCTATGACGCTTTATGAACCAAAAAAGGGCTTCCGAATTCGGAAGCCCTAAGCACAATTTTAAGAACAAACAATGATATTAATTATAACCCGGGTTTTGCGCCAAGTTTGGATTTAGAACACGTTGTCTATTTGGAATTGGGAACAACGTTTTGTTGATATCAGATGGTTGGTGATCCCACCAAGAGTTGGTGTGGAATACGCCAAAACGAATCAAATCTTGACGACGGTATCCCTCAAAGATAAATTCACGGCCACGCTCTGCTAACAACTCATTAAGCGTTAATGTAGCAGTTGTATAAAGGTTTGCTGCTTGATCTACTTGTGTAAAAGCACGAGATTTAGACGCATTGATCAGATCGACTGCTTCTTGGTTAGCAGTGCCTCCTGCCTTACGCATGATAGCTTCTGCTTTTGCAAAGTAAACCCAAGTTAAGCGATATACATTCCAATCCGTACTATTGTAACTTGGATGAGCCAAGTGTCCTAGCTTGTATTTATTAAAACGAACACCGCTATTTCCTTCTCCTGTACGCATATTGGATTCCAATAGTTCTGGATCAGTTCCATTAGCTTGCGCTACTAGGTTCAAACGAATATTGTCTACGAAAGCAATTGGACGCCCCTGATATTCATCAGACGCGCCTAGTACAGGCTGCGTCGGATCAGAGAATTTCATCTGCGGCCCAAATAAAAACCATTCTTTTTTACGTAAATCGGTATCTTGGAACGTAGTGTAAACACCAGGAATAACCACCGTACCGTTATTTCCATTACGTCCGCCACCAGTGATATCACGTTGATTGAAGTAGAAGAAATCAGCCGTCCATTGCGGCTGTGTATTCGAACGTTGGAACTCGTAAGCGATAGACATAATCACTTCTTTTGACAAATGGTTTTCAGGTCTGAAAGCATCTGTAAGATTCGGATCCAAAGCCATTTGGCCATTTTGCGCACCGCCAGCCCCATTGATCAATTGATTTGCTGCCGTAATACAATCATCCCAACGGGCAGTTCCTGTCCATACTTCTGCATTTAAGTATAGTTCTACTAACATCGCATAGCCTGCAGCACGCGATACACGACCTGTCATCGCCGTAGATAGCACTGGAACATTATTGATGTTTTCTTGAATTTCTTTCTCAATAAAATTGAAAACTTCCGTGCGAGACGCTGTCTCTGGATTAATGGGAATACCTACTTGCGTAACAATGGGAACATTCCCCCACAAGTCCATTATTTTTAAATAATGGAAAGCACGGAACAACTTTAACTCACCAATATAAGCGAGACGTTCTTCTTCCGTAATACCCATCGCAGAGGCATCACGACGCTCCAAGTTTTCGATTGGATCGGTACATAAGCCCATTCCCCAAAACATCAACCGCCAAGCATCCCTAACTGTATCCTCATCTGGCGTCCAAGAGTGGCCATGCAAGCGAATCCAGTTTCCGTTGTCCAAACCATGACGGCCTTTCTGAGGCCAAGCCAATTGATCTCCAGAATATTCACTTAAGCGCCACCAGCCGTTTTGACCGGGTGTAGCCCAAGCATTGGCGTGCGTATATGGACGGAGCACAGCTGACAGCGTCTCCATTTTGTTGTTATAATAATTATCGGTAATCAACTGATCGTAGACCGTTTCTTCTAAGTCTGTACATGCACTCATCGTAGATAAAGCGGTGACCATACCCATTGCATATACCCATTTTCTAATTTCTCTTTTCATAATAATGTGTTGTTAGAACATTAACTGCTTAAAATCCAATATTTAAACCAAATAAGAATGAACGCGTGTTCGGGAAAGGACCTCTGCCGTCAATACCTGGTGCTAAACCAGTATCGTTTACGTAGTCAGGATCATTACCTGAATACTTGGTAAATAGTGCTAAATTGGTTCCTGTAGCATACACACGCAAATTGCGGATACGTTCAGTATTTAACTTGAAGGTATAGCCCAACGTGAGTTCATCTAATTTTAAGTGAGAACCGCTCTCCAAATAATAATCAGAGTAAACATAGCCACCTTTCAACAGTTCTCCATGTCTATCGAAAGTATCATTCAACACGTTATTTGGCAATGTCACACGATTACCATACGCTAAGTGCATTGTGTTCAAGATATCATAATCAAAGCGACCACGGAAGAAGGCTCTGAAATCGAAGTTACGGTAGTTAACCACCGAGTTGAATGAGAAGTGGTATTTTGGAACACCATTACCAATAACGGCCAAATCTGTATTCGCAAAATCAGAAGTACTAGGATTTATTTGTCCATTAGGTACAGCTTCTCCAGCTCTATTGAAAAACAACCAATCCCCATCTTCCGAGAAGCCAGCAAAACGTCTTCCGTAGAAATTACCTACGCTCGACCCTTCAAAGGTACGAATAGCATCACCTAGCGCTCCAAAACCACCAATACTACCAAAAGTACGTGACTCTGCTTTGTATGTATCGTTAGAGAATGATCTTAATTTGTTTCTGTTGGTACTACCGATAATATCTACTGACCAAGTGACATTCTCATTACGAACAGGAACAAGATTTAACGTCAGTTCAACACCATTAGAGGCCATGGTACCTACGTTGGTAAAGATGTTATCAAGAATCAGAGATGGTTGTTGCGAAGTGTAGCTTCCCAACAAATCTTTGGTAACACGACGGTACACATCGATCGCACCGCCCACACGACCTTCTAAGAAGGAGAAGTCAACACCGATGTTGGATTCCGTTTTCGTTTCCCAGCGCAAGTTTGGATTAGGGTTTCTTGTAGGTCCATAAGTTTGACGCCATACATTGTCTGGATACATATAATTATTACCGGTACCCAGTGTAACTAGTGACATGTAGTTACCAATATCTTGGTTACCAGTCACACCGTAACTGGCACGAAGTTTCAAATCATTTACCCAAGCAACATTTTGCATGAAGTCTTCTTGGCTAATATTCCAAGCAGCTCCCAGCGCTCCAAAGTTACCCCATTTGTTATTGGCACCAAAGCGAGAAGATCCATCACGACGATATGTACCTTGGAAGCTATACTTTCCATCGAATGAATAAATGATACGACCTAGAAAACCAATAATCTTGTTATCATTTTTGAAACTGCCCATTCCAGCAAAACCTTGCGTCAGTGCATTACCTGCATTTAGATTATTCTCTTCAAAGATGTCATTTTGGAAACCTCTGTTGTTAGCATTAAATCCTTGGTTGACGTCATATCGATAACTATAACCTGCTACTGCATTAACTGAATGAACCTCGTTAATGATACGATTAAATGAAATATTCGGTTCAAAGGCATAATTAAACCGTAATTCAGTAGATTGTGAACCGTAACCTAATAAACCTCTGTCATTCTTGAATGATGGCTCTGAAGCTAATGTAGCGTAGTAACCGTCATTCCAGCCGTTACGTTGCACCGATCCGAAAACGTTGAATCTCAAATCTTTAATGATCTCGTATCCAACTGTAGCAGAGATAGTTGTTGTTTGTTGCTGGCGTCTACTATGTTCTTCATGTAGGCGAGCTACTTCATTAGTACTCGTTTGATCGTAAAACCAAGTACCATCAGCATTACGAATTGGTAATGTAGGGTTTCTGGTATATGCCCATTCCCAACCGCCGCCACCTAATAAATTGGCATTGTTAAAATTGGTTACAAAATCGACCTGAGTAGTTAATTTGTTATCTAAGCCCTTACCATTGAAATTAGCACGAATACCATACTCCGTCCTTCCATTTTCCTTAGCAATACTTTGCAAATCTCTAAAGTAGGTACTAGCACGGAAACTATTATTTTCGCCACCACCAGAGATAGCTAAAGTGTGATACTGGCTAAAATTATTGGTTCTTGTCAACTCATCAACAGCATTAATACTAGAGCCAAAATCTTGCGTGGGTTGAATAAGCCCTTCAGCAATTTTCTGACGGTATTGTTCTGCATTCATAAAATCAGGCTGACGCTGTAGCACATCCTTACTTGCATAAGTCGCATAATCAAAACGAGTCTTTCCCGGCACACCTTTCTTGGTAGTTACTATGACAACGCCACCATTAGCTTGCGTACCATAAATCGCCGCAGCAGATCCGTCTTTCAATACGGTCATGGACTCAATATCCTCTTGTTGTAGCAAATCTAGATTACCCCCAGGAATACCATCTATAATAATTAATGGTGAGTTAGTCCCTGAAATAGAAGTAGCACCGCGGAGCTGAATACTGACACCTGTATTAGGGTTTGAACCGCTACGCGTTACTTGGAGTCCAGCAACTTTACCTTGCAATAAGTCCATCGCGTTACGTGCGGCACTTTGGCGGAAATCTTCCGCTTTTACTGTAGTGGATGCAGCCGTGATTTCACTCTTGCGAGCAGTACCAAAACCTACCACGACGACCTCGTCCATACTGCGATTATCCGTACGCAATACCACTTGAAGACGAGAAGAGCTTCCAACTCTTACTTCCTGAGATTGGAAAGCGATGTAGCTAAATTGCAATACGTCGTTAGTACCAGCCTGAATGGTGAAATTACCATTGTCATCCGTTACAGCAGCGGTATTGCTTCCTTTTACGCGAACAGTAACTCCTACGAGCGGAGATTGATCGGTAGCACTACTAACGACACCACTTATATTCCGCGACTGCGCAGATAAGTTTTGTATACCAGTAGTAAATAACATGAGCAGCGTCAGAAACGCGCTTACCAGCAGCCTAGAGTGCATTCGACTCTGGCTACGCAATAAATTGTGTAGTTTATTCATTATTGATGTGATTGGTTTAATTTGGTTGGAAATACTAGGTCGGTAGACAAGCATTTAATTCCAATAAAAATGTTAAAACGTTTTAGTTGGTGTAGACTCCATTCATAGGCAATTCAGTAGTTTAGGTTATTGTTAATAATACCGTATTAGTTAGGGTAAATTTAAAGGATAAAGGAAGACCAACTTGTGAATGAATTCCCAATAGAATGTTAATAGATTGTTAATCGTTGTGAGTGGGGTAATGTAAGATTAACTAGTTTTTTCTTATCGGAGGTATCTGGGAGATGGCTCCGATAAGGATTTGTATTATAAATCGTTACGCAATAGGCAGAGTAAACCAGAAAGTAGACCCCTGCCCCTCTTCACTTTGTAAACCTATCGTGCCACCATGACGCTCGATAATATCTCTACATATGAATAAGCCAAGACCTAAGCCGGAATAATTATTAGACTCTTCGGCTCTGAAGAATCTGTCAAAAACATAGCTTTGCTTGTCTTTCGGAATACCGATCCCGTTGTCTTTCACAGAAACATACACTGTTTGTTCATCTTGTCTCTTCAGATGCACAGTGACATCTTTGGAGTCTGGAGAATACTTAATAGCGTTAGAGAGGAAGTTACTAATTACCTGTTCAATACGATATTGATCCGCCTTTACGACAACTCCTTCTGGTGAATGCACGGCAATATGCAAAGAATGATCTTCTGCTTGCAATCCACTTACCAGATCTGCCAATAATTCAGCAATATTAAATTCACTATAATTCAACTGCAACTTACCGGAGTGGATTTTAGTGACATCGAGCAAATCATTGATTAAAAATGTCAATTTATCGGTCTGCTTTAAACTTCGCCCCACAAATTCTTCGATAGTCGCTTTAGGTTTTTCCATCGTGATGTAGCGCGAAGCAATCTGCAACATACCTTTCAAACTAGTCAATGGCGTTTTCAATTCGTGACTAGCGATACTCATGAACTCATCTTTGCGTTGCATCAGATCTTTGGTCGCTAACTGCGCTTTCACCAACTCAGATACTTCAAAACCAAAGAAGGCTACGCCATCAATTTCTTCTTTTTCGTTGAAAACTGGTGAAAAGAGATAGTCCAAATAAGCTTTACCGATCTCCTTACCCTCTTTATCATACTTTGCAACAGGAAAAGCTTTACCAGAAACCGCCAGCCCTTTTTTCCAAATTTTTGCATCTGCCTGATACAATTTCTGATCTACTCCTTTCGCATGTGCGTCCGCAGTTGCTAATCCCTGAAAGCGCAAATCTTCATAAAAATGGTCAAATGCGCTATTCGTATACTCATATGTAAGTGTTTTACCTCTTCGAATAGAGATTAAAGCGGGGACATCGGCGAATAGTTCATAAAATTCCTTTTGCTGACGCAAAACATAGTCTTGAAGCTCCTGCTTGTCAGACTCTGCTTCTTTTACCCGCGTAACGTCGATGACTGAACCAACCATACGATAAGGTACGCCATTGGAATCTAATTGAATACTACCACGATCCAACACTTCTACATATGTATTATCAGCTTTAGCAAACCGATACTCCGCAGACCAATTCTCCTCGGAATGATTGATGGCTTTGTGCACACTTTCTTGTACGCGTTTTCGATCTTCGGGATGTATTTGCTCATACCAGAAACTGGTACTCTCGGTATGATCATCACGATCAAAGCCAAACATCTTATTGAAGTTATGATTGCGCCAAATCACATTGTTGACCAAGTCCCAATCCCAAATCGTATCATTGGTCGCCATCGAGACCAGGTTAAACCGATTTTCACTCTCGGCCAAACTCGATGTTCTTTCCCTAACCCGATTCTCCAGCTGATTGTTTAATTCTTTCAATGATTCGCGTGTCTGCACTAACTCATTAAAGTTCTTTTTCAGACTTTGCTCATTCTTTTTACGTTCAGTGACATCGGTATACGTAACAGCAAGCATATCACTCATCTTGGAAGCGGTCACAATGTACCAGCTTTGATTGCTGAGCTGCACTTCGGTTTCCAGATGATCGTCGCTACTGTAGATACGTTTGAATCTGTCCAGTAATGTGTCATCTGTCAAATCCGACAATTGATTTTTTAATTTCAATCCAGCCAACGAGTCATCGTGCCTATTAGAGATTGTGATAGCGGTTTTATTCGCGGCTAAACATTCGAAATCAATAATTTTTTCAGCGCTAGATCGAATGGGTTTGAAGATTAGAATGGCACTGAGGCTAGCTTTAAAAACCGCAGCAATAATATTATTCTGTTCATTTAGCGTCGTAATATCTATGAAGGTGATTACGACGCCGTCTTTCTTGCCATCTACTCTGGTATAGGGCAAGATTCGCATCAGACAGATTCTGCTATTGCTTAGTTCAATCTCTTTCTCTGTCAAATAATGATGATGCGCAAGTGCATCATTGATATCATGTAGAAAATGATTGTACTTAATATTATTGGAGATATGGCTGATCGGGCGGCCAATGTCTGCTTCAATAAGATTAACCATTTCTACGGCTGCCGGATTGAACTTTCGGATATGCCCATTTTTATCCAAAAAGATCTGACCAATGTCGACACTTTTAAAATAATTGTTCAAATCATCATTGAGCTCAATAAGCTCTGTGATTTTTTGCTGGTGCTCCGCATTTAGCGTATGTAGCTCTTCATTTAAAGACTGTAATTCTTCGTTGCCGGATTGGAGTTCTTCATTAGCAGATATCAATTCTTCGTTGCTGGATTGCAATTCTTCGTTCGTGGTTTCCATTTCTTCCACGGCGATCTGCAAGTTGCTACGCGTTTCACTCAATTCATTTTCTAACTCCAATACGTAGCCCGTTTGTTGCTCATTAGCATCAATTGGTACCACATATTGCGGTGCGGATATTTCCGTTTCGACTTCTTTAAAAACCACCAGCGTGTAGGGTTGAGCAATCTCATCACTAGGCGGACTAACGTCTATGTTGACGTAGACGTCATCTTTGCCTCTGCGTAGGCGCATACGCTTTAAAGACCCTGCTTTATTATCTTTCCAAACGGATCGAATCGTATTGCTTAGCATAAATGACAACTCCTTATGCACCATTTTTAGCAAGTTGACTTCAAATTTCTTATCCGGCAGGGATAAAAATCTTCTATAGTCTCCTACGGTATCACGCACCTCAAAATTGCGATCTATGAAAACACCGACATATCCGTACTGCGCGACCAAAAATTGCTGAAACTGTTCTTCAGCAGAAACTTTTACTTTTTGGCGCATCGGTATGCTAAAACGACCTGTAGTATCAATACGACCAGCGTTAGCAAAGTCATTAGGCCTAGGAATCACACCACTTTTACGATAGATTTTCCACTTCCCACTAATCTCAATAACGCCATCTTTGATCGGCGCAATCGTTTCACTAGGACCTAAAAACAGAAATCCTGCCGTATTCAGCGAATAATGAAAGGTCGTCAATATCTTCTGTTGCAATATGCTATTCATATAGATAAGCATATTCCGGCAGCAGATTAGATCATTTTTGATAAAAGGCGGACTTTTGATAACATTATGCTTTGCAAATACGATCTGCTTTCGAATGTGCGGAACAACCGATATGCTCTTGCCATCATGAATAAAGTACTCTTCGAGAATATCATCAGGAATGAATTTTATAAATGATTCTGGATAATTGTTTTTCGAAGCGATATCCAAGCTGGCATCATCTATATCCGAGGCAAAAATCTTGACTTCAATATGTTTATCGATCGTTTGCAAGTACTGATCAATGAGAATAGCGATAGAATACACCTCCTCACCGGTACTACAAGCGCACACCCATACCTTCATCGTATCGCCATCATCCTTGCGGGCAATGATTTCAGGAATTACTTTATTCTTTACGATCGTAAAAGCGGCTTCATCCCTAAAAAACTGGGTAACTCCGACCAGAAAATCTTTGCTGAGAATGGAAATTTCCTGTTTGTTTGCCAGCAAATACTGAACATATTCTTTTGTGAGCTCAATATTGAGTTCCTTCATCCTTCTACCGATACGTCGGAAGATGGTAGGCGTCTTATAGAGTGAGAAATCGTGTCCAGTACGCTCGTAGATGAGATCAAAGATCTTGTCTAAACTTGTCTCATCGATACCTCCGTTTTCAACTTCACGGATCGGAGCAGAATTAATGTGTGCCGTGATCTTATCATACATGCCGGAGGTCGGCACCACAAAATCTACGGCTCCAGAGGCAATTGCATTGACAGGCATACTATCAAATTTTGCCGTATCTGGTTGCTGCGCAATCACCAAACCGCCCTGTTCTTTAATCGCTTCTATGCCTTTGGTACCGTCATGACCTGTACCTGATAGCACAATCGCTATTGCACGTTCCTTTTTGTCTTTCGCTAAGCTCAAGAAGAAATTATCAATGGCATTATTGGGCACTTTTTCACCTTTCTTTTCGAGGTGAAGTCGTCCATTTTTAATACTGATCAGCTTGTCATTGGGGATCACGTATACGAAGGCGGGTTCTATCAACTTCCCTTCGGTCGCTTCCACCACTTTCATGTGTGTATGCTTAGACACGAGCTCCACTAGCAGACTCTTGTAATCGGAAGAGAGATGTTGAATCAATACATAAGCTACATCGATATCCGAAGGGACACGATCAAAAAAGTCATGTATTGCTTCTAAACCACCCGCAGATGCGCCAATGGCGACAACATAAGTTGACAAGGGCTTTACTGTATTTCCCATGAAGGTCAGTCTATTTATGATTTAAATTCCAAGAGGAAGCTGCGAATCGTACTTGCTATCTGAATTTCCTGTTCATGCCACGGCTGAGCTACTTGATTGACCGTTTCCAGCCAAACTTTAAAGGAGTGTCTCGGGTGATAATTTATGCCGTCGTCTTCAAAATTAATCGCTTGATTTGGATTGCCGCCCCATTCGATTGTTTTAATTACTTCTGGACGAAAACACACGATATAATCTGGTGCGTATGAAGAAATTGGAATAACTAGCATACCACTGGCGATTTCACTAAATCGTGCGGATTCTTGCATCACACCTGCCAAGTGATGTGTACTATAGACCTTATCTATATTTTTGGCCTGCAACCAAAGAAAAAGGTTATCTAAAAAGCTACCGTCAGGCACATCTCCATATATGAATTGCTTGCCTCCGCTATACAGTACTGCACCAGTCGCACGAAACAAATTCAATAATGACGCATCGGAATCCTCGTGGAAGAGCCCTTTGGTGACAGATCCTGTACTATATATTTTATCTACAATCGCATTACGAGTAGTCTGTAGCTGCGAAATAAATTGGTATTCACTCGCATTGATGATGGATGATATTTTGTTGGATATCACGTTAGACAGCAAGCCAAAGTTTGCACTTTCATCAAAAGTGAGATGATAGGCAGACGTGTGATTGCACGAGATCAACCCCCAAAGATTGCCATTGTGAATCACACGAATAGACATCGATCCAATCATCTTCATATTCTTCATATACTCTCGATGCACATCGGCCACACCTCGAAGATGACATGGCGACAAATCGGTAAAAGTATTGGTCAATGGATTGATAACGGGAAAGAGGCGAGCAGGTATATACGTACGGTCAGAGATCAAGCGAAGTGGATTTTTTAAATAAAGATCACGTGCTTGTTTTGGTACATCCGACGCTGGGAAAGTAACACCCAAATAATTTTCTAACCCATTGCTTTTTTCTTCTGAAATCACGGTTCCATTCCACTCTGCATCGAATTTGTACATCATCACGCCATCGATACTCAACATCTCTTTCAGTTCCGATACCAGTAGATCACACAATTCGGAAAGATCATTGATGCCTTCCATCGCAGTGACCAGATTCTTGATATCTTGCAAACCACCGGTAAGTTTTTTGTTTGGTGCCTTTTCTTGAAGCTCAACAATAATATAGACCTCTTTCTCATGCACTAAGGCATAAAAGGTTTTGTCCGCTATTTCTATCGTATACGTATCACGTTTACCAATTCGTACAGCGAATGAATCTCTAATCTGTGCCTCCGACTGATCGCACAATTCACAAAAAGTCATCCCGATAAGATCTTTATGATCAATTTGGAGCTGGTCAATCGTGTTCGTACTTGTCTGGACAATCGAATAGTTTTCCTTATCTATTACCAGCGTAATGCCATACGGTTGAATCGTATTAATATGATGTATAGGTAAAGCTCCGCAAAAATCAGCGTCAAAATTTTTATTATGCATTAAGTGTGAATCAATAAAATTCTCAAATGTAGAGCAAGGTAAGAAAATAATGTTATAATTGAGTTGATCTACCCGGTTAGTCCAGTATCATCATCGCATCAGTTCTGTCTTTATCTTTTTATTATCTTTGATCTCTACCTATCCCTCCGATTAGCGCCTTGGATCTGGTGCAGGCTACACGCAAGTATAACAATCGTATTGCTGGATTTGTGAGGGAATGATGAACATATTTATGCAAAAACAACATTTGTTAGCCTTAGATGGATTACGGGGCATGGCTGCCATTGCTATTGTAATCTTTCATTTTATGGAATGGATATTCCCGCAATTTGAGGATAATGCCATTGGTCATGGTTTTTTAGCGGTGGATTTTTTCTTCTGCCTATCAGGTTTTGTTATGGGTTATGCATATGATGATAGGATAAAGTCGATGTCGCTTCGCCATTTTTTCATCCTTCGACTTATTCGATTGCAACCTTTGGTCATCATAGGATCAGTTTTGGGGTTGATCGGTTTGTTATGGGCACCTTACAGCGCAGCCGAGCCCAAAAGTATCAGCCAATATATTCAGCTCTTTATTTATTCCATATTACTCATTCCCTATCCCGTATTGAAAGAAAAGGCATTTAATTTGTTTAGCTTAAATGCGCCTGCTTGGTCATTGTTTTGGGAATATGTGGCTAACGTCATGTATGCGCTTCTTCTGGTGCGCATTACCGCTAAACACATTTTTGTCATAGCTGCTTTAGCGGCAGTAGTTTTAATGTATACAAGCTATTCGTACGGCAATTTAGCTGGTGGATGGAGTGTAGATAATTGGGAAGTGGGTGGCATTCGGTTAGCCTATTCATTCTGCGTTGGATTATTAATTTATCGAAGGCAATGGATTATCAAGAATCGTTGTGGATATCTTGTACCAGTTTTATTATTGATTTCGGCTTTGCTAATGCCTTTCACGTCAATTAATTGGTTAGTCGAATCTTTGATTGTGCTTATTCTCTTTCCTTTTATTGTAGCGCTGGGTGCAGGCACATCTACACCTAAATCTTTACAATCGTCAAGTATTTTCCTCGGCGCCATCTCCTACCCGCTTTACATGACGCACTATGCTGCAATCTGGATTTTTGGAGATTATTTACAAAGTGAGGCAGTTCAAGAAAAGCATCTGCCATTCATTGTAATTGGAGGAACCATTGGATTAGTACTTTTTGCTTACTTTATCATGAAGGTGATCGATATCCCGATCAGGAAATACTTCACCAAACACTACCTTCGGATCACCTAAAGCATCTAATTTAATATTTTTCTGCCCATAGTTCTTACCTTTGCACTATGAAGAAGATGTTCAATAGTGTGGTGGAGCTACTCCCAGCGATGATAGAAGCTTTTCAAAATCGCTCGATGTACGACCAATTAGAAGAAGGAGATATTATATCTTTTATGCCCATCGAAGATACGGATGTAGCGCAAGATTTCGTTGCGAAGACCAACCAACTATTGGCAGATTATTTCGACGTGCACGATGAACTTTGCTACGTAGAAGACAGCTATTTGGACAAGGAAGATAATCCTATCTTCTTCTGGAAAGATTATCTCAGTTGCTTTTACACGTTCAAATTGGTAGACGAAGATCCAGCCGATAAAGATTTGATCGGTTCGCGATTTGGTTTGTTTGAGATCGTTGACATTGCTTACATCGATGAGGTGAACAAACGGATCAAGCAGCGTAGACTCAATGGCATTCGACTAGAATACAAAGTAAAAGCGACTCCAATGGATAGAAATAAGCATTGGAATCGCACTTACGATAAAGAGTTTTAAGCATATCGATCGCCTTGAATTTCGAACTTTGATAAATCAGCCGTAAGTTGCGTTAATTCTTCGTTGCTAAACTCGAAATTGGCGGCCCATAGGTTTTCTTGCAAATGCGCCAATTTGGTGGTACCTGGAATCGGCACGATAAACGGTTTTTGTGCGAGCAACCAAGTCAAAGCTACTTGGGCGATGGTCAATCCACGTTGGTCACCAAATTCTTTCAATACATCCAACATCGCCCAGTTGGCAATAATAGCTTCTGGTTGATAGCGCGGTAAGCTAGGACGATTATCATCTTTAGCGCTGTATTTAGTACGCTCGTTGATATATCCGGTAATAAGACCTCGACTCAATGGGCTATACGGCACAAAACCAATTTCCAATTCTTCGCACAACGCGAGCACGTCACTTTCGGGTTGTCGTGTCATGGTAGCGTATTCACTTTGTATTGCGGTAATGCGCGGTATCACATGCGCTCTACGAATCTGTGCCAGTCCATCTTTGATAAGACTAAAGTCCGTTTCGCTCATACCAACGTTGTAATTAATCTGCGCTCTTCTTTTCATGCATTTTGCGCAGCTCATCCGTTTTTATTAGCTTTAAGTAAATCTCTACAAGCATTGGCGGCAACTCCCGTCAATGCTTCTATGAACGGCATGCTAAAACTATCCTTACATCCGATACTGACATGTCTAATTGCGGCCGTTTGGCTTGCGAATGGTTTATTATGCAAAGTGCTTAATCTCGCACCAAGACACGAACAAATCGTGGCATCTATATTAGGCAATACCTACTCCAGCGAATGGACAGTATCCATTGGCATTGCTGAAATAATGATGATGATCTGGATATGCTCAGGCTACCTCAAACGTGTAAACGCAATGATACAAATCTTCATCGTGCTGCTCATGAATGTGTTAGAGGTTTTACTGGTTCCACAGCTATTACTTTGGGGATATATGAATTTGGTATTTGCGATCCTATTTTGCGTCGTCATCTACTATTCGCAGTTTGTGTTAGTTAATTCACTCAAAAAAAATAGCAAATGATCCGCCTACTAAAAAATCATCCCTTTGCTGTCAAGGCGCATTTTGACGAATCCTTGGTAGCTACCTTTGCAGTACCCAAAGAGGAGTTACAAGCGTTTATCCCAGATAGCCTTGAGCTGGATACTTATCAGGATCGTTGGGCTTTTATCGCCGTAGCACTGGTACAAACATCTGGTCTGCGGCCAGCGGTATTTGCACCGTGGCTAGGTCAGGATTTTTTTTGATTGGCTACCGTATTTTTGTTCGATATACTACTTTGGCAGGGAAGCGTTTGCGCGGTTTGTATATCCTAAAATCTGAGACAGATAAGCGAACGATGACTTTCTTGGGTAATATCTTCACCCATTATCATTATAAACATATCGATATATCCCGATCAAAAAAGGCTACAACGCACACGATCTATTCTGTCCGCTCTGATTTTACTTTATCTTGGGAAGATATTGACAATTCGCAACATGATATACCGGCTGATTCTCCTTTCGACAACTGGAACGATGTTAGAAAATTTGCCGGACCGCTACCGCATACTTTTAGCTACGACGCATCAAAAAAAACGATGCTCATTGTAAAAGGGGAGCGACAAGATTGGACGCCACAGCCTATCCACGTAACTCATTGCTCAATCGGGTTCATAAAACAATTGAAATTAAATGGTGTCGTATTGGCAAGCGCATTCAGCATCACAAATGTATCTTACAAATGGAATAAAGGCATCATAGAACAATGGTAATACAACGAAAGAAATTTCAGGGCATACGGAACATCATACGATTCAATTGGCACTTTTATGCGTTAGTTATCGGCCTATCGCTCGTGTTAATAGGGATGGCTTTCTTATCAAATACTTTATGGAGTACCATACTCTTTTCGCTGGTCGTGTTGGCGATCTTCACTATGATTGTTTCATTACTCGTTTCTTACTATGTGTACGATTTTTCTGATTTATATCAACTCTCCTTTTTGCCTGTTTTAACACGAGCAAATATCCTACACGTGCATGCACGGTTTGATGAGATTAGCACCATTTTGTCCAGTAAATATCCCACATGCGAATTAAGCAATGCAGATTTTTATGATCCCAATAAACATACAGAAGTATCGATCAGAAGAGCCAGAAAATCACATCTTGCAAACATTCCATCTTTGTCGATAGACAGCAATAGCTTACCTTATAGCCACCAAACGTTTGATCTTATCGTTATTTTTCTAGCGGCGCATGAGATTAGGAACGTAAAAGAGCGGGAAGAATTCTTCAAAGAATTGCGTCGTGTCTACAAACCAGGAGGAGCAATCTATGTCACAGAGCATTTACGCGATGCCAATAACTTTGCCGCTTACACGATTGGTGTGTTCCATTTTTATGCCAGAGAAAGATGGCATGCTTGCTTCCAACAGGCAGATTTAACGCTTACCGAGGAAATCAGGACGACCCCTTTTATGACCACCTTTGTCTTATCACCCAATGGAAACGCATATTAGAATAGTCGGCTTTATATCTGTATTACTAGCCGTGATTCATATTTTTTTCCCTTCCTATTTTCAATGGAAAAAGAACTTAGCAAGATGGCGGTTAATCGACCGGCAGATTATGCTGGTGCACACATTCTTTATTGCTTTAATCATCTTTCTTACCGGAGTTTTATCCATCAGCGCTGCTAACGCACTACATACGACCGCACTTGGACATCAAATCAACTTAGGTTTAGGAATTTTTTGGTTATTGCGGTTGTATTTCCAACTTTTTGTTTATTCATCGACATTATGGCGAGGCAAACGATGGGAAACGAGTATTCATCTCGTTTTTCTGCTACTATGGTCGTATATGAGTAGCGTTTATTTGATCAGTGCCTGTATGGGCTACTGTATGGGCTACTGTATCACCACGTAATCTTGAAAAATCATCGCTCTACGCAGAGTATAAATAGATGTAGTGCCACAAATTCAAAAAAAAGTCGGTTGCTATTAGCAACCGACTTTTTATATATACCCGGCGAGTAAATAATATTTTGAGAGGTTAGTTACAAGGCACAATTCTTCTTCCATACCCAGAACCAATCATATAAGTCTCACCAGTTACCGTTTGAGTGGCTACTACTGTATTGTCCGAGTTTCGATTCCAAGTGATTCTGTTAAAGGCGTTACCATTACTTAAGCGTAATTGTTGCAAATTACCTCCTGATGCACTTTTACTACCTAACAGCGAAATATCTCCAGTAGCGCTAATTATCACACGCAAGATTGGTGCAGATGCACTACCTGTCATATTATAGATTTGTGGAATATTATTCTCACCCCAAACTGTACCATCCGCAAATTGTACGTTACGTGGTAAGCTGGTAACACCAGACTGGAATTGTAGCTCACTAGTAGCCAACAATGTACCATTAATCCTCAAGTTGAACGAGTTATCTAAGCGGTGAATATCAAATGTAAAACCGTAATCCGCTGCTGGTGCACTAAACGTTTGCGAGTTACCATCGCGAAGATTGAAATTAGCACCACCGGAAACCACCTGTGTACAAGGACTTTGCAGTTTCATTACCAAATTATAGCGTGTGCCTGGCGTAATTTTAAGATTAGAAAGTGCCACATTTGCCTTGGTGATACTACTAGCAGTTAAACTTCCAACATTGAATTCGGCAGTTGTCGTGTTTGGTGAAATTAACAAAGTGGGAGTACTAGTTATACTACGTACACCTGTTCCTAAACTTGGAAAACTAACCGCCGTACCGTTTGCGACTGCTGTTCCATAAGTAATAGCACCATTGAAAAATTGGATATTTCCGTTTTGGCGAACTGGACGAATAGTTGGTGTACCCACCGCAGTAATATTTCCAGCCGTACTAGGATCTAATTCAATTCTAGTCGTAATTTGGCTATACTGATGTTTCAACGTGACATCCAGCGTATTGCTACCATGGTTTAAGGTAACATCTTTGCGGAAATACAGCAATGGTGTACTGATACTATTTAATGTAGCTGTACTCAGATTAGCTTTATTTGCAGGATCTGGCAGCGCGGTGGTACCGTTCACCGAATAAGCTACGAAAGTATATGATTTTCCAGCATCAAGTACGAAACCTGAGACCGAGCTTTCTTGTCCAGCTTGATAATCTTTTTCTTGCAGAAAAGTACCAGCCGCATCATAAACCAATACTCTATAACGCACATTAGTTGCAATTGGTGTCAACACCGTAGCTGCACGACTTTGATCTTTTAAACTGCTCTTGTTATTTGTATTTGTTGACAGTTTACTCGTTTTTGAAAGTGTAGCGACAATACTCATATCTTCACCAAATGGTAAAATCTGAGTCTGATCTTCTTCTGCTGATTTATCAATAGTTGCTGCGCGAGACGAAGAAGCCACGTTTACATCATCGTCATTTTCTTCTTGATCTTCTGCACCTAATAAGTGTACTGACACCGTAGCTTCTCCATTAGCAGCTTGTTCTTTTTCTTGCTTGGCACAAGAGGCAATAAGTAAAGTGGAGAACAAAACAAACGCAAATAAATATCTCTTTTTCATCTGATCTTTTAATGAAATTACCAAACAATAGTGCGATTATCGGTCGGATCTTCTTCCCACTGCTCCATCACTTGTTGGTTTTGATTGACAGGATTGACAGTGGCTGATCCAGCCGCTATGGAATGTTCTATCTCGATTTGAGATATTGTCAAAGAAAGACTCTCATACGGTCTTTTGCATGAATTACTCATTATAGATGTTTTTCTAGTTAAGATGATTTACTTTAAATCAATATCCGCTAATCGGGCTCTTAATTTGCGGCAAAGCTAAGTATTTATACTTATTTATATGACCCTCAGACACCTATATTTTACAACACCTCCTTAACCACCTATATATCTGACTATTAATTTTTACATGAAGAATTTATTCCCAATAAAGTTAATTTACAAAAACAGCATGTTATAGCAAATATTTGCTATTTGTTAAGTAAAATATTGTCAGCACTAAAAATGTACGTACTTTACATAAATTAAGAGAATTTGACCTAAACGCGTTAATCAGTTGCAATTAGTATTCATATTTTTGGAAATTTATTTACCAAAATAGAACGACTCGTTTTGTTGAAAGAAATTTTAATTGTTTCACAAAAAATGAACTAAACCGTATAGGATTCTATCTGACTTTTAAATTTTATTCACACATATTCATTAATAGGAAACCATATGCGAATAGCTGCAAATCCCAATATTATCGGTGCCATGATTAAGGTATTAGACAATAATTTATTTTGCATGCGCATCAGGTTCGCATGCGAAGTCAATTACTCTATAGATGAAGATGATTCCTACATCGAGTTCAAACCACGAAAAGGACAACAGCTCAATCCTGATGAGTTAGTATGGTTAGGTTTTTTCGCGAAGGATGAGCTTCATAGCACTAAATCACGTATCTAATAAATCTAACTATTCAAATTAGACGATCAAAAACAGTTCGTTTGCTTGCTAATGATATAGCAAAAATTTGCTACTCATCAGTGCCATTAAACCAAATTGCATAGTGTATATTTGCTTGCAACAGATTTTCTATGTCTCAAGATATCATATTACGCAGAAAGGCTTTTGTGCTGGACGATCACCAGCTATTTGCTGATTCCTTTACGCTCTTACTGGAACGTTACATGCATTTTGAAAATGTACAATCTTTTTCTAAGGCCGAAGATCTTATCGCACATATGACCGAATTTGGCACAAAGGAGGTTTATGTCTTCTTAGATTATTACCTGTATAATGACAATGGTTTGCAGGTATTTTCAGAAATAAAGCGGCTTAATAAGAAAGCATACATCATTTTTATCACCAGTGCCGTATCCACAAGTGTGATACGTAACCTCATTTTAGCAAAACCACATGGAATTTTAAGTAAGTCGAGTGATGTGCCTACCATGATTCAAGTAACGAATGATGTTGTAAAAGGAGAGATATCTATAGATAAAAATTTGCAAGACATACTTGACACCTTTGACCAAGTTCCTGCATTCACGCCACGCGAGCTTCAATTATTAAAACATTTCTCCTTAGGTAGTAGTATATCAGAAGTAGCTGAAAAAATGTTCCTCAGTAAACACACTATTGTAGCACACAGACGCAAAATGATGGCAAAAGCAGATTGCAATTCAATCGGCCAGTTGATAAGATTTGCGCACGACAATGATCTGATCTAGATAGAATAAGGTTATTTTCTGGCCACTTTTGTTCCTTCCTCATATGCCATCTCTAGATCAAACCAAAACTGAGCGCCTTCACCAGGTTCTGATTTCAGGTTTAGATGTGTATTATTAGCATTTAGATACAGTATACACAAAGACAAACCAATACCTGTAGCTTTCTCTCCCCAAGTTCCTAACACGCCTTTTTGAGAAAGTTCTGTTAATTTTCTATCGATCTTCGTATCGAATCCGACGCCTGTATCTCGAATCATTACGCGCACTTTACCATCTTCAATTCGTTTCACACTAATATCTATATGATCGTCCGCTGTACAAAACTTCAATGCATTATTCAATAAATTATTCATCGTTATCTTGATCATCTGCTTATCCGCTCTTACGAAAACGGCAGATGCTGCATCTACATTTAGTGCGATTTTCTTCTTCTCTGCACGACGCCTATAGATATCTACCGTTTCATCAACGACTGTGGACATGTCAAAAGATTCTGACCTAGAGCGAAGCCCATCTCGTTGGCCCACGATCCAAGTAAGCATCTCATCTAGGAATTTCTTAAGCGTATCCATCTCTTTCCTAGCTTTCTGCAACATATCTTTGGTTTCATTCTCGGAGAGGTAGCCATCTTCAAACATTTTTAATAATGAAATGATACTTGCTACAGGTGTACGAAGATCATGTGCCACTACAGATATCAAATGTTGTTTGAAGCGATATCCTTCATCTAATTGCAAATTTTGCCTTTCTACTTGATCCAATACGATGCGCAACTCTTTATTGTGCGATTTTTTTCGCCGAATAATGATATAGAGTAAGAATGTTTTAGAAATAACGGCTAAAGAGAAAATGCCGATAATCATCAAGGTACTCTTCCTACTTTCAGCCTGTTGATTAGCTAATGCTTCCGCTTGTTTGACGGTATATTCAGTTTTAAGTCGTTCTGTTTCTAATAAGCGCTGTGCAGTCGATTCTTTATACAGCTCGTTTTCGGAGTCTCGAGCAGATTTATAAAATTGAAGTGCACGGCGTAAATCTCCTTGATTCTCGTAAATAATTGCTAACCTATTGGCCGCTTCTAAAACATGTTGATAATCATTCTCACGTTTAGCAATATCATACGTAATTTTACTGTATTTTTCTAAACTATCCACAAGTCCCTGATCACTGAAATCTTCAGCGAGATCATTCAGCCGATTCAAGCTATCAATAGCTAATGGGTTTTCAGATCTATTCTCTGCTGCTGTTACTACTAAAAATAACAAGGATAGAAAAACGGTTGTGGTAATCTTTCTTTTAAAGATAACAAGGGTTGTCATTTTGGTATGTCTTAAATAGGTGTTTTTACATAGATGTACGTGCCTCAAAGCAAACTGTTCTTTGAAATACAGCATCTGATTGACCGTATTATCACATCAGATAGAAAAATCAATCGCGTAAATATACGTGTTTTATATGCAATACCACATAGACTTACACCGACATTATGAATAAAAAGAGTCTAAAAATTAGATCTTTTTGCTCAATTTCTACCTAAACTGTGAACTTACTGACGATTGGCTAGTGATGTGTTTTTTGAAACAAAACTTATACATACATACTATGCTAATTATTTACAAAATAACACAATATGGAATTCTTTCGTAATGTAAAAGTATGACCACAATGACACCTTATAACATAAGTGATGTTTTCTATATAGTATATTGGTAAAGACTCTATTTTTACAAAATAGAAATATATCTACTGGTTTATTTCGCACATAAGTGCAATTTACTGATGAGACGCTATCTATACACACTGAAATAGCTCATTATCACGAATATTAACGACATACTTCCTATATTTAAACTATATATGATTACATACAGCACCGCAGCGCTATTATTTCCTGCAATCAGTTTGATTATGCTAGCGTACACGAATCGTTTTCTCGCACTCGCAGCCTTGGTAAGATCGCTTCACGCTAAGTATTTAGAACATCGTCAAGGAGGTGTGTTAAAAGGTCAGATTGGCAACTTGCGCTTTCGGCTAAAATTAATTCGCCAGATGCAAGGTATGGGCGTACTAAGTTTTATTGCATGTATTGCATGTGTGTATGCTATTTATCTAGAAAATGTGATTCTCATCGAAACAACCTTTGCTTTAAGTCTACTATTTTTCACGATTTCACTGATCTTATCTTTCATCGAAATTCATTTTAGTAATCGTGCTTTGGAGTTAGAATTGAGTGATATGGAAGAGCAGGATGAAAAATCTCTGGTTAAATATTTTAAGAAAAAGCTCGACCCTCGCAAAAAGAGGTCGGAAACAAAAGACTCTGACATACAATAAATTGCTAGCCTACCATTTTCGATGCGATTTGACATCCGGCAGACAAAAAAATTACATGTTATAACACGTAATTTTTTCGTATCTTTGTACTAGATATTTAATCGTGTTCGCATGCAGATTTGCACAAACACATGAATCACTACGCTTATGAAAAAGTTAGGTTTTTTATCTTTCGGACATTGGTCTAATCATCCTGCCTATCAAGCGCGCACCGCGAGCGATACGCTTTTGCAATCCATTGATTTAGCAGTAGCAGCAGAAGATTTGGGTCTAGATGGCGCCTATTTTCGTGTACATCACTTTGCCAAACAATTGGGATCCCCATTCCCGCTATTAGCCGCCGTAGGCGCAAAGACAAATCGAATCGAGATCGGCACGGGAGTAATTGATATGCGCTACGAGAATCCACTATATATGGTAGAGGATGCGGGTGCAGCAGATTTAATTTCTGAAGGAAGATTGCAGTTAGGGATTAGCCGAGGTTCGCCCGAGCAAGTGATCGACGGTTGGCGTTATTTCGGTCACGAACTGAAAGATGGCGAGACGGATGCTGATATGGGTCGACGCAAGGCTTTGGAGTTTTTGGATAAATTGATCGGCCAAGGTTTTGCAGAGCCAAACCCTTATCCGATGTTTCCAAATCCGCCGGGATTGCTTCGCTTAGAACCTTATGCCCCGGGATTGCGCGACCGGATCTGGTGGGGAGCAGCTTCCAATGCAACAGCTATCTGGGCAGCCGAACAAGGCATGCACTTGCAGAGCTCAACGTTAAAATATGATGAAAATGGCAAACCATTCCACATACAACAAGCAGAACAAATCCGCCTATATCGCGAAGCATGGAAAAAAGCAGGCCATGCCGGTGAACCACGTGTTTCAGTGAGCCGTTCTATATTTGCCATCACCAATGATCAAGATCGTTTGTATTTCGGACATGAAAATGATAAAGGTGACAAAATTGGTGTGATTGAAGCCGACAAACGGGCTATTTTTGGTCGAAGCTTTGCAGCAGAACCAGATCAACTGATTAAAGAATTGGCGCAGGATGAAGCTATCCAAGAAGCTGACACCTTATTATTGACGATACCTAACACCCTGGGTGTAGATTACAATGTGCATGTGTTATCCAGCATACTAGAGCATGTAGCACCAGGATTGGGTTGGCGGTAAAATTCCACACTATCCGATAACAATAAAGCCTGACAATCAAGATGATTATCAGGCTTTATTGTTATTAAACTAATGCGATTACCTGAACAATATCAGGGCAATCACCAACGTTACAATCACATTGAAAGTTTGCGCGATTAAGAACGCGTATAGTGGTTTCTTGTTATTATGTTGAAATAGATCTTTAAAATTGGTTTCCAATCCGATCGAGGTAAACGCTAATACAAACCACAATCCTTGTAAGCTTTTCAGACTATCTTTCACCGCGTCGATTTGTACCTGAGGCACAACAAAAGAGAATAACAATGATGCCGCAACAAAACCAACCACAAACTTTGGAAAGCGTTCCCAGATTATTCTTAAGGTCGGTTTCTCCCGTTTTGTTTCGTCATCAACAGATTTGGAGTACGTCCAGTAGACACTGATGCAAAATGCGGCAATTCCCAACAAGACATTCTGTGAGAACTTAACGATTGTACTAATCTTCAAAGCTTCCTCTCCTACCAACGAACCCGATGCCACAACGGCTCCTGTCGTATCAATACTACCGCCTAGCCATGCACCTGTTACCTCTTGCGAAAGTCCCATCCAATCGGCCATATAAGGCATAAAGATCATCATCGGAATGGCGGTGATCAACACCAGAGAAATCACATAAGAAAGCTTTTTGCTATCGCCTTGAATGGCTCCAGAAGTCGCGATAGCTGCCGAAACACCACATATCGAAACAGCACTAGAAAGCATCAGCGACATTTCCTTATCGATCTTTAACTTTTTGCAAATCCAAAATGCAAAATACCAAACTGAAATAACAACCACTAAAGCCTGAATCAAGCCTAGAGATCCAGCTTTCAAGATATCTCTAAAAATAACCGTGGTACCCAACAGTACCAAACCAATCTTCACATACAGCTCGGTATTAAGCGATTCTTTAAACCAATCCGGCAATCGAAACAAGTTGCTAATGGCCAATCCAATTCCTAAACTGAAAATAACCGCCTCCAAATTATACTCCTGAATCCAGTTATTGCCAGCAATAGCAAGTGCAACGATAGTCAGTAAAAACACAATTGGGAATACAATGACGAGCGACTTTAACGGTTTTTTCAGCAAGATAGCACCCATTATTGCGATCGCAAAAGTAAGCGCAAACTGCTGCAATACTCGATATAAATTATCTGAAGAGAGTACTTTACTGGTGAATTGTTCGCCAGAGTCCCATCCAAAAGATGGTTTTGGAATAATTATACCAGCCAAAGCTAGCAAGATAATGGCCGCACCTAAAATAACGACTACCCAATCTTCAGATAGTTTGCTTGATCGTAACATGTATTGATTTTAATTAGTTATGTGGCTAGTAGCCGATCCGGTAAATATAGGTTTAATGTGTTGCTTCTCCTATTTCTTCCAAAGACTTCCCTTTTGTTTCGGGGATAAACAGGATAAAAATAAAGGACAATACGACCATAATTGCGTAGAACAAGAAGATGTAAAAGGCACCATCCGATATTTGCTCTACAATGATTGGGAACAAACCAGAAACAATGGCCGCGAACAACCAATGTGTCGTACTACCAAGTGATGTACCTTGTGAACGCACCTCGTTCGGGAAGATTTCTGAAATAAAAACCCAAATCACCGCACCTTGCGAAAGGGCAAATGCAGCAATAAAACCGACAATATACCACAGCAAATAAGGCGTACCGCCATCGAGAAGCCCAAAAGCCGCGCATAACAAAAACACAAACATTCCGACAGCACCGGTCAGTAATAATTTTTTACGGCCAAATTTATCAATGATACTCATACCGATGAGGGTAAATAACAGATTGGTACCGCCAATAAAGATCGGTTGCAAATAGGCATTTTCGCCATCGAATCCAGCCATCTCAAAGATACGCGGAGCGTAATACAAGATCGCGTTGATACCCACCATCTGATTAAAGAAAGCGAGTAATACAGCCATAATGATCGGCTTGGTATATGCTTTTTGAAAAAGATTGACTTGCTCTACCTTTTTGACAGGAATCATATCACTTGGAACTTGCCCAATACGATCAAACAGTGGCAAGGCTTCTGCCCTACTTCGGTGCAATAGCACCCAACGCGGACTTTCCGGAACAGTTAAGATCAGTATACAAAACAAGATAGATGGCACCGCCATAATACCCAACATATAACGCCAACCTTCATCTCCCATCCCCGAAAACAGGTAATTGGTTAGGTAAGCCGCGAAAATACCAGAAACCACCATGATCTGAAACAAGCCCGTTAGCTTGCCGCGATCTTTTGCGGGAGCAATTTCGGAGATGTAAACAGGTCCGGCTACGGAGCTGATACCAACTGCCAATCCACCTAAAAAGCGGAAAAACAAGAAAACAGACCAAATGGGTGCTACCGCACAGCCAATCGCAGAGAGTAAGTACAATACTGCGACAAAGGTTAAAGTAGGTTTTCGGCCGTACTTTTCTGCGGCTTTACCCGCGACGATCGCACCGATTATGGTACCGATCAACGACATAGACACCGTTAGGCCGTGCCAAAAGGAATCTAGGTCCCAAAGTCGTTGTATTATTCGCTCCGCGCCAGATATCACGGCTGTCTCAAAACCAAAGAGAAAGCCGCCCAAAGACGCTATCAGCGAGAATTTCCATACATTTTTCATAGGTTTATATTTGAAATCATTCCGTAAAATAGGTTTATTTCGTCAAAAGAGGCGACACGAATCGGAATTTCTATCCGATCACGTACTTTCTCTAGGAACAGGTGATGGGATTTTGCAATGCTCCCGCCGATAATGACATAATCAGGTGCTATAGCATGAATGTATTGTTGATGAAAGTCTATCAAACTATGGGAGAGAAAATCAACTGTGATGTCGCGATGCGTATCACTATTCGGATCACACATTACTTCCTTCACATTATTATACTGATCTATACCTTGCATTTTTAAGTGACCCAATAGGCCTCTGGTCGAGATATAGTCTTCTGCGATTCCATCGCGAAAAGCAGCAGATCCAAAATTAAGATCTTTCGCATGCCCGCCATCGTAGAGCGCCGAGCCCAGTCCAGTTCCCAGCGTCAAACCCACTACCGTGGCATCAGCCAACTGATGATGGTATATCTCACCCAATAAAAAGGCGTGTGCGTCATTGAAAAACACAATATGTTCTCTTGGAATAAGATATTTATCATATAAATACTGCTTGACATCCATACCAAGAATTGCCTGATATTTGTGCATACCATCCATTTCCGAAATGCCATTCACATAATCAAATGGCCCGGGAATAGAGATCACGCAAGCATGCACAGCAGACTGTGCTAAGTTCAATACACGGCTCAACACCTCATCCCAATCATTCAAAATAGATTCCCGACTAGCATTGCTGTCTACCTCCCCACGTACATACGCTTGCTGATGCAAACGCATCGTGTTTTTGTTAATCAAGGCGGCACTGATATGCGTGCCGCCTACATCTATTGCTAAGATTAGTTCGATCTCCATTTGCGCTTACGGTAGTGGATCAAAGTTGGCCGGACGACTTGGATCATACACAGAAACGCCCACTTTAGAATCAGCACAACCATAATACAAAAACCATTTGGATTTGTAGTAAGCCAATCCTTGGATGAATACTGTTCCATCTACGTATTGCCCCGACTTCTCAAAATCCTCCATCGGTCTTTTAAAAGGCGTATCCAACCGCTCGATAACCTTGGTAGGATCATTCGCGTCGAATAAAACTTGGCCGGCACTGTACGTGCCTAGTGTAAAACGTGGATCAGCCTGCTCCTGTCCGTCGTGGTTTTTGCCATTGTATAATAAAAGAATCCCTTTATCGGTCTTGATAGCTGGTGGCCCACATTCGGTGAGTGCAGAATCAAAATATCCTTTACGCACATTAATGAAAGTCGCTAATTCGCCTTGCTCGTCCAACACCGGTTCCCAATCAATCAAATTATCAGAAGTAGCTCCTTTGACGCCGTGCTCGCCCCAATACATCCAATATTTGCCATTCACTTTATCAATCACCAACTTATCGTTCTTCAACGTAGTAACGATCGAAGCCGATTTGTGTGGCATATCCATCATCTTGGTGTAAGTCGATTTTGCGAAGATTGGCCCGTGTTTCGTCCAGTTGCGCAAATCTTTGGAAGTGGCTACACCCAAACGAGGAACATCGCGATTCCATTGGGTGTAAAAGACCACGAAAGTACCATCTTCGGTCACCGCTACACGTGGATCTTCGATTCCGCCCGGCCATTCATAGGCTTTTTGAGTATCCTCATCGGGAAACAACACCGGCGTTTTATCTCTGGTGAAATGCAAACCATCGATGCTGTACGCCAAGCCTAAGCGCGATGTCCGGAAACCAATACCAATTCCATACTTATCTTCGGCACGATACAACACAAAAATCGTATCATCTTTTACCACGGCTCCGGGATTGAAGGTATCATTCTCTTCCCAACGCACCATCTTACCCGACATCGGATCTAGAAAAGTTGTGGTAGAATCTGGGCTGATCACTGGATTGATCCCTTCTGGTCGTTCAAATCCTCCTAATGTCCAATCGGGCGTTGTGATGGTGGATTCTTTTTTCTCGGCATCACCGCAAGCACTGATTGCAGCGATCGCTACGGCATAAAATAAAAGTCGCTTTTTCATATTAATATCCTGGGTTTTGTACTATTTTACCGGCAGTTTTGTCCACGTCACCTTGTGGTATTGGGAACAAATCGTGCATATCTAAATAAGGTTTTCCAATTTGGTTGAGCGTTGTTTTGGCTATTTTCCAGCGGCGCAGATCAGATAATCGATGCGCCTCAAAGCTCAATTCCACACGTCGCTCATGCCGCAACCATGTTGTTGCCAATTCTTTGCTGGCCGATGTCGCGCGATCAGGCAATACCGATTGGCTACCGCGAGCACGTTGGCGAATCTGGTTGATAATGGCTATACCTTCTGCGATTCGATTACTTTCAATAAAAGCTTCGGCTTTCCAAAGCAATACATCCGCATAACGTATATAAATTCGATCAACGGGCGAATTTTCATTTCCTTTGAATCCATCATTTTGCGCGCCCAAAAGTTTATAGATCGAACGGGAGTTGGTATTATAGGATTGGGTTAAACGCGGATCTCCGGCTTCGAATGCTTCCAAAAGCGGAGTGGAAGGCGCTAAGAAGCCCCATCCCATCAACGCCGTGAGGCCATTACCTCGCGGTGGCTGCAGACCAGCTTCATGATCGTAAATAAAGATATTCTCCTGTTCTTGATAGGCTTTCGCATTATCAAAAGCGTCGAAATAATTTGGATTCAACCCATAAAAACCGGTTTGCTCCAACTGATTGGTATAATCAATAACGCCATCCCAATCGTTTTCGAAAAGCGCTACTTTTGCTCTTAAAGCCAATACAGCACCGTACGATGCGCGCCAGCGCTCTTGCGCATTCGAGTATTTTGCGCGTGGCAGATTTTCTAATGCTATTGCTAAATCCGCTTTTATCTGCGCATAGACTTCACTCTTCGGCACACGAACAGCCACATCATACGCATCGTTGAAGTTTTCTAATGGTTGTAATACCACGGGTACATCTCCGAAATATTTGACTAGGTCGAAATAGTAGAAAGCACGCAAAAAGGCACTTTCACCTAGTAATTGCTTTCTTCTTTCCTCGCTAATATTAACCTTGGCTAGTGTTTCTGGATCAGTGAGCTGAAATAGCGTAATATTCACGCGAGCGATGCCGTCGTAGTTAAATCGCCAGATTCCTGCAAATGCACCATTTTCTGCCGTAAAATTATAATTGGCCACATCATCCATCCAAGCCTGATCGCCATCGGGCACCCATTTCTTTAGTGCATCGCCCGAGGCGATGTCTTCCAAAATAAAATCCGGACGAACCACTAATCCGCCAGTCCAATCCCATTCACCAAAAATGTTTAATGTACTAGAAAGTGGGCGATACGCAAATTGTACACCCGTAACAATCGTTCCTTCTGTAGGATCGACCTGTACCTGTTCTTGTGTCAGAATGCCTATCGGATCTTTATCCAACCATTTCGAACAGCTGGAAAACAACAAGGCGGCACTCGCTATATATATGAGTTTTGTATTCATGGTTTAAAAAGTTAGGTTTACACCAAATAAAAAGGTTTTGGCTTGTGGGTAAGTACCCCGATCAATCAATTCTGTATTTTCAGGATCTAAGCCCGTGTAGTTTGTCCAAGTGTAGAGATTCTGACCAGAGACATACACGCGTGCATTGGAAATTCCCCAACGCTCGGGTAGCTGACGAAATGAATAGCCCAATTCCACATTTTTCAAACGGAGGTAAGAAGCATCTTCGATGTATAAAGAGGAGAAACGGCTCACGCCTGTATCTTCAAAAGCGACGCGCGGCAAGCTATTAGTAGAACCTTCCCCATTCCACGCATCCAACATACGTGTTGTATAATTAAATGGACGGCTATCAAAATCCACAATACGCATACCATCATTGTAGCGATCTACTCCTTTTACGCCTTGGAAAAACACGTTTAGATCAAATCCTTTATAAGAAACATCGCCATAAAAACCATAGCTCAAACGCGGGATAGGATTTCCAATAAATGTACGGTCATCATCATTGATGATGCCATCGTTATTCAAGTCTTTGAAACGAACATCTCCGGGTTTACTCAATGGTGTGCTCAATCCATGCTGATGCGCAGCCACCTCCGCTTGGTTTTGGTAGATGCCTTCCATCACGTAACCGAAGTAAGCATCTAAAGGTTGTCCGACTTCGGCACGCGCTACTGGCCCAACGATGCGTGGTACGTTCTCGTGTAAAGCAGCTACTTTATTGCGCAAACCGGTTAAATTACCGCCAATGCTGAATGTACCATCTTTTGCAAAGGAATCGCGATAGCGTGCATTCAACTCCCAACCTTCATTGTTTACCTGACCAGCATTCACATAGGTGGCATCTACATTACCCACAAAGCTTGGCAAGCTCAGCAGCAATAGAATATCTTTCGTTTGTTTGCTAAACACATCGGCCGTAATGTCTAACTTATTGTTTAACCAGCGCATATCCACCCCAATATTGTGCTGCGTAGTCGATTCCCAACGCAAAGAAGGATTACCGTAACGGGTGATATTTCCCTCCCGACCATACATGGTGAGGTAGGCGTAGTTATTGATATTTTGATTACCTAATGTACCCGTCGAACCACGAACTTTCAAATAAGACAACGTGCTATTGGGCTCAAAAAAGGATTCGTTGCTCACGATCCAGCCAGCGGATATAGATGGGAAATATCCCCATTTATTGTCGGATCCAAAGCGCGATGAAGCATCAGCACGCAAGTTTCCAGTCAGCGTATAGCGCGATTTATACGCGTAGGTGGCCGAGGTAAAGACAGAAAAAAGTGCCCATTCTTGTGCAAAACCGCCATTCCAGAGATCTCGATTCACGTCTCCTAAATCTATGTAGTGGAACCGATCCGACTCATACTCGAAGCGGCGACGAGAGGCATTGATCGAGCTGCTATTGTTGACAATAAATTCGGTACCTACCAAGGCATTGATCTGATGATCTTCCCACTGCTTGTCATAGCTTAAGACATTGTTCCACGTAAGGGTGTAATCTTCGCCGCGGTCTTCATTCAAGCCATTTGGTCTATTTATCCTTCCGGTTCCTGCATCAATCGCTTCACCGCCACCATCATTGTCACCGTAGTTGGCAAAAAATGCTTTATTGTGGTTGAAGTTGAGTTCAAGCCCCAAAACTGATCTGAATTTCAACGACCGATCGGCCAAGATATCTACCGATCCTTCTACGTTACCAAATAGTTTAAACTGGCGCTGATTATTGTTGGAATAATAGGCCGCTGCGACCGGATTTTGAGACCACTCATACAGCTCAGAGCGGAAATTTCCCGGCCCTTGATAGAATGGTAAATCAGTAAATGGTCGATCGGCATTGTACGTCGGATCACTAGGATCTTTGTACACGCCCAAAACCGGCGGACGTAAGAGTGCATGTCGGATAATACCTGGCGCATCGCCGCGAGACGAAGCGACCATACGCTCCTGATGATTGAGCAATAAGTTGGAACGCACTTGCACACGATCATGCAACTTGGCCGACACGTTGCTACGGAATTCTAAACGTTGGTATTTGTCGTTATCAAATTTCAATATTCCGTTCTGACTAAAATAGCCTGTGGCCAAACGGTAGGTTACTTTTTCGGATCCGCCTGAAGCACCAATCTGAAAACTGTTCGTTTGTCCTGTTTCAAACAACTCATCTAGCCAATTGGTATTGGCCAAATCTGTCCGTTGTTTTTCTGCGGTGTATGGATTCGTTCCGCTACTATTGCTATTTGCCCAAGCCTGCTCTACCGTATTTAAATACTGAGTCGTATTCATCATCTTAGGAAGATTGGTCGCTTGTTGTATCCCAGAGAATACATTGACATCAAAACGGGCATCGCCCGCAACGCCTTTTTTAGTGGTGACCAAGATAACACCTGCCGCCGCACGTGAACCATAAATGGACGCAGCCGAAGCATCTTTCAATACCGACATCGATTCTATATCATTCGGGTTGATGAAACTAAAATTCGTCGTAGGAATACCATCCACTACAAATAAGGGCGAATTATTCCCAATCGTACCAACACCACGCACGCGTATATCAATCGGATCACCAGGTTGACCTGTTGCCTGTGTTACATTGATACCAGCGACTGCACCTTGCAACATTTGCGACACATCCTGCACCCGACGCTTCTCCGCTACCGCCATGTCTACGCGGCTTATTGCGCCGGACACGTTGGTTTCGCGCAGACTATTATATCCCATAATAACAACTTCATCAACCGATTGACTGCTTGAATTCATCGTGATGCGCAATTCAATCTCCGCGGTAAGCGTATGCGATAGGGTAGCGAAGCCTGTATACGCAATTTCGAATACTTGCCCAGGCTTTCCCTCCAACACAAACTCCCCTTGTGCATTGGATTGTGTGGCCGTGCTCTGTTGCAAATTTTTTACAGTGGCATTCGCCAGCGGATTTCCTTGCTCATCGACAATCGTTCCCCGATAACGCTGCTGGGCAATCCATAAATTTGCGGTGTTGTTGTGCGACACATCGCGCATAGCGAATGCGCCAATAGGCAGGTAAAGCGATGCGCAAAAAACAATGTACAGCCCTCCCTTCATTCGATGTAGTAAATGATGCTTTATCATAAGTAGTTTTATTAGGTTTAAAACTATCAATGCAAAACCGGTTTTGCATGATGCGATAAAGGTATATCAAATCAATAAAAAAAACAAATTACCCTTGAGAGGTACTTTTTCTTACAAGTAGTTTGGAAGGAATAATATGGTCTGTAGGTTGCTTTGTTTTGGCCTCGATTTGTGCCAGCACATTATCGACAATCTTTTGCGCGATTTCTTCGATAGGTTGGCGTACACAGCTAATTGGTGGGTCGAACAGCTCAAATACCTCATGATCATCAAAGGATAATAAAGCGTACTTTTTAGCTTGATCAGCTTGCTGAGTCGCTTTGATCCCAGAAATACATAAATAGTTGGTACTAAAATATATGGCATCTAAATTATTCGCTTTTAGGAAATTTTGAATAAACAAAACACGCTGTTCCGTAGGCGCGGAAAATGGTATCCGCAAAATGCGTTCTTCTAAATGATGCTGCTTTAACTGTGTCGTATAAGCGTCCAACCTTTCCAACATTTGAGACTGTTGCGAATCACTGGTTATCATAGCTATACGTGTGTATCCTTGCGCTATCAAATGCTTTACCGCTTGCTCGCTAGCGAGGTAGTTATTAGTCCCCACATAATTAACATCCGAAAGATTGGCTTTACGATCGAATACGACCAGCGGAATATGAGACAAAACTACTTTTGAAATCTCAGATTCTAAATCCGCTGTAGGAGAAATGATAAGACCTTCTACTTTTTGATCCATCATCGAGGCGATGATCTCCCGAGCTATTTCGGCACTGCCTATCGTGCTACTGTACAGCACGTGGTATCCATGGGCGCGTAAGTATTCTTCAATGTGCAATGCAATCGGCCCAAAAAAACTATCGCCAATATTTTCTACAATGAGTCCAATCGTTCGGGTTTTTCCGGTGGCTAGACTTTTTGCCAATGCATTGGGTTTGAATCCGATCTTTTGAACGTGATCCAAAATGCGCTTTTCCAATTCCTTACTGATCCGAGATTGCTCGGCCTTACCATTGATCACCAGAGAGACCGTGGATTTGGAAACATGTAATTCTTTCGCTATTTGGCTGATCGACATCTTCAAGATCTCAATATAGGACACTTTCTTTAATCACGCAAAAAATCTGCATACCACTTGCCCGAATCTTTTATGATGCGACGCTGCGTTTCGAAATCCACGTGTACCAAACCAAAACGCGGATCATAACCTTCGGCCCACTCGAAATTGTCTAAGAAAGTCCATACAAAATAGCCTCGAACGTCTACTCCGTCGTCTTTTGCGCGTTGCATATGTGCTATGGCATCTTGCAAGTATTGTGTGCGTGCAGGATCATAGACTTTGTCCTGCGTCACTTCGTCTGGAAACGATGCACCGTTCTCGGTAATCATCAAGGGAGGCATATTTTCGTAAGCGCTATATTTTTTCAAAATATGGTAAATCGATTCTGGATATACTTCCCAATTCATGGTCGTGACAGGCACTTGCCGATCTTGCGCCGTGACCAATTTGGCTCGTAAGTAAGGGATAAAATACGAATGCGCCACAATTTCACGGGTATAGTTTTGTACGCCTACTAAATCCATATCAAACTTTAGGTTTTTCTCGTCATCCGCTTGCATATACTTCTCAATCTTGCGAAGCGTTTTGATCTCCTCGGTAGGATAGCCTAGTCCAAGCAAAGGCTCTACAAACAAGCGGTTAAGTAAAGCATCTGCTCGCTTGGCAGCTTGCACATCACGATCTTTAGCGCTAAAAGGTTCGATATGAGAAGTGGAAAAAGTGGTGCCAACGATGCTTTCTGCTTGTAATGATTTTATGATGCGCGCGCCATGTGCTTGCGCTAATGCTGCATGATGGGTGGCCGCTAGAAAGGAGTTCAATCCGCGGCGCCCTGGCGCGTGAATTCCTAGAAAGTAACCTGCGCCAGTGAATACCATGGGTTCATTCAATACCATCCAATGCTTTACGCGATCTCCAAAATTTCGCACGCAACAGGCCACGTAGTCACCAAACCATTCGACGACATCTCGATTGGTCCAGCCACCTTTGATTTCTAAGCTCGATGGCAGATCCCAATGATACAAGGTAACCCAAGGTGTAATTCCTAAAGACAACATGTGATCAATCAGACGATTGTAATAATCTATACCTGCTTGGTTTACTTCTCCCCTGCCTACGGGGAAAATTCGACTCCAAGAAATCGAAAAGCGATGATGACGAATGTTCATATCGCGCATCAATTTTAGGTCATCGTCATAGCGATGATAAAAATCACAAGCCACATCTGCATGTTCTCCCTTGGCGATCTTTCCGGATTTCCGGACAAAATCATCCCAAATAGAAAAACCTTTGCCGTCTTGCAGATAACCGCCTTCAATTTGATAGGCTGCCGTAGATACGCCCCAAATGAAATCCGTACCAAACGGCTCCTTCGTTAATCCCATAAAAGCAATTTACTGAATTTTAAGATAACCGATTTCTAAGACATCTTCTGTAGCAGACTTTGTTGCTGCAGTAATCCTAATCGCATAATTCGTTTTAAACACTTCGCTCAGCAGATCGTTGATTTCGTAAATATCATCCACGTCGATCCCATATTTATCATCGACATGCGCTTGGTCATGATGTTTCCAAAAGGTGGAAGATTCGGCCATTTGTGCGGCCTCATCAAGACTCCCGGCTACCACCACTTGTTTATAATGATATTCTTCCATATCCTGTGGTTTGTAACCTCCAAGATTGACAAAATAGAGTTTTTGTTTGTTGTTTTCTATGAATTCATCCTTTGGAATTACGTCAATGCGGAAATCGCCCACCTTCGTCACCTTTCGCCAAGAATCAATATGCATCTTACCGGCTAGCTCCGGCCAGAATATATTCATCTCTGCAGCGAGTTCTTCCAATGATTTTCCAGCGCCAAAAAAAACGTCGTGTTGCTCAATGTGTCTACCTTCAGGCTTACCACCGACCACGACCATATATAATTCCATGTAGTACTATTTACGATTTTAGTCACAACAATACCTGTGCCCTAATATCTTGCATGCCATGTTCCAATAGCCATTTCAACAAGGTATAGAGTCGCATCCAAATGTAATCATATCACATTAAACAAAAATTAAAAAAACATCATTCCTATAATTCTCCCTAGGGCTATACCAACGATTATGCAATTATTCTGCCCGCATTCCAGATCAAGAAAACTGCACACACAATTGTTGCGACAGCAACAGTTAGTAAACAATATTGACTACCTAACAGAAATAAGTAATTCACTAAAAACAATATAAAATATTGATTACCAATAGTATATAACAATCGGCGTACTCCTTGTATAACCCCACAGAAGGATGCTAATTCACCTTAAATTAATTGCATAACCATGAGTCAAATTACAAAACAAACAGATAACAGCTTAAAGTTCGCGTATTGGGTACCGAACGTCAGTGGCGGATTGGTTATTAGCAAGATTGAGCAGCGTACCAGCTGGAGTATTGAATACAATAAAAAGTTAGCACAAATAGCGGAACAAAACGGATTTGAGTACGCACTAAGTCAGATCCGCTTTACAGCGGGCTATGGCGCAGAATATCAACATGAGCCCGTCGCATTTAGTCACTCCATTTTGGAGGCAACAGAAAAATTAAAGGTCATCATCGCCATTTTGCCTGGCCCTTGGAAACCAGTAACGGTGGCCAAACAGCTCGCCACAATTGATCAGCTCACCAATGGACGTGTCGCTATCAATATTGTAAGCGGATGGTTTAAAGGCGAATTTAACGCCATTGGTGAACATTGGCTAGAGCACGATGAGCGGTATAACAGGTCAGAAGAATTCATTAAAGTGCTGAAAGGTATTTGGACGGAAGACAACTTTTCCTTTCATGGCAATTTTTACCAGTTCAACAATTACACTTTAAAACCCAAACCGCTACAAACGCCTCATCCAGAAATCTTTCAAGGTGGCACCTCAAGAGCGGCCAGAGATATGGGCTCTAAAGTTTCGGATTGGTATTTCGCCAATGGTAATACAATCGAAGGTATAAAAGCACAGGTAGACGACGTCCGAAGCAAAGCAGCAGCAGAAGGAAGATCGATCAAAATCGGCGTTAATGCATTCGTCATCGCACGAGCCTCGGAAGAGGAAGCAAAAGCAGTTTTACAGGAAATTGTGGAAAAGGCAGATATCGAAGCGGTTCAGGCATTCGGCCATGCCGCAAAACAAGCTGGACAAGCTTCGCCAGAAGGCGAAGGAAATTGGGCTAAGTCGACACTGGAAGATCTGGTGCAATACAACGATGGATTTAAGACAAACCTGATTGGTACGCCCGAACAGATCGCCGACCGCATCATAGCGCTGAAAAACATCGGGGTTGATTTGATCCTCACCGCCTATTTGCATTTCCAAGAAGAGGTAGCCTATTTTGGAAAGCATGTATTGCCACTCGTGCGCGAAAGAGAAAACAAGCTTTCACCAAACAACTAAACTGAAAATACGACCATGCTACATATCACGAAAAAAGTGCAGCTCCACCTAAATACTTTACACACATGAAATTACTATGGTTTATTCCAACTTATGGTGATAGTCGCTATATAGGCTCATCCATAGGAGCCAGAGATACAAGCTACGATTACTTAAAACAGGTCGCGCAAGCCGTGGATCATTTGGGTTATTACGGCGCACTGTTACCTACAGGTCGCACCTGTGAAGATGCTTGGGTAATCGCTTCGGCTTTAGCAACCGAAACGAAAAACATGAAGTTTTTAGTAGCCGTTCGTCCAGGTCTTACATTGCCATCGGTATCTGCGCGTATGGCGGCTACGCTAGATCGTATTTCTAATGGCCGGTTACTGGTCAATGTCGTTGCGGGTGGTGATCCTGTCGAATTAGCTTCCGATGGGATTTTTCATACACACGATGAGCGCTATACCATTACAGATGAGTTTCTGGATATATGGCGAAAATTATCCATGGAGGAGGATCAATTCTCGTACGAAGGCAATCATTACAAAGTAGAAAATTCTAATCTATTTCTCAAAAGTAAACAACGCCCTTATCCAGAACTTTATTTTGGTGGGTCATCGTCTGCGGGACAAGCTGTAGCGGTCAACCACGCAGATGTGTACCTCACTTGGGGCGAACCGCCAGCACAAGTTGCCGAGAAAATTAATCAGATGAAGACACTCGCTAAAAATCATGGTCGAACATTACGCTTCGGAATTCGCCTGCACGTGGTCGTCCGTGAAACAGAAGCGGAAGCATGGCAAGTAGCGCACGATCTTATTAAGCATGTTACCGAAGAAAGTATACAGGCTGCGCTTCAGGTATTCAAACGATTCGATTCAGAAGGTCAGAAGCGCATGACCCAATTGCACCAAGGCAGAAAAGATCAATTAGAGATCAGTCCTAATCTTTGGGCGGGTATTGGATTGCTGCGCGGTGGTGCCGGGACGGCTATCGTGGGTTCTCCAGAAATAGTTGCGGCACGGATAAAAGAATACCAAGATCTCGGAATAGAAGAATTTATCTTCTCCGGATATCCTCATTTGGAGGAGGCTTATCGCTTTGCAGAGCTGGTCTTCCCCCTATTGAATTATCCGCCGAAGGCAGATAAAAAAGAAATACACACGCCTTATGTCAGTCCTTTTGGAGAAATCAAGGCAGCAGTAGATCGAAATTAATACCGAAACTAATCAACTAAAGCAGCATCATGTCGACACATACCTCAGAAAATAGACCTACAGCTAGGTATTCCGTATTATCTAGCGCAAAAGAAATCGCAGATACGTTACGCGAGACGGCTATTGAAAGAGACTTAAAAGGAGGTACAGCACTTGCCGAAAGGCAACTTCTGCGTGAAAGCGGATTGCTGAATACCATTATCCCAACTGCACTTGGCGGCTTAGGAGAAGATTGGAAAACCATGCTGCAAATTGTACAATTATTCTCGCAAGTGGATAGCTCTATTGGCCACCTATATGGCTTTCAACACCTCATATTAGCCACTATTGACCTTTTCGGAACAGAGAAACAGAGAGATCACTACTACAAAAAAACGGTGGACGAGAAACTATTTTGGGGGAATGCACTCAATCCGCTAGATAAAGGAACTACCGCAGTGATAGATACAGATGGGAACTATAGATTTAATGGTAAAAAAGGTTTTTCTTCGGGTTCATCGGATTCTGACATGTTGCTCGTATCTGGATTTTTGAACGATAAGATCACGATCGGCATGACTCCTTCCGCCGCGGAAGGAATCGACATTAAAAATGACTGGAACAACTTCGGACAAAGACAGACGGATAGCGGTACCGTTATTTTTGATAATTTGATCTTAAAGAAAGAGCAAATATTACTAGATCCAGGACCTTTGGGTAATGTACGGGCAACGTTACGCTCCTGCTTAGCGCAATTAATCCTGATTTACATCTATATCGGAATCGCTGAAGGAGCACTACAGGAAGCAAAAAATTATACGGTTGTCCAGACCAGAGCTTGGCATACTGCCGGTGTAAATACACCGCAAGAAGACCCCTATATACTAGCAAATTATGGCAATCTTTGGCTCAGCTTGCAGACGAGCTTGAGCTTAGCAAAGCAAGCAGCAGAAACGTTCCAGCAACAATGGAACATGCACGACAAGATCACGATCAAGCAGCGTGGCAAAGTGGCGCTAGATATCGCTTTAGCAAAGGTACAAGCCATTCGAACCGGCTTAGAAATCACCAACAAAATGTTTGACGTAACGGGTTCGCGTGCCACCAATGGAAGCGCGCGTTTGGACCGTTACTGGCGAAATCTCCGTACGCATTCCCTGCACGACCCAGTAGATTACAAGATCAAGGAATTGGGCGAATGGTTTCTAAACGATAAAATTCCGGAACCTGGCTTCTATAGTTAAATAGCCACAATTAATAGGATATTTTTTTATTATTAATTAATATTTTCGACATTTACAAGAAGCGCTAATCCTTCATATTTTTCCAATGAGCGAAAAATACTTAATCAAATTGTCCGAAAATGAAACAAATCCCCTATCCATTAGGGCAAAGGTATTGGTGTTTGAAGATCCTATTTCAAGAGATTTACTGCAAAAGCTGCGCAAAATTGCACCAAGTAATGCCAATGTCGTAATCATGGGCGAGACAGGTACGGGTAAAGAGCTATTAGCTCGGGAAGTGCATAGACAGAGCAATCGAAGCGAAAAGGCATTTATCGCGGTTAATTGTGGTGCATTTAGTGAAAACCTTATCGAGAGTGAGTTATTTGGGCACGAAAAAGGTGCTTTTACAGGCGCGCACATTACCAAACAAGGTTGGTTTGAAGAAGCTAATGGCGGGAGTCTGTTTTTGGACGAGATCGGCGATATGCCCTATCCTCTACAAATCAAGTTGCTACGCGTGGTTCAAGAAAGGCAGGTCGTACGGCTAGGCGGGAGAAAAACGATCAATATCGATGTGCGTCTTATTGTGGCGACCAACGTCAAGTTAGAAGAAGCCGTTGCAGCCGGTAGATTTAGAGAGGATTTGTATTACCGGCTGAATGTGGTCAACTTACAGCTGTTGCCGCTGCGTGATCGACCAAAGGATATTCTTCCCTTACTAGAGCACTTCCTAGAAGTGTACAGCAAGAGACTTTCGATGAAAAATAGGTCTTTCTCCGATCGCGCATTGAAATTTCTGATTGATGAATACGCATGGCCTGGCAATATACGAGAATTAGAAAACGTGGTACATCAAGCCATATTAGTATCGCAAGGTCACGTAATCCAAGTCGATGATTTAAACCTTTCGGGGAAGCTGCTTTTTTCCAAAAAAGAAGAAGATGTAAACCGAATCTCTATTGCTTCAGGTTCTGATTTATTAAAGATAGCGTTAACAAAATTGTATACGGAAAACCCTGAAAAATTGCACGAGACAATTGATAAAACCATCATGGAAACAGCTTTTGATTTCTCTTTCAGAAATCAGATGGAAACCGCCCGCTTATTGGGCATCAGTCGTAATATCGTACGAAGTAAATTGATTCAATATGAGATTTTCGCTGCGAAAAGCCAGAAAAAAGGCCATTGATAAAACCTAATTAGAGTCAAATAATTACTCTAATTAGGTTTTTATGATTTTATAGCGTTGCGTCAGCATTAGCATTTTCTTGCCTTCCCAATTGCATCAGCTTGGGTGTGAGAAAAGAAGCTATTCCCACCAACATCACCAAACCGCCAGCAATGATAAAGGAAGGTGCTACACCAACTTTTTCTGCGATCAATCCCGTAAACAGTAAGCCGATGATGCTAGGCAAAACCGCCATACTGAAATACAGAGAAAACACACGGCCCAACATTTTCGGTTCTACCTCTTCTTGAATCGTAGTCATGAAAGCAGCAGAAAAGATGGACATAGCGATTCCGGATAAGGTAGTGATGACCACAAAAGCGATAAACCACGTTGAAGGAAAGGCACCACACAGTAGGAACGAGAAGCCTAAGATGATATGCATCGCATTAACCAAAATAATTTTTGGGGTTTTGATACGAAGAATGCTTAAAACCGATCCACCAACCAGCATTCCAATACCCCAGACAATCTCGATTAAGCTGATTTCCCATTTGCCGCCGCCATAATAACCCGTTGTGAGTAATGGAAACATGATGGCGGCCGGCATCACAAAAAAAGTAACGAGCATAGCATAAAAAAACAAATACCCTAAGCCCCTATTGCGATGAATAGCCCCAAATCCGTCTTTTAATTCCGTAAAAACGGCCGCAATCGAACCTTTGCTTACAGACTTCAAATGTGGGATTCGCACGAAAAACAAGGAAGTAATCGCGAGCACAGCACCAATAATATCCAGATACAGCACATCCGCAATCGCAAAATACGTAATAGCCAGTGTACCTAGCGCTGGGCCAGCAATAGTGCTGACCGATTGCAACATCTGATTGATGCCCGATACACGCAACAATTCTTTCTCCGGCACGATCAACGGAGCAATAGCTTGCATTGCGGGCGACTGAAAGGCATTGCCTACAGATCGACAGGCTAGCAAGGCATAAATCCAAAATAAATCGACCTGCTCATTGCGTAACAAAAAAGTCATCGCAAAAGCACAGATGGCAATAAAACCATCGGAGAACATCATCACTTTCTTCCGATCCCAACGATCGATAAACACGCCAGCAAACGGCCCAATCAATGCCTGCGGCAACAGTCCGGCGATACCTGCCAAAGCCAAAACTTCAGGAGATCTATGCTCTAAGCTTAACCAGATAATCACGGCGAAATGCACGGCATAACTGGTGATCATGGAGAAGAATTGTCCCGTCCAGATAAATAGGTAGGTCCTATACCATTTTTGATTTTCCATAAAATAAATACTAAAAAACAACAATAAATTATACACGCTGTCTTCGGCAAGACAGCCAGATAATCAGACGATTCGACTGATTACTTAGTGACCATTGGCAGCCAAGGCTTGGCCACCATTGTTGTATAGATGGAGATGCTCATGGCGTAAAGATATAAATTCTTCTCAGATATTGGCTAAAAAGAAAAACGAGACTATCTGGTGAGATAGTCTCGTTTTATAAAAAATATAATTGTCTTTGATCGCTTAATCGTACGTTATCGCGAAGCCGAGGCTACGATGCTGTAGCGATCTTGAAGAACATCTTTGTCATTATCCTTCGATAGAAGGAACTCCTACTAATTCATTGGTATCTGCTTCGTAATCGATGCCTTCGACTTGGAAACCAAACAAACCGAAGAATTCTTCGCGGTATCCTTTGATATCAGAGATTTCTTCTAAGTTCTCGGTAGAGATTTGTTGCCACAAGGCCGCTACTTCTTCTTGTACATCAGCACGCATTTCCCAATCGTCTACGCGGATACGTCCTTTTTCATCCAACGCTGGTGCATGTCCGCTGTACAATTGCGTGGCGAATAGACGTTGCATTTGCTCTACTGTACCCTCGTGAATGCCTTTCTCTTTCATCACTTTGTACAACAAGGAGATGTATAATGGCACAACCGGAATAGCCGAGCTTGATTGCGTTACCAATGCTTTGTTGACAGACACGTACGATACGCCATTCAAATCAGCAAGCAATTCATTCAGGGCAGGAACTGTCGCTTCCAAGTTATCTTTTGCACGACCGATCGTACCATTACGGTAGATTGGGTAGGTCAGCTCAGGGCCGATGTACGAATAAGCAACCGTTTTCACACCTTCTGCCAAAACACCAGCAGCTTTCAGATCTTCGATCCAGAATTGCCAATCTTCCCCGCCCATAACCGCTACGGTGTTTTCGATATCCTCGTCATTTTCGATTGGATTGATCGTAATATCCGAAACCACACCGCTGTGAAAATCTACCGTTTTATCGGTAAATGGTTGGCCAATCGGCTTCAACACAGAACCGTGAGCCACACCTGTTTTTGGATGCGTACGGCGTGGAGACGCTAACGAATAGACCACTAGATCTACTTGACCTAAGTCTTGTTTAATTAATTCGATGGTTTGTTTTTTCACCTCATCAGAGAAGGCGTCGCCATTGATACTTTTTGCATATAATCCAGCTGCTGTAGCCTCTTTCTCGAAGGCGGCCGAATTGTACCAACCAGCCGTACCTGGTTTGCCAGCTGCAGCAGGCTTTTCAAAGAAAACTCCGATTGTCGCTGCGCCAGAACCAAACGCCGCGGTGATACGAGATGAAAGTCCGAAACCGGTCGATGCACCGATTACCAATACTTTTTTAGGACCATTTTCAATGGCTCCTTTGGACTGAACGTAATCAATTTGATTTTTCACGTTCTGAGCAGTACCATCGGGATGGGTTGTCAGACAGATAAATCCTCGTACGCGTGGTTGAATAATCATATGAAATGGGTTGTTAAACTAAATCTGTTTTTAAATCAAAGTGCAAAATAAGTAATTATTCCACAGAATCCCATCAACAGGCGTACTCTTTTGAGAATTTTCGCACAGCCACCGTATACGAAATCTCCCGATTTGTTCAACAAAAGCACTTTATGGCTCTTGGTATATTTTCTATCTTTACGGCTATGAATTGGGAGATCTGGAAGAAAGATTTTAAGCGATACCTCCTCTTAGAGCGGGGATTATCTGCGAATTCGATCGAAGCTTACTTATCAGATATCGTTAAGTTGGAAGCCTATGCCATAGAAAATGCTATTGCGCTTCAGCAAATGACTCCAATCGATATTCAGCAGTTTTTGGCGCATGTACATCAACAGGATATGGCACCGACTTCGCAAGCACGGTTGCTTTCTGCTTTGAAATCCTTCTTTACTTTTTTGCAAATTGAGCATGATCTGCCCAACAATCCAGCGGTGCTGATTGAAGCACCGCGACTGATGCGAAAATTACCGGATGTACTCAGCATCGTCGAAATTGATCGCTTGATTGACAGCATCGACTTATCACAACCAGAAGGTATGCGCAACAAAGCGATGCTAGAAGTGCTGTATGGTTGTGGATTGCGGGTATCCGAATTGGTTTCTCTAAAAATATCCAACCTCTATCTCGAAGCAGAATTTATAAAAGTAGAAGGCAAAGGCAATAAAGAGCGGCTAATTCCTATAGGCAGTCAGGCCAGCAAATACCTTAGCATTTATCTCCATGAAAGCAGGCCTCAAGTGCCAGTCAAGCCCGGGCAAGAAGATATGGTTTTCTTGAACAGAAGAGGTGCTGCACTATCTCGCGTGATGGTGTTTCTAATGATTAAAAAACAAGCCGAACAAGCCCAAATCACCAAACACATTAGTCCACACACTTTCCGACATAGCTTTGCCACTCATCTGGTGGAGGGCGGCGCCGACCTTCGTGCAGTGCAGGATATGCTGGGGCACGAAAGCATCAGTACAACAGAAATATATACCCATCTGGATAATGCCTACTTACAAACCGTGATGACCGAATTTCATCCCAGATCCAAAAAGCGTTCGCAGTAAGCAAATAAAACCTTGCAACATTATTGCATTTGATGTACCTTTGTTCCGTGTTGAAGAAAGGAAATTACTTTCGGCTAGTTGGAATGCTACTGAGTATCATGCTATGGATGTTTTCTATGGGCGTGGCTACCGTGCATCATCACCTGCCCGAAAATTCCCAAGAATCTCTACATTTCACACAAGAGAAGCAAAACGATCACCAACAGAAAAATGATCCTTGTCATCATTCCCATGATCATTCCTCCGATCAAGATTGTGGTATCTGTTTTCTCATCCATCACAACAATCCAGTAGTGCTCTCCTATTTTGCAGCAAGCTTTGCCTTGTTGTATCCTGCGACACTACCTTCATCGGCTACGCCATATTTGTGGTCATTTACGCAAGATCACGATCTTGGTGCGCCATCGCTGCGCGGTCCTCCTCTAGGCTAGAAAATACCCCAATTCACTTTCAAATTAGTTTTTCACTTTATAGATCGAACGTATGTTTCGTTATCTGTGGATGTTGGTTCTGCTGCTTACGTGCAGTGTAGGAGCAAATGCCCAAAACCCTTGTACATTAACCCTGTCAGGTACTGTTATTGACAGCCAAGCAAAACCTTTGGTAGGTGTTGCCATTCGCAATACAAGCAACAATAGCGTCGCCTATACCGATCGTCAAGGTCTGTTTAAATTGCAAAATCAATGCACTGGTGTACAGACTATAACCTTCAACTTTCTAGGTTATGATACGGTGCAGCGAATCATTTCGCTTCCGGCGCAGCAAACGCTACGGATCGTGATGAACGTGGGTGTTGTGCATGTACAAGATGTGACCGTGACAGGCATACAATCCGAACATATCACCAGCAGCAGGCATCATCTTTCGGAAGAAACCAAACAGGAATTTCGGGCAAAGCCTTTGGCAGAAATGCTCAGCCAGATTGCCGGCGTGAGCCAATTGAATACCGGTTCTAGCATTGCCAAGCCTGTCATCAATGGTTTGCATAGCAATCGCGTGCTCCTACTCAATCACGGTGTGCGCCAAGAAGGACAACAATGGGGCGCAGAACATGCGCCAGAAATTGATCCTTTCACTGCCGATCGATTAGAAGTCATTAAAGGCGCGGAAGGTGTGCGCTACGGCGCTGATGCTTTGGGCGGCGTGGTCATTAGTACCGCAAACCCAATTGATCCAAGCAAAGTGACTGGTCGTGTGGATTTATTGGGGCAATCCAATGGTCGTGGCGGCGTGAGCAACATTCGCTTGGAAGGAGGTATTGCATCGATTCCTAATTTGGGATGGCGTATTCAGGCATCGGGCAAGAAAATTGGGAATTTGCAAACCGCAGAATATGTGTTGGGGAATACTGGAGTAGAAGAGCTAAACCTTTCGGGCTTGTTGCAATACAACAAAGGCAATCACGACTTGGAGTTTTACTACAGCCATTTCGGCACTGACCTCGGCATTTTCTACGGTGCGCATGTGAGCACCTTGGACGATATTCTAGCTAATATCGAACGTGGCAGACCGTCTTCAACTTACGATTTCAGCTACAGCATTGCATCACCACGCCAACGCGTGGATCACGATTTAGCCAAGATCAAATGGGTGTATGCGCTATCTGGACAAACGAAGTTAGAAACCCAATTTGCCCTACAACATAACCGTCGCAAGGAATATGATCTGCGACGCGTCATGTCAGACGATACGCCCATGGCCGATATGAGCCTCACCACGCAAACGCTAGATATTGCCTTGAAATTCGGGCATCACCGCATTGGAATCGACGGTATGTTGCAGGTGAATAATAATGTTCCGGGCACAGGCACGACACCCATTATTCCCAACTTTGACAACCACAATCTCGGTGTTTATGCGATCACTCAGCAGCATTGGGGCAAGTTTCATGGCGAACTAGGCGCGCGATATGATTACCGCTATTTTGATGTAGCTGGCTTCCGATACGATTACAGCAGCATTGATGAGAATGGCATTGTCCGCCAATATCTGTTGACAGATCGTCGCCACTTTCACAATTGGAGTGGATCGGCGGGATTGGCCTATCATGCTTCACCAACGTGGACTTGGAAGACCAATCTGGGATTAGCTTGGCGTGCGCCTTCGGCGAATGAATTGTACAGCGACGGCCTGCATCACGGTAGTGGCACATACGAAGTGGGCGATCCAAACCTGTCTTCTGAACGAGGTTACAAATGGGTCAATTCCATTCTATTCAAAAGTGAAAACCTGGCCATCACCACTGATCTGTACGCGCAGTACATTAAAGACTATATCTATGCCACGCCCAACCCAGATTCGGTTCGTCAGACCATTCGTGGCACATTTCCAGTGTTCAATTATCGTCAGCAAGATGCCTTCTTTTATGGCGTAGATCTGCAATTAGATTGGCAGATCAATACCGCTTGGTCTTACACCCTAAAAGGTTCTTTGGTACGCGCACGCGATCTGGAGAATCACACGTATTTCCCATTCATTCCAGCAGATCGCATCCATCAAAGCATCAAATGGCAATACGGTACCGAAACGGAAAACTATATCCGCTTAGCGCACGTGTTTGTAGATCGGCAACGCCGCTTTGATCCGGCCACCGATTACACTCAACCGCCGGCAGCTTATCATTTATTTAATGCCTTTGCAAGTGCAAGGCTACCCATTAAACAGCGCAACATCCAAGTTAATCTAGGTGTAGAAAACATCTTCAACGTGCTCTACAAGGATTACATGGATCGCATGCGCTACTTCTCGCATCAGATGGGAAGAAATATCACACTAGGATTTACATTTCAATTTTAAAAAACAACACGATGAAAAAAATAGTAATTTTTCTATTTGCCGCAGTAACTACTTTATCTTTCCAATCTTGTCAGAAAGATGATCCGATTGCAGAAGTAGATCAAGAAGAAGTAGGAACGGCAACCATTATTTTTACCGAAGTAAACCGCGAAGCACACGATGATCATTTCCATTACGAGGATTTCGCGGGTGCGGACAGCGACACGGTGAAGTTTACGCCTGCTCCGAATGGACAATTGCTTCCTCCCGTAGGCGCACACTTTCACTTGGAGAAAGGCAAAACCTACCGTGTATCCTTACAAAGCACGGATTTTGCAGGCAGAAGATCAGAGCAAACCTTCGTGAGCCGTGATGATATCCACCAAGCCTTCTTCACTGCTAATCCAGCAACAGAAATCAGCACGTTTGATTATGTTTATGGAGATAAAAATGCAGCTGGCCAAAACGTCAATGTAGGTGTTACCGGTTACATGACGGTACTCGAGACATCAAGCACGTTTGTAATGCGCTATGTGATGCGCCACCTGAATCCAGGTGTAAAGGCAAACATCACGGCAGCAGACTGGAATAACGCAAATTTCCTGAACTTTGCCGGCGCAACGGATCTGGATCTCAGTTTCGAAATGCACTTCGTAGATGGCGCTGGCCACGGCCACTAACAAACAGAACATTCATTATCAAAAGGTTGCTTATTTAGCAACCTTTTTTTAGTAATAACACCGGAAAAAATAGTATTTTTGCCGCACTGCCTGCGTAGTTCAATGGATAGAATATCAGATTCCGGTTCTGACGATGTGGGTTCGAATCTCGCCGCGGGCACGTACAAAAAAAGCGCTTTACAGATGTAAGCGCTTTTTTAATGAATCATAGTGATCCACCAATTTATGTTGAAATTTCAGAAATATCGGTACTAATCATTTTTCATATTAGTCGTATCTGCCGCGGTCGTATCCAAGTTGATGACCTCTTCATTGGACTGATTGATATTATAACGTTGTTGATCAGCCGGTTCTACCGGTGTCAACTCGCTATCTACTTCATCCGCTCGCTCTTGCGACGAATGACAGGCCATAAAACTGAATGCACTTATTCCCAAGATGGTGTATATTAGCTTTTTCATAGTATTATTTTTTTGATTCCTAGTTTTAGAACAGTCTAAGTAGTAGAATTGTTTCCCGGAAGATTGCCTATCTTGTTAAAGTGCGCTTCCGCATAGCACAAAAATAGCTTACATGATACAGACACTTTTAATCATATTGATTGCCTTGGCAGTCATCAATATCCTCCTATTGCTCTTCAAAAAATCGGGCAACAGCTCTGTTGCACAATGGCAAAATTTAGAGCAGGGCTTACTGCGATTAGATCATCAGTTAGAGCGGATGGACAAGTCAACGCGCGATGATCTGCATCGGCATCGTACCGAGAATAGTGCACTAGCACAAGCCAGTCGCGAAGAACTAGCTGTCAACTTCCGTGCTTTAGAAAAGAGTGCGCAAGAACAAGCCCAAGCACTGCACCACTTTTTGGGGCAGCGCTTTGAAAGCTTGACGAAGCAACAGTACGAGATCAACAAAACGGCAAACGACCAACTCAAAGACATTAAGATCAGCATAGAGAATCATCTCAAAGCACTGCGTGAAGATAATAATCGCCAGCTCGAGCAAATGCGCCACACGGTCGATGAAAAGCTGCAATCTACGCTCGAAAAACGATTGGGTGAATCATTCAAACTGGTAAGCGATCGATTGGAACTCGTACACCGTGGCTTGGGCGAGATGCAAACTCTGGCAACTGGCGTAGGCGATCTTAAAAAAGTACTTTCTAATGTAAAAACACGTGGAATCTTGGGCGAATACCAACTAGCCAACATCTTGGAGCAGCTACTCACTAATGAGCAATACGCACAAAATGTCGCCACGAAAAAAGGGTCACAGGCGAATGTGGAATACGCCATCAAGCTACCGGGCAAAGACAGCGATGAAACGGTATGGATGCCAGTAGATTCCAAATTCCCCATCGAAAGTTATCAAGCATTGCTCGATGCCTACGAATTGGGCGAAAAAAGCCAAATTGACTTACAGCAGAAGATCTTGATGCGCAATGTAGAGGCTTTTGCCAAAGATATCAGCGACAAATACATTGATCCACCACATACCACCGATTTCGCGATCATGTTTCTTCCAATCGAAAGTTTGTACGCGGAGATATTGCGCCATCCCGGACTATTCGAAACCTTGCAACGCAAATACCGTGTTACGATAACTGGCCCTACTACCCTTTCCGCGCTATTAAATAGTTTACAAATGGGTTTCCGCACGTTGGCTGTACAGAAGCGCAGCAGCGAAGTTTGGAAAATACTAGAAGCCGTAAAAACCGAGTTCAAAAAGTTCTCCGACCAGTTGGATAAGGTCGACAAGCAGTTGAGCTCGGCATCCAAATCATTGCACGATTTGCGCCTCACGCGCACCAATATGATGAGTCGCAAACTACGCGATGTCGGCACGCTCGATGTACAAGAATCAAATGATTTGCTGGATCTACCAATTAATGAGGACGAGTAGATAGCACGCGACCAACCGGATACAGCATATGCGTATCCTCATAATAGGAGGATTTCTTGTAAATCCAATCCAGTTGCGCTCTGCCATTTTTGGCAAAGGAAGATTCAGTGGCTTTTTTATGTTCTAGTTCTTCCTTCCAGGCAGGATTGGCTTCCAGTAAACGCTGGGCTTCCTCTTCGAAAATGTAGGCCGAGAAATATTCCTTTTGACTCAAGATAGCATCAAAGAAATTCCAGCGGAAGAAAGAATCGTGTGCTTGCGGTTCTAGTGTTTCTACGATATAGCGGTTGGCCGTCTGATCCATATCGATCCACCAATCTCCGGCGTAGAATTGTCGCTCCATGAGCACCGGTTTTACGGCTACTCGCTCATGCATATAATGTCCTTCATAAGGCGAAGACGCCGTTTTTAGATCCGTAATGTAATACATTTCCAAGCGAATCGTGGTATCGCGTTCCAAAGGGCGAAGCTTCACCCCATTCGCACGCAGACGCTCTACGACACGATCATACGCTTGTGGGATCACGTAAGCCATCGGTTTCTCCACTTCCAATGTGACGTTGTAATGCTTCAGATGCGGGATTTGCATCGTTTTGGGTCGCTCCCGATCATAGTATAATCTGTTTTGTCCCGTTACTAAACTTGGTTTCTCGCCATACGCATAGCCCAAGAACGTTGTTGAATCCACACGTGTCGTATCAAGTGCCCAATTGATAGGGAATTGCTGTTGCGTTTTTACGCTTTCCTTAACCTGCTGACGCGTAGCGAGCAGGTTTTCTTTTTCGTACACCATGACTTCTACCAAATGCTGTAATAACGTGTAGGTCGATGCAACCCGTTGCTCGTAGGATTTCCACATGTGTGTCTCTGGCATAAAGCCAATGGTATGATGTAATGCGGCGAAGCCGGATGAATAACGTGACGTTTCTAAAAAGTCTACTAATCCTGATTCCGGCGTCGCGCCAAGCGTGTTTACATACGGGATCATTGGGTAACCGGAAGATTGCATGCGTTGGTACAATGGCTTGGTAAATCCATCCTCCATTAGCGAAGCTAATGATGGCGCCAACTTATCTTTTTGTGTCGCGATCAAGGTCATGATATATTGATAATCCGCGCCGTTGCTAGCGTGCGTATCAAAAAATAAATCCGGATCCCAAGTGGTAAATAGTTGTTGAAACAATAGAGAGTTTCTGGTATCAGCTTTAATAAAATCGCGATTCAAGTCATAGTTTTGGCGACTACCGCGAAAACCGTACGCTATAGGTCCATTCTGATTGACACGAGATACCCCTCTATTCAGCATACCAGCTACATTATATACCGGAATTATGCAAATCACCACGTCTTTCGGCAATTTGTTATCTCGTAAAATATCTCTGCAAAATAACATGCCCACATCAATGCCTTCCGGTTCGCCGGGGTGTATGCCATTATTTACTAGCAAAACAGCTTTGCCTTTTGCTTTGATACTTTCAGGATCAAAATCTTCATCTGCGGAGAGCACCATGAGGTGCAAAGGTTTGCCTACATCCGTCTTTCCCAACTCTAGCAGTTTAGCTTGCGGATATTGCTCAGCCAAAGTCTTGTAGAAAGCAACCACTTCATCATAAGTAGCGGTGGTATTGCGAGCAGCATCTCGTTCATAGGGCGTTATTTGTGCCGATGCACTAAAGCAAAAAGCGTTGCAAACAAGGAAAAATGCTAAGATAGATCTGCAGAAGGAAAACATAATATGATGCATACATCAAATATACACAAAGATGTGTGGCGCTAGAGCAGTCCTTCGTCTCGAAAGCTAAAATAATCCTGATCCGTAAAGATGACATGATCGTTGACGCGAATATCCATCAATAGGGCTGCGTCCACAATTCGTTTAGTCAATTGCTTGTCGGATGTGCTAGGAGATAATGTTCCCGACGGATGATTATGAATTAAGATCATCGAATGCGCATTAGCTTGCAAAGCATGGCGCAAAATGATACGAATATCTACCGGTGTAAAATCATTACCCCCGCGACCAATCAATTGCTTGTCTATCACCTTACAACCCGTATTTAAGTACAAAACCCAAAACTCTTCGTGCGGCAGATCCTGCAAGCGATCTCGAAAAAATGTATACACTCGTTTACTACTATTTAACACCGCCGAAGGCGCTTCTATGGCATCTTTACGTCGTCGGCCAATTTCCATTGCGGCGATAATACTGATCGCTTTAGCTTGCCCGATGCCATGATAACGACATAAATCAGCAACCTCTAGTTTGGAGAGCGTGGCCAAATTATTTTCAACTCCAGAAAGTACACGTCGGCACAATTCAACAGCACTTTCCTGTGCCGAGCCTGAGCCAATCAGGATCGCTAATAATTCGGCATTCGTTAGCGCGCGCCTTCCCTGATCTATTAATTTCTCTCGTGGGCGATCTGCTTCTGCCCATTCATGTATCGCCAACTTCATAACATCGTATTTAAACTCATAAAATTACTTTTAAAGATAATTTATTTTCCCTTAAATAACATAACAATTCTTGTCAGCAGGATCAATTTCCTGATTATCCTTAGAAAACGTATCTTTGTTTTTCAGTAATTTTAGATATGAGTAAAGCAATAATTAAAACCGAAAAAGGTGATATGACTGTGCAGTTCTACACACAAGACGCACCTAAAACAGTAGAAAATTTTATAAAATTAGCTAAATCAGGTTATTACAATGGATTGACTTTCCACCGTGTTATTCCTGATTTTGTGATTCAAGGAGGTTGCCCGAATACACGCGAAGGTGCGTCAGGAATGCCAGGTACTGGTGGACCAGGTTATCATATTGATTGTGAATTGACAGGTGAAAACCAATACCATGACCGCGGTGTATTATCTATGGCTCACGCCGGTAGAAACACAGGTGGTTCCCAGTTTTTTGTATGCCATAGCCGTACCAATACCGCTCACTTAGACCGTAATCATACTTGCTTTGGCAAAGTCATTGAAAACGTAGATGTAGTAGATGATATCCGTCAAGGCGATCGCATTTTGAGTATCGACGTGATCGAAGATTAATAATCCATCTGTTAATACTTAGAAATAAAAGCATGAATTTAAGAGGATTAGTATCGGTAACTGGAAAGCCCGGATTATTTAAATTGATTGGCCAGAACAAAGGTGGTTTCATTTTGGAAAGCTTAGACGCTGCTAAAGTGAAATCAGTGATTAACTTGTCGAACACGAAGATGGCGACTTTAGAAGATATTACCATCTACGGTGACGAAGAGGAAATCCGTTTGTTGGATATCTTTGAAACGTTGAAATCAGGTGATATTGAAGTACCAGCTGTGAAAGCAGATGGAACGACACTCCGCAATTTCTTTAGAGAAGTAGCTCCTGGTCACGATGAGAGCCGTGTTTATAGCTCAGATATCAAGAAAGTAATCACTTGGTACGCTATTATCAAAGAACTTCCCTTGTTTGACGAAGAAGCTCCTGAGCCTCTAGGCGAAGAACAAGCCTAAACTGGATTTGATCATCTGATCCTGCTAGAAGGCTAAAAGAAAAGGCCGGATTTACGTCACGTAAATCCGGCCTTTTTGCAATTGCTAATCCTTAGCAACTGTATTATTGCGCTTTATCAGCTTGTTTCTGGCGAATGATATTCAAGGCTGCACCGGCTTTGAACCAGCCAATCTGTTGTGCATTGTACGAATGATTTACCTCGATCTCATCCGAACTTCCATCTTCATGATGCAAGACCAATGTCAATGATTTGTTCGGCGCAAAGTCCGTTAAACCGATAATATCAATCGTATCGTTTTCTTGAACTTTATCGTAATCATCTTTGTCCGCAAACGTCAAAGCTAACATACCTTGTTTCTTCAAGTTGGTTTCGTGGATACGGGCAAATGATTTTACTAATACCGCACGAACGCCTAAATGACGTGGTTCCATCGCGGCATGCTCTCGTGACGATCCTTCACCATAGTTTTCATCACCTACTACGATTGAACCAATGCCTTCCGCCTTGTACGCACGCTGCGTGGCAGGAACTGCACCGTATTCTCCAGTCAGTTGATTTTTAACGGTATCGGTTTCATCATTGAAATAGTTTACCGCACCAATCAATAGATTGTTAGAGATATTATCCAGGTGACCGCGGTATTTCAACCAAGGGCCAGCCATAGAAATATGGTCGGTAGTACATTTACCTTTTGCTTTGATCAATAGTTTCAATCCTTTCAGATCAGTGCCTTCCCAAGCCTCAAATGGCTCGAGTAATTGCAAGCGATCGGAATCTTCGGCCACATCTACGCTGACATCTGAGCCATCTTTCGCTGGTGCTTGATAGCCCGCATCTTGGACCGCAAAGCCTTTTGATGGCAATTCATCCCCGGTAGGCGCATCCAATTTCACTTGTTCGCCATCTCTATTGGTCAAGGTATCCGTGACTGGATTAAAACCTAAATCTCCCGCTATGGCAATCGCAGCGACCATTTCTGGTGAGGTTACGAAGGCATAGGTATTTGGATTACCATCGGCACGCTTCGCAAAGTTGCGGTTGAATGAATGTACAATCGTATTTTTCTCCCGCTTATCTGCACCTTCCCGATCCCACATACCAATACATGGTCCACAGGCATTGGTAAATAAGGTGGCGTTCAAGTCTTCGAAGGTTTTCAATAAACCGTCACGATCCGCAGTATAACGCACTTGCTCTGATCCGGGATTGATACCAAATTCGGCTTTAGTCACCAAACCTTTATCGATCGCTTGTTTGGCGATAGAAGCCGCGCGCGACAAATCTTCGTAAGATGAATTGGTACAAGAACCGATTAATCCCCATTCTACTTTAGTTGGCCAACCGTTTTTCTCTGCCTCATCACGCATGCGTGAGATCGGTGTATACAAATCTGGAGTAAATGGTCCGTTCAATGAAGGTTCTAGATCCGACAGATTAATCTCAATCAATTGATCGAAATAAGTTTCTGGATCAGCATATACCTCGTCGTCACCCGTCAGGTGTTCTTTGATTTTGTTGGCTGCATCGGCTACATCTGCCCGATCCGTAGCGCGTAAATAACGCTCCATCGATTCGTCGTATCCGAATGTGGAAGTAGTCGCTCCGATCTCAGCACCCATATTACAAATGGTACCTTTTCCAGTACAAGAAAGTGATTGCGCACCTTCACCAAAATATTCTACGATAGCGCCCGTACCACCTTTTACAGTCAAGATACCTGCCACTTTCAAAATAATATCTTTTGATGTTGCCCAGCCCGATAATTTACCGGTAAGCTTCACACCGATTAGTTTCGGAAATTTCAGTTCCCAAGGCAATCCGGCCATCACATCGCAGGCATCTGCGCCACCGACACCGATTGCTACCATACCCAATCCACCAGCATTCACGGTGTGCGAATCCGTACCGATCATCATTCCGCCAGGAAATGCATAGTTTTCCAATACGACTTGGTGAATGATACCAGCACCTGGTTTCCAGAAGCCAATACCGTATTTATTAGAAACGGAACTCAAGAAATTAAACACTTCAGAGCTCTCTTCTTTGGCACGCGTCAAATCTTGCTGCGCACCATCTCTCGCTTGGATTAAGTGATCACAATGTACGGTGGAAGGTACAGCTACTTTTGGTCTACCGGCTTGCATAAATTGCAATAAGGCCATTTGAGCAGTAGCATCCTGCATCGCTACGCGATCTGGCGCAAAATCCACATAAGATTGTCCTCTCTCGTATGCTTCTTCCGCATTGCCATTCCACAAGTGCGTGTAAAGAATTTTTTCCGCTAAAGTCAAAGGTTTTCCAACAACTTTACGAGCAGCGTTTACACGCTCCTCGTAAAGGCTGTACACCTTCTCAATCATATTGATATCAAAAGCCATATAATTATAATTTATCTCTTCTCAATTTGTCTGTTAATAGATAAAACTATTACAGATTAGCTCACCAATTGTTTGTCAAGTGGTGTAAATTTTGTGAGGTTAATGCCCTCTACCGCGACTTTGTACTCTTCAATTGTCGGTATTCTTCCCAAGATGGCTGATAATACGACTACTGGTGTAGAAGCGAGTAAAGATTCTCCTTTTTTGCGCTCTGAATCTTCTACAACACGACCTTGGAAAAGGCGTGTTGAAGTAGCCATGACGGTATCTCCTTTCGCCGCTTTCTCTTGGTTACCCATACATAGGTTACAACCCGGACGCTCTAAATACATGATATTCTCGTATTCTGTACGCGCATTGTTTTTAGGCATCAAGTCACTAAATTCAAAACCAGAATAGCGTTGTAGGATTTCCCAATCTCCTTCTGCCTCCAGCTCATCAATAATATTGTAGGTTGGAGCTGCTACCACTAACGGTGCGTTGAACTCTACCTTACCTTTTTGTGCTTCCAGATTCTTGAGCATTTGCGAGACGATTTTCAAGTCGCCTTTGTGCACCATACACGATCCAACAAATCCAAGATCTACTTTCTTCGTTCCTTCATAAAACGATAGATCGCGAATAGTATCATGCGTGTAACGCTTAGAAACGTCTTTATTAGTTACATCTGGATCGGCGATCATCGGTTCGTCAATCACGTCTAGATCGATCACCACTTCCGCGTAGTATTTGGCGTTTTCATCTGGAGTCAAAGCAGGAATAGCGCCCGACTTAATTTCGGTAATACGTTTATCCGCTTTGTTAATCAAGCCTTGCAGTACTTGACTTTTATTATCCATGCCTTTTTCGATCATGATTTGGATACGGCTTTTCGCAATTTCCAATGATTCGATCAAGGTATCATCTTGTGAAATACAGATAGATGCTTTCGCTTTCATCTCGGCTGTCCAGTCGGTGAATGTAAAGGCTTGATCGGCCAATAACGTACCGATGTGCACCTCAATAATCCGGCCTTGGAAAACATTTTCTCCGCCAAACTGCTGTAGCATCTGTGATTGTGTCGCATGTACCACATCACGGAAATCCATGTGCTCTTTCATGCCTCCTTTGAAGGTCACTTTCACCGATTCCGGGATAGGCATGGAAGCTTCACCAGTCGCTAAAGCCAAGGCCACAGTACCAGAGTCAGCACCAAATGCAACTCCTTTAGACATTCTGGTGTGCGAGTCACCACCGATAATGATAGCCCATTCGTCGATCGTAATATCGTTCAGAACCTTGTGAATTACATCTGTCATAGCGTGATATTCACCCTTAGGGTCACGCGCGGTAATCAATCCAAAACCGTTCATAAACTTCATGAGTTTTGGAATATTTGCTTGCGCTTTTTTATCCCACACAGAAGCTGTGTGACAACCAGACTGGTATGCACCATCTACAATCGGTGAAATAACCGTTGCGGCCATCGCTTCCAATTCTTGCGCGGTCATCAAACCTGTAGTATCTTGCGATCCTACAATGTTTACTTGCACACGCACATCAGATCCTGCATGCAATACTTTACCCGGCGTAACGCCAACTGCATTTTTATTAAAGATCTTCTCTACAGCGGTTAATCCTTGTCCTTCTACAGAAACTTCTTTTGAAGGAGCGAAAACTAATGGCGTTTCGATGTCTAACAATTGCGCCGCAAAAGTTTGGATTTTCTTACCAAATACGATGGCATAAGAACCACCCGCTTTGATGAACTCCATTTTTTGTGGCGTCAATGCTTTGGAAATATCGATCAACTCTTTATCTCCTTGATATAACTTTTTAGTTTTGGTATTGATGGTCAATTCAGTACCAGTAGCAACTGAGTAAACTTCTTCTAAAATAGGTTCGTTTTTCTCGTTGCGTACCACATTGCCTTCCGCATCCACTTTTTTCACCCAGTTTTTAAGATCGATACCGATACCACCGGTGACGTCTACTGTGGTCAAAAAGATCGGCGATATACCATTGGTACCACCTACGATTGGCGCGATATTCACAAAAGGAACGTACGGGCTTGCTTGTTTTCCGGTCCACAATGCGACGTTATTCACGCCAGACATACGCGAGGAACCTACACCCATCGTACCTTTTTCGGCAATCAGCATGACACTTCTATCTGGATGTTGCATTTGCAAATCCTGAATTTGCTGCTGGGCTTCTGGTGTGATCATACATTTACCATGCAATTCACGGTCTGAGCGCGAGTGCGCTTGATTACCTGGAGAAAGCAAATCGGTAGAGATATCACCTTCACCGGCGATGAATGTGACAATCTTAATTTCTTCTGGAACCTCTGGAAGCTTGGTGAAAAATTCAGCTTTTGCGTAGCTTTCCACAATCTCTCTCGCAATGGCATTTCCATTATGAAAGGCTTCTTTCAAACGATCAGTATCCGCTTCGTACAAGAATACCTGTGTCTTAAGTACATCCGCAGCTTGCGTGGCAACAGCCTGATTTGCACCCAACGCTAAATCTAACAAAACTGCGATCGAAGGCCCACCTTTCATGTGAGATAATAACTCAAAAGCGTAAGTCGGTGTAATCTCCGCAACAGAAACTTCTTCTACTATAATTTCTTTTAGGAATTGAGCTTTGACAGTGGCAGCACTCGTGGTACCTGGTAACGTATTGTAGATAAACAATTTTAAGGACTCCGCTCTGTGCTCATGTCCATTATCTTTAATCTGATCAATAATGGCGCTTAATAGCTCATCACCATCAATTGGCTTAGGATGCAGCCCTTGCTGTTTTCTATCCTCAACTTCCTGTATATATTCGTTGTAAATACTCATAGTAAACCTTAATTCTTATTTAAATGACAGCTGGCCAATGGGAAGCTGCGCTTATTGCTTTTTAACCTACTAGGGAAATGATATGATACACACCAAATTATTTACCCAAACCTAACTTATTCAATAATATACAAAAAATATTTATTAAAAAGAAATCGTAAATATACTATTCTAGTAAAATTTCGTTTGGTACACTCGACTGTATTCACAAATTTGAACCTTAGCCCATTTTAATTACACTAGTGAAAGAAGACTTCTATCTGGATGCTTGTGGCATCATCCTCACATCAATCTAAGACCCCATTTCACCGCATTCTTGCAGATACTGGAAATACGAAATCTCTTTCTGCACAAAAATACGAAATAACAAACTTTTACACGAAAATATACCTACCGAGCTCGAAATTTGGAAATATTCTAAATTAAGGCATTATTAATTGATAATAAGCCATTTAAGTGTTAAAAGAAATAAGAAATTTTAAGAATAACGATAGATTCTTTTTACACTGTGTGGACATTGATATCCACCGCTTTAAGCGCCTGAATGGTTTCGGTAGGATCAGTAGAGTTAAACACAAAACTTCCGGCCACCAATACATCTGCACCAGCTTCAAGCAAAGCTGCGGCATTCTGTAAACTCACTCCACCATCAATTTCAATAAGCAGCTTGTCATTTACCCCTGCGGCCAACTGTCTAAGTTCGCGAATCTTGGTATAGGTGTGGTCAATAAATTTTTGGCCTCCAAATCCCGGATTAACAGACATAATCAGCACCATATCTAAGTCAGCTACTATATCTTTGAGCAAATGCACGGGCGTATGTGGATTGAGTGCCACACCAGCCAAACAGCCTAATTCTTTAATCGCCGCAATAGTACGGTGAAGATGCTTGCACGCCTCATAATGCACGGTAATGATAGCTGCACCCGCTGCCTTGAATTCTGCTAAATACCGATCGGGATTCTCAATCATCAGATGCACATCCAATGGTTTATTGGCATATTGATGTATGGCTTTCATCACGGGAAAACCAAACGATATATTAGGCACAAACAAGCCATCCATAATATCAATATGAAACCAATCCGCTTGACTTGCATTCACTAGCGCTACGTCGCGTTGGATATGGGCAAAATCTGCCGCCAGCATAGAAGGTGCAATCAGGTGTGGACGAGTGGTATTCATGATGATTTTTATTAAACTCAAAGATACGAGGTTCTGTATCAAATAACAACGAGAATATTTAGCTACCGAAAATCCTTAAAATATTGTTTGATAATATATTAGGTTTTGTAATATATTCCACTTATCTTTGCACCGCCTTAGGCAATATCGCCTATTGTATAATTTATTTCATGAACCCATTTTTAGAATTGGGAATCCGTCATGAGATTGTTAATGCAGTCACCGAGCTAGGTTTCGAAAAACCTTCTCCTATCCAGGAACAAGCCATTCCTGTTTTATTGACTGGCAACAACGATTTTGTCGGATTAGCCCAAACCGGCACAGGGAAGACAGCAGCATTCGGTCTCCCTCTATTAGAACAAATCGATCCTTCACAAAAGCATCCACAAGCCTTAGTACTTTGCCCGACACGTGAATTGTGTCTGCAAATCTCTAGAGATTTGGAAAGCTTCGCTAAATACATCGACGGTGTAAGCGTGGTTGCTGTATACGGAGGAGCGAACATCAGCGATCAATTGCGTCAAATCAGACGTGGTGTACAGATCGTAGTCGCAACTCCAGGACGTATGTTGGATATCATCGGCCGTAAAGCCATTGATTTCTCTGACGTTAATTATGTCGTGTTGGACGAAGCAGATGAAATGCTGAACATGGGATTCCAGGAGGACATTAATAATATCCTTTCTGAGACTCCTGACACGAAAAAAACATGGTTATTTTCTGCTACGATGCCTAAAGAGGTTCGTCGTATTGCGCAGAAATACATGACCGACCCATTTGAATTGACCGTAGGTACAAAAAATACGGGAAATGCAAACATCGAGCACCAGTACTTCTTGATCAGAGCGAGAGACAAATATGCGGCATTCAAACGCATTGTAGACTCTTATCCTCAGATCTTCGGAATTGTATTCTGTCGTACTAAGATCGAAACACAAGAGATCGCAGAAGCGTTGATGAAAGATGGTTACAATGCAGATTCATTGCACGGTGACTTATCACAACAACAGCGTGACCGCGTGATGAAACGTTACCGTGACCGTAGTCTTCAGTTGCTAATCGCAACGGATGTAGCTGCTCGTGGTATCGATGTAAACGATGTAACACACGTAATCAACTATTCGTTGCCTGATGAGGTAGAGAACTATACGCACCGTTCTGGTCGTACAGCTCGTGCCGGTAAAACAGGTATTTCGATTTCGTTGGTAAACGTGAAAGAGTTGAGCAAAATTCGTCATATCGAAAAAATCATTGGTAAAGCTTTCGAAAAGAAAAATGTGCCAACTGGTCCAGAAGTATGTGAAAAACAGCTTTTCAAAATCGTTGACAAAATCAATAATGTAACGGTTAATCAAGACGAGATTGCACCATTTTTGCCAGCTATCATGGATAACTTCCAAGATTTGAGCAAAGAAGAGATCATCGCACGTTTTGCTTCATTGGAGTTCAACAAGTTCTTAGACTATTACCGCAATGCTCCAGATTTGAATGTGGATGCGCGTGATATTCGCTCGGATCGTGGTGAGCGTGGAGATCGTCGTGAAGGCCGTAGTAGAGAAGGTTCTAAAGGATACACTCGTTTGTTTATCAACTTAGGATCTGTAGATGATTTCTCTCGTGGTGATATGTTGGGTTACATCTGTAACAATACGCGTATCTCTGGTAAAGATATCGGCAAGATTGATTTGAAAGGCGTATTTACGTTCTTCGAGGTGCAAGACGCAGAAGTTCAAAAGGTAATACAAGGATTCCAGAATGTAGACTTCAATGGTCGTGGCGTACGTATCGAGGTTTCCGGTGAAGGCGCTGGCGGAGATCGCCCTCGTGGTGGTCGCAATGGTGGCGGAGATCGCCCTCGTGGTGGTCGTCCAAGCGGCGGACGCTCTTACCGTTCTGACGATAACAAAGGCGGTGGATTTAAGGACTTCTCTGGAAAACGCAGATCATCATCTTCGTCGTCTAGAAGCAAATACTAAATCTTAGCTTAATCATACGAATAAGGGGTTAACAGCATGCTGTTAACCCCTTGTTTTTTTATGTACACTTTGGAGAATGAAACAGATCAAGTACAAAAGTTTTGTACTAAGCTAAGCCGAAACATCAAGCCGCCATACCACAAATCCAACCCTTTATTAACTCAAATAACTACTTATAAACCCTATTAACCTCTAATTAGCGTCCAAAGGACGGAAAGTCACCTTCTTCATATCAGGCAAGAAGTAAGCTATGATACCCAATAAAGGCAAATAAGAACAAACTTGATAGATAAAGTTAATGGAAGTATGATCTGCCCACCAGCCTAATACAGCCGAACCTAATCCGCCCATACCAAAGGCAAAGCCATAAAATAAGCCTGAAACCATGCCCAACTTGCGCGGCAACAATTCTTGCGCGAAGACGAGTATAGCCGCAAAAGCGGAGGAAAGAATGAGTCCGATAATAACGATGAGTATGCCGGTCCAAAATAGGTCTACGTAGGGCAATAGCAATGTAAATGGCGCACAGCCCAACACCGAGAACCAAATAATGTATTTGCGGCCCACGTAATCACCTAGCATTCCGCCTAACAGAGAACCGACCGCTACCGCAATTAGAAAATAAAACAGATATACCTGCGCCTGTACTTCAGTCAAACCAAAACGCTGAATCGTATAGAACTGAAAATAACTGGTAATACTAGCGGTGTAGAAATATTTCGAAAAGATGAGTACTAATAAGATGACGACTGACCAATTGATCTTTGCTGGAGATAAATCGGGCAGCAAGATTGCTTTCTTCGGGCGAGATTGTACCAAACGCAAATGTCGGCTGTACCAACGACCGATGTAACCTAAAATGACTTGCGAAACCATGGCGATCAGGGCAAACCAGAGAATATACAATTGACCATTCGGGATGACGATCCAAGCAATCAATAGCGGCGCTAAAGCGGCACCAGTATTACCTCCGATCTGAAACATGGCTTGCGCGAAACTTCTCCGGCCTCCGGCCGACATATACGCTACGCGTGCCGATTCGGGATGAAAGATCGAAGAACCAATACCAACTAAAATCACAGAAATCAAAATCCATTCGTAGTTGGCAGCATATGCTAATGAGATCATCCCCGCTGTAGAAAACAACATGCCGATTACTTGAGAATATGGTTTGGGGTGCTTATCGGTATAAGCGCCAACTACAGGCTGAAAAATGGAAGCCGATAATTGAAAGCACAGCGTGATAATCCCGATCTGTGCCATACTCAGATCGTACTGTGCCTCGAGACGTGGATAAATTGCCGGAATAACGGATTGTAATAAATCGTTGAACAAATGCGCAACACATACTGCCAGTAAGAGCGCATAGGTGGGCTTCTGTAGATTATTAGAAGCAAAAATAGAGGCCATAGAGCAAATAAGTTATCGAGGGAACGCCTTAATTTTTGTAGTTAATCAATTCGGTGTATAGTACTTCACCCGAACTTGGTCTTGGGGCCTGTTTCAACATGACTTCTCCATCTTTGGCGATGATGTAATAGGGAATACCAAATGCCTTACGTCCTTGATATATTTGTGAGAATTTTGCCTGAATATCTTTGTACAAAGCTTTATTAGCCCGCATTTGATAGCCCGTTAATTTGTGTTTTTGAATAAAGTCCTTCCACTTCTGATCGTCCTTATCCTGATCCATGGATAAATACAAGATATCAATATCATGTTTGGTAGCCACATCATGCAATCCATCTTTGTAGGCAAATTCGGCCACACAAGGTCCACACCAAGTAGCCCATAGATCAATATACACGGTACGTCCGGCAAATTTTTCTAGCACCTCGTCAAAAGAGTTTAGCTCTTCATAGCCTTCCACAAACTCGGTGAAAGGAGGCGTTACGAGAGTTGGTTTCTCAGCAGTTTGCTTTTTTGATTGGCCTACGGCCAATAAAGGTATTATTAGTAATAAAACAAATACGTGCTTCATGATAAATGTGTATTAATGTAACCGGATGCCATAAGAACGATGCCAAACCTGCAATTTCTTATTTATAAATCTGAATGTCAACCGTACCATCGGCCTTAATCGTGCCGCGGTACATGCCTGCTGTATTAAATGGCATAGCCACTTCGCCATTTTGATTGATCGCGATCAGTCCGCCATCGCCACCCAAATCGCCAATCTTTTTGATCACGGCTGTGGCAGCTGCCGCAATAGACAATCCACCATACTGCATGCGTGCGGCCACATCGTAAGCGGCTACCGATCGGATGAAAAATTCGCCCCAGCCAGTACAAGAAACAGCAACTGTCTTATTATCTGCATAATTACCAGCACCCGTAATCGGCGCATCACCAACGCGCCCATAGCGTTTATTGGTCATGCCACCGGTAGAAGTGGCTGCGGCCAGATTTCCAGCACGATCAACTGCTACAGCGCCCACCGTACCATATTTGTAATCTTTATATACTTCGGGGATACTTGATTGCTCATCATGATCCAATTGGGTAGCTAGAGAATCTAATGCTCTAGCTTTCTGCAATCCTTGCCAGCGTTCTTTGGTGTAGAAATAGCTGGGATCTACGATCTCCAAACCTTGTTCTTTTGCAAATTGCTCCGCGCCTGCTCCCACCATCATTACATGTGGCGAATGTTGCATCACGGCGCGCGCTGCTTCGATTGGACTTTTTACATTGGTGATGCCAGCCACTGCACCCGCACTCAATGTCTTGCCATCCATAATCGCAGCGTCGAGTTCGTTTTTTCCGTCATGAGTAAATACAGCACCTTTGCCTGCATTAAATAAAGGATTTTCTTCCAGCACTTTTACAGCAGCTTCTACCGCATCCAAACTGTTGCCTCCCTCCTGTTGCAACACACGATGACCAGCTAACAGCGCTTGCTTCAAACCATCTTTATACGCCGCCTCCAAGGAGTCGGTCATATTCTTCTTCAAAATCGTACCTGCGCCACCATGAATGGCCATTACGTATGTTTGCTGTTGCGCAACAGCAAATTGCAGCGTAAAACCAATAGATACAACAATTAAAAGGAGCTTGCTTAGGATCATCTTTTCAGCAGTAAATTAGGACTTCATCCCGCGTTGTCTGATCGCTTCATAAATCACTACACCAGCAGATACCGATACGTTCAGCGATTTGATTTCACCAAACATGGGTATTTTAGCCAACTTATCAGATATACGAATTAGATCGTCGGAAACGCCCACATCTTCCGCACCCATGACCACACAGGTAGGCCCTGTATAATCGACATCATAAATAGAGTCTTCTGTTTTCTCGGTACTTACGACCATCTGTACACCTGACTCGATCAGAAAACGACCGACTTTTCCTAACGAATCCTGACGACATACCGGTATCTTATACAAAGCTCCAGCAGAGGTTTTGATGGCATCTGGGTTGATCTCGGCAGATCCTCGTTTAGGAACTATGATCGCGTGAACACCAGCACATTCTGCCGAACGTGCAATGGCACCCATATTACGTACATCGGTCACGCCGTCTAGCATCAACAACAAAGGTATTTCGCCCTTTTCATAGATTGTGGGCAATAGATCTTCGATTTGTTGATAGGTAATTGGAGAGATCATCGCGATTACCCCTTGATGATTTTTTCCGGTAATGCGATTTAATTTTTCAATTGGAACTTGCTGTGATGGCAAGTTGTGTTCTTTGAGTAATGCTTTCAATTCCATCAGCAATCCACCAGTTAGTCCGCGTTGAATGAATAGGGATTCGATCTCCTTACCACTGTCAATGGCTTCCATCACGGCACGAATACCAAATACCATCTGATTCGACTCTCTTTTCTCACCACGAGGGTCTCTACGTTGAAATTGTTGCATAAATTTTTACTATTAAAAACCCAAAAGTAATCATTAAAATCGAGGTAAAACGGGATAGGAATGGGAAAAGATCATTCCGCAATCGGTCGTAAAATATTTATCATACTCAAAAATTAAAATTCTCCTCGATCTAAAAATTTCACCGAGTGCGGATTAATTTGTTATTTTTAAACAACAAAACCTTCGCTATGAAAGAGCAATTCATCGACAAAGTCACCGCATCGTACAAACCAAAGGGTGCTTTTATACAATTAGGATCTGGTATTTTGGCCGGCGAAGTAGTCACTGAAGCAAAAGTAAATTTAGCGCTTCGCATGATGAACCGCCATGGACTCATTGCTGGTGCTACGGGAACGGGCAAAACGCGTACTTTGCAACTCATAGCAGAACAACTATCAGATGCTGGTGTACCGGTATTTATGCTGGATGTAAAAGGTGATTTATCGGGTCTAGCTGAGCCAGGTAAAATCAATGATGCATTATTAGAGAGAGGTCAAGCGGTTGGAATTCCTTTCGAACCTGCTGCTTTTCCAGTTGAGCTCTTTTCATTAAGTGGTCAATTAGGCGCTCCAATGCGGCTGACCGTAGGTGATTTTGGCCCAGTGCTATTATCTCGCATACTCGACCTCAATGAAACGCAGTCAGGCGTATTGAGCGCAATATTTAAATATGCACAAGACACCGATTTACCGCTTGTCGATCTAGACGACTTAAAGAAGTTGCTTTCCTATTTATCAGAAGGTGCTGGCGCAGCAGCAATAAAAGACGATTATGGCCGTATCAGCAGCGCCAGTTCTGGCGCCATCTTGCGAAAGATTGTAGCCATCGAACAACAAGGCGTGGCGCATCTTTTCGGAGAAAAAGAATTCGATATTCAAGATCTTTTTGGCAAGGTAGATGGCAAAGGAGTAATTACATTGTTAAATATCGCGGATGTTCAGGATCAGCAGCTGCTATTCTCCACTTTTTTATTAAGCCTGCTAGCGCAATTATTCAAAAAATTACCCGAAGTGGGCGATCTGGATCAACCCAAATTGGTTTTCTTTTTTGATGAAGCGCATTTATTATTCAATGGTGCATCGAAAGCTTTCCTCGGTCAGATCGAACAGATTGTCCGATTGATCCGCTCCAAAGGAGTAGGCGTTTTCTTTTGTACACAGGCGGCAAGTGATATAGCAGAAAGCGTTCTTGGACAATTGGGAAACAGAGTGCAACATGCGCTGCGCGCATTTACACCAAATGATGCCGAAAACTTGCGGAAAACGGTGCGCACCTATCCTACTTCAGAATTCTACGCCATTGATAAAATATTGACGGCATTGGGAACAGGACAAGCATTAATCACCGTATTGAATGACAAAGGTATCCCGACCGAGGTAGTAGCCACGCACCTTGTGCCTGCGCGCGCCGTTATGGGCCCTGCATCGCATGAAACGTATAATCGTATCATTGCAGAATCTGATGCGACCATTAAGTATCAGGAACGGATTGAGCGCCGATCAGCCGCCGAAATTATTACCGAACGACAACAACAGCAAGAAGCAACTTTAGCGCGTGAACAGATCGAAAAAGCGGCACAGAAGTCGGCTACCAAGTCAAAAACAACATCTGCACCACGCTCCAGGCGACAAACTCCGCTGGAAGCAGCACAAACGACTGCTAGTCGCACATTAGCACGAGAAGGGACCAAATTATTAGGGAAATTAGCGAGCGGGTTGTTAGATATGTTCCTCAAAAGAAGGAAGTAAACTGTATCTTGTAGTTAGCTATGAAAATATTGACCGCTTCTGATATCCGCAAAGCCGATCAGGCTACCATAGATCAACAAGGCCTGCGGTCTTTCGATTTAATGGAACGCGCGGCAAACTGCTTATTTCAACACATGACGAAAGATTTCCCTTCGTTTGAAAGTTCTTTTGTGATCTTTTGCGGTGCAGGGAATAATGGTGGTGATGGCTTGGCGCTCGGACGGTTACTTTTTCAGTCTGGTCGCGACGTGCGGATTTTTCTGCATCAGTCAGACAAATACAGCGCTGACAATCAGGAAAATCAGAAACGGTTGCAACAAGCAGGCATTCCGATACACTTCTTTACCCATGCTATCCCGGCAGACTTTGCAAAGCAAGATGTGCTCATCGATGCGCTGTATGGCATTGGCCTTTCGAGGCCTTTGGCCGAAGCGTGGCGACCTTTTATTAACGCCATTAATGCATCCGATCGCCCGGTATTGGCGATCGATACTCCTTCGGGATTATTTGTGGATCAGCCGTCTTCAAACGAGATGCTCATCATCAGAGCGCAACGTACGTATACTTTGCAATGTCCTAAAATTGCCTTGTTACAACCAGGAAACGCAGAATATATAGGCGAACTTACCGTAGTCGATATACAGTTAGACGAAGCCGCTTTGGCCGCGGTTGATAGCTCCTATTACCTCACCACATTGGAAACCATTCAAGCACACTGCTCGATGCCAAGCCGCTTTGCGCACAAAGGCACATTTGGCCATACCTTGATCGTGGGCGGAAGCTACGGTAAGATTGGCGCCATTCATCTCAGTGCAAAGGCCGCACTTCGTACCGGATGTGGCATGGTAACTATCTACAGTGCCGCTTGCGCCAACCCGATTCTTCAAACTAATTTTCCGGAAGCGATGTTACAAACGGATTCCGAACTCACTCATATAAATTCTTTTCCAAAAACCATCGATTCCTATGCCGCCATCGGAGTCGGCATGGGAATGGGGCAACACGATGATACAAAGCAAGCATTTTATTGCTTTTTACGAGAGCTAGCTGATACTTCGAAACGACCTAAACTGGTATTGGATGCAGATGCATTGAATCTATTGGCGCAGCATCCCGAAAGCTTAAGAGATCTGCCAGCGGAAAGCATCCTCACACCACATCCAAAAGAATTGCAGCGCTTAATCGGTTCTTGGACAGATGACTGGGACAAAATGGAGAAAACGCGTGCATTTGCGCAGCAACATCAGGTCGTTGTATTAATTAAAGGAGCGAATACGGCCGTAGTACTACTTGATGGAACGATCTATTTCAATACAACGGGTAATTGGGGAATGGCGACTGCCGGCAGTGGCGACGTATTAGCGGGCATCATTACTTCTTTGCTCGCGCAAGGATTTTCGAGTAAAGATGCGGCACTTACTGGCGTTTATTTACATGGTTTGGCTGCTGATTTCGCTGTGCAAACCATGCATCCAAAAAGCCTGATAGCGTCGGATATTATCGACGGTATTTCAAAGGCATGGCAAACAGTTTTGCCTATAACAAGAAAGCATTAATTAGCTAAAATGCGCTAAGTAGGTTTTCCTCCTCCCAACAAAATTGATATATTGCAGTTCCAAATAGCAACTGTACCATGCAAATTTCCTTTCGACATATTTTCTCTAAATCTCGTCCTGTCTTGTCCGCACTGCTTTTTATGAGTGGCACATTTGCCTTTGCACAGCAAACGCAAAAACCGCCGTTACATGGTAAACATTGGATGGCGATTACCGGCAAACCGCTGGCGGCGACAGCTGGAGCGCAATTATTTCAGCAAGGCGGCAATGCAGTTGATGCGGCTTGTGCGATGTTGGGCGCCACCTGTACGATGTGGGATGTGTTGAGTTGGGGCGGTGAAACGCAGGCTTTAATTTATCACCCAGAACTCAAAAAAGTAATCGCGATTAATGCATTGGGTGTGGCACCTACTGGCGCAACGGTTGATTTCTTCCAATCTAAAGGATATGAATTTCCGCCCGAATACGGCCCATTAGCCGCAGTTACTCCGGGCACACCGGGCGGTTTATGCTATATGCTCGCCAAGTATGGCACGAAAAGTTTGAAAGAAGTGTTGCAACCATCTATACAAATGGCTGCGGGCTACCCGATTGAAGCACAAACGGCAAATAGTATCGAGCGTGGTAAAGAACGAATCAAAGAATGGCCTTATAGCAAGGAAGTATTTTTAGTGCACCACGGTGAAGAGCGCGAAGCACCAGAAGCCGGTGAAATATTTGTACAGAAAGAGCTGCTTCAAACGCTAGAGAAAATGGTGGAGGCTGAACAAAATGCATTGGCCGCCGGCAAGAGTCGCGAAGAGGCAATTATGGCGGCGCACGATCGCTTTTACACCGGAGATATTGCAACAGAATTTGTACGTGGTAGTCAAGAGCATGGTGGACTGATCACGATGGATGATTTGGCTAACTGGCGCCCGATTGAGGAAGAACCTTTGCAAATCAATTATAAAGGCATTGATGTGTATAAACTGCAATCTTGGACGCAAGGTCCGGCGATGTTGCAGGCCTTGAATATCCTCAAGCAATTTGATCTCAAAGGAATGGGATACAACTCTGCGCCTTATATTCACACGGTGTATCAAGCCATGAATCTGGCTTTTGCGGATCGTGATTTTTATTACGGTGATCCCGCATTCCAACCCAAAACACCAATTGACGGTTTGTTAAGTGATGGCTATGCGGTGAAAAGAGCCGCGCAAATAGATCCTGCAAAAAATGATCCTTCAATCCAGCCGGGCGATCCATATCCTTTTGAAAATCGTACCAATCCTTATCTTGATTTATTGGCGGAACGCCGAAAACTCACCGATACCACAGCGCGTGAACAAGATGATTTTGTTCCCAAACACGATGTTACTGCTTATCAGCAACATGCGGACAGCTTATACCAGGATCGCTTGCTTCGGGGCACCACGAGTATTGAAGCAGCCGATGCGGAAGGCTGGGTCGTGTCGATTACGCCGAGCGGCGGATGGTTGCCAGCATTTATTGCCGGCCATACGGGCGTAGGCATGAGCCAACGTTTGCAGAGTTTTGTATTGGATTCGCTGGTCAGTCCATTCAATGTAGTTGAACCGGGCAAACGCCCACGCGTAACTTTGACGCCTGCTATGGCGCTCAAAGATGGCAAACCTTATTTATCCTTCGCCGTGCAAGGTGGCGATACGCAAGATCAAAACTTATTACAATTCTTTTTAAATGTGACGGAGTTTGGCATGACACCACAACAAGCGGCGGAAGCGGCAAACATCAATAGCAATCAATTGTGGCTATCTCTGGGTGGAACAACATTAGCCGATCGCAAGCCTAGGGCTGGCAGTCTGCTGTTGGATAAACGCACTCCTGCTGATGTAGTGAAGCAGTTGGAAGCGATGGGGTATGCTATTCAATTTGGTGAAAGAAATAGCGGACCGATCAATGCCATTTACTTCGATGAAAAGCATGGTACGCTTTGGGGCGGCAGTAGTAATCATGGGGAAGATTATGGTATTGCTTGGTAGAAAAACTATTGATTCAGTAGACTAAAATAAATTGTTTTTACGTACTTTTGGGACACTTTTTAGAGCGTGTACCCAGAATGATTAATGTTAAGCATATTTCCAAAACATATACGACCAGTAAAGGAAGACAAGTTCAGGCGTTGGACGACGTCTCTTTCTCAGTCAAGAAGGGGGAAATTTTCGGAATTATCGGAAGTTCCGGTGCTGGAAAAAGCACCATCTTGCGCTGTTTGAATTTGTTGGAAAGACCGGATCAGGGCGAAATATGGTTGGCGGACAAACAGCTGACCAGTTTGAGTGAGCGCCAACTGCAACAAGAAAGACAACATATCGGAATGATTTTTCAGCATTTCAATCTGTTATCGTCCCGAACGGTATTCGACAATATTGCCTTGCCACTAGAGTTGAGTCAAACCTCGAAAAAAGACATTCATACCCGCGTTACAGAGCTTTTAGAATTGGTAGGGTTATCAGATAAAGCGAATGATTACCCAAGTAATCTTTCGGGCGGACAAAAACAGCGTGTGGCCATCGCGCGTGCACTGGCGAACAATCCAACGCTCTTACTATGCGATGAGGCCACCAGCGCATTGGATCCAGCTACTACAAAATCTATTCTCAACCTCTTGCAGACAATTAATGCAAAACTGCAAATCACCATTGTGCTCATCACGCATGAGATTCATGTGGTGAAAGCGATCTGCGATCGCGTCGCTGTAGTGAAGGATGGTAAGATTGTAGAATTAGGTGATCGTTCACAGATTTTTGGTGCACCTGAACATGCACATACAGCTTCATTTGTGGCTTCTGCCGTGCAAGCGGATTTACCAATTGCTTATCAACAACAGGTTCAAACGGAAAAAACAGCCGATACGGATGATCTATTGATACGCATCCAAGCGAAGGATAATACCGATTATGCCTTTTCGGCATTACAGCAGCAATTCGGCCTACAAGTCGCCATTATTGAAGCGCGTATCGAAACTATCGGAGAATTGAAAATCAGTTCTTCCGTATTACGTCTTTCAGGAGATCAATTAGAAGCAGCTGTCGCATTTTGCTCAACTCATTACTTTAACACCGAAATACTAGGCTATGTCTCCCGAAGTTATTAATCTGCTCCTTGCCGGAACGGGCGAAACGCTCGTTATGACCTTCGTCTCTTGTTTTTTTGGCTTCTGCCTCGGGCTTCCGACCGGAGTTTACCTTTTTGCATCACGTAAAGGCGGCATGTTAGAAAATCGTACGGCTCATAATATCACCTCATTTGTGGTGAACGTTTCCCGATCCATTCCTTTTATTATTCTGATCGTTTGGATGATCCCATTTACGAGAAGTATCGTGGGCACGTCAATCGGACTGAAAGCAGCCTTAGTGCCTTTGAGTATCGGCGCAGCGCCATTTATTGCGCGGTTAATCGAAAATAGCTTATTGGATTTGCCGGTCGGATTAGTAGAAACTGCGCGCGCTATGGGCGCTACACAATTCCAAATTATAAAAAAAGTACTATTGCCAGAAGCATTGCCTTCTATCATAAACCATGCAACAGTGACCTTGATTACGCTAGTTGGTTATTCAGCCATGGGAGGCGCGGTTGGTGCTGGTGGATTGGGGCAAATTGGCTATCAGTACGGCTATATTGGCTATGATGCACAAATTATGAATGCAGTACTTATTTTACTCATCTTCATGGTCATCCTGATTCAGTATAGCGGAGATTTTATCTCCAAAAAATTCGATCATCGTTAATTCATTTCAATTTAAAAAAATACCTTATGCGTCATATCATCGCACCTCTATTCTATATCGTTTTATCGACTCTTTTCGTTGCTTGCGGCAGCAATGCTACGGATGAAAATACCATTCGCGTAGGAATCGTGGCTGGGCCAGAAAAAGAAATTGCTGAAACGGCCAAAAAAGTGGCAAAAGAAAAATATAATTTAGAAATTGAACTGGTCACTTTCAACGATTACGTGATGCCTAATGAAGCTTTGAGTACGGGTGATATTGATGCGAATGCATTTCAACATGTACCTTATCTTACCGAACAATCTAAGCAACGTGGTTATAAATTGGCGGTGATTGGCAATACCTTTGTGTATCCGATTGTGGCTTATTCTAAAAAAATCAAATCGGTGGCAGAGTTAGCGGACAATGCAACCATCGCTATCCCCAATGATCCTACCAACGGCGGCCGCTCGCTATTGATGTTGCAAGAGCAAGGTTTGATCACCTTGAAGGAGAATACGGGCATAATGCCAAAAGTGATTGATATCACGGCTAATCCCAAAAACCTACGTATTCTAGAACTAGAAGCGCCCCAGCTTCCTAAAGTGTTGGATGATAAAGAAGTGGCTATTGCAATTATCAACAATAATTTCGCTGCACAAGCGGGTTTGGATGCCGATAAATTAGGACTGTTCCGCGAAAGTAAAGATTCCCCTTATATGAATGTGATCGTGACCCGTGAGGATAATAAGGATTTAGAAAAGGTGAAAAAATTCTTACAATCCTACCAATCTGATGAGGTGGAGCAAAAAGCATTAGAATTGTTCAAAGGCCAAGCGATAAAGGGCTGGTAACAGCTCTTAAAGATCAAATTTTTCGTTCAGGTATTTCCAATAGCGCTTAGGCACATGCTGCAAATGCAGTTTGGTATTCTTGCGTTCGGTGATATTGGTACTTCGAAAATAACGGCGCCACAGCTCATCATACAGCGCTTCGCGCTCTTCGCCTCGAGCGATCAGCTCCGCTTCGGAAGGAAGATCGCTCAAATGAATTTCCACAACTTCGGTCTGGTTGTAATACGCGCCATAATCGCGTTTGATATCATAAATCACCCACGATTGATCCGCGTAGCGATCTTTAAAATGCGGAATGATGAGTGGCAGAACATTGAAGTCAGGATCAATTTTGGCAAAAAACAGCTCATCACTTAATTTCCGAAACCGCACAAAAGCCTTGAATCGGTGTCGCTCACGCGATACCGATTTATTTATTTGCTTGATGCGCAACACATCTTCATGTCCATAATTTCGAGATAAATTCGCTCCTTCAGGGGTAAGATAATGACGCACCAATCGTAAGATGAGATCCTCTATCCCATCTATTTCAGAAAGATAAGCTGCATATAGCTCCTGAAAATCTTTCTTCCCGACGCGATCAATGATTCCTTTCTTCACGCGCGCGGCTTTTGCTTCATCGGTATGTACTTCATGGCGTGCGCCAAATAGATCGGTTTGATCGGCTAGCGCTTCGCGCTGGATCGTGACGTCGTTAAATTTGTATTCATATACTTCAAATAGCGCCGTCAACAATCCGATCCAACTCCCATCGTAGGATAACGTGATTCGTTGCTGCATAGCCAACATTAAAATAATGTCAATTGTTGATTGAAAACTTTCTTATACTTCGTATTCGAGGCTGCCAAAATATAATGCTTAATCATCTCAGCTGGACGATCGGACATTAAGGGTACAAAGCCTTGACAAGAGATAAAATACCGAACCTTATTGGCAGAAACACCAATTTTCTGCAAATGCTCCATACGCAGCGCTCCGAAACGCCGAGCAGCGACTATTTTTTTTGCGGATGTCACACCAATGCCTGGCACACGTACAATCGCTTCATAAGGCGCTCGATTAATATCCACGGGAAACTGATGAAGATTACGCAATGCCCATCCTAATTTCGGATCAATATCGAGATCTAAATTAGGATGACTTTCATTAACTATTTCATCCCGTTTGAAACCGTAAAAGCGTAACAACCAATCGGATTGATACAGTCGGTTTTCGCGGATAACAGGTACATCTGACCCTAAACCAGGCAAACGATTATCATTGGATATTGGAATATATCCAGAGTAATAAACGCGTTTTAAATTGTACTCGGAATAATAATGGTCGGCCGTTTTCATGATATGCATATCGGATTCGCCCGAAGCACCAATGATCATCTGTGTGCTCTGACCAGCTGGTGCAAATTTGGGTGTAGAACGAAAAATCTTCTTCTCTTCTTTGGTTCGAATGATTTGATTTTTCAAATAATCCATCGGCACATCCATATCTTTCCTATTCTTCTCTGGAGCTAATAATTTCAAACCTGTCTCGGTGGGTATTTCAAGATTTACACTTAGGCGATCAGCATATAATCCGGCCTCGTTGAGCAAATCGTCAGAAGCGCCCGGTATTGTTTTAAGATGAATATAGCCGTTGAAATTATGTTCCTGACGTAACTTTTTGGCAATGAGCACCAATCTCTCCATCGTATAATCGGCATTTTTGAAAATACCTGAGCTCAGAAAAAGCCCTTCTATATAATTTCTTCGGTAAAAATTGATGGTCAGATCCACCACTTCTTGCACGGTAAAGGCGGCACGTTTGATATCATTACTCCTTCTTGATACGCAATACGCGCAATCGAAAATACAGTGATTGGTGAGCAAGATTTTAAGTAACGAAACACAGCGACCATCCTCCGTATACGTATGGCAGATCCCCGCACCGGTGTTTCCCAAACCGCCTTTCTTATTTTTCCGATCGCTGCCGCTCGAACTACAACTTACATCGTATTTCGCGGCATCCGCCAATATTTCCAACTTCTCCTTAATCCGATCGTCTGCCATAGCTATTCACCTGTTAAAGTCTTATTTGCTCTAAATCAAAACTATTAAAAACTAATTATATTAGCAATAAAACTATAAAAAATAGTATTTAACGCAAAGGGGAATAGACGTGTAGGTGTGATGTGAAGAATAAAGGAAAGCGGTTTTTCTGTGGGATAAGTATTTGTAAGTTAAAAGGCAAAAAAAAGGTTTTCAAACGGGGAGAATGAAAACCTTTACTAACCAATTATAAACCTAAATTATGATGACACAAAGATAGTGTAAAAAATACACTATCAAAATATTTTCTCATTATTTTTCATTTTCGGACAATATTTTGACAAAGCATTCATGCAAAGAAACATCACATCGATTAATTTACATTTAGTTGTAGCATTTTTCTCAACTATGCGTTATTTAAAATAAAACCTATTATCATGAATAAGATTTATTGGATATTATCTACTATTTTATTACTTGTTTTTGGCTGTTCGGAAAGTGAAGTGATTCCTATTGAACCCGGAACAGAAGTGCAGGAACGAATGCGTAGTCATTTTAGTAGTGAATTGAAATGTACCAAGCAGGGTGAAATGCAGACAAATTTATATCAAGGTAATTATGAAGGAAAAATAGTTTACTATGTTTTTACGATGTGTCTTAGTTGCCTTCAGTCACCACCAAAAAGTGGTTTCACAGAAAAGTTAGTAGAGGTTACTTTCGCAGACTTCCGGAAGGTTAACGACATACAATTGATATATGATAGCTGTACCAAAAAGTTTGCGGACTAAAACGACAATTCTAGATCCTATCGCCTTTAATGGATCTGAGATAGGTCACAAAGGCTAGTTTTAAGGCGTCTTGGATCAAAAGCTCATCGGCATGGCTATCATTGCTACTGTGTCCTATGAGCTTTTGATTCTCTTCGTTATCACCCAAAATAGCCATGATGCACTTATTATTCTTAAAAAGCCCCACTCCTACAGGATGATCCCCGATGGCTACAAACCAAGTTTCATCATGCAACTCGTTTACTACTTTAGGAATATCTGTCCATTTCTTTAGCTGGGATAAGGTGATCTCGTTATAGTTCATGACGCTTCTTTAAAGATATAACAAGTACAATAGAATTTGGTGTGCGCTATTGAAGAATAAAAAAACAAGAGGCGCATCATTTTTTCAATTATATTAAAAAAATAACTTTCCTTACCCACATACAAAGATGTGCAAATGGTTAAGGAAAGACATAGCACACTTATTTCTTCAACTTTATCTCGATCTTATGCGTGCCAGCAACCAATTGTTGTGGCGCTTCTTCCGCAGCATTTTCTGGCAGATAAAGCGTTGCCGTGGCATTAGCAGGAACAGTTACCGTATAGGTCACCGTATTCTTCTTATTGCGTTTCCATTTGGAGACAATAGTACCGTAAGGCGAACGGTGACTTACTTCCGAATGCGTCAACCCTTCTGGAAACATTGGGCGAAGCAAGGTATGCTTAAAACCAGGCTGTCCTGGATCTGGGTGAATGCCGCCAATCGATTTGAAAAACCAGCCGCCAATCTCGCCAAACATCATATGATTATCGGAAATATCGCGTTCAGCTTCTAAATCCCAGTTTTCTAATAAAGTAGTTGCGCCGTTGACTACCCACCAACCCCAAGATGGATAGGTATCTTGTACGGCAACTTTATACGCTGTAGCGCCATAACCATTGTCTTTCAAGGCATCTAATAATGCCTTTGCACCCAATACACCGACGTCCAGATGGAAATTAGTTTCTTCCACTTTCTTGTTCAGATTCGCTGCTACTTTTGCGATCATATCTTCGGGCACCACTTTCCAAAACAAGGGCACACTCAGCTCAGTTTGCGTACCATCTGCATAAATTCCCTTCTCCCGTTCTAGGAACTTGTTATTGATCGCATCTTTGATCTTTTGGCTCAACGCCTCATATTTCTGCTGATCGTCGGCTTTCCCAAACAGTTTCGCCGCTTTTGCTAGAATCAAAGCATCCGTGTAAAAGTACACGGAAGATGTCAATTCCAGATTTGATGCGGACTTCACAGGCACCCAATCTCCACGTCCAAAAGTCGTCAAGCCTGTAGGGCTAATTAGTTCCACATAATCTACATACCGTTTGATATTTTCATAGGAATCGGCCAAGAGCTTAGCGTCGCCATAGAACATATAAACCTGCCAAGGAATGATCGCGATCGTGCTTGTCCAATCCAACCCATTCGCTGTGCCATATCCCCAGCCGCCTGTCGGAATGATATCTGGCAAAACGCCATTAGGTTGCTGTTCATCGCGATGATCAGCGATCCATTTTTCGTACACGGTAATTCCCTCAAAATTGTACAAAGCGGTTTCAATAGCCAAATGCCCATCACCTGTCCAACCATTCTTTTCGCGCTGCGGACAATCCGTCGGGTAGCCCATCAAATTAGATAGGTACGCATTATTTGTCACACGCCACAGATCGTTGATTAAGCTAGAAGATGTCTTCACTTCGCCCAGCGTTGCCACATCGCTATGCATAAAATAAGCTGTCACATTGCTAGCGTCTAATTGGATCGGTTCGCTGCTACTGATCTCCACGTAACGGAAGCCTTTGTAGTTGAATTTGGCAGTAAACTCATCCTCTTTTCGTCCACTCAATGTCAATACATCCGTCTGAAATGGATCCGTTTCTTTATCACCTCGGTAATACACATCAATATTTGATAAGTCGATCCGACCATTATTTTGCAAACGCTCTCCATGTTTGATCTTTAATACCGTACCTGCTTCTCCTTTCGCTCGAACATGTGTCACGCCAGCCATGTTTTGCCCCATATCAAAGACATAGATGCTATCGTTGATCTTTTTCACGGATAGCGGTTCGTACCGGCGACCAAAGCGAATGGGCACCATTTGCTGCGACACGATATTTTCTGAAGGAACACTACGGTAACGTACGCCTTGCCATTTCTGATCATCAAAACCCGGACTATCCCAACCATCTTGCTCCAGACGCGCATCGTAATGTTCTGCTGTATATATGCTATTAAAAGTAATCGGCCCAGAAGAAGTCTTCCAATCTCTTTCGGATTTGATGGTTTCTTCGGTACCGTCGGTGTACACGACATGTAGATCCAAGCAAAAAGTTGGTCTTGCTCGCCATGGTGCGTTATGAAAATCCCACACTCCGAGCGATTGATGGTTGTACCAACCGTTTCCCAATACTACGCCGAGCGCGTTTTGCCCTGCTTGCAACTGTGCCGTCACATCGTGCGTCACATAAAGCGTTCGCCGATCAAACCGGGTGTACATTGGATCCAAACGATGATCACCAACCTTACGACCATTGAGCGATAGCTCGTACAATCCGGCTACAGCAATGTAAGCCCGTGCTCGAGCGACTTCTTTTTTCAGCGTAAATTCCTTGCGGAAATAAGGTGCCGGTTTATGATCGATATCATGATGATCGCTAATCCATGCCCCCTGCCATTGAGCATTGCCCATCTTACCAGTTTCAAAAGCGCTAACCGCTGATGGATTTGATTTCTCGTCTTTATCCCAGGCGATAACTTTCCAAAAATACCGCGTTTGCGGCAGCAACTGCTTACCGGCAAAAGTCAGGAGTATATTGTTTGCCGTTTGTTTTCCTGTATCCCAGACCTGTCCACGATCGTTGACCACGGCCATAGAATCTGTATCGACCAACACGCGATAGGCGGATTGCACGGCGCCCTGCCGATTGTCTTCGATTTTCCAAGTCAATCGTGGATTTGGATTATCAATACCTAACGGCGTTACCAAATGTTCACAACGGAGCTCGACGGGTTGACCGTCAGTTGGTTTCGCTTGAGAAAATAAGCAGAGGGATATAAGAGCAAGAATAAAGGGAACGGCTTTTAGCATAATGGTTTAGGCATTAAAAAATCTAGGAGTGAACAAGTACATATTCTAATGATAAATAATTAAACGGTTAAAATGACCAATTATCTGTGCGGAAAGGTGCTACTGGCAGTCCTTGATCGTTAAAAAGATTGGCAATTCCGGCTTCTGTAAAGTTGAATCGTACAGCCTGTGGATCTTTAACTTCGGCAGCAGAAACAAGTAACTTGTTGCCACGAACAACGCCCTTTGCTGGATGAAAAATATGATCCGCGCCAGCAATGTACAGGTCTTCGAGATGATCCCCCTTTATTTGTAGCTTCCCATCGATATGATCGAAACTAATTTCGATCTGACTACCTTTTACGGTATGACTTTTATAGATCGGCGATTTGTAGTTTCTTTTAGCAGGCAATTTGTAGTGTTCCTGTAGAGCTAGCGCAGCTAATCGTTCGGCCACGGCACGTTTTTGAATAGGGTGAATGTCTTTGACATTGTCTACCAAATCGGAGATTACCACCATACCACTATTTGATAATGTGCGTGCCGTTTTTTCTTGTTGCTCCCGCAATAGCGCAGCCAAAGGTGCTTTGTTGTTATAGGTAAATGGTGCAATTTGCACAAAGTAAAATGGCAACTGCGATCCCCACGCGGCTCGCCAAGCTCCCACCATTTGTTGCATCAGCCGATCGTAAGACGACCATGCGCCCACATTACTTTCCCCTTGATACCAGAATATGCCAGAAATAGGAAATCGCCTTAATGGAAATATCATGCTATTCCACAGCGAAGCGGTACGATGAGGGCGATAAGCAGCGGCTGTTTGGTTTTCTGCCGCCTTTTGTAGCACCCCGTCATTGTCAAACACGCTTGATGGTGTCCACACCTCTGCTCCCGTACCACCCCAGCTCGCGTTGATAATACCAATAGGTATACCAATCTCTCGGCGGAAATTTTTAGCAATGAAGTAACCGATGGCAGAAAAAGGTTTTAGTGATTGTGCATCCAGCATTTTCCAGGTGTCTGGAATATCTTCTTGCGGATAAGCAGCTGCATAGCGACTCACTTGCAACAAGCGGATTTGATGGTCATTTGCCTGCGGCAATTCTTCGAGTATTTCGGGTAGATTCTGTCCGCCGCCCCACTCCATATTGGATTGACCGGAGCAAAGCCATACATCACCCAAAAGCAAATCTTCCAACTGCAGTTCCTGCGCTCCTGATATCACTTTTAAGGTATAAGGACCACCAGCGGCAGATGTACGAATTGGTACTTGCCAATTGCCTCCGCCATCTATCACAGCATGAATGGTATCGGACAACCAAGAAGCGTAAACCGAAACGTGAGCACCCGCAGTTCCCCAACCCCACACGTGCACCTCTGATTCTCGCTGCAATACCATATGGTCTGACAAGACATGTGGAAGTCGTAATTGAGCTTGTGCTGTTATACATAGCATGCATAGCCCGAACAGCAATTTGATGTTTTTCTGCATAATTATTTATTCATTAGTTAGCAACTAAAGACCGTTATACAATTGTATGTACCACTATAACTTCTATTAGTTTAGGTAGATAAGTATGCTATAAAGATAGTATTTCTTGAGTTATCTTCTACAAAGGATCGTTCTGCATACACACATTTATCTGGAAGACAAGCACCTAAACTACCGATGGTATTGCGAAGTATGCTTTTAAACCTTAGCTGATGCCAATGCATTTGCATCTGAAGCTTTTAAAAAAATATGATCTAGCATTTAGAATTTAAAAGAAATATATATTATCTTGTGAGACAATCAACGCCGCAAAAGTTACGATTTATTAACCAAAATATAACCAAAAGAGTGTCATGGATGCAACATTCCAAGCTGATGTTATTATCGTGGGAACTGGCCTAGCAGGACTTACTGCTGCGATGGAGATTACCAACGCTGGAAAAAAAGTATTGCTACTTGATCAAGAAACGGAAGAGAATATAGGTGGACAAGCATTCTGGTCATTCGGCGGTTTATTTTTGATCAACTCGCCACAACAGCGTAGAATGGGAATCAAAGATTCGTATGAATTAGCCCTTCAAGACTGGAAAGGTACTGCTGGATTTGATCGTGAGGAAGATTACTGGTCGCGACAATGGGCGCAAGCTTACCTAAAGTTTGCAGCCTATGAAAAATACAACTATGTATCAAAACTGGGTATCAAGTTGATGTTTATGGTAGGATGGGCCGAGCGCGGGGATGGCTTAGCCACCGGTCACGGCAACTCGGTACCACGCTTTCATGTAAAGGCAGGAAAGTATATTGCCGCACTTTGAGCAGTTTGCGATGTATATTTCTATCGTACAATAGATCCTTCGCAGCAAATAACTGAGGCAAAAACAGAAAACAAAAAAGAAATGAAAAGTTATTTCGACCATAAAGTAGTCTGGATTACAGGAGCTTCATCCGGTATCGGTGAAGCCTTAGTTATCGCATTAGCTGCAAATAGTAAGGCAAAAATCATTCTTTCATCCAGAAATGTTAACCAACTAACTCTAGTTGCTCAAAAGGCTATGTTGGACGCGGATCGATTTATGATACTTCCTATCGACTTAGAAAACTATCAAAAAATGTCCACATGGGTGGCCGAAGCTGTCGAACATTTTGGAAAAATCGACATCTTAATCAATAATGCCGGTGTTTCACAACGTTCATTGGCAATGGATACGGATATCGAAGTGGATAAGCGCCTAATGGATATTGATTTTATAGGAACAGTGGCTCTAACGAAAGCGGTACTACCCTATATGATCCAACGTGAAAGCGGACAAATTGTGGTTATTTCCAGTCTGATGGGAATCTTTGCTACTCCTATGCGTAGTAGCTATGCTGCGGCAAAACATGCACTACATGGTTTTTTTGACGCATTACGTGCAGAACTACATTCAAAAAAGGTCATGATAACCATCATTTGTCCCGGATTCATACAAACACCTATTTCCATTAATGCCCTCACCGGAAATGGTTCTGCCCAAGGAACTATGGATGATGCGACGCAAAATGGAATGCCTGTTGATGTATTTGCCCGTAAAATGCTTTCTGCCGTAGCAAAACAGAAAAATGAAGTCGCTATAGGTGGAAAAGAAATATTCGGTGCTTATCTTAAGCGTTTTTTGCCCAATGTCTTAGCCAAAATCGTCCGGAAGTTAAAAGTAGTGTAGTTGATAATTAGGTACATACGGGTAACAGACTTGCTATTTTGATAAAAATTTGTATTTTTATCCGATTAGAAGATCAATAAGGCATGCTACCTGCCTTTCACACTGTACTACATTTCAAAACACGAACAAATAATGATTTATAGACATCTCTATAGATTTTTTCTTTCTTGCTGCTACCCTATCCAACTTTCCGCCTTACCATCTTGTCTAGTTTTCACACTATTTTTTAGCCTTTCTTCTGTGCAGGCACAACAGCCCGCACAACGCTATGAAGGGCGATATAGGCTACTAGATTCTGTTACAGGAACAGCTATCTATGATTACATCATGTTAGATGGCGACACGGTAAAAAATGGAAATTTTCGCTTTCAACAATTCATCGAACACTATCAAGATAGCGATACCATCCACGGTTTTGTATTAGACGGTCCTTTTACACGAAACGTCAAAAATGGCGCTTGGCGTTTTGTCTCTCGAGATTTTACCGTATCTGGCAATCCTCAAGCATTGGACGCACGAGTTGTTTACAATGTTACTGGAGAAGAATCTCTACTAAAAACTACCTTCAAATCAGGCACCGTCGACGGCCAATATGAACTGCTGGATCGTAAATTGGTAGATTCTGATGCGGCTGATACCACTTATTACGCGCAACTCTCCTATCAAATGGGGCAACCTCGAGGCACACTCCGAGGTTTTGCACCGCAGCTACAGACGCAAGGACAATTTGACGAAGAAGGATTTCCACATGGCGACTGGCACTTTACGCATGCGCAAGACAGTGCGGCGGATATTATCGAAATCAGGCGCTATGATCACGGTTTCTTTAGCAAACATTTTTATGAGATCGATCAAGAGCGCTACGAGATAAGCCACATCGGTTTCGACACATTGGTACGTAGTGGACAAGGATTACTTACGCGTCTTCCAGTTACATCCACTTACTTTAGAGCTCTTGAGTACACCGAATTAGTGATGGATACCACGGCACTTACTGGGTTGTTTACGGATGGTAATTTGCAAATTCTACTGAGTCGAAGCAACCAATTTATGGAGCGCGTGTTAGCCAATCCGGCCTCATATCGTGGGAAAAATGTCTGGCAACGCATTGAAGGGAGCAAAATAATAAGCCCAATACGCATCAAGATTCGGAAATTCCCATTCTCCGACGAGGAGAAGCGATTGAACATGGCTAACGAAAAGTTGCTACGAGAAACACGTTTAATTATTGCAAACTTTCTAGATAATCCGGCTGTACAAACGGGGCGCTTCTCTCAATTGGAGCTCGCCCGCAGTTTCGCCGCTTTCCGTATTTATGAATCTCGGCTAACAGCTCTGGCGCCCTCCATTGCATTTCTAGTTGATCAGGCGGCAGAATATGTGGATCATCATGCGATTCTCAACCGTAAGAAGCTGGCTCTACGTTATCCTGATACGATTTCCTATGAATTTAAGAATGCGAACGCCACCTATTCATATGCTTTTCCACCTTCGCTAACAAACTATGATGTGGCTGCTATTAACCAACATCTTACCGAAGTATTCGATGATGTACAGCGTGTGGTGCACACTTCGGGAGCATTCCTAAGTAATGTCGTGGCACAAGGTGAATTAACGGAGAAAGAAGAACGACTTATTGATCTTCGGGATTCCGTTATCCAACTATTTTCTGAACAGGAACTCACCGAAACATTTACGAAGTTGCATCAGCGGTTTAGCGAACCGACAAACCTAGCGTTAGAGTCTACTTTTCGCGACTACAGCTTATTATCAGTACAAGATCGTTTGCTAGCAATCGATAGCCTATTATCTTGTTACCAAACCTACGGTGGTTTACACGCTACGCTAGCAAACCTTCAACAACGACTAGACGAACTGGATGCAGAATATACGCGTAGTATCTGGAATGCGTACACCTACACGTATATGGAAGAGCGTGTCAAAGAAAGGCTCTACAACATCTATAACGATCAGCTGATACCGTACCTACTGACCGCGCTGGAGCAAAATCTTAATTGCGATACATTGAGCGCTTCGCTTTCGCGCATTTATTCCTTGCTGGATCGCATGATGGAACTGCGGATGGAAGATACCCGACAGCTAGAACATCAGCTTCGACGTGCTCCAAAAGATCCTGAGCGTTACTTAGAAATCATTATCACTAACTAAGTAAACGAAGGATAATGATGAGACTCAAACTAAGTACCACATCTTTCGCATTGACGCTATTTTTGATGTTTGTATTGACGGCGAACGCGCAGGACGAGCGCCCAACCGAGGCGATCAAACAACCCCTATCGACCGCTGCATGGAATGGCTTTTATGGAAAATTCCGAATCAGTGACAAGATCTTTTGGGACGCCCAATTTCATTATCGGCGTGTTGGAAACGAATCAGCCGATTACTTTGGACAAATGGGGCAAATTTATAATAGACATGCTATTAACTATTTAGTCAACGAACGCTTTAGTGTCTCTTTAGGTCCTGTACTTAGGCTCAACTTTTCACCCGACCCCGGCAATCCTGAATTTGAGAGCTTAGTTTTAGAACCTAGGATCTGGCACGAATATCTTTTTGCCATGCCACTAACAAGAAGCATGATCTATCATCGTATTCGTATTGAGCATCGCTGGAGCCGATCGAATGCCGTTGGAGCAGATTGGATATTTCGTAATCGCTGGCGCTACAAATTCTATATGAACATCCCGCTAAACAATGATAAACTAGCTCCCGGAACGGTTTTTTTCACACCAGATGTAGAGATTATCATGCAAAATGGCAAGAAAGTGGTAGACAGCCCACTAGAAGACCTTCGGATCAATCCTTCTATCGGTTACATAATAAACCCTCGCATAAAGATTACGGCGGGGATGATGTACACGACTGGACAAACCTTGGATGCTGGTTATTTGTATACTAATCGCTGGATCTTCCGCACCAATGCGTACTTCTCATTAGATTTTCGCAAAAAAGAATCGCGCGTACCACGCACGCGCCTTTTTGATTAAACAGGATGGATTATTTATCCGCTACAAAACGATTAGATAAAGAATGACAACAGCACAAAAAGTGATTGGAGCATTAACGATTATTTCAGTTTTGCTCTTTGGAAGCATTATTTATGTTAGCTCCCAAAATAGGGAATTGCGGGAGAAAATAACAACGTTAGAAGCTCATTACGCAAACCAAGAGCTGGCAGACAGCGCTACCCACAACCCAGTACAATCCATCGATGAGATGCTATTCTCAGGACAATATGCTGATGCGCTGGAAAAATATCAAGACCTACAGCAGAAGAAAACATATTCCGTGAATGATGCGGATCTAGTTGCTAGAATATCGGTCGTAAGAAGTTTGATTGCCAATGCCAGCTCTTCTCGAGTCGATAAACCAATCCAAGCGGCTCGTGATAGTATTGCCAAACCAACCTCATTGGTCGAACGTGAGGATCCAGCAGATAGATCAAGTAAAAATAATAAAGACACTGATAGTCTTGAAAATAAGATCACCGAACTAAACCGAAGATTAAGTTCTAGAGAAAGAGCTTTGGAAGAGAAGGAAAAGCTCAAAGCGATGGCAATACAAGGCCCGACTGGCCAAACGATTCAATATGTAGGCGATACTAAAAACGGTATGGCGCACGGCACAGGAACTGGCGTATGGGATGCAACTGGCGGGACATACAACGGCGATTGGCAACAAAATAAGCGACATGGCTATGGTGTATACAATTGGAAAGATGGCGTACGTTATGAAGGCGAGTTCCGACAGGACAAAAGAGAAGGTAAAGGCTCTTATTATTGGCCAAGCGGTGAGCGCTACGTTGGTCTTTGGAAAAACAATCAAAGACACGGTCATGGGGTTTTATACGACAAGGATGGCAATGTAAGCTTCGATGGAAATTGGGAAAGTGATAAGCCTAAACGTAAGTAATGAAAAAGCCCATTAATAGTAAACTCACAATAAGCGATCACACACCGTAGAAACATTTGGCCAGATTTATGCTAATCATCCTATAAAGTTTATTTTTTAAACACTTAGATCTTACATATGAAACTTTATTTGGGAATTGTTGGATTCGTATTAACCATGATATCCTGTCAACAAAACGGCAATAAGTCACATACTGGCGACAGTATAAATGAGAAAGATAGCTCTTCTACATCAACGCATACTTTAGATGATGGCCACTATTGCTATATCCTTACAGAGGGTAACAATAATCAAGATACGACCAAGGTGCATTTTATAATCAATACAAATGAGGTGACCGGCGAAATGGACTGGTTACCTTACGAGAAAGATTCGCGTAAAGGTACACTCCAAGGAAGTATCAATGGAGAGAATGTCGACGTAAAATGGACGCATATGCAGGAAGGCATGAGCGACACGTTGCAACTTCAATTTAGGTTGACTAGCGGTATGGAATTATATCAAAAACCACTGAAAGTAAACACCGATAATCAACGAGAAGAGACGGACGAGTCTGCCGACTATTCGATAAAATATGCAGCGGTAGATTGTAAATAGTTTTTAGTTTTTTAACCTTATTTCCCCCTTATGTCACACTTACTATTCGTCGATATCAGTCCGCTTGCCATCGGAATTATCGTAGCTATTCCAGTCTTATTTCTTTTGGTGGCGATCTATCAGATTTTGAAAAAAGAAACAGGACTGACTAAAATTCTTTGGATCTTGGTCGTGCTTTTCTTTCCATACTTAGGAGCAGCGATTTATTTTATTTCTCGTTATCTCGACAACAAAAAACGTCGGGATGAAGAGCGTATAATCCGTCAGGATGCTGAAAGGAGAGATCTTTTGTAGATTGGCTAATAAACCTTCCTGATAATAAGAAGTAACTTCGTCATTCATTTTAGAGGAATGACGAAGTTACTTCTTATTAAACTGCTATCTAAATCCTAATCCCAGAAAGGATTTTGCACCAAATTAGGGTTTTTATCAATTTCGGACTGAGGGACAGGATACCAATAGTTTTTAGGGGTAAACACCCGACGTTGATAAACGGACCTTTTGAAAAAAGCTCTGGGATTGCTAGGGCTATCATCTCGCTCGGTACCAGAGAAATTCATGCCGAAGAAATTGCCATTGAGTGCCGTTTCGCCAATTTTCCATCTCCTAACATCTCTATACCGAATACCTTCATTGTTTAATTCCACACGTCTTTCTCTTCGGATAGCTGCACGCATTTGTTCTTGCGATGCAGGGACGGCCAGTGCATTCGCACCGGCACCATACTGAGGTATGCCAGCACGTACACGTATCCTATTTACATACTTCAAAATATCAGGATTTCCCGGTTCTACTTCATTCAGTGCTTCTGCATAATTCAAATATGCCTCACCTAGACGATAGAGTATACCCGGTCGGTAAGGATTCGTTCCATTGCGCGGATCATGATTAGGATGTACTTTTTTGCGCAACAGGTAACCATTCTGTGGTGCATCGTGCGTAGGCCCACCATCCCAGTTACCACTGTAAAACTGCGTGGTACGATTTTCTCGACGAAACCAAGCGCCATTGTACAACACGGAAATGTAAAATCGAGGTTCTCGCTTGGTATACATATTAAATGTACCAGCCAAAGTCACTTTACCATCACCTTTGGATTCTACCCATTGCGTATTGCGCACTTCATCATTTTCCGAAAAACCATTTTCCGTGTAACCAGACAGTGGATCATCAATAGGACGACCATTTTCCATAAAAAAGGCATCTACTAATGATTGTGTGACTCCCATACCGCCATTTCCACCGGTACCACGTGGCTGCGCATGCCTATCGTATTCCCAAACGTTAGATTCTGGACGCGCAAATAAAATTTCGGTATTTCCGTCCTGCGGACGGCGAAACATCATATTCTGATACGACAGAAAGGGATCTACACTACCATCTGGATTATATTCTACGTATAATTTATGTCCCGCAGATTCGGCTCTTTCAATCAATAATCTATTAGCTTCTACCGCTTTGATCCATTTGTTCGCATCTTGCGCGCTGCTGTAAATCTCTACCCCATCTTTGTTGGTAAATCCATTGTAATCCGCATTTCCATTGACCAGTGGACTCGCAGCAAAAAGTAGGAAGCGCGCTCGAACTGCCAGACACATAATGGCAGTGGCACGTCCATATTTTTGTGCATTGCTATAGTTGTTTGGCAGCAGCTGTGAAACATCTAGCAATTCTTGATCTACCCAGGCGGCAACTTCATCGAAAGGAGTTTGGCCGATCATCAACTCTTCTTGGCTCGCTGTAGGATCAGTCAATCCTAACTGAAACGGAATCGCCCCATAGGTTTCAAGCAATAGCGAGTAGTAATAGGCGATCATAAATCGCGCTTCTGCTTTCATTAATGCCACTTCCTCTTCTGTAACTAATTGCGCTGGATTAGCTTTTACATTGTCTAAAAAGATGTACGCAGAGCGAATGCGTTTGGGCAGCTCTACCCAATAATTCGGACCCCAAGAACTACTCGGATTCCAGTTTCCGGTTTGTTTTCCAATAACCGTCCAGCCGAATTGTTCCCAACCCGTTGAAGGTGCCATATCGTCGGAAAGTGGATCTAATTCGATATCTCTCGCATAACCCCAATATGGATCAGGAATATTACTGTAGATGCCTGCAAGCCAATCTTCGGTGCGTGTTTTATCATTGAACACCATTTCTAAGGTAAGCTGATCGTCGGGCATCCTATCCAAGAACTTCGAACACGATGTGGAGACTAAAGCCAATGCAGCACACAGTACTTTTAAAGTATAATTTATCGCTTTCATAATGAGCTGTTTGTCGTATTATTTAAAATTCATTTCTAGACCAAAGGATACCGATTTCATGATCGGATATCGAAGGCCATTGTTCACGCCAAGTTCTGGATCCCACAATTTGAAATCGGAAAAGGTCAGTAAGTTGTTGCAGCGTGCGAAGACACGGAAATTGCGAATATGGATCGGATCTAACCATTTGCTTGGCAAGCTGTATCCCAGCTCTACATTGCGCAGTCGGATAAAACTCATATCTCGCAACCACCAAGTCGAAGCCATATTATTGTTAGCACTTTGATAATCGGAAAGGCGCGGATAGAAAACATCCTGACTTGGGTTTTCTACTGTCCAGCGATCGTTCACATTCGTATACATATTTCCCATCGCACCATTCGCACTTCCTGGTATAAAATTCGATCCGCCAATAACGCGATAGCTGTTGCCAATGCCTTGTAAGAAGAAGCCAAAATCCACCGATTTGTAGCGCAGATTAGCACCAAAGCCAAATACGATCTGAGGATCTTCCGTACCACCGATATCCGTCATGTCGAGCGCATCGATAACGCCATCGTTATTCAAATCGCGGTACTTGATATCACCGGGGCGCACAGGGCCAAACGTATGCCGCGGAATCCCGTCTCGTAACACATTGTTTTCTACGTCTGCAAAATCCGCTTCCGTGAATAAGCCTTCATCCATTAAGCCAAACAGTTGGCCGACTGGTTTGCCTGTTGAAGAGCGCGATGTACCGATCACCACACTCGGTTCATCCTGCTCAATGATTTTGTTCTTCACGTAGGTAAATGTTCCGCGCATCGATAAAAACAGATCTTCGCTAAGCGCTCTGTTTACATCCAAGGAAAGATCGATACCACGATTTTTGACGCGACCATAATTGGCCCACGGTAACGCCGTGAACCCACTCGATCCTGGGATAGAGCGCCGTTGCATAAAGATATTGCTGCGATCTTCGTTGAAGAAGTCGACCTGTAAATCCAGCGCATTCCATAGTCCGAGCTCAAATCCAATATTGGCTTTAGCCACGGTTTCCCAAGTAAGATTTAAATTGCCTTGGTCACCTTCCATACGTCCTGCTCTTCTAAAATCGTTATCCAAACCCCACGAATAGCCATTCCCTTGATTAATGGTTGTAATGTAAGCGAAACGTCGTCCGTCTAGTCGATCATTACCTACCAAACCATAAGATCCGCGCAATTTCAACTTGGTAAAGGTGTCTTTTGCTTGTTGCATAAAAGCTTCTTCGGAAATGAGCCATCCTAATGCAAATGAGGGAAAGAATCCAAAACGCTTGCCTGGGGCAAAGTTTTCGGAACCGTTGTACCCAAAGTTAAACTCGGCAATATACCGGTTGTCATAGTTGTACGAAAACCGACTGGCAATACCTTGATTGCGGTAAGGCAGCAGATCTCCATTATCATAATTGCGTTGGTTGTACAGAAAAAGCGCATCTACATTATGCTTACCAAACATACGATTGTAGGTTATGGCGCCTTCCATATATACACTTTTATCACCCCATTCGGAGCCAGTGTCGTATCCCAGAAATTCCTGTCCGTAGCTATCGATGACTAATTGCAAATTGCCATTCTCATCACGCCCCACAGCCGGATTGTAGTAATCAGGGCTTTTGCTACGAATCACTGAATTGTTTGCGTAACGATCAAAAGAGAATAAACCGCGTGCTTTTAATCCGGGTAGAAAGAATTTCAAATCCTGCTCTACCGAGAAAAGTGATTCTATTTTGCTAGCGCTAAAACGCTCGTAACCGCGCTGCGTAGCGAGTGCCCAAGGATTGGTACGAGATGGCGTACGTGGGATTTCACCGGAAGAATAAATCGTTGGGTGTACATACGGCGGAATGACGAAAGCTTGAGAAAATAGTTCATCTACACTTTGCGGTGCACGACTGCGATCTTGTAGGTATCCACCAATATTGAGCCGGAACAATGTTGTCGGACTTACATTTACATCGACATTCGATCGTACATTATACCGATTTAATTTGGAAGAGGAATCCCATGATTGAGTGCGATCTCGCTCAATCAATCCGCCCTCACTAAAGTAGGATGTGACTAAGGAGTATCGCAGCACATCTGATCCACCATTGACACTCACATTGGCTCTAGAATTTTGCGCGCTATTCATCAAAATCTCGTCGAGCCAATTCACATCCGGATACAGATCCGGATCTACGCCATTACGAATATTATCCAAACGTTCTTGACTGTATAGCCCCTCCTCGCCACGCTCTCTGCGGATGCTGTTCATTACCTCCAGATAATCGGCTGCGCCGATAAATTCTGGCAATTGCGTGGGCGATGTGATACCTTGCTCGAAACGCGCTGTCACGGTCGGCTTACCGATTTTTCCGCGCTTCGTGTTGATTAATATGACACCGTTCGCTCCGCGAACACCATAAACGGCGCTTGCAGCAGCATCTTTTAGTACGGAGAATGACTCAATCTCTTCTGGATCCATATTATCGAGCGAACGCTCCACTCCGTCCACCAAAATAAGCGGATTGCGATTGCCTCCAAAAGTGCTTACCCCTCGAATCCAAAAGTTGGAGTTATCGTATCCCGGTTCTCCAGATCGCTGTACCGCAATGACACCGGCTAATTGCCCTGCTAGATTGTTGCTCATGGAGCGAGAAGTACTCATTTGCAAATTACGCGGTTGTGTGGTGCTGATGGCGCCAACTACCGATGCTTTGCGCTGTGTACCAAAACCGACTACGACAACCTGATCTAACGTACTCGTGCTATCTTCAAGCGCAATTCGATAATCTGTACGCGTATCGAGCGCCACCTTTTTAGACACGTAGCCGAGCACCGAAATGCTCAAATCGGTATCTACAGAAGATACGCGAAGCGAAAAACGGCCTGATTCGTCTGTGGTGGCTTGCCGGCGGCTGATGTTGGAAATGATAGTCGCATTGGCCAATGGTTTCTGGTTTTCGTCTACGATCTCCCCTCCGATCAGACGGTTTTGCTGCACATTGGTATTTCGAGCGGCTCGCTGTATGATGATCGTCCGATCTTTGAGCGTATAGCTCGCACCCGTGTTAGCGAATAGCGTGCGTAACACCTCGCCTACGGGCGTATTTACAAATCGGTGTGAAATTTTTTTACGATCGTCAAAATCACTCGATGAATAGATAAATTCTAATCCGGTCTGGGCATTTAAGTCTTGGAATGCTTGCTTATAGGTGATGTTATTAAACGATACAGTGATATTTTCCTGTAAGATATTCGTATTCAAGGTATGATTACCGTAAGAATAAAATGGCAGCACACAAAAGCATACGATAATTCGTGCCATAGACAGTAATAGTCTATGTTTTTCAATAAACAATTGATACATTTGAAATAAATTGATTAGTCAAATAGTTAATTTTTTAGTACCCAAGAGTATAGGTTAGGAATGTTGCACCATTCCTAACCCTTATTTTAAGCCAACATAAATCACTCCTTTCTTTTCATAATAGGTTATTGTATTTGTCATCTGAATGATATCCAGAATATCTTCTAATCGCTTGTAACGACTTATAATACCGGTAATTGGAAGATTTTGCACAGACTTTTGCACCGTGATATCTTTCCCGTACCATTCGGATAGTTCCATCATTACATCGCGTAGGGGCTGATCGTCAAAGTAGAATTGCTGTTTGCGCCAAGCCATAAGCTTCTGTTTATTCCCACCCGCAGATGCTACAAAGATGCGTGGATTGTCTGCTGCGACAAAGCCAGTCTGACCTGGTCGTAGAAGCACATGATCTTGGCTAGTATGATGGCTCAACCGAACGCTACCTTCGTGTAAATGCACGGAGTGTTCTGCACTAGAATTGGCGTCGACCGTAAAGACTGTTCCCAAGACAGCGACTTGTTGAATAGCCGTCTCTACAAAAAACGGAATATTGCGCCCCTGCCGTTCCATTTTGGCAACATCGAAAGACACTTTCCCTTGCATGTGCAATTTTCGAACAAGAGAAGCTTCACTCCATTGGTAAGCGATTCGTGCACCAGATGCTAGTCGCGCTATGGTACCGTCGGACAATAAGACAGCGAAAGCTGCCTTCGTCGGATTCGTGACAATTAAGCTATCTTCCGCATGCGCTGATTGCATAGCTGATAGATCCAACACGTTCTCCTCATTCAGCGCAAGGTAACGCGCCTCTTTCGGTACGCTATCTAATAAATTGGCATATTGCAAATTCCCTACGGTTAGCGTCGGGCCATTTTGATTTTTTTTGCCTTCGGCAAATGAATGATCGTCGAACCATCCGTGCCAATTAACCATAGTCGAAAACGTCAGAAAAATTAATAAAATAGCAGCAGCTGGTATAAATATTCGTCGAAAAGGATATCTAGCCGGTTGCTTGTTGGCGAGCTGCCGATCGATTTCCTTTTTCATCTGGCTTTTGATCTGGCTGAGATCCGATGTAGGCCGATGCTGTTCTTTAGCTTCAACTTGGTCAAAGAATTTTTCTACCAACTTCTGCTCCGCACGATTGGCTTTACCGCGCTTGTAACGGGAAAAAATAGATAACAGAAAGATCTTGACTAAATCTCTATTTCGAAACATCAGAAGTCGGTTTATCGATGGTTATTAACTATAAGTCGTAACAACCGTACCTAACTCCCAAATAAAAAGAATAAAAAAAGGTAAATAATTTTTTCGAGCAGTAATTTCAGGGATGTTTTGGAAGTCAAGATTTGGTTTTGAATCGTTTTGACGGAAACATCTAGCGCTGCACTAATCTCTTTGGTGGACCGTCCTTCCTCAAATTGCAATCTGAATATTTCTCGGCGTTTCTTCGGTAGTTTTGCCATCCAGTGGTCGATTGCCGCTGCGTATTCCTTCTGAAGTAGTTTGCTATCCGATGCCTCACCGTCTACGATATCATCAATAAAATGCTCCAATGCTTCGAATCGCGCACCTGCTTTGCGAAAGCGATCAATCGCTTTAAAACGCACCGCTTGCTTTAGATAGGTGTGTACGTGAGCGATCTGCTTAGCCGCGCGTTTGCACCAAAGATCGATATATACCTCTTGAATCAGGTCTTTCGCCAGATCTTCGTCCTTGAGCATCCCATATGCTGTATGGAAGAGGGATTCCCATGTTCTATTGTAGATTTCATCAAACGCAGTCTTATCATTCTGCTGGGTAAGCAGAAACAGTTGTTCAAGACTGTCATGTTGATAATTCGGCATCGGTAGATAGCTGGTTAGATAAAAATGCGTCGAGCAATTTATAAAATATTAGCTCGAAACGCAAAACTCAGCGCTCTAAGTCTACCTATTATCTTCATTTATCTGAAGAGAAGGTATTCTGTAGCATCATTAAGACGTATTTTTAAAAACGGGTAGAATAGCCCAAAAGGCGAGATCTTACCGGAGTGAGATCAATTGAAACCTGCTCGAAATTCTAGTGGACTTTGTTTGGTTTTACTTTTGAATACTTTATTAAATGATTGCGGATGTTCGAAGCCGAGCTCGTATGCTATTTCTGCGACGGATAAGGATGTCGTGCTTAATCGCATTTTGGCATAGTCAATCATTTTTCTCTGAAGATGTTGCTGGGTATTTTGCTGCGTGTAGATGCGCAGCAAGCTTCCCAGATAATTGGCAGAAATGTGCAGTTGATCTGCCATATCTTTCACTGTCGGCAAACCATTCTTACCTAGGCTTTCGGGCGTGAAGTGTTGAACCAAAATTTGCTCAAAACGGGTAACCAGTTCTTGGTTAGACTTTTTTCGGGTGGTGAATTGCCGTTGGTAAAAACGCTCTGAATAGATGAGCAGTCTCTCGATCTGTTTTATGATCAAGTCCTGACTAAATTGATCGATGGGAGATTGATACTCCCGCTCGATGCTTTCCATAATCTCTACGATCACGGTTTCTTCTTTATCCGAGAGAAACAAAGCTTCGTTTACGGCGTACGAAAAAAACTCATACGAGTTGATTTTGGCAGCCAACTCGCTGTGCCACAAAAAATCAGGATGTATGAGCAGTAGCCAGCCCGAAGGTTCGACTTGGGCGTCGGGGTTCATCTCAATTTTAAGAAATTGATCGGGCGAGCAGAATGATAGCAAGCCCGAATCAAAATCATAGTGTTGCTGTCCATAGTTGAACCGTGCATTCACATTCCTTTTCAGACCAATAGAATAAAATTGCTGAATCCACTTCAGTGCATGATCATTCACTGGGTAATTTACTTTACTGTAATCGATCAAGCTAATGAGCGGATGCTCCGGCTTTGGCAAACCGCAGAAAGTATGAAACTCACTCAGTGAATGAAAGTGAAAGGTATTATCCATCGATCTAAAAATACTACTTTTTACGTATCCAATTGCACTCCATTAAAATCCGGTGGAGAAAGTCAATTCTTTCCATTTCTCCGTCTCTTCCTGCAAAAGATTGATTTTCTGCTGCACCATTTCGTAAGCATCGGCACCCATTACTAGATGCACAGGCGGATTGTCTAATTGACTCACCCTAATCAGCAATTCGATCCCTTTTTGTGGATCATTTGGTTGATTGCCATTAATTTGCTGTAAGTGCTGCGCTTCACTTTCTCTAGCAGACACATAGGCGTCTACTGGAGAGGTTGGAGTTTTTGCCGATCCAGCGGTTAGAAATTCGGTACGGAAATAACCCGGATAAACTAAGGTAGTATGCACACCGAAAGGCTTCATCTCAACAGCGAGCGCTTCGGTAAAACCTGCGACGGCAAATTTGGTAGAGCAATAGATGCCAAAAGCTGGAAAGTTGCCCACTAAACCACCAACAGAGGCAATGTTAAAAATGTGTCCAGATTGTTGCTCGCGGAGATGCGACGCGGTGTGCCGGATCACATTTAGAGAGCCAAATACATTGACATCAAAATTTGTTCTGGCTTCTTCATCGGAGAGTTCTTCTAAGGCACCGATCTGACTATAACCGGCATTATTCACCACCACGTCAATACGACCAAATCGATCTACCGCTTTTTGTACTGCTTCTTTGACCTCCCCATCATGTACAATATCCAATTCTATTGGCAAAAAGTTCTCATGCTCTCCAATTGCCTCCGTTAGCGAGCTGTTGCTCCTAGATGTGCCAACCACATCGTACCCTTGTTTTAAAAGTTCTGTTACCAACGTTTTTCCCAAACCTTTGGAAGCTCCCGTAACGAACCATACTTTTTTCGTTTCCATCTTTAATTTGTTTTAATTTCTGATAGAACAAAGGTTGGGAATCCGAGACTTTCTAAAGTAGCACTATCCGTGGAGATTGTAGCCAAATCGTGGATAGATATGATATAACGATAAACAGATTTATCGCTATACGTTCTAGTAAATAAATCTACTATGACCAAAGTGTGATTTTACCAATTATCAATAGCTTTAGATTTTTCGGTAATCTCTTTTATCAAGGAATTGAAATGGTTCTCTAATCCATCTCGTGCTTCCTGTGAGAGTACCTTTCCATTTTTGTCAAAGACAGCATACTTTGAGTTTTTGGTTTTGACGAGAGCGAGATACGACCAGCCTGTCGCCCAGCCCGATTTATAACCACCTTCGTACCACCTCCGACATTCGAACGAAGGACGATTAAAACGGATTTTATTGTCTTTGAATTGAATGGATAAAGTATAAGAGATGTCGTATTTGTACGTTGTTTTACCGATTTGTATGGGTGATACTTTAACCTGATCTATGATGGCTTCCTGTTCATAGCCTTTCACGGTAATGCTTTCGCCCTCAACCACACTTAGCACTTCTTTAGGATCTTTATACATCGAAGTTAGCGCGCGAAGAACATTGTTGTACAGCACCTCCTGCTTTACATTTGGAAAATCAACTACCGCATAGTCCAAATTGTCAGCAGCGACAAAACCAGAGGATGTTATGGTAAAGTATTGTCCATATCCTGCCTCCGCAAATAGTAATAATGCAATAAGTGGAATAAGTCTTTTCATAGAAATTGTTCTTGGTTACATAGTTTGACAAGGTCATTCGAATCATATATACACATTTCCCCTATCCGAGAAATCGAAGATATTTGACATCAAATCTAGTATGAAAAGCACAACGTATATATCCCTGAAAACCAGTATTTATATAGTTAAGCGACACTTTTTATAAAATATTCTTTAATTTTATTCTGTGAATTCCGCGTACTAGTAAGTCCGCATATTAATATCTACCGAAGTGAAACCCTTTATTAATCCCATAGTATTATTACTATCAGTAGTACTATGCTCCTTTTCGTCCAATGCTGTGTTGGATGCTGATATAGATCAAAAAACTGAGTATTTGCAGGAGCTTCACCGTAAGCTCCGGGTGATCTATTATACGCAAGATTTTGTGGGTACGTTAAAATTCGAAAAGGAAGTGGAATCACTGAAAACGTCGATTACAATCCCCAACCTATTGCTTACTGATATACAAATGCTGTTTGCCAAAAGTCTGTATAATCTCAGTAACTATGAGCGATCATTGCCGCTGGCATTAGCACATCTGAACAGCTACGAAGAACTTCGAAATGCCAAAGGTATTGCCGATGCGCGTAATCTTATCGGGTTGATCTATCTCGCGCAACATCACTATGATGCTGCCCTCGACGAATTTAAAAAGTCGGCAGCACAACATAAAGCACTTGGAGACGAGCAACGTCTTTCTGCCAATTACCATAATATGGGCTTGGCTTCTACATCACTAGGCCGTCTGCAATACGCGAAGTCGTATTTTATAAAAGCTAAATCCCTCGCTGAGAATTCTGGATATGTGACAGTCAGTGCCATGGCAGAAAATCGGCTCGCCGAAATGTACGAAAATGAGAATAACCTAGATACAGCCATGCTGCTCTATAACCGAGTGCTGCAAAATAAATCGGTGATGAGCGAATGGGAAAACAGCTTTGCCCACACTGGAGTTGCTCGTTGCTATTACAAATTGAAACAATACGACAAAGCCAAAAAGCATGCCGTGGAGGGGTATAATGTCGCTGTTAAACTAAAGACAAAATGGGATATTGTACGAGCTGCAAAAGTAGTCGCTGAGGTCAATGCGGCTTTAGGGGCATTTGAAGAGGCTTTCACCTATCAGCAGCGGTATGATTTGTACAAGGATAGCATGCTCTCCGAAGACAAGCGCATTAGTTTAGATTCTATGCAGATCGCCTATCAGCGATCTGCCAACCTGAAGCTTACAAAGGAAAATAGTATGATGGATCAGCAACTGCGTATCGGACAAATACTACTGTTATTTCTTCTTTCGCTCGTGATTTTCGTACTAGTGATCTGGTATACGACTCGCCGGCATGCAAATACTACTTCTGGGCTCAATAGTGAACTAAAAATGCATAGCCAATTGATTACAGAACGCAATGCCTTGATCGAAAGTCAGAATGAAAAGTTGCGCGATACGATTGTGACCAAAGATTTTTTAATAGCCGTATTGAGCCATGATTTCCGTAGTCCGATGTCGGCAATCTTGAATGTTATCCAATATTTAGAAGACACGACGTTGAATGCGGCTGACAGGAAGCATTGGTTTGAAATCCTACGGAAGCAGACACTTTCTACGATGAAGGTGATGGACAACTTATTACTCTGGTCTGAAACGCAAAAACATATCATCCGCACCGATCCAGTGGCAGTAAATGTATCCGAGCTAGTTTCAAACGCCTTGGAAATGCTGGAGCAAACATTGCGGGATAAGCAGCTAAATATTATTCATCATATAGATGATGCAGCTATCGGATATGCTGACAGAAATCACCTACAGATTATCCTTTCCAATCTTATCTCCAATGCATCGAAATTTACAGAGAAAGGCGGAACCATTGAGATCAGTTATCAGGATGCTGAAGAGGATCTAAAAATTCATATTCGTGATAACGGTGTCGGCATGAGCGCCATGAAACTACAACAAATTCAGTCTGAAGACACTATGTTACAATTAACCGAGGGCACAGAACAAGAACGTGGCTTTGGCATCGGTATGCAAATTGTGACGCATTTCTTAAAAGCAAACAACGCCCAGCTCTTGATAGAAAGCACAGAAGGTCACGGCAGCCATTTCACAGTCATTATTGCTCGGTCATTTGCCCAGCAAGACACACTATTGCATACGACATAGCTTTTGTAATCTACACCTACTTACCAAGAAAATCCAATACGGTCAATGACTTAAACCTGCTAAACGTGCGTACATCTCTGCGATGGCGAACTGATCTAGCAGCCACTTTTTGTCGCTATTTGGGCTTTTTCCTGTCCAATTCTTGCTAAACAAACCATCGCTATTACGCATACCCGTCCACGCATGATCCATATTCGCTTGGAATGCATTGATGTATTGTTTGTTCTGATCCTGATGATATAGCTCCACGTATCCGCGTAGCATCACCGCGATAAACCAGTTATCACTTCGCTTCAATTGCGGATAAGAAGCGGTAGCATCTTTTGTGAAAAACTGAGCTAAACCGCCCTTGGCTGATGCTTGGGCATCTGCTAAATACTCGTTTTTACCGGTGATTTTATATAACAATGCTCCCGCTTGGATCATTTGCCCCGTATTGTACGGATATTTGGCTTCCTGTACTTTGCCCGCCAAATTGATATTGTCCCAATACACGTGGTCTTTCGGATCTTGCAGGTTATCCTTCGTCCAACTGTAAAGCTGTATAGCTTGATCTAAATACGCTTGGGATTTAGTGGCTTCGTACACTTTGACCAAATACACAACTGCCGGCGCGTTCGAGCAGGTGTTTTTAGATTCCTTTTTCTGTTCGCACCAATAAATTCCACCGCCTAGCTTATCATCCATGCCACTGGCAACAAAACGCCAAATTTCTTGCGCCTTATCCAAGTATTTTTGCTCTTTTGTCTGTAGGTATAAGTCCGTAAAATCGATACCCAACCACACATTATCATCATAAAAACGATCGGATGGCGCAGCGCTATTGATGTAGGATGCATATCCTGCTGGCTGACGTGTGTCATAATAATTATCCAACCCAGGAAGTACAATTTGATCGATATGGCTTTTCACATCTTCCGCATCACCATGCTCTAGCAGCGCAACATAAGCAGATAAACTTCCTGAAAAAGGCCACAGATAAGAGTATGGATTGGTTTTGCTCTGATTTTCGCCACCAGCAAGGTAGCTCGCGCTGTAGGTATCATCAAATGGATAATTTTCTCGAAGCAAATGTTTGCCATCGGGCACGGTATACAAATTCTCTATTTTGGATAGGGTTTCGCTTGCTTTCTCGTAATAGCCGTTTGCAGTTGGTGTCTGTGCGTTCAAAGTGCTAGATATACACAGGGCTATTCCCGCTGCTAGTATGTTTTTCGTCTTGTTAATCATCATTCTTACTATTTCTAATAAATTGGTACATGTACGATTCAGATGCTCTGGCTATTCTTCCCCTTTGTATATTTCTATGGAAAAATGCTGTATCGAAAACAGAATCGGGAAACAGGCACCTATTGGTACAAATTTAGATAGCCAACAGGTCTTCTTGATGGATTTATCTAATGGAGAGACAAATTAAAAATAATTATGGGAAGTCACCACATTGATTTGACTATTTCCAGTTGGGGCTGATACGATGTTACGTTAACGAAAATAGCTAATATTAGGCGAAATGGAGATAAACATTTAGCTCATCAATTTAACAAAAAAGGTGCTACTTAAAGGATACACATCAAATAGCACCTTCTTAAAAACTACTTATATTTGGACATTGCCGTGCTCATGTCTTTTTTTGTTAGCAATAGTAGCGCCTACAATAGCAGTAATGGCTCCCAATACGAGCGCAAAAAAACCCAAAATTGCGGCCTTACCTAATGCACTGGACGCTTCATCACCAATTCTTTTCGCTTCTTCTTTGGCTTTTTCAGCCGTTTGTTGTAATTGCTGCTTCGCTTGGTCTGCGGTTTCTGCCCAGTTGCGCACGATCATTTTGGCTTCTTCTTTCGACTTTCCTGTACGCTCAGAAACAATGTTTGCAAGCGCTTCCTGATCGGCTGCAGATAATATATCTTCTTGGAGATCGATTAGTTTTTTTATCAGCGATTGTCCTTCATCTTGTAGATTAGTTGGATCTTCGGCTACCTCTTTCCCAGATTTCTTAACTTCCTTTTTCGCTTTATCGAGTCTATTTTCTAGATATTCTGGTTGCAACTCTTTCTTTCCACTTTGGCGAAGAAGTGTCGTAGCTTCTTTCTTCAGGTTTTTCAAATCTTCATTATCAATACCTAACTGACTACCTACCAAATTAGTGGCATCGGACGAAATATCGCTAATTACATTGCCAGCGGCATTAAATGTTTTCTCGACTACTTTTCCTATTCCGCCAAGGATATTTCCTAAAGATGATGTAACAACATAAAGGCTCAACAGAGTAAAGATAGCCCAAGTTAATGCGCCATGTACTATATTATCGATTTTATCGGCACTATTGTTTAACCATCCTGCTACCCAACCTCCAGCAAAAAGGGATAATAGGACAGAAATAAACCACCAAATAATGGTACCTGTACCGTATCCGCTAAAGGGGTTTGAATCTGTGGTTGGCGAAAAGCTGGTTAAACCAATACCTACGCCCAACATCGATAACAATAACTGTATGATTATTGCCAATAGGACTCCTGTTACTACTGCGCTCCATGATATGCGCTTTAACTTAAAATAATATTCTTCTCTGCTTTGCTTGTTCATGTGATCCATAATAAAATTTGTTTTTTATTGTAAGTGTGATTTATGTAATTGAAAAATTGTTTCGCATTGTAAAGCGCAAGCATCCTTATCTAATAAAACCGCAAGTACGAGGACTAAATCAGAAATAATATTCTATCAACCTCTAAAAATATCATTTCAACACACCGTAAGCCATCAGGTAAAGCTCAATAAAAACCAAATTTTAATTTCTTTAAAAATAAATTTAATTTCATTTTTATAATGTAAAAACACAAAAAAGTTTATTTTAAAATCTATTGTATTAATAAATATTCTAAAAAAGACACAAAGATGTGTTAAAAAGAAAAATTAACAAGGGTAGCCGATTATCGGCCAGATACAGGTAAGGTTACCATTGGGACGCAGGATTAATGCAGTTTTTGGAAGAATTTAAAGTACTGTTACTAAACAATTCTAACAAACCTCTAGGGGTGGTTGACATATCTGTCGGAAGCAAAGATGGTGTAATGGTAGATATGCGCGTGATATTTTCAATTGCACTCAAAGCATCCGCATGTAAAATTATACTAGCTCACAATCATCCTTCTGGAAAGCTTACTCCAAGTGACCTAGATCGGGATATCACCAGAAAAGCTAAAGAAGCTGGAAAAGTATTAGATATATAGTTGTGTGACCATTTGATTTTGACTACAGACGGTTACTACAGCTTTTCTGATGAAGGTGAAATCTAGATCGGAGCATATGAATAATCAAAATAAGCCGCTAAAGGAATTCTTTAGATGGATATTGTCCTTTGCAATTTTTCTGATTGTCATGCTTCTCGTATTCTACATTCTAAGCTATTTGCTAATACTTGCAGGTGGATTGCTGATAATATTTGTTGGAATTGCTTTTTTATACGGATTGATTAAAAAATAAACACTCCCAACATCATCGCTTGAAACTTTTGTGGTTTCTGCTTGGTGTTGGGAGTTAAATTTAAATTATCAAAATTGCAGAAAGTGACTTACGGTATTTCTACTTTGTACACACTGATTCCCTAAGCTCTAAAAATCTTGAAATGTCATCAAGAAAATCACTTTTAATATATCTTAAAAGGCGAATTGACTCGTTGTACATCTTAAGAGTAAGGACATTATCATTATCGAAATATTCATTCGCTTCTACAAGTCTCATATGAACCCTGTCTCTGATCTTTAATATGATTGAATACACCGTCAAAAATTCAACGGATACTTTAATCTTATTTGCAAGCAAATCTTTAGCAAGAGGATGCTTCATATTCTGGTTGCAATTGATAAATCCAGAACAGTGTGAGTTATGACGACAAGTTAAATTATCTATCTTGCAGTGAGTTCCTAAATCATATAGAACTTCCATAATCACAGCTTCTACAATCGCAAAGTTGTGAGTTATACAGTTTTTCAAGAATTGATTCTTAATAGCTCCGTAAATCTCTATACGATTAAGGATAAAATTATTAAAGTCAGTCAGTTGCAAGGAATAAGCAATATTATTAAATAGCACTCTATTCTTACCCACAAATGAACTTAAAGAATAGTTTTGAATGAATTCCGCTTTTCTACGCACATAATTGTAAGGGATTCTAATTTTTTCATAACTATCAGGATTTATATTGGAAACTGGAGTTTGGTGGTCATCTCTTATTCTGTTCTCTAACCTACGGATACTTGTGGTCACATCATTGAACAAATCTTGAATATCTTGGACTTTCAAATTTTCAGTTGTTATGGTTTAGTTGGAAATATGGCATTCCTTCAAGAATTGCCGCTATTAAGATACGCCAAACAAATAAAAATGCCAATAGTATTTTCGTACTACTGGCATTTTTATACATTCCGTTTGTCATACTTAAAACTATGGCAACTCGTTACGTCATAAAAACTCCTTTGTCTTTTCAATACTCAGTACACTCGTATTAAAAATCCAAACGTTTTAGAGTTCGGCTCGCCTGCAGATCGCTTAGGCTTCGATGTTGTCACTATTTTTGATTGACAGCCATTCCTCGCATTTCAAAAATATCTCCAACAGTCTTCGTATACTCACGTATATATCGCTGAATCGTGTTTGCACACTCCTTTTCAGCGACCATCGCTCAACTCGCAGTCGGCGAGCAATAATTGGTTAATGCAAATAAATAATCATAATCTAAATACTAAGTAAGGATGCATTTAAACCATTCCATTAATTAAATAAAAATAAATAAATCGCTGTCGGTTTGAGGTCGTTGTATCATTGCATTATAATAATGAACATTAATAGCAAACATATTGATCAATCTACTCAGATTTCTGCGCTACAAAGCGAGGTGTCTGAATTGAAGGATATGTTAACTATGATGCAGCAGATTATTGTTACCCAGAATAAGCAGATTAGAGACATACATAAGCTATTATTTAATAGCCAAACGAAGTCTAATATCAAGACAAAACAAGATAAAATCAACGCTGTAAAAGCAAGGATTTTGATGAAGGGCTAAAAAAAATTGACTTTCTAAATGATATAACCTATAAAGCTTGATAAGATTGCTCCAACTATCAGTGATACCAATACAAATAGCCAATGGTCTTTGATCGACTCATATACAGCCTGCGGCCCTATACCATTTCTATCTGCGAAACTAGATTTATTTTTAAGTCTATTTTCAGCAATTAACACTAATATGTTCTCGAAGACGCTTACTTTGCTTAAAGTTGATTGGTGAAGCTTGACGAACTCCTTTTCTTCGAATGCTCTTGCTTCATCCTCGCCATCAAGCCAGTTTTTAGGTAAAATATCATTTTGTTTTAGAAGGGATGGAAGGCGAGGATGATCAGCATAGTTCTTACCGTAAAGATCAATAAGTATTCTCGCTAGATCAAACTTAACATTGTCTGGTAACTCAAATGGCCTTCTAATGCCCAGTACTATTGCCCTATGTTTAAGTGCTTCAAAGCCATAACTAATATCTCTCATATTCCAATGTATCCATGAAAATGTCCTATGAGCTTCCATGAAACTGAAAAACTCATCAAGCATCTCCTTTTCTAAGGAATCATAATTTAAATCAATTTCCTCTAAGGAGAAACCTCTTACTTCTGCAATTTTATGAATAGAAAAAGATTTAGTTTGCGCTGAACTTAGATATCTCACCGCGATTGATGTCACCCTAGGAGTTCGACCATCTACGATGTTATAAAAACTTTCGCAAGAATAATGAATCATTAAAACGTGTGATCCTGAACGGTAGAAATCGCTAATGATCTTTTTCGCCTTTCGTTTTTTATCTATTCTCTTCAATCCAATGTTTTTTACGTGTATACGTAGTTTCTAAAATACTAGCGCAATTATACGCCAGTTTATCTCCGTCTGTGTCTTGCCTACAATTTTTAAAGTAATGATATTGCAAATATAGTAATCAACTACTTAACTCCAGAGCAACGAAGCAAACTTAATCAACTACCTAACAACAACATGCAACGTCAAATACAATAATTTTGTCTGCCAAAATCTGTATATTCACAATAAAAAATGAAAAAGAGAAAAGTGCCTTTAAACAAAAAGAGCAGCTTCAAAAAGCTGCTCTTAATTTCGCGGAGAGGGCGGGATTGGTTCAGCCCCACAATCCCCAAACACAACCCTGAACCTTCTACGGATCGAACCCTGCGGGTACTCATCCCGAACTCCTTAAAAAACACAAAGCCCATCTTTGCAGATGGGCTTTTGTTGCTTTTCGCGGAGAGGGCGGGATTGGTTCAGCCCTACAATCCCCAAACACAACCCTGAACCTTCTACGGATCGAACCCTGCGGGTACTCATCCCGAACTCCTTAAAAACACAAAGCCCATCTTTGCAGATGGGCTCTTGTTGTTTTTCGCGGAGAGGGCGGGATTCGAACCCGCGGTACCGTTTCCAGTACGACAGTTTAGCAAACTGTTCCTTTCGGCCACTCAGGCACCTCTCCGTTATTGACAGTGCAAACATAACGCAAAATTTTCATTCTGCAAAGCAATTTTTCACTTGCAGATGCAATGGTTTGACAGTCAAAAAGTTTTTTTAATCTTCCGCCGGTTTCTTCTTCAACAAATCGTAATCAATACGCACATGATGAATACTTTTTAGCATGGATTTGAAGATCGCGGCCACCTGCGAAATCTCTTTCATCGTGATATTCGCGTTCATAAATTGCTTTTGCATCAACTTGTGATCTACAATTTTGTCGACCAAATTGTTAATCGATTGCTCCGTGTATTCTTTCATAGCACGCGATGCGGCTTCCACCGAATCGGCAATCATCAACACCGCTGATTCTTTCGAAAAAGGTATAGGTCCCGGATAGCGGAACAGCTCTTCGTCTACTAACTTATCAGGATTATTCTTCACCGACAAGTTGTAGAAATAATCCACCTTCGTGGTACCGTGGTGCGTGCGGATAAAATCAACGACCACCTCTGGCAATTGATTTTTACGAGCAATCTCCACTCCTTTCAGCACGTGCGAGATAATGATTTGCGCACTTTGTTCCGGCGTAAGCTCTTCATGCGGATTATTACCCGTCTTTTGATTCTCAATAAAATATAGAGGATTCGACATCTTACCGATATCGTGGTAAAGCGCACCAGCACGAATCAGCAATGGATTCCCTCCTATTCGATACACCGCAGCTTCCGCGAGGTTAGCCACTTGCAGCGAGTGCTGGAATGTCCCCGGCGCTCTGATCGACAATTCGCGAAGCAATTTGGAATTACTATTCGTCAATTCCATCAAGGTCAGATCAGAGACAATACCAAAAAGCTTTTCAAACGCATAGATTAGTGGATACGCCAATAAGGTAAGTCCGACGCTGATGACAAATGGCAAAATATCATTCCAATAAATGCTATCGAAAGTACCATTCCGTGTGAGTACCAAACCAGTGTAGGAGATGATATAAGAAGCTAAAATCAGCAAACTCGAGAGCAAAAATTGCTCGCGCTTTACCATCGTACGAATACTGTAGATCGCCACAATACCCGTCATCAACTGTAGGAACACGAAATCGAAACTATTCGGCACGAATAAGGCCGCCATCAATACCATCAACAAATGAATATTGAGGGCTACGCGCGTATCGAATAGAATTCGAAAGATAATAGGCACAATACAATACGGGATGTAGTACAAGCTCGGAATCTTGATATTGATCGCCCAACTCAGCACACCTAACATTGTAATGATGACCGCAAAAATAATCATCAACAAGCGGTTATTATTGTAAATATCCAATCGGAAAAAGAACAAAAACATCATCAGCAAAACCATGATGAGCAATACCATCAGGAAATTGCCAAACAGCACCAGCCCCTGCTTTCCGCCCATCTGTGCTTCATTATCATAAACGCGGCGTAAGGATTCGAGCTTTTGCAGGATCTCATTGTTAATAACTTTCCCCTGTTCCACAATCAGCTCATCGCGTTGTACGATACCGCGCGTGGTCGAAATATTCGCTAAAGCTGTTTGCTCTGCTTTTTCGGTCTGCCCTTCATTAAACACTAAATTCACCGCGACGTAATTTTTCAACAAATCAGAAAGCCATTTTTTCTGTTGTACAAAACGATTGCGATCTACGGTGCGTTCAATATACGTGTAAGCACTTTCTATGGTAAAGCTATTCGCTGTATTACGCTGCTGCGCCACATTATCCTGCACCAATATAAAATTATACTCCGCTTCCGATCCCGTTGCCGAAGTACTGCCTTTTAATTGATATCGGCTATTGAGCGAGATTACGCCGCGATCGTACACATATTCTAAAATAGCTGCTCCTACCCCACGATAACGCTCAATATCCTGCGAAGGCAGGGTATCCAATTGCGCGGCTTGCCATTTCTCACCCAAATCAATATTGAATTGATCAAGCTGTTCTTTGCTCACCACTTCGCTCACATTATAGATCGGATGCACCGTCTTCAGAATCTGTTGGCGATCACGATCCAGTTCCTCTTGCGTTTTGAGGATGGCAAAGTCATGCGGCGAAACCAGATTTTCATGATTCCAAGGTTTTCCTTTTTGGTAATCATAGCGAAAACGGGGTTGCTTCGGCATAAACAAGCACACCAAAAAAATGGTGACTACGACCATGATATATTTCAATATGGGCGAATTATATTGAAGCTTCTCTTTGTTATAGTTGATTTTTAGTTTTGCCACGTGCTGTCTCGTTCTAATGCGTAGTAACCTCAGGTTTTGTGAATTATCCCGTAAGGCCTTCTCACAAAAATAGGAAAAGAATCGTGGTCTTTCATTTTATTGTCGTAGATTAGCCAAGTACTTTAGGGGTGTCTGCGTAGTTTGCAGGCTGAGATTTTACCCTTTGAACCTGATCTGGATCATACCAGCGTAGGGAAAAGTGAATCGTCATCTTCGGTGCCTTCGCACTACAGCTGTCATTCCCTAAAGTGTATATATGTACATAAATGAATAGGAATGACACTCAACATCAATCAACAAACACGTTTTTTTGAAGATCCACCACAGAATGTGGCCGCATTGGTCGCACTCGAAATGCAAGGCAAAACAAAAGGTATTGCGGTAGCGATCAATCAACAAGTGATTCCCAAAGATCGCTGGGCCGACATACCTTTGCGCGAGCAAGATCAAATCCTCATCATCTCCGCCACGCAAGGAGGTTAAATTCCCTTTTCATATCCAGAAAAAACCAACACTATGATAAAGCACAGCATTTCCAATTCCCCTTTCCCCAATTCCAAGAAGGTATACATGAAAGGTTCGCTATTCCCGATCGAGGTAGCCATGCGTGAGATTACGCTCAGCCCAACGAAGATGAGCAACGGTCGAATCGAGCACAATCCGCCTGTCACCATTTACGACACCTCTGGACCATACACCGATGAAAATGCCACCATAGATATCCGTAAAGGAATTCCGCGCTTGCGCGAATCCTGGATCATGAATCGGAATGATGTGGAGATGCTCGACGAGATCAGTTCGGATTACGGCAAAACAAGATTGGCCGATACCAAGCTGGATGATCTTCGCTTCGAATATAGCCACCGACCGCTGGCCGCAAAACCGGGCCATAATGTATCGCAGTTATATTATGCGAAGCAAGGCATCATCACGCCCGAAATGGAATACGTAGCCATTCGCGAAAATCAACGCATCGAACAATTGGAGGGCGCGACTAGTCGAATGGATCACCAGCATGCCGGCAATAGCTTTGGCGCTAATACACCACAGCAACGCATTACACCGGAATTTGTACGCAATGAAATTGCGTGCGGACGCGCCATCATCCCCAATAATATCAATCATCCGGAAAGTGAACCAATGATTATTGGTCGGAATTTTCTGGTAAAAATCAATGCCAACATTGGCAATAGCGCCGTCACCTCGAGTATCGAAGAAGAAGTAGAAAAGGCCGTGTGGGCATGCCGATGGGGAGCAGATACGATCATGGACCTTTCGACCGGAAAGAACATCCATGAAACACGGGAATGGATTATTCGCAATTCGCCCGTGCCCATTGGCACCGTGCCGATTTATCAAGCCTTAGAAAAGGTAAATGGCGTGGCCGAAGATTTGACTTGGGAAATCTTTCGGGATACCTTGATTGAGCAAGCCGAACAAGGTGTTTCTTATTTCACCATTCATGCTGGTGTACTTTTAAGATACATTCATCTTACGGCACATCGCCTGACTGGAATTGTATCCCGAGGTGGTTCGATCATGGCCAAATGGTGTTTGTTTCACCATCAGGAAAACTTCTTATACACGCATTTTGAAGACATCTGTGAAATCATGAAACGCTACGACGTCGCTTTTTCACTGGGCGATGGATTGCGCCCCGGCGCCATTGCTGATGCAAATGATGCCGCGCAGTTTGCTGAACTAGAAACCTTAGGTGAATTGACTAAAGTGGCGTGGAAACACGATGTGCAAGTAATGATCGAAGGTCCGGGCCACGTGCCCATGCACTTGATCAAGGAAAATATGGAAAAGCAATTGGCCGAATGTGATGAAGCGCCATTCTACACGCTTGGACCACTTACCACGGATATTGCGCCTGGATATGATCACATTACGTCTGCGATTGGTGCAGCGATGATTGGTTGGTACGGCTGCGCCATGCTGTGCTACGTCACACCAAAAGAACATTTGGGCTTGCCCAATAAAAAGGATGTGAAAGATGGCGTGATTACCTACAAGCTCGCAGCGCATGCGGCAGATTTGGCCAAAGGCCATCCCGGAGCGCAATACCGGGATAATGCCTTGAGTAAAGCGCGTTTCGAATTCCGTTGGGAAGATCAATTCAACCTTTCGCTGGATCCAGACACGGCGCGCGAATTTCATGACGAAACCTTACCTGCTGATGGCGCGAAGGTGGCGCATTTCTGTTCGATGTGCGGGCCAAAATTCTGCTCCATGAAGATCACGCAGGAGATCAGAGATAGCGCCGAACAAGGCATGTTCGAGAAGTCACAAGAATTCATCGATCAAGGAAAACAGTTGTACTTATGATCATCCTACTCACACCAGAATACGACGCCGATCAGGAATTAAACACAGTTATCCAATTATTGGATGCTGGGCTTGATCGATTGCATATTCGTAAATATGAGTATACGGAAAAAGAAACTGCAGATTACATCCGTAGCATACCAGCGCATCATCACGCAAAATTGGTCTTGCACGCGCACTATGAGCTTGCTGAAGAATTCGAAATCAAGCACATTCATTATAGCGAAAGAGATCGACTGGAATTGCAACACATGCCTGCATGGCAAGGTGTGCAATTTTCGACTTCGGTGCATGATATAGATACGTTCAACCAACTGGAAGAATACTGGGATTATGCTTTTTTGAGTCCATTCTACCCCAGCATATCAAAACCTGGCTATGGTACGATCTCGACGATACATGAACAATTGGCAGCAAGGAGAAATCTCGTTGTCAAACTTATCGCTTTAGGTGGCATAGATGCAACTAACCTAGTCCAAACGTTATCGGCTAAAGCTGATGGCGTCGCTTTGCTCGGCGTCATCTGGGAAAGCAAGAATCCGATAAAAGCATTTCAAGATTGTCGCGATGCCCTTGCCAATACAAACAACATAAAAAAATGATAACAGCATCAACCTACCCCAAAATACAATACATCTCGCAAGGAGATACCTTAGCAGCACAATTGCAGCATATTCGGCTAGCGCTTGATGCGGGTGCCGATTGGATTCAGATTCGCTGGAAGCAACCCAAAGATGTCGCTTTCCGTAAGTTTTGCACTGCCGTAAAAAATCACTGCACGTCTTACCAAGCGATTTGCTTACTCAACGATCACGTGGATACCGCGCGCGCTACAGATGTAGATGGCGTACATCTTGGACTTACCGATATGCCCGTGGCCGACGCGCGTGCACTGCTTGGCGCAGATAAAATAATTGGCGGAACGGCCAATACCGTTGCCGATATATTACAACGAATGGAGGAGCGTTGCGACTACATTGGCTTAGGTCCGTGGCGCTTTACCAGCACCAAACAGAAGCTTAGTCCGATTTTGGGACTGGAAGGTTTCACGCAGATCATGGAATACTTGCAACAGTTAGCCAAAGATGTCCCACCGATTTACGCGATTGGCGGCATTCAATTGGAAGACATTCCGACTTTACACAATTTGGGCATACACGGCGTAGCCGTCTCAACCCTCATTACCGAACAACCTCAACAGATCACATCCATTAAATCCATATTACAATGAACGATTTAAAGATTGCAGATAGACATTTTAATTCCCGTTTATTTTTAGGAACGGGCAAATTTGGCGATTTACAACGCATGCGCGAAGGCATGATAGCCGCCTCGACCGAATTGGTGACGATGGCGCTAAAGCGTGTGGATCACGAATCAGAATCCGATCAACTATTACATGCCTTGGACATTCCGCAGCTGCATCTCTTGCCCAATACATCGGGCGCAAGAAATGCGAAAGAAGCGGTGTTGGCCGCGATGCTGGCGCGAGAAGCACTCGAGACGAATTGGGTGAAACTGGAAATACATCCCGATCCGCGCTATCTCCTGCCCGATCCGATTGAAACTTTGGCAGCCACAGAAGAATTGGCCAAAGCGGGATTTGTAGTGATGCCATACATTCACGCCGATCCGGTTTTATGCAAGCGGTTGGAAGAAGTCGGCACCGCGGTGGTCATGCCTTTGGGAGCGCCGATTGGCACAAACAAGGGATTGCGTACGATTGATTTTCTAGAAATCATCATCGAGCAAAGTCAAGTTCCAGTCGTGGTAGATGCCGGAATCGGCAGTCCGTCGGATGCCGCCAAGGCGATGGAGATCGGTGCAGATGCTGTTTTAGTCAATACAGCCATTGCGGCAGCACAAGACCCGGTACGCATGGCCGAAGCATTTAAAGAAGCGGTAATCGCAGGCCGCAAAGCATACGAAGCGGGTTTGGGCGCACAAAGCACGCGCAGCGTCGCTTCCAGTCCGCTCACTTCCTTTCTCACTGATTAAAAAGCTTTATGTCCACATTCAAAGAAACATTCGCTTCCTACGATTGGAATAATATCCAAGAAAAGATCTACGCCAGCACGACGGAAGATGTGAAACGGGTCTTGCAAAAAGATCGGCATAAGTTAGAAGATTTTCTCGTTTTGCTTTCGCCTGCGGCAGAAGCTTCGCTAGAGCAGATGGCGCACATAGCACAATCCATTACACAGCGCCGATTTGGTAAAACGATACAATTGTACGCGCCACTTTATCTGAGCAACGAATGTCAGAATATCTGTACCTACTGTGGCTTTAGCATGGACAATAAGCTCAAGCGGAAGACGCTCTCGGATGGGGAACTCATGATGGAAGCCATGGCACTCAAAGCGATGGGATTACAGCACGTATTGCTGGTGAGTGGCGAAGCCAATAAAATAGTTGGTGTGGAGTATTTCCAAAATGCTATTCGATTGTTGAAACCGCATTTTTCGCAAATATCCATCGAAGTGCAACCGTTGGAACAAGATGAGTATGAACTGATGCAAAGAGCGGGTGTGCACACGGTGCTGGTCTATCAGGAAACGTACCATCAAGAGGTGTACAAAGCGTATCACCCTAAAGGGAAGAAATCGAACTTCGAATATCGATTGGACACGCCCGATCGCATTGGTAAAGCCGGAATACATAAAATAGGTTTGGGCGTCTTATTGGGTTTGGAAGATTGGCGCACGGATAGTTTTTTCAATGCATTGCACATCAATTATCTACAAAAACAATATTGGCGCACAAAATACAGTGTTTCCTTCCCACGGCTTCGACCGGCTGAAGGGATTATCGAGCCTAACTTTGTGATGGAAGATCGGCATTTGTTGCAATTGATCTGTGCGTATCGCATCTGGAATCCCGATTTGGAGATATCGATTTCTACGCGCGAAAGCGCACATTTCCGGAATCATATTATTCCGCTCGGCGTGACGACGATGAGTGCCGCTTCCAAAACAAATCCAGGTGGTTATGTCGTAGATCCACAGTCACTGGAGCAATTTGAGATCAGTGATGAGCGCAGTATGGAAACGATCATTGATCTGATCAGAAGCTCGGGATACGATCCAATTATGAAGGATTGGGATGGCGCATATAATGGACTTCTTAATTTGTAAGATATGACAGAAAAATCAACCGCATTCTCACGATACAGCCGCCAAATATTTATAGAAGAAATTGGCGTTGCAGGTCAGCGAAAAATCATGCAAAGCAAAATTTTGGTGATTGGTGCTGGCGGATTAGGCAGTCCGGTTATTCAATACCTCGCCGCTGCCGGAGTGGGCACCTTGGGCATTGTAGATTTTGATGTGCTCGAAGAGCATAATCTCAACCGGCAAATCATACATCGCTCCAGTGATATTGGTGGTCGTAAAATAGATAGTGCAGCGCGATTTGTAGAAGCGCTTAATCCATTGATCCAAGTCGTCATACACGATGTCAAACTAGAACAGCGTAATGCAACAGATTTGATCCAAGATTATGATCTCATTATTGACGGATCGGATAACTTTACCACGCGCTATCTCGTAAACGATGTCTGTGTAGCAGGGCAAAAAGCCTTGGTATACGGCAGTATTTTCGGTTTTGAAGGGCAGGTAGCGGTGTTCAATCATGCGGGAAGCAAAAACTTGCGGGATCTATTTCCTGAACCGCCTACAGCGGATGATATTCCAGATTGTGATAGCCATGGCGTTCTAGGTGCATTGCCCGGCATAATCGGTAGCATGATGGCCATGCAAGCTCTTAAGATTATTACTGGATTGCCTGTTGATAGCAATCAGTTAACGATTGTGGATACAAAGCATTGGAATTTCACCAAGATCAACTTCTAAACACATGACCAAGAGAAAAGCCTGTTGAACATATGTCCAACAGGCTTTTCTTATGATTAACTTAGCTTGTTTAAATAAACGAAGCCCAGTCTGATTTCTCTTGGTATTCTACAATCGGAGCAGCATCGTTGAAGTCAACGAAGTCCGACAATAACGCTTTCACATCCATTTCTATATGTTTAGCGGCTTGCTCGAATAGATCTGTACGGAATCCTTTAGAAACCATATGATCTACATACTGCAAACATACCAAACGGGCAATCGATTTACCTAATACCACCAATTGACGTTGCACCAAATTGGTTGCGGATAGGGAAATATCAAAGTGCTTTTTGAATCTGTCTAGCACACGTTTAGTTTGCTCGAAGCCAGCCAAGAAAGTGCCAATATGTGTTTCTTTAGCTTTCTTCATCTGCTTCACCACGATCTCCGCGATCTGTGTGTACAACATTTCATTCGATCCTTCAAAAATCTGGAACGGACGGCTATCTACAATACCACGACCTGCGATATGATTCAATTTATAGCCACTAGAACCCGATAATTGAACGGCGATCTGCGCAGATTCTTGCATCAAATCTGTAACTAATGCCTTCATCGCGTTGGCTTGTAAACCTTCGGTCGCTAAATCAAATTCTATTCCGCTTACGCTAGAACTCCAAGCGCACATACCCGAACATAAGGTATAAGCCGTCTGAATGCGAGATAATTGATATTGCACAGAGTCTATATGATATAAAGATTGCGCTCCGACCTTGCGCTGTAAACAGTGCGCCAAGGAATCATCCAACATACGCTGAATAAAGCCCATGCCCATGCCAGGAAATTGCATACGACTACGGTGCAAGATATCCAACATCATCTTGATGCCGGTACTATATTGCTGTAGCTTATGCGTATGCGGAACGTTTAAGTCAATTTTATTTAGGCCATAAGGGATCATATATAATCCTAAGTTGTTGAAATACTCTTCAACTGGAATATGTTGCTCCGCTTTGCTATTATCAGTCACGAAAAACTCTACATCGCGAGCAAGATCACCATCTTGGTTTTTCTTACGAGCGGCTACGATCCAAAAGTCGGCCATACCGGTTAGACCTTGCCAATGCTTTTGTCCTTCCAATTTAAAACCAGCTTCCGACTCTACATAGCTTGTGCGCATATTCAATGCATCACTACCAAAATCAGGTTCTGTGATCATTAAACCACCCATAGCACCATCTTTTAAAAAGCGATCAAATATACCCTGCTGAATATCAGCGTGACCATATTTTGCCAAAGGTTCTAGGAACAAAGCGATATTGATACCGAAGGTCAATGACAACGACAACGACTCATAAGAAGCGGCAGAAAGGATTCCTAAACATTCACGTACATTGGCGCCACGTCCACCAAATTGATCAGGTATAGCTACCGAAAGTGGATTTTGCTCCATAATTCCACGCCACACTTCATCCGGCAAACCTCTTTCTAGGCTAAGTTCGTTAATATCATTTTCCTTATGAAAAATCTCATGGAGACGTTTCTGAAATCTCTCTATAAATACCCCGTATTGTTCTTTCATCCTTTTATTTACGTACTTTAAGTATCAGTGTTAGTCTCGCTTTGTGATATGACGGTTCAAACTCCTATTATTTATGATGCACAAATATAATCGTTTGCGTACGATAAAGAGAATGACGGAGATCATTCGAAAAAATAATTACCGTTTTATTTTGATATTTTCCTACTTATTAAGATTTTCTAACTAATCAGTTTGTTCTTTACCGCTATTTTTATGAGCGCAGCAGAATTTTTTACCCCCATTTTGTCAATCAGGTTTTGTCTATGGCCTTCTACGGTCCGCTTGCTGATGAAAAGTTTATCGGCGATTTCCATATTAGTATAGCCTTCACCAATAAGCTGTAGAATTTCACTTTCACGCTCACTAATATCCACTTGAATCCTAGCTTCTGCTTGGCTCTCTTCAATCTGCGTGGCCGATCGGATCTTATCCAACAGATTCATCGTCAACTCTGCACAGATATACGTTCCGCCTTTAGATACTTGTTGGATTGCGAACGATAATTCGTCGTATGCAGAATTCTTCACTAAATAACCATCTACGCCAAGATCAAATGCCTCGATAACATAGGGTATGTCGGCCAGCATGGATAGAATAATGATCTTTACAGAAGGATGCTCTTTTTTAAGACGGTGCACCAGTTCCATACCACCTATTCCCTCCATCGTCAAATCTGTAATTACTAGATTTACTTCCCCACCGTTATCCACCAGCCGCATCACTTCTTCGCCACTATTTGCTTCACCGACAACCTCCAAACCTTCTTGTGAATCTAAAAGAAGTTTGATCCCATTTCTAACGACAAGATGATCTTCGGCAAGAATTATTTTAATCATATGATGTTTTTCTAAAGTCTGTATGTTCCGCTTGCGGACTTTCGGGCTCACGTACAATTGCATCCAACAATTGACTGCCTTACATTAAACAGTGGTATGATTTTTTTGTTTGTAGCTCAATCTCTACAATTTATTTTCTCAAACATGCATTACATCCTATGGATAGACGACTAATTATTAAAAAATAACATCCGTTGTAACATCATTATTATTAAAAATCAATTGATTGCATGAATATAAAATTTTCTTTATATTAGGATACTCTATAGATAGGATCCATGTTAGAACTAACACAAGACCGTAAAAAACTTATCCAATCTTATGGTACCCTTTTTTGTACTGATGCATTCGACCACATTGTAGGTATCAGTGGCGCGATTGAAGAAATCACTAATCGCCCCGCTACAGATTATCTTGGCCGAGATATTCGTGATTTTCTAGCTAATCATTTTAATTCCCAATCGAAGAAAATCCTAGATACCGTACGAGAAATCAAATATCAGGAGATCGCTAATAAAGTACTGGAATTGCGTGATGGAGAAGAAGTATACATATTGCACCTTTCGCAAGTAAACAATCATATCCACTGGGAGTGGGAGCTAAACACGATTAGCAAGTCAGCAATCTTCCATATGCATGATATTGCCCATGTCTTAGAATCTAGCCAAAAATCACTTTGGCACAAGCTATCTGAAAACATTCTACAAATCGTCGGATTTGACCGCGTGTACGTGTGTCAGATCCATGAAAACAACTCTAGTGAGGTTATTGCAGAGCATGTGGAAGATCCTTCTAAATCTTTATTAAACTGTCGGTTCTCTGCCGACTTTTTCCAACAGGAAGATTTGGACAATTACTTAGCTACCAGCTACCGATATGTCCCCGATCTATTTGCCCCTTTAGTTTCCTTTCACGAATTAGAAGAAGAGCAGGTAAGTGTAAAAACATCTCACCTGTATACGTTGCCCGTACTCCATGCGGATTTTGCAAGGAGTTTAGGGGCAAAAAGCATCATTGCATTTCCACTGATTGCCAATGGTCGACTTTGGGGCATCTTGATGGCACACAGTTTTACAAAGCGTACCATTGACTTGACCAAACGTCAACTTTGTCAACTACTTTGTATATACGCAGCCAAAAAACAGGAATCTAACATAAAAAACAATTTACTTGAATTTCAAGAGGACATTCATGATGCTTTATTGAAGCTTCGCACAGACCTGATGGCCGAATCGGATATATTCACCACCCTTGTCAATCACTTAGGAAAGATACAGCAAATTGTACAGGCAGGAGGGATTGCTATTTGCGTAGCAGATCAAGTACATGTATCTGGCGTAGCGCCTTCCAAACAGCAAATTTACCAGATCGAGCATCTAATCCGATCTATAAAGGACAAGCCGCTTTTCATGGACAGCAACTTCAGGCTTCGTTATGCGGACATGATTGAGGGCGATTTAAATTTTGCTGGGATCATGGCGCTGCGATTGGGCAAAGAGTCTGAGATAAAAATCATGTGGTTCAGGCAGGAAGAAATTGATTTAGTATACCAGACAACTCCACTACGACAATATCTTTATATGGAGGAGCATGGCGTGGAAGATACCATCTATACGCATGAAACTTGGCAGCGCATGGTGTTGGATACTGCGAAATCTTGGGATACGAACGATCTCTATTTCGCTCAACACCTACGAAATCTACTGCATGATACTATGCTCGCTAAATCGGAGGAAAAGGATCGCATCAATCAAAAATTGATATCCTTAAACAATGAACTAGAAATGCTCACATTTACGCTCTCGCACGATCTTAAAAATCCACTTTCTGTCGTCAAATTGAGTTCGCAGATGCTCACCAGAAAACTAACAAATAACGACCACAAGCGATGGATTGATATGCTACTAGGTGGTGTGGACGATATTGAAAATATGTTGAATAGTATGCTGTCGGTTGGCAAAAATAAAGTGTATTTATTTGAAAATGCCGATATACCGATGACACAGATGATCGAAAAGATCGTTTCTCATAGCACATTGGTTCACAACTGCTTTCACACAGAGATTACTTATGGTGATTTATTACCAATTTGGGGAGAACGAAACCTGTTGCACCAAGTATTTCAAAACATTATAGGAAATGCGATCAAATACAGCAAAAACCAGCCAACGCCCAAATTGCATATAAACAGTTATACCCTAGAATCAAAAACAGTCTATGAAATTCAGGATAACGGTATTGGCATACCAAAAAGTGAATTAGAAAATATTTTTCACGTTTTCAAGCGTTCTTCTAACGTGGGAAAGATTGCTGGAACAGGCGTTGGATTAGCATTGGTAAGAAGAATATTGGATCGTCTGCAAGCAACTATTCAATTGCATAGTTCGGAGGGTATCGGAACAAAAGTAATATTAAGCTTTAATACAAAACTACCCTAGTCGTATTCTCGGGTAGTTTTTGTATTTTACAACGTATTTATGTAACCAAATTTTGTTACCAATTCGATTCAGTAGGATGAAAAAACAGCAAATAAATAACAATTAAAAGCACTACGGCAATCCCCATAACCCACTTAATCATCTGACCCGCAGGTTTATCATCCGCTTCTTCGTTTACTACATTAGGCACTTTTTTTTCTCCTTTGTAAGGTCTTTCATCCCCAGTGTTTAAATCTTCAGTATTTTCCATTATAGTTACCTCCTTCAGTTATTAGTGAATAGATCGATGTATATTATTTATTCGGCTTCATGGTGATTTTAATAAATAATACAACATTACAACCCCCATAACACCAATTGGTTTCTTAATCCATCTAAATAGGTATTTACCGCAAAATCATTTTAAATTACTCACAGCGTTAACTGTGCAGTTTCTATTTCCATAGTTTCTGGGGATTTTCTAGTATATCTTGATTCTTTCAATTGTTGTAATACCCCCTGCTGCTTGTACAACTCAGGTAAGGATTTGAACGCATAGTACATAATATCTTCCCAATCTTGACGCTGCAATATCAATTCATGCAACGCGATAGACCGCAATAGGTTATCCGTACTCAATTCTATAAATGCTGTTTCAAATTGAGCACTATCTTTAAGTAATTGACCTTCTACATGTCGCCATATTACATCATAATCTTCTGCCCCTATAGCAATCGACCTACCGTCACACAGATAGATAAACTCTTCCTGCGTAGTGGCATAATAATTTTTGAGATTTTCGCATGCAGACTGAACGTCTGCAGTAGGATTTGCAGACATAGCGATTTGATAGAGCGCTAACCCTTCAGTCCGCAGCAAGAATAGTTCATTCACGACAAACATCTCATTTTCGTTTTCTCGAACGGAGGCAGGCTGGCAAGAACTCGCCAACAGTATAGTACTGACGATGATATGGACGACGTTTTTCATAGTACTTGAACTAGCCGCAATTCTTATACCGTGAGATTGCATGGCTATGAAACCGCGTACTATATCAGCAAAAGCAGGTATTTACCCGTACACTATGACAGTTTTAAATCCATAACAATAGGTAACCAAGTCTCTTGAAAATGAATAGGTGAAAATACTTGTAATACTATTTTTTATAAACAACCTCTAATTCCTGACGTTGTAACTATATCAAATACATCACTATGCAATATACAAATGAAGAATGTGTTGAATTTTTACAACGCATCATTGCTGCCAACAAAAACCGTATAGAGCACTATACCTATATGAGTCAGTACCTAGATACGGATCGCGACACTGATCTTCTTTTGCTATTTGAAAAGTATATACAACAATCCCAGCAATTTAAAGCACAACTGACGCCGATGATCTATCGCGAAGGTGATACTGAGCAAACTGGTGATCATAAAATACTAAATGCTTCTACTAATACGCTATCCCAACCCAGTCGCAGCAACATTGTAGAAGCATGCAAACAATTGGAGATAGAAGTAAAACAGGTATACAACGACATACACTTGTTTAACGCTATCATGGAAGACCAGATCAAGGAATTAATCATAAGCCAGTCGGAGCTTCTGAAAAGTAATAGCGACGATACAACCTCATCGGTTTGAGGTAATTGGTAAAAGAATAATACACATTAATATTAAAACAGTAAACTATGCAGACAATCGATTTAGAATTATTGAAAGACCTGACAAGTGTTCAAGATGAACCATGTATATCGCTTTATATGACGACGCACAAAGTCCATCCTGCTAGTGCATCTGATTCGATATCATTTAAAAATCTGTATAAAAAGACACTTCTTTACATCCAAGAAAATCAGCTATCGAAACACGAAGCTTTGCTGAAGCCACTCGAGAAGATGATTGATGACAAAAGCTTTTGGGACAATGGTACACCGGGTTTGGCCATATTTGTCTCGAAGGATGATGTAAGAATCATACGTCTTCCTGAAGAGGTTCAAGAAATCTCGTGTGTTGCTAATGCATTCTGCATCAAACCTCTTTTTAAGATGTATAATGAAAATCAAAACTATTACCTGCTCGCATTAGGATTGGACAGCGTGAAACTATTTACTGGAGATAGACATCATATCGAAGAACTCGATATTCAAGGTAAAATACCAGTAAGTATGAAGGAAGCACTTGGCGACGAGTTGACAGACAATCATTTTCATGCCTCTGTAGTGGAAGGTGCCGGTCTGCACGGATATATGGAAAAAAGTCAAGAAGAGGACATCGATATGGATCGTTTTTTTCGAAAAATTGACAAAGGTATTTTAGAGCATTTTCCCATCCCATCAAAAATTCCATTACTACTAGCGGCATTGCCTGAACATCACAAAGATTTTGAACGGATAAGTAAAAATGCCAATCTTGGACCAGTGCATATCGCGATTAATCCGCATTCGTTAAATCGTACCGAATTGCTTAAGAAAGTACAAGAGGTCATGGATGAGACGCTGGTAAATCGCAAAACAGAATTGCTGGACAAGCAACAGCTAGCCGCACAAGAAAACTTAAGCAGCACAGAACTTACCGATATAGTTCGAGATGCTATTGATGGCAAAATAGAGGTACTGTGCATCCAAAATGGAAAAGGCATTAAAGGAGCGATCGATCTAGCACAGCGTGGCATTGATGAAAGCGCAGACTCTAGCACAGATGTGATTAACGAGCTAGTACGTACCGTGTTTAACTACGGTGGTGATGTGGTTGTACTGGAGGAAGAGGATATGCCAACTAACGATGGCGTCTTTACGATTAATCGTTATTAATCATTTTCAAAAAATAGTTCTTTAAAAAAATCCGCAGAGCGCATGTGAAATGCACGTTGCGGATTTTTTTGTTGCTACAAGACAATTCATTATTCGATTAAGACAATTTCGTTTTAGTTATAGCGCATTAGATAATACTTTGCAGAATAGTCGTACATTTGTGGCATCATAATTTAGGTTTATAATTGGTTAGTAAAGGTTTTCATTCTCCCCGTTTGAAAACCTTTTTTTATTTAGCAAAATAACCATCTAAACACTAAAATAGCCACGGAATTATCATGAAAAAAACTACAGATTGATGTAAAAAAAATTTAAACTCATTTATTAACAATAAAATAACATAAATAACACTCTAAAAAGACATAAAAATCAATAATAAACACCGATTCAACATAAAAAAAAGACATAATAGACATTAAATAGCTATTCTAATAAGTCAAATCAACATCAAAACACTTTTTTATTGAATTTTATTATAAAAAATCAATAAAAACTTGAAAAAATCAAAAATATGATTACATTTGTGTCATCATCATAACAAAAATTTAGGTTTATAATTGGTTAGCAAAGGTTTTCATCCTCCCCGTTTGAAAACCTTTCTTTTTTTTACCTAATTATATTACGAGAACAACTTGTGAATTTTATTATTATTATTTTTTGGCCGATTGTTTGTTAATTGTTGTTGTAATTCAAAAATGAATAGTCCGATCAAGCATAATTTCCAAGTATTCTTCTTCATGATCTTCTGCGGGTTGTGCAATAAAAGCTATGCACAGCACCCTGTACACGAGATTGAGGTTACTAAACACGTTGCGGACACCGCCAAACAACGCGATTTGATAGATATTGGAAAGAAAATACTAAAACTCGAAACGGCAAATACCATTGATAGTACAGGCAAAAAAGTATATTTTTCCTTCTTGCCTTTCTCTCAGAATGTCCCTGGTGGAGGCCAAGCCCTTATTACGACCACCACAGCTGGGTTTTACTTAGGTGATCGCAAAACTACAAATATGTCGCGCATGACCTTCACGCCATACACCAATTTCGGACGACGCTTTGGCTTGCCCATTCGCTCGTATGTGTGGCTAAAAGATAATACATGGGTAATTGATGGCGACGTGAGATTATTAAAATATCCGATCGAAACTTGGGGAGTAGGTCGCGAGTACCGAAATGACGATCATATCATGATGGACTACATTTACCTACGCGTTTATCAACATGCATTGAAACGCATTTGTGATGGATTATTTCTGGGTGGTGGCTATAATCTAGATTATTGGATGAACATCCGCAGCGAAGAAAATATGCCCTTAAGCGATTTCACTAGTTATCCTTACGGCACAGGCGAATCCGATTATATCGTATCATCTGGTTTTAGCGTGAATATGATTTACGACACCCGTGGCAACTCCATCAATCCGTGGGCTGGTAATTACGCCAATGTTCGTGTACGCACAAACCCTACATTTATGGGGAGCGACCAAAGCTGGAGTTCTCTTTTTGTGGAAACTCGCCGATACCATCGTTTTACGCGTGATCAGAATAAGCAAAACATGCTAGCTATTCGTAATTTTTTGTGGACAGTATTTAACTCACGAGCTCCCTTTCTGGATCTTCCGACATTGGGTGGGGATACGTATAATAGTTCTGGCCGCGGCTTTCCACTCAATAGGTTTAGAGGCAAGTCGCTGTATTATGCTGAGGCAGAATACCGTAGAGATCTCACTAGTAATGGTCTTTTCGGATTTGTTGCATTTATTAATGCCAATACGGTGAGCGGGCCAGAAAGCTCCTTTTTTCGCACGTGGAATATCGGCACAGGCGCAGGAGCTCGCATCAAATTTAATAAAAATGCGGGCACTAATATCGCTATTGATTATGGCGTAAGTCGCGATTTTCGCGGGTTACATCTTTCATTAGGAGAAGTGTTCTAAAACCATGCTTCTATCTTCCTGTTGATAACTCGAAGGAATAGATATATGATCAGGAAACAACGTACGATTAATATTGCTATTTGGATTGCACAAGCTACTTTAGCAAGCACATTATTATTTTCAGGATACATCAAGCTTAGTCAGCCCTTAATCGATGTAGCAAGTATCTGGCAATGGACAGCTCAGTACCCAAAGATGGTTCGTCTACTTGCTATCGCTAAAATCTTATTGGGCATAGGTATCGTGATTCCCGAGTTACTACGCACCGCGATGCGAATAACAGTATGGGCAGCTTACGCCTGTATTATGTGGACAGTATGTAACATGTATATTTTAATAATATGGGATGATTGGCCTAGTGTGGGCACTAATTTAACATACCTGGCTCTTGCAACATTCATCGCTTGGGGTCGGCAAAATCCTAACTTTACAACACCAAAGTAATCACCAGGAGAGTTCTAAAAAATTCACTTTCAATCATTAAATAAATAAAGGGTAGTAACTTTCGCTACTACCCTTTATACTTATTCTATTGATTCGCGAACGCGATTACAATTTACCAAGCTCTTGCGCTAGGTCAATGATTTTGTTAGAATAACCCCACTCGTTGTCGTACCAAGATACCACTTTCACAAAGTTATCATTCAAAGATATACCCGCTTTTGCATCAAAAATAGAGGTACGAGCATCACCCAAGAAGTCAGTAGAAACTACTTCATCTTCAGTATAACCCAAGATACCTTTCAAATCACCTTCAGAAGCTTCTTTCATGGCAGTTTTGATATCTTCGTATGAAGCACCTTTCTCCAAGCGAACAGTTAAATCTACTACAGATACGTCAGCGGTAGGAACACGGAATGACATACCAGTCAGTTTACCTTTCAATTCTGGTAATACCAAACCTACTGCTTTTGCAGCTCCTGTAGAAGAAGGAATGATGTTTTGGTAAGCACCACGTCCACCTCTCCAGTCTTTTGCAGACGGGCCATCTACTGTTTTTTGAGTGGCTGTAACTGCGTGTACAGTAGTCATCAATCCTTCAGCAATACCAAACTTGTCGTTTAATACTTTTGCTACTGGAGCCAAACAATTAGTAGTACAAGAAGCATTAGATACGATCGTGTGCTCAGCAGTCAATGATTTGTGATTTACACCCATGACGAATGTAGGAGTATCATCTTTCGCTGGTGCAGACATTACTACTTTTTTAGCACCTGCATCAATATGCTTTTGCGCGGTTTCTTGAGTCAAGAACAAACCAGTGGATTCAATAATGATTTCTGCACCTACTTCGTTCCATTTCAAGTTTGCAGGATCACGCTCTGCAGTTACACGGATAGTTTTACCGTTTACGACAAGATTTCCATCTTGCACTTCTACTGTACCATCAAACTGGCCGTGAGTAGAATCGTATTTCAACATGTATGCCATGTAATCTGGCTCTACTAAGTCGTTGATACCAACTACTTCAATATCTTCACGTTTTACAGCAGCTCTGAAAGCCAATCGGCCAATGCGACCGAATCCGTTAATTCCAATTTTCATATCTATTATAATTTGTTATTACTATTTATGTGTGTTACAAATGGATCTTGTTATACCTTAGTAAAACGTATTGAGATCAATTTTTTGTTGTATAATACTTTATTAAGTTTTGTACTGGCTCATGAATAATTGTACCGACCGGCAAGTGATATTCGGTCGCTAACTCAATCAGCCACGGCGCATATTTACTGGCTACAGACCCCGTAAAGTTTACGACAGAATCCGGATAGGCCTCTGACAGCGGCACAAGGTAAGTTTTAATATACGTTTCCAATCCGCGCTTTATAATAGCAGACATATAAGGCTCGTCTTTGTTTTCTAAAATAAAATCCGAAAAGGAATTTAGAAAAATATTCGGGTTCGGCAGATTATAGATTTTATCCATAATCGTTTTCCGATCCAGCGGATGACTTTGCAAGAATTTCTCTCGAAAACCTTGCGGCATCAGCTCACTTAGAAAATCGCGAAGCAATTGTCGAGCCATCCAGTTGGAAGAACCCTCATCTGCCATAATGTATCCCAGACCGTAGTTGTTATTGATGATTTTCTTCCCAGTATAATAAGCTGCATTAGAGCCGCTACCTATAATGCCAACGATGCCTTTTTCGTTACCAAATGTAGCAATGGCAGATGCTAAGATATCGTGATGAACCTTGACCTTCGCGTTCTTAAAGAACTCGTGAAATACACGATCTACCTTTTCCTGCCGATCACTGGAGGATGCTCCAGCACCAAAAAAATAGATTCTACGAATTTTTTCGGCATTATTGATTAAATGAGTATTGCGATTGAAGATCTGGTAAATAGCACGCTCATCTTGCACATAGGGATTGATTCCAGTGGTTTTAAAACCATACAGTACCCTACCCTTCTCGGCTATTCGCCAGTCTGCAAATTTGGAACCACTGTATACTACTACAATCATATATGACGATCTATCTATCGGTTTTTTTTTAGATGTATACGTTATATAGACATTACTTTAGAAATCTCTAACAATTCCTCGTCTATTTTAAATACATCACTATGCAACGCTACATGGAGCGGCGTCGTGACTATCTGATTTCCTTTAAATCCGATAGTCGACTTAGAGTTTCCTTTTAGCAATTCTTTAACCGCATGGTAGCCCATTCTTGTGGCCAAAATACGGTCAAAACTGCTTGGAGATCCACCCCGCTGCAAATGCCCTAAGATACTAACTTTTGTATCAAAGAAATCAAATTTTTCTTTGACGCGCTTTGCCACGTGGTATGCCCCGCCATTTTTCTCTCCTTCGGCCACGATTACGATCATAGAAGATTTATTTTTGTCCATGCCATCTTCTAGCATTTGGATCAGCTCATCAATGGCGGTATCCTTCTCCGGCATCAAGATGGCTTCTGCACCAGCAGCTACGCCCGCGTTCAGCGCGATACAACCCGAGTCGCGCCCCATCACTTCCACAAAAAATAAACGACTATGTGATGCCGCTGTATCCCGGATTTTGTCAATCGCTTCAATCACGGTGTTATTTGCCGTATCATAGCCAATCGTATAGTCTGTACCAAATAGATCGTTGTCTATAGTCCCGGGAATACACATGACAGGAATATCATATTCGTCCGAAAACACCTCCGCACCGGTAAAAGTACCATCACCACCAATGGTGACTAAGGCGTCAATATTTGCTTTTTTTAAATTTTGATAAGCGGTCGCTCGACCTTCTTTCGTGCGAAATTCAGGACAGCGGGCTGATTTTAAAACGGTACCGCCTTGCGTCAAGATCGAACTTACCGAACGACTGTCCATCTCAAACAAATCGTTTTCAATTAATCCTTCATAACCGCGATAAATACCGGTAACTTCAATATGATGATATATAGCTGTACGAACTACGGCACGGATTGCTGCATTCATGCCTGGTGCATCTCCGCCTGATGTTAATACGCCTATTCTTTTTATGCTTGTCATGGATAGTACTCTTCAATATAATATATACGAATATAATGTGTATTTATTACACTATTAAATTTTTTTTTAGATTTGTTGTGTATTCAGGATATTTTCCAGATAATTGTTACTTTGATCATTAACCACTTACTAGGTAATTAAAGCAGATTTCTGTGCATTCTCAATTCACCATCGATTGTGTTATTTTAAGTTTTGACAACGGAAAATTGCAGGTATTGCTTACCGAACGCAACGAGTATCCGTATAAAGATTGGTGGTCTATCCCCGGCTATTTTGTCGACAAGTATGAAGAGATGGAAGATGCTGTGTATCGGATCTGCCATGAGATGACAGGACTGAAAAACATTTACATGGATCAGCTTGCTGCTTTTGCCGGTGTGAAGCGCCATCCAGAAGGTAGAATTCTAACGGTAGCCTACTTAGCATTTGTACAATTTGATAGTATCAAAAATAAGATAAAGCCTGTATCTACTTACATGAAGCAAGCTAAGTGGTTTGCCGCCAATGATCTACCAGACCTGGCTTTTGATCACTTAGACATCGTAACCAAAAGTCTAGATCGTCTCAAGAATACGATTTCTTACTCTGCGTCATTATATGAGTTACTACCCGAAAAATTCACTTTAACGCAACTCCAGCAATTGCATGAAGCTATTCTTGGTAAGACTTTAGACAAACGCAACTTTCGCAAAAAAATCAATACACTGGGCTACTTAAAGCCTTTGGATGAATATCAGAAAGGCGTATCGTATCGTGCTGCAAAACTCTACAAGCTAGACAAACGAAAATTCCAAAAAGTAATCGGCCAACCGTAAACCAACGCACTACATTTATTAACTGATCGTTAATAAACACAGCCTCATCAGTCCTAATTGTCTCACTATTGTCTTTTTTATTTTTTTTTGTACTAGGTACCTCTACTTTTTATATTTTTGAACAATTTTTAACAAAAGTCAAATAGTATAAATGTTCAAAAATGTCAGAGACTAGGAAAGAAGAGATTGTAGAGGCGGCACTAAAAAGGTTCTCTCATTTTGGTATTCAAAAAACTACAATGAACGAAATTGCAGATGATTTACGGATCACTAAAGCGAACCTCTACTATTACTATACAGACAAATCTACATTGTTGGGTGATTGTGTTAGATCAGTAATGACTGAAATGTCGGATCGGGAGCATGAGATTATCCAAGCCAACGAGGGTGGCTTATTAGGCACACTGTTCTCTCTGTTTGAATTGCACAACAATTACTCAAAAGATTATTATATGCTCTCCTTATATGAAAAAGTAGAAATTATTAGAGAGTTGAGCATGCAGTGCATGGTACAAGAATTTGACCAACGTAATATCAAAAATCTTCGTATCCTGTTTCAGCGAGCAATCGACACCAAGGAATTAATATTAACCGATCTGGAGATGGCTACGAGCGCTTTTCATGAGATTATCAAAGGGTTATCTATGTTTCATCGGATTTCAGACATTATTACGGGTATACCCAATATAGATAATACAGAAAAGATACTAGTCAGCCAGAAACGTGCTGCAAGATTTATTTTAGAAGGAAAATTAACAAGTAAATAATCATAATGAAACGTATAAAACTGATCGCAATCGTGGTTTCAGGCTTTTTGGCTACACCGTCCTTATTTGCACAGGAGAAGCTCACCTTACAACAGGCTATTCGCTATGCGCTAGAACACAAAGTAGATGCCCAAAAATCGAAATTAGACATAGCCAATGCCGAAAACAAAATAGCAGAGACTAGATCTGGCGCACTACCACAAATTAGTGCAGAAGGTGGTTTTACCTACAATCCTATTATTCAACAAAATGCCATCGATGTAAGTGCCATTGGTGGTGCGTTGCCTGGCGTAGAACCTGGAACACCTCCCGTAGAGGGCGGAAATGAAGGCGGATCATTGGTTTTAGTAGCGTTCGGTACACCATGGACCTCCGCCAATACGGTATCTCTGAATCAGCAGATCTTTAATCAAGCATTATTTACAGGATTGAAAGCGGCTAAATCTAGTCGAGAATTTTATCAAATCAATCACGCGCTTACGGAAGAACAATTAATCGAAAAAATTGCCAATGCTTACTACGAAGTATTCCAAACACAACAATCGTTGAAAACTGTACAAACCAATCTTGACAACACGCGCAAAAGCATGGGAATCATTAAAGGTTTGTACGAAGCTGGTTTGCAGAAAAAAATCGACCTAGATCGTATTCAAGTTGCTGTGACCAATCTGGAATCTCAGAAACAGCAAACGCTAAATGGCTTAGAGCTGCAAAAAAATGCTTTAAAGTTTGCGATGGGGATGAACATTTCCAACAGTATTGAGTTGCCTGAAGAAACTTTTCAAGTGGATATCTCGAAAATATTCGAAGAATCAAACTCGGAGAATAGAACCGAAATCAGACTTTTAGATAAGCAAGAAGAACTATTAGAATTAAATAAAAAGGCATTTATTGCCGAGTATTATCCCACCGTATCGGTGAATGCTAATTATGGTGTACTAGGATTCTCTCGTGATTTCTTCCTCACCAAACCATCTACTTCTCGTTGGGCAGATTTTTCAGCCGTGGGTCTAAGCATTAAAATCCCAATTTTCAACGGTTTTGCTACACGAAGCAAAGTACGTCAAGCAGACATCGATTTGCAGGCTTTGCGATACGACCGTGAAGATACCAAATTAGCTTTAGCACTTGACAACGAGAATGCAAAATCGCAAATGAAAAATAGCATTCTAGTCATCCAATCAAACGAAGACAATGTCAAGCTCGCGCAAGAAGTTTTGACAGACACAGAAAACAACTACAAGAATGGCCTGGCAACATTAACTGAACTGTTGGATGCCGAAAAAGCATTTGCAGATGCGCAAAATAATTACACTACATCGCTATTAGATTATAAAATAGCCGAAGTACAACTGATCAAATCAAAAGGAGAATTAAAATCACTAATTAACGAATAATTATAAGCAAGACTTTACAAATGAAACGTACAATCATCACCATTATAATCATTGCTGCAGCACTAGGAGGTATCGTATACCTACTACAAAAAAATAAGGCTCATAATGAAGCAGAAACACAGGAGGCAGCAGCCACAAATCCGAAAGTAGCCGTACGAACTGATACAGCGACTAATCGTATGATGAATTTAGCTTACATCGCCAACGGAACTTTCGAACCGAAGCAAATGGTCACTGTTTCTGCTGAAACACAAGGTCGAGTAGTTCGCATATCGGTAAAAGAAGGCGATAATGTTAGAGCAGGTCAAACTTTGGCCGTAATCGAATCAGATCGCATAAATGTAGATGTATCGAATGCTGATGTCAATATGAATCAAGCAAAACGTGATCTAGACCGTTATGAAAGCGCTTTTAAATCTGGCGGTGTGACCGAACAACAATTAGAACAAGCTAGAGCTCAATACGAGACAGCAAAAAACAACTACCGCACGGCACAGATAAATGCTAAAGATATCACCATGAAAACATCAGTAAGTGGTGTTGTTAATAGCCGAAAAATAGAACCTGGAACTTTCGTTAGCCAAGGTACAGCAGCATTTGACATCGTGAACGTGAGCACACTTAAACTACGCGTTAATGTAGACGAAAAAAATGTAGCTACATTGCGTCTGGGACAAGAAGTACAGGTGGCAGCAAGTGTTTACCCAGAAGACAAATACACGGGTAAGATTACTTTCATTGCACCTGTTGCAGATGGTAGCTTAAATTTCCCAGTGGAAATTGAAGTCCAAAATACTGCAAATAACCCATTACGAGCAGGCATGTATGGCACAGCTACTTTTGGTGTCAACAACAAAGCAGATGTATTAATCGTTCCTCGCACTGCATTTGTGGGATCGGTAAGTGACAATCGCGTATTTGTGGCTCGTGATGGTAAAGCAATCGATACCAAGGTGGTATCAGGTCGTAGTTTTGGCAATTACATTGAAGTACTTTCTGGTTTGCAAGCGGGCGACGTAGTCGTTACGACAGGACAGATCAATTTACTTGATGGCGCCGAGATCGAAATTATTAAGTAAGCAATCTCACAACATATCAGGCATGAAAATAAGTGAAGTTTCCATAAAACGACCGAGCATCATCATAGTACTCTTTATACTATTGACGTTGGGCGGTCTGTTCTCCTACTCGCAATTGGGGTATGAGTTAATTCCAAAATTTGAAACAAACGTCGTTTCGGTACAAACAGTATACCCCGGAGCGTCTCCTACAGAGGTAGAAAATACCGTCACACGTGTTATAGAAGACGCCGTATCGTCTTTAGAGAGTATTAAAAAAATCGAGGCAACATCGATGGAAAACCTTTCTATCGTGATGATTACGCTAAACACTGGCGCCGATGTCAACTTCTTATTGACTGACGCACAACGTAAAATCAATGCGGTGCTTAAAGATCTTCCCGATGATGTAGATCCGCCATCACTGGATAAATTCTCGTTAGATGATGTCGCTATCATGAGTTTAGCGGTTACATCAAACCTGTCAGAGAAGGACCTGTACGATCTTTTGGATCAAAAAATCCAACCTGTTTTTGCTCGTATAAACGGTGTAGCAAAAGTCGAAATGGTTGGTGGTGAAGAACGTCAGATCCAAGTACGCATTGATCCAGATAAGTTGCGTGGATACCGCATTCCATTGACTCAAGTGCAACAAATGATCGCCTCATCAAACTTAGATTTCCCAACAGGAAGTGTGAGCACAGACGAAAAGCGTACAACCATCCGTCTGGCGGGTAAAGTAAATACGATTGACGAATTAAGAGACTTGCCCATCTCTACTTCTGCGGGATCGATCATCTATCTACGTGATATTGCAGACGTACAAGATGGTATCGCTGAGATTGAAAAGATTGCTCGTTTAGATCGTCAAAACACGATTTTGATGCAGGTATTTAAACAATCTGATGCCAATGCAGTAGAAGTTTCGGAGCTGGTACAGAGTACGATGGCACAAATTGAAACCGATTACGAAGACAACAATATCAATATCTTCCTAGCATCTGACTCGTCCGAATTCACCTTGAGCTCAGCAGACAACGTAGTACACGATTTAGTGATTGCGATCGTGCTTGTTGGTCTTATCATGTTATTCTTCCTGCATAGCTTGCGCAATGCTGCTATTACCATGGTAGCGATCCCATTGTCATTGATTGCTACTTTTATAGGGCTCTTCATCATGGGGTACACGTTGAACCTCATGTCTCTTTTAGCACTATCTCTGGTGGTCGGTATTTTGGTGGATGATGCGATCGTAGTACTCGAAAATATTCACCGCCACATGGAAATGGGAAAAAACAAAGTTCGTGCAGCGTATGATGGTGCTAGCGAGATTGGATTTACCGTATCTGCGATCACGTTGGTAATCGTGGTGGTATTCTTGCCTATCGCGTTATCATCAGGACTAGTTGCCGATATCTTGAAGCAATTCTGTGTGACAGTTATTATCGCAACATCACTTTCCTTCTTAGTTTCCTTTACCGTAGTGCCTTGGTTGTACTCTCGTTTCGGAAAATTAGAACATGTAAGTAACACCTCTTTCTTTGGTCGCATCATCACCGGATTTGAAACTGGCTTGACCAGCTTCACGCATTGGATTTCCGACCTATTGAAGTGGTCTATCAAGACTCGGTTGAATAAAGTACTTACCTTGCTTCTAGCTATCGTATTGTTTATTGCCTCCATTGCCTTACTACCATTAGGTTTTATTGGATCTGACTTTTTCCCAAGCAGTGATCGGGGAGAATTCTTGGTACAATTGGAATTGGAGAAAGATGCATCACTACAGGTAACGAATCAGTTCACACAACGTGCGGAAGCTTTTATCGCTTCTAAACCTGAAATCGAACGAATGATTACCACCGTTGGCCAGTCAAGTGACGGGGTGATGTCTACTGGAGGTTCGCGTTACAAATCCGAAATCCAGGTATTCATTAAAGATGAGTACAAAACAGAAATCAACTCACGGGTATATTCTGCACAGCTAAAGCGCGAGTTGGAAAACAATTTGATTGGACCAAAAATCAAAATGGTTGCTATGGGATTGATCGGTGCTGAGCAAGCTCCGTTGAAATTGACCATTATTGGTTCTTCCATGGAAGATGCTTTAGCATTTGCCGAGAAAGCAGCAGATCAGTTACGTGAAGTTCCGGGAGCAGTTGGCGTAAAATTGACTTCGGAAACAGGTAATCCCGAAATCAATGTCGAGGTAGATCGGGAGAAGATGACCTCTTTAGGATTAAGTATCTCTACGGTCGGTATGAGCATGCAAACTGCCTTTGCCGGAAATACAGATAATAAATTCCGTGCTGGTGAGAACGAATATGAAATCAATATTCAATTTGACGATAAAGGCCGTTATGACATTAGTAATGTACAAGATCTTGAGTTTATCAATGATAAAGGAGAAGCGGTAAAGTTAGAACAATTTGCTAATGTTAAATATAGTTCCGGCCCTACCCTATTAGAACGTCGTGATAAATCGCCTGCGGTTTCAGTAGAAGGTCAAGTGATTGGTAGATCTGGTGGTGCTGTTGCTGCAGATTGGGAAGCTCAATTCGAGCAACTAGAACGCGCTCCTGGTGTACAATACCTTTGGGGAGGTAACATGGAGAATCAATCCGAAGGTTTTGGTACATTAGGTATCGCATTAGTCGCTTCCATTCTTTTGGTTTATCTAGTAATGGTGGCATTGTATGACTCATTCGCTACACCCTTCATCGTATTATTCTCGATTCCATTATCCTTCATCGGTGCATTATTAGCATTAGCATTGACCAATGAATCACTAAACATCTTTACCATCTTGGGTATTATCATGTTGATTGGTTTGGTAGCGAAGAACGCGATCCTTTTGGTGGATTTTGCAAACCACAAGAAAGAAGCCGGTGCCAATACCTTTGATGCATTAGTAGCTGCAAACCATGCACGTCTACGTCCTATCTTGATGACCACAATTGCGATGGTATTCGGTATGATTCCGATCGCGATGGCCACAGGTGACGGTGCAGACACCAACCGTGGTTTAGCGATTGTCATTATCGGGGGATTGATATCGTCTCTATTCCTGACATTGGTTATTGTACCGGTCGTGTATTCCATTTTTGATGGTTTCCAACGTCGTTTTGGTAGCAAAGAAAAAGCAAACTACGCTGATCTAATCGTAGAAGATTTTAAAATGCGAGAAGACTACGTAGATGAGATGGATGTAACGCATACTTAGATAAACTTTTATCTTTTGTATAACAGATGTCTAATGCCTTGATGTACTTAAAACACACATCAAGGCATTTTTCGGAGTAATATCAAGCTGATATCATAAATATTAAAAAAATAATAAGCTCGAAATCATAGTGTTATTACTTTCCCAGCTTTTTTTAGCGAAGAATGCTTGCGACAATTGCAATATTATACTACTTTTGTAACACCAAAACACGGTAGATGTAGCTCAGTTGGTTAGAGCATCGGTTTGTGGTACCGAGGGTCGTGGGTTCGAGCCCCATCATTTACCCAAAAAAGCGAAGATATACTCTTCGCTTTTTTAAGTTTATGACCTTTTTGAAATCGGGTTATACAACTTACAACGGATTGCAAAAATGTAATCCATCTCTTCTAAGAGATCTTATACGGATCTCCCGAAATGCTTCTGAACCAATATTGCTAATTCGTCTGCTGATATTTTAGACTCAGCATCACCCTCTGTACTCCAAGTACGCGTAGCCATATCAAACTTAAGTAAGTATGGCTTTGACAACCCTGCTTCTTTTACGGTGAAGAAATGATTTTCTGTATTGTACGTTACATCAAATTCGACCGAAGTCCCATCGATATCGTGGCTAAATGTTCTAGTAAAGCTCATAAATTTTAAGTTGTTTAATTAAGTTAAGCAAATAGTGCTATCTATTCTGTTTTAATCTTCTAGTTTAATCTCACGCAAATAATCTCGTAGTCGTTCTGGAACTAACTGGCTTTTATCAGGATGATAATAAATCCGCTCACCTACACGCAAGTGCTCACCAGACTGGGGATTGAAACCTACTACGGGCATCTCCTCACTTGCCTCATAAAAATATTCATCAAAAATATCAGCAGCAGAAAAATGGCCGATATCTGGATTGAGAACGACAAAATCTGAGCGATACTCCTCTATTTTCTTCAAAAGTTTTTCTTTAGTAAACATAGTTTTAGGTATTTGTACATAATGCTGCTAAAGGCAGTATCATAAAAAATAAACATCCCGATCCCGGTATTGTTTGGGATCGGGATGCGGCGATATCTTTCGAGTATCTGCGTTAAGTGTCTCGATAAAAGAATTAAAAGAATATCAAAAAATGACTTTAATCATTAGAAGATTTGGTTTTACTAGATGGCGATCCCATCGTTTGTCTTCCATTTTTATTATTATTTTTCTTCTTACGGGCGTTGTTTCTTTTTTTAGGTGCACCACTTCTTGGATTGTACGCAGGGCCAGTTCCCAATCCTTCTGGTAACGGCATCTTTTTGATCTCATACTCGATCAAGCTTTCGATTCGCGCAAAACGAGATTGATCTTTCTCATTGATAAATGTGATCGCCGTACCGGTAGTAGAAGCCCGAGCGGTTCGCCCGACGCGATGCACATAATCTTCTGGATCTGGTGGCACGTCGTAGTTAACGACCAAACTAATACCTACAATATCAATACCTCTACTAATCACATCCGTTCCGATCAAGACGCGTAGGCGCTTAGAACGAAATTTATTAATAATGGATTCTCGCTGCGCTTGTTCCAAGTCAGAGTGAAACCCCTCTGCCTCGATACCGCTTTTGGAAAGGTCTCGCGCTAAGGTTTTAACAATCTCCTTCTTCGAAGCAAACACAATTATGCTGGAATAGTCTTCATTAGACAGAATATGCCGAATCAACTTACCTTTCTGATCGTCGTAGGTCATGTATGCATGTTGATCGATACCGGCAGAAGGTTTGGAAATCGCAATGTTGATTTCCTGCGGTTCTTCTAAGATTTTCTTTGCCAGTGCACGAATCTTAGTAGGCATTGTAGCTGAAAATAACAAGCTTTGACGCTTAGTAGGCAGATAACTGATAATGCGAAGAATATCATCATGAAATCCCATATCCAGCATCGTATCTGCTTCATCCAATACGAGGTGCTCTAGCTGAGTAAAGTCAAACTTTCCAGAAGACATATGACTGATCAAACGACCTGGTGTAGCTACAATAATATTAACGCCTTCGCGTATAGCACGCTTCTGCTGTTCATACCCCATACCATCACCACCTCCGTACACCGAAATAGATGTAGCGCCCGTAAAATAGGCTAAACCCATGATCTGTTGATCAATTTGCAAGGCCAGCTCTCTGGTAGGCACTAAGATAATCGTATTGACGGCTTCCTTTGGATTTGTGCAGATCTTATTGAGGATAGGCAATAAATAGGCAGCTGTTTTACCCGTTCCTGTTTGAGCACAGGCAATGAGGTCTTTATTTGCTAATATAACAGGTACAGTTTGTTCTTGTATCGGTGTTGCCACCTCGAATCCCATACTTTCTAGTCCCTCTTCCAATGTAGAAACGAAACCAAATTCGGTAAATTTCAATATGTAATGTTTGGTATAAATAAATAACTGTCGTAATGTACTAATTTTTTATCGCATATCACGACAAACGCCGCCCTGTAGGAGGCGGCGTTTGTTTTATTATAACAATGAATTAAGATTTAGTCTTGCTCGTATCTTCCGCTTTCTATCTCTCTGCGCAATACGCTACGTTTCTTTCCGTATACGAAGTAAATCACTACGCCTAATAACATCCAGATACCTAAGCGCTCCCAACTTTCGATTGGTAACGAAGCCATCATTGCCACACATACCAATACCCCTAAAATAGGAATCAATGGCACCAATGGCGTTTTGAACGGACGCTCCGCTGTAGGATTTTTATAACGAAGCACAATCACGCCGATACACACCAAACTAAAAGCAAACAATGTACCGATACTCACCATGTGTCCCAAATCAGATACTGGAACAAAGCCCGCAAAAATACTTACGAATATCATAAAAACGGCATTAGTCTTCCATGGTGTCTGACGTTTAGAAAGATCAGAGAATATTTTTGGCAACAAACCATCTTTACTCATGGTATAAAATACGCGACTTTGCCCCAACAACATCACTAAGATTACGGATGTGTATCCTGCAATAATAGTAATAGTCATCGCTGTATTTAAGAAAGTATAACCTGTAGCTGCAAATGCAGTTGCTACTGGACTCGCATCACCTTGAAAATCTCTATAATTCGCTAAACCCGTGAGAACATAGGAGAAGGCTACATAAAAAACAGTACAAATAATTAATGAACCTATAATACCAATCGGCATCCCTTTTTTAGGATTAATGGCCTCTTGGGCAGCAGTACTCACTGCATCGAAACCGATAAAAGCGAAGAAAACAACACCCGCAGCTCTCAATATACCACTGATACCGTAGTGACCAAAGTACCCCTCGCTGAAGAAGTCGAACATCCCTATCTTTCCAGCTTTCAGTAACTCTTCTCCTTCATTAACAGGAATAAAGGGATCATGATTAACCGGGTTGATGAAAGACCAACCCAATACAATAAATACCAGTACAACTGCAATTTTTAAAATCACCAATACATTATTGACCAGTGCGGATTCTTGCGTACCACGCATGAGTAATAAGGAAATCAATATAACAATTACAATTGCAGGAAGATTGACAAGACCGCCCTCCCATGGACCATGTAAAATGGCTTCAGGTAATCCTTGACCAAATATGCTAATCACCAACTGATTAACATATTGCGACCAACTAGCAGATACCGTAGCTGCTGCTAAAGCATATTCCAATACCAAATCCCAACCAATGATCCACGCCATAAATTCACCCATGGTCGCATAAGAGTACGTGTAAGCACTACCAGCCACTGGAATCATGGACGCGAATTCTGCATAACACAATCCGGCAAATGCACAACCAATTGCCGCAATCACAAAAGCAATGGTCACCGCTGGACCTGCGTGATCCGCTGCCGCAATACCCGTTAATGAAAATAGGCCGGCTCCAATAATAGCTCCTACACCAAGCGCAATGAGCCCTGTACTCGTTAAGGTTCTTTTTAGCGTTCCTTCTCCGCTTTGCTGCGCTTCTGCAACCAATTTTGATATGGATTTCTTATACCACATGATTTAGATTAATTTTTAGATACCGTAAACGTACAAAAAATTACAAAAAACAGACGGCCTTGAGTGGCAAATTGTAATGTTTTAGAAAAATAATCACTGAAACCCCGTATTTTTTCGCAGGAAATTTGATTTCATCTTCCAAAATGTGAAATAATCATAGCACCAAACCTTTGTTTTTCAAAAAAATCGTTAATAAGCTCACCTAAATAGTTGACCAAAAATTTACAAAAGTCAATCATTCTTTCGCAGGAAGCACCGTATTTTTACGCACTCACGATCACACGCAAATGACACTACACCTCAAGTTTACTGCTACGGCAATTAGCAAAAAATTTATCCTTCCGATTTTTCTTTATTTGCTCACTACAGTAGCAGCACAAGCACAAATCGGTATTGGGGTGCAAGGTGGAGGTAATTTCAGTAAAGGAATTGGATCAGAATTTAGATCGTCCAATCGCATTGGTTTACAATTTGGCGCATTCGTAAGTTATGAATTGAATAGGTACTTTACCTTGCAAGTGGAGCCAGGTTATACTATCTCGCGGATCAGGACAAACGAAACAACTCAGGCTTTACCAAACGGGATTAATAGAGGGACTCGTTCTGTGGATTATTTCAATCTCCCATTATTTGCCAAGCTCACTATCACTCCAGGATTTGCTTTACTTGCCGGTATAGATTTCAGCAAATTATTGAACGAAGATAGATACTTGTTGAACAATGGTCTTCCAGCATTCAATACTAACCTAAATACCGGATATGCATTAGGTGTAGAATTTGGAAAACTATATTTCAGGTACCGTCGTCAAAATGGCTTTAGCAGAATCAACGATCAGAGCGATTCCTACATTCAGCAGCTGCAAATTGGCCTTCGGTTTCGTTTGCTATAAGTAGGCAAAGAATAACTTTGTAGGTAAAAACAGAAACGCACACATCTTAAACCCGATTTTACTATGTATTATAACTACATAGCTACTTTCGAACAAAGCTACTCTTCACTAAGAGCAATCTATTTTTAGCGAATTATTATCATTCCGCTCGTATCATTTTGTCGTGAACTCTTCCAACTCAGCATACAACTTTTCTACCATACTTACCATTATCGGACTTCCGATGACCAATGGTGTACGCTGATGTAGTTCCTCCGGTTGTATTTCCAAGATACGTTCTTTCCCAGTTGATGCTTTTCCCCCGGCCTGTTCTAGTATAAAAGCCATAGGATTACACTCGTACATGAGACGTAGTTTACCTTTTCGGTGTCGCACACTTTCTGGATACATGAATATGCCACCTTTCAGCATCGTACGATGCAAATCTGCCACTAAAGACCCTATATAGCGCAATGAATACGGGCGACCGTTGGAAAGATTCTCCTCCTGACACAATTTTACATATTCTTTGATAGCGGGCGGAAAGTTGACAAAATTTCCCTGATTGATGGAATACGTATTTCCATTTTCAGGAATTCGCATTGCGGGATGCGAAAGACAAAACTCCCCGATACTTGGATCAAGTGTAAAACCATTTACGCCATGTCCAGTCGTGTACACCAGCATCGTAGAAGAACCATATAAAATGTATCCTGCGGCTACCTGATTCAAACCTTGTTGTAAGATATCTTCCTCCAATATCTTTCCAGAAATTGACTTACGCCTGTATATAGAAAATATTGTTCCAATAGATATATTTACGTCAATATTGGATGAGCCGTCCAGAGGATCTATACATACAATATACTTTCCATCAGAAGATCCTTCAGATGACGAAAAATCTAAACCTTCTTCATGTTCTTCTGAGGCAATGTAGCAACACTCTCCGCCTCGCCTCAACGCAGATATAAATTCTTGATCGGCCAATACATCTAATTTTTGCTGCTCTTCGCCTTGCACATTAGTTTGGCCGAAAGAGCCCAAAATTTCTGCTAATCCAGCTTTGTTAACCTCCCGATTAACCACTTTAGCAGCGATACCAAGATCACGAAGCAAGCGAGATAATTCCCCTTTGGCAAAAGGGAATTCGGCTTGTTTCTCGATAATAAACTGGCCTAAGGTCTTATATTCCATAACGTTTGATCCCGAAACTTAATACGCATATTTTTGATAATTCTGTTCAAAGAGATCTTTTAATTCCTGTGCTTTATGTGTATAGCTATCCGGGTCTTGCCATAGTGACTGCGGATCCAAAATAGTATCTGGCACCTGAGGACAAGCTACAGGCATAGCTAGATCGAAAATGGGGTGTTGCACAAAGTCTTCATCTTCCAAAGCTCCCTGCATCACCGCACGGATCATCGCTCGAGTATGATAAAGTGGTATGCGGCGGCCAACGCCATAAGGTCCACCGATCCATCCTGTATTGACCAACCACACTTGTGTTGCCGTATCTTGCTGCAAACGATCGCGCAGCATTTCAGCATACCGCATCGCGTGTAGTGGCAAGAAAGCCTGACCAAAGCAAGCTGAAAATGTAGCGACAGGCTCTACGACTCCTACTTCAGTACCAGCCACTTTTGCTGTATAGCCATTTAAGAAGTAATACATTGCTTGTTCGACGCTCAACTTAGATAATGGTGGTAATACACCAAAAGCATCTGCCGTCAAGAAAAAAATATGTTTCGGCGCAGCCGAACGATTGATCTTGACCACATTGGGAATGTAATTGATCGGATAAGAGACGCGAATATTTTCGGTAACCGAACTATTACCATAATCCAAATGGCGGCTATTTGGCAAGAAAACCATATTTTCTGTCAAAGCACCGAAGCGCACAGCGCCATAGATATCCGGTTCACTTTCTACTTTAAGATTAATACATTTCGCATAACAGCCACCTTCTAAGTTAAAAATTCCTTCATCGGACCATCCATGTTCATCATCCCCAATCAGAAAACGATCATGATCTGCGGATAGTGTCGTTTTACCTGTACCAGATAATCCAAAAAATAAAGCGGTATCTCCATCTTTACCAGTATTAGCCGAGCAGTGCATGGAAAACACATTATGCTCTTGAGGCAGCACAAAGTTCATCATCGAAAACATACTCTTCTTGATCTCACCGGTATATGCTGTACCAATAATAAGTACCTTTCGTGTCGTAAAATCTAGCACTACAGCATTGGAAGCACGAAGACCTAGCTCCTTGTAATTTTCAATCTTTAGCAATGAGGCTACCCATACAGTCCAATCACGCTGATTTTCTACCTCTTGCTCAGGAAGAAACATGTTGCTGATAAACAGATCTTGCGCAGCAAGCTCCGTTACAAAATGGATTTTTCTGCCATATTTTGCGTACGTTGCGATGTTTGCTGTGCGCGTATAAAGCGCTTTGCTATCATCTAGGTATTTTTTCACTTGTTGTTCCAATGCTTCAAACACCTCCGTCGATATACCCTGATTGATATCGTTCCAATTTACCGCATCTTCAGTAATCTCATCACGCACAATATAACGATCGCGAGGAGAACGCCCGGTGAATGTTCCCGTCATGATATTTAGTGCCCCCGAAGACGAAAATGTCGCTTCCCTTTTTTCAACAGCGTGCTCAATTAATTCTGAAGGAGTCAATTCGCTGTACAACTCACCTTTTGGCTCCAGAACAAGTCCGGGTAAAGATTCTTGAAGAATTTTTTGCATTACAGTTCATTCGTTGTTTTATACGAAACAAAATTAACCAAAATATCTTTGCTCAGTGCTAAAACTCGGCTTATTGTAGCAAATACACTAAATCAAATGCTTGATTTACAGATTATTAAATTATAGATTAAATTATATGAAATGCTAAAACATTTTAGCTACTATCCTCGAAAATCAGCACCCGATTACGGCATTGCAATCGATTGTATACAAGCCAATTTGGGCTTATTTAGGCAATTACAGACGGTCAGCGAAAATCAAAAATAGTTTCAGATTTTAATTTATTTAATGTAGATCCTTGTTACGCTCCGCAAAAATCCTATATTTGCGACGTATATCATGCGATAATACAAATCAATTCCTTCTTCTATCGATTCAGGTCTTGATTTATACAGAAGTGGCGAGAGACTGGCTCGATGACCCACTGGCAACCAACAACATGAAGTTGAAAAGGTGCCAATTCCTGTCCAAAACATTGTTTTGGAGTATATAAATAATAGAACAGATGAACGAAAAAACACACTTTACCCATTTATCGGCACACACGTCACACCGTGTTGCCAGACCTCCATTCATTTCTTCACGCAGCGTAATTGTAGTCTGTCCGGCTCGAATGCGGTAGTCGTTGTTGGGATAAGCTTGTAGGCTGTGATCTGTACATAGCTTACCTTCATCTCGACCAAATAGACGACACCAATCTTTCTTGCAGACTATTCTTTATTCACGCACATAATAAATTCACTATTATGACCTACAAAAAAACATTGCAATACGAAACCTTACAAATACATGCTGGACAAGAAGCAGATCCCACCACAGGGGCGCGCGCTCTTCCTATATACCAAACATCATCTTATGTTTTTGACAATGCAGAACATGGCGCAAACCTATTTGCATTGAAGGAGTTTGGCAATATCTACACTCGGATTATGAACCCTACAACGGATGTTTTCGAGAAACGTATTGCGGCATTGGAAGGTGGTGTTGCAGCAGTAGCTGTTGCCTCCGGGCAAGCAGCTCAATTTATAGCTTTAAATAATATCTTGGAAAATGGCGATAACTTTATTTCCAGCTCGCATTTGTATGGCGGTACGTTCAATCAATTCAAAGTTGCCTTTAAAAGATTAGGTATTGAAGTGCGATTTGCAGATCAAGGTGATCCAGACGAATTTGAAAAATTGATTGATGACCGTACTAAAGCGCTTTACGTAGAGACAATCGGTAATCCAGCCTACAGCATCCCCGACTTTGAGCGCTTGTCTGCCATTGCCAAAAAATACGATTTGCCCATTGTTGTCGACAACACCTTTGGCGCAGGAGGTTACTTGTTCAAACCATTAGAACATGGTGCGAACATCGTAGTAGAATCTGCCACAAAATGGATTGGCGGACATGGCACTAGCATTGGCGGAGTTATTGTTGATGGTGGAAACTATAATTGGGGCAACGGAAAATTCAAGCAATTTTCAGAGCCTTCTGAAGGATATCATGGATTGGTCTTCTCCGATGTATTTGGAGAAAACAGCTCTTTTGGCAACATACAATTTGCCATTCGCGCTCGCGTAGAGGGCTTACGTGATTTCGGCCCAGCACTCTCGCCTTTCAATTCATTTTTGCTCACGCAAGGATTGGAAACCCTTTCGCTTCGCGTGCAACGGCATGTAGACAATGCATTAGAGATCGCGCAATGGCTGGAAAACCATGCGCAGGTTGAATCGGTAAGCTACCCGGGACTAAAGAGCCATCCCTATCACGATGCCGCTCAAAAATATCTAAAAAATGGCTACGGCGCAGTGCTGTCTTTTGCTATTCGCGGCGGCAGTGAAAAAGCGAACCAATTTATTGATGCACTAGAGCTGATCAGCCACGTCGCTAATGTTGGCGATGCCAAAACGCTGATTATTCATCCAGCAGCCACTACACATCAACAATTGAGCGCATCAGATCAACAGCGTTCGGGAGTGTATCCAGGAGTATTGCGCTTATCTGTGGGAATTGAACATATTGACGACATTAAAGCCGATTTGGAACAAGCTTTTGAATCGCTTTAATTTTATATAACTAAAAAACAATTTGAGATAAAATGAGTGAAAAATTAACGATTGGGATGTTTGGTTTTGGTGTAGTTGGCCAAGGACTGTACGACATTATCAAAACCAAAGATCTAAATCTGGAAATAAAGAAATTTGTCATTAAAAACCCAAAGAAGCAACGCTCGCTTCCCGACCATCTTTTCACAACTGATGCCGACGGGGTTTTGAATGATCCAGAAATCAACACCATACTAGAACTTATTGATGACGCCGATGCAGCGTTTGAAATTACCAAAAGAGCATTGTACGCCGGTAAAAATGTGGTATCAGCGAACAAAAAAATGATTGCTACGCATCTGGAAGAATTGGCCAATATACAACAGGAAACTGGAAAATCATTGTTGTACGAAGGCGCAGTATGTGGATCTATTCCGATCATTCGCAACTTAGAAGAATACTATGACAACGAGCTTCTGCACAGCGTAAGCGGCATTTTCAATGGTTCATCCAACTACATTTTATCTAAAATATTCAACGAAAACCAAGATTATCATACCGCACTAAAGAAAGCGCAGGATTTGGGTTTTGCAGAGACCGATCCGACACTCGATGTTGGTGGCTATGACCCGAAGTACAAATTGGCGATCGTGGCGAATCATGCCTACGGCATTTATGTGAAACCAGGCGACATACTCAATCTTGGCATCGATAAACTAGGACAGGCCGATATCACTTATGCTCGTGAGAAGAATTATAAAATCAAGCTGATTCCACTGGCCAAGGAGGTTGAAGGCAAGATTATCTTGTATGTATTACCAAAATTTGTAACCAAAGACAACTTGTTATACGGCGTAGAAAATGAAAATAACGGTGTGGTCGTGAAGGCAGCCTTTGCCGACGAGCAGTTTTTCTTTGGAAAAGGTGCGGGCGGCCATCCGACTGGATCTGCCGTATTATCTGATATTACAGCACTACGATACGGTTATCGTTACGAATTTAAGAAACACGCAAAATCACAAGAAGTAACTTACTCCACCGATTACGAATTGACAGTCTACTTGCGTTATGAGGATGAGCAAATATTAGATACACTAAGCTTCAATAGTATTTCAGAGCGTTTTTACGGACAAGAATACAAATATGTTATTGGAAAGATCAACCTACAGCAGATCATTGCACATCGAGAATTGATTCATCGTGATGGTTATTTCTTAGCCGAAATAGCGTAAGGCTTCCAAACCATTGTCTTGCTTCAAAAATACAGAGCAAGATAATGGTTTTCTTATTTTATTGCAACCATGAAAATACAGGGCTTTTCCTGTTTTTTCGTAAATGGGATTGGAATGATTTAGGAATAGTAAAAAAAGTGCGCTCAAAGGGAGTCGAACCCCTAACCTCCTGATCCGTAGTCAGGTGCTCTATCCAATTAAGCTATGAGCGCAGTTTTTAACCGATCGGTGTGTTACCGTTTTGGTGAGGCAAATATCGTGACTTTTTCGATTATTCCAAACTTTTTCTTCACTTTAGCGTCATAAGGATGGGGTATAAAACATATCCAGTTGAAAACAAAAGATTTATATTAAACAAGATTAAATGGCCGAGCGGATCAAAAGAAATAAAATCAGAATAAACGACATTAGCATCTCCTTTCTTATTAGAAAAGCCACGCAAAAAGAACAAAGGACAGTCCTCTTTATTCATGGATTCCCATTCAATAAAAAGATGTGGACTCCGCAATTAGAGGCACTGGACGCATCCACTACCGGGATTGCTATTGATGTGCGTGGACATGGCAATACCACTTCTGGACATGCTTTTCTATCCATCGACTTATTTGCAAAAGATCTCCTTGCTTTTATCAAAAAGATGGAGTTGCATCAGGTAATCGTTTGCGGTATTTCTATGGGGGGGTATATAGCGCTGCGCGCGTATGAAATAGCTCCAACGCTATTTGCAGGATTGATCCTTAGCGACACACATAGCAAAGCGGATGATAATATCGCAAAGCAAAAGAGATTTGACTCTATTCAAGCGGTGCTCACACATGGTCGTCGCCCGTTTGCGATCGGATTTATCGAGAATGTTTTTGCTAATCCTCGTGCAGCCGACAATGCAGACGCAGTGGAAGTTATTAAAAGTAGTATTCGCAGGAATAGTTTGAACAGTATCTGTGCAACGCTTCTTGCCTTAGCTGCGCGAACGGACACGTCGGATGTGTTACCAAACATTTCTGTACCGACATTATTGATTCGCGGTCAGCAGGACAAGATAACAGCAGACGAGCTGATGCAAGAAATGCAGGCAAAAATTCCACAATCGAAATTCGTGACGATAGCAGAAAGCGGACACCTGCCAAATCTGGAAAAACCAGCCCTCTTCAACGAAGCATTAAATAGCTATCTGCAAAACTTTTCAAAAAGCGCTACGAATTAACGGGCGCTTTCTTACGTTTTAGGTTTGCATCCGGCAGGAGGAGATCCGTCCATTTCATGCCTTTTTCGACCAGATCTAGCGTGCGATGATAATCCCAAATACCTGCCGTGTTGTGCGGCACGGTGATGACATAATCCGGTTTGTGCATATCGATTGATAATTGACTCAGTCGACGTCGCATCGCGAAATAAGCTTCTTGCAACACGGTAAGAGAAGTATATTTGCCGCCTGCTACCACTTCGCCCACTTCCGGATCGGGGCGCCCGTCGAGATTGACGACGACCACCAAATTACGCCTTGATTTTTTGACATAATTAATTGGCAAAGGGTTGAGCACACCGCCATCCACCAGATAACGTCCTTCAGAATCTACCCCGGTAAATACGGCAGGAATCGCAATAGACGCGCGAATCGCATCATAAACGCTTCCTGTATCAAATACCACTTCGCATTCATTTCGTAAATCTGTCGCTATCGCGACATAGCGAATGGGTAGCTCTTCGATCGCAATATCGGGAAAAACCAACTTTAAGGAATCTAATGCTTTTGTACCTTTCAAAATACCAAACCACGGATTAGAGAAATCCATCAGCTGAAATACTTTCATCTTTGTCACGCCTTTCAGCCATTCTTCCAACTCATCCAACTTACCCTGTGCATAAGCTGCCCCAATGAGAGAGCCAATGGAGCAACCTACGATTTCGTCAATGACATAGCCCTTCTGAAGCAACATTTTGATTACACCAATCTGCACCAATCCTCTTGCCCCACCGCTACCAAGCACTAGAGAAACCTTTCGTTTGCTTTTAAAAAAGTTCATATCCTAAAGTACATGATTTTCATCAAATTATACATTGTCATTTTTATGTACAAAATAAAATTAAATGTTTAAACATCAATATTTGGTCTTAGATTTGTTGAAATATCTAAAATTAAACAGTATGAATCTTCACGAGCAATTGAACTGGCGATATGCCACCAAAAAAATGAATGGTACGGCAGTGCCACAAGATAAGGTTGATTATATAGTAGAAGCAGCTCGCCTCGCGCCCACCTCCTCTGGCTTACAGCCTTTCCGCATTATCGAAATCTCTAACGCAGAACTGAAAGAGAAAATTCAGCCTATCGCTTATTCTCAATCACAAATCGTGGATGCTTCGCACCTGTTGGTATTTGCGGCATTTGATGAATATACCACTGAGCGTGTAGATAAAGTTTTCGCGCAGCAGGAGGCTGAACGCGGATTACCTGCAGGATCAAGTGATGATTACAAAGGAATGTTATTGCAAGGTTTTGCGGCACAAAGTAAAGAAGATCACTTCAATCACGCTGCGCGACAAGCGTATATTGCATTTGGTATTGCCATTGCGGCAGCGGCAGAGCTTCAAGTTGATGCCACACCGATGGAAGGGTTTGGCAATGCACAGCTAGATGAGCTTTTGGGTCTTTCGGAGCAAGGCCTTAAATCGGTCACTATTCTCGCATTAGGTTATCGTGATGAGGCTAATGACTGGTTGGCTAATTTGAAAAAAGTACGTACAGACAAATCTGAATTTGTGATCGAGCACAAATAAGAATACTTTAAAACGAAAACAACCTGCAACTATTTGCAGGTTGTTTTCGTTTTAAATTGCTCAAGGCTACTACGGCGTATTCTTCAACAGCTCCAAAAAGAATTTCCAAAACTTAGCCGTAGACGAAATAGATGCCCGCTCGTCAGGGGAGTGTGCGCCGTGAATAGTAGGCCCGATGGATACCATTTTGAGGTCTGGATATACTTCACCGATCAAGCCGCATTCTAAACCGCCATGTCCAGCACAAACCTGTGGGTCTTCTTGAAATAAACGTTTGTAGGTATCTGCAGTCAACCTTACCAGCTCTCCTTCTGGCTCAGGTTCCCAACCCGGATATTCTCCTGAAAAAGCCACTTCCGCATCTATCAATTCGAAAGTAGATCGTAAGATCATTGCCAAATAATCTTTTGATGATTGTATCGCAGATCTTGTGAGACAAAGAATGGTATACTTCCCATCTTTTAATACAATGCGTGCTACGTTATTGGATGTTTCTACCAAATCAGGAAAAACGGGACTCATCCGAAATACGCCGTGATGCGCAGCATTACATGCCGCTACAAACTTTTGCTGCGAATCTCCCGTCAACACCGTTAGTTTACCTTGCGCATCTTCTCCTGTCGCACTAATCTTTAAATTAGGCTCCATATGCGCATATTCTTTCGCGATGATCTGGTGCAAGCTCTTTACATGATCTTGAATTGCGGCAGCATCCGCCGCGCGACAAGCTATCGTGGCACTTGCTTCACGCGGAATTGCATTGCGCAACCCACCGCCATCCACGGCGTACAAACGGACATCCGCTTCGCTGATCACCGCATCCAATACACGCATCAACAACTTGTTGGCATTACCCAAACCTTTGTTGATATCCATACCGGAATGACCGCCTTGCAAACCGTTTACGGAGATATGAACAAGTGCCTTGTATTCATCATTGGATTCTACACTCAATGCACCAGTCGCTGTCACATCGACCCCGCCAGCACAGCCAATCGTAATCTCATCATCCTCTTCGGTATCCAGATTTAGCAAATATTGACCAGTTAACCAATTTGGTTTTAATGACTTTGCTCCGGTCATACCGGTTTCTTCATCAATGGTAAAGAGCGCTTCGATCGCTGGATGTGCTATATCGGTAGATGCAAGCACGCCCATGATTGCAGCAACACCGAGACCATTATCGGCGCCCAATGTTGTTCCATCCGCACGAACCCAATCGCCATCTACCCCCATTTGAATACCTTGCGTTGCAAAATCAAAATCCTTATCTGCATTTTTCTGGTGCACCATATCCAGATGTGCTTGCAATACCAACGTGCTTTTGGATTCGTAACCAGCGGTAGCTGGCTTCCGTATCAATACATTTCCTATTTCATCGCGCTCGGTGTCAAGTCCCAACGATTCGCCAAAAGAAAGCATGTAAGCAATGATAGCTTCTTCTTTCTTGGACGCACGTGGAATTGCGTTGATCGCGGCAAAATGAGACCAGATCGCGGTAGGTTCAAGCGTATGTATACTCATAAATACTATTTTATTTTGTTGTATCATCAAATGTACCAGTTCGGGCAGCAAATGGCAACTTTCATACGAAATACTGCATAAAACTGTATATTCGGATTTACAATCGGGCACAACTTATATGAAAACTGCGAAAGAAAAAATGATTGCTGGCGAACCTTACCGCGCGGATGGCCGCGAGCTATTCGACGAACGCCAAAAGGCGAAGGAGGTATTGATGGAATACAACAACCTCGCTCCTGCTCGTATAAAAGATCGTGCACGGATCATCAAAAATCTTTTTGGTAAGACTGGAAAAGCTTTTTGGATCGAGCCGCCATTTCGCTGTGATTATGGTTATAATATCATGATCGGTGAAAATTTTTATGCTAACTTCAACTTGACAATACTTGATTGCGCTTTGGTATCCATCGGTGAAAATGTGATGTTTGGCCCCAATGTTTCTTTATTTACCGCAGGTCATCCAATTCATGCGGAGCCGCGCGTTGCTGGTTGGGAATATGCTTTGCCAATTCACATTGGCGACAACTGCTGGATTGGTGGTAATACTGTTATCAATGCGGGCATTACAATTGGCGAGAACACGGTGATTGGTTCTGGATCGGTGGTTACCAAATCAATTCCTGCCCATGTGGTCGCAGTAGGTAATCCCTGTCGGGTGATCAAGACTATTACCGAAGAAGACAAAGCCTATTATTATAAAGATCGGAAATTCTAGGATTGCTGACGGTAAGCATCTTTCATTGCCACAATATCTTGCTGCGTATAATCTGGGCAAGCTCCCGATTGGGACGTAACGAACCCACTTAAGCAAATGGCTTGCTCCAGCGCTTCTGCTGCATTCATACCAGAAAGACGACCGGAAATAAATCCAGCCAGAAAGGAATCACCACTTCCTACGGTATCATTCACGGTTACCTTCGCGGCTGGTAAGGAGTATATGTCTCTACCATGAAAATAGGTGGCGCCAGATGCGCCGCGCGATAAGATGATTTCGGGAATCTCAAAATGATCTTGCAGGAAAAATATGCCATCCTGTACATCTGCATATTGCTTCCCCAGATAAGACAGCACCAATTGTAATTCGGCTGCATTGAATTTTGCTAGATCAGATTTCTTCAACAGTTGCAACAGCAATTCCTGGTCGATATACGGTGGTCGCAGATTAACATCAAAGATGCGATAAGAGCTGCTTTCGACAAGCGAAAAAAGAGTTTCGCGAGACACCGAATGACGTGCTGCCAATGAGCCAAATACTAACGCCTGCGCTTCTTTTAGCTGTTGTATATCCGTTTCCATGAATTGGATGTGATCCCAGGCGACGCCTTCCTTAATCTCGTAATGAGCTTCATTATCGTCATCGATCGTGGCCACCACGGTACTGGTTGGATAATCGATATTACGTTGTATTCCATTATATGACATATTCCAGCGATCGAGCTTTTGCAACAGTTCGTCGCCCAATGCATCTTGACCCACAGCAGAGATCATATGTACTTCAATGCCCATTTGGTGCAGGTGATAGCCAACATTAAATGGTGCGCCACCAGCAGTTTTATCTTTCCCTGGAAAAAGATCCCACAGAATCTCTCCAAAACAGGTCGCTTTCAAAATATGTTCTTGATGCATCTTTCGTATTTATACACGTCGTTGAATAGACGTATTTATTGTCTGAGTTTTGAAATGACAAAATACACATTTTATGCGAATCTCTGCCCTCTAAACCACAAACCAGCATTATCTTAGTGCTAAAAATATCGGAATACTTTCCTATTTCGCGCATGGTAATTTTGGATTTACGAACGGTAAATCCTATATTTACCAGTGAATTAATACACATGATTTTATTCATCACATATCACGTACCTGTCCATCATCGCCATTGTGGCGATAGATAAATGTATGTGTTTCTACGTGAAGCATTCCATCCCATGGATGTTCGAATAATAATTAGTATCCTTCAACAAATAATTTAAAGATATTTTGAAAAATCTAAAAATTGCTATCCAGAAATCGGGTAGACTGAATGAGAAATCTGTACAGTTACTAAAAAATTGTGGCCTTGATTTCGAAAATTATAAAAGTTCCCTGATCACCATTGTATCTAATTTCAATCTAGAAATTCTCTTTTTGCGGGATGATGATATTCCTGATTATGTAGAGCAAGGAATAGCCGATTTGGGAATTGTAGGCGAAAACGTCATTGATGAGTCGCTTGCGAAAGTCGATTACTTGCAGCGTTTGGGTTTTGGTAAATGTACCTTAAAGTTGGCTGTACCCAAAGACTCGAACTTTAATGACATCAAAGACCTTGACGGCAAATCCATCGCTACCTCCTACCCTAACATTCTTGGCAAATTTTTAAAAGACAAACACATCTCGGCAGAAATACACCCAATCTCTGGTTCGGTAGAGATTGCGCCTGGTTTGGGATTAAGTGAGGCAATTTGTGATATCGTATCTACAGGCGGCACGTTGAAGAATAATGGATTGAAACCTTTTGCAGATGTGAGCACTTCGGAAGCAATTTTGATCGGCCGCGCTGGTTTAGCAGAGAATCCAATTTTGTGCGAATTGCTACAACGTATCCAATCCGTATTGCGCGCGAAGGAAACGAAATATGTAGTGTTGAATGTAGAAAAAACAAACCTCCCGCAAATTACGGAGTTGCTACAAGGTGTGAAATCGCCAACGATTGTGCCTTTAGCAGAAGAAGGTTGGGTAGCAGTACATACGGTTATTCCAGAAGAAGATTTCTGGGGCAAGATCAATACGCTGAAATCGGCCGGAGCTCAAGGAATCGTAGTGATGCCGATTGAAAAAATCATTTTATAAATATGTTGAAGACGTATCAATACGAACAGCTTTCTGCACAAGATATTGACCGCCTTACCTTGCGGAATACGGATCCAAACAATGCTATTCAGGATACGGTAGAGCAGATCATTGCGCAAGTCGAGCAAAATGGCGACGATGCGTTGCGGCAGCTTGCACTAAAATATGATCAAATCTCGCTGGATGCTTTGTATTTAGATGAGGCAGAGATCGAAGCATTAGCGGCTACCATTTCTCGACAGCAACAAAGGGCATTGGAGATCGCCTTTCAAAATATTCACAAATTCCACGCTACCCAGCTCAAGAAAGAACGCACGATTGAAACCATGCCGGGCGTTACCTGTTGGCGCGAAGTGCGACCTATTGAGAAAGTCGGCTTGTACATTCCTGGCGGATCTGCGGTATTGCCTTCGACCTTATTAATGTTGGGCGTGCCAGCGCGTATTGCGGGTTGCAAGGAAATTGTAGTGTGTTCGCCGCCGCAAAAAGACGGCAAGGTGAATGGCTTTATCGCCTATTGCTTGAAGCTGTTGCAAATCAAAAAAATCTACTTAACAGGTGGCGCTCAAGCGGTGGCCGCAATGGCTTTCGGAACGGAAAGTATTCCGCGTGTGGACAAGATTTTTGGGCCGGGCAATCAGTTTGTCACCAAAGCAAAATCACTCATTCAAAGCCGCACGCAGGTAAGCATTGATATGCCGGCCGGGCCTTCGGAAGTATTGGTGATTGCAGACGAATCGGCAAATGCCGATTACATTGCGGCTGATTTGCTCGCACAGGCCGAACATGGCGCAGATAGCCAAGCCGTGCTTGTTTCGACCAGCTCTTCGTTGATTGAAGCGGTGAATCAAGCTTTGCAGCAGCAATTGAGAGAACTTCCACGAGCCGCCATTGCGCAAAAAGCGATAGAAAACTCTTATGCTATTTGCACCACAGATATCACTACTGCTTTAGCATTTTCCAACAAGTATGCGCCAGAGCACCTCATTATCCAATCGGATGAGTGGAAGCGACTGGTATATGGCGTGCAAAATGCTGGATCAGTCTTTTTAGGTCACCTCACACCGGAAAGTGTGGGCGATTACGCTTCTGGCACCAACCACACCTTACCGACATCGGGCTACGCCCGATCCTATTCTGGTGTTTCGGTAGATTCTTTTGTAAAGAAGATTACGTTCCAGCAATTGTCCCAAGATGGCTTACGCCAAATCGGATCTACAGTGGAAATCTTAGCTGAGCTAGAAGGTTTGCAAGCGCATAAAAATGCCGTGAGCATTCGGTTAAAAGATTTGGAATCTTAAAGACCATTGGTTTAGAAACAGAAAACGCCCGTTCCTACGAATAGCAACGGGCGTTTTTATTACAGGTAAGCCGCTAAAGCTCTTCAGTTATCATTATTTCATTAAGAAACCACCCCCTAACAAGTCATCGCCTTCATAGAACACGGCTGATTGTCCGGGCGCAATGCCTTTTACATGATGTGTAAAGTCTACTTGCATCATACTTCCTTGCTGTGTGATGGTGGATAACATGCCCGAATCTTTGTAACGAATCTTAGTCACTGCCTCCATAGGCTGATCCAAAGAAGCATATTTCACCAAATTCACATCGCGCACGAATGCTTGTGATTTTTCTAACTCATGCTCTTCGCCCAATACGACAGAATTACTTTCTGGCAAGATCTCTAACACAAACATGGGCTTACCTAAAGCAATACCTAATCCTTTGCGCTGTCCGATCGTGAAGTACGGATAGCCAATGTGCTGACCAACTACGGTACCATCTGATAACAAAAAGTTTCCGGGACCAATTTCTTGATCCAAGGTTGGTTTTTTGTGCCGTAAAAACGCCCGATAATCGTTCTCTGGCACAAAGCAGATCTCATAGCTTTCTGACTTGGCAGCTAGCTCTTTTTGACCCATTTCCAAAGCCATCTGGCGAATCTCCGCCTTGGTGAAGCTTCCTAACGGAAATTGCGTACGCGCTAAATTCTCTTGGGTAACACCCCAAAGTACGTAAGACTGATCTTTATTCTCGTCACGACCTTTGGAGATCACATAGCGATTGTTGTCGTGTAATCTGATATTGGCATAATGGCCAGTAGCGATAAACTCGCAATCCAACATATTGGCGCGTTTCATCAAAGCCTCCCACTTGATGTGGGTATTACACAACACACACGGGTTGGGTGTACGGCCAGCAATGTATTCATCCACAAAATTGTCGATCACAAAGTCGCCAAACTCTCCTCTAATGTCCAATATATAATGTGGGAAACCATAACTTACCGCCAATGAACGTGCATCATTGATACTATCTAAACTACAGCATCCTGTTTCCTTAGACGAACCGCCTGACGCAGCGTAATCCCAGGTTTTCATCGTGATTCCGATGACCTCATATCCTTGTTCATGGAGCATTACCGCAGCGACGGAACTATCTACTCCGCCACTCATAGCTACCAATACTCTTCCTCTTTTACTCATAGCATTTCAATGGAGGGACAAAGATACCCTTAATAATCGTTCGAGTTGTTTATTTGTTGTCAAAAATTATCTCCATACAAATCAGGCATTTGCTTGTTAGCGCGAAATTATTTACTCGAAATGTTTCGATTTCAGAAAAAAGAAGCTACATTTGCATCGCAACAAACAACAAAAATGTGGTTGCAAAAGGTGCCATAGCTCAGTTGGTAGAGCAAAGGACTGAAAATCCTTGTGTCGCTGGTTCGAATCCAGCTGGCACCACAAAAATTTTCCAAAACAAACCTTTCCTTATTTTATTTCACCTTTTTTCTCTATTGATTTTAAAGTCATTTGCCTTATTTCACCCGCAGCGTCATGGTCAGGTTATCGAAATATCTTCCATCCTTTTTGAAAAAATCTTTTATCAATCCAGCATCTACAAATCCCATCTTACGATATATCGCCAGTGCAATATCATTTTCAGTATAAACCTGGAGCCAAAGCAATTCTAAGACAGTAGATTGCCTTGCCCAATGAATAACAGCTTGCAGTAGCTCAGTACCTAAGCCACAGTTCCTCCATCCTTCTATAATACCCATACCAATCATTGCGGTATGCGCCATAATTTTCCTGCCGCTTCCAGTCAGGTCGATGTTCGCAATGATTTCCCCATTGTATTCAGCGATTAAGAGTAGTGAATGTGCTTGCTCCGCAAACTTTGCAACCCATTCTTCTGCTTGTGGGTCAGTCATCATCAGCTCTTGTTCCAACTTAGGAATGAAGTTACTCTGTGGCAAATAGGTTCGAATGGCTCGTAAAATATTCTTAGAATCGATTATTTCAGCCTCACGAATAACTACCCGCTCGCGATTTTTTAGTATGACTTCTTGGCTTTTAAATTTCAACGTCTCAATTTTATAATTATTCCCATTTCTACAATTCTATTCGATAATCATAGAACTCCGTATCACTACCTTTTTTCTTAAAACCGATCTGCTCATACAGTCGCTGCGCAGTATAATTATCTACCGCCGTAGAAAGATCTACAAAGGTAGCACCGTCCGATCTGGCAAATGCGATGGCTTCCTGGATCAGCTTTTCACCGATTCCTTTTTTACGAAAGTTTGGATCGACAAAAAGATCATTGAGCACCCAATTTCTCGTCGCTCGCATAGAAGAAAACTTGGGGTACAATTGCGTAAACCCAACAACCGCATCAGAATCCATAACCGCATAGATTACTGACTCATTATTTTCCAAACGCTGTTGCAAAAACGCACGCGCTAAATCCATGTCGGATGGCTGCTTGTAGAAAATACGGTAATCATTAAACAACGCTACCGCCAATTCATAATCTGCTTTATCTATTCTTATTATCTTCATGTATTTAAAAAATCGTATTGGAATTAAAGTATAAACCGGTTTCTCCTTAAAACTGCTTTTAGGGTTGGTCAGCATGCTTACATTGTAATCAGCAGACTTCCCTTTGGGAATCGACAGTGATTCCCATTGATTACCACGCAGCATCTTTCCGATAAACACGATTTGCCCAACATGATAAGGATAATGGGCTAATTGCCTATTGATGGCTTCCACAACAGAATGCGCTTCATTTCTAATGTAAACCACTTTCGTAAAGTCCGATTCCTGCAAGGAGTTTAACGCTTGAAATAAGCAACCCCAGCCTTCTTCCCATTTCTGCAGCACTGCTGCTTTATCCACCAAAGGATCTTCAAATTCTGTATCTCGATGGCGCCAAGGCTTCTCGCCGTCCGTAGTTAGAAAATCTGTCCAACGCGACAGCATATTTCCATGCATGTGTACTACTATATTGGCGATGCTATTGCATGCTGCATCGTATTTGTAAATAAGCTGATCTTCTGAAAGCTGATTAAACGTTCCATCACCCAACTTTTTGTAATACGCAAATTGGCTTTTCGCACTATTCAAATAGTCTGACAACATCTCTTTTATATTAAGTGTATTTAGAAGTATAAGGGACGGGTTTTAACCGTGAAAAGACCGACTATAATCCTCTTAGCAATTTAATGAAATTCTTGAAAATTTCAATTTATACAGAGATAGGCACTATTTTACGACTTCTTAGAACTATTACAGCAAATTTATTATGGTGATTAGATGCCTATTACGAATTATTATGTAGTAAGCATTTGCAATTAAACAACACTTTTATACCTTTGTAACGTTATCAGCAGCAAATGCCGGTAGCAACCTAAATCTGAAAGTAACAGATACAAAATAAAAACTTAAGGTGCCATAGCTCAGTTGGTAGAGCAAAGGACTGAAAATCCTTGTGTCGCTGGTTCGAATCCAGCTGGCACCACCTCTAAAAAGTGATAATAAATCACCTCAAGTAATCTTTTTTATCGGGAAATTAGCTCAGCTGGTTTAGAGCACTACCTCGACAAGGTAGGGGTCACTGGTTCGAACCCAGTATTTCCCACCAAGTAACATTTTAAAACGCATTAGTCACAAACTAATGCGTTTTTTTATTACCTATCATTATGCTTACGTAAAATGTGTCTTTGGATAGTGCACTGAACGAGTTTATATCAAAATCTATTGGAGCATAAAAAAAACCTCCCGTATCTACCAGAATTCAGGAGGTCAGTACCTAACTACTATTTGTTACCCGGGGGCTGGGCATACATATTATTATAACACAATAGTAATAAAATTTTTATAAAAATTCAATATATAAGGAAATTTTATAACAACTTTTTTTCACACGTTACAACAACGTATTATCATTTTACCTTTTATACCAAATATAACATCACGATACACTTAGGGTCTACTACTCTTCCCATTATTATGCCTGATATGCAATTTGATAAGCAATAATGTTCCGCCCACACTGCATAGGAATTTTACATACGCACTACGTTTTGCATCTGTAGAGTCATTAGAAAACATGAAAGTGTATACGCTAAATATACCTATCGCAATACCAGCAATCAGGAGCGCTTGACGGAAAAGTGGCTGTTTAGTCATAAATTCTCACTAATATCCATATTTTTATTGAGCATCCACTCCCCTATAGAAACTCCTTTACCATGAATCCTAACCAAAATGCATCGACTGATCTAAACTCTCTTCCATCCTTAGGAGTAAAACGTATGTAACTATTTGTTTTATTGAGATCATAGACAACATCATTCAACAATTTAATACCTTTCCCTTGGATGGTATCTTCCAAGCAATCTAGTATTGCTTGGATAATATAATCTTGCGCTGTTATTTTCATCTGGCTAAGCTGCGCCTATTCTACTAAAATTTTCTACGGTAATCCCTCAAAAACTTTAAACCTAACACTTTGGCTGTCCTGAATAAATGCGATGGAATCAGACCGAAGCATGCCTAATGGTCAGGCTATTTCTTAAATAATGATTCATAATTTCTTAAAGAACAGGTAACAATCCATTTATTACCTTTATATTGTATAACATAACCTGATGAACACTACTTCAGAAGCTATTTAAACCGAAATTAAGCGGCATATTTTGTAAACTTTTTTACGAGTCTACTGTTCAATTTATAGCGCTGCATTTCTAAAATTAGTACTGATATGACGACTACACAAAACCACACAGACAAACAAAATCACAGCTCTTCTATCATTATAGGAGCGATTCTCTGCTATACGAATCCCTTACATCATCCTACGCCGGGCATTCAAGCATGGGCTATGACCAGCAATCGGCCTATCAATTACAGGTCGGAGGTTGAGCCGACTGAAGATCAGCGAATCCGCGATGATAAGGGAATTGAAAAGCAAAATAAGGAAATTGAAAACCCAGATAAGGAAGACGAAAATATTGATGTGCCAGACACAGAGGAGGGCAATCCAGAAGATCTACCTGACACAGAAGATCCGAATGAAGCGAAAGATGATGTCAAAGATATATAACCTACCGCATCAGTGCTTTGCATAATAGAAAAGGGAACCAAATGGTTCCCTTTTCTTATGGTAAGTTTGCGCATCGCTGCGCTATCTTGATTCTCTAAAACTCCTCCGTCTGATTAATCACTTCTTTGTGATTACTAGCATTCGTGCGCGTCTTGGTTTTATGTTTATTAATCTGTCGGCGAATCGATTCCAATGCAACATCAACTGCTTCTTCAAAGCTTTTGGCTTGTGCTTTTGCGAACAATTGATTTCCAGGGATATTAAACTTGAACTCTACAAACTTGTCGGCCTCACCTCCGACACTTTCCACACGTAAGTTACAAAGTCCGTCGATAATGTTGTCCAGAAACTGTTCCAACTTTTCCGCTTTTTTGTTAATGAACTCAACTAACTTAGGGTCTGCATCAAATTTAATGCATTGTACAGTAATATTCATTTTTCCTCCTTTTTTTAAGCCTTTGGATGGGCTTGTTTATAAATAGACTTTAATCGCTCTGCCGAATTGTGTGTATACACTTGTGTAGCCACTAGTCCGGCATGACCTAATATTTCCTTTATCGCATTCAAATCAGCTCCATTGTCTAACAGCGATGTCGCGAAGCTATGCCGCAGCACGTGCGGACTGCGTTTGCTCTGTGAAGTGACGAGTGTCAGATATTTTTTAACAATCTGATAAATCATCGATGCATACGCGGGCTTCCCTTTATTTGTAACGATCAGATGGGTCGACATGTTTTGTAAAAACACAGATTTCTTTTCCACTTGATAGCTAATGATCTGATCATAAAGCAGATCATGAATAGGTACCAATCTTTCTTTGTTCCGTTTGCCGAGAATACGAATCTGCCGGCCATAACCGTCTATATCTTCATCATCAATAGCTATCAATTCGGAGAGGCGAATCCCAGTGCCAAAAAGTAATTCCATCACGAGCAAATCTCTCCTGTCGGCAAAAGTCTGTGTTTGGCTTGTTTCCTGATCGAGCAATGCTACTAGCTTATCTTTCTCTACCGTGACCGGAAGTTTTTTAGGTGTTCGCAGTGACTTCAAGGCTGTAGCGGGATTCTGCGTGACTATTCCTTCACGCAAGAGATACTTAAAGAAAGATTTCAACACCGAAATAGTACGATTGACCGAGGTAGATGCCTTACCCGATTCTTTGTGCCCACTGATATAAAATCGTAGCACGCGATAATCGACCTGATCCAGCATCGTTTGTTCTTCTTCCAGAAAACTTTTGAATCGCTCTAACTCCAGCGTATACGCAACCGCAGTATGTTTCGAAAACCGCCGTTCATGGGTTAGATAATTCAAAAATCGCTCGTAGTGCATAGGTTCAAATCCGTTTGTTGTAATTTAACAAACAATGAATGGATTTACAATAGGTCCTTGACAAGAATATCAAATTTCAAGTAAAATAGGTAGATTTACTGCATCAAACATCAAGGTATGAATGCGCTATATTTTATCGCCTTTTGGGCTTGTCAGCTCTTATCCACTGTTCTCTTTAAATATGGAGGCATCTATCCGAAATACCACTGGCACGCATTTATAGTGGGCAACACAATTTTACTGACCGCCAGTTGGTTCTTGATTCAGTTATTTCGCTATTTCCCACAACCGATCGTCATTGCATTGTGCTCTGGTGGTACTTTCGTAACCGTTCAGTTTGGTATGGCGCTGTACTTCAAGCAATCACTGTCTTGGGTACAGATTGTCGGATTATTTTTTATCGTGACGGGCATTGTGATTACGGCATACGGTACCACAGGTTCGCTTTCCCTAAGCAAAGATTAATCTATAAAAAAGAGATCTCCCCGAAATACTCTACCGCATGAAAAGTCGGTTGTGGTGTAAGAATGGATTGCCAAGATAGATAGTGCGGTATGGGCAATTTATCTCCACACTTGTAAAAGTTAGCATGTGCAGATGTACCTTTTAATGTATTACCATCCTGCCCCAATAGGTCGAACGGTATCGCCATGATTATCTGCCAATTTTTCTTTCCGGCGATCTGCTGCACGTTAGTAAAGGTGTTTACGCGATTCACTAATTCTGCGTCTAAACGCATTTTTTCTTCGCGAATAGTGCTCCTGTGACCTATGAGCCCAGTGCCTAACACATTAAACTCGATATTGAAATACGTATTTCCAGCATCAAATGAAATAAAACATTCTACACAACTATCTTCATACACGGCTTCATTATGTCTTACCGCGCAAGCACGCACGAATTCCTCTTCTACGGCATAGTGTAATAGTAAATAATCTGCGTTATACATGGCTTGAAAACGTACATCAGGTGCATATGGAAAGTGATCTGGCCAATTCACCGAGTCAATAGCATGCCAGTCAGCAGCTGAAAATAAATTTAAGGCGTCGTGGTAGCTTTGCCAATCTTGGACGCGGGCAGATGTAAAGTGTATAGCAAGCATAGTATCTAAGAAATAGCAGCTTGTTGTAAGATCGATTGCAGTACAGGTCGTTGTGCTTCCAATTCGGTTAACAACTTAAATTGCGCTTGAGCACGCACCAAATTATGCGATGGATATTGGATTTTGTAATAAGGATCGTACTCGATATAGTCCGTCAGGAAGCGTAAAATTTGCATATATGGCAGCAAATATACGCCATACAATAGTGACTCTACCTCTGCCGTTTTCAGGAATGAGCCCGCTTCTTGTAAGTAGCCATTAGTATACGCTTCGAATAGCGGCATATTCAACGTGATATTTTCTAAATCAGGATTGTCTTCCGGCCCGCTATTAATAATGGTACGAATTGCATCGCCAAAATCAAAAGCAACGTAACCCGGCATCACAGTATCCAGATCGATCACACACTGCGGCTGTCCATCTTGACCTAGTAATAGATTATTAAATTTTGTGTCATTATGAATGATCCGCATGGGTGAAACTGTCACAATACGCTTATTAAAATCTCGCCGCATACCCTCTTTTCTGCTTTCCATTGCGTGCAGCAGTTTTTGCACTTCTGGTTCGCTTGTTCTGCCAGAAGGGTGTGCAACCAATGCGTTGCTTAAGTTCTCCAAACGATAATCGATGTCATGAAATCGTGGTAAAAGCACATGTACTTTTTTTGCATCCAAATCGGCCAATTGATGTTGAAAGTCTCCGAAAGCTCTACCTGCAGCATAGGCTTGGTTAGGCACGCTGACGACATCTACACTATACGTATCTTCAATCAGCAAAAGCATCCGCCAACAATCTCCGCTTTTGTCTTCGTAATATAACTTACCGCTAGTCGTCGGAATAATAGTAAGCGTCTGACGCTGTACTTCATCTTTACTTAAATGCTTCAACTTGCGTTGCAAATGATCGCACACCAACTTCATATTTTCCATTAAACGTTGCACATTAGGAAAAATATAGCGGTTAATTCGCTGTAACAAGTAAGGCGGTGTCTGGCCCTCCGCTGTATCTAACCTGAACGTGTCGTTGATATGACCTGATCCGAAACGCTTCACGTGTGAGATCACACCTTCTGTTTGAAAGTGTGCTGCTATTGACAATATCAGATCTGTTTCATTTTTCATGCTTGTAGTTGATGTTTTACCTCAGTAGCTGCTTTGAAATTGGTTCGTTAAAAGCGTACTGCAATATGGGAAAATAGAAAGACTTCTGAAAGCCGAACACGGATGCAATCGATTGCATAATATTTATGCATAACATAGAGCAGGCTAGTGGATATTCCGAAAATAGGATGAACAAAAATTGAGTAAACTGATCGTTAATAGACAATACATTGAAACCGTAGGAAACACACTACAATTTACCATCTTTTGCAACAAATAGGTCAGATTTAGGTGTTATGACATTATATTTGCTCACATTATATTTTAAGTCAATAAAGATAACAGCAAATATTTTGAGTACAAAAGCAGCACAAACCTCATGTTCATGTCCTAATTGTGGGCTAGAAAATCACATTTTGCGCGTGCCCAGGCATACCGCTGTCAAATCACTTCTATTTTTTCTTCCGCTGAAAAGGTACAAGTGCCAGGGCTGCAACAACAAATTCTACAGAATTTGACATTACGATAAAGCAATTTCGATACGAAATGCAGCTATAGCAGGGAAGTAATATAATAGGTATATTCACTTGCCTAAACGAGCTTGATTAGTTCAAATTATTGACATTGTCAAGTATTACCCCTTCCCTATTAATTTACCAGAAACAATAAATAATCAACCCAAATATTCGTTAGCAATGGAACAAGTATCGTAAAACCTATAATACCGATTTCATTATTAATCGATAAAAATCTACCAATCTTGTTAATACCAGGACGAAACATCGTTTATTGCCTAAAAACATCCTTTTCATCGTCTAATTGGAGAATTTTTTCTAAAAATTACTGAAGGCAAAAACTACCATTATAATTTATTTTTTTCATAAAAACAGGAAAAGTTCACGAATAATACTGAAATATCCTTGGATAGTTACCCGACAATTCCTAAGTTTATGATTACCTATGAAAATGCAGCTTAACATCACACACTAGATGTTCTGTCTGAATATCATAAAATTATAAACTACTAACTCTATAAACCTACATCACCATTCTATGAACATTCGTAATGAAGTTTTAAGGAAGACTCTTTGCCCCATGCTCACGATAGTTTTAGCGTTACCGTTAAAACAAGCACAGGCAAATACGTCTTCGCTACCCTTTTCGCGCGATAGCAGGACACTGCTTTTTACGCAGCAAAGTACCATTTCTGGACGCGTTAATTCGATGTCTGGAAATGAAGCAATTTCAGGCGTATCTGTCGTGGTAAAAGGCACACAAATTGCAACCAGCACTAATGCAGAGGGTTTTTTCTCGCTAGAGAACGTGCCCGCAGATGCTACACTCGTTTTTACGATGGTCGGCTACAGAACGCTTGAGGAAGCGGTTAATCAACGCACTACGTTATCCATTTCGTTGCAAGAGGATCTTGCTAACTTGGACGAAGTGGTGGTCGTCGGATATGGTACACAAAAGAAGGAGACTATCACTGGCTCAGTTGCCACGGTAAAAAGTGCTGACTTAGTAAAATCGCCCACATTAAATGTATCTAACGCGCTAGTCGGTCGAATGGCTGGTATTACCGCAACTCAAGGTAGCGCTGAACCTGGAAACGATGGATCCAACATCCGCATTCGTGGCACGAATACTTTTGGTAACTCAGAGCCTTTGATCGTAATTGATGGTATTCCAGCGCGTCAAGGTGGATTTGAACGCCTCAATCCATTGGACATTGACAACATCTCTGTACTGAAAGATGCCGCAGCAGCCATCTATGGTGCCCGTGCTGCAAATGGTGTAATCTTGGTAACTACGAAACAAGGGAAACAAGGAAAACCTTCTATATCGTACACCTTTAACCAAGGATTTTCGCAACCAACTTATATTCCGCAACTAGCCAACGCAGCACAATACGCAGAAATGCGTAATGAACTTGAAATCTTCAAACTTCCGGTAAGTGAGTGGTCTGCGGCAAACACCGCCTTTCGTAATCAAGGTCTTTTTGAAAGAGCGAATGGCAGTACGATTACTGCCCCGTTTTCACCACAGGACTTTCAACTATTTCGCGATGGTTCCAATCCTTGGACACATCCCGATACCGATTGGTATGGCGCCACATTAAAAAACTGGACACCGCAATCGCAGCACAATGTGCAGTTGAGTGGCGGATCGGAAAACTTTCGTTACCTCACCTCGATTGGGTACCAAACTCAAGACGCATTTTATAAGAATTCAGCTACCAACTATAGCCAATATGATATGCGAATTAACTTGGAGGGAGATATCAATGAATATGTAAGTGTGAAAGTCGGCGTATTGGGGAGACAGGAAGACCGCAATTTCCCGACAAAAAGTGCGGGCACTATCTTCCGGATGCTGATGCGGGGCAACCCAACACAGCCGGCGTTTTGGCCAAATGGATTACCGGGACCCGATATTGAGAATGGCGAAAATCCTGTCGTGATCACTACTGATCAAACCGGTTATGACCGCAGCAAAAGGTATTATTTTCAGACAAATGGACAAATCGACATCAAAATACCCGGTGTGGAAGGCCTTAAATTTACGGGAACAGCATCAGTCGACAAATACATACAGCAAAGCAAGCGCTGGGAAACACCTTGGTATTTGTATAGCTGGCAAGGAGATTACGAAGCGGACGGCGTGACACCGCAATTGATACCGGGATTGCGCGGTCCACGACCTGACCCGGCTTTGAGTCAAGGCAATGAAGATCAACTCAACGTCTTGCTTGGTGCCATGGCCAATTATGACCGCAGTTTTGGCGATCACAGCTTTAACTTGATGGCAGGTGTGAACCGTGAAACCATCCGTAATGACAATTTTACAGCCTTTAGACGTTACTTCATCTCTTCTGCCATCGATCAGATGTTTGCTGGTGGAGATGCGGAAAAAGACAATGGTGGCGGCGCTTGGGAACGCGCTCGACTTAACTATTTTGGTCGCTTGGGCTACAATTACCAAGAGAAATACATCGCTGAATTTTTGTGGAGATACGATGGTTCTTACATGTTTCCTCAAGCAAGCCGTTACGGGTTTTTCCCGGGTGTGTTAGCGGCATGGCGTATCTCGGAAGAAAGCTTCTGGAAGGATAACGTTCCCTTCGTCAACTCATTGAAGCTACGGGGTTCTTATGGACAAATGGGTAATGACAATATATTCTACAACGACGAATTACAAGAATATCAATATTTCTCCACGTATGGTTTTGGCACGTATATCGTAGATGGCAATTTGGTAAAATCGCTTTATGAAACGCGTGTACCGAATAGCTTTATCACGTGGGAGGTGGCCAACAACTACAACGTCGGTTTGGATGGTCAATTATTCAACGGCAAAGTGAATTTTGAATTCGACATGTTTCTCAATCGTCGGAGCAGTATATTATGGCAACGCAATGCCTCGGTACCACAAAGTACCGGTATGACCTTACCTGCCGAGAATATCGGTAAAATGGAAAATAGAGGTTTTGATCTCAACATCGGCTACAATGGCAGTGTTGGCGAACTACGGTACAACATCAATGTGAATGGTGGTTATGCCAAAAATAAGATTCTCTTCTGGGATGAAGCCGCTGGCGCACCAGAATGGCAGCGCACGACTGGCAGAATGTTGAATGCGGGGATGTATTACATCCACGATGGCGTCTTTAGAGATGAGGCAGATATCGCAGCCAACACATTAGATTATAGTGCTATCACCAATAACTTACGCCCGGGCGATATGAAATTCGTCGATTACGATGGCGATGGAAAAATCACGCCAGATGATCGTGTACGTCGGGATAAAAACAATATCCCAACCTTTCAAGGTGGGGTAAATATCGGCTTCCAATACAAAAGTTTTGACTTGACAGTTCTATTTCAAGGAGCGGCCGGAGCAGAATTACCGGTGAGTACCGAAGAATCTGGCGCGATAGGAAACTACTTATTGCAATTTTATGAAAACCGGTGGACGCCAGATAACCCAAGTAGCGAACATCCACGCATAACGGATCGTAGCGATCAATATTATTCGAGTGGCAATACCTATTGGTTGGAAAGCACCGATTACCTACGCTTGAAAAACGTGGAAATAGGTTACAATTTTCCAGTAGAATGGACCAAAAAAGTGGGCGTAAACAACTTTAGGGTGTATGCGAACGGATTGAATTTATTCACCATTAGCAAGATGACCGCCTACGATCCCGAATCTGTCACCCAAACGGGACAATATTATCCACAAGCACGGGTCATTAATTTTGGCGCAGCCCTAACTTTTTAATATTCAAATCATGAGCACTAAAAAATCGATATATTCCTATATAATCGCCTGCATATTTACACAATCCTTGATTTCGTGTAACGATGACTTCGTCAGCACGCAACCATTAGAAGAAGTACCCAAAGAAGTGACTTGGAGCGATCCGGCTTTAGCCGAAGCCTTTGTATTTGAAATCTACAATGGCTTAGGCCAAGGCGGTTTCGACGAAGAGATGCAATCATCTCTAACGGACGAATCCATGTTTACACATCCTGGTCGCGGAATCAATACCATCACAGAATCACGCTCTAATTCGGCGGATCAGGGCATGATTAAAGATAGCTATGGCTATGGACCGCTATATGGACGCATTCGCGCGTGTAATATCGCGATTGAAAACCTAACGGAACCTATGTTCTCCGACAATAGCAGAGCAAACAATTTGTTGGGACAAGCGTACTTCTTACGCGCTTACTATTATCAGCAATTACTACGTTTTTACGGTGCTGTGCCATTGATCGACCGCGTTTATGAGTTGGGAGAAGATGACTACACAGCAGCAAGAAATTCTTATGAAGAATGTGTGGATTTTATCGTGAGCGACTGCGACCGCGCAGCTGAATTATTAACCGGTGGCAGTCGCGGACAAGGTCGTGCGACAGACGTAGCTGCTATGGCGCTGAAAGCACGCGTATTGTTGTATGCAGCAAGTGATCTGCACGATATCAGCACCGCTTCGGGCAAAGCGACAACAATTGCTGGCTACGCCGAACCACAATTTCTAGGTTACACCAGCGGTAGCCGTACTGAACGTTGGCAAAAAGCTAAAGATGCCGCTTTTGAGGTCGTAAGAATGACCAATTTAGGTTACGAAATGAGTTTAACAGCGCCAGTTACCGCAGAAGAAGGCACCCAAAACTATATAGTGCTTTCTTTGGGAGGTGGCAGTAAAGCTGTAGCGGCGGATGCTGTATCTGAAATATTGTTGGGCCGCTATTTCATTGACTTGAAAGACGAAGCTGGAAATTATGTAGGGCGTAATAATGGACCTAACGGCTATCACAACTGGGCAGGAAATACGCCAATCCAAAATCTAGTGGATGATTATGAAATGGCCGATGGAACACGTTTCTCTTGGCAGAATAGTGCACACAGCAGCAACCCCTATCAGAATAGAGATCCACGATTGTACGCCACGATCTTGTACGATGGTGCCGATTGGAAACCGCGCACGGCTGACGTAGCAGGTCGTGATCCTGCCGACCAAATACAAACGGGTCGTTATCAGATCAACAATGCTGCGGGCGCCGTAATCACACATCAAGGATTGGACACCCGCAATAGTCCGATTGAAGATTGGAACGGATCTTACACAGGCTATTACTTCCGAAAATTTACCGATCCTGATCCAGCAGTAGTCGATCAAAACACCCGTCAATATATTCCATGGCCAGTATTGAAATATACAGAAGCCGTGCTGAACTATGTCGAAGCATGTATCGAATTAGGCGAAGAGGCAGAAGCAAAAAATTGGCTTAACAAAATTCGTTTCAGAGTAGGAATGCCGGCTATCACCGAGTCGGGAGAGCAACTGCGTACGCGCTATCGCAATGAAAGACGTGTAGAGCTGGCTTTTGAAGAGCACCGTTTCTTCGACACCCGTCGGTGGATGATAGCGCCACAAACAACGGGTTCAAAAATTCGCTTGATTAATGTAGTAGGCACATTGAAGCCGGGTGCGCAAGTACGCACGTATCAGTACAACACAGCCAATTATAACTATACCTACACACCGGTAGAACTAGAACCCGGTATCGAAAACCGACAATGGAATGATAAAATGTATTTTATGCCGTTTCATCGCGATGAAATCAACAGAAATACCAAATTAGATCAGAATCCAGGTTACGAATAGCCCGTAACATGTATAAAAATAAGGCCTGAAAGTATAATCTTTCAGGCCTTGTTTATTTATACCTTAACATGCGCTTTAGGGCTTCACAAATGCCAAAAATCCGTTGGAAAATGCTTCGTGGAAAACACCATGCTCTTCATAAATGATATACACTTCTATTCCCGAAAGACGATTGGCTAAAGCAATTCCTTCTGGAGGCGACAAAGCCATAAATACATTATCATAGGCATCTGCTTCCATTGCCGTAGGCGCGATAATAGTCGCACTAACTACATTATTTTGCAGCGGAAAACCACTTTTTGGGTCGATGTGATGATGCACTTTCTTTCCTTCGTGGTAAGCCACTTTCCGATAATTGCCTGAGGTCGTCACGGCAAGATCTGTCAACTGCAACACGAAGGATGAAGATTGTGCTCCTTCGGGTCTTTCGATGGCAATTTCGTAGCTCTTTCTATCGGTTTTTAGACCTTTGGTTCGGATTTCTCCTCCGACTTCCACTAGATAGCTTGCAATGGATCTATTATCCAGCAACTGAGCGAGTACATCTACGGTATAACCTTGCGCGATACCATTAAGGTCGATTGCAGTCCGAGGATCACGTTTGTGCAAAGTTTCCCCTTCCAGCCAAATCTTTTCCATTCCGACAAAAAACAGGACACTATCAATTAGTGCTTTTTGGGGAAAAGAATCCACACTCTCCATTCCAAATCCCCATAAATCTACCAGCGGTTTCACCGTGATATCAAACAAACGGTTGGACTGTTCGTGCACTTGCAATGCAGCATGGACTACGTTGGCCATATGCGTATCAATCGCCAACTCATGATGATAGGGCCGATTGAACATGCTAATCAAAGAATGCGGCTGGTACAGCGACATCGATTGGTCAATGACTTGCATCACGCTATCTATGGAAGACTTATTTACGACTTCATGCTCAGCAAGGTATTGAAGATGGTAGGTGGTGCCTTGAGCTTTGCCTGCTATGAAAAAGGTCTTTTGCTGTGCCAGAGCACCGCAAAAGACCAAAAAAAATAGCACGACTGCCGAAAACGTTCGACGCATGTACTAAATGTATAATTCGGTGTTGATACCCGGAACAGCTACTTGGTAGATGCCATTTGCATCCGGCAACACTTTCGGATTAGCGTCCCATGCATATTTTTCTGGCGATAAATCAATCGTAGAAGCCATTGCCTGATCCCATTTAATCACCTGACCAGTATAACAAGCTAAACGCCCAATAATACCCGTCAATGTACTGTAAGCACCATATTCGGCATTATCAAACTTATATTCATTATTGGCAATAGCTTCAAATAGTTCCTTATGTTCTTGCTGATACGCATTCGGATTTCCTTTTGGATCGTGGCGATATATTTCATTGCCGCGTGCGTCCCAAAGTACGGCTTGATTTCCTGCCGAAAGGTATACACGACCTTTCGTTCCTTGAAACGTTTCATCCACCCGATTCGAGATGCCTTCAAAATGACGGCATTGGCTATAGATCACTGACCCGTCATCATACGTGAGCTCTACCGCAAAATTGTCATAGATCTCCCCATATTGCTTGTCCGTACGATGTGCCCGGCTACCTGTTCCCTGAATAGAAACTGGATATTTTCCTTTTACCCAATTAGCGATATCAATATTGTGCACATGTTGCTCCACAATGTGGTCTCCACATAACCAGTTGAAATAATACCAGTTACGCATCTGATATTCCATCTCCGACTGTCCAGCTTGGCGTGGTTTTACCCAAACACCTCCACTATTCCAATACACTTGACCTGAATGAATATCTCCAATGGCGCCATCTTGAATGCGTTTGATGGCTTCTCTATAATTGGTTTGATAGCGTCTTTGCAAACCGACCACTACGTTGAGCTTTTTACGCTTTGCCTCTTCGGCGGCAGCCAATACTTTGTGTACCCCCGGAATATCTACCGCTACCGGCTTTTCCATAAACACATGCTTTCCAGCTTTCACAGCCTCTTCGAAATGAATCGGACGGAATCCTGGAGGCGTCGCTAGCAATACGACATCGGCATCTTTTATCGCGGCTTTGTAACCTTCAAAACCCACATATTTGCGGCTATCGGGCACATCAATCTTATCTCCAAACTTCTCTTTAAGCGTGTTATAGGTCGCGTCTAGATTATCTTGGAATGCATCTGCCATGGCGACTAATTTGATATTTTGCCCTGAAGCAAAAGCATCAAATGTCGCTCCAGTTCCACGCCCACCACAGCCAACTAAGGCAATTTTGATTTCGTCAGATCCAGCTACAAACATGCGTCCAAGACTTGTAGACGCTAAAAAAGTAGTCGCGGCCAAGGTTGTGCCCGCTTTCATAAAATCACGTCGATTAAAGTTATTCATCATTTTAGATTTATTGTTATAATAGAAAATAGTTAGAAGTCTTTTAGAGGAGCTTTATCATAATAAGCCATGATTTCTTCGTGCGATGGTTTTTTCACCGGGCGCACCAACCGCATACCAACGAAAGGTGCTTCGGGAAACCACCAGTTGGATTTCGGAATTTGTGGATCGAGTTGTTTCCAGATCGGATCGGAGGCCATCCGAGCCGCAGAGCGAAGCTCCGGCGCGGCACTATCAAAAGATCCACCACGTACGCTATGCGGATACAGTTTGGTCGGAACCAACACAGGATTGTCTGCTACGCCATCTGAAAACTGCTGATAATATTCGGCATCGTATTGATCGTACGTCCATTCAGCCACATTACCAAGCATATCAAACAAGCCCCAAGCATTTGGTTTCTTTTTGCCAACAGCAGCTGTTTTTCCTGCGCTGTTTGAAGCAAACCAAGCATGCTCATCCAATTTCGCGGCCTCGTCCCCAAAAGGATAGGCGGTCTTAGAACCAGCTCGGCAAGCATATTCCCATTCCGCTTCGGTCGGTAAGCGATAAAATTCCCCCGTACGCACATACAGCCATTTACAAAATTGTATCGCATTGTAATGCGTCATAGCCAAAGCAGGATGACCTTGCTTACCCATTCCAAATGTCATATCGAGATACGGTTTGGTCGGGCGCGTGACCGCATCCACTTTCGGATCTAGCTTTTCTTGATTATTGTGTCTTATTTCCAGATCTTTATATAAAAACGGCTCATATAGATCCCACGTTACTTCAAATGTTCCCATCCAAAAAGGCGCAATAAGCACTTGATGCGCAGGTTGTTCATCAGCAGCGCCCCCGCTCGTGCTCCCCATTAAGAATCGTCCACCAGGAATCGCTTCCATAGAAAATTGCAAGGTCGTACCTTCTAGCTGTTGTACGTATCGCTTGTGTTCGTTTTGTGCTTGTGCACAGAAAATGGTCATTAAACTAACTGTCGTCAGCGACTGTTTTAATATATTGGCAATCATTTCAATAGGTTGATATAGATAATCCAATATAGGGAATAATTGTCAGTTCCAAAATTATTCGGCAAGGCTAATCTATGTAAGGCCAGAATTACGGCAATTCTAACAAAATCTTTACGAATGGCGCTAGCTGATTTTTTTGAGTATCAAATACGCTGGAAATACCTATTATTAAGAATAAATAGTAAACAATTGACTATCTTCGAGGAACTAACAGTTAGTAAACCGGAGCACACTGCTCTGTAATGACATCATAAACCTATGAAAAGAAAAGATTTTTTGCGAAATGCCGGCCTTTTGGCAGCTTCCGGAGCGCTGTGGAACACGGGTCTCTTTGCCAACAACCAACAAACCATTAAGGTGGGATTGATTGGTGTGAATGGTATGGGTTGGGCTAATTTAACCGCCTTGCTGAAAGTGCCTAATGTCGTATGCACCGCATTGTGCGACGTAGATGAGCGCATCTTGGACAAGCGAATCGCAGAGTTAGCGCAATTACAAACCACGAAGGTTAAAAGAATCATCGACCATCAGGAATTGCTAAAAGGTGATCTGGTGGATGCCGTAATCATCGCTACGCCCGATCATTGGCATTGTTTGCAGATGGTAGATGCTGTGAATGCGGGTAAACATGTGTACGTAGAAAAACCGATCGGCAACTCCATCAAAGAATGTGAAGCCATGGTGGCCGCAGCACAAAAACACAACAGTATCGTGCAGGTCGGCCAATGGCAACGCAGTCAGCAACACTTTGCAGACGCGATTGATTTTGTGCACTCGGGCAAATTAGGAAAAATCCGTTTGGTAAAGGCTTGGGCCTATCAGGGTTGGATGAAAAGTATTCCCGTAAAACCAGATGAAGCCGTACCAACAGGCGTACATTATGATCGCTGGCTGGGACCAGCTAAGAAAAGACCTTTTAATCCAAATCGCTTTCATTTCGAATTTCGTTGGTTTTGGGATTACGCCGGTGGCTTAATGACCGACTGGGGTGTACACATGCTGGATTATGCTTTAATCGGCATGAAAGCGGCAGATCCAAAGTCCATTATGGCTTCTGGTGGAAAGTTTGCATATCCTAGCGATGCAGCCGAGACGCCGGATACATTGACTACGGTGTTTGAATTTGATGATTTTAATATACAGTGGGAACATGCTAACGGCATTGACTTAGGACCTTATTCCAGAAATCATGGTGTATCATTCATTGGTAATAACGGAACGTTAGTATTGAACCGCGAGGGTTGGGAAGTGATTCCGGAAGGCGATAGAATGCAAGCGATTGCATTGCAAAAATCGAAGGATAATGGGTTGGAAAAACACATGGTCAATTTCGTAGATGCCATCCGCAGGAATGATCGCATGATCTTGAAAGCTCCTATCGAAGCGGGTGCTAATATTGCGATCTTTTCGCAGATGGGAAATATTGCCTACCGCACCGGCACGAAATTGTATTGGGACAAAGCCAAAAGAAGTTTTACCGACAAATCGGCCAATAACTACCTAGTCGCTAATTATGAAAATGGATACAAACTTCCCAAAGTTTAGCATAAAAAATCGAAGGATAAATCTAATTTAGCAGCAACAAATATTTTGATAATGAAAACAACTTATATCTGTACATTATTCACCCTCGTAGCTACATCTTCCCTTATGGCGCAAACACAATTTAAACCAGAGGATACGGAATTTTACACGCCCAAGCCTCCTCTCGTCACGCTTGCGGCGAATGGTGTACCCAGCGATGCGATCAGCCTCTTCAACGGCAGCGGATTGCAAGAGTGGGTAAGTCAGAAAAATACTCAATCGAAGGCCAACTGGACAGTGATTGATGGACAACTGGAAGTGAAACCCGGTAGCGGAGATATACAAACCAAACAGGAATTTGAAAATTTCCAGCTTCATGTAGAGTGGCAAAGTCCCGCCGTAGTGAAAGGTAACGGCCAAGGTCGCGGCAATAGTGGTATTTTCTTGCAAGGCTTGTACGAATTACAAGTGTTGGACAATAATGATAATCCAACCTATACTAATGGACAGGCCGGAAGTATTTATAAACAACGCCCGCCGTTGGTCGAGGTGCGAGCTACAGAATCAAAATGGCACAGCTACGATATTATTTATAAAGCACCTCAATTCAATAAAGATGGTATGCTGATCTCAAAAGCGACCGTTACGGTATTGCACAATGGCGTGCTGATCCAGAACAATACGCAAATCGAAGGCACGACAGAATACATCGGTATGCCGGTGATGAAGGCGCATGGCCCAGGTCCGATTATCTTACAAGATCATGGAGATCTGGTACGCTTCCGCAATATTTGGATTCGTCCTTTGTAATATCTTAGATTAGTTGTTCACTAATAAGGTTGCGCATCAGGGATGCACAACCTTATTTTATGGGATCGAGAGAATATACTCGAGTCATCTATTGCGCTTCGAAAAGTAACGCTCTGCCCGCTACCGTGCTATAGGAATTTTCTTCACGTTCGTCGAGTAGAGTTAAAAATCAGTCAAATGCCAAATATAGTGAGAAGATCTGTGCTACAGTTACTATTCTAAACGTTATCATGGTAGTCCGATTGGATGATAAATGTGGTAAGTAGCTATGATCATCGTATCAGTGCAGAAAATGATTCTTTCTATTTGCTAAGAACAAACAATATATAAAAATCATTGTCCCTATAAATACATCGTCCACTATCCTATGATTACAGAGATTGGCATCATTCTATTATTGATATGCATTAATGCGATACTCGCAACTTCCGAAACGGCCATATTGGCCAGTCGCAAGTCGCGATTACAAGTTGGTGCGCGTAAAAATAGAAGTACCGCAGCTGCTGTATTATTGTTAAAGAACAATCCTAATCGTTTTCTGCTTACAATACAAATTGGAATTACTTTAATAGGTATTCTACTTGGTGTGGTCAGCAGTGGTCACATTGCCACAGCCCTAGCCCAGCTTCTTTCCAACATAACTTGGCTTGCGCCCTACAATTTTCCGGTGGCGATTATCATCATCGTCTTAGCGACGACTTACTTAACGCTAGTGATTGGCGAATTGGTTCCAAAACGAATGGGTGCCGCCAATCCAGAACGATATGCTACTTGGATTGCAAAACCAATGATGGTACTCAATAAGCTGATTAGGCCATTTACGTGGTTACTCAATAAATCTACTGAATTGCTGAGTACTATTTTTGCGATCAACGCTGTACGTGAGACCGTCACAGAAGAAGAAATCAAAGCACTGGTAGATGAAGGCGTGAGCAGCGGTATTATCGAACATATTGAACACGATTTAGTCGATCGTATCTTGAGCTTGGGTGATAAAAAAGCGATCAACTTAATGGTTCATCGCAGTAAAATCACCTACCTTGACATCAACAATAGTTTTGAACAAAATAAGGATTTCATCCTGAATGCCGAACACACAGAGTACCCTGTGTGTGACGGTTCATTTGATAAAATCAAAGGCGTAGTACACAGCAAAGCATTATTCAAAGCATACCTGAATGGAGGTGATTTAAATCTTGAACAATTGATGAAACCAATCCCTTTTATCCATGAAAACAGTTTTGCTTATGCTGCGTTAGAGGCCTTAAGGCAATCAGAGGTAACGCAAGCGATCGTGGTAGATGAGTATGGCAGCCCACAAGGTATTATCACCATGTACGACATTATGGATAATATGGTCGGCGGCTTGGCTATAGAAGAAGTAAGTGGTAGCAAATATATCCGAAAACGTACAGATGGCACATACATGGTAGATGGCAGCTACCAGATTGACGATTTTTTCACCTTTTTCCACCTTGCGCCTACAGAAAAAGAGCAACATGATTTGGCAGGCACTACCACAGTGGCAGGTTTGGTATTTCAGTTATTAGATCAAATACCCAAAGAGGGCGATATTGTATCTTACAAAAATCTCACTTTTGAGGTGATCGATATGGATGCGCGTCGTATTGATAAATTATCGGTCAGCATTACCGATACTGAACCTGATGGGGAAGAATTATCCATCAACTAAGCTGCATCGTTTTACTTCGAAAATTTATAAATCAGCCCCAGTGTAAAGACCGCATTACCGGCTTTTAGATAGTTATTGTCGACCACACCAATATTAAACCCATTGGTATACTGTAGTTGAAAGGATCTGTTGAGCTGCATCCGCGTGTAAAAGATAGGTTCTATAAATAGATTTTCTTCTACCGGAGATGATACCCCATCGATCCAAAAATCCTTCATACGGATAAAGCTACCACGGATCGCTGTTCCGTAACTAAATTCTCTGGATCTGCCGAACAATCGTACATCTTCGCGTTTGCGAGAGATATTGGCTTGCACAAAGATCTTTTCAAAATCCATCTCCCGAATCTCCGTCGGTGCCATGCCTGTCGTGGTGGCGCGGGTATCAGCATCCCGCGAATTACCCAATCCGTAGCCACCATACAATTCGAAGATGCGATCTTTATTTTTGCCAAAGGTGGTAAAGTAGCCCAATCCACCTTCGTACATATACTGCTTGTATTCCTGATTACCGGATTTGTTATCTACGTACGATCCGTTGGCCATTACGGCCACGTGCTTGCCAACAGCGACAGCGAGATTGCCACTGGCATTTCCTTTGATATTGGTATGAGCTGCCGCATAGACTTCGCCTTGGTTGGCAAACATTGGCGTAGCAGGTACATTGGGCTGGTAAATAGAACTACATCCGGATAAGATAAGTGCAACAGCCAAATACAAGAAATGAAAATTCTTTAACATAGAAGCGATTGAGGTGATGCGCTACCTTACCGAAATACTGTGCCAAATCCTAGAAAAGAGATGTCCTGTTACAGAATCCCTTTGCGAATCAATTCTGCTTCCATCTGTTTTTGTACGTTAATAGCCTCTTCACGAGCTTTCTCGGCAAAATCACGCCCAGAAGAAGCATAGATAATGGCACGCGTACTGTTCACTAGCAATCCGCATTGCGCATTCATACCGTATTTGCACACATCTTCCAGTGATCCTCCTTGCGCTCCTACTCCAGGTACGAGCAGGAAATGATCTGGCGCGTGCGCGCGGATGTTTAGGAAAGCTTCTCCACGTGTTGCGCCTACCACATACATCAAGTTGTCGGTGCTGCCCCAGGTATTGACTTGGTCGATTACCTCTTCAAAAAGCTGTTTATTGCCTGTGTTCGCAAAATTTTGAAAGTTTTTGCTCCCTGCATTTGAGGTTAAGGCTAACACAATGGCCCATTTATGCTCAAATTCCAAAAATGGCGTGACGGAATCCTCTCCCATGTATGGCGCAATGGTGATCGCGTCGAAATCTAAACCCGAGACAGCTGGATCGAAAAATGCTTGAGCATACATTTTGGAGGTGTTACCGATATCACCGCGCTTCGCATCTGCGATACGTAAGGTATTTTTAGGAAGTACATCGCATGTTTTGCGAAGCGATTCCCATCCCTTCGTACCGTAGCACTCGTAAAAAGCGATATTTGGTTTGTAGGCGACACAAAGATCTTCCGTAGCCGCCACAATTTCTTTATTGAATGCGAAGATGGGATCTTCTTCGCCTAAGAGATGTTCAGGAATCTTAGTAAGATCGGTATCTAGTCCGACGCATAAAAAACTCTTTTTAGATACAATTTCTTGGAATAACTGATCTCTATTCATAAATTCTATTTAGACGCTAATTTCTTTAAATAATCAACAAACTCGGGATCACTGTAATCGGCCATTCCTTTGTGGGTAAATACGCGCTGGCCGTGCTTATCTAATACCACCGTAGCAGGAATAGCGCCACTCATCCACGTGGATGGAATTTCGCTCTCGGGTACAAAAACAGGCAAATCCAGTTTTTGCTTCTTCAAAAAATCCTGCGCGACATTCATATCGCCTTCTACCTCTACGAGCATAAACTCCATGTCATCTTGCTGACCGATTTTCGCAATCAGCTTTTGAATCGAGGGCATTTCGGCCACACATGGACCACACCATGTTGCCCAGAAATTGATAAATACCACCTTCCCTTTTAATTCAGATGTATGAATGGATTTGCCATTTACGTCTGCTAACGTTACACCTTCATTGGCAGCAGCTAGTTCCGACGTATGTGCATCGGTCGTGGTAGAAGCATTTTCTACCTTCGGTTTGAACAAGCCAATTTTCATTAGCCCCTGCTGCAACACAGCTCGGCTGGCTGGCCAAAACATCAATAAAATGAGTATTACAAGTACACCGTAAATTATTTTACTTCCTAGGGAAAATCGAGGCTTATTATCCGTCATCATATTTGTTTTTAGAGGTCAAATTTCTCCAACTGCTTCAACAAAGTAGCGAAATCTTTTGGATACTCTGCTTCGAAGGCATAATCTTTCCCTTCGATAGAAAATGCAACCGTTCTTGAATGTAGCGCGAAGCGCTTCATAATCGGTTGCTCCTCTTGGCTTTTGGACATGGTAAAGCCACGTTTTTTGATCTGCGAAAGATATACCGGCTTGCCTTTATACATGGCATCGCCTACAATGGATGCACGCTGTGTAGCTAAATGAATCCGAATCTGGTGCATGCGGCCAGTAACCGGCCGACATTCTACCAAAGTATAATGCTTGAAGTATTGAATGCTTTTAAAAAATGTTTCTGCCCGCTTTCCGTTGGCGCGATCAATGGATACATTTTTATTTCCTTGGTTCAATATCGGAAGATCGACTAGCAAATCATCAAACGTATGTGTTCCTTCGATGATGGCGTGATATACCTTATTTACACGACGGCGCTCAAATTCGATGGATACCGCGCGATAAGTTTCTGGATTTTTGGCGATTAATAACACGCCGGAAGTATCCTTATCCAAACGATGACAAACCTGCGCATCTTCGTGATAGCGTTTTGCTAACCGTAAAATATTGACTTCATCTCCCTCTCGCTGATCCAATGACGATACAAAGGGCGGCTTATTGATGACGATGAGATTCTCATCTTCATGGATAATCAGATCCTCAAACTTTGGAAATTTAAAAAGACGTGCGTCGGCTTGTATCATGCGGCAAAAATACAAATAAGCAGAGACTTTTAGATTATCTTCCCAAAATACCTACTTTTGCTTATAACACAAGGCGAGTCTACGACTTGCTTCCATCACTAAACACAACACCACATGTCAGTCCATAACGTGATAAAAAGAATTACGACATCGAGTTTGCAAATCATGAAGCAACGCCAAGAGAAGATCAGTATGCTCACTGCATACGATTATTCCATGGCACGCGTATTAGATGAAGCAGGATTAGATATTTTGCTGATCGGTGATTCTGCTGCGAATGTTTTTGCAGGATACGAGACGACATTGCCCATTACGCTAGATCAGATGATCTATCACGCAGCATCGGTGGCTCGTGCCGCAAAACGAGCCATGGTCGTGGCCGATCTTCCGTTTGGCACGTATCAAGGATCAGTAAATGACGCCTATAATGCCGCCGTCCGCATGATGAAAGAATCGGGAGCACATGCCTTGAAACTGGAAGGCGGTGTAGAAGTGATCGACAATATTCGTAAGATTGTGCAATCGGGTATTCCGGTTTGCGGGCACTTGGGATTGACGCCACAATCCATTTACCAATTTGGTGACTTTGGTGTGCGCGCAAAAGAAGAAGCCGAAGCGGCGAAACTGAAATCCGACGCACTTCTACTACAGGAAGCTGGGTGTTTTGCGGTCGTATTAGAAAAAATTCCAGCCCAGTTGGCGGCAGAAGTTTCGCAGTCTCTTACGATTCCAACCATCGGCATTGGCGCCGGCAATGGTTGTGATGGCCAAGTGTTGGTGGTGAATGATTTATTAGGCTTGACGAAAGATTTTAAGCCGAAATTTCTTCGGAGATACCTTGACCTGTATAGCGACATCTCAAAAGCTGCTGCGCAGTATGTAGACGATGTGAAATCGGGCAGTTACCCGAATGAATCTGAACAATACTAACGCATTATGTTAAAAATCCTGTTTATCGGCGCTCTTTTGGGCATCTTGCTGTACTTCAGCTTTCGTCGCCTAAAGCGCAGTTTTAGCGCCGCTTCGGCAAAAAAAAATAGACCGGGATACATTGCGTTAGAAGCAGATTCAGCAGATACAAAACGGGCTATTCGCTCAACAGCGGTGACGGTAGGCACTGGTGTGATTTTGCTGCTCGTTATCCTACTGCTAGGATTGAAGATCAAGATTTTGCTGATCATGCTACCCATTGCGCTATATCTGATCGCGCAGGTTTTCTTGTTGGCCAATCAAATGAACACGATTCGCAATCGCAAGGTCTGGTTCAATCCGCAAACCTCTGACTTATGGATTGAAGATGCCGCACAAGGCAATTATTCCGTGAATATATACCGTGATATCACGGCTGTAAGATCAGTGGGCGCTATTCAGCAAAATCGGGATGTATTCTTCGGCTATCATGAATTAGTTACCACGCAAGGATCTATTCGCCTTCCATCCCTACTGAGTGAAAATCGGCAAAACAACTTTTTCTTTGATACGTTGCGTGATGGCTTTGACATTAAACCGCATCGATCACTATTCCCTTTATTATAATAATGACTATGGCTGATTTATCTCTTAAAGCGAACCATTCCCTTCGTTATTATGCCTTAGGAGAACAGGCCATTACGGTAGTTTTTGCCGATCACATCGATCCTGATATCTCGCACAAAATACGCCAAGCGGAAATAGTATTAAGTAACCATCCGTTTTCAGGGATGCTCACGACAGTGGCTGCATATACCACGCTGTCTATATATTATGATCCATTTATTCTAAAATCGCGTCAAACTATCGATGCTAAAGATATACAGGAATGGATTTTCGACTATTTTATTTCATTGATGGATCGCGTGAACGAAAACACGCAAGCCGCAGCCAATATTCTATCTATTCCAGTCTGCTACGGTGGCGAATATGGGCCAGATTTAGATATTGTCGCTGCGCACACTGGTCTTAACTCCGAAGAAGTGATAGCGCAACATACGTCCCAAACCTATTTGGTCTATATGATGGGTTTTATGCCTGGTTTTCCTTATCTCGGCGGTCTTCGTCCATCATTGGCTACGCCACGAAAAACAACACCACGTAACCTAGTCACACAAGGATCAGTTGGAATAGCTGGTGAACAAACCGGCGTTTATCCATTAGATAGTCCGGGAGGTTGGCAATTAATCGGGCGCACGCCATTACGACTTTTTGATCCAAAAAGCGAGAAACCAATTTTGCTGCAAAGCGGACAACAGGTTCGTTTCGAACGACTGGAGCACAGCCTTTTCGATACGTATCAAAACGATCATTATGGAAATAAAACTTCATAAACCCGGACCATTTAGTACCATTCAGGATTTGGGCAGATTCGATTTCCTATCATCTGGTGTACCACAATCAGGCGCGATGGATAGCTTATCAGCACGCCTGGCCAACGCTGCATTGGCCAATAAAGCAGAAGCCGCCGTCATCGAGTTCACCTACGCACAGGCAGAGATAGAAATACGTTCAGACATGTTACTGGCATATTCCGGGAAAGGCGCTGTTTTCTTGGATGAAGAGCAAACTATCCTTCCAGCAAACCGACCATTGGCAGTACAAAAAGGTACACGATTGAAATTAATTCCTGACGGAATGGGTTGTCGAACGTATTTGGCTGCACCTGGTGGATGGGATATTCCGCTAATCATGGGAAGTCGAAGCACGTATTTGCCGGCCGAAATCGGCGGCGTGAATGGACGCCTGCTGCAAACCGACGACATCTTACGCGCCGCCAAATGGGAAGACAAACAGCAAAGTCTTTTTGATTATTTGCAGCACAGCAAACGCACGCATCCGCAGTGGGCGATCAAGCCGATGTGGCAGGCAACATCGGGTACGCAAGTAATCCGATTTTTGCGCGGGCCAGAAGCCGGCTGGTTTAGCGAAGAAAGTTTGCTGCAATTGATATCTTCTACCTTTGAAGTAGATCGCAATAGCAATCGAATGGGATACGTTTTGCAAGGAAATTCGTTTCAAAAAATAAAAGATCAAGAATTGTTGTCGACTGCCGTGCTGCCGGGTACGATACAAGTACCAGGAAATGGCCAACCGATTCTTTTAATGGCCGATTGCCAGACGACAGGTGGATATCCGCGCATTGCACAAGTAGCAGCGGTGGATCTACCGCGCTGCGGACAGTTGAAACCGGGCGATCGCATTTGCTTTCAGGAAATTTCGCTCCGAGAAGCCGAAAATTTATATCTTGAACAAGAACGCCATTACCAACAGATGAGACGATCTATAAACCTTAAATACGAGATATGATCATGTACACCATAGATATCAACTGTGATCTAGGAGAAACGCCTGGAGATCAACCAAACCTCGTGGATGAAGCTTTGTTAGACATCGTCTCATCGGCCAACATCGCTTGCGGATTCCATGCAGGGGATACCATGCGGATGGAAACGACCGTTGCGGCAGCAGTACAAAGAGGCGTAGCAATCGGTGCACATCCGGGATTGGACGATAAAGATAACTTTGGTCGCATTCCCAAACCTATTTCTCCCAAAGAAGCTTATCAATTGGTATTATATCAAATAGGTGCTTTATCGGGCTTTGTGCGAGTTGCAGGCGGTAGTATGCAACACGTAAAACTGCATGGCGCGCTATACAATATGGTGGCGCAAGATCGCTTGCTTTCGGAAGCTGTCGCACAAGTCGTAATAGATTTTGATCCTTCGCTGCGCTTATATGCTTTAGCAGGAAGCGTAACGGTTGATGTGGCGCAAGAGCGCGGACTGCGCGTCGTCCAAGAAGGTTTTGCCGACAGACGTTATCAATCGGATGGCACTTTGGTATCACGTCAAGATCCGCTGGCGTTGATTACAGATCGGAACGAGGCGTTGGAACAATCCATTCTTATGGTGAAGCAACAGGCAGTACGAAGCATTGACCATCAAATGGTTGCTCGACAAATCGAAACTATTTGCATACATGGAGATGGAGCGCACGCGCTTTCCTTCGCACAGGATCTACGTGATCATCTCCAGCAAGAAAACATACACATTATTGCGCCCGTATCATGAAAAAATCAAACTGGGGCGCGCTGCTGAGCGCAGCTTTTCTGATGGCGATCTCGGCGATCGGACCAGGGTTTTTGACCCAAACTGCTTTGTTTACTTCGCAGCTCGGTGCTAGTTTTGGGTTTATTATTCTAGCTTCTATCATTGTCGACATCGTCGCACAAATGAATATTTGGCGTATAGTCGCGGTGAGTGGCACACCAGCGCAAGATATTGCCAACAAATTATTGCCTGGGTTAGGCTACGGATTAGCGACCATGGTGGCCTTGGGCGGAATGGCCTTTAACATTGGAAACTTGGCCGGTGCTGGACTCGGATTGCAGGTATTATTTGGGCTGGATGTTACACAAGGCGCAATTTGTAGCGCTGTGATTGCGATTGGAATATTTTTGTACAAACAAGCTAGCCGTGCGATGGATTTTTTCGTCAAAGTACTTGGCGTAATGATGATTTTTCTAATGCTCTATATTGCATTCAAGAGCAATCCACCATTACTCGAAGCTGCAGCCCGCACCCTATCGCCACAGCAATTTAGTTTTACCGCACTGGTCACCATCATCGGTGGAACGGTTGGTGGTTACATCACTTTTGCAGGCGCACATCGGCTTTTGGACAAAGGCATTCGCGGTGTTGAGAATCTACCAACGATAGATCGCGGTGCGATCAGTGCCATCGGTATTGCTTCTGTCATGCGTATTCTCTTGTTCATAGCAGCATTGGGCGTAGTTTCAGCTGGTTATCTGATCGATCCGGCAAATCCGCCCGCATCCGTGTTTCGATGGGCAGGTGGCGAGATAGGATACAAAATTTTTGGATTAGTGATGTGGGCAGCTGCTATTACATCTGTCATTGGGTCTGCCTACACATCGATTACCTTTGTAAAAAGTTTCCACATACGAATCCAGGCTCACGATCGATTCGTAACCGTGGGCTTTATCCTTATTTCTTGCTTACTCTACGGATTTATTGGCAATCCGGTGCAAACTTTGGTAGTCGTAGGCGCTATAAATGGTTTTATCCTTCCCTTAGCGCTTGCTGTCATGCTGATTGCAGCACATCAAACAACCATCGTTGGCTCGTATCGTCAACCTTTTTGGTTGACTACTTCGGGAACTGTAATCGCTTTGATCATGACTTACATGGGAATACAGACCCTATTCGAATTGCTAACCTAATCTTACTTACTTAATCGCTTGAATAACTAAACCATTTGTTTGACATCTAGCAATAGCTTGTCTAACAGATTCAAAAGATGCTTACGTTGTTGTTCATCGTTAAAGTTCATACCAAAAAAAGGTTTATCATTATGATGGGAGTAAGCTGATAGATAATGTATCCCGCCTAGCAGAAGCGCAAATACGGCCTGCATATCAGTATCACTTTCTGCATTGTGCTCAAAATCATTGAATTTTACGCTCATTTTTGCATCTTTTTCTTCGCGAGGAGCAGCATACTCCTTTAATGCCGGCATTTTAGCAGAGAGTTCCCACACCAAGAGCTGCTTGAGCAATGGATTTTCAAAAAGTGTTTCCATTCGCTGCTTCAGATAACCAGTTAGCTCTTGGTCATCTTGGGAGTCTACAGACCCTTCCTTAAACTGTACGCTTTCAAGACTTAGAAATTCAGCTACCATGTTGGAAAAACTTTCAAAATGGTAATACAACAGCTTGCGGTCTATACCGCTGTAGCTACTAACGTATGCAACATTAACTTTACCCCAACCTTCCTCTATCAGGATGTCGTGGATCCCTTTTAGCATTTTAGCTTTTGTAATAGTTGATCTTTTTCGTTTCATCATATTAAAGAGAAATTAGCCCTCTATTTAAATAAAATTAAAATCTGCGGACGCTTAACTTTTTGAGAGATATGAACGAAAAAAGTCCCTCAAATAGCTAACTGAGGGACTTGTGGAATAGCAATTGCTATCAATAATTATTGTTTGTATAATACACTGTGCATTTTCTTCAAGGTATTTTCCGGAATTTTGATCACTTTTCTATCATAAGTCATCAAACCATTGGTCTCTACCTCCACATCTGTTGTCTGCGTGTAGACCGCGGCCGACAATCCACGGGGAATTAATTTCGAAAGATCAGTCACTGCCTTTTGATAACGATCAGCTAATTCTTCTTTATTTTTGAACGATACATAACCCCAGTTATCTTTATCTTGCCAAGTATGCCCATCTATTGGTAAACCAAAACCACCAAACTCACCTAAGGCTAAGATGAACTTGTCACCAAATAATCTTGGGTCTGGCATCGCTGCATCCGGATAATTGTGTATATCTAAAATATGACCGACATAAGCAAAATTACCACCACTAGCACTGTTTACTAAACGCGAAGGATCATGCTCCATCGTCCAATTGGTGATTTCCTCTGTCTTAAACTGACCCCACGCTTCGTTGAATGGAACCCAGATTACGATACTTGGAAAGTTGTGTAGGTGATCCATAATGCTTTTCCATTCCTTGCGATGAATCGCTTCTGACTCAGGCGTACGATCTTTGTCATGTTGTCCGTTGGAAACTTTACCGGGCTGCATATCCCAGTTATTTCCGCCCAAATCTCCACTTGGCATATCTTGCCACACTAAGATACCTAAGCTATCACAGTGTCTGTACCAACGTGCTGGCTCTACTTTGATGTGCTTCCGTATCATGTTGAAGCCCATCTCTTTCGTTTTGATAATATCAAACTTCAACGCCTCATCAGAAGGCGCAGTATGCAATCCATCTGGCCACCAACCTTGATCTAGGGGACCATAATGGAAGACAAATTTATCGTTTAAATACATCCGTTGAATCCCTTTATCATCGGCTTTCATGCTGATCTTGCGCATAGCAAAATAACTCTTGGCCTGATCTACTACTTTACCTCCACGCAGCACTTTCACCTGTAGATCGTACAATTTTGGATTGTCTGGGCTCCACAACGTTACATTGTTTAAAGGCAGGTCAATTGTAGTCGTAGCGGCAGCTGTTGCCTCGGCGATTTTTTTACCACCATCAAATGCTTCTACCACCAATTGATCACCAGATTGTGCCGCTTCAATGTTGGCGGATACCGATAAGGTGGATTTATCCACGTTCGGTGTTTGCTTGGTAGCTACGATATAAGTAGTTGGAACCGATTCGATCCACACTGTTTGCCAAATACCTGATACGGGCGTGTACCAGATACCGTGCGGATTATTGATTTGCTTACCACGTGGCTGTGGACCATCACTGGTCGGATCCCAAACACGGATTACGACTTCCTGCTTCTCCCCTTTTTTCAGTGCTTTGCTGATATCCATAGAGAATGGATCAAATCCGCCTTCGTGTTGACCGATGTGTTGGCCATTGACATAAACATCACAACGCCAATCGACCGCACCAAAATGTAGTAAGGTTTTTCCTTTTTGCCAGCGTGTCGGTACGTTAATTTCATTTTTGTACCAAAGTGCCTGATCTTTATTCAAAGAACGACCCACCCCAGAGAGCGCCGATTCTACCGCAAAAGGTACTAAGATATCACCATCCCATTGTGTTGGCGCAGCGGACACACCTTGCTCCACAATCGCGTATTTCCATAGACCATTGAGGTTTTTCCAATTGTCTTTTCTTTCCAATTGCGGCCTCGGATATTCGGGGTGCGGTTGCTGGTAATTTAGATTTTCGCCCCAGGTGGTCATAATCTTGTCTCCTGCCGGCTTCCATTCTTGCGCATTGGCCGAAGCAAAGCCGACCGCTACCACACAAGCTAAAATGCGTAGTTTGTTCATTATAGATGTTTTTCTGATGTACGTGTTAGATGCTGTAATGTATTTTTCTTGTTTATTTCTAACAATGATTAGACCTGATAGAATTGCTCCCATCCTTTCGCAGGTGGTGGGCCGATCAGCAAGGCATTCGCAAATTTGTCGTTCGTAATTTCTTTACGCGCCGGATCGAAGTCCATCTTCGTATTGAGGCGCTGTGCGATTACGCCCAAGCAGAACACCTGACTTAATGGTCCAGCAATATCAAAGGGAGAGCGGGTCTTTTCTTCCCCTTTACATGCTTTTAAGAAGTTAGCAAAGTGATTAGATGGCGACGCTGGCACTTCAGGTAGACGGCGCTCTATTTCCTGTGCTTTTCCTTCCGGAATGATCGACAAAGTACTACCGTGTGATCCACCCTTGAAGGTTAAGTCTTTACCGTAAATAATCTTGCCTGGATTGAGTTTAGCCGGCTCCATTGCTCCCGTACTTGGCGGCGGTATATTCGGATCTAATCCAGACACGCCGTAGCCTTCCGGAATTGGAGGCAGGTTATCGATCCCATCGTACCAATTAATATCCAACTTTGGCATATTTTTCCGTTTAGGAAAGCTAAATTTCAAGGTGGAAGACATCGGGAAAAAGAAGGAATTATGTCCATCTAACGAAACAGCCTCTACGCGCGTTGGCAATCCTAAAGCTAAGAACTCATGTGCGGTATCTAAAATATGTGCGCCCCAATCGCCCAATGCGCCCATGCCAAAATCAAACCAACAGCGCCATTGCCCATTCACAAAGTCCTTGTTGTAATCGTGACCCCAAGTTTGCATTTGCCAGATCTCCCAGTCTAAAGTACTTGGAATGGTTTCCGGCATCGGGAATCGCTTGATATTTGGATCCCAACCGTGCCAGCGACGTGGCATATTCATGTGGGCGTCTATGCGCGTGACATCTTTGATGATTCCGGCTTCTTTCCACGCTTTAAACTGGAAATAATTCGCTTCAGAATGCCCTTGATTACCCATTTGAGTGACCACGTTACTGTGCTTCTTAGCCTTTAGTATCATCAGTTCCACCTCGTTGAATGTCTGCGCCATCGGCTTTTCGACATACACATGTTTCCCTTGATCTATCGCTAGCATCGTAATTGCAAAATGGGCAAAGTCTGGCGTACCAATGGATACCGCATCAAACTCACTTCCAGCTTCATCAAAAAGTCGTCTGAAATCCTGAAACTTGCGCGCATTGGGAAACATCTTTAAGATTTCCTGCGTTTGTTTGGCTCCCATATCGACATCACATACCGCGACAACATTACACAATCCCGTTTTATAGAGTTCTTTGATGATTTCAGCGGCGCGATTACCAATGCCTACGCAGGCTAGATTCACACGTTCGTTGGCCGAGGCCAATTTTACGTTGCCTAAAACACTATTGCTGAGAAGCATAGCGCCACCAGCCATTGCTGTGCGAGAAATAAAGCTCCTGCGCGATAAATAATGATTCATAGTTCGTTTATTTTAAGGTGCAGGATTATTTACGTTTATTAATCTTGATGTTGCGGAAGGATACTTCATCACCATGGTCTTGTAATAAAATATGTCCTTCTTTGGCTTCGCCAAAGTTTTCCCAATCCTTGTATTTACTTTTGGCTACTAGATCTTTAAATTCTGCTGAGCCGCGTTGGTAACTTACCATCTTAACGCCATTCAAATAGTGTGTAACGTTGTTGTTCGCATCCACTACGACACGTCCGCGGTTCCACTCTCCTACTGGTCGGCGAGCGCGATCATCGCGTTTTGAAGTGATCAAGTCATAAAGTGAGGCCAAGGTACGATTGCCATCGCGCCCCATCTTAGCATCTGGATGAACCTTATCATCCAACACTTGAAACTCCAAGCCGATGGCGGAACCTACGGTCTGCTCTTTTAACGTCACGAAATATTTTACCCCACTGTTTGCTCCAGGCGTCAGTTTGAATTCGAAAGAGAGGTCAAATACCGCATATTTATCGCGTGTAATGATATCTCCACCGTTGGTCGATTCGCCACCATCTGATTTTTGAACTTTAATAATGCCATCGCCTACTTTCCAACCATGAGCTGGGAAGTTTTGATCGCGCACACTGCGCCATTGGTCAGCCGAGTTCCCATCGAACAACAGACTCCAGCCGGCTTTTTTCTCCGCAGCGCTCAAGTTGTTTGGCTTTAGGTTGACGATGTGCTGATCTTTTGCAAAGGAGGATGATTTCAAGTTCTCCGTCTGTATCCTAATATTTTTGAAATATACTTTCTTGCCATCCTGATCGTCGGTAATACTATGTACTTGCAATCCGATAAATCCTTTCTGATCCAGCGTATCCACCACGTAGGCCACGGGCACACCATTTACCCATGTGCGCAACTCATCGCCAATCGCTTCAATGCGCAAGTGATTGTATTCATTTCTTTTGTACGCCGTTTTGGCTTTTTCATTGAGATCTAATGGATACAACCAACCGCGCCGCGCTTCGTCGTAGATACCACCTGTCCAAGCTCGATCACTAGGATCGACTTCTACTTGTCTTCCATACACACGACCTCTACCACCATCTGCCTGCATATCAATATGACTGCGTGTTTGCACGCCAGAGTTGGTTTGATCGCCTTCTAACTTAATATCTAATTCTAGAATGAAATCACCGTATTCCTGCTCTGTGATCAAAAAAGAATTGGGTGTACCTTTGGTCATCGTGCCGACGATCTCCCCATTTACTACGTTGTAAGGCGCTTTGCCACCTACCGCTTTCCAACCTTGCAAGGTTTGTCCGTCGAACAGATCTTTCCAACCGCGCTTTTGCGCGAAGCTATCGGCCGGTAGGCCAATCATCAAAGCGGCTCCGGCTAACGCCATCACCTTACACCAAGATGGCATCCTTCTTCCTACTATCGTTTTTGTAATCATCATTAGCATTTATTTGGTTATTCTTTTTAATTTCTATTTTGCCGCATCTCGACTATTTGGGCATTTTGTATCCATTATTATACTGTGCTGCCAGGTATCTGTTTGCGCGCTTGTCCGTAAACTGATGCTTATTTCTGTCCCAATACAACTTCTGCCCGGTGCGGTATGCAATATTGCCCAATTGTGCGAAGATTGCGATGTGCGCACCGGCTTCGATAGGCGCGTTCAATAGCTCTGGCCGCTGCTGTACGATCGCATCGACAAAATTGACCATGTGCTTATCTAACCCATCGTCAACCGACTTTTGTAACGTGACAGCCGCCATACGATCCCCTTCGGGAATGACTTCCCATCCGCCGCGATTGAGCACCAACGTACCGTTATTGCCAATGAAAGCCACACCGTGATCCCGATTGTACGGCCCGCCACTAATGCCAATAGCGTGTTCCCACTGGATATTGAAATCTTCAAACTCGTACACAGCTGTCAAGGTGTCTGGCGTTTCAGATGCACCGTCTGCCGCTGCAAACTTGCCGCCTGCTGCCATCACCGATACAGGATCTGAAACTTGCATACCCAACAGAGCATAATCTAGCATGTGTACACCCCAATCGGTCATCAGGCCGCCGGCGTAATCCCAAAACCAGCGAAATTCAAAATGGAAACGGTTGGAATTGAACGGTCTTTTTTGTGCTGGACCAAGCCATTTATCATAATCGACATGCGCAGGCGCTACCGTGTCCGGTTTTTTCGTGATCGGAGTTTTCCACCCAACGTATGACCAAGCTTTGACCTGTCGAATCTTCCCTAGCTTGCCAGAATGCACAAAATCGATCGCATCTTTGAAATGCTGTTGGCTACGCTGCCACTGACCTACTTGTACGATTGCCCGATGAGATCGTGCGGTAGCCACCATCACCTCACATTCTGCAATAGAGTTACCAATCGGTTTTTCCACATAAACATGTTTCCCAGCGCGCACAGCATCCACCATCTGTAGGCAATGCCAATGATCTGGCGTACCAATTATGATAGCATCGACATCGGGATCTTGTAACAGTTCTTTATAATCGGTGTATGTTTTGACGGTGATATTTCGAGCCTTTAACTCGCCAACTCGTTTGCTGAGCACCTCTTTGTCTACGTCGCAAAGAGCGGTACACTGTACTCTGCTATCCTTAAGAATCGCTTGTAAGTTGGACCAACCCATGCCATGTATCCCTATCACGCCAACACGAATCGAATTGGCCGAAATGGATCTAGCGAAAGCGCCCCAACTCATGGCAGAGGCTGCTAACAGCGCTGTACTTGTAATAAATTTTTTTCTGTCCATTCGGTTAGATGCTTATCTGCACGGAAAGCTTCAAGTTTATTTTTTAATGATCTCACGAAATTCAATCATAAAAATCCCCTAGCGAATTTCGCTAGACATCATTATTCGTTAAATTGATCGTCTATAATGGTATCAAAGAAATCTATGATAAAACGTTGCCCTGTTACAAACAGTTTATTCATAGACTGATAATATCGAAGCTAGCTATTTTCTGGTAGAAAATCTACTAAAAAGTACGATATCGTTGTAGGTGTGTTATCCAAAGACCGACCATATCGAAGCTATTCATTTTGTGGTTACAAAGCTTACCATATTGTATCAAAACCTCATCAAATCGTATCATGCGCCGCTTTATTGATAGTATAGCACCTGATAGGGCTAATCCTCTACCTGTAAAAACTGGATGTCGCTACCTAAAAAGACCGGCACTTTGACACCATCTTCATTTTCTGTCTCCCAGTCGAAAGGGACGATCGCCGTACGGCGCGGCCCGACTGCTGTCGTCGAATTATGTGTATGACAGACGTAAAGCCATTGATTATTTGCTCGGAATACATCACCGTGTCCTGTACCCGGCCAATTGGTATGATCCACACTGAGCAAAGCTTCGTTCCCGACTTTAATCCACGGTCCAGTAGGCTGATCAGCCACTGCCATTCCTACGGCGTAGTAGGGATTTCGAAAATCATTCGCTGAATAAAACAGGTAGTACGTATTGTCTCTTTTTATGACGGTTGGCCCCTCTGCTACAGGCCAAGAGACATTATCCGTATTTTCCCAAGGCAGCGAGGCGTCTAGGATTTCTACTAATGTGCCTGCTTTGATCGATCCATAATCATCATTCAGCTCTGCTACAAAAATCCGATTGCCGTTTTGCAGCTTTACATGATACAGATACTTCTTACCATCTTCATCCTGATAGATGAATGGATCAATCTGCTTTCCTTCAGTAATGATGGGTACTTGTTGTTGCTGCGTGAATGGGCCTAACGGCGATGCACTTTTTGCAATGGCGATGTTTTCGTTCGCGGTGTATGCCATGTAATAGGTATTGCCTTCTTTCCACACTTGCGGTGCCCAAAAACCTTTGTCACCAAAAACATCATCTTTAATAAGTGCAAATCCATTGTTGACGCCTACCGGCCCTTCCCAATCGGTAAGATTAGTCGATCGATACACACGAAATCCATGATCTGGTTGATCGCCATCAGTACCATAAAGATAATAGACCCCATTATCTTCAAAGATGGTTGGGTCGGCTGCGAAAATAGAAACTGAATCTGCCAATTCCTTCGTGCTCATCATCTCTGCCTCACTACTGAAGCTACAGGAAATGAATGCAAAAGACGCCATTAAAGAACTTAACCACATAAAAAAGGAGTAAAAGGACAAACTAAATTTCATAACTAATCAATTTTATGAACGGATACTATTTTATTAATCTTCTAAGTTTACAGTGGGGCCATTTACATGAAGATTTCCGTCCTCATCGATCACCAAACGATCTATAAATGCTAAGCGTTGATCGCCGGTTTTGCTTGTGCGACCGTGATACACGCACCAGGTTGTGCCGCTACGATCCGTCACCAAACTATTGTGTCCTGTGCCGGTTACCACACCGCCTTCAGCGGTATTCTTTTGTAGAATAGGATTATTTGGCGATTTTTCAAAAGGGCCTAAAGGATGCGTAGAGGTGGCATATCCTACAGCATAATTTTCACCGCCAAAATAATTTGCGGAGTACATCATATAATAGGTTTGTCCTTCTTTGAAGATATAAGATCCCTCTGTCCATCGGCGATTGACTTCACCGCTGGTCACCGAACGACTTTCCCACTCGGATTGTTTATCGGCCATATCTACTGGCGGGCGAAGCAATAGCACAGGTTCTCCAACGACACGTGAAAAATCCGCGGCCAATTCCACGCCATAAATCCAGCTCTCTTCTACCGAATCAAACATCCCCTTCTCCTTGGCCCATTCCGAAATCTCGGAATCTACTGCATGCTTATAACAGCATCTGGAGTAGTACATGTACACCTTACCATTATCTGCAAAATACAGGTTGGCATCAATGATTGGATATCCTGGATCGAATATCGGACCCGACGAACGATCTATAAATGGCCCTAACGGGCTGTCTGCTTCGGCTACGCCGATTCTAAAATTTTCCAGCTCGTTATTGGGATTATCTTTCCAGTCAGCACTATAGAATAAATAATATTTTCCCTTATGCTCGTATACCTCTGGAGCCCAAAAATCTTTGACGCCCCAAGCATGCTCCTGATCGTTGCTGTACGCTGTACCTTCTTTTTTCCAAGATGTCATATCGTCCGAAACATATACAACAAATCCATTCTCCACTCCCCCAGTACCATACATATAGTAGCGATCTGAAGCCTTATCGTATAGAACATAAGGATCACCAAACGGCACATCTAGTGGATTACTAGGCTGCACCGACTCCGATGTAGTTCGGTTGCAAGCAGTAAGGCTGATGAACAACCCAATGAAATAAAATAAAAATCGCTTCATGTGTTTGTATAAGGTTTTGTGTTGATGTCACTATCGTGGACTTCAAAAGTGCCACTCAATTGGTAATGATGATCGGTGTAGAATGAATATGATCCAACACCTTTTGATACATCGTGTTATCTTATTTTTGTTTATAATTGTAGGTAAACTTAATGTAAATTTCTCGTATCTACCTATCGCAAAGTTGTGGAATAATCATGTCAAAAATTTGTCGTTTTAGCTCAAAAACGTTTAAAATCGTCTCACTGATACCGGGTCGAATAGAGCTGTGTATTGCCTTGCTCACTTTTTTTGTAAGCACAAGTGCCGCTATTGCTCAGATTTATTTCAACAATTTTCAGGTGGCCAATGGGCTATCTAACAATGCCGTGCTGTGCAGCGCGCAGGATCAGGATGGATTTCTCTGGCTTGGTACGCGACACGGGCTAAATCGTTTTGATGGTTACAATTTCAAAACGTATTATGCCAATCCCAATGGCGATACAGGCTTAGGTAGCAATTTCATCCACAGTCTTTGCGTAGCCGATAATAAAGAAATCTGGGTAGGTACCGATCAAGGTTTGTATATTTTCGATCCCTATCGGCAAACCTTTTCTTTATTGTCTGAAACACTGACCAAAGAGATCATCCAAATTCAAAAGGATCGCATTGGTGATATGTGGTTTATCGCCAACAATGAACTATTTCATTACAGTGTGAAGCAACGAAAGCTAACGTGTAAGGTAAGTCATATACAGGATCATGTCTCGCATTTTTGCATAGATCGTCTCAATAAAATATGGTATGGCGCCGGCGCAAACATCGTATCCCTCCACAATAAAAAGCGCTACGCGCTAGAAACTAGCCAAAACTGGAACAATCGCATCGAAAAGCTGTTCGTAGATGATCAAAACGACATCTGGGTAGGTACGTCTAAAAGAGGTGTTTATCGTTGGTCGTCTGCAAATCAAAAGACAACACATGTGATCCCGAACATACAGACAAATACGCCGCTTTTCGTACGAGATATTATCGAAGGAGATCAAGATCAATTATGGATCGCTACCGAGATGGGATTAGTAATCTATGATAAACAAAAAGGCACCTATTCCATCCAAAGGCACGAAAAAGATAATCCTTGGAGTCTGAGCGACAATGCTTTATACACCATCACAAAAGATCATCAACAGGGCATCTGGATCGGCACGTTTTTCGGTGGATTGAATTACTACCATCGGCAGCACAATTTTTTTGAGAAAATATTTCCGCGCTATTCTACGAACTCGATCCAAGGACACGCTACCAGAGAGGTCGTAGAAGATCAATACCATAACATCTGGATCGGAACAGAAGATGAAGGTTTGACCTGTTGGTCTCCCAAAAGCAATGTTTTTCAAACCTTAGGTCCTGCCTCTGGACTTTCGCATAGCAATGTGCATGGCCTAGCCTTGGTTGGTGATAGTTTGTTAGTCGGCACTTTTTACAAAGGCATGGATGTGGTGGATGTTCGCAGCAAACGTGTTATCAAATCTTTCACAATAGCATCTACTCAAGGAGCTTTAGGTGACGATTTTGTGTATTATATTTATCGAACACGAGATGGACGCGTGCTGTTAGCCACTTCTAAAGGCTTATATAATTTCACGCCGGGAACAGACCGTATTGAATACGTCCAACATGCACCCAAGCACGTATTTTACACGTCTATTTTTGAAGACAAGCAGGGATTTCTTTGGCTGACGACCTGGCGAAATGGCATCATCAAACTGGATCAAGCGAAGGGAAAAATGGAACGCTACTGGCACGATCCAAAAGACAAGAATTCATTGAACAGCAATCGTGCTAATCGCGTTTTTCAGGATCACGCGGGACAGATCTGGATCGCTACCGAAAGTGGAATCGCACTTTGGCGCGAAAAAGAAAACAATTTTGAGCGCATCACCAGCAGAAATGGGCTTCCAAGTAATATGATTTTAGGTTTTGAGCAAGATGTGCTACACAACATGTGGATCAGTACCTCACGAGGCTTGGTAAAAATGGAGTACAACAAGCGCGGTATCGAAACCTTTGATACCGAATTGGGCATCTTAGATCTACAATTCAATTACAATTCTGCTTATAAAGACTCTCAGGGATATTTATACTTTGGATCCACTAAAGGGATGATTCGCTTCAATCCCCAAGGATTGAGTGCTTTGTATCGCACCAATATGGTAACCCCTATTTATATCACTGGCATACAATCCCATCAGCGCGAGCTCATTATTGGTGGTGCTCCCGGTGATCTCACTAGATCGATCACCTACACCGACGCGATTACTTTAGATCACGACGAATCCACCATCAGCATTGATTTTGCGGCACTCAATTATGTATCTGCACAATCGACTTCCTATCGTTATCGATTACTTGGGCTAGATTCGGCGTGGACTTTTTTACGTAAAAATAATAAAGCCAATTTCACCAAAATTCCGCCCGGTCGGTATACCTTTCAGGTATTGGCATGTGATGCCAACGGATTGCCGATTTCAAAAGAAAAACAATTGCAAATCATCATCAGACCACCGTTTTGGGCAAGTATTCCCGCCTTCGTATTTTACGGTATATTTATCCTTAGCGTTATTAGCTTAGCTATTTACTTTTACGATCGCCATGTACGAGAGAAAAATAGACGCCGATTGCAGACGATCAAAACGCATAAAGAGCGGGAACTATACCGGGCGAAGATGGACTTTTTTATGCGCGTTACGCACGAGATCAAAACACCGCTAACGCTAATTAAAGCACCATTAGAAAAAATCACGACGCTACCGCATGATGAAAAAACTAACAAATGGCTGAATACCATTCAGATCAATACAGATAGATTGATTTCTTTGACCGAGCAATTACTCGATTTTCGTAAGGTCGAGAGCGACGAAGTCTCCTTGCATCTGAAAAAACAACCTATCGCCCCACTCATAAGATGGTGCGTACAGGAATTTGAACCGATCATCGAAAACAGATCCCTAAAGGTCACGCTGAACCTACACGAATCGTTAGAAGCCTCTATTGATGTAGAGGTTATCTATAAAATCGTCAACAATCTTTTGTCTAATGCCGTCAAGTACGCCGACAATCTCGTGATCATTAGCTTACAGGAAGAACCTCATACCGAGACGTTTGCTTGTACCATAGAGAATGATGGTATTAAACTGCAAAGCGCGGATATATCCGAAATTTTCAAGCCATTTCACCGCTCGAGCCAACATTATCAGGTCGCTGGATCTGGATTGGGCTTGGCACTGGCGTATTCCTTCACGAATCTGCACAGTGGCGAACTGCTTTATCAAGATAATGGCTCGTTGCATAATATATTCGTAATGCGTATCCCTTTGGATGCTCGAAAATCTACCCACAAAGCCCACTCATAAAAAAGACCTCGTGGCCAATGGCTATCGAGGTCTTTACAACAGATAAAATTAAACTATATCTTCTTCCGATTATCATTAGAATCGGTATCTATCAATTTATTATTCGGATCTACGCCTACTTCTAGCGGCTTGCTATCTACTATTATTTGCATCTTGTTATTGATCTGATCGATCTTGATGCGTTTCATATAGATTGGATTCTCCACATCGTGCTTCCCTGTTTTTTGGGGCTCTCCGAAGATCGCAATATCTACATAATCCTTGAGTGGCAGAGACTGTACTTCGACGCCATCTACTTTGGTTTTTATACCCGTGCCAGCAGCGTCTTCAAAGCTTTTTTTACCTTTTGCATCGGTACGATACTTCGATACTTGAAATTCTATATCGACCTCATATTTTCCATTGGCCAATTCCTTCGAACTTATATTAGTAATCTTGTTATCGTACAAGGTGATCGTTTCATACATATCTCGTACGGCATACTGTAGCGAATCGGGCACGTGTTCTTTCAGCAGATCCACAAATTCTAATGAAGTGGTATATGGTGGATATTGAAATGCCACTGCATCAATGTAATCACTCAATAGCGCATTAAAGGCCGTCTCGCCCATGAGATCGCTCAGGGCATACATCGCCAGAGAACCCTTGTTGTAGTGAATATAAGCCTGATTTTCATTAAACATCAACGGATTTTCGCCCAATTGCTCCGTGGCGCGACCGCGCAGGTAACTATCCAACGCTTCTTTTAGAAAGCGGCGCATTTGATGCTTACCATACGTTTCTTCCAACACTTTCAGCGAACTGTATTCTGCCAACGACTCCGACATCATTGTGGCACCTTTTACGCCTGCGCCGATGACCTGATGCGCCCACCATTGGTGTGCAAATTCATGCGCGATGACGCTATATGGATAATCGATACCATTCGGATTATCTTCATCTACCTGGGCAATAAAACCAATCGCTTCTGAAAATGGCACCGTATTGGCAAATGCTTGCGCGAATGTGCCATGTGTTTTGGGAAACTCGATCACACGCAACTGCGTAAACTGATACGGACTAAAGTTGGCTTCGTAATATTCCAGCGATTTTTTCATCGAAGCCATCATCCGTGCAAGATTGTAGGTATGATCCCGGTGATAATAAATCTCCAAATTCACATCGTTCAAGGAATCACGCATAACCTCAAAACGAGCAGAGATGATCGAATAAAAATTCAACATTTTATTATCCATCTGATAATGGAAATACCGTCTACCATCATCTCCGATCCACTCTTTTTGCAAATAACCCGGTGCGATGGCGATCTGATCGGGCGAGGTGCTCACCGTCGCCTCGAAATCGATCCAATCGGCGTCGTGCGAGATATAATTATTACCCAATGCTGCTTCATCCGTTGGATCAGGCATACGATCTTTAGGCGGCAGTCCGTACTTCGCTCTCACTTTATTATCATCGAGTTCCATTCTTGGATCATAGGCGAATGTGGGAAACATACTACTATTCAAAAATGTTCCGTTGGACAAGATGGGCGATTTATCTTTTAAAAATGTGTTCGGCTCATTGGCAAAAGAGAATTCCATTTCCATCGTATCCAATGGCTGCAATGGCCTTGCTAAGGCATAAATCCGAATGTTGGCGATCGTATCGTTGATGACCGTACTGTTTTCTATGGAAAAATTCTCCGAAGTAATATTGTCGTTGTGCGACATAAATAGCGTATCAATAGCTTCATTCGTTTTATTCACATAACGCATGCGAATAGCCGCTGTATAATCGCGTTCTTCGGGAAAGATATCCATATTCAATTTTACGTCGATCAGTCGCGGTGCTGCCTTATCGGCATAGTGCCCATAGGTCTTCTCGATATTTACGGATGTTTTTTCTCTGTCTTGATCAGAAATGTATGGCTCCGCCACATTATTGTGGTAGTAGATAGCATATCCCAAACCCAGAAATGCAACGGCCGCTAATGCCGTAGGCACGATCAGGATTGCTGTAGCGCGCTGCCGCAATGTGCTGAATCGTCCTTTTAGATTGCCCATCAGTCCACGACGCCAAAATAGCAACGCAAGACCGGCTAACATCACTGCAAACAGAAACCAATACAAGCGGTAGTAGAAGTATTCCCGCAAGCTACCGTAGCCATTCATATCTGAATATTCATAGCCCGTCGCCATATTGAATTTAAAAATAGCTTGCTCAATCCCGATTTTAGAAAGAAATGGAAGACCTATGTATAGGATCAAACAGACTATAAATCCGACAAAATAATTCTTGAAAAACGAATGTATAAAGAGCGCAAAGAGTATATACACCACGTATTTTGGAAGATCCAACACAAAAAGTTCCATTAGATAATGGCCGACCTCAAAATGATAAAATCCTTGATACGCTTGATATCCGATACCCGTCAGCATACTGATAAATAAAATCAGCATGGTCATCTGTACTAAAGCGAGTGCTTTAGAAAGGAATAGTGCCCAATTCGGAATCGCTGTTGAATCTACCAGAAGATCCATTTTGGCCATACGCGCGCGCTGAATCAATATCCCCGCAAAAAGGAAAACCAGAATAACAATGAAGAAGCTATATACCGACCCGATCGTGGAAAGCAACTTCCAAGTCACCGGATACGTTTCTGTCCCCATTATACTACCCACCGATTCGGTCACAATCAGCACCATCAACACCGCAATCACCATGATAACGATGAAAGTCCAATTGCGCACAATGGCCTTCAGATCGTACCACGATAAGCGGAAAGCTACAGCTAATCGACTCCAAAAACTATAAATCAGATCCACTTTTGGCAAATCGATCTTCATTACACTACCAAAATTCTCTTTAATAAGGCGCTTGCCAGACTTACGTCTACCAATCTGGTGACCGTGGTGTGAGAAGTTAAATGCACGATAAACTAATGTGCCAATCACAGCAGCTACGCCAAGCCAAATCAATCGATTGTATAGCAGTACGCCAGATATCGGTAAAAAGCGCGTATTTTGTTCTTCGACACTCCAATATTTAGAATAATAACTGATTGGATTAAAACCAAACGGATCCAGTAATGCTACGGTATACAGATTATCCATATTCCGAGTCATATTGTCTAGTACCGTTTGTAATACAAAAAGTAGCAGGACAAAGATGAATCCGACGTAAATATTTCGCGAGTAATTGACGACAGCGAATACCATCAAGCCAAACAATACCATGTTTGGTATGATGAGCACGGAAAAAGCTTGTAGATAAGCCAATATATTATTGGGTCCCAAAAGATCCTTATTTACATTAGGCATGTATTGACCAACAAAGAAACCCAACATACAGGCTACCGGAATTAGCAAGGTAATGAGTAAGCTACTCAGGAACTTGGCACCCAGATAGGCTGACTTCGTCAGTGGATAAGAGAACATCACCTGATGCACCTGATACTGATAATCCCGGAAAACCGACGCTCCAATAATGGTAGGCAACAGGAAATAGACTAACGTAGAAAATGCATTGAGAAAACCTGCGATATTGATTGGAGAATTGACATAGGTAGGACTTGATGTTGTGACAGTTACGCCGTCGAACGCACCTAATGATGACATCGTGGAGAATACCGATATAGCAAAAAACAAAACGCAGTACACGTAAAACACCGGATTGCGCAACCAACGCGTGATCTCGAAATTAAATATGGTACTAAACATGTTGGTTATCTCCCTTTAATGATACAAAATATACGTCTTCCAAGATCGGCTTTGCACCGACAAACTGTTCACCCGGATTTTGCTCTGCAAATACCCGAATATTGAGCGAATTGTCGCGATTATAACTGGAAGAAATGACATTGTATTGGCTATTGACTGCATCAAAATTTTCTCGATCAATGTTACTTGTCCAGATCTTACCTTGCAATTCGTCTTCACCCGCTTGAGAACTTCCCCGGTATAGCACTCTTCCGCCATTCACGATGGCCAGTTCGTGGCACAATTCCCGTACATCATCCACGATATGTGTTGAAAAAATAACGGTATGACTGGTACCAATCTCGCGCAGTACATTGAGGAAGCGTTGTCTCTCAGCCGGATCTAAGCCTGCTGTTGGTTCGTCTACGATAATAAGTTTTGGATCGTTGAGCAATAATTGTGCAATACCAAAGCGTTGTTTCATCCCGCCGGAGTAACCACTGACGTTTTTGGACTTCACCTGATACAGGTTAGTGATCTCCAACACTTTTTGCACGATTTTCTTACGATCAGCTCGGCTACTGATGCCCTTCAAGTGTGCAAAGTAATCCAGCAGATCTTCGGCCGACATATTAGGATAAACGCCAAATTCCTGCGGAAGATAGCCCAGTACATGACGTAATTGCATAGGATCTTTCAACACATCAATATCTCCAAATGAAATTTCACCCGTATCAGGACGCTGCAGCGTGGCGATGGTACGCATTAAGGTCGATTTTCCAGCTCCATTAGGGCCCAGTAATCCAAACATGCCCGGCTTGATGCGCAAGTTGATACCATCAAGCGCCTTTACGCCATTTTCATATGTTTTGTTTAGATTATTGATTACTAAATCCATGGTGTTAGTTTTTTTAAGGTATTAGTAGCGCTTCCCATCATTTTGTTACAAAAGAATATTAGTGAAAGACATAAACTTGCAAAACCACTGAATCCGTTATGGCATAACGACTTGTAAAACAATAGTCTGCAGGTGGAGAAAGGTGCACTGTTTTTTTGAGCACACGACTTACTCAACAGTTTGTTACGTGGAGTGGATGGATAGTATTCCCAAAACACACAGTTAATAACGAAATTCTAAATTAATGTTTAAATTGCTTTAGTTTTAAAACATTTTCGATCTATCATGGAAACACTTCGGCAACATATTGAACAAATCACTTCTTTAGCCGATGAAGAATTTGAATTTATCCATCCTCATTTTACGAAGAAGCGTATACTAAAAAATCAATATTTGCTACACGAAGATGATGATGTAAAATACGAGTTTCTTGTCTTATCCGGGCTCTATAAAGTTATATTTTTGGATGATCAAGGTAAAGAACACATTATTCAATTTGCTAAAGAAAACTGGTGGATGAGTGATTATCAAGCATTTTTCCAAGAGACGAAAGCAACGGTTTTTATTCAATGTATAGAAGCAGGAGAAGTATTGGCTTCTACTTTGGAAACAAGGGAAAAGCTTTCTGCAGAATTTCATAAGATGGAACATTTCTACCGTTTAAAACTCACCAACGGATACATAGCATTGCAACAACGGATTCGGCTATTGCTTTCCAGCACACCACAGGAACGTTATGAGAAATTTGTTCAACTCTATCCTGATTTATTACAACGCCTTCCAAAAAGACTGATTGCTGAATACCTTGGGGTAAGTCGCGAAACGTTGAGTAGATTGTATTCTAAATAAGTAGCATTTAATAGAAAACATACCTATAAGAAGTTGTCGATCATTGTCGACTTCGTGCGTACACCAGCCCTCCCTCTGGGTATAGTATGAACAAATCATACGCTATCTAGATATATATTTTCTTTCATACGATGTGATTTCGGTCACACGGTTTTAGTGCGTTGCCTCCTTCCTAAGGGGCAGCAGTTCATAGTATCTTTGATATATCAAAAGCAATAATATATCCATTTAAAAACTAAGATATCATGAGCAAAAAAGTTTTAATAATCGCCTCCAATGCTAATGCGATTGGACCGAACAACAGAAGAACAGGTGTTTTTTTACCAGAAGTTGCGCACCCTTATGCCGAGTTTGTAAAAGCTGGATTTCACATTGACTTTGCTTCCTTAACTGGTGATACCCCATACTTAGACGCACTACAATTAGCAAATGATCCTGACAACCTTAATTTTTTAATAGGTGATGGCTGGAATTTAATGCAAAAAGCTTCTAAATTGGAAGATGTGGACACTAATGTATACGACGCGATATTTATTCCGGGAGGACTAGCACCGATGGTCGATATGCCTGAAAATGAATTATTGAAAAAGGTAGTTGTAGATACCTATGAGCGTGGTGCCATAATCAGTGCCGTATGTCATGGGCCGGTAGCTTTCCTAAATGCCAAATTAAATGATGATACTTATCTTGTTGCAGGTAAAAATATCTCATCGTTTACTACAAAAGAAGAAGATAACTATGCTAGAGCCGATGTTCCATTCGATCTGCAAACAGCTCTGGTCGCACAAGGCGCTATATTTCATGAAGCAGAACCTTGGCAAGAACAAAGTATTCAGGACGGACAAATAGTTACTGGGCAAAATCCCGCTTCAGCAAAAGGTGTAGGCCAAAAAGTTGTCGCTATATTGACCGGAAAATAATAATATAACAAGGGAAGGCAATACTTCATTATTAAATGGTATTGATTATCGCAAAACACAATAAATCATGACGAAAAAAAACATCACCACGTTTGCTAAATGGCAAGTAAAACAAGGTCACTTAGAAACAGTTTTGTCTTTATTGAATGAAGCTGTCGCCAAAAGTACACACGAAGATGGTAATCTGAAATACGAAGTGTATCAAGGCAATGACAACAGTAACACGTTGATACTTTTTGAAAAATATAAAGATCAAGACGCTTTAGACTTTCATCGTGCTTCTGCACATTTTCAGGAAGTAATAGTGGCTCAAATAGTGCCTTTATTAGAAAGTAGAGAAGTCATTCTGATGTCTCCATTGGATTTATAACGCTCATAAACCACTCGTTATGAGATATTTTTAAATCATCAATCTATTCTTACAAAAAAAGGAAGATCCTTTTCGGGATCTTCCTTTTACTTATCAGATTCTCTGATACTTATTTTCTATAGTATTTCATTGCCTCTGGTACTAATGATTCCAATTGGCTAATACGCCGCGCATCGCTAGGGTGCGTACTCAGGAACTCCGGCTGCGATTGACCTGACTTAGCATTGGCCATTCTGCTCCAAAATTGCACCGCTTCATTAGGGTCATATCCAGCTAGTGCCATGATTATAATTCCTGCACGGTCGGCCGCCAACTCATCCTGTCTAGAAAAGCTCAACATACCGATATTACCGCCGATACCATAAACCTGATTAAATATACCTACACTTTTGCTATTGCTGATTTGTGCTGCGCCACCAAGCACTGCACCACCGAGCTGCAAAGCCATCTGATTAGATATTTGCGCTACAGAGTGTTCTTCGATTGCATGCGCAATCTCATGTCCCATTACCGTTGCCAAACCAGCTTCCGTTGCCGTTATCGGCAAAATACCGGTATAAACAGCTACTTTTCCTCCGGGCATACACCAAGCATTTACATCTGGACTTTCTACGAGATTAAATTCCCAGTTAAAGTTGAATTTGTCTGCTAAACCACGTTCTGTTAAAAATTGCTGTGTAGCTGTCGCAATACGATTACCCACATTCTTCACCATCGTCGCCTGAGCGGTACCAGTAACTACTTTCGAACTATTGCTCCCTAAAAACTCTTTATAGGCAACAGAGGCTTGCTGGTTAATTGTCTCTGAATCAACTAATCTCAGGTATTTGCGACCAGTAATGGCTGAGGTGGCACAACCAACTAATACGGCAGATATTAAGGCTAACGGTATATATTTTGCAATTTTTTTCATACTAATAAATGTGTTTAACAATATGGGGTTCTGTAGTTCAGTAGAGAAACACAAATGCTATGCCTAAAATTAACCAGACTTCTTTCGAAACAAATATATTTTAGATTCATGCCCCTTTAGCAGCCGTTCAATATTCTTCTGATGTGTCACTAAGATCAGCGCACAAATCGCTATGCCATACAATAAAATAGACGGTACACTGGTTTTGAAAATAAAAGCGATACTAAAAGGAAATGTGAAACCGGCCATAATAGAACCAAGTGACACATAATGTGTTAGCAAAAGAATGACGATGAATACGCTTACACACATCAGTGCAGCATAGAAGTGAATGGCGAGTACCATTCCAAAAAGTGTGGCCACTCCTTTCCCACCGCGAAATCCTGCAAAAATGGGGAAAAGATGTCCGATGACCGCAATAACGCCCAATGCGAGCTGAAAATTTACAAATGTAGAGGCATTGTCATTTCCAATGACCGAAGAATCCAGTAGATAAGGTAAATTCGTAGCGGTCCATCCTTTCAAGATATCCACAAACATTACGACAGATCCCGCCTTGCCACCTAATACCCTAAAGGTATTCGTAGCACCTGCGTTGCCACTTCCATACTCACGCACATCTACTCCGTAAAAGGCTTGTCCAAACCATACCGCAGTAGGGATAGAACCAAAGAGATAAGCCAATATAACGATGCCAGACAGATAAAGGGAAATCATGCTACTAAATTTACTAAATTAATTTGGCTTTCAGACTTAAATCCAAACTCTTGACAGAATGCGTTAGTGCACCAACGGATATATAATCCACGCCAGCCAGCGCATACGCTCTGATGGTATCGAACGTTATGCCGCCCGAAGATTCCGTAATTAATCTTCCCGCGATCCGGTTGACGGCTTTTTCTGTTTCTTCTGGGGTAAAATTATCCAACATTACCCGATCCACTTTGTCTGTAGAATCTAGCACTTCTTGTAATTCCTGCTCATTGCGTACTTCGATTTCTATTGGAATACGAAGTCCGTGCGCTGCGCGATAGCTAAATGCACTATTCAGTGCAGCGGTAATTCCACCTGCGTAATCGACGTGATTATCTTTGATCAGAATCATATCGTACAATCCAAAACGATGATTAGCACCGCCTCCAATGCGTACAGCTTCTTTTTCTAAAAACCGGATTCCGGGTGTAGTCTTTCGCGTATCCAACACCTGAGTAGATGTCCCCTGTAATAAATGAACATATTCCCGTGTGCGACTAGCAATGCCCGACATGCGTTGCATCACGTTGAGCAACAGTCTCTCAATTTTAAGAATGGAATGAATCTTTCCACGCATATAGAGCACGATATCACCGATCATGACTTGATCTCCGTCAGAAAGGAGTTTTTCGACCTCTATCGCTGGATCTATGTATTGAATGATTTCGATTCCGACTTCAACACCGGCAAGTATACCTGACTCTTTCACCAGTAATTTGGCTTCGCCAGATTGTGCGACAGAAACAGTAGAAAGTGTCGTATGATCTCCTTCACCTACATCTTCCATCATCGCTAACTCCACAAACTGATGCAGTCGTTCCCGAAAATTCCTATCCATATGACCTTGATAATTTAAGCGAATATGGAAAAAATTTGGCTGAATCGAAAGCAATGCCCTAAAAATGTTGCGTTATTCAATGCGTAATTCGCTTATTCGTATTTTTTCGCTTTCGATATCAAAGCGCACAAAAACCCGAAAAGTACTCGAGGAAGTTACAAATTCGTAGGCCCTATAATTCTGCTTATCATTTTTGACAGGAACGGATTTTACATCCACTGCACGATAATTTCTCAAAAATTCTTTCAACACCATTTCCGATTGAAATTTCGAGTAATAACCCGTTTCATTTCTGAGCGTGATGGAGACGTTGTCGGAAAAATAAGCAGCAATTTTTTTTACATTACCCTCCTTAAGACCTTGATAAATATCCTGTTCGGCATTGCCCAAGATATCGGTCAACATGATAAGCGCTAACGGTAACATCAGTAAAGATTTAAACAACATCATTCAACCTCCGATCCCTCGAAAATAAATGTAATCATAGTAGTAGATAGATAATATTATGTTTAAACATTTATCAATTTTTATGCCAAGCGCTTCGGGCGTCACTATTTACAGTTGGTTGCCTTATTTTCTTTTCATAACAAGTATATTTGTAGTAATGAGCTTAAACACGAAAAAGGTAGCACTTTTAATCTTAGATGGATTAGGCTACGGTAAAAATGACGAATCCAATGCGGTCTTGGCTTCCAAAACGCCTTTTTTAGACCAACTATTTGAAACATATCCTCACTCCAAATTAGAAGCTTCTGGCGAAGCTGTGGGCTTGCCACACGGACAGATGGGCAATTCGGAAGTGGGTCACATGAACTTGGGAGCAGGTCGTGTCGTATACCAAGAATTAGGTAGAATAAACAAAGCCGTACGCGAAGGCGAATTCAACAGCGACCCTGTTATTCAAAAGGCCCTTGAAATCGCAAAAGCAAATCATAAAAAGGTACATTTCATCGGCTTACTTTCCGATGGTGGTGTGCACGCGCATATCGAACATTTGAAAGGTCTTTGTGACGCGGCAAAGCATGCCGGTTTGACCAACGATCAAGTATTTATTCACGCTTTTACAGATGGTCGTGATACCGATCCAAACGGCGGTGTAGGCTATTTACAAGATTTACAACAACATCTAACGCACTCTGTCGGCACATTAGCTTCTGCTATTGGTCGCTACTATGCGATGGACAGAGATAACCGCTGGGAACGCGTCAAGAAAACGTATGATTTATTGGTGCACGGAACGGGCACGTTGACGAATGACCTTGTTGCTTCTATTAAGACATCGTATGCGGAAGGAATTACCGATGAGTTTATCGAACCTCTAGCTGTCGCTGGCACAGATGGCAAACCGGTGACTACGATTCAGCCAGGCGATGTGGTGATCTGCTATAATTTCCGCACCGATCGCGGTCGCGAAATCACCATTGCACTTACGCAAGAAGAATTTGCAGAGTACGATATGAAGCCCCTTTCATTACACTACGTAACATTAACTTCGTATGATGACACGTTTAAAGGTGTTGAAGTTGTATTTAGAAAAGACAATTTGACAAACACCTTAGGTCAGATTTTAGCCGGTGAAGGCAAAACGCAAGTTCGTATTGCTGAAACGGAGAAATATCCGCACGTAACCTTCTTCTTCTCGGGCGGACAGGAAGATGCTTTTCCGAACGAAAGCCGTTTGCTAGTCCCTTCTCCAAAGGTGGCAACATATGATTTGCAGCCAGAGATGAGCGCACATGGAATCGTTGACGCGATCACGAAAGATATGGACGAAAATCAGCCTGACTTTATCTGCCTGAACTTTGCCAACCCTGATATGGTAGGTCACACTGGCGTTTTTGATGCAGTCGTAAAAGCGGTAGAAACAGTTGATTACTGCACCAAACAAGTTGTTGAAAAAGGGTTAGCACATGGTTATTCCTTCATCATTTTGGCAGATCACGGGAACTCAGAATTCATGCTGAACGCAGATGGATCGGTTAACACGGCACATACCACGAACTTGGTACCATGTATTGTGATTGACGAACGTTATAAATCGGTTAAAGACGGAAAATTAGGAGATGTAGCTCCTACCGTACTACGCCTGATGGATTTACCTATTCCGGAGGAAATGACTGGCAATGTATTGGTATAACATTAAGTTACTGCTTTCCTTTCCTGTAGCTTTGCTATGCGGCATACTGCTATTGCAAAGTTGCGCAGAATCTGATGCTACAAATGCATCAGAAAATGCCTCTGAATATTATGCGGTGCATTCTTTCTTCAAAAAAGAAGTAGACAGCTTGCAGCATCACAATCCCATCGTGCAAAAAACGGTAGGAAAAGATGATGATCAGGAAACTAAGGTCATGCACATCAAAGATTGGAATGCGGAATTAGGTGCTTTCTTATCGATCGATTTATCTAAGGCAGCCTATCAGGATATGTACGAAGTGGATAGCACGGCGCAGCAGATTACCTATACCGCAAAATCCGACGAGGTAGATATACAATCGCTATCTATCGACTTAGATGCTGTTGGACAGGTTTCGGCTATGAAAGTAGTTAGGAATGAAAGCAATTTTCTGTACCAAAATAAGGAGCAGCTATCTTATGTGCGTGGCAAAGAGTATTCGATCTTAAAAGAGCAGCACATTTTGCTGTTAGGCACAAATAAATATCAGATTGTAAGCAATTTCAACACGAAATAAACGTATTTACGAGCGAACGATTTATCTAAGACCTTCCTGTTAGTGGTTCACACAAAAAGGAAGGTCTTTTTCGTTAATGATACGATAACAACGAAACCACGTTAGTGCTAAAACGATCCAATCGTCCGCTGGCTTGTAGGAAAGCTAAGTTGATTAAAAAACAAAAACCAGCCACTTCTCCACCCACTTTTTCGATCAGCTTGGAGGCTGCCACAACTGTGCCACCCGTGGCCAAAAGATCGTCGTGAATCAAGACACGCGCTCCAGGTGCGATAGCATCTTCATGAATCTCAATAGTAGCTTGGCCATATTCTAACTTATAGGATTCGGAGACCGTCTTATGCGGCAATTTTCCTTGCTTACGAATGGGTACAAAGGGTTTGTTTAGATGATTCGCCAGCATTAGGCCAAACAGAAAGCCGCGACTCTCTATACCCGCGATCACATCAAATTCTAAATGTTTGATTCGTTCGGCAAATTCGACTACCACTTCGCTGCACACGTCTGCATGTTGTAGAATCGGGGTAATATCTTTAAATACAATACCTGGTTGTGGGAAGTTCGGCACATCACGTACCAAGGATTTTAGTTTTTCTTCGAGCATTTATTGTTGGAAATCTAAATAGAGTTCAATTTTAGTAAAAAAATCTGTATCCAGCATCAGTATTTTTCGCATATCGTCGATTGACCGAAATTTACCATGCTGATTGCGGTATTGTACAATGCGTTCAGCTTGTTTCTTAGCAATATAAGGATGACGCTGTAATTCATTCGCATTCATATCATTGATTCGAATTTTACGCAACACAGGTGATGCTATGTACACTTGCAAATACCACTCTGCCAATCGTTCACCTGGTAATCCGTATACTTCACTTAATTGTTCCAGCTGATGAAAACCACCTAACAATTCTCGATAGCGCACAATACGTGAAGCATACGTACTGCCAATACCACGTATGGTCTTCCAATCCGTGGTATCGGAGCGGTTCATATCGATCCGCACGGCAGTTTTTCTGGTCTGTGCTACAGAAGTACTACGCTTATCTGGGTTCGATCCAAGCATAGATGTAGCAGATTGCTCTTTATCATATTCCGAGCTTTTGGTTTTCGCATCCGCAATACGTATAAAAGGGGCTATCTGTCGATATAGTTTCTCATCGATTACATACATCTTCTGTACATCTTCCTTCTTTCTAAACACCCCACCCCGTTCCTCATAACGATGGATCACCGCGATCTGTTTTTCTGATAAACCTAATTTAGACCATTCTTCTGCCGGTAGCCGATTAGGATCAAAAGGTTGTAAATTTAGAGGTTTCTGGCGTTTGTTTACACTAGTTTGATTCGCATGGTATTTTGATGGGCGTTCTGCAAATGTCTGTACCGAATAAGCTGGCAATGGTGCTGGCTTGCGAAAGAAATACCAAACGAATGGCGCAAGTGTGATCATCAATATCACTACCGTAAAAATGAGAAAGCCATTGCGCTCCCTGTACGTAAGATTGAAAAATTCCTGTAACCGTTTCACCTTGTTTTAGATTTTGGTCAACCACCATTCCCCAAATAGCGAATTATATGCTTAAATTTGAGATAAATTTTTAACGTATACAATACATGCACATCGTCAAAGCTCCATTTCTACTACGAAGCTTCTACCCAGAGGCCACTTGGAATAGATCGAGAAAGGAAAAAAAAATATACCTGACTTTCGACGATGGACCCATTCCAGAGGTGACGCCATGGATTTTAGACACCTTGAAACAGCATCAGGTAAAGGCTACTTTTTTTTGTGTCGGTGAAAATGTGCAGAAAAATCCAGCCATTTTGAAACGCCTGCTGAACGAAGGACATGCCGTGGGCAATCATACTATGCAGCATTTAAAAGGTTGGGATACGCCACAAGACATTTATCTGCAAAATGTAGCAGCGTGCCAAAAATTGATTGACGCCAAACTGTTTCGCCCGCCCTACGGTCGAGCTAAAAAATCACAATTGAAAGTACTGAGAGAACACTACGAAATCGTAATGTGGGATGTACTCACGGGCGATTACGATCCAAAAATCACCCCCGAACAGTGCTTAAAAAATTCGGTAAAATACACCAAAAATGGCAGCATTATCGTGTTTCATGATAATGTGAAGTCATTTGCTAATGTACAATACGCCCTGCCACGCATGATCGAGCGACTCCAAAAGAAAGGATATGAGTTCGCCCTACTGTGATGTATCTTGACTGCTAAATTCTTGATAAGTAGAGAAATCAAACTCATATACCGTAGCGCTACTCACGCCGAAATAACCTAATGCTCCATTTGAAATATTGGAAGTCGGATTTGCTGGTGCGGCAGATCCAGGGTTCGTCGATTGAAACTCATTCCAATACCGATACACCGCAGCACTAATACTCTGCCGACGGACAATAACTCTTGAGGTCATTTCGATATCATTATCCACGCTACCGATTTGATGTGTGACATACAAGCCATCATTGAACTTGTCACTGAAGACACTGAAAAATTTCATCGGCTTGCCATCTACGGATACATTGTATTTATAGTAGTTGGGCACACCTGCTGGATCTTGGAAGCGCAGTGTCGCAAAATAATATGTATCATTAAATATATTCTCGCGTAGCATGCCTACAGAATCCACGGGAACGGCCACCGGCATCGTTTCTGTCGATTCATACACTTCGCCATCTACTGTTACACTGAGCGAATATGTGGCATTCTCACGTACATTGAAAGAACGATTGATATAACCTTGATGTTCTTCCGAATACACGAATGGAAATACATTATTACGTGGACCCACAATCATTACTACCGCATCGGCAACTATTTCGCGTGGTCTGGCATCGTTGAAAGGCACCGTCCGCGAAACGTAGATCACCTGGGTATTGGGCAAATTATTTAGATCTGCTTCGATTACCACCCGTTGGTCGGCATCATTTAAATTAATATCTATGATCTCTTCACAAGATGACAGCAATTGACACAGCAGAAGAAAAATCGCAGGGATAAAAAATCTTTTCATGACACTAAAACTTAAAATTCCAAGTTACTGAAGGAATGGCTCCGAATAAGGCTATTTTGTAGGCCTCCGTGATATTGGGATTTACCTCATTCTCGCGGAAGTCGATGATGTACGCATTGCGTCGGTTGTAAGCATTGTATACGCCGAATGCCCAACTAGAACTAAAGCGTTTTTTTTCTGGCGTAGGTTCGTAAACCACCGAAAGATCCAAACGATGATAATCAGGCATGCGATAACCGTTGCGCTCGGTATAATAAAACCGAGTGCTGCCATCCAATTGGTATTTCCCGGATGGAAATGTAATCGCATTACCCGTATTGTACACGAATGTTGCGCCGGCAGTCCAACGTTTCGACAATTCGTACATCGCCACAACGGAGATATCGTGCGTACGATCTTGTCGCGCATTGAACCATTCGCCACCATTGATCTGGTCAAATTGACGCTCACTTTTTGCTAAAGTGTAGCTCACCCAACCATTTAATCTACCGCGATTTTTTCGTAAAAGCCATTCAATACCATAAGATCTTCCCTTACCAAATAGCAATTCGCCTTCCAACTGATTATTAGCTTGCAAGTCGGCACCATTTCGGAAATCGATCTGATTCCGCATATCCTTGTAGTAGATCTCGGTAGAGAATTCGTATCCATTATTAGCAAAGTTCTGGAAATAACCCAATGAAACCTGATCCGCAATTTGCGGTTTGATATTTACACTGCTTATGACATACTGATCCGTTGGCAAACTCGAAGTCGTGTTGGTGAGCTGATGTAGATGTTGTACAATCCGGTTATAGCTCGCCTTAATACTATTATTACCGTTCAACAGATAGCTCATCGAAAGTCGTGGCTCGAGGTTGAGGTAATTCTTGACCACCTCGCGCCCGTATTGCTGTTCAGCAATAGCTTCCCCATCATCATCAAAATCATAAAATGTGCCTGGCCCCATCACCATAAAATTGGTGAGGCGCAAACCATAAATCATCGAGAAACGATCTGATACCTTCCATTCGTCTGAAGCGTAAATTGCAGACTCTATTCCTTGTCTCGTATCGACCGCGATGGAATTGACCGAACTATTTTGTGCCGCACTCAGACTGGCTGGACGAATGGTTTGACTCAAGGCATTCAATCCGAAGCGGATGGAATGATTGTTGAAGCCATAATAGGTAAAATCTTGTTTCAAATTCCAATTTTGGATCTGTGAGGCGATGCCAAAATCGTTATCATTGCTATTCACGCGCACATTATACGTGAAATCACTATAGATCAAGGATGTATTGCTAAACAGTTTTTCATTTAGGATACTGTTCCAGCGCAACGTAGCAGTGGCATTGCCCCAATCAAAACTAAACTGATCGGAATACCCTAAATCATCCTTACCGAAGTAGCCCGAGAGATAAATCGTGTTGCGATCATTGATCTTATAATTCATCTTCGCATTCAGGTCGTAGAAATACAACTTACTTTGGTTAACATTTTCATCATTCGACAGCTTTAAAAAGAGATCGGCATACGTACGACGGCCGCTAACCATGAAGGAGCTCTTATCCTTTACAATCGGGCCATCGATTTTCACGCGCGAAGCGATTAGTCCTACGCCACCTTCTACGCCAAATTCTTTTTGGTTGCCATCTAGCATATTGATATCGAGCACCGACGAGATACGACCACCATACTGCGCTGGAATACCACCTTTAAATAAATTGACGTCTTTAATCGCGTCCGAATTGAAAGTCGAGAAAAAGCCTAGTAAATGCGACGCATTGTATACGATGGCTTCGTCTAGCAAGATCAAGTTCTGATCGCCGCCACCACCACGTACAAAGAAGTTGGATGAGCCTTCATTGCCTGTAGCTACTCCCGGCAATAGTTGAATGGTTTTGAGAATGTCTGGCTCTCCAAAGATGACCGGAACTTTCTTAATTTCTTCTGCTGTAATTTTAAGCGCGCCCATTTGCGGACTTTTCACTTGGTTAGGGCGTGAAGAGGCAGAAATTACGATTTCTTCAATCTCCTTGCTTTCGTTGGAAATTTCAAAGCTGCGCTGCACATTTTGCTTCAATTCGATCGTATTAGCGATCGTATTGTAGCCGATGTAGGAAACTTCCACTTGGTACGTACCTGCCGGAACTTGTACCGAAAAGAAACCATAACTATTGGTGCTGGCCGAAATATCTAAATCGGGAAATCGAACCATCGCTCCAATCATCGTTTCACCAGATTGTGCATTTTTTACAAAGCCACTTAACGTGACCCGATTTTGTGCATGAGCAACGGTAGTAAATAGCAATAAGGAACAGAGCGCGAAGAATATCCTAAGCATCATGAATAATTAGTAGTGAGAATTCTATCTTTCCGAGTCAACGAAAAACTGATGAAAAAAGGCAAATTGAAAGTCAAGCGATTTGCTTACATATGCCCAGTCATGCTTGCCTGGCATACTTTGATAATGGTGCGGTATGTTGAGATAAGTCATGCGCTCGTGCAAACGCAAGTTGACCTCGTAAAAGAAATCATCGCGCCCACAATCAATGTAAATTGGTAACGGCTGGCCACCTGCCAAATGAAGCATTTCCATCACCGTATGCGACTGCCAAGATGCGGAGTTTTCTGCGTAGCTTCCTAGTCGCTTTTCCATATCCCAGTTATTGGGAAAAGGACGAATATCCACACCACCGGCAATACTTCCTACTGCGCCATATACATCCTGATGTCGCAATGCAAGATATAAAGCGCCATGCCCACCCATACTAAAACCGGTAATTGCGCGATAGCGCGATTCTTCGTTTGCGGGATAATTAGCAGAAATATAGTTTACCAATTCGTTGGACACGAAAGTTTCGTACTGAAAGTCCTTGTCGCCATCGATGTCCCAATACCACGAGCTGTGGCCACCATCTGGACAAACCACTAAGATTTGATAGCGATCTACCAACTCCTGTAATTGGGCGACACGCTGAATATAATCATTGTATTTACCGCTGAAGCCATGTAGTAAATAGAGCGTGGGCAGTTTGGAGTTGAGGTTGCTAGCAGGCTGCACAACGACTGCTTTTATATTTTTCTGCATGCTATTGCTATACACCTCAACGGTATCGACTTGTGCGCCAATCAGCTGCTGACACAGCAGCAGGAAAGACAGCAACATAAAAGGTAGCTTCATTATTTGACTAATTGATACCTATAAAGGTACGATTCCAATCCTAATGGTCGCTCACTAATCGTATAAAATCTTCGGCCATCACGGTCAAAAGCAATTCCTTCACCTTGCGGCTCGGGTGCATAAGGCACTTCCTCGTATGGTTTACGCAATGCGGAAACAACGGACTCTGAAGGATTACGTTTCCAATGATAGATACTGGTCAAATTTTTTACTAAAATATCTTGTCCGTTGGCCGATATATCAGCAGCCGTCACAAAAAATAAGGGTAATTCCGCTTCTCTTTTTAAGACGTATGGTTTGCTCGATTGCCCTACAGATGATGTATGTTCTTGCAAGAAGTCAGCACTATACACGTGGACATGGAAGTCACGCTTGGTAATTAAGATGAGTTGATTGGTCAATGGGTCTACAAAAAATGCTTCCGCATCTCTCGGTCCATCTGGATACACTACTTCAAAGCTGTTGATGTGAGCAATTACAGCCTTACGCACTCCTTTTTCCCAAACGGGCTCTGCGAATTCATGAAAAGTGATATGCTTTCTTTTAGCACGATTATCGCCAATATCACCGACTACCAAATGATATTTTCCATCGCGCATCATCCAAGCAATCTCTTCAAAATCGCGTGCTATCACACCTTCTAGCGTATAAGTGCACAATAGATTTGCGGCAGAATCGATTAAATAGATATGCGCATCGTCACCACTATCATTGTGTACCCAGAAGCAATTTGGATTGACCAGAGAAGGCACAATACCTGACAATTCTTGCAACGCCGGATGTTTCACCTTGCCTAAGGCTTGGCGGTCAACTGCCGGATGCACCTGCGCATTTATAAGGCTGGATGATAGTGCAACCAAACTTAAAATCAGGCACAACCTAACGTAAGTCAATTTCATATTTTTCGTCTCTTCCTAAACAGGAATTTTCTTAGTTTGCAGCAAATGCAGCGATGATCTGAGCGCGGAAAGAGTTATCTTTTTCTGAGATTTCAAACGACTTACGATACGTATCCAGTACTGCAAATACTTCAGCCTCGGCACCCATATCATTCTCCAGGAAAAGCTTAAAGCTGTAGGTCGCTTGTTTATTTTTGCTCAAATCAATGGCTTCATTATTGGAAGAAAACACCAATGGCGCAACGGTATTCATCGTCATCTTTCCGGTATCTTTCAAGCCAAACAATTCTTGTAAAGCCTGCACAAAGTGATCTGAATCTGCTCCTAGCGATGAAAAACGAATCGCTCCCGGTACGAATCCATTTTCTTGATCTGGCTCACCCGTCGCGGTAACACCTGCCGCAATCTCTTTCAAGATTTCGATCTTCAGTCCAACGGTATCTTCTCTAAATAGCGATTTCGCGGTATAGATGACCGTCGAATCAGTCTCCTCTTCACCAACAATATTTAGAAAAAACTTATACTTAGCCGCCTTTTCGTCATTGACAAATGGACGGCTCTCTAGTATTTGCTGATCATTACTCGAGTTAGTAGTTCCATTATCTTGTTTCTGTGGCGATTGACAGCCTATCATTGCCCCAAGCAATGTCACCATTCCTATAATAGCATATTTCATATTCATAGCCTTTCGTTTTGATCGTTTAACAAATCTGCAAAAAATTAGTTTGAGTCGGAAATGTGTAATGATGATATTTTCAACCCATTTTCTTTAGACCAATGCATCATACAACACCTCCACCGGATGGTAAGCCCGTCGATCGCTACCATCAGCAATCTGATGCCGACACGATGTACCTGCCGCCACAATGATATCTTCTGTCGCTGCCAAACGCACCGCAGGCAATAATACCAACTCGGCAATGTTCATCGAAACCTCGTAATGTTCTTTCTCATAACCAAATGAACCAGCCATACCGCAGCAACCAGAGGGAATAAGCTCCACGGTGTAATTAGCAGGAAAGGAAAGTACATTCTTCGTGTGCTGCATCAGTTGAAAAGCTTTCTGATAACAGTGGCCGTGAATTTTTATTTTTATTGCATTGCTGCTGAAAGCCGTTTGAGCAATATTTCCTCGAAGCATTTCTTGATCCAAGAATTCCTCCATAGTCAGCGCATAGCGAGCCAAATGCTGCGCCTCTGATTTCCAATCGGCATCGGCCAAGTCCAAATACTCATCACGAAAAGTCAAAATAGCCGAAGGCTCTACGCCTATAATTGGTGTTGCATCATTCACCAATGGTGAAAGCTTCTGCACATTATACCGCGCCAGCGCCTTTGCTTCCTTGACAAAGCCCTTGGAGAGATAGGTGCGTCCACTCTCTTTGTGCTCAGGAATGATAACTTCATAACCTAAGCGTTCGAGTAGCAGAATCGCTTTTTTACCAATTTCCGCGTCGTTGTAATTGGTGAACTCATCACAAAACAGATAAACCTTTCGCACTGCTGATGGCGACTCCCTATCCCGCGAACTCCAACGCTTCAAAGTCGTGTTGGCCACAGCTGGCAAGGAGCGTTTTTGGGCGAAGCCCAACAGATGCTTTACTGCAGACGATACCATTGGAGAACGGACAAGTGCATTGTATATCGGAGCAACCAAAGAAGCCAACTGTTGTGACTTCGTAAAGTTAGCAATCACGCGCGAACGAAATGATGGACCAAATTGATCGTAATACTGCTGTAGAAACTCAGCTTTCATCTTGGCCATATCCACTTGGGATGGGCATTCGGTCTTACACGCTTTGCAACTCAGGCAGAGGTCCATCACCTCTTTGATCTCTTCGTGTGCAAAGCGATTTTTTTGCGTAGAAGAAGTCAAAAATTGCCGTAATACATTGGCTCGTGCTCGTGTAGTATCTTTTTCATCACGCGTGGCCATAAAAGAAGGACACATCGTACCTCCGCTAATTTGCGTTTTTCGGCAATCGCCCGAGCCTGAGCATTTCTCCGCAAGCCGAAGAATGCCTTCTTGTTTGGTGAAATCGAAGTACGTGTTTACCAATTCTTGCTTATTTCCCACCTCATAGCGAAGCGACGTATCCATCGGTGGCGTATCGACAATCTTTTGCCGGTTGAAAATACCTACTGGATCAAAAATTTGTTTTACTTGTTGTAGTAAAGCATACACTTCTTGGCCAAGCACTTTGCCGATGAATTCTCCGCGCAATCGTCCATCCCCATGTTCTCCGCTCAGAGAACCATTGTATTTTAAGACCAAATCAGTCGTCTTTTCCAAAATCCTTCGAAACTGCTTGACGCCTTGCGGAGATTTGAGATTCAAGAACGGCTCAATATGCAATTCGCCGGCACCAGCATGCGCATAATACGATGCGAGCACATCTTCTTCGGCCAACAATGCTTGCACATCGGCAACATAAGCTGGCAAATCTTCGGGTGCGACAGCACAATCTTCAATCAAATTGACAGGCTGCGAATCGCCTGGCAAATTGCGAATCAAACCTAACCCTGCTTTACGCACATCCCACACCAAATTAGATTGATCTCCTAAAACCAGCGGATAGGCGTAGCCTAAATTTTGGGCTTGCAAATCAGCTTTCAACGCCTCGGCTTGCGCTACCACTTGTTCTACCGTATCGGCACGAAACTCAACAATGAGTAGCGCCGCAGGATCACCAGATATAAAAAATCGATTGTGCTGATAAGTCGGATGCCCTACCGTATAATCTAAAATATATTTATCAATCAATTCGGAGGCCTGCGGTTGATGTTGCAACGCTACCATATTGCCCTGCATGCAGGAGATCATATCAGTAAAATGAATACACAACACGCCAACTTCCTTTGCGGGCAGCGGCATCAGCTTCAATTTTGCTTCGAGCATTATCCCAAGCGTACCTTCGGAACCCGCCAGCAATTGACAAAGATTAAATGGACGATCCTCGTCTGCCAATAAATCCAAGGCATAACCTGTATTTCTTCTGGTCAACGTTTTTTTGGGATAGCCATTGGCTATGGCCGATCGATTGGCTTTGTCTGTTAGCAAATCATTCAACTTTCGATAGATTTCACCTTCACGCGTTTGCAGATGAAACTTTTGCAGCAATTGCGTAGGCGTCAGAGCTTTCACCTTTATGCGTGAACCATCGTCCAATAATAATATCGCCGACAACAATTTTTGCCGTGTATCTCCCCAGACAATAGAATGCAAACCAGAAGAATTATTGCCTACCATTCCGCCGATCATCGCGCGACTTGCCGTAGAGGTTTCCGGACCAAACATCAAACCAAAAGGTTTTAAGAATGCATTCAGATCATCGCGTATCACACCTGGTTGTACACGCACCCAACTTTCTTCTTGATTCACTTCAATAATAGCATTGAAACAGCGCGACATATCAAGCACAATTCCATTTCCAACCACTTGGCCGGCCAAGGACGTCCCAGCGGTACGCGGAATCAGCGTCGTCTGGTTTGTTCGAGCAAACTCAATCAATCGCTGCACGTCGACATCATCTTTCGGAATAGCTACTGCTAAGGGCAATTCTTGGTAGATCGAAGCATCTGTGGCATAGGCCAAGCGCATCGTATGATGGGCAGGAATGTCATTATCGTAATAAAGTTCTCCGCGCAAAATATGGGAAAGCGATTTCAATACTTCCTTATTCATAAATCTCTCTACAATAGCATGTGGGTGAATGGTCTAGCAAACATAATTAAAACCATTTTCATTCTACGTATATCCTATTATGATAGGCTTGTATACGACTGCTTAAAATGAGAACATAATTCTCCAATAAACAGCCAAAACTGGTTTATATTCTAATTTACACATACCAAATGAATATAATTCAGAATTTACAATTAAATAACGAACAATATTCATTTTAATGATTACTTTTGCGCCACAATGGAGAAAGTGGAATATAATTTAGATCAAGTCGACCTGCAAATCCTTCGGATCATGCAGCAAAATGCCCGAACAAACAATGCGGATATCGCACGTGAATTGGGCATGGCACCATCGGCTATTCTGGAGCGCGTGAAGAAACTAGAGCATAAAAGTGTTATTCTAGATTATCACACACAGATCAACCCAGATGCTTTAGATCAAAAAATGCTGTCGTTCATTTTCATCAAATCACACGACAACATTGGCGATCAGCGCGTCGGTCTTTTATTGGCCAAGATTCCAGAAGTATTGGAAGTACACGATATTGCCGGTGATGATGGCTACTTGATCAAAGTGCGTACCAGCGATTCAGGCGGTTTGGTAGATCTTATGCGAAATACACTGAGTCAGATTGATGGTATTATATCGACGCGCACCACCATTGTACTGGAAACGGTAAAGGAAAGCCATAAATTGGTTATTCCTAATTCTTAACATTTTAGATTTTTTTGTGATGGTAAAACAACTACAATCGCCAATTGGGCTTGTCATCTTCGCTTATCTGGTCGTATATATTGTCTGGGGATCTACCTTTTTCTTCATCGAAAAGGCATTGCATGCCTTTCCTCCTTTTGTGATTGGCTCTATTCGTTTCTTGACGGCAGGAGCACTACTCATGGGATACTGTAAGATAAAAGGTTACCGGCTTTTTGAACGTACTGCCGTAAAACAAGCTGTATTTGTGGGTTTCTTATTGCTATTCTTAGATATGGCTGCCGTGATCTGGTCAGAGCAATTCATCTCAAGCGGTATTGTATCTATCATATCTGCTGCTACCGTCATCTGGTTTGTCGTATTGGACAAACCGCGCTGGAAGGAGAATTTCACTAGCCCGACAACGGTAATTGGTTTGGTGATGGGATTCATTGGTGTATTGATGCTGTTTGCCGAGCAAATATTTAACAGTAATGGTGATGAACACGATCAATCAATGGTGCTTATCGCGATGATTGTCATGACCATGGGTACCATCGCATGGACAATCGGATCACTCTATAGTAAATACAGTAGAAAACCAACTGACGATAGCGATAACGCTGAAGACAGCAAATCGGAAAAAACAAAAGATTTGCACGTAAGCGTAAAAACTGCTTGGCAAATGTTAACCGCTGGTGTGGTATTTACTATTGTCGGTTCTACGAATGGTGATTACGCAAAGTTCGACGCAGCCAGCGTACCAATTGAATATTGGGGAGCGATTGTTTACCTTATTATCATGGGATCCATCTTAGCGTTCAGCTCTTACATTTGGCTATTGCAAGTGCGGCCTGCCACAGAGGTAAGCACCCACGCTTACGTAAATCCCATCGTTGCGCTCTTGTTAGCCCATTTTTTTACAGATCACGTCGTTACGGGATTGCAGATTCTTGGTCTATGTGTCGTCCTGAGCAGCGTTCTCTTAATGAACTGGAAAATGTACTCGGATAGTAAATTGATTCACAATTTTAAAAGAAAACGTCGGATCAAAAAACTACGCCACATGGCACCAAAATCCAGCATTCCACGCATTGTGGAAATTGCTGAATTCGCGGAAACAACAAGAAAAGAAAAAAGTTAAAAATATTTAACATATAACCCTGCAACATTCCCTTCTTTCATCGCGTCTTGAAGATATGAAAGTAAGCGTATAGATCGGCTAAGTGCTATCGAAACAGTAGGTGAAATTTTTACCGGTAAATCTCCCCAACTGACCGAATATAGCACGACGCTAGTCGAATTACCATTCTGCTGAGGCCGTTTGTACGCTACTTTTGAAGAAACAACAAAACATAACTTCAAACAATATGAAAAAGATATTCATCACCCTCATCGCAGCAATCTTGGTTAGTCTAAGTATGAACTCCTTTGCTGCCCCACTGGTAAATCCTTTAAAGAATTACAATTCTAACCGTATCGTCGCTACATATGTAGAGATGATCTCATCTGGCAATTACGAATGGAGCGAGCACTTGCTTGCGAAAGACTTCGAATATGTCAACGATGTAAACCGCACAAAAAACACCCGCTCTGAATATTTGAGCTTCTTGAAAAAGAATAAAGGTTTGAAATACGATTGCACCAGCAAATTTGAAATTTTGGATGAAGTAGGCAATACCAGCATTGCAAAAGCAACCATGGACTTCGGTCACTTCACCCGTGTAGACTATATCACATTAAGCCGCGTAGATAACGGATGGCAAGTGAGTAAAGTCGTGACCACTTACCCTTAGAAACTGGGTATTTTGTTTCAGTGTGTGTAAAGCCTACATTAGATGTAGGCTTTTTTGTGTTATAAGCAACCTATTAAACCTTTTAGTGGGATGTTGGTCTGTTATTTGAGTATTTATTTATTATGAGAAAGATCTTAATTACACTGCTTATTCTCGTCCTTGTAGGCTTCGCCGGATGGATGATCTGGAAAAGATTCAGTCCCGTAGACAACGTAGAATCCAGACATCAAATATTAGTAGAACGTATTGAAGCTATGGGCAAACTGGAGTTGGTAAAATACCGACTAAGCGATGTAGTAGAACATAAAAATATTAGCACGTACTTACCAGATGCGTCCGTATTATTGATTGTGAAGGCGGATGCTGTGGGTTGTGTTGATTTATCTCGGATCACACCGAATGATATTGAAGTTATTGGCGACTCGGTTACGATACAGTTGCCGCGTCCAGAGATTTGTTATGTGCGCATTGATCACGATAATTCCCGTGTGTACGATACGAAGATGGCTTTCTTCCGTGAAGCGCAATTGGTAGATGCCGCTTATAAGGCAGCCGAAACGCAAATCATGAAGGAAGTACGTCAATCGGATATCCTAGAACAGACGAAATCAAATGCATTACATGTATTTCGCCCGCTGTTAGAGGGATTGGGATATGCGAAAGTGAATCTATCATTCGCGCCGTAGGCGCTTGGATGATCGCCAGACAGATGCACTTTGTTAAAGAAATGTTAATATCCAATATTTACACAACAAGCGAGACAGTCCGGCGTTTTAGTAGTATAATTTCATAATTTAGGTTAATAATTGGTTTGGTAAACTCCTGAAACTCCCCGTTTCAGGAGTTTTTTTATGTATTCGATTTTAGGATTTTGTTAACGTGAATGGAATAGGTGATCAGTTTTTTGTAAGTTGATGGTGTTGTATAGAGTTGATGATAAGATTGCCTGAGCTTCGCAAAGATGACAAGTTCATTAGTAGAAGTGAAATAATAAATCTCGTCATCGCGGAAGCATGACGAAGCGATTTCTTACGAAAATGATCACAGACAAGACCTCCCCATTCTGTATCTTTGACAAAGACAAACCCTAACTTCATATCCTAGCGTGCAAGACTTTGATAAATTAATACAAGAACATTTTGGACGACTCACAAGCGAAGAGTTGAACCTAATTCGCTCGTATTTCCGCGAAGAAAAGCTGAGCAAAAATGATTTCTTTACGAAGGCCGACAAAGTTTGCGACAAGCTAAGCATCGTTAAGTCTGGAATATTAAGGGTTTATGCGTTATCAGACGGAAAAGAAATTACGCAATGGATATCTACCGAAAACTTCTTAATTACGGAAGTCTTGGGTTTCTTTTTTGATCAGCCCAATCGCTGGAATATACAAGCTTTTACAGATACCGCGCTTTTGACCATCAGCAAGGCAAACTATTTAAAGCTTTGTCAAGAATTTCCAAAATGGAATGAGATTGAAAAACGGTTTATTGTCAAATGCTTTGCCATGATCGAAGACAGAGTTTTCTCTCATTTATCCATGACGGCAGAAGAACGATATGACCTGTATTTTCAACAAAACAAAAACTTGTTTAATCAAATCCCATTGCAATACATCGCTTCTGTCCTCGGGATGACACCTGAAACATTTAGCAGAATAAGAAAACGGCGAACGGAAAATCCTTGATTTAAATCAAGAGCCTTTGAGCGATAGTTTCGGATCTTTGTAGTATCATAAAAACAGCTATGAAGAACCTTTTGAAACTCGAAGAATTGGCACAGCTAATCCTTGCTATTATTTTATTCAACCAGTTAGACTACGCGTGGTGGATTTTCATCGCTTGTATCCTATTGCCAGATGTATCGATGATTGGCTATATGTTCAACACTAAGATAGGCGCTTTTCTCTACAATTTATTTCATCATAAATTGCTAGCAATTGCTGTTCTAGCTGTAGGATTGTGGCTTCACCATTCACCCCTTACTTTAGCAGGTATCATTCTGTTGGCCCATTCGGCTATGGACAGAATATTCGGCTACGGACTAAAATTCGATGATAGTTTTAAAAATACGCACCTAGGTAAGATTGGATAATTGATTTTTGGTTGATAACCAAAAATTCAAAACCTAATCACCAAGAAACGAAGCGATTAACCTTACTTCACAGAAGCCTTTTTCGCCTGCTGATACAGGTCTAATACAAAATCCAACTGCTGCTCTTGCGTTAATTGAGAATTATCCAATACAACTGCATCTTCGGCTTGGCGCAGCGGACTTTCTTCGCGAGTACTATCAATATGATCACGATGCGCTAGGTTTTCTTTGACCTCTTCCATCGTGAGCTGCTCGCCTTTGGCTGCCAATTCAGCAAAACGACGTTCTGCACGGATATAAGGATCAGCGGTCATAAAGATTTTTAGATCCGCTTGCGGAAATACCGTCGTGCCAATATCACGGCCATCCATTACAATATTGCGCTTGGCACCTAACTTTTGCTGCTGTGCGACCATCGCTGTGCGCACTTGTTTCAGTGCACTTACCTCACTTACCAACGACGATACTTCCATCGTACGAATCGCATCGGAGATGTCTTCGCCATTCAACAAAATTTGGGTTTGTTGGCTATTAGGAATAAAATCAATATGTATATCCGAAATGGCTGCCGCGACTTGCGCTTCGTCGTGCATATCCACGTTATTCTGTATAAAATACAGTGTAACGGCACGATACATCGCACCACTATCTACAAATACGAAGTTTAATTTCTTAGCCAAAGCTTTGGCAACCGTGCTTTTCCCGCAGGAAGAAAAGCCATCAATAGCAATTACAAAGTTATGCTTCGCCATTAGTTCTGGCCTCCTATCATGACGCCTGGTTTTCCCACAAAAGGGGTTTTAATAAGATTTTCGTCCACAATGCTTTCTGGCAGGAAGATGTATTTCTTATCATACATCACATTATCCACGTAATAACTGACCCAATATTCATTCGTCAGGCCAAATACTTCGGTATCGATTGCCTCAATCTTGATGGCTGACTGAGCAAGCACATCTCCCAAGAAATGTCGTAAGGTGGTGGTTTTTACCTCTCGACTATCTTTAACGCCATATCCTTTGGAAGATACCAAGACATTTTGCAGTTTGGCCTTTTGCTCATTGATCAGATAGACATTCCACACCTTACCTTGTGGCGAATCGCTCTCTAAAACGACCGCTACATCTACTCCCGACACCTTATTTTCCGGCAGATCCTTCTTCATGATTAGGATTTCTTTTTTGTAGTTGTCTTTTTAGCCGTCGTCGCCTTTTTCTTAGGTGCTTTCGTTGCTGTTTTAGCAGCAGCCTTGGTGGCTACAGCACCTTTTTTAGGTTTCGGCGCTGTTTCAGCCCATTTGAGCACATCCTCGTAGGTAATTTTTTCGACCTCGGTGCCTTTAGGGATTTTGATATTTTGCTTACCTAATCGGATAAATGGACCCCAACGCCCATTTTCGATCTGCGCATCTGGATTCTCGTCGAATACACGAATTACTTTATCCCGATCTTTCTGACGTTTCTCCTCGATGATCGTGACCGCCTCTTGCTCCGTAACATCCAAGGGATCTACTCCTTTTGGTAGCGAATAAAAAGAACTGTCGTGGCGAATATAAGGGCCAAAACGACCAATCGCAACCGACATATCCTTATCTTCATAAACGCCTACTTTCTTCGGCAATTTGAAGAGTTCTAATGCGTCTTCGAGCGTGATCGTTTCGATCATCTGCCCTTTACGTAAGGAAGCAAAGCGTGGTTTCTCCTCGTCGTCTGGAGATCCAATCTGTACGAGTGGTCCAAATTTTCCAACACGCACACTGATCGGCTTGCCCGAAACTGGATCTACACCGAGCTCGCGTTCACTATTTGCACGATCAGCATTCTCCATGGTATCCTGCACTTCGCTGTGGAAAGGACCGTAGAAATCCTCCAACATATCCGTCCATTGCTTCGCACCATGTGCAATCTCATCGAACTCTTTCTCCACTTTGGCGGTGAAATGATAATCTACAATGCCTTTGAAATGCTGAATCAGAAAGTCATTCACCAACATACCGATATCGGTCGGAAACATTTTATTGCGCTCCGCGCCCGTGATCTCTGTTTTTGTCTCCTGAATGACTTCTTTATTTTTAACGGTCAATACATCAAACTCACGTTCGCGACCTTCTCGTTCTTCTTTGACCACATAACCCCGATTCTGAATAGTCGAAATCGTTGGCGCATAGGTAGATGGTCTACCAATACCGAGTTCCTCCAATTTCTTTACTAAAGACGCCTCTGTAAAACGCGCTGGCGGTCTTGAAAAGCGTTCTGTAGCCGACAAATCGTTCAATTGCAGGACCTGTCCTTTTGCTAAAGGCGGCAATAAGGCATTATCACCATCATTATCCAATCCGCCTTCTTGATCCTCATCCATCGATTCCATGTATACTTTGAGGAATCCGTCAAATTTCATGATCTCGCCGTTTGCCACAAACTCTTCTGCCCGGGTCGATATATGAATCTTCGCCACCGTTTTTTCGAACTCGGCTTCGCTCATCTGAGAAGCGATGGCACGTTTCCAAATCAACTCATAAAGACGTTTTTCTGACGCGTCTACCTCTACGGTGTGATTAGCGAAATAAGTTGGACGAATCGCCTCGTGCGCCTCTTGTGCTCCGGCCGATTTGGTTCTGTATTGGCGTTGTTTATGGTACTTGTCACCGTATGCATTCACAATCTCTGCGCGAGCGCTTTCAATTGCGGTATCCGACAAGTTTACCGAATCGGTACGCATATAAGTGATATGTCCAGCTTCGTACAATCGTTGTGCGACTTGCATCGTACGTGCCACCGAAAAACCTAATTTTCTACTCGCTTCTTGTTGCAAAGTCGAGGTGGTAAACGGAGCAGATGGACTGCGTTTCGCAGGTTTCTTTTCGAGTGAACTGATCTCAAAGGCAGCGGCAATACAATCTTTTAAGAAATCATGTGCTTCTTCCTTTTTATCAAAGCGTTGCGGCAACTCAGCCTTAAATAATTCGCGCGCATTGCCAGTAGAAAATATCGCAGTTACTTTAAAGGCAGCGGTCGCTTCGAACTTATTGATCTCACGTTCGCGATCTACAATCAGACGTACCGCTACAGATTGTACACGGCCAGCCGATAAAGAAGGTTTCACCTTGCGCCATAAAACAGGCGACAATTCAAATCCCACTAGACGATCTAGCACGCGACGTGCCTGTTGCGCATATACTAGATTGTAATCAATCTTACGCGGTGATTCTATTGCTTTTAAGATGGCGGGCTTGGTAATCTCGTGAAATACGATTCGCTTAGTACTATCGTCCTTGAGACCTAAAGTCTCAAAAAGATGCCAAGAAATAGCTTCTCCCTCGCGGTCCTCATCGGACGCTAACCATACCGTTTCCGCTTGCTTAGCGAGTTTCTTTAATTCGCTGACCACCGCTTTTTTGTCGGATGGAACTTCGTAACGCTGTTCGAACTTATTGGCGGTATCAATAGCATCGTCGGTTTTTACCAGATCCCGGATGTGTCCGTAGCTAGATTTTACTAGGAAATCTTTACCTAAATAACCTTCAATCGTCTTAGCCTTTGCAGGGGACTCTACTATCAATAAATTCTTCGCCATTAATGCCTCTTTAGATTCTTGCAAAGAAAACGTTTTTAGAACGCATTGCCAATATTATTAGCCTAATTTTGTCGGAAAAGTTAATAATAGGATCAAAAGTTGACAACAAATCAGCAATTAATAGATGTTGTCTGATGTCAACATATGCTCTCTCTTTCTTATCTATAGTAGTATTCGACTAACTTTCATCGAAAGCTATCACGAAAAAGCAATCCCAACTAAATAATATCTTAAAAATGTATATTAATAAAAATTTAACATCGCGTATTCCGACTTTTTTATACATTTGCAGCGCATGGAAACGCGCATGAATCGGTTGTTGACCTTGTTTGGGTTTTGGATGTTTACCATCTATATGGTATCAGGCCAAACTATGCCGGACAAACTACGCACTGTTCCGCCCCTTGCTGCACGATGCGAATTAATCACCGCATCTACGACCCACACCACCACCCCACCTACTCTACAGCATCATCAATATTCCACGCACGCTTCTTCTCATCACGCTACCGATCAAGCGATTGAACAAGTAGAAGAAATATCGGTGAAAAAAGAGGACGCCGCACCGCAAGCAGATCGTTTTGCGCAACAAGGCTTCCATCCTAGATGGTGCTACGATGAGCTAGCTCAATCCATAACTTGCTTACCAAGTTATACTAGACATATTGCCAACCAACTGGCAATCCGTACCGAACGGTACATCCTTTTCCAAGATTTTCGCATTTAGCCTTCATTACTTCTCCTATCTGGAGCTTTGCTAAGCTGCACTAATTATTGCAGTTAGCGTTCATATGGTGTACCATAGCCTATACAGCCGTGATTTGCATGTGCGCTCACTACACCATCTCCCAAAACGTATTTATTAAATCAATTTCTGATAATAACATCATATCTCGTATGAAATTCAACACCATTTTGTATAGCTTGATATCGCTATGCATAGCTACATCTTGCCAACAAAAACACACGCATACAGAAGAAGAAGGTCACTACACGGCCACCTCGCCTTTAGTACAAGACACCACGATTACCAAACAATACGTCAGCCAGATCCGTTCGATCCGACATATTGAGATCCGCTCACAAGAGCGCGGTTATCTAGAAAAGGTATTTGTTGATGAAGGGCAGTACGTGCACAAAGGACAGCTCCTGTTCCAAATCATGCCCAATGTCTATAACGCAGAGTTTCATAAAACAGAAGCCGAACTAGAAACAAACCGCATAGAAGTGCTCAATGCGCAAACCCTATTTGATAAAAATGTGGTCTCTGCCAATGAACTGGCATTGGCCAAAGCCAAATACAAACGCGCTGAAGCCGAAATGGAGCTCGCTAAAACGCATCTTCAATTTACACGCATCACCGCGCCTTATGATGGTTATGTAGATCATTTGAATCTTCGTCTAGGAAGTTTGGTCGATGAAGGGGATCTATTGACTAGCCTTTCAGACAATAGCCAAATGTGGGTGTATTTCAATGTACCAGAGGCCGAGTACCTCAATTATAAAAATAACGCCAGCGAGCATAACCTCGATCAGGTACAGCTCTTTTTGGCTAACCAACAAGTGTTTGAAAACTCCGGTAAAGTCGAAACCATCGAAGCAGACTTCAATAACGAAACGGGTAACATTGCTTTCCGAGCGACCTTTCCTAACCCTAAAAACATCTTAAGAAATGGACAAACCGGTACAATACTTATGGCCGTACCGATGCCACATGCCGTAATCATTCCGCAAAAAGCCAGCTTTGAAATCATGGACAAAAGGTATGTGTATGTCATCAATGCCGACAATCAAGTGAAATTGACTCCAATCCAAGTGAAAGCGGAAATGCCTGACCTGTTTATTGTAGGATCTGGATTAACTGGAAAAGAAAAAATCCTGCTCGAAGGCATTCGTAAAGTACAAGATGGTGATAAAGTGGTAGTCGACTACGAATCACCGCGCGAAGCGATGAGCAAGCTCACCTTGGCCAGCGAATAAGTTACACGTCCACCTTAAAGTATTAACAAACATGTTTGAAAAATTCATAAAACGGCCGGTGCTTGCCATCGTCCTCTCTATCGTGGTCGTGTTCCTCGGCTTATTGGCCATCGGTACACTTCCTATTTCGCAATTTCCAGACATCGCCCCTCCTGTGGTTGTCGTGAATATTGCTTATCCTGGCGCCAGCGCCAATGTACTGACTGAATCCGTGCTTATTCCGATGGAAAAATCCATCAATGGTGCGCCGGGAATGAAATACATGACTTCTGACGCCACCAGTGCGGGGGAAGCTACGATCATGGTGTATTTTGATTTGGGAACAGATCCCAGCCAAGCGATGGTCAATGTAAAAACGCGGATTGAGCAAGTCACCAACCGACTTCCAGAACTCGTACAACGTGAAGGTTTGGTAGTGAGTTATACCTCGCCCAATATGTTGATGTACGTCAACGTGTACAGCAAGGATCCCAATGCAGATCAGAAATTCTTGTACAATTTTGCCAACGTCAATGTCATCCCAGAAATTTCCCGACTAAACGGTGTAGGTAGTGCCAAAATCTTGGGAAGCCGGATTTACGCGATGCGCATTTGGCTGAATCCTGATCGCATGCGTGCGTATAATATCTCTACCGATGAAGTGATGGAAGCCATGAGCCAGCAAAGCATCATCGGAACACCGGGTCGTCTCGGCCAAAGTACGGGCAAGCGCTCTCAATCGCTAGAATATGTGCTTACCTACAAAGGCCGATACAATAAAACTGATCAATACGAAAACATCATTATCCGCTCCAATCCCGAAGGCGAAAGCTTGAAATTGAAAGATATCGGAACGGTGGAGTTAGGTAGTGAATTCTATGATATTTATTCTAATCTTGACGGTTTGCCTTCTGCCTCCATTACCTTGAAACAAAACTATGGTAGTAATGCCAATGAGGTGATCAAAGAGGTAAAGGATAAGCTCGAAGAAATTAAAGCTTCTTCCTTCCCTCCCGGAATGGATTATAAAATCACTTATGATGTATCCAACTTCTTAAACGCTTCTATTGATAAAGTGGTGCATACCTTGGGTGAAGCGTTCATCTTAGTAGCGCTTGTAGTTTACCTGTTTTTGGGCGATTGGCGTTCTACGTTAATCCCAATTATTGCCGTTCCCGTTTCGCTCATTGGTGCATTTATGTTTATGCAGGCATTTGGACTTACCATCAACCTCATCACACTCTTTGCCTTGGTGCTGGCGATCGGTGTGGTGGTGGATGATGCCATTGTGGTTGTAGAAGCCGTGCATGCCAAGATGCATGAGAAGCATCTGCGACCTTATGCTGCCGTGGTGGAAGTCATCAAAGAGATTAGCGGCGCGGTAATCGCCATCACCTTATTAATGACGGCGGTATTTGTTCCAGTCGCATTTATGACTGGACCAGTCGGTGTCTTCTTCCGGCAATTTGCCATCACGATGGCTTGTTCTATTGTCATTTCGGGTTTCGTAGCCTTAACGCTCACGCCGGTACTTTGTGCGATGTTACTCAAACCGCATAAAGGCAAGAAAGCCAAACTCAATCCGATCGAGAAATTCTTGGCCGTATTCAACAAAAAATTCGACCGTTTGAATGTGCGTTATGCCTTGTTCTTGAAGCGCATCGTCAACCGTCGCATGGTGACCTTTACATTATTGGCTGCATTTGCAGTCGGTATTTTTGGTATTTCGAGAACGCTTCCGTCAGGTTTTATACCTAATGAGGATCAAGGAATGATTTACGCCATCGTACAAACGCCGCCAGGATCTACTTTGGAACGCACCAATGACCTGGCGCGTCAACTGCAAAAAGCGGCGGAGCATGTGGATGGCGTGGCTTCGGTAACGGCTTTGGCAGGTTACGAGATCTTGACCGAAGGTCGCGGATCCAATGCCGGAACCTGTCTGATCGAGCTGAAAGATTGGTCGGAGCGCACGCACAGCGTACCGGAGATTATCGAACAGCTCGAAGAGCACACCAAAAATATTGCTGGCGCTACGATTGAGTTCTTTGGCCCACCAGCCGTGCCGGGATATGGTGCAGCAGGCGGTTTTTCTCTGCGTTTGCTAGATAAAACCAATACCGACGATTATAAAGCATTGGAGCAAGTGAATGATGAATTTATGGCTGCTTTGCGCAAGCGCAAAGAATTGACCGGTATGTTTACGTTCTTTTCGGCCAACTATCCGCAATTCGAACTAGAAATTGATAACGAAGCCGCCATGCAAAAAGGCGTCAACATTGAAAATGCGATGAACAACCTCTCTATCTTGATTGGTAGTACATACGAGCAAGGTTTTATCCGCTTCGGTACATTTTATAAAGTGTATGTGCAAGCATCTCCAGAATACCGCGCTTTGCCAGACGATATTATGAAATTATACGTGAAGAATGATCGGGACGAAATGGTACCGTACTCCGCTTTCATGACCATGCACAAAACGCAGGGATTGAACGAGATTACGCGTTATAATATGTATCCATCTTCGGCTATTAAAGGCGAACCGGCCAATGGTTATAGTACAGGAGAAGCCATTCAGGCGATCCAAGAAGTAGCCGCGCAAACCTTGCCACGAGGATATGACATAGGCTGGGAAGGATTAACAAAAGACGAAGCCGCTCGTGGTAATGAAGCCATTTACATTTTCTTAGTCGTACTCGGATTTGTGTATCTGGTATTAGCAGCACAATATGAAAGCTTCATCATTCCGCTATCGGTTATCTTTTCGCTACCTGCCGGAATCTTCGGCACCTTTTTATTACTCAAGATCATGGGTTTAGCCAATGATGTGTACGCGCAGGTGGGACTAGTCATGCTGGTCGGTTTGCTCGGTAAGAATGCGGTGTTGATTGTGGAGTTTGCGATGCAAAAACATGCGGAAGGTCTTTCGATCTATCGTGCTGCCGTAATGGGCGCACGCGTACGTTTTCGCCCGATCTTGATGACTTCTTTTGCCTTTATTGCGGGTATGATTCCGATGGTGATGGCACACGGACCAGGCGCTATTGGAAACCGTACAATCGGCGCAGCAGCAGCCGGTGGTATGTTGCTCGGTACGATCTTCGGCGTCATCGTCGTGCCTGGATTGTATTTCATCTTCGGAACGATCGCCAATAAACGGAAACTCATCAAAGACGAGGAAGAAATGCCTTTGCTCGAAAAAATTGAAAACTAATGAAAAGAACAACTTTATTATATAGTACCCTGCTCGTAGCATCCGCTTTAGCAAGCAGCTGCGGCACGCCAAAGATCATCGAAAAACAAGCGTCTACTGTGGCCTTGCCAGAAGCCTACGCCAATGCAGATTCTACCCGGAACATAGCCGATTTGCATTGGAACAAATACTTTAACGATCCACATTTGGTACAACTGATCGATACGGCTTTGTTGCATAATCAGGAATTGAATGTGATGCTGCAAGAGATTGCCATCTCGAGCAATGAGGTGTTGGCACGCAAAGGGGAATACTTACCATTCGTAGGTGTGCGCGGTGGCGCTGGTGTCGAAAAACGCAGTGAAAATACGCCATTAGGTGCGCTGGAAAGAGAAGTGGAGATTCGCCACGGAAAAGAAAATCCAGAACCGATGCCTGACTTCGGTGCCGCATTATTTGCCAATTGGGAAATCGACATATGGCATAAGTTGCACAATGCTACGAAGGCAGCACAATTGCGATTCTTATCTTCTGTAGAAGGTAAGAATTTTATGGTGACTAATCTGGTCGCGGAGATTGCCAACAGCTATTATGAGTTATTGGCGCTCGATCAGCAACGCATTATCTTGCAACAGAATATCGCCTTGCAGGAGAATGCCTTGACGACTGCCAAAGTGCAAAAACTGGCGACTCGCGTCACAGAATTGGCGGTCAAAAAGTTTGAGGCAGAATTGCTCAAAACGCAAAGTTTGCAATTTGAAATAGATCAGCACATCGTAGAGACTGAAAACAGACTGAACTATTTGGCAGGGCGTTTTCCGCAGCACATTGAGCGCACAACTGCCGAGTTTGATGAAAACACTTTAGCCGCTTTGGATGCTGGCTTGCCAGCACAATTATTAGAAAACCGCCCCGATGTGCGGCAAGCAGAACTCAGCATGGCAGCAGCAGATCTGGACGTTAAGGTGGCCAAAGCACGTTTTTATCCTTCTTTGGGCATTTCTGCCTCGATCGGATATCAGGCGTTTAACCCTGCTTATCTGTTGAAAACACCACAATCATTGGTGTATTCATTGGCTGGAGATTTGATGGCACCGTTGGTGAATAAAAAAGCCATTCAAGCCGATTATCTGACGGCCAATTCGAAGCAAATCCAGTCGGTATTTGAGTACGAACAGACGGTATTAAATGCTTACGTGGAAGTCGCGAATCAGCTTTCGAAATACCACAATGCGGTAGAAGCCACGCGCTACAAAAACCGGCAGGTAAATGTACTCAATGAGTCTATACAGATTGCCAATGATCTGTTTAGCGCGGCACATGCCGATTATATGGAAGTGCTGACCACACAACGTGATGTGCTCGAATCGAAATTTGAACTAATCGAATCGCAGAAATCACAGTACAACGCCTTGGTGGATCTCTACCGATCCCTTGGTGGCGGTTGGCAATAAAAGAGACAGGGCAATCCTAAATGGATTGCCCTGTCTCTTTTTTATATAGCTAGGAAATATTTATCCCAATACCCACAAATTCAATAGAAAACAAAACATAAATACCACAGAGGCAATACCATTCGTGGTCATAAAAGCGCGATCCACTTTACTTAAATCGGTCGGGCTCACAATACGGTGCTGATAGATCAGCAGTCCGCCGTAGCAAAGCAAGCCTACATAATAGGGCCAGCTAACTGGTATATAGAACAAAGGCAACAATACAAACACAAAAGACAATACGTGTAGCAAAGTCGAAATCTGTAAGGCTTTGGCTGCGCCAAAACGCGCGGGAATAGAATGCAATCCATGCTCCCGATCAAAGGATTCGTCTTGCAATGCATAAATAATATCGAACCCACTCACCCACGTTAAGACCGAAAGACCGAAAAAAATTGGAACGATATGAAACTGTCCAGCTACCGCTAAATAGGCGCCAACAGGAGCTAATCCCAAACCTAAACCGAGTACCAAATGGCACAACGGCGATATACGTTTCATGTAGGAATAAAACAACACCACGAATAAGGCAATCGGCGCTAAAAATAAACACAGCGGATTGATAAAATAGGTAGCGACAATGAATATCACACAGTTGACTATGGTAAAAATAAGCGCTTCGTGCGGAGCCACTCGCCCTGCGGGAATGTCACGTACCGCGGTACGCGCGTTCAAAGCGTCGATATCACGATCTAAATAGCGGTTGAATGCCATGGCCGAGTTGCGAGCAGTTACCATGCAGACCAACATGAGCACAAATAAGAGCCAATCAAAGTGAAACAAGCCCATCGAAACCGCTAAGAAAAAACCAATAATCGCAAAGGGTAGTGCAAAAATACTATGTGCAAAAAGCACTAAAGACAGGTACTTCTTCATACTTTTGGAGGCAATACGAAGTTTTCATTAATATCACCAATGGTATTCAACAACTCATCACAACCGATTTTCGTTTCCGAAGACGTTAGGAAGTGAGGTGGGATCTCTTCAAACCATTGTTTTAGAGCACGGCGAAATTTGGCGATGTTTTGGTCGGATTTTACGCCAGAATGTTTATCGGCTTTGGTGAAAACCAACATAAAAGGCAATCCTTTTTCTCCCAACCAATACACAAAATCCAGATCTATTTTCTGAGGCTCATGCCGGCTATCGATCAATACAAAAACACATTGCAACGTTTCACGACGAGTCAGATAAGCACGAATGAATTTCTCCCAATCTGCACGATTCTTTTTCGAAGTTTGTGCAAATCCATACCCCGGAAGATCGACCAAGTACCAATTATCATTAATCAAAAAATGATTAATCAACTGTGTTTTTCCTGGTTTTTGAGACGTTTTGGCCAAATATTTTCGCCCCGTAATCGCATTAATGAGCGAGGATTTACCCACATTGGATCGACCAATGAAAGCATACTCTGGCTTATCAGGCTCGGGTAATTTATCGATTTGTGTATTGCTGCAGATGAACTCTGCCGTTTTGATCAACATATGCAAAGGTAGCATTTCTCGCCGAAAACGGTAGACAACCACTCGAAACGGCTTGTATAAACAAAAATATCGCGTAGGTCGAGATATTTTCAGTAATTTAAGCCTCGAAAAAACCAATCTTATCCATGTTAGACATTCGCAACATTGTGAAACAATACGCCAACCACCGCGCGTTGGACGATGTTTCTCTTTTCGTGCCCGAAGGGCAAATATTCGGCCTATTAGGACCCAACGGTGCCGGAAAAACTTCGCTTATTCGTATCATTAATCAAATTACAGCGCCAGATGCTGGTGAGATTTTCTTTCAGGGAGAGCCATTACAACCCAAGCACATCAGCCGCATTGGGTACCTCCCTGAAGAACGCGGATTGTACAAGAAGATGGAAATCGGCGAACAGATGATCTATCTGGCGCAGCTCAAAGGTTTGCCCAAAGAAGAAGCGAAGAAGAAAATAAAATATTGGTTCGAAAAGCTACAAATCGAAAGCTGGTGGAAAAAGAAAGTCGAAGACCTGAGTAAAGGTATGCAGCAAAAAGTGCAGTTTGTCGCGACGGTATTGCACGAGCCAGAATTGATTATCTTGGATGAACCTTTTTCGGGATTCGACCCGGTCAATGCACAAATTATACAAGAAGAAATACTGGAGCTGAATAAAAAAGGTGCGACCATCATCTACTCTACCCACCGCATGGAATCGGTAGAAGAATTATGTGATCAAATTGCATTGATTAATAAATCGAAAAAGATATTGGATGGCGCGGTCAAAGAAATAAAAGCCAGCCACAAAAACCAAACCTACAAGCTTAGTTATACGGCCAAAGATTCGGCGGAACTACTACAAAGCAATAACGAACTGTACAATATACTGGATCAGACGGAAGACGATGGCGAACATACGGCCAAAATACAGATCTCCTCTTCTTATAATCTTAATGATGTATTGTCATTTCTGATTCCACAAATCAACATCAACCAAATTTTGGAAATAGTACCTTCTATGAACGATATCTTTATCGAGCAGGTCACTAACATTAAAAAGTTTTAAGCATCCGCCATGAACAAAATATCTCTCATCATACAGCGCGAATACCTATCTCGGGTGCGCAAAAAATCATTCTTGTTGGTTACCTTTTTGGTACCGGTATTCTTCATCGCACTTTATGCGGGGATCTTTTATCTCACCAAGAAAAGCTTTGAAGATACTCATGCTACCGTCTTTGTACTGGATCAACAAGGCGGCATCGGCGAGCAGCTCGAAAATAATCGCAACATTACGTATAGCAAATCTAACGTTGAATTGCAGGAGCAGATCTCCGAGATCAAGGGCAAGAAAGACAATATCAATATATTGATCATTCCCGCGGATTTCTACAACAGCAAGCGTATTGAGCTACTATCTTCGGGCAAGCCAAATATATCCACGCAAAATGAGGTAAAAAGTAACTTAACGAGTATTTTGCAAGCGCATCAATATTCGGAATTAGGTGTAGATCCTTCGATCATTCGCGATTTGGATTCCAACATTCGCATTACATCAAAAGAATTGACAGAAACGGGAGATACCAAAGATAGCGACACGCGTGTGGCGATGGGAATATCTATTGCATTAGCATTTTTGGTATATCTTTCCCTGTTTTTATATGGTACGCAGGTTATGCGCGGCATTATCGAAGAAAAGTCAAGCAGAATTGTCGAAGTCATCATTTCCTCAGTCAAACCTTTTCAACTCATGATGGGTAAGATTGTCGGAATTGGATTGGTGGGTTTGACGCAATTTCTATTGTGGGTAATCTTAAGTGCAGGTCTACTCTCTGCGGCCTCTCTATTTATGGATAATTCGAAGGAAATGACGGCATCAGTACAATCGGCTCCGGGTATGCCACAGGCAGATATGGCGGAAACTGCAGGCGGTTTTGATCTAGACGTCGCTTTGGGATCCATTGACTTTCCCGAACTATTGATCTGTTTCTTTCTGTTTTTCTTGGCCGGTTATTTATTGTACAGTGCGCTATTTGCTGCTGTTGGATCTGCGGTGGACAATGAAACGGAAACGAATCAATTTATGATGCCGATTACCATGCCCTTGCTATTAGCATATGCCTTATCGTTTGGTGTGATTGTCAATGATCCGCATGGTTCGATTGCAACTTGGCTCAGCTTTATCCCGCTCACGTCTCCTATCGCGATGCTCGTACGTATACCATTTGATGTTCCACTTTGGCAGATCGTAACTTCCTTCGCACTGTTAGTGTTAGGATTTATATTCACCACTTGGGTGGCAGCACGTATCTATCGCGTGGGAATCTTGATGTACGGTAAGAAAGTCACTTTTAAAGAATTAATCAAGTGGTTCAATTATAAGCGCTAATCGAAGATACCAAATACGAGAAACGGCCTAATCATGTTGAAATGATTAGGCCGTTTTCTTACTTGAAAGTAAAGAATCGTTGATTATAAAATCAAAATCAACAACAAGATAATGATGATAATAGCACCTACTGATAAGTAAACACCACCACCTAATGCTTTTGATTCTTTTTTCAATTCTTTCAATTCTTTTTTCATGGCCTTGCGCTCTGCTTTGGTCATATTACTGCGATCCATCGCTTTGATCTCGTTTACGCGAGCTTCAATCTCAGAAATACGAGCTTCTGTAGCAGGATCTGCCGTTACTTCTTTAGCAGCAGGCACATCGTTTGCCAATACAGGTTGTACAAAAGTGATCGCGCAAAAGATGGCAATCATCGAAAAATAAAATTTTGATCTCATAAGGTCTTATTTTTTTGATCTAATTATGTTGTCTTGTAGGTGTAAACAACAATTCGTCCAAAATTGTTTATGAACAGCTTAAAATTTTAAAAAATTTCATAAAAAGAAAAAGGGAGGCTCTCCGGGCCTCCCTTTTGTGCGCTATCAAAAACAGAGCGCAAATATTATCTTAACTACAATTTGTCGTTAGAGTTAACAGCGTTCAATTCCTCAAACGCTTGCTTCAAACGAGCCACAAATGCTTCTTCGCCTTTGCGCAACCACACCCGTGGATCGTAGTATTTCTTGTTTGGCGAATCAGCTCCTTCTGGGTTACCAATTTGCGCTTGCAAATAATCATGGTTCTTCGCATCGTACTGGCGAACGCCATCCCAGAATGCCCACTGCATATCTGTATCGATATTCATCTTGATCGCTCCGTAAGAAAGTGCTTCGGTGATCTCCTCTGGAGAAGATCCTGAACCACCATGAAATACGAAGTTCACTGGTTTTTGCGCATCCAATTTAAACTTCTCACGGATATATTCTTGAGAGTTGTTCAAAATAACTGGTTGCAATTTTACATTACCCGGTTTGTATACACCATGTACGTTACCAAAAGCAGCGGCTACCGTGAATTTATCTGAAACTTTAGATAACTCTTCGTATGCATAAGCTACCTCTTCTGGTTGCGTATACAATTTAGAGCTGTCTACGTCTGTATTATCTACACCGTCTTCTTCACCACCTGTTACACCAAGTTCGATTTCGATCGTCATACCCAGTGGTTTCATGCGCGCTAAGTACTTCGCAGAGATTTCAATGTTTTCTTCTAATGGCTCTTCAGAAAGATCCAACATATGAGATGAAAATAAAGGTTTGCCGTGTTGTGCATGGAATTTTTCACCCGCATCTAACAACCCGTCGATCCAAGGCAATAACTTTTTTGCTGCGTGATCGGTGTGCAAGATTACCGCTACGCCATAATGCTCAGCTAGTAAGTGCACATGTTGTGCTGCGGATACAGCGCCTAAAACGCATGCTTTAAGATTATCGTTGTTAGCAGTTTTACCAGCATAGAACTGTGCACCACCGTTAGACAATTGAATAATAACTGGTGAATTAACCGCTTTTGCTGTTTCCATCACCGCATTCAATGAATTTGTACCAATAATATTAACGGCAGGCAATGCAAATTTATGTTCTTTAGCTTTCTCGAACAGTTCTTGTACCTGATCTCCTGTCAATACACCTTTAAAATCTTTTAGGCTCATATGTGTTTTGAGATAAATAATTAAAAATACTTTTGTCTTTAAAGATACGGAAAAATACATCATATAAAAATCATAGTGTAAAATATACACTATTAAATAAGCGATTTTATTAGCGTTATTTATGGCTTGTCAGCACGAACTCATAATTCATATTGTATCGCCAACCACCCTTTACTTATGGTCAAAATCCTGTATCTTTGTCCTTAGATGAAAGTGAATAATTTATTAGAGCGTGCTTTACAATTCGACTTCCTGACGCAAGAGGAAGGAGTTTTTCTGTATCATCATGCGGCGACAGCCGACCTAGCTTATGTGGCCAATGAATTGAGAAAAATTCAAGTACCACATGGCAAAGTCACCTGGCAAATCGACCGTAATGTGAACACCACCAATGTGTGTATCGCCAACTGTAAGTTTTGTAACTTTTTCCGTCGCCCAGGCCACGAAGACAGCTATATCACCGACATCGAAACTTACAAACAGAAGATTGAAGAAACGTTCAAGTTTGGTGGCGACCAATTGCTATTGCAAGGTGGTCATCACCCAGATCTAGGATTATCATTTTACAACAACATCTTCAAGGAGCTCAAATCACTATATCCAAATCTAAGATTACATTCTTTAGGCCCACCCGAGATTGCACATATTTCTAAATTAGAAAACATGTCGCATATCGATGTCCTCCGCTCATTAAAAGAATCTGGCCTAGATTCCTTACCAGGCGCTGGAGCCGAGATACTAAATGATCGTGTTCGTAGATTGATTTCCAAAGGAAAATGTGGTGGACAAGAGTGGTTGGATGTGATGCGTGCTGCACACAAAATTAATCTGCCGACCTCCGCAACTATGATGTTTGGCCATATTGAAACGATTGAAGAACGCTTCGAACACCTCGTTTGGGTGCGCGAAGTACAACAGGAGAAACCAGAAGGTAATTATGGTTTTGTTGCATTTATTCCTTGGCCATTCCAAGATGATGGCACTTTATTAAAGCGTCTTCGTGGCATCACCAATAATGTGACTGGTGATGAATATATTCGTATGATTGCGCTCAGCCGTATCATGCTGCCCAATATCAAAAACATCCAAGCTTCTTGGCTTACCGTCGGTAAGCGTACCGCACAGTTATGTTTACACGCTGGTGCGAATGATTTTGGATCGATTATGATTGAGGAAAATGTAGTATCTGCTGCTGGAGCACCGCACCGCTTTACTTCTACTTCGATCCAAGAATCGATCAAAGAGGCAGGCTTCGAACCACAGCTACGTAACCAAGTATACGATTTCCGTGCTATACCAGAGCACATGGAAGTACAGGTGATCGATTATTAGGTAAAAAAATATTTCTAATAAACTTTAAAAGGGCTTGTAAATAGAATACAAGCCCTTCTTTTATCTCCGCCAATCTCACTACCCTATTGCTACGAGCACCATCCACAAAGAGAACATCGCAAACAAGTCTATAACTACTTGACTAACAGACTATAATTTTTCAAAAAAAAGTCGCTAAATTTATTTTTCTTCTATATTTTTACAAAAAAAAGAGAGAGCTAATCAATGGAAAACGTGATGGAAACGATGGAAAAAAGTTTACTAGAAGACGAGAAATTACTCAGCTTTGATGGACCTGAAGACGACGATAGTGACTTCGATGATGACTTGGATCTCGAGGGATTGGACCTGGGTGGCGACGACGATTTCGACGACGACGACTTTTAAACAGTGGTTACAAGTACTAATCTAGTACCAGCTATTTAGTAGCTAGCATCTTGTACAAAACAAAAAGACAGACGCTGTGGTCTGTCTTTTTGTTTTAGAGATATTATCTTTTATGTAATTGCTCGTAAAGATCAATTACTTTCTTTTGCAAATCGATCACCTCAAGTTCACGCGTTTGCAATCTTTTGCCTAACTCTTTCATCTCTTCTTGTACGCCTTTACTTTCTTCAGAATCCGCATCAGATAGCAACAACACTAAGCTAAGCTCAAAAAGGTTGGCAATTTGATTTAAACGAGAAAGATTAACGTCAGTAATACCTGTTTCGATTTTTGAAAAAGCCGGAATAGAGATATCTAATCTCTTGGCTACATCTTCTTGACTCCAGCCTCGCTGATGTCTTAAAAGTCTAATTTTTTTTCCTAATGTGTTCATAGATAAATTTTGTACTCTTTTGTTTATAGCAGATAGAGCAAATTTAACTAAAAAATATAAAACACAGAAATAAAATAAGAAAATTCTACGCCTCTTTCAAAAATTTATCGGCAAGACTAGCCATATTCACGCCATTATGAGTGTTTGAACTCATAAAGAGCAAGTTATACCCATTTGAACGAAAAGATTCCAAAAACGTTTCTAACTCCTCTATATCGCTGATAATGTGGAATGAAGGGTGGTCAAACGCTTTAGCAAGATGATCCTCCAGAACGCCCTTCGTAATGTTTTTTTCTTTGTATGAATTTATATTAACGAATGCTACCGCATGATCTGACTCTTGCATACTGTGCTGGTACTGCTTCATCAGGTCTTCTTCTATCGCATCATAAGGATTTAGTTCGATAAAAGTAACCAACGCTTTGGCCGGAAACTGCTCTTTAATAGCATGTATACTCGACTTTATTTTGGCTGGGCTATGGGCGAAATCTTGATAAACCACACTACCATTGCCGCTGGCCACAAATTCTAAATAACGAATCGAGCTTTTAAAATCTTGAATCGCATGATAGAATTCATTTCTTTTCACGCCTAGCCATTCGCATACCGTATATGCTCCGACGATATTCGAAAGATTGTGTTTCCCAAAAACTTTTAAGGAATAATCATGACCACAAACCGACACAGACGTCACCCCTTTGTTAATCGTGTACTCTGGCATTTTATAGCCATGTCGATTTATCTTGAGATCCTTGGTCTCTTCTAGAATCTGGTGCAGGCTCACATTGTCTTTATTGTAAATCAATGTGCCCTTCGGCGTAATACTTTCGATAAATTTTCGAAATTGCTCAAAGTAATCCTCACTAGATATTACCGTCCGAAAGCTGTCCCATTCTATACCAGTTATCAGCGCGATATTGGGGCGATATAGATGGAATTTAGAGCGATTATCCAACGTAGAAGCGTAATATTCATCCCCTTCGATGATAATAAGCGGACTGGAATTAGTGAGCTTCACCAAAGAATCAAACCCTTCTAACTGCGCACCCACTAAATAATCGAACTCTACCTGCATCTTCTTCAACACATGCATAATCATGCTAGTCACCGTCGTTTTACCGTACGTCCCTGCAATCACCACGCGTGTCTTGTTGATACTTTGTTCGTACACAAATTCAGGATATGAATAGATCTTCACTCCGATTTCACGCGCTTTTTTTAACTCCGTATTATCATCTAAGGCATGTTTGCCTAAAATGATCGCATCCAGCTCCTCGGTAATCTGATCTGGAAACCATCCTAACTCCGCCGGAAAAAGATGGGCTTTTTCCAGACGTGACTTCGACGGCTCTACAATCTGATCGTCCGATCCGGTGATCTGATGACCTTGCTCAGCCAAATTAATGGCCAAATTATGCATGATACTACCACCTATCGCTATAAAATGTATGCGCATATCCTTCCTATCCTATCTAGCTAATTTTTCACAAACATCGCCGAACACCAACGATCTACGACGTGGTGATTGTTGCAGATCAAACCAAAAGATTGTGCCTTTTGTTTTAATAGCTCCAAATCCTCGCCCTCATAAAAGCCTGACACATAAAGTTTGCCACCGGCAATTAAGCTTTGGCTATAGCTCTCCATTTGATCCAATAAAATATTGCGATTGATATTGGCCAATATCACATCAAATGAACGGCCATCAATCTGCTCTTGTGAACCTAACGCCGTCTCTATATTCATGACGTTATTCAACGCACTATTCTCGATCACACTTTGTACACAGATCTCATCATAGTCGACCGCGAAAATAGATTGAGCTCCGCGTTTTGCTGCCGCAATAGCCAGAATGCCCGTACCACAACCCATATCCAGGACCGATTTGCTTTCCAGATCAGCATTTAGCACGTAAGAAAGCATCATCGCCGTTGTTTGATGATGTCCAGTACCGAAAGACATCTTCGGGTCGATCACAATCTCATACTCGTAATCAGGTTGTGGATTATGAAAAGTAGCACGAACGTACAGACGTTCGTCGACCGTGATGGGCTGAAAGTTACTCTCCCACAGCTTATTCCAATTTTGATCTTCTATCTCCTGCACTTCATAATCTACCTGATATGCTGTTGCTTCGCGAACCAATAAGCTCTCTAACGCTGGGATATCTAGATTAGCTGCCGGAATATAAGCTACGAATCCGCTCGTAGAATCTTCGAACGTATCGTAGCCTATATCGCCTAATTCAGCAATCAGCAGATCTTTTTGCCAAGCCTCCATATCGGAGGATGAAAAAGTAACTGACGTATATTTCATATATTATTTCGCGTTGAATACCTTCACGATATCCAAAAAGTCACGTGATTTTAACGACGCACCACCAATTAGGCCACCATCGATATCTTTTTGCGAGAATAAGCTTTCTGCATTAGATGGGTTACAGCTTCCGCCGTACAAGATCGATGTATCATCGGCAACTGCTTCGCCATACTTTTCTGCTACTGTAGCACGGATAAAAGCATGCACTTCTTGCGCTTGCTCTGGAGAAGCAGTCAATCCTGTACCAATTGCCCAAACTGGCTCGTAAGCCAAAACAACTTGTGCAAATTCTGTCGCTGAAAGATGGAATAATCCTGCTTCCAATTGCGTCTTGATCACATCAAAGAAACTTCCAGACTCGCGTTCTTCTTTGGTTTCGCCGATACAGAAGATAGGTTTCAACTGATGCTTCAAAGCAGCATTTGTTTTGTCTGCCAATAAAGCATCCGTTTCCTTAAAAAACGCACGACGCTCTGAATGACCTAATATAACGTACTCTGCACCAACAGATTTCACCTGTAAAGCAGCAATCTCGCCTGTGTATGCACCAGATTCTGCTTGATGGATGTTTTGCGCACCAAAGTGTACATTACCTACCCCTGAAGAAAGTTTTGCAATACTAGACAAATGAATGGCTGGACTGCAGACCACTACTTCTTGAGCACCGATCACTTCGTCTTTTGCCATGTTGACAATTTCGGAGAACAAGCTTACACCTTGCTCATAGTCTAAATTCATTTTCCAGTTTCCTGCAACGATATTCTTACGCATAATTTTTATTTTGATAATTTGTATAAATACTCTTTTCTTACATTTTCTGTATCAGCATGCTGATACTCAAAGATACGGGAATCCACAGGATTCATCGTATTAATTTTTTTCGCATCCCGCCGTTGCATCATCGCCAGAAACTTATCCAAATGATACGCTTCGGACCGATCGTCGGTAAGCCAAGCAAAATCTGGCACAAATTTAGGCACAAATTTAGATATAGCTATTTGCGCGCCTACACCAATCACCGTGCCCGTCGTAAAGCGCGTATGAATAGCTACCATCGTAAAATCGCCCATGATCAGACCACATTTTTGCAAACCTGTATTGCGATAATCTTTTTCAGCATAATCGTACAATGATACATTCTTCCAATCATTTCTCAGATTGGAATTGGACGTACCAGCCCCCAGATTACAACCTTCGCCGATAACAGCGCAGCCTAGATAACCTTCATGGCCTTTTGCTGAGTTACCCCAAATCACCGTATTATTAATCTCACCACAAACCGTAGATCCAGGCCCGATCGTCACATTAGGATAGATACGAGCTCCCGTTTTTACGCGAGCACCCGCGCAAATCGCAGCCGGACCTTTGATGTATACTCCATCTTCTATTATTGCGCCAGCACCAATATAGATCGCCCCATCTTCGCTATGCAAGGTCACACTACAAAAGGTATGTGCTCCTTCCATCAGGATCTTATCGCCATGATAGGTATTTCCTTGTGGCAAAGTCTCAACTGAAGAATAATGATCGATATGCCGCAAATCTGCGCTAATCTCGGCCGCATTGGCCATAAAAATATCTTCCGGATAGTGAATGAATTGTACAAATTCGCGGAATGCCACCGCTTGCAGAGTAGAAATATCTGATTCTGAGAAAATGCCTGTAGTATGGATATGGCAGGCTATCCATTGCTCTTCTTGCATCAATACAGAGCCGATTGGCAAAGCAGCTATTGCTTTGAATAAGGCATCGGTGGGCAACACATTACCTTTAATGATCACGGCTGATTTGGCTTCGGGTAGCTGCTTACCGTATTTCTCCATCAAATAATCAGCTGTGAGGTAGTATATTGACCTATCGCCAGCAAATGATCTCCATTTTTGGGCAATCGTAAAAATACCGACTCGAAGATCTGACACTGGCCTTGTGGCAACCAAAGGTAACAATTGCTCACGCCAAGATGCATCATCAAACAGAAAGATCGTCTCAATCATAGGCTAAAGATACAAAACTAAAATGCAGGTATCACATTTATGGAATGGATACAGCAAATATGCCATTGACAATTCACAAAAAAAGTCTCGACCAATATACGATCGAGACTTTTGTATGTAGACATCTGTTTTACCAGAAAATTACTTCTTGTTGTAACGGCTACGGAATTTATCAATACGACCAGCCGTATCAACCAATTTCATTTTACCTGTATAAAATGGGTGTGAAGTATGTGAAATCTCCAATTTGACCAATGGATACTCGTTACCATCTTCCCAAGTGGTCGTTTCTTTAGTATCTACACATGATTTTGTCAAGAAAGAATATTCGTTAGACATATCTTTGAAGACAACTAATCTGTAGTTTGATGGATGCAAATCTTTTTTCATTTTATGTTATGATTACTTGTATACTCAATAATTGAGGTGCAAAGTTAACGTATTCCACAAACATAATCAAACATTTTGAACAAATATTATCCTACAAAATTTTGATTGTAGCTTCTAAAGCGTGCTACGCATTTTTAAACCAATTTACCCCTTAAATTTCCTAAGTTTGCAGTTGATAAAAATAAGAAAAGAAAATTATATGGCACTTTCCGCACAGGAACAGCAACGCAGGCAAAACCTTCAGGGCATTATTGATCTAGGGATCAATCCCTACCCTGCTGAGGAGTTTGAGGTCAATGTAACCGCAGCCGATATCACGGAGAACTACGAAAAAGATAAGTTAAACTATAAGAATATCAGTTTTGCAGGACGCATCATGAGCCGCCGAATCATGGGCAGCGCGTCTTTCGTAGAACTACAAGATTCTACCGGACGCATTCAAGCTTACGTAAAGCGTGATGATATCTGCGCCGGAGAGGATAAGGCATTATATAATACCGTTTTCAAAAAACTATTGGACATCGGTGATATTATCGGCATACAAGGACATGTATTCACCACGCAAACTGGTGAAATCAGCATTCACGTACAGGAACTAAAAGTGCTTACCAAAGCATTGCGCCCATTGCCAATCGTAAAAGAGGCGGATGGTAAGGTATATGATGCTTTTACCGATCCAGAGCAACGCTACCGTATGCGTTACGTGGATCTAATTGTGAATGCGCAAAACAAAGAAATCTTTGTAAAACGTACGAAGCTATACAGCGCGATGCGTCGCTTTTTTGATGACGCCGGTTATATGGAGGTAGAAACTCCGGTATTGCAATCTATACCAGGTGGTGCAGCCGCTCGTCCGTTTGTAACACATCACAATGCCTTGGATATTCCACTTTATTTGCGCATCGCGAATGAATTATACCTAAAACGCCTGATCGTCGGCGGATTTGATGGCGTATACGAGTTTTCGAAAAACTTCCGCAACGAAGGAATGGATCGCACGCACAATCCAGAATTCACCGCGATGGAAATCTACGTAGCATACAAGGATTACAACTGGATGATGGACTTCACCGAGAAACTATTGGAGCATTGCGCGATAGCGGTGAATGGCACAACGGAAGCTACCTTTGGCGAACACAAAGTCGACTTTAAAGCGCCTTATGCTCGCGTTACGATGACCGATGCTATTAAGAATTTTACAGGCTTTGATATCTCTGGCAAATCAGAACAGGAGCTTCGCGAAGCAGCGTTGGGAATGGGCATCGCTGTGAACGAAACGATGGGCAAAGGAAAGTTGATCGATGAGATCTTTGGTGAGAAATGTGAAGGTAACTTCATTCAACCAACCTTCATCACGGACTATCCTATTGAAATGTCGCCACTGACGAAAAAGCACCGTAATAATCCAGAGCTAACAGAACGCTTCGAATTAATGGTCTGTGGTAAAGAAATTGCCAACGCGTATTCGGAGTTAAATGACCCAATCGATCAGCGGGCTCGTTTCGAAGATCAAATGTCGCTCTCTGAAAAAGGCGATGATGAGGCGATGTTTATTGACCAAGATTTCTTACGGGCATTGGAATATGGTATGCCACCTACTTCAGGCTTAGGTATCGGCATGGATCGCTTGATTATGTTCTTGACCAATAATCCTTCCATTCAAGAAGTATTATTCTTCCCACAAATGCGTCCAGAGAAAGTAAGCAAGGTATCCACCGAAGAGGAGTTTGCGGCGTTAGGCATCCCAGCTGGTTGGGTTCCGGTTTTGCAAAAGATGGGTTTTGAAACAATCGAATCATTGAAAGAAGCCAATCCTAATAAAGTATTTAATGACTTGGGCGGGATGCGCAAGAAATTAAAACTAGATCTGTCCATGCCTTCTAAAGAGGAAGTAACCGCTTGGTTTGCGGCAGCGCAGTAAACCACCAGCGCAACCAGCATAAAGAAGGGGCGAACATCTTGATGTTCGCCCCTTCTTTATGCTTCTACTTTCTTACTGGCTGTAGTATCTGAAGCCTTACGGCCTTCTGTTCTTTTTCCCGGCCTACTTGTTCCGTAAGACCCTGTAATGATTTTTCCTCTTTTCGTTTTCTTATCACCTTTACCCATAGTTTTTAGTTTTAATGAACATTAAGATTTAAACTCTATATCAGCAATGTATTAATTTATGATGAAAGATGCAAATGAGCACCCTAGATGAAAGCCCTCATATACGAAAGATATTTACGATGTATCAAAAAAAATCCCGCTTCCTTTCGGAGCGGGATTACATATTCTTTCAACAAAAACCTTAGCCGCGACTATTGTAGTTTGGCGCTTCTTTGGTAATTTGAATATTGTGTGGATGCGATTCACGTAAACCGGCACCCGTGATTTTCACAAATTGTGCTTCTTGCAAGCGTTCAATACTTGCTGCGCCGCAATAACCCATCGAAGCACGCAATCCGCCGATGTATTGGTAGACAACCTCCGCTAATGTACCTTTGAATGGTACGCGACCAACAATACCTTCCGGCACGAGTTTCTTGATATCCTCTTCCACATCTTGGAAGTAACGATCTTTAGAACCTTTTTCCATCGCTTCTACCGAACCCATTCCACGGTATGATTTGAACTTACGCCCTTCATAGATAATCGTTTCGCCAGGCGCTTCTTCCACACCGGCAAAAAGAGAACCCGCCATAATTGTATTTGCACCAGCTGCAATTGCTTTAGCAATATCACCCGTTTGTTTGATACCACCATCTGCAATCAATGGTACACCCGTTCCTTTCAATGCTTTTGCCACTTCATATACGGCGTATAATTGAGGAACACCAACGCCCGCAATAATACGTGTCGTACAAATAGAACCCGGACCAATTCCCACCTTTACTGCGTCCGCACCAGCATCAGCCAAATCTTTTGCTGCTTGACCTGTCGCTATATTACCGACGATCACTTGCAAACCTGGATAAGCTGCTTTTACTTCTTTTAATTTATTGATCACACCCAACGAATGACCATGTGCAGTATCGATTGTTACTACATCCACGCCAGCTTTCACCAAAGCGTCTACGCGTTCTATCGTATCATGCGTTACGCCAACGGCTGCTCCGACTAGCAAACGCCCGTGCTCATCTTTCGCCGCATTGGGGTAATGTCTGTATTTTTGAATATCTTTAAAGGTAATTAAGCCTTTCAACACACCGTTGCTATCAACAACAGGAAGCTTCTCGATCTTATAATCGTGCAGGATTTCTTCAGCACGGATCAAATCAGTTCCTTCTGGAGCAGTCACCAAATTAGCTTTGGTCATCAACTCGGCGATTGGGCGCTTCATATCTTTCTGAAAACGTAGATCCCGATTCGTTACGATACCTTGCAATTTCCCTTCCGTATCAATCACAGGAATACCACCAATTTTGTGGTCACGCATAATCTGGAAGGCATCACCAACGGTAGCATCCGTCGTTAATGTCACTGGATCTTGAATCATGCCACTCTCCGAACGCTTCACCTTGCGTACTTCGGCAGCTTGCTCTTCGATCGTCATATTCTTATGCAACATGCCAATACCGCCCGCTTGCGCAATAGCGATAGCTAGATCGGCACCCGTGACGGTATCCATCGCGGCAGATACTAAAGGAATATTAATTTTGATTTTACGCGTCAGATAGGTACTCGTATCAACATCGCGAGGTAGAATTTCCGAATAAGCTGGAATTAATAATACGTCGTCGTAAGTAAGTCCTTCTGCTACAAATTTGTGTGGGTCTAGTTGCATGGGCAAATATCTAATGGGATTTCTATTTGCCAGACAAAAGTACTGAATAAATATGATTAAATCAAGAAAGCATAAATTTTATTATATAGGAAATCGTGAAACACATGCAAAAAACCATTTCTGGCAAGATAATTGATCAATGGTCGCCAATATCTATCACAATTTTATTACGTTATCAAATTACATTAACTATGAAAAAGGTACTACTATCATTAGGCGCTGCAATCGCAATGGCATTTGGGGTGCAAGAGGCTAAAGCGCAAACTCCTTACGGAACAGCTCTTGGTCTAGGAATTGACTTAGGCGACGGAACTACGTTTGTAGGGCCACAAATCAAGCACAATTTTGGTGGATTTAATGCTGGTAACGCTCAAGTATTGTTTGGCGGCGGTGCTACGGTATTAGGTGTAGATTACTCGTACAACAAAGCAATCCCTGGTGCGAGCGGATTGAACTGGTACTTAGGTGTTGGTCCTCAAGTAATGTTTGCTAACGAAAGATCATATTTTGCCATTCGCCCAGCAGCAGGTCTAGAATTCAAAGTGCCACAAGCTCCTTTAGCCATGCACTTTGACTGGAAGCCTTGGTGGAATCTAACGACAAGATCAAACTTCGAGCCTGCTCGTTTCAGCATCGGTTTGAAATTCACATTGAACTAGTATACAACTTTAAAAGCTTTAAAACGCTCCTTTTGCCAAGCAAAAGGAGCGTTTTGTTTTGGCGTCAGCCTGTAATTATGGGCAACACAAACTTAACCGTCAATTGTTTGTGATAATACTCTTGTTTTTTCCTTTTTTTTATACCTTTGCAAATCTTGAATATTTTTATTATTAAACTGAAAATACAACAAATCTTAATTATAACGACTGATAGAAATGCAGAGTAAAGGGCTGATTAAATTTTTGGTAGTAGTGGTTTCGTTAGCATGCCTCTACTCCCTATCATTCACTTTTGTAACCAGGAAAGTGGAAAGTGATGCCGCAGAATACGCGCAGGGCGATATGCTCAAAGAAAAAGCGTATTTGGATTCGGTTGCTGGGCAGGTGGTATATAACCTTGGCGTAGCGAAGTATACCTATCGCGAAGCGAAAGCGCGTGAGATCGCTTTAGGATTGGATCTTAAAGGTGGTATGAACGTAACGATGGAGATCTCTTTAGATGAGTTGATCCGTAACCTAGCTAACAATCCAAAAGATCAAGCTTTCAACAAATCGTTGGAAAGCGCTTTAGCTAAAAGTAAATCGACCAACACTTCGTTGATTGATTTATTTGTGGATGAGTACAAAGCATCTGGTTCAGGCACACCAATCGCATCCTTCTTTGCTACAAAAGATAATGCAGCTTCTGTAAACGCAAACAGTTCAGAAGGTCAGGTTCGCACGTGGTTAAAGCGCGAAGCAGACAATGCGATCGAGAACTCCTACAAAGTATTGCGTACGCGTATCGACAAGTTCGGTGTTGCTTCTCCAAACATCCAGATTCAGCAAGGTACTAACCGTATCTTGGTCGAATTGCCAGGTATCAAAGATGAAGACCGTGTTCGTAAATTGTTACAAGGATCCGCTAAACTGGAGTTTTTCGAAACACATAGCAATCCCGATGTATATCCCTTGTTGGAAAACATCGATAAAACAGTAGCAGCCGCTTTACGTAGTGAGAAATCAACTACAGCAACCGCAGCTACAACTAGTAAAGACAGTACGGCAACAGATAGCACCGCTTCTGACGCCAACTTATTGGCTAATCTAGGCGCTAAAAATGCGGATAGCGATACTTCTTCTGCTGTGCAAGCACAGTTAGCACAACAAAACCCGTTGTTCGCAGTTCTTAATCCTTCGGTTTACTCCGCACAAAACGGACAACCTCAGTTGACGCCTGGCGCAACAGTTGGTTATGCTCATTTGAAAGACACAGCACGTGTAAATCAATATTTAAATCGCCCAGAAGTACGTTCGATGATTCCTTCGAACTTGAAGTTCATGTGGTCTGTAAAACCAGAGCACAACTCACCAGATTTCTTGTCGTTGTTTGCCATTAAAACAAGCAATACGGAAAGTGGCGCTATCCTTACAGGTGATGTAATTACCGAAGCACGTGATGATTTCGATCAGAGCAACAGACCTGTTGTATCTATGGGAATGAATGCAGAAGGCGCTCGCCAATGGAGACGTATTACTGCGCAAGCTGCTCAAAGCAATGCATCCATCGCAATTATCTTAGACGGTGTGGTTTACTCTGCACCTACAGTGAATGAAGAAATCCCTGGTGGTAACTCTTCTATCTCGGGAAACTTTACGATCGAGGATACGAAAGATTTGGCCAACGTCTTGAAAGCGGGTCGCCTTCCAACTACGGCAAAAATCGTAGAAGAAGCCATTGTCGGTCCTTCTCTTGGTCAGGCAGCGATTGATGCTGGTGTAAACTCGGCGGTTATTGGTTTTGCTGTCGTGATGATCTTCATGGTCGCTTACTATAACCGTGCTGGTATTGCTGCTAACATTGCGGTAGTATTCAACGTATTTTTCTTGTTAGGAATTCTAGCTTCGCTAAATGCGGTATTAACGCTACCAGGTATTGCCGGTATCGTATTGACGATGGGTACTGCAGTAGATGCCAACGTACTGATTTACGAACGTATTCGTGAAGAATTAGGTTTAGGTAAATCGATGCGTCAAGCGATTGCTGATGGTTACAAGCATGCGATGCCTTCGATTCTCGATTCACAAATCACGACGTTACTGGTAGGTGTGATCTTGTTCTTTACTGGATCTGGACCTATTCAAGGTTTCGCCACCACGTTGATGATCGGTATCGTTACATCGTTATTCACAGCGATTTTCATCTCTCGTTTGATTTTCGAATACTTATTAGATAAGAACAAAAAGATCTCTGTTTCTTTCCCTTGGTCTGCTAACACGTTGAAAAATGCCAACTTCCATTTCGTAGGAAAGCGTAAAGTTTACTATGCAATCTCTGTCATTGTCTCGATTCTATGTATCATCTCGATCTTCACCAAAGGATTCTCCCTTGGGGTAGATTTCCAAGGTGGTCGTACGTATACGGTTCGTTATGACAATAATGTTAACCTAGAAGATGTACGTAGCAACTTAGATGCTGTGTTTGGATTGACTACAGAGGTAAAAACCTTTGGTAGCGAAAACCAAATTAAAGTAACGACTACCTACCATATCGAAGAAACTAGTGATGAGGCCGACGGCGAAGTATTGGCTAAATTGAATGAAGGTTTGTCCAAAGTTGGTGGCAACAAATACGAGATCCTTTCGCAACAAAAAGTAGGTCCTTCCATTGCGAGCGACATTCGCGATCGGGCGATCTATGCGGCTATCTTTTCGATCTTAATCATCGCTGCTTACATCTTGCTTCGTTTCCGCAGATGGCAGTATTCTGTATCGGCAGCGATCTCTACCACACACGATGGTATTGTATTGTTAGGTATCTTCTCTGCATTAGATGGATTGGTACCATTCTCCTTAGATATTGATCAGCACTTTGTTGCGGCATTATTAACGGTATTAGCATACTCAGTGAACGATACCGTGGTTGTATTTGACCGTCTTCGTGAATACTTATCAAAACCTTTCGGTAAAAACGAAAACTTGGGAAGCACGATTAACAAAGCGATCAACTCCACATTGAGCCGTACGATCATCACGTCATTGACCTTGATCTTCGTGTTAGCAGTATTATTTATCTTCGGTGGTGAGGTGATTAGAGGTTTCTCTTTCGCGATCTTGATCGGTATCATTGTAGCAACCTACTCTTCGATCTTCATCGCTGCTCCTACGATGTACGACTTGACACCAGACGATAGCGCGGTGCAAGAAATTACACCGAAAGCGAAAGAAGCAAAAACAGTAACTAGCTAATCGCAAACGACAGTTTTGAATACGTATAGAGCTGGCTTTCTGTTAACAGAAAGCCAGCTCTTTTTCATAGCTATGCGAAGCAAGGGTTAACAAAAGTTAAACAACTTGCGAGCCGCTCAACCTTGGCGTATATTTGACTATTCATAATTTTAGGTTAATAATTGGTTAGTTTAGCATTGCCACTCTCCACGAGTGGCAATGCTTTTTTTATATGTGACGACACGATCTACTGAACCATCTTTATAGCAAGGATATGACACTTTTGATTCTTCGCCCAATAAGATATTCCTCATTTTTATTTAGCTTTGACCAACAATTAGAAGACAATGATGAAAGGTAAATTCTCCATATTAAGTCTGGCCATCGCGCTTAGCGTAGCAGCCTGTAATAACACGGAATCCAACAAAAATCAAGCGGCGGATCCTCATGCAGGCCACGATCATAGCACACATGAAGAAGCGGCTACATCTCACGCTCAGACCCCACCGCCTGCTCAGCCCGAAGAGCAAGATCCAACAGCGAGTATACCAGAGTTTAAGTTCTACAAAGTGAAGTCTGGCTTTGGCTACGAGAAGAAAGATATACCTAGCGGCAAAAACACCGTATTCATCTTGTTTGATCCATCGTGTGGGCATTGTCAACAAGAAACACAAGCACTCGCTAAAAACTACGATAAGATTAAAGACATCAACATCCTATATATCTCGATGAATGACCCAGGTTTGATGGTCAATTTCTTACCGTCTTTTGGTAAAGAACTCGATGGCAAACCGAATGTAGAAGTGCTATATGACAGAAATCAGGAGTTCATCCGCAAATTCCATATACCAAGCATGTTCCCTGCGAACTATGTATACGGAGCAGATGGCAACTTGAAAAATCATTGGGTGGGTGAAAAAGGTATTGATGAAATTTTAACCGCATTTGTACAGTAATAGATTAGATGAGGATTGCAATTAATGGGTTTGGGAGAATAGGGCGAAATACGCTACGGCATCTGTTGCAGCGCGAATTGGATGGCGTTACGGTGGTTGCGATCAATGATTTGGCAGATGCTTCAACATTGGCTCATCTTTTTAAGTACGATTCGGTACACGGTCCTGCACCCATGCCTGTCGCCCACCGCGATGGTTATTTAGAACTGGGAGATCATGCTATACAAATCTTTAATGAGAAAGATCCTGAGCGCTTGCCTTGGTCTGTCTTGGGTATAGATCTAGTGATCGAATCTACGGGTCATTTTACCACCGCTGCTTCTGCATCGAAACACCTTACGGCAGGTGCGCGTCAAGTTGTGATTTCTGCACCTTCACCAGACAAAGAGATTCCAACGGTCGTATTGGGCATCAACGATGATACTTTCGATTGGAATGCTCCTATATTTTCCAATGCCTCATGTACCACAAATAATGTAGCGCCACTCGTCAAGATTTTAGACGACAATTGGTCGATCCAAGATGGCTACATCACCACCGTACATTCCATGACGGGAGATCAGAATTTACACGATGCGCCACACCGAGATTTGAGGCGTGCCCGTGCAGCCTCCTCTTCTATTATCCCAACATCAACTGGTGCAGCAAAAGCCATTACCAATGTGTTTACACATTTGGAAGGCAAGTTAGGCGGTGCCGGTATTCGTGTTCCGGTATTAAATGGTTCTTTAACAGATTTTACCTGCACGTTAGCAAAGCCAACTTCTGTGGAAGAAATCAATGCAACCTTTAAAGCTGCCGCCGAAGGTGATCTGAAAAATGTATTGTATTATACCGAAGATCCCATTGTCTCGGTCGACATCATTAATAATCCGTACTCCTGTGTGTTTGATGCACAACTGACCTCTATCGTGGGCGGATTAGTAAAAGTAGTGGGTTGGTATGATAACGAATACGGCTATTCGAGTCGCATGGTGGATATTGTACACATCCTAAGTCGCTTAGAGGCGACCCTCGACGCCTAATCCAAAAAGCGCAAAATCATATTTCACGGGATCGGAAGGATCTAGCAAGCGTAACTGAGTGGTTAGCTCCATCGCCATATTCCAATTGACTGTGGGCGTAGTAATCATGCCCAGCTTCCGCCCTACGCGCTCTACATGTACATCACACGGACAAATCAAATCGGCGGGACGAATCTTCGACCAAATTCCAAAATCCACTCCTTGTGCATCGCGACGTACCATCCAGCGCAGAAACATATTCAAACGCTTGCAGCTCGATTTCTGCATGGGCGAACTGATGTGCTTACGTGTGCGTTCTGGGTAATCCAGCAGAGAAAAAAAATAGGATTTGAAGTAATTGAGCGCTTGCTCCACTGATACGTGTTCACGATCTTCCTGCCCCCATACAAAGGCCATTTCCAACGAGTCGTGCTGTGCATAATGATAGCGCAAGAAAGCGATGAAATAGAGTAAATCCGTATCGTTGAACGTACGATGCTTGAACCCCAGCAGACGGGCAAGATCTTGATCAGAATGGTTAAGGACAAAGGCATATGGTTCGCCCTGCATCCGTTCTATCAGCTCGGTACATTTATTGATAATCGTCTTGCGCTGTCCCCAAGCCAAAATGCTGGCAAATAGTCCCATAATCTCCACATCCTGCTTCAGAGTAAAGCGATGCGGAATGACGATTGGGTCGGATTCAATAAAACCCGGACGATTGTACTCAGCCACTTTTTGATCCAAAAATTCTTTTAAATCAAAATGAGCCATATCTTATTAACCTACGATCTGTTTGTAAATAGCGTCTTTGAGCTGCTGGATATTTTTACCGGAAACGGATGAAATAAACAAATATGGAATATCTTGCGGTACTTGCGCTTTCATCTGTTCTTCTAATTCATCATCCAACATATCCGATTTGGTGATCGCCAGCATACGTGGTTTGTCGACTAACTCCGGGTTGTATGCGGTAAGCTCCCGCAATAGGATATCGTACTCTTCAGCGATGGTGCGATCGGTATCTGCAGGCACCATAAATAGCAAAACAGAGTTTCGCTCGATATGTCGCAAGAAACGATAACCTAAACCCTTACCTTCTGATGCGCCTTCAATAATACCTGGAATATCCGCCATCACAAAAGATTTGCTGTCGCGATACGACACAATACCCAAGTTAGGCACAATAGTCGTGAATGGATAATCAGCAATCTCAGGTTTAGCCGCTGAAACAACCGACAATAAAGTCGATTTTCCAGCATTTGGAAATCCCACTAAACCGACATCTGCTAATACTTTCAGCTCCAAGATCATCCATTCCTCTTTACCGGGAATACCGGGTTGCGAGTACCGCGGAGTTTGTTGGGTCGGTGTCTTGAAATGCCAGTTGCCCAAGCCTCCTTTACCGCCTTCGGTCAAGATTTTAGTTTCGCCTTCTTCCGTGATTTCAAACAAGACTTCACCAGTTTCCGCATTTTTAGCGATCGTACCTAGCGGTACTTCCAATATTTCATCTTTACCCGTAGCACCGGAGCGCAAAGCACTGCCACCGCGCTCTCCATCGGCAGCAATTATATGTTTACGGTATTTCAAATGCAGCAAGGTCCAGTGATTGGTAGAACCTTTGAGAATGATATGGCCACCGCGACCGCCGTCGCCGCCATCAGGACCACCTTTGGCAGTAAACTTGTCTCTATGCAGATGCGCCGAGCCTGCACCTCCGTGGCCAGAACGACAACATACTTTTACATAATCAACAAAATTAGAACCCTGTGCCATATCAATATTATAATTACCGTAGATTAACCTACTAGATGTTTGTCAATAACGTTAGATAGATTGCCGAATATCTCGTCGATCTCTCCAATGCCATCAATCTTATTCAATTTACCCTGTTTTTCGTAGTATGGCAACACGTGTATCGTCTTGCTAAAATACTCTTCAATACGTTTTTTCAATTTATCTGCCGCATCATCTGCACGACCAGATATTTCTTGCCTTTTGGCAATGCGCGTAGTCAACTCTTCTTCACTTACGTCAAGCGCTAGCACCGTGCTAATCGGCTGTCCGTTGGACTCCAAAAATTGATCCAGCGCTTCTGCTTGGGCTACCGTACGAGGAAAACCATCGAAGATAAAACCCTTCGCATTTTGATGCTCATTGATCTCCTGCTCTAGCATAGAGATAGTAATTGAATCCGGCACCAAATTACCATCAGCGATAATTTGATTTACCTTCTTGCCCAGTTCAGTTTCGTTCTTGATATGAGCGCGAAACATATCTCCGGTCGAGATATGATGCAATCCATATTGAGCGATTAGTTTTTCCGACTGTGTCCCCTTACCTGCACCAGGAGGGCCAAAAATTACAAGGTTTAACATAACTTTCTGTTATTTTGTTTATTGCAAAATAAAAGCCTAATCCGTGGATCGAATTAGGCTTTGATGTTAATAACGTGCGCTCAAAGGGAGTCGAACCCCTAACCTCCTGATCCGTAGTCAGGTGCTCTATCCAATTAAGCTATGAGCGCCGCTTCCAAAAGCATATCGAGTCTGGCCCGTTTTGTTTTGGTGTTGCAAATATAGTAAAATGCTTTATCCTAACAAATATTTTTTCATCAAATGCTACCTCGATATGGCACAATTAGCGTACAAAAAGAGGCAAAACACTTCATAATGAATAACTAACGTAAAGAGAACAAATCGTCTACGCCTAGCAATTTTCTACTTGTAAATCCTTCCCCATACCTTGCCTGAATGCTACGACCAAACTCTCGAGCCCTGCCTTCTGTATATAGAATAAAATCTGGTGTAGATATATAGGTCTGTGGCTCATTACTATCTGCTGGCGCATTGAACTGCGTGGTGTAGGCCAATATCGATTGCTTTTTGATCTCCCAATACGGTGTAATATCCAATATAATATCCGGCTGTATGTATTTATCTTGAATCAACTGTAATTGCAAACGCGGTCGAAAACTTTCTTGAATACCATCCTCATTGTGCGTTTCGATCCTTCTTAAGCCAGCCAAAAAAAGTGCATCATTCACGAGCTTACTTGCCCTGCCATGATCTGGATGACGATCATCTACTGCATTCGTAATAACCACTTCTGGACGATATTGGCGAATGCACTGAATGATGGCCAACTGATTTGCTTCATTATTCTCAAAAAAACCATCTCTTAACCCCAAGTTTACGCGAATAGCAACCCCCAAGATATCGGCAGCAGCCTGTGCTTCTGCCGCACGTGTTTCTGCTGTGCCCCGTGTCCCTAACTCACCGCGAGTAAGATCCACAATTCCGACTTTTTTGCCTTCGGCTACATAGCGTGCAATTGTACCACCTGCTCCCAATTCAGCATCGTCAGGATGCACTGTTATCACCATCAAATCCAATTCCATACCGGTAGATTATTGTTTAAAAATGTAGACAAAGATAGTGTTTAAACGCGTAAATTAAGAGAATGTTCGAAATATGACGCTAATCGCAGAAAACGAATACTCTATACTAAAAGGTTATCTACTAGCGGTTAATAGACATCGGTCGAGCCTGTTCGTACTCACGAATAATGGATTCTATCACAAAGTCTTCCTGAGGATCGTACGTACTTTTCAGATTATGACCCACCACGCGAGCCACACCCTGATAGACAAATGCCGTGACGCCGCCCTTCATTTCTTTGACTAATTCATAACTGGTATTGCCCGTCTGCCTTTCGATCAATTTGATTAAGATCTTACCTTGGCTGATCGAAAGATTTTTGACTTCCGAATTGATTTTGTGTTTGATCTCGTGCTCGCACTCTTTAACTAGTCTTTTATGCTCTTTTTTGCTTTGAGCTAACGCGAGATCGCGATCTAATTGCGCATAGCGCTTTTGCGCGTAAATAGCATAGGGAAGTACACGCAAGACATTTCGTTTGAGACGCAAGTATTGCATGCGCTCTTCTTCATTTTTCCATGGCCTAAAGCCAAAGACCGCTACTTCCGGAATCAAAAAAGATGGTACGACTTCACCACTTTCCAAGCGCGCGGTCTGATAGCTCTCGACAACTTGTGGCTGGCCGGCGCCATAATGAGGCATGATCAATTGTTGAGCATACCCTATTACAGGACACAAAAAGAACACTACAACCGCACAAATCAAGACTCTCATACACGAATTAAATCGCAATTTCATTTTACAAACACACGAATTTTCCTTAAATTTATGTTTAACAAAAATCATGCTACTTTACCATACCGCTTGAATACGTAAAGATAAAGTAAATTGAAAGAACTCACAACCTTTGGGATACGATATGGAAGAATATGTGATTGATATTGAGGCGGAAAACAAGGAGATAAGGAAACGATATCGAGCACTGTTGCGAGCATGTAAACCTACTTTGCAGCGTGGGGACAAGCAAGAAATCCGGCGAGCCTTTGACTTGTCGTTAGAGAGCCACAAAGATATGCGCCGAAAAAGCGGCGAACCTTATATATACCATCCGATTGCGGTAGCACAAATCGCGGCAGAAGAAATTGGATTGGGCACGACTTCTATCGTGTGTGCGCTATTGCATGATGTGGTAGAAGACACCAGCATGACCGTTGAAGAGATCGAGCAACAATTCGGAAAGAAGGTAGCCCGCATTATTGATGGGCTGACCAAAATTTCCGGCATTTTCGACACCAACAGCTCCATCCAAGCCGAGAACTTTCGGAAGATGTTGCTTACGCTTGCAGACGATGTGCGCGTCATCTTGATCAAACTTGCCGACCGATTGCACAATATGCGTACGATGGAGTTTATGGCACGCCACAAGCAGCTTAAAATTGCCTCAGAAACCAGCTATTTATACGCACCGCTTGCGCATCGTCTGGGTCTGTACGCTATCAAATCGGAGTTAGAAGATCTGTCTATGAAATACACAGATCCCGATACCTATAAATTTATTGCCAGAAAGCTGAATGAGAAAAAGGCTGAACGCGAAAAATTTATTGGCAGCTTCGTAGCGCCAATCAAAGAGATCTTGGCAGGAGAAGGTATCAAAGCAGATGTTTTCGGTCGGCCGAAATCCATCCATTCCATCTGGAACAAAATGCGCAAAAAATCCATTCCTTTCGAAGAGGTATACGACCTTTTTGCCATTCGGGTAATCATTGATACGGTTGATGAAAAGGAAAAGACAGAGTGTTGGAAAGTGTACTCGATTGTAACAGATCTGTATCGCCCAAATCCTGATCGCCTGCGCGACTGGATTTCTTCTCCTAAAGGAAATGGTTACGAATCCTTGCACACTACCTTGATGGGCCCGCGCGGACAATGGGTGGAGGTGCAAATCCGTACCAAACGCATGAATGAGATTGCCGAAAAAGGTTTCGCTGCACATTGGAAGTATAAAGAATCTAACTCAGACAGTGGTTTGGATCAATGGATCCAAAAAGTACGCGATGTACTTAGTACGGCAGAGCCAGATGCGATCGATTTCGTGGATGATTTTAAGATGAATCTCTTCTCGGACGAGATCTTCATCTTCACGCCCAAGGGTACATTGGTACAATTACCACATAATGCTACGGCATTGGATTTTGCTTTCGAGATTCATTCCGACATTGGCGCGACCTGTATCGGAGCAAAGGTAAACCACAAATTGGTTCCCCTATCTCATCCGCTACACAATGGCGATCAGGTAGAAATCATTACTTCGGCCAAACAAAGTCCGAAGGAAGATTGGCTCAACTTTGTGGTTACGGCTAAAGCGCGTTCGAAAATCAAATCTTCGCTAAAAGAAGAGAAGAGACGCGTAGCAGAAGATGGCAAGGAAATTCTGGAAAGAAAACTCAAGTCTTTAAAAATCACGTACAACACAGACAATATCAATAAGATTGCCAATCACTTTAAGTTTGCCAGTTCGCAGGATTTGTTTTTTCAGGTTGCTAAAGGTGCGATCGACATCAAAAACTTAAGAGAATACGCGGCCTCCGAAAAATCGGAAGATGCTAATAACAACCAATTTCAATCACATGTCACGGGTTTGGTCGATAAGATCAACAAAAAGGACATGGACACGATCTTGATTGGAGACGATTTGCAGAAGATCGATTATACCCTTGCACCGTGTTGCAATCCTATTCCAGGCGACGATATTTTCGGATTCTTGACCGTGAATGACGGCATCAAAATCCACCGTACGAGCTGCCCCAATGCCTCTCGCCTGATGGCAAACTATGGGTATCGTATTTTGAAGGCGCAGTGGTCATCGTCGCAAGGCAATACCTCTTTCTTGACTGGCCTTCGTATCGTCGGAATTGATGACGTCGGACTCGTGAACAAAATTACGACGGTAATTTCCAGAAATTTCAATGTGAACATACGATCACTGTCTATATCCAGTAACGAAGGTATTTTTGAGGGCAACATCATGGTATTCGTGAATGATATCGAGCAGCTAGACAATCTGATTAGCAATGTGCTACGCATACCAGGCATCACAAGTGTATCTCGCTACGAATCCGAAAACAGGAGTTAAAAAAATCCATCTTATATACTGATTTTAATAGGACATTAAGTTGATATGATATTCCAGCAAAATTTGGTAAATTTGTACAGAAGAATACAAGGAATGTATGAAGCAAGGTGAAAGTTACGAAACAGTAAAAAAGATATTTGAAGCATATCTGGAAAACAAGAATCTGAGAAAGACTCCAGAAAGGTATGCTATCTTGGAAGAGATCTATTCACGGACAGATCACTTCGATGTGGAATCATTGTATATCCACATGAAAAACAAGAAATATCGCGTAAGTAGAGCAACAGTGTACAATACATTGGAGCTGTTGGTATCGTGTGATTTGGTGACCAAGCATCAGTTTGGCCGCAATATGGCACAGTTCGAGAAATCGTATGGCTATAAGCAACATGATCATGTGATTTGTATTGAATGCAATAAGGTAGTGGAGTTTTGCGACCCACGTATTCATCAAATTCAAAGCATGATGGGCGAACTATTGAAATTCGAAATCAAACATCACTCCTTAAATTTGTATGGAGTCTGTGAGGAATGTAGAGAGAAAGAAGCTGCCAAGACTCCAACGGAGACAGTAGCATCCGAAGTTTAGTGATATGTCTGCTTTTTTGACATAAGTTTCACTTTTCTAGATAACAATAGTACTTTTGTTCGGGATAATTGAACACTTCATTTATCCCGAACTTTTTTATGTAGTACGCATTGCAAAGTATACAATTTATTTAATCATATATCTCAATTCAATATGCAAGTTGATGTCCTTTTGGGCTTACAATGGGGAGACGAAGGTAAAGGAAAAATCGTCGATGTTTTTTGCCCAAAATACGATCTGATTGCCCGTTTTCAGGGCGGACCGAATGCTGGCCATACGCTAGAGTTTGATAACAAAAAATTTGTTCTAAACACCATTCCTTCCGGAATCTTTAACGAAGACACCTTGAACCTAATTGGTAACGGTGTGGTTATCGATCCGATCATCCTAAAAAGAGAACTAGATAACTTGAAGCAAGCGGGATTTGATCCAGTTGCCAAAGGGAAATTGGTGATTGCACGCAAAGCACACTTGATCTTACCTACCCATCAACTATTGGATGCAGCGTCTGAAAGTAATATGGGTACGAGTAAAATTGGCTCTACCTTGAAAGGTATCGGGCCCACTTACATGGACAAAACTGGTCGTAATGGTCTACGTGTAGGGGATACAACCTTGCCAGACTTCTTGGATCGCTATGAGAAATTGAAACAAAAACACCTTTCTATCTTAGCGCATTATGGCGATTTACCTGATTTTGCAGATCGTGAAAAAGCTTTCTTAGAAGCGGTAGAGTTCTTGAAAAGCATTCCACATGTTGATTCCGAGCATTTGGTGAATCAATACTTGAAAGACGGCAAACGTGTATTGGCCGAAGGTGCTCAAGGAACATTATTGGATGTTGATTTTGGATCATATCCATTTGTGACTTCTTCTAACACAACTACAGCTGGCGCTTGTACTGGTTTGGGTATTGCTCCAAATCGTATCGGCCAAGTATATGGTATCTTCAAAGCGTACGCAACACGTGTAGGTGGCGGACCATTCCCAACAGAATTGCACGACGAAACTGGTGAAGAGTTGCGCAAACTAGGCCATGAATTTGGTGCAACTACTGGGCGTGCGAGACGCACAGGGTGGATTGATATTCCAGCTCTAAAATATGCCATCATGATCAATGGTGTGACTGAATTAATCATGATGAAGGCAGATGTATTGGATACGTTTGATAAGATTTATGCTTGTACGCACTATAAACATAATGGTGAGGTGATCGACTATATGCCGTATGAGATCATCACGAACGAAGCAGAACCTATATACGAAGAGATCCAAGGTTGGAATCAGGATTTAACTGGTATTCGTAAACCAGAAGATATCCCTGCAGCGCTTAATAATTACATTGCTTATTTAGAGAAAGCGTTGGAAGTGCCGATCAAATACCTTTCGGTAGGTCCAGATCGTGTACAAACTATCGTACTTTAAGCTATTAGGTAATGCCTACGGCAACGTTTTCGATAGAAGATGTAGATTTTCTGGCTAAAGCATTGCTTTGGGCAGATTCTTTTGACAGCGCTTGTCTGCTGCACTCCAATGAGTTTGCCGATCCTTACGCCAATGTACAAAGTATCTTGGCGGTAGGTGTCAAGCAAGAAATTGTTGCCGACGGCACGAATACATTTGAAAAAATAGAAGCTTTTAAAGCCAAACATCGCGACGAGTGGATGTTTGGCTTTTTTGGTTACGACCTCAAAAACGAGCTCGAAGATCTCCATACTACCATGCCAGATGAATTGGCATTTCCAGACGCGTACTTTTTTACTCCTAAAATACTACTCCATTTTCAGGACGGAAAAGTAACGATCGATGCGCCTGTGGCGATGGAAGCGCAATCTATCTATGAATCTATTTGCGGCACTGTCCTTTCGTTCGACGGATCTACACTGAGTCGCTCTTTCCAAAAGCGGATGAGCAAAACAGCCTATATGGAATCATTTCAGCAACTAAAACAGCACATCCAACGCGGTGATATTTACGAAGTAAATCTTTGTCAGGAGTTTTATCAGAAAAATTGTCTCATTCATCCACCTAGTGCTTATTGGAAGCTCAACAATACATCTCCTACCCCTTTTTCCACATTTTTTAAGTATCAGGATCACTATATCTTATCTGCATCACCGGAGCGCTTTATCGCAAAGAGAGGTACGACACTGCTATCTCAGCCTATCAAAGGCACAGCAAAGCGTGGCAACACGGAGCAGGAAGATCTGGAAATCAGTCAAAGATTACAATCTGACCCGAAGGAGATCGCCGAAAATGTGATGATTGTGGATCTCGTGCGTAACGACTTAACTCGGAGTGCAAAAGCAGGAAGTGTGGCAGCCGAACGCCAGCCGCAAGTACATACTTTTCGCCAAGTACATCAATTAGTATCTACCATTACCTGTGAAATCGATCCCAATGTAACAGATTTAGAAGCTATTAAGCGCGTTTTCCCAGCAGGATCCATGACGGGCGCACCCAAAGTCAGCGCCATGGCCTTATGTGATCGTTACGAAAAGTCCAGCCGTGGTGTCTATGCTGGCGCAGTTGGTTACTTCGCGCCCGATGGCAACTTTGACTTCAATGTCGTTATCCGAACATTGCTATACAATCGCACCAAGCAATACTTATCTTTTCATACTGGCGGCGCAATTACCATCGATGCCGAGGCCGAAAAAGAGTATGCAGAATGCTTACTAAAAGCAAATGGCATCTTAATAGCGCTAGATACCCAACTAGAAGACTAAACCATACATCCACTAACTATCACCTATAATCGTTCAGTTTAAAGCATTCGAAACAGCGCTATCTTTCGATGAGTCAAGCATCTGGAGAATGTTAAGAATACGTTATTTATTCGGAATGATGCTACTACTGCTAATTAATGTCAGAATAAAGAGCTACATTTACGATATAAAAAATGTGTGCATCGCCTAATTTATGGCCGTGCTAATAAATACTGTCTATCACTTCGTAGCTTATTCAAATATCCTCCTACCAGACTCTCGATCATGCATGGTCATAATCATTGCCGCGAAATTTGTAAAATATCACATGAAAAAATCAACAAAATTTAACAATAAAAACACCTCGTTCTCGAAGATCTTAAAAAGTAGAGTTAACGAATATTTTAACGATTCTGCTAAAAGAACAACGGGCGGCTCTAAAATGTACCAAAAAACTATTGTACTTATCGGTTCGGCCGTGATTTTGTACAGTGTATTGGTCTTTGCAACGCCTTTTTGGCTGATATCTATTCTTTTGTGTATTTTATTGGGGATCAATTTTGCAGCCATCGGATTCAATATCATGCATGATGCAGGGCACAATAGTTTATCTAGTAATAAAAATGTAAATACATTGCTTTCTTATTCCTTGAATGCATTAGGTGGAAATATTTACCTGTGGAAGCTAAAGCACAATATAGCACATCATACCTATACTAATATCGAAGGGGAAGATCACGACATTGAGATCAAGTTCTTACGTATTCACGATTCTCAAGAGCCTAAAAGTCATCACCGGTATCAGCACTTCTACTTTCCGGTACTGTATGCTGTATCGTATTTAGCGTGGATCTTTTTTCAGGATTACGAAAAATACTTTAGACGTCGATTAGGCAAGCATTCGGCCTTGTTTAATATGCCGAATAGAGAAAAATGGATTTTTTGGATTAGTAAAGTATTGCACTTTCAACTATTCATCACCATTCCGTTCTTGGTGGTGGGCTGGTTGCCGGCTTTAATAGGACTTCTGGTAGCTGGATTTGCTTGTGGTATTTGTCTAGCGACTGTTTTTCAATTGGCTCATGTCGTTTCAGAAACTGAATTTACAGCGAGTGAACCTGGTCTAGTGGAGGACGAATGGACAGTCCATCAATTAAGTACTACAGCGAACTTTGCTACGCACAATAAGGTCTTAACTTGGTTGCTTGGCGGTCTAAACTTTCAGGTAGAACATCATTTGTTCCCCAAAATAAGTCATATCCATTACCCAGAAATCAACAAGATTGTGAAGAATGTCTGCGAAGAATTTCGGGTGAACTATATCGAATTTGCTTCTTTTGGACAGGCGTGGAAGTCACACACGAGTGTAATTAAAAGTATGTCTAGATAAATCGTTGCCTAAGCCACTTTGATTCTTGCCACTTAGCCAAGGAGATCAAAGATAGATAAGTAACATTTCATGAAAACATAAAGGTGCAGCGATATAAAACATCGTTGCGCCATTTTTTATCCTAATTTCTTTTGCAACCGCTGGGTTAGAAATTATCAGGTACAAAAAAAACCGCCTTGCATAGCAAGGCGGTTTCTACAATATATGCAAAAATTAACTTATATCAACTTAACATTTACTGCGTTTGGTCCTTTACGACCTTGTTCAACTTCAAAAGACACGTGATCGTGCTCACGGATATCTTGAGTCAATCCTGAAACATGAACGAAAACTTCTTGACCACCGTCATTTGGAGTTATAAATCCGAAACCCTTGGTCTCGTTGAAAAATTTTACTATGCCTTCTTGCATTGCTTTTTTGGTATAAAATATTATTAATGTTGTAAATGTACACAAAATTTATTGGGTATAGGTATAAAACATCCAAGCAATTATCAGGAAAATAAAACACGTGAACAGGATGTTATGTTAATATCTTGCTGAAACTTGTTTATTCCGTCATATACATCGTAATTCACCTAAAATAGTAATATGCCCATGGATTACTTTTTTGCAATATAAATGCTACAAATTATTGTCTTTGCCGATTTTACACGAATACTTGACTTCATTAGCAACACATTTTTACATAGTTATCTTATTACGCAACCGCTGCATTTTTAATACAACGACTTCGGAATAAGTACGTGGTTTGGGCTATTTCAAAAACAATCTTATAATTTATAAGCTTATAAAGTGAGCAATCAATATTGCAATGAACAAAAACAGGCAACAATTATGGCAACGAAAGTAGAAACAAAAAATACCGGCTTGAAAAAGGAAAAGAAGGATGAGACCTATCAAGAATTAACCTCTGTCGTGAAGAAGAACAGAGAAAACAAGCAAGGCAAGGATGCAGAAGCTGGAGTAGATGCTAATGAAGAGCAAATTAATGATATGCCTAATGATCCAGAAGCTCGAATTCCTCAAAAGAAAGAGTAGTTTGTACGACTTACATCACTTGTTTATCACTATATCTTTTCACAATCTCAATGAGATCTTGCATTTCAAATGGTTTGGCGAGGTAGCCGTCCGCACCCGCATTATCGGCGATTTCTGCAATATCTTTATTCGCAGACATTAATATAATAGGTACATGTCGGGTATGAGGTCGATCCTTCAATGCTTTACAAATTACACGACCATCTGCTCCAGACATCCAAATATCTAACAAGATCAGATCTGGCAAATCGTCCGAAGTCAAACTCAAAACCTGATCAGGCTCAATTAATTTCTGCACATCATACCCCTCTGCTTCTAGTATGATGCCGACTACATCTAGAATTCCCTCATTATCATCAACAACTAGTATTCTTTTCATACTATTTTTTAAGAGGTAGTGTAATAGTGAATGTTGAACCTTTACCTTCTGTACTATTTACGGCTAGATCGCCATGGTGTCTTTTCATGATTTTAGATGAGATAAATAATCCTAGACCTAATCCAGCAAAGGTATTTTGCAAGAAGCCATCAGCACGAAAGAATTGATCGAAAATATTTTCTTGGTTTTTACTGGAAATACCAATTCCAAAATCACGAACTAAAAGTTTGATCTGGTTTTTCTCTAAAATAGTTTCTACCAACACCTCATCCGAACTAGGAGAATACTTTATGGCATTCGACAAAAGATTGGTAATCACCTGCCCTATTCGATTGCGATCGCCTAAAATATCTACCGAGTCATCCAAAGCAACTTTGATCTGGTGTTTTCGGGAGGTCTGTTGCATTTCCTCCGTCACTTCGGAAACCAAACTATTAAAATCAAACAGGTCAATATTGTACTCAAGCTGTCCGGCCGTCACCTTAGTGGCATCGAGTAGATCACCAATCAGCGCAGTTAATTTATTGATCTGATTATCCATCTTTGCCAAGAAATTCTCGGCTTCCTTATGACCTTCCTTTTGAAAACGACGATGCAATGCCTGTGTATAACCTTTGATGCTCGTTACCGGAGTTTTCAGTTCATGTGAGGCCATACTAATGAAATCATTTTTCTGTCTTTCTAGCTTCACCTTCTCTGCGATCTGCTTTTGGAGCTCTTCCGAGAATACCTTTTGTTGCAAGAGGTCATTTTTACGCTCCGTAATATCGTCCAATGCTAGCAAAATCAGTTGTTCGCCATTGGCCTTTTTAACCAGATGTATGTTAAATTTAACGACTCGCTCGCCTAATGTCGGGAAAACAAAGTTGATCTCCTTTTCGATAATCTGTTCTTCATTCTGCTGAATACGGGTAAATTCAGTGGCTAATCCTGGAATATTCCAGCCGCCATTCTGCAATTGGAAAAAACTCTTACCAACGGCCTGATCTTGTGTAATTCTGAATGTCTTACAAAATGCGTTGTTCACACTTTGGATCATCAGATCACTGTTCAACATGATCAGTGGTTCATGGAGCACCGTAATGGTTGCCTCCGCCAACTTACGGCTAATATTTAGCTCTTCATTACTTTCAAAAAGCTCTTGATTGACTGTGAGCAACTCTTCATTCGTACTTTGAAGCTCTTCCTTACTGGTCTCAAGCTCTTCATTGAGACTTTGCAACTCCTCGCTACCGCTCAAAAGCTCTTCGTTGGAACTTTGCAGTTCTTCCTTCGCAATCTCTTGAGCTTCGGTGATATTGCGCATGTCTTCGCGAATTTGTGCAAGTTCTCTTTCTAACTGTAGAATCCTTTCCTGTTCTGCTGTCTTTAACGATTTTGCAGACAACTTACGATGTGCTGGTATCGTAATTTCTTCTTTGAAAAGAACTAGATAGTAGGGATCAAAGGTATTCAGCATAGGAATCACCTCAATGCCGACCAAGATCTCACCACCATTGATGGAAACGCCAGATTTGGAAAATGCTTCACCAGATGATTTTGTGCGATGCAGCGCGTTGCGTAATTCAAAGGAAAGCCCATCTTTGGCCATTTTCATCAGGTTGAAAGTTGCCTTGCCCGAAGGTGGCTCCAAAAATTTGCTAGTGGCACCACGAAATTGTACAATATCAAACTGTTCGTTGACAATGACACCGGGAGGCGCATGCTTAGCCAATACAATATCGTCTGCACTTTTCTGATAATCTTCTGTTTTTACTTCTTTACTACGAAGCGTCATATTTTCTTCCTCAACAGCCGTTTGCTTACCGCCACTCATGATGGTGATGTACCTGCCGACTCCAGGTTTTCGTGTATAAAACTTACTCTTGCGCTGCAATGGATTAAAGAATTCCGATGTAGACCCTGCTGTCTCTGAATTACCTAGCCACAAAATTCCTTTATCGCGCAGTGCATAATGGAAAATTGCAATGGTCTTTTTTTGTAAGAATGGTTTGAAATAGATCATCACATTACGACAAGAGATCAAATCCATTTTGGCAAAAGGTGGATCCTTTAAAAAGTTGTGTACCGCAAAGACACACATATCTCTGATCGTTTTTGAAACGACATAGTGATCTTTACTTTTGTCAAAATACTTGGATAATCGTGCAACACTTACGCCTTCCAATTCTTTCTTATGATATATTCCACTGCGAGCAATCTTGATAGACTTGTCGGAGATATCGGTGGCAAAAATATGAATGCGCTGCTGATGCAACTGTTGCCCAAAGAACTCATGTAAAGCTATAGCGATAGAATACGGCTCTTGCCCAGTAGAACATCCGGCAACCCAGATCCTGATGGGTTCTCCATTTTTCTTCCCATCCCGTATCAGAGGAACGATTTTTTTTATTAATAGTTCGAAGCAATAAGGATCTCTAAAAAAAGCGGTTACCGAAATGAGTAAATCATAAAACAATGAATCTTGTTCACTCGGATGATCTGTGATATAGGTCAGGTAAGACGCGATATCGGCAATCTTCAACATCAGCATACGACGTACAATACGTCTACGAACCGTAGTTTGTTTATACAAACTAAAATCGGCTTCTTTGCGCTGGTACATCAGTTCCATAATCTTTCTGTAAGTGGATTCTTCATCCACAGATTTGGATACTGGCTCATTGGCAGACCAGCCTTGTCGCAGCATAGCAAAATAATCGGTCAGTTTTTTCCCGATTTGCTCCGGCGGAAGTACAAAGTCTATAATATTTGCATCAATCGCATGCCCAGGCATTGCTGTAAAACCAGCTGAATTATCTTGCGCAATCGTCAACCCACCTTGTTCTCTGATTGCTCGCATTCCAGCGGTTCCATCAACGCCCATACCCGAAAGTATAACTGCTGCCGAACTTGCTTCGTAAGCAGACGCCATCGAAGAAAATAGCGCGTCAACCGCTTTATTTGATTTTTCTTTGGTAGGTCTAGGATTAAGTTTGAGCAGACCATTAGCCACCGTCACAATTTTACCTGGCGGTATAACATAGATATGATCGCGTTCAATATGTAAATGCTCTGTGATGGATACTACCGGGATATTGGTAATCTTCTGTAACAAGTCCGGCAGCAGGCTATTTTTCTCAGGATAGAGATGTTGAACAACAATAAAAGCCATACCTGAGTATGCTGGTACAGTTGAAAGCATACTTTTAATAGCTTCTAGACCGCCGGCAGATGCACCTACTCCTATAATAGGAAATTGGTCATTTATTTCAGACTGTTTATTGTTTTTTTGTAATCCCATAGATCGCAACCTTACTACGGCAGGTATTGCGATAGCAAGATAAGCATTCTACGAACATAAATCGTGCTAAATTTGCGATACTGGCATAAAAGATCGGAAGAAACTTAGTACACTTTTACAACAGGTACATTGATCACCAAGGAAGTGCTTGACATCTAATAATTGCTCCACTGCGCAAAAGTTGTGTTGTTATTCCTAAAAATCAAACACACTATTATTAACTACAGCGGAGTGTTCACCACGCCTGAATCTTAAACCTAAAAAAGAGTTCTTTGGACTATTGGGAGAATATACTTTTAGGCATCTAGCTAACTTTCAGAAGAAACGAGTAAAGGCGACATGCAAATAAATGTTACAAAACTGATTTAACTATAATTTACGTCCTCAAGCGCGCATTTAGACAAAAAAATCCCAACGTCTGACACTCAACACATCTACAAGAAAGAAAGCGTTAGGCACTATCCAGATGTGCCTCTACAGGCCATAATTGATGTTAATCTCCATAGAATGTGAAAATTATATTGAAAATATAATAATCTGAAAGAAAAACAATAAACATAAAATATTCTCATGACTGATTAAAGTCTATAATTTAAGTGATTATAGTATTCAAAGAAAATAATGATATTAAAAATTTAAATAATTTACCTTTGATGTCGTATTATCAATAAATAATGTTGACAGCGAAAAAGTGAATGTAGCGCTTATGCTACAAAAGAAAATAACTTAATATCACGAATATTTGAATAAACTTACTTTTACTTCAGGATCTACACTTTAACGTTTCAATTAATTTTTATCCTAAAACAAAATCAATAACTGCTAATAAATTTCTAACAAAATGAAAAAATCCACCAGATACCTTGCAACGCATTTAAAGCGCTATTCATCTCCGGAAATAAATGTAGAGCTAATCAGCTTGGAACATAGTGTGGCCGCAGGATCAGCCACAGTTACTCCATTGAATAATCAGTCACAAATAAGGCAAGAATGGGAGACAGCTCCCGATGTAGTTGGAAATCAAGCGTGGTAGATAGACTGTCGGCACTTACGTAGATTTAGACGTTGCCCAATGTAAATACATCGTTATGCCTAGATTTTAAGATGATACTAGATAATCAGGCAAATAGAAAGCATCGTGTATAAATAATTTCGCTAGGTCATCAATTATTTTGATACAATACATTGGTTTCGTACCTTAAGGTAGTTAATGAGTAGTTGTTATGCTAAGCTAACGATGAAAAATTATGAACTAAATGACATTTAGCGATTTTATCATTATATGCCGACAATTTTATTTAAAGAAAGCACTAAACTCCATAAAGCTATTATAATACCCTTTATAGCATCCTACTTTTTACTTTTGTATGGCGCTGTAAGGCAGTTGCTCTATGGCACGCCATTAGGAACTAAGCCAATGTCCGATATTCATTTGATTATTTTTACCGTATGTTGCGGCATTTTAATCCTATTATTGGGCAATGTACGCAGCGAACTAAAAATAACTGAAGCGGGATTCTATATCTGCACCATACCACTGATCAGAGGCGACTTGAATAGATGGAATAGGATAAAAGAAATCAGAATAGAAAAATATAGCCCTATCAAAGAGCATTTAGGAATTGGGTTTCGTGGTATTAATACGCAGATGGCCTACCTTGCTGGTGGCCAACCAGGCATCAAACTGATTTTTCATAATGGTGACAAGATGCTCCTTGCGGCTCGAGATCAGGAAAAATTATTAAACATCCTGCGTGATGATCTCGCACTGATCGTGCAGAAAGACAGCGATCTTTTAGAATCTAAACAGCTACACTAAGCCCCTTTATTCAGAATAAAGCATCAACTAGGTGGCATCCTGAACCTATCTAAGACATCCTTCCTATCATTTCGTAACGGTCTAGTGAGATACGTAGGTGGTATGCTAATTTTTATTAGTTTTATGATTCGATGCAGATCAAACAATTGATCTCTAACCGAAACTGCCTATAATGAGTACACTATTTCTTGAAAAACAACGTGAAAAACCGCATTATCTAATCTTAGATGGTTTGCGTGGCGTAGCTGCTATCATTGTTGTCCTATTTCATCTCGCGGAGGCAATCGCCAGTGAGCCATCGGAAATTTTGGTCAATCACGGATATCTTGCGGTTGATTTTTTCTTTCTGCTATCGGGTTTTGTGATTGGCTATGCCTACGATGAGCGCTGGCAAAAAATGACCTTCGGCAATTTCATGTACCGCCGCATTGAAAGATTGCAACCAATGGTTGTACTCGGCATGACATTAGGCGCCATCACCTTTTACTACACCGATTCTACGATATGGCCATTGATTCACGAAGTGCCTGTATGGAAAATGCTATTTGTATTGTTTATTGGATATACAATCTTGCCGGTTCCGCTTTCTTTAGATATACGTGGATGGCAAGAAATGCACCCACTAAATAGTGTAGGTTGGTCTTTACTCTTCGAATACTTCGCTAATATTTTGTACGCACTAGGTATTCGTAAACTTTCGAATAAAGCACTTAGCATGTTGGTACTGATAGCCGCGCTATCATTAGCACATTTAGCGATAAGTCGTGGAGATGTGGTCGGTGGCTGGACGCTTAATGTGGAACATATGTACATTGGTTTTACCCGTGTGATGTATCCGTTCTTTGCGGGTTTATTATTGTCGCGCATCACCAAACCAACTCGCATTAAGTATGCTTTACTTTGGTGTAGTTTGTTGATTGCTATCTTATTATTCATGCCTCGTATCGGAGGGACAGATTACGTGTGGATGAATGGCTTGTATGAGTCTTTTTGTATTATAGTGCTTTTTCCTTTGATCGTTTATCTTGGAGCGAGTGGTATGATCCATTCGACATTTGAGCAAGACATTTGCAAATTTTTAGGGGATATCTCCTACCCACTTTATCTCGTACATTTCCCTATATTATACCTATACATTGCGTGGTTAAGCGATCATGAAGGTCAAACGTTAAACGACGTCTGGCCAATCTCGTTGCTGATTCTGATTGGTAGCATCGCCCTCTCTTATGCCGCACTAAAATGGTACGACGAACCTGTGCGTAAATGGTTACGACGCAAGTTTTCGACCGAAAAATAAGGAAGCTATGATAATTCTCTAGCGTTGGACGCTGCATTATTTTTCAAAATACGCTTGCTTAAATATCGCCTAATCGGTTCATCTAAGGACCGCAAGACCAAGTAGGCGAAAAATACGAGCAAGAGCATTCCTACAGAAATAATAATAGCCATATCGTTATAAGACGGATTTTCCTGTTCTACAAAACTCATGAAAACCCAAATAAAGGGATAGTGTATCACATATAAAGGATACGAGATATCACCTAGCCAAGCACAGGTGTTTTTGATGAATGGCGATAATACTTGCTGACCAGCACTCAGCGCTATTAAAAAAGGAAAATAGAAAATAACTAAGATCGGGTCTATAACCGGACTGATGATTTCGGAATATGGGATGAAAAACACAGCCGCTAATGCTGCTGCTAAGGCCCAAAATGGCACTTGCTGGCGGAAGAAGGTCTTGGTACGAAATAATAAAATACCCGCGGTGAAAGAAAAAGAAAGACGAATGCCTCCGCCCCAAAAATTATCACCGCCAAATCCTACAGCCAGATAACCTGACCGATACGACTCCCAGCAAAGTAAACCAGCAGAGAGGATCACGATAAGCCATAAGATTTGCTTACTTGCCTTAGCTAGGTAGATCGAATAAATAAAACTGGCGATGTACTCCCAAAAAAGCGACCAAGTTGGCGGATTAAGATGAAAAAGATTATTATATCGCTGCGGCACGATCGGATAAGGAATTAAGATACAGGCACTCAGAAAAAGTAAGATAACTTGCCAATAACTAAATGAGTCAATCAAATCGCTAAACGGGTCAAACATAAAAGCTAAAAGTCCGATCACAGCTCCGATCAATACGAGTGGTTGTAGCCTTATTAAACGTCGTTGTATAAAGCTCCACTTTCCCATCTGGATCAAACGACCATCATAAGCGTATGCCAGCACAAATCCTGACAAACAAAAGAAGAAATCTACCGCAAGATAGCTGTGCGGAATAAAGCTATCCCGATAATCGGGAGCGGCAATTTCCATAAAATGAAAGAGCACTACGCCCAATGCGGCGATGCCTCTCAAACCATCTAATACCTCAAAATGCCTTTTCGGATTAACTACAGGATCAAATACTATGTTATTCATGGGTTATGCATAATCAAGGTGAAGATACTGGGAACAGCGGAATTTGACGAAAATAAAAAAATAAAACTAATACATAGTTATACAATGTATTTTACATAGCTTTGTATCATGGATAAAGATTTTGTCTTGAAATGGTCATCTCAATTAAAGAAGGGTACGCTGTCGTTTATTATTTTAAAAATCCTAGACCAAGGGACGGATTTTTATGGTTACGACCTAATTAATGAGCTCAAAAACAAGACATCGATTCAGATCGCAGAAGGCACCTTGTATCCATTGATGAACAGATTGAAGTCTGAAAACTTAGTGGTATCCAATTGGGTAGAGCAGTCTTCTGGCATTCCGCGAAAGTATTACAGCATCACTTCCGAAGGTAAAAAAGTGGTGGTAGAGATGTCTGTTTATTGGAGTAATCTAAACCAAATTATTCACTCAATATAAAACTGTATGAACTTTACCGAAGTACCATTTACAGATCCTAATGCGGCTAGAATCTACCGAGATTATATGAATAGAGTGCGGCGGATTGCTAGAAAATTAGATCGTGCTACACAGCAAGAGATCGTGATGGAAATCAATAGCCATATCTATGAGTCATTTCAAGCCGAGCCAACTATGGGTGCTCATGAGACTGAAAAACTATTGGGTACGCTGGAGCATCTCGGACAGCCGGAACTGTTTTTAAAACCACTTATCGCAGACCAGGCGATGGATCAGGCAATGCGTACCTTTAACCCTATTAAGGTTGTCCGGGCACTGCTATTGAACCTATCTAATGGGATTTCCTACGTGCTTTTTGCCCTATGCTACTTATTTTTGTTCAGCTTTTTGTTATTGATCGTTCTAAAAGAATTATTTCCGACAGAGGTGGGTATATATTATGATTACAATCGCTTTTTTGCGATTGGTATGGTAGATAGCAGATATCAGAACCTGAAAGTAGCTGATGAGTATTTTACACCGATCATGCTACTATTGTCTGCGGTAGTGTACTTAATCATTACATTCTTATTGAAGATTAAGCGATCGCTTAATAGAAAGCGAACAGCCTAATCTTAATTGGGATTATGGCGGATTATTTTCGCTTATTCCACCACACCAGGAATCCGGTAATAGGCAGACTAGCACAAATCAAACTGATCAAAAAAGCCAACACCTTACCTGGAAACCCGCCGACTGAACCAACGTGAATATCGTAATTGAGCATCGTCAAACGATCTGCAAATTTAGATTCACTGTATTTGCTTCCCTCCTGTTCCAAAGGTTGCAAGGTGTAACGATCATAGAAAAAAGCACTTTGATTGTAGAAGGAGCCAATATCATGATACACCAATATTTCATATGAATCATCATCGTCTGCCAAATGTGGCGTCATGTACATACCTCCAAAGTGATCCACCTGTTTCATCGTCTCGTACCAAGCGCTATCTAATGGCGAGATAGCTGCTGTCCAATCGCGGTCTTTGTTTGCTAGATCAGAATGTGGATGATGATGTTCAGGCTTATGTTCGCCGCCAGATGCAATGTAATACACGGCTTGATCAAACCAAGCGAAACTATAAACCAGTCCGGTAGTGCCTAACGCCAGAGCAAACAATAAGCTATAAAAACCCAAGACGTTGTGTAAATCGTAGTTGACACGCTTAAATCGGGCTTTCCATTTGATTTTAAAACTCTGTTCGCGCGTGGAGCGAGTCCAGCGTTTGGGCCACCACATCACCAAACCGGTGATGAGCAAAACGATAAATACCAAAGTAGCCACACCGACAATCGGACGACCAATCTCGTACGGAAGCCAGAGCGCACGATGTCCATCGATAATAAACCGAAAAAAATCAAACTCGTCGCCACCTACCGTTTGTTGTTTTCTTAAAAATTCGCCGGTGTATGGATTCAGAAAAACGACGTGAAAAGTTCGTTTGCCATTTTCATTTCCGAAATACCCGACTGCCGCAGCTCCGGTTTCGTCACTATAGGTTAATCCGCTAGCTTGTTTGCCAGGCATGTACTTGGCAGCGGTGTCCAATAATACGCTAGGTCGGACAAAACCTTCCGGCCGCACTTCTACAAAGCGCCAAGGTTCTAGCGCATCTTTTATCTCTCGCTGAAAAGCGTAAAAGCAACCCGTAATACTGACAATAAATACGATAATGCCTGATGCTAGTCCCAACCATAAGTGCAGCCAGTCATTGATTCGTCGGGGAAGTGTTTTTCCTATTTTTTTTCTCTTCTCTCTCATATTCATAGAAATTCCGATGTTTCTGTAAGTCAGAAACATCGGAATCCTTTATGTATTGGTGTTGTATTATTTGACTTGTCCCAGCCCACCTACGAAAGAGGCTTCTACTTTCGCACCCTTACGTGCCGTTGCCGTATTAAGATCAACCTCATAAATATTCAACACATCATTTACAGATGCCGCAGCGTACGCTTTTCCATTACGGTGAAAAGCCGCAAAACTCCGACCACCATTTCCACTAAAGGTTGGCGAACCTGCTACCGCGGTAATTGTTTCTTCTTTCAAATCTACAATAGCAAATTTTAAGTTATCATCTGCCCACTGACTTGCTTGCTCGCCTGTGCTCACCGTAGCAAATAGTTTGTTGTTGCCAATATAGATCGCGTGCACAATACGTCCACCATTAGCTACTTCCGCTGTTTTAAACAAATAATCTGGATCGAAAGTAGATGCGCCTGCTGCAATTTTCAATACTGCAGGAGCCTTGGAGCGATCATTATAACCGTACCCGCTATGCGAAATGGTATATACATCACCAGATTCGGTAGCAAAAACACCTGAACGTGTGCCAAAAGCGCCAGCAGGACCGGTGCGCTCATCGCTAATCACATTTTGTAGTACAAAATCTGGATAGCTGTATACGGCTACATAGGTACGATCCACAACACGCGTATTCCAACCAGTAGCATCGAAAGGTACAATAGTTTGGAAAGCTTGGTTGCCACGTATAGCTAATCCCGTGTGCAACATCCATTCATCTCCGATTGGGAAGGAAGTTTTGTTAACGGCAACTTTTTTCGTACTTGTAATAGCATTGCTGGCTGTATTAATCGTCAAGAAAGTGAGGTCTGTGCCTTCGGACGGGTTCGATGGCAACGTGACGGCAATCATGGAGGTCCCTTTTCCGTCAGGATCCATGGTGTCTACTGGGCGTGAACTAAGGTTTAGACCAGTCTTAACAGTAAATGAATTACCTTGTACATAATAGGTATTCACGTCAGTCAGCCCTAATCCGCCTACTGCTTGAAAATAGTTTCCAATGTTGGCATAATCACGATATCCTTCTTGCAGAATACCATTATTGATGAGCGAGATCGTGCTATTGGCATTCATCAAATCATTAGTATACGCCACATAATTGGTCGTGCCTTCTGGGGTAGTTACGCCCAATCCCAATGTATATACGTTACCATCAAGTGGTATGGGAGGAAGTCCGTTATCGTCTTTGCTACAGGACGCCAAACCTAAAGCGACAGCGAAACACAAGCTGCTTCGAACGATTTGAGTTAGTTTTAATGTATTCATTTTAATTGTTTTTATAGTTATAGAGTGTTATTTGGTAATGAAATAGCGTAGTTTTAGGAAGAAAGAACGACCTGGCTTTTGCAGCAAATAATTATCAAATAATTCACTATTCAAGAGGTTGCGGCATTCCGCTGCAATCACGTACTTTCCTTGTCCAAAGGCCATATCGGCCGTGATATCGTGTGAGACTTGGCGCGGAATGATATCGGTGTTATTTAGCCCAAGTTGATTTGGAGTTAAGTAATAACGCTCCACGAAATTGATGTTGTAATTGACGTTCAACACGTCGCGATCATTGCCTAGCGGCTCGAATCGTGCTCCCAAGTTAGCATTCCCAAAGAAATAAGGCATATTCGGAATACGATAGCCAAAGTTGAGGTTTGGTGTGCGCGTCACGCCAGTCAGGTTTTCGCTAACCAAAAATTCGGTACGATCCGTAATGTGCTGATAGGTCGCATTAACTGTCGCAAAAAGACGGTTGTTCCAACCATAGCGAATCTCTGCCTCAGCACCTACCGTGCGCACATTACCCACGTTGATAAACTGTCGATCTACCGGCTGCGATTGTTGCTGATCTTGTCGAATATAATCTTTGGCATTTCTGAAAATGAAATTACCTTCCAAATTAAGACGGTGCGTACCTTCACTCAGCACCGTGTACAAAGCACCGATATTTAGGTTGTCGCTACGTTCTGGTCGGAGATTGGAATTGCGCCGTACAAATAAGCCGTCGCCCAGCAATTCGATCGCTTCTGGCAGGCGGTATGTCCGCTCGTAGGAGGCCTTGGCCTGCAAATCATCGCGAAAGAAATAGGAAATAGCTGCCCCATATCCTCCATTCGTACGACTTATGTTTGTTGGAGCATATTCTGGAACATTATTTCGGGATACATTTTCAAATGATTTTGCATCAAGCAAAAATAACTTACCAAATGCCGTGGCCGTAAAGCGCTCATACGTCGTCTGCCAAGCCAAACCAAGATTCTGTTTGCGTAAACCTTGGGGCATCAAGAATGTAGGATCGTTAGGATTTTCTACATCACTCGATTGTCTGCGAAAATCAGTAAGCAAATAATTGAGCGATAAGGATTGATGTTGATCTAATTGATAGGCCAAGTTTGCCGTGGTCAACAATTCTTTATCCCGGTTTTTCAGTTGACTTCTAAAGACTTCTGCTGCCGTAGTTGGCACGGTTTCCTGTAGCCAATTGTAGCGCAAACGCGTGGTATCAATGAAATTATTGGTGGTTATATTATAAGCACTAAACAGGGTTAGATCCAAGTTTTCGACAAACAGATCAGTTTTCTTGTATTTCAAAGTCGGTATAATCGAATTACTATTGGACGTCCGTCCGCCGAAAACCTGTTGCATGGTCACGCCGGTCTGGATATCGCGATCGTTTTCGGAAAGAATAGCCCCGAATAACAAATGATCGGCATACGAACGATCGGTGACGCCCACGTCGACCTGAGCACCAATAGATTGATAGCTATCGTGAAAGCGACGTACTGTCTGCTCCTCCATCAATTGCCCAGTCGTGAGGTCGACTGGACGAACACGTACGCGGTAGTTATTGTCTGAATAATTATAGAAAGCATTAGCGCGCACCGTAAAACCGTTCGCTGCATTTGTATACGCACCATTGACACTGGCTTTATGCGTATTGAACGAGCCGAAACCATATGATGCATCCAGGTAATTGGCATTTTTACGCGTCACAATATTCACTGCGCCACCTAAAGCATCTGCACCCAAACTTACGGGCAATACGCCTTTATAAATCTCTATACGCTCGGCCATCGTGGTGGGTAGATTATTTAGCGTGAGCGACGAACCAAAATTATCCATCGGGAGGCCATCCATAAAGAATTTCACTTGCCTTCCGGTAAAACCATTTAGTGAGAAGTTAAATGCAGAACCTAAGCCGCCATCTTCTCGAATACGAACTCCGGTTGTTCGGTTAAGTGCCTGATTGATATCTAAGGAGGAATTATACAACATCTTAGCATCAATCACATTGATGTTATACGCTTGTTCTTTCAGGTTTTTGAGCGTGACATTACCATCCACCCGTACCTCTTCCACATTTTTGCGCTTTAGCGTATCGGAAGCGATGGTATCTTGTCTATGTTGAGCATGCACCGAAGTTATCGACGCAAGCAATACTAACGCGCCAAGCTTCCAAATATGCATTGGAGAAACCAAACTGCGCTGGTAAGTAGATCTTATATTGAACACTATTTAGAATTAGAATAAATTACGTGCAATGATACGACGAAAATCGCAAAACTTCAAACATAATTCTCCCTCCTACCTATTTAGAAATGGTAGTGCGTCTTAATTCCAATTAAAACTAAGAAAAACACTGTATGACAGCCCTTTATATTTTTCCTATTTCGCGATTATTTATTTTGTAATTTGTAACGCAAAATGTCGGATATTTTTGCGGTTGTGCGTATAGGATACGTGGATCAAGCCATCGGAGGTTTGCATAATGGTTGGATAGCTAAACTCTCCTTTTTCTTCATCTTCGAAGGTGAAGATATCATGCCAGTTTTGACCATCTTCCGAGCAGGCCAATCGGAGCTTTGTACGGCCTTCCCACCAATCTTTTCCCGGGATGTCGGGGTTGTACACGATGAATAACAGATCTTTCACCCGGATCACATCCGTACCCGAATTCGGGTTGACGAGATTGGTACGCTGCATGGTGGACCATGTGCGTCCTTGATCCAGCGATGTAGCCGTCGTAACCACACCTTCTTTACTCCGACAGAAAACTTGCAGCTTTCCATCTTCGTACTCCACCACGCTAGGTTGAATAGTGTTCAGGTCGGATGGATGATCAATGGGATATAATTTCCATGTTTTTTGCTGATCGGTACTAATCTCAACATGCGATAGCCAACGTTCTTCGCTAAGCTCCACGCTCGATGGCGAAATAATGTCTCCACCTGTTAATTGTAACGGTTTATTTTTGATTGGCCCCAAAATTCCATCAGGAAGTCGTCGTGGCGCAGCCCAAGTCTTTCCGCCATCTTCCGATGTTTTTACCATTCCCCACCATTCGCGTGGATTGGGACCTACCTTATAATATAAACAAATTCTCTGTTCGTTTTTTGCCCGAAAGAGCACCGGATTCCAGCAAGGGTATTGCAAAGTGTCGTTCACCTTACCATCTGCCCACACTTTTGGATCATCCCACTTGCCATTTACCTTTCGTGTACCATAGATCACGACGTCTTTATTTCCCTCATGACTACCGCCAAACCAGCTCGAAATCAAAACACCATCTTTGGTTTCTTCCAAAGTGGAAGCATGACATTGATCAAAAAAGCTTTTTTCTTTGAAAAGAAACTCGTCTTTTAATTTCAAAACACTTGGTGCAATGGTGTCTTTACTTAAGGTCTTGCCAAAAGTGGGCAAAATCACAAGGTTAAAGGCGATTAAATGAAGTAACAGAAATCTCATGGGTAATAGATGTATTAAGATAGCGATGTATCGACAAATTGATGGTTGCTCCTTTCCGGCTATGCGAAAGGACGTTACAAAGTAAGCAATATGTACAATAAATTCTAGTAGAAAAGTCACATTTTATGCTAGCAAATGAGGTTCACCTACTGAATCGTCAGATATACTTGAGCTCTCCGCATCTACTCAGCTGTTTTTGGCAACTCAGATTTTTTCCCAGCTAGCAAAGCATCTAAATAGGCCATGACCTGCGGCGACGAAGGTCTTATTCCATCATTATCGACAATCATCCTATCACCATTCAAGATCACAGTGTGTGGAATAGCGGATATTTGAATACAGTAAAACGTTTTAGTTACAATATTTTAAATTGTTCTTAACAATTCCGCAACAAGAGAACACGAAGTTTGCAGCACACTAATAAACGCCAAAAAATGTATTCAAAACCATCCAGATTACTCTGGCTGTTACTCTCACTCAGCGCCACTTCACTCTCGACTGAAGCCAATCCGTTGACGAGAAGCAACCTATTCCACCGTGTGGACAATCAACAACAACTTAGGGGGAAAGTTGTTGACTCACAAAGCAACCCAATTGCAGGTGCTACGGTCATGAACAATCGTACAGAGCAGCAAGTACAAACCAGCAATGACGGAACTTTTGCACTCGCAGGACGTGCAGGCGACCAACTTTCTGTTCGCTTTATCGGATACAATAATGCCGAACTCCGTGTCACATCTGTTTCGGACATCATCATCACGATGGAACCGCAATCTCAAGCTATTGAAGAAGTAATGGTATCCATTGGTTATCAGAAAGTGCGCAAATCTGACTTGACGGGAGCGATTGCGAGCGTGAAAGCAGAAGAAATGAACTTAACTGCACCTAAACTATCCCAAGCTTTAGTGGGTAAGATTGCGGGTGTGCAAGTGATGCAAACTTCGGGTGCACCGTATGATGGTACTAAAATCCGCGTTCGCGGTATTGGCTCTGTCAATGCTGGTTCGGATCCATTATACGTAATTGATGGTTATCCTGCCGGAAATAACCTAAACATCAACCCGAATGATATTGAGACGATCGACGTACTCAAGGATGCAGCATCTGCAGCGATCTACGGTTCACGTGCTGCCGGCGGTGTAGTATTGATCACGACCAAGCGCGGTAAAGAAGGCAAGAGCAATGTAGATTACGAAGTATTGGGTGGTTTTGGTCAATTGTCTAAGAAAATTGATTTATTAAATGCGGAACAGTTTATCGACCTGTTGATCGATGGCCGCAATAATGCCTACAAAGATTTAGTCGTGAATCGCGGTTTGACTTGGACAGAAGCCATGCGCATGGATCCCAATGCCGCTCGTGTAAGTCGTGTAGGAAATGCTGGCTCCGTATCTATTCCAGAAGAATATTATGACTTCGCGACTGGAACTGCAAAAAAATCGCAATACGATACAGACTGGCAAGATGCTTTGTATAGAAATGCTCCATTTCAGCGGCACCATTTGTCTGCCTATGGTGGGAACGACAAAACGCGTTACATGATGAGTGGATCGTACCAAGATCAGCAAGGTATCATGTTGGGCACGGATCAGCAATCTTTCAACTTCCGTACCAATGTGGATGCAAAAGTGAGCGATCGACTTACAGTTGGTGCCAACGTTTCCTTCACATATAATGACAACAACGAAGTCACCACAGGTCGTTACGATCAAAGCCCGTCTATGGCGGCCTTGATCTACTTGCCTACCCTACCTGTATACAACGAAGATGGTTCGTATGCGCAGTATTTGATGGGTGATCTTTCAGCGAACAACTTCGGTATTCAAAACCCAGAAAATCCTTTGGCTTATGTCACACAGATCAAAAACAATCGCCGCGGTAAACGTGCGCTGTACAATGCCTTTGCGGATTTTGAGATCATCACTGGATTGAACCTAAAAGTGAATGGTGGTATATCTACCTACGACGAGAAATACGATTATTACAAACCAACTAGTCTTTCGGACGGTAACAATCCTCCATTTTCAAACCAAGCAAAAACGGCTGCCTATGCCGATGCGCGTACTTTGGGCGAAATCGACAAATTGGTAGAAACGACATTGAACTACAATAAGACATTCGCTGAAAAACATAATTTGAATGCCTTATTAGGTTACTCCGCTCAACGTACAGACATCGACTTTATCTCACTTCGTGCCAACGGGTTTCAAAACGATAAAATTGGTGAAATCACCGACAAAGGAGCCGATCCATCCAATTTTCAACTAAGAGATGCTTACAAACGCGTCATTTCACTACAGTCCTACTTTAGCCGTGTGATGTACAATTACGATTCGAAATACATGTTAGCGGCTTCATTCCGTACTGATGGATCGTCACGCTTCGGACCAAATACCAAGTGGGGAACCTTCCCGTCGGTATCTGCAGGCTGGACCTTATCCAATGAAGACTTTTATGATGCTTGGTTAGGCCAAGGATCTTCCGTAAAACTAAGAGGAAGTTGGGGATTGAGTGGTAACAACAATATTCCAGATTATCGTTCATTGACTACTTATGCCTCTCCTGGTGGTGTTATCATCGGCGGAAACGTAGCTACTGGATATTATCCAGGAGACCTTAACGATCCAAACCTTGGTTGGGAAAGCACCTCGCAGTACAATGCCGGCGTAGATTTTGGTTTATTCAATGGTCGTATCAACCTGATGACCAACCTGTATTTAAGTCGCTCTTACAATTTATTGTTCAACCAACCGATTACAGCCATTACTGGTGCTACATCGATCTTAACCAACTTACCAAATAGTAAGGTGCAAAATAAAGGTTTCGACGTACAGCTCGACGCAACGCTGATTCGCCGTGGCAATTTTGAATTAGGTTTTAGTGGTAACATAAACGTGAACCGCAACAAAGTACTTGACTTGGGTGGTGCATCTACGATCATGACCAACGGAGCAGAACGCTCATATATTACGCATATTACCCAAGAAGGAAGCCCAATCGGTATGTTCTACGGTTTTAAAGTGTTGGGTATTGCTACCGAAGAAAACTACCGCGATCTAGCACAATCTGCGGGTTCTACCAATCCGCTTCAACCGGGCGATCTATACTTTGAAGATGTAGACGGCAACGGCGTGGTCAATGATTTGGACAAACGTGTGATTGGTAATCCGCATCCAAATTTCACCTATGGTTTTGCTTTCAACGCCAGTTATAAACGTTTTGATATCCGCGCTTCATTCAACGGTTCGCAAGGAAATATGGTATTAGATGGCTACGATTATTACCTATACAATATGGAAGGATCAGGCAACCAATATGCCGATGTAGCTCAACGTTATAGATCAGCACAAAATCCGGGTAATGGATCGGTATACCGTGCATCACGTGCTGGAACACAAAGTAATAGCACGCGTTTATCTGACTTTTATCTACAGGATGGTTCATTCCTACGCATGACAAACATAATGGTAGGATATACCTTGCCTCAAAGTTTGGCGAGCAAGCTGAAAATCGGTGGTGTGCGCATATATGGTAGCGTCGAAAATCCATTCACCATAAGCAAATACAAAGGATATAACCCAGAACCTGATTACAACCAACGTGGCAACTTGACACCGGGTGTAGATTATGGTTTGTATCCATTGGTAAGAGGATACAACGTAGGACTTAAAGTAACCTTCTAACGCTAATTTCTTCAATAAATACGAACATGAAAAAAAGATACATAATACCTTTCTTGCTGTTGAGTTTGGGATCTTGTAAAGAAGATTTTCTAAACCAATTAGACCCGAATGCGGTAACTGTAGAAAACTATTTTAAAACTGAAAATGATGTGCAATTGGCGGTAAATGGTATTTATCAAGCTTTGCGTTCAGGCAGTAACTTAGGTGAAGGGAGTGCGCTTTATAGTGAAGAGCGCTCGGATAATACTGGCCGAGATGACAATCAGTCGAATGCAGGTGAGCCTTTCCAGTTCAATGATTTTTCTATTTTGCCGAGCAATTCATACCTCAAAACGCATTGGGCAAATATGTATGACGGTATTGCCCGTAGCAATACATTATTGTCAAACATTGATCAGGTACCTTTTGCGAATGCGGAAACAAAAAAACGTTACACGGCCGAGGCCAAATTTGTACGCGCATTATTGTACTTCCATATGGTGCGCAAGTTTGGTGATTTGCCTTTGTCTACAGTCGAGATTACGAGCAAGCAACAAGCTAGTGACTTGGCTTATAGACAGCCTGAATCCGTCATTTATGCGCAAATCGTAGCAGATCTAACCGATGCTTTAGACAGTAATCTACCGAATACGCAGTGGGAATATGCAGTAGGTCGGACGTCGAAAGCCGCGATTAACGCGATCTTGGGACAAGTTTATCTGACTATGGGTGCGACGATGACCGAAAATAAACAAGCAAACCTGGAAAAAGCAGAGCAACATCTGACCGCAGCCTATGGCATGCGTACGTTTGGCAAATTGACGGAGATTCCTTACGAGCAGGTATTTGATGTGAATCAGAAAATGACCTGTAAAGAGTTGATTTTCCAAATTCAATATTTGCAGGGAGATCAAATTTATAGTTCATCCATAGCCCGTAATAATCAAGCGCGTGGCGAAACGGTTAACTCTCAATTTCCATCTACTGGCCTTGGTGGCAACGTGAAGATGGACTTGGTAAAAGACTACGAATCTGCTGATGCACGCAAAGGTTTTTCGATCAAATTTGCAACGAACCCTCAAGTAAACGATTGGTTTATCACCAAATACCGTGACAATAGTGATGCAGCGGGCTCACAAGGTTGGGGTGGCAATGATTTCATTTTGATTCGCTATGCCGACGTGATGCTCTTGTTGGCCGAAACAAAAATGCACTTGGGTAAAGATGCTGAAGCCATCTCGCTGTTAGACGAGGTACGTGAGAGAGCGGGCTTGCCTTCTTATGCAACTTCCAGAGCAGATGCTAACTACAACAGCAAATATCCGACATTGAAAGATGCGATTTTGCATGAGCGCCGCGTGGAGCTGGCTTTTGAAAATCATCGTTGGTATGACCTGATTCGCAATTACAATGCAGAAGAATTGGTTACTTATTTTCGTAGCAAGAACCAAGCAGATTATGGAAATGCACAGATCTCGAATATCAGCACAAAAGATCGCTATTATCCAATCCCATTCGATGAGTATCAATTAGATCCGACAAGAATGTATCAGAATTCGGGATATTAGTACCTAACGGTCTATACGTCTTCAACATAAGGGCATCCTTCGACTTATAAATCGAAGGATGCTTTTTTATATCAAAGAAATAATGTAGAAAACTATCTACATATCTGAAGATATTTTAAAGAAACTATTGTTCTTCAAAATTATTTAATACGTTTGTAAAAGAAAATAATACTCTATATCAAGAAATTAATAACCTTTAAAAAAACACTTAACATATAAATATCCTAATATTTACTAAATAATTATCTACAATATGAAAATTATTTTACATTCCATCGTACTTTTATTTCTTTTATCTTGTAAATCAGAAAATTTAGGCAATCGTTCGCCTGGAGTTATTCAAGTCGGCATATCAGAGGTTTCTTTCGAATCGGAAGGAGCTATAGGTAATCGAGCGGTCACACCAACAGAGAGCACCATCCAGCGCAATACGATTGAGCTAAATAACAACTTATTAATGGTGGCCGAGCTACGACCAGTAGAACCTGTAACATTGGGTTTAAAAGATGGTGCTAAAGCAGCATTGGACACGACAGCACTTTCCAATAATATCCGATATCGCTTGTTGGTCTATAATCAGGCAGGAGCATTTGTAACCGAACGAAATTACATACACGGACAGGAAAGCAGTACTGAGCCCTTGATATTAGAAGGCGACAACACGTACACTTTCGTTGCGTTTTCGTTTAATAGTACGGCTGACGACTTACCAGCGGTAACTCCGGCCGCAGCCACCCGTACATTGGCCAATTCGCAAATAAGTGTTCCCAATACAGGTAGAACTGACTACATGTATTTTAGGCAGACGATGACTGTCGTGGAAAACACGATAAATCGTTTAAATATCGTCCTCAAACATCGAAAACCTCAGATCACGCCTACGATCAATTCCTCCGAAACAGGCTATAACATCACCGCTATCGCAGCTCATTTTACACCCCACAATGATGGTATGGGGATCAATCTATCCAATGGTACTTATACTCAAATCGGCTCTGTAAGTGAGGCTAATATTACATCATTTTCCTCGTTGAATACCCAAAATGTTGTAGGTGCACCAGCTATAATCAATGCCCCTAGTAATCAGGCTACTATTTTCACAATCACTTCTATGACAATAGGACCTTTAACTTTATCTAATTTGGTACCTTTTACAAACCTAACAGTCACAGCAGGTGTTCGGTATAATTTGATTTTAAATATCGTACCAAGAGATGAGTATACAGTACGAGAGGGCGTACCATCTGCCAGGATAAATGGACGCATTTGGGCCTTGCATAATGTTGGTGTCCCTACCACATTAGACGCCAATCCGCTCATCATTACAGCTGCCCTGCATGGCAACTATTATCAGTTTGGAAGAAATCTCATTTCTGCTGCGCCGACAAGCAATACAGTTAATGCCAATTGGACCAACACGCCCGCGGCTGCTAACGCTTGGAATATGGGATCCGAGACAGCGGTAAGCAAGAGTGACGCCAATGATCCATGTCCATCGGGCTTTCGCTTACCAACAAGAACAAATATGCAAGAGCTTCTAGACGGAGTTGTTATTACTTTTAGAGGACCTACTACCGAGGGTAATGCAAATTTTAGTTCGGCCACCATATTAACCAGCAAAAGAAATGCTAATGTTGTTCTTGTATTGCCGAATCAGGGCTATATGAACCTTACCGGAACTAATCCACCAGTCTCTACAGGTATAACAGGTAGAGGTAGCACAGCACATTATTGGACAAGTTCTTCGTTAAATTCACAGGGATATCGATTACTGATAAATACCACATCTTCCGATGTAAGCGTACCCATTGGTAATTTCACCTTTGTACAGTCGCGGCCAATTAGATGTACTGCTACCTTGGCAACCAACCTTCCACCACAATCTTAACATCGGCTATAATATAGATATTCTCTTATTTCAGCTCTCTGACAAATGCTCCATTTTGTCAGAGAGTTTTTTATTTGAAGAGATGAAATGAATGCGCGAGAGGCACAGTTATGTTCATCCTTTTCTATAATACAATAAGCCTTTTTTGCTGGGAAAATCAACGATATATTGATATTAGGTTAGATACGATATTTTCAAGTAATTCTGCTATTGAGTTCTAAATCATGTTCACCTTACTTTCCGAATGTCTATGTGCACTTAGAAAGCGTACTTGTAGCGTTTCGCCTACATTTAGTAGTAAGTAATCATATTTTAAGTTTGATGATTTTTATCTTTCCAAAGAAATTAATCTAAACCTAATTTATAACAAATTAGGGCTTTTTCTACGTTTTTTTTTTAAACAAAGCTCATCATGAAAAGTATTTTATACCTAAGCTTAGCATTAACATTTATATTATCTTGTAAGTCAGAAAATACTGTCGACCATTCGCTAGGACTTATTCAGGTTTCTGTCTCGGATGCCCTATATGAATCAGAGGAAACCTTAGGTAATCGAGCTGCCACTGCCCAGCAGCACGAAGCATTTTTAGAAAGCAATATTCGCCGTAATACGATCGAAGTAGGAAACGATTTTCTCATGGTCGCAGAACTACGCCCTGAAGAACCACTATCAGGTTTAAAAGATGGTGCTAAAGCAGCATTGGACACGACAGCACTTTCCAATAATATCCGATATCGCTTGTTGGTCTATAATCAGGCAGGAGCATTTGTAACCGAACGCGATTATATCCGCGGGCAGGAAGCTAGTACTGAAGCTTTACAACTAGATGGCGGCATTACGTATACTTTTGTCGTGTTTTCTATGAATCTCACGAGTAACTTACCAGCAACATTGCCGACCAATGCATCAACTCGTACACTAGCCAACACCCAAATCACCACATCCACAGGCGCAAATGCTGTTATGTATTACAAGACTACAATGACTGTAAGTGGAAACGCCATTAATCGCTTAGACATTGTTTTGAGACATCGTAAGCCACAGATCACCGTCAGGATCAACTCTATCCAGACAGGCTATAATATAAGCGCAATAACTGCTGTATTCACTCCACATAATAACGGCACGTTAATTAACCTTTCAGATGGATCATACATACAAAATGGCACAAGTCAACCAGTTACAGCAAATTTCAACTCCTCAATACCTAGTCAGAATGTGGTTAGTAGCGGAAGTTACATTAATTCTCCAAATAATGACATCACCACATTTAACATCACTTCGATAACGATCGGACCACTTACACTAAGCAACTTAGTACCATTTAATAATTTGAATTTAACTGCCGGAGTTCGTTATAATCTTATTTTAAATATCGTACCAAGAGATGAGTATACTACGCATAATAACGTACCGGTAGCACGTATCAATGGTAGACTCTGGGCATTGCACAATTTAGGAGTGAACACCACCCTTAATCACAACCCAACCACCATCACATCAGCACTACATGGCAACTATTATCAATTTGGAAGAAATGCAATAACAGCAGCACCAACTGCCACTACTACCAATTCAAATTTTAATAATATATTGGCTGCATCTAACGCTTGGAATGGTGGAACAGAAACCATCGCAATCAAGAATACTGCGAATGATCCATGTCCAGAACACTTCCGTGTTCCAACCAGAACCGATATGCAACAGCTACTGGATGGTGTTGTTGTAACTAGGCGAGGATCTTTTACGACTAGCAATACAAATTTTGGCTCTGCCGCTATTTTAACCAGCAAACGGAACTCGAATGTAGTATTGGTACTACCTACTCAAGGTTTCATAAATGTTAACGGAGCAAATCCGCCTGTGTCTCTTCCTTTGGAAGATAGGGGAAATACTTCAAACTATTGGACCAGTTCGGCCACAGCTGAAAAAAATCCATATCGATTACTTATAAGCAATACAACAGAGGTAGTTGGCATCCCTACTGGCACAACCAATTTTGCGCAATCCAGACCTATTAGGTGTACGGTACAAATGCAAACTACCCTCCCGCCACAATCTTAAGAACTCAGAAGTTTGGTTGGGTCGCCATACGTTACTATTATTTATCCTATGTAAATCATTATCCACGAAATAATCTCCAATTTTGCGACACACCATCAACAGCGTGTGTCGCAAAATTATTCATGAAACATATTATCACTTTTCCGATCCTTCTACGTCTAGCCTTTATCTGGCTAGTGGTAGGCCTTTTTATATTTTTGGGATCCAATTTTCTGGGAACAACGATGTCATATACGACAGCAAGCCTTGTTTTTGTGGTTGTGCTTATCACCATCATCGTAGCTTCCTTTGGTGTCGTTGCGCAAGCCGATAAACTGGCACATTTACTCGGCGAACCTTATGGAACACTGATCCTCACTTTATCGATCGTATCGATCGAAGTGGTGTTGATCGCAGCCGTGATGCTGGGACCTGCTGAATCACCGAGCATCGGTAAAGATTCTATTTTTTCGGTGATGATGATTATTATGAATCTGGTGATTGGTCTATGTATTTTACTCGGCAGCACGAAGCATAAAGAGCAGGAATATAATGCGCAAGGTACGCTAACCTATTTTTCTATGATCATCATTCTAGGTGGATTAGCTTTGATTCTTCCGAACTTTATTGTGGGAAATGGTTTAAGCGAATTTTCGACCGCACAAGCCATTACCATCGCTAGTCTGGTTTTGATGATTTATGCACTGTTTTTAAAATTTCAAATGACCGACTACAAGCATTTATACATACAACCTCCGGCAGGATCAATGCGTATCCCCTACCCACGTCGGCAGGAAATCACGACTGAAAAAGTAGCGTTTAAAAAAGATTCGGAGAATACAGTGGTATCGCGCCGAGAAGTTTTAACACGAATCGTATTGTTATTGTTGATGATATTGCCCATTGTATTGCTATCGCATGATATGGCTGTGGTAGTCGATTTTGGAATACAATCGGCCAATTTGCCGCCGGCGCTAAGTGGTGTGCTGATTGCCATTATCGTATTTACTCCAGAATCCATGACGGCCGTAAAAGCAGCGCTAAACAATGAGTTTCAACGTACGATCAACCTTTGTCATGGCGCCTTTGTATCCACCGCGGGATTAACCGTACCTGCCGTATTGATCGTAGGATTAATCATGTCAAAAACAGTTCGGTTTGGTTTGACGCCGGCTGAATTAGTACTTTTTGTCCTCACACTGTTCCTGAGCTTAGTCACCTTTCAGGGCAAACGGACTTCTCCTATTTTAGGAATTATCCATCTGGCGCTATTTGCTGTATTTATTTTATTACTGTTTAACCCCTAAATAACTGGAAATTATCCGACAGTACGATCTTCTATTCCTCTTCCCCATTGCTAATGAATAGTTCGTTATCCTCTTGCGAGACAATCTCTAAAAATCGATCGTAATGCTTTAGCACATCGCTAATAAGTTCGTTCTTAGTGAAGTACTTGACATCATAACCATCTCTCCCATCGCCGAAATAAGTTTTGGGGTAATAGGTTTTGGTATGCTCAACGTCAGGTAAATTGCTTTCTTGCATGAAATATTCTGCGACTAGCTTGCGATGGCATTTTACTCCATAAACAAAGTCGTCGACTGCTTCGTGCGCGATTGAAATTTCGATTTGCAGCGGGTTTTCGGATTTATGTATAGTAGCCACAATGCCGTTCGTTTCGAATTCAGCTTTCAGCTCCTCAAATGCAGGTTCTACGTGATTATCAACAAATTCCTTTATAGCTGACTGGCTTTTGAAATTGACCATTTTCTGAAGTCGTTCTTTCCATGATTCTCCAGACCATGGTATCGTAGTTACCGAAAACTTACTATCGTAGTAGTTTTGATCAATCACTAATGCCTTCATCAGTGAAATGGTGAACAGCACCATGATCACTGCAAACGGCAATGCGGTGATCAATGTCATTATTTGCAGCGACTGTAAACCACCTGCATTTAATAACATCAAGGCTAAAAGTGCTAACAATACGCCCCAAAAAATAGTTTGCCATTTAGGTGAATACTTCGCATTCCTAGTGGAGATGGTATTCATCACCAAAATACCCGAATCAGCCGATGTGACAAAGAATATGATGACAATTAGAATAGCCAGTGCACTCGCTATTTGAGAACCGGGAAGGTAATTTAGAAATTCGAACATCATCGAATCCGGATCAGACACTAATTTGCCTAAAGCGCCATCAGCCACGTGCGCATCCGTCCAGATAGCGCTATTGCCAAATACAGTCATCCAAATAAAAATGAAAAAAGTAGGAATGATCAATACCGCTGCAATGAATTCTCGGATAGTACGACCACGAGATATCTTAGCTATAAATAAACCGACAAATGGTGCCCAAGAGATCCACCAAGCCCAATACAGGATCGTCCAATTGTAAAACCACGGCAGCGCTTGCTCGTCGTATATATGCGTATCAAAAGTCAGGGCAAAGAAGTTGTTTACGTAATTCCCGACTCCATCTGTAAATGCGCCGATCAGATAATTTGTTGGCCCAAATGATAAGACAAATAGCATGAGCACAATTGCCGCAATAATATTGATATTACTCAATAATTTGATACCCTTATCCACGCCTGAAATGGCCGAAATAATCGAAAGTGAAACGAGTACAGAAACCAATAGCGCCTGGTAAGTAAAACTAGTTTCTGGCAACATCCCCAATTTCTGTAATCCCGAATTAATCTGCACCACGCCAAAACCCAAGGTAGTGGTGATACCGAAAAAAGTACTGCAAAGTGCAAAAACGTCAATAGTGGTTCCCCATCTACCTGTCATCTTATCCTTGAGTAATGGATACAAACAGCTTCGAAGAGAAAGCGGCAATTTGTAGCGAAAAGCAAAGTAAGCGAGGCACAGACCGACTAATCCATAGATGGCCCAAGCATGAATCCCGTAATGGAAAAACGTATACAATTGTGCATTCTTCGCACGCAACTGGTAATCCGTTTCCGAGAAAGCTTCGGTGGTATAGTGTGTCATGGGTTCGGCCACACTGAAATACATCAGACCAATTCCCATCCCCGCTGCAAAAAGCATCGCTACCCACGAAAAGAAGGAATGCGCAGGTTTACTATCATTTGGCCCCAGTTTGATATTGCCGTACTTACTAAACATCAAAAAACCTAAGAACAATACAAAAATTGTGATTGCCCAGACATAAACCCAGTTTAGGTTAATGAATACAAATTCTTTGATGGTTGTTAATGCTGCTTCGGTAGCCTGTGGTAGGATAGCCGAAAATAGGCAAACACCAAGGATAAAGATGAGACTGGGGATCGTAACGCCTAGATCCAGGGAGGTTCTAAGTCCGTGCTTTTTAACTTTCATAACTTGCTTTGATGCGTATTAAACCGACGAAACACCGTATTTGTTTACATTTTTTTCGATAAGGTTTAAATTATGGATTATCAGTGGTATGTGACTACTAATCCTTTTAACTGGTTGAAAGCGGGGTTTGAATGAATGCTTGGTGATGCCAGATGAATCAATACTGGCTTGAAAAGCAAAACCCATTAAACGCGAGCTAAGTTTTTTCGTTTTTCTTTAGACCGTCTATTCCACCACAAAATATATCCGGTAATGGGAAGACTAGCGCAACCAAGCGCAATAAAAAAAACAAAAATCTTGGTGGGTAAACCGCCAATAGTGCCCGTATGTAAATCAAAATTTAGCGCAGACATCAGGTCTCCTGCAGCTAACTTGTCGTGTGATCGAATTTCCTTAATGCTCAAATCGTCTGTGTTGACATAATACCAACGAAACAACCCACTACGATCTTCACGCAAGCGGATCTGCACATCAACGACAGGTGCGTCCGGCTCTCGCAATCGAATAGACATAATACCCGCATCTGGATGTTTTTGCAAAGCATACGTCAACAAATTGTCGATCGGTGCGTGATACTTTCTGCTGATTTGATTCCTTGTGTTTTGCGGAGTAGTATTTGTAGTATTGGAGGAAGAAAATTGATTAAAAAACGCACTGTAGGGTTTCTTCCATGCTGGAAAACTAAATAAAAGACCAGTCAGGCAAAGTATTAAAGCAATTGGAAACACATAGAAACCCCAAACATTGTGCAGATCGTAGTTGAATCGCTTCCATTTTGCTTTTCGATCCAGCCATACGCTACGTCTTAACGTTTTTCCACGCCACTTTTTGGGCCACCAAAGTATCATACCTGTTGCCAACAGCACAGCAAAGATAGTCGTGCTATAAGCGACGATCGCATGACCATAAGTCTTGCCAAGCAAAAGGTTCATGTGCAACTGCAAGATAAGCTGAAAGAACTCATTTTTAGAATCTTCAACCGCTACACATTCGCCAGTGTATGGATTCATAAACACGAGCTTGTAATAGCGAAAGTAATTCCAATGACCAAATCCTGCGGCATCGGTATCCGACGCTCGGAAAATCCAACTGCGATCTAGCGCTGGATAAAGGTCTACACGAGATACTTCTTCTCCATCTGGAAGTGCTTCCTTAGCAAGTTCGATGAGTGCTGTCAATGGCAACGGCGCCGCTCCTGACGCCGGAGATTGAACAAAATATTTATCTGGGTAAACTAGCAGCTTCAGCTCATCATGGAAAGTATAAATGGCACCACTCAGACTGACCAAAAAGACAACTAAGCCCGTAAGTAAACCAAGCCACTTGTGTATCCATAGCATGCTATTTTTGAGCATATACTAAAAAGTGTATTGCAGATTTAAAGATGCTAGCGCACCTTCGCCACGCACATAGTTAGCCGCATTTGCTCCGTACTGACTGTAAACTGTATAGTAAGTTTTATTCAATAAATTGGCTACACCAAGACCCAACATCCAACTTTTATTGACGCGGTATGACGCATTGAAATTCAACAAATCTACTGGTTCGACGTCACCTTCATTCGCTCTAAACACGCCGCTGGCATTACGCTCAAAACGTGCTCTCGAACCCGTATGTACCCAAGAAAGTTGGAAAGATAGATTCGCCTGCGGATTGAAATCTACGTATCCAGTCGCTTTTGGCGGCATAATACGGCTTCCATTAAGCGGAGTTTTTGTACCATCTGCCGCCTCGACTTTGCCTTCTACATAAGAATAGGTACCGCCGATTGTCCATTGTGGTGTGATTTTGACGTCAGCTGCCGCTTCAAATCCATGAATACGCTCTGGTGCTCTTTGCGACACAAAAAAACCGGCATCATTGGCCACGACGCTCAACCCTAACTTCGAAGTACTGATAAAATAAGCGGCTGAGAAATGTATATTGTTCCATTGACTGGAAAATCCTGCTTCGTAATTATTAGTCACAATCGGATCGGTCTGTACACGTGTGAGATCACTTTCAGTTGCATTGCGCACAATACGTCCTAATTCGTTAATGGTGAAACCTTGAGAAAAACTAACAAAGGGATTGAAAAGCGCATACTTGCTATAGCGCAATCCCGCATTAAACGTAGCAGCGCTGTAAGGTACTTCTCCTCCTTGTACCGCGACGCTTCCTTCTCCGTCAGGACCGGTAGCAAGCGTGCTGAAATCATTGATTTTCACATTGGCATTTTCATAACGAACTCCACCTTTAAAAATCAATTGATCAACTAAATTTAAAGTCACTTGTGCAAAAGGCGCATAATTAATCATATTCATTTTTGGCACGAATACCCGACCATCTGTGAGATCCTGAAAGGTTACATCGTGCAGAACATCTACACCATATGTTATTTCAGATGGCACACTACCCAAGTCAAAAGGCGTATTCAAATCGACACGTAATCCCTTTTTATTGGAGTTAATCATAGTTTGTCCGGGACCAAACCAAGAAGGAGTTTGTTCTACATATCTATTCATCGAACTAAAACTGTTGACGAATGCTGCTGCATTCAGCGCGGTATTGCCAAAAATTTGGGCATTGCGATAGCTCAACATGGCATTATGGTTAAATCGTGTACCCGTGTTAGCTCCTGGATCTGTGCCGCGTACACCAATAGTTGGCTCCTCACCGTACCTACCGATTTGACTAATATAACGCGCATCCTGCAAACTATTGAAGAAGTTATATACCAGTGTCAAATCCGATTTTTCGTCGATATCGTATCCCACTTTCATAAAAGCATTATATTGTCTATTGTTGGACAATCCATCCGTTTGTCCAAGCGGCAAACCATCTCCATCACGTTGTAAACCGGTATAATCCATCACACCGCTTACCGCATAATTCCATTTATTGCTACGACCATACAGACTTTGGGCGAATCGATATCCACCTGTCTCACGGGCTTCTCCGGGCGCTAAAGTCCCGCGTACCGTTGTTGTACCGCCAATACTTGGTGCATTGGGGTCATTCTTTTTAGTAATATAGTTGATAACACCACCAGCAGATCCATTCCCATAAATAGATGTTGCTCCTTTAATCACTTCTACGCGTTCTAATACTGCCGGATCTACCGAACGCATATCGCGTGCGCCATTCATTAAAGGAGTAGATTGTGGAATACCATCTATCAAGATCAGCACGGCACGACCACGAAGCGTTTGTCCAGCATTACTACCTTTTGCGGTCGATGTTCCCAATCCTGGAATCGTATTACCCAACACACTCGCAATATTCGTACTGATCTGACTTTGCATCTCGATATCTCGCGCATTCAAGATCGAAATAGACGAAGGTACATTAGCTATACTTTCTGGTTTGCGGCCTGCAGTAACGACCACCTCTTCCATTCGTTGCCCTGATCCTAATGTGAAATTGATTGGTCCTGTGGCGGTATCCAGCTGCACATTACGCACTTGATCGGAATAACCAGCTTTACTGATTCGGATTTGAAATTGGGAGCGATTTGGACGTTCAAAAGAAAGCATACCATCACGATCTGTCTTTCCTTGTGATCGCGCATCTATCCATACTTGCACATCGGATATAGGCTTTGCAGCGACGTCGTGCACAGCGACTTGCAAAAGTTGCGCTAACAATCCATTGCACAAAAAGAACATGGCTGTTATTATAGTAAGTTGCCGAAGATAGGCCGGGGTCGAGTTCATTTATTTAGACTTGATTTAAATAAACCGCAAACTTACAAAAATCATCGTAATACTATAATTCAAATCGAAAAAAAACCATCAGATTTGATTTTCGAATCAAATCTGATGGTTAACTTATTTTACGACGTAAATAAATAGGCAAGGCTGAATCTTTTTACCAATTATATCCAATCGAGAACAGCACATTTCGAGGTGTACCAACGAATCCGCGCGTGTAATCGAATCCACCTAAATAATAATAGCGGTCAAAAATATTATTCATATTTACCGAAACGCGCAATCGATGAATGTGGTAATATAAAGCGGCATTAGCGACGGTATACGATGGCCATTGATCCCAGATCATCATACCCGACTCGTCTGTGCGAGCCGCATTGTCCATCCGACGGCGATCTACATAATTCACACCAACTCCCATTCCCAAACCTTTGAGTTTAGTATCAGAAAACAAGTATTTCAGCCAAACACCCGCCATATTTCTGGGCGCATTACTCAAGGGTTGCCCTTCTTCGCCAACCAAATTAGAGGCGCGAACTTCGGTATGGTTAAAGGTATAATTGGCCATCAACTGAAACTCGCGACTGATTTGGCCGCGTAAATCCAATTCTACTCCTTGCGAAATCACGTGACCCGACTGCCGATATACGGGAAATCCTGCCTCCGACTGAGCGCCAGTCGCCAACAACATATTCCGTCGTGCGATATGAAAGACCGAAAGTTCGGTCTGTAGTTGATTCTGAAAAAAGCCTGTTTTGAAACCAGTTTCGACCTGATAACTATCTTCCGCAACGAAAGGTCGATCAGCTCCGTAGTTCTCAAAATTGTGAATAAAATCAGCGCCTACCGGAATGTACCCTTTGGAATAACTCGCAAAATAATTGATCTGCGGATTCACGATAAAGGTTAAACCCGCACGCGGCAACCACACATTTTGCGAGGTAGAGAAGCTCGATTGCAAATCCGCACTACTTGATCGGTAATATTCATGGCGCAAGCCAAAGATCAATTGCAAACGGTCTGCAATGGATACTTGATCTTGCACATAAAAGCCATAACTTTTATAAGGATTCAGGAAAGGAAACTCTGCCTGTGGCCGCCAAACATAAGAGGATACATCGATCACAGGCTGTGTCGCCGCATTAAGATCGATCGTTAAGGGCACTTCACTATCTCCTACCTGACGCAAACGCGCTTCGCGCAAGATATTATCCGGATCGCCTCCATATCCGGCATAATCTATACCCAAGACAAAACGATGCTGATGTCCTGACCTATCCAAAGCGTACCGCAAATAACCAACGACATTATCCATATAATCCGTCGCTTGTTTAGACTGAAAACGCATATTCATTATGCTGTTTTCTGGCGGATTCGCATAGGTATTCAGCGTACGAAACTCATTCAACTCTTCTTTATAAATGGATTTCATGTAGCTAGCGTGCAAAGATAATGAAGGCGTAATCTGTTGCGTAAGCCTTCCGGCGAAAGTCAGAAAATTAGTCCGCAAGAAATCCGATGCCTGATTGACATTGTATGCGCGTGATTGTCCAAAAAAATCATTATTGCGAATGCCCAAACCACGATCCAGGTAACCGTCAAAGTTATCATAGGTCACATCCACATCTATTTGTGTTCCTTCGACCGGTTTGAAAGTGAAGGAAGGCGCTATCAGAATACTTGTGCGGCTGTTTTTGTCACGAAAAGTGCGCGAATCTTCGTGGGCTACGTTGAGCCGATACAAAATCTTTTTGGACGTGTCGAGCGCTCCACCGATATCCAAACTGGAGCGGAATGTCTGAAAACTACCCAAAGAAAAGGATACCACGCCATGCCGATCTTCTAACGGTTTTTTGGTCACTAAATTAACGGTGCCACCGGGCGCAATATCACCGAAAAGTGACGCACCAGGACCTTTCAACACTTCAATACTTTCAAGATTTGCCGTAAGCGGCGTACGCCAAAAGCTCGTCCCATATCCGTAACCAGAACGCATGCCATTCACCAGACGAAAACCTGTCGTGTAGCCACTGTTGAAACCTCGAATGGTGAGATCGTCATAAGCAGAAGCTTGATTTACGCCAGCCAAATCTTGCACCATGTCGGTAATCACAAAGGCTTGTCGATCTTCCATCAACTCTCTACTAACAAGAGATACAGACTGTGGAAGTTCTTTCAGCGCACCAGCAAATTTACCACCTAATTCTGTCTGATTGATTAGATAAGAATTGTTTCGTCGGCCAGTGACCAATATTTCGTCTACTTGCACTTCTCCTGCAAATAGCTGCACCACCAAACCCGTATTTTGATGCCAGTTTAAGGCATCCACCGCGATTTTTTTCGGTTGATATCCCACGATTTGGAAATGCACTTGTGTTGGTAGTGAAATGGATTCTGGAAAGCGATAGCTGCCGTCGGCTTGGGTTTGCACAGCAGGATGTCCGTTTACAGAAACAGTGACACCTAGCAGGGGTTTTCCATCCGCTTGGATTACTTTACCGTGCAAGCTAGCGACGGTTTGTGCATATTGTTCCGTACTAATCAATACGAAGAGTAGGAGTGCCATTGACCGAAATATCAGATTTAATTTCATTAGACTGGTGGGCGAGTTAATAGAGTTTATATCGTTGAGAAGGTTGAAAGCGTTTACAGCATTGTTATGGTTAACTGTCAGACACATTGTAGGCCATATGTATCGTTTCAAAATCGCCATGTATACACGTAAGTAGCTCTCGAAAACCTTGTTGCTCCCAAAAAATCTTTGCTCCTGGCAAAAATGGATGGGTATGCAAATACAAGGTTTCTATATTTCTACTGGCAGCTACTTCAGATAATGACTGCACTAATTGAGTAGCCAATCCTTGCCGTCGGCAAATTGGATCTACAAATAATTTGACCACTTCGGTCACCCGCCTATGGTAGATACTAAAATCGTCAAAACGCTCATCGTAAGTCAGCATACCAATGGTACCGATTAACTTACCGGCTTGATCTCTAGCTTGCAGAAATGTGCCATCAGCATTTTCGATAAACGTATCTACAAAAGTAGCCAAGTCGCGCGGCACGATACTATGATCCAACGTCGGAAAGAGGTGTCGTCTTGCTTCGCGCACAAAAGCGACCACTTCATCGATCTGTGTAGGACTAACTGGGTTAATGGTGATCATTTCTTTCATCATGGGGAAGCGGCTATGTAAGGTACAATCAGATTTTTATCGCCATGCTGTATGGCTTCAAGTCGTACTTGATAGGCCTCTTCTAGCATGTGATGAATCTCGCCAACAGATAATCCGCTCAGCGAGCGCAGCTGCTTATGTTGCATCAGAAACAAGCGCTCACCATACAAAAATGCAAGATTAGGATCGTGCATAATACAAACAATGGTGATTCCATCCGCCGCCAAGCGCTTTAGATTTTCCAATACCTTCACCTGATAGTGCAAATCCAAGTGATTGGTCGGCTCATCCAACAAAATAATATCGGGATCTTGCACCAGCACACGGCATAGCAATACCAACTGGCGCTCGCCACCAGAAAGTTGTGTATACGGCCGATCTTTGTACGACCAGAGATTGAATTGTTTAAGTACATCTTCTACTCGCTGACGATCTTCTGCGCGTGGCGCAAAACGAGTAAAAGAGGCTCTCCCAGTGATCACCACATCAAATACCGAAAACGGAAAGGTCGTTTGGTGAAATTGGCTCATAAAGCCAATCCGCACTTCCGAAGCACGTTGTCTCTTAATGTTTCTACGTTCGACACCATTAATAGAAACTCGGCCACCATATTTCGTTTGCACGCCCGACAAAATCTGGAACAACGTAGATTTGCCACTTCCATTGCGCCCCAATATGATAGAAAGTTCACCGCGGATAAACGAAGCGTCTAACCGTCGGATCACTTCCTGCTTACCGTAGCCGAATGACAATTTATCGATCGTAATCAGTTCCATTAGGCATTCCAGTTTATGGCGTTTTTACGCATGAGATAAATAAATAGTGGCGTGCCCAACATCATGGTGAATACACCGACCGGGATTTCGAACGGCAACAGCGTCCGCGATAAATCGTCTATCAACAATAAAAACGTGCCACCAATCAAAATATTCGCCCACACGCCTGATGCGTTGCTTGGGCCAACTAACATACGGCTAATGTGCGGCACGATCAGTCCGAACAAACTAATCATACCGACCGCAGCAACCGACGAAGCGGTAATCATCGTGGCAGCGCCAATCATCACCAGTTTGATGATTTTTGGATCGACACCAACTGCAATCGCTTCCTGCTCTCCCAAAGCCAGCAAATCCAATTTCCAGCGTAAGGCCAGAATAATAGCAATGCCTATCGTAACTGGGATTACAGCGGTGCGCACCTTTGCCCAAGAAGCGGTATGCAGATTTCCCATCGTCCACTGGACGATGGATTGCAATTTATACGGATCACTGAGGTATTGCAATACCGTCAAAAAAGCGGTAAAGACGCCAGAGATAATCATCCCTGCTAAGACCATCGTTACGAGCGAACCTTTGGCGCCCGTATACGAAACCAGATATGTGATGACCACGGCGATCACGCCAAACACAAAAGCAGACAAGTTAAGTGGAATCAGAGAAATCAACATGGATAAGGCTGCGCCGAATGCTGCTCCCGAGGATATTCCTAATGAGAATGGATCAACAATAGGATTACGAAATACCGCTTGTAAAACTCCTCCTGCCACAGCCAATGCTGCGCCCACCATGAAGGTCAATAAAATCCGTGGCAAGCGCACCTGCCAAAGAATAGTCTCCAAATTATGATCAGCAACGACCATCTCTATACCTAGCTCTGAAGCGCAAGCGGCATAGATATAATACAGCAAATCCGGAATGCTAACAAATCCGGTACTGCCTAATCCTAAAGACAGCAATAGCACCACGAATGGTACGATGATCAATAAACAAATTTTCCAAACCTGCATTTATTCCAAGCTCATATTATTTTCATATAGGAAACCGACTACTTCTTCCAGTTCGTGTTTGAATGTTTTATCCGTATATTCTGGATACGCCCAGTGTCTAAGTTGTTTTGCAAACAGTAGAAACTTGACCGTGTGCGGATCGAAGAAAAACGTGGGTTCCATAGCAAATACCTGTTTGTTCACTACCGCGGGTAATGCGGCCAACTCTGCAAGACTGTACACATCATTTACATTCGAATTCCACAAAACGATCATGTCTGGATTCCATTTATAAATAGATTCTGCGCTCACATTGGGCGCTTCTAATGGTAGCGGACAGGCATTCACTGCGCCAGCAACCTGAATGGATAAATCGACTAACGAACCGCGGCCAGAGGTAGAAAATACGCGACCTTTGGACCAAGCATAATACACACTTTTACGAACAGAATCTGCTTCGGTAGCCATTTCGTCAACTGCCTTGTTAATGTAGGCAACAATATCTTCTGCGCGCTTTCTCTTTCCGATCAATGTAGCTACGCCAACCAACTCATCATAAATATGTGCTTTATCTTTGCTGGAAACTACGAAAACCGGAATGTCCAATCCTTCGAGCTGTGCGATAGTTTCGGTATCGTACTCATACACAATCGCCAGATGGGCCTGCAAACCGATTACCGTTTCTACCTGTGTAGACCGTCCACCAAAGGTGGGCGTCGCAATCTCTCTGCGCGCAATGCGTGGATCCACTTGCGACAAATAATGATAGGTGGAAGGATTTTGATACACCTGCTGTGGTATGCCGACTAATTTATCGCCTGCACCAAGCATGTACATCTCATCTACAAATGGCTCGAATAGCACGACTACGCGCTCAGCGTAATCCGATAATACAATTTCTACACCACGTGCATCGGTGGCCTTGACGCTAAGAAAGGAGGAATTTCTTGCCTCTCTATCGCCGCAAGCGACCATTAACATAACGGAGCATAGCACCGCACAAGAGCGTATAAAAACTAAAAAATCCTTGGGCATATTCTGTTGTATTTAAGTATGTACGCTCCCAATCATTAATAATAAAGCAACGCTTGACCCGGCAATAATTGCAATTGCTCCAGCCGCAGATGCGCACCAAATTTAGAAGCTAATGCTTCGTACAAACGCGCATCATACGCTACTGCAAAAGTATTTTTTCCGATACAGAACACAGGAAGATGCCGGTTACCCACATCATAACAGAAATCACCAATAACCGCTGCATCTTCGGCTGTCAACACCATGCAAGGGCAAGGCAAGGTACTGATGCGCACAAACCTCTTTGCATCTTGGTAAATAATCTGACCATCGGTCAGATATTTACCGTTGCGACGTTGCAGATGAAGGGTCGTACCTTGCACGGTTTTTCGCTTGATAAGCGATCTTCCGGCTTCAAACCATTCTATGCAGAGTTGCTCTTCTTGCAAATCTGCAGAAGCCAACATCAAATTTTCATCTTTTACCTGTAGCATGTAATTTTTATTGAGATACCGATGCGGCTGTTTTTTTAGCCGTTACTCGATCTTTCAGCCAGTTGCACCAATCATCCAACCCATCCCCTTTCAGACTACTAATAGAGATCACATCCAGATTAGGATTGACTTCCCGTGCATCTTTGGTCACTGCCTCTACCGAAAATGGTACGTATGGCAACAAATCTGCCTTCGAAACCACCATCAACTCGCTGGTTAAAAACATACGGGGATATTTCTTCGGTTTATCGTCTCCTTCTGTAGCAGCCAATAGCGTCACGCGGTAATCTTCTCCCAAATCAAACGCTGCCGGACAAACCAAGTTGCCCACATTCTCAATGAAAAGTAGATCGACATTTTCTAGATTAATGTGATCTAAGGCCTGCAAAATCATCTGCGCTTCGATATGACACATGCCGCCTGTAACGATTTGAAGGGCATTGATGCCGACTTCGCGCATGCGAATAGCATCACGCTCTGTCTCGGGATCGCCGACCAATACCGCGATGTTTAGATCTTTACCGAGGCGTTTGCCGGTTTCTTGCATCAAGGTGGTCTTGCCACTTCCTGGCGACGAACAGATATTGATGACGCAGATATCGGTCAATCGATCACGAATGGCTTTCGCTACAAAATCATTCGCTTTCAATAAATTAAGGGAGGTATTCTCACATTGCACAGAGCCTACCGGCATCTGATTGCTTTTGGGGCTTATCGTATTACTCATATAGCTTCTTTTTTAAATATAACCTGACTTATTCTCAACTCTTCTCCTTGTATCACTTGGCTAGAAGGCGTGCCGCAAGTACAGACAAAACGGTGAAACACGACTTCAAATGCTTCCTGACAATTGTGACAGAAGGCATGTATCGGCAGTACTTTTACCTCCAATTCTACCTCGGCAAACTGTGGTTCGTCGATCACGTACGCTTCAAAAGCGTTTTGAATCAGAATAGGCTGGATATTGCTCAACAATCCAGCCTCCAACTGGATCTTCACGATGGATTTATACCGATCAGGATACTCCTGTTGCAGCGTTTCGAAGATTTCTTGTACTATCCCTGTTTCGTGCATAATGCTTGATCACTTGTAACTACGCTGCCGTAGATCTCTTCCTTTTCTTAGCCGCGGACATGGTTTTCTTTTTTTTCGTAGCAAAAGCTTCTTGTACAAGTTCAGCTTCTGCGTCCTCCTTGGTTTGCTGATCTTCCACAGAAAACAACAATGATTGTTGATGCTGCGTATATTCCCAACACATCTGCCCCAGCATAGAAAGAAAGCTGTATAACAATTCTCCGTCATTGCCTAGCGCACGAAGCAGCACGGTATTCTCTCCAGCATCTGTGAATCCAAAAGAAATATCTTCGTACTCGCCGGCCAAGATCTCGTCCATCTCAGCTTTCATCCCAGTAGCAAACGGGCTACAATAAATGAACGTTGCCTGATGCGTATATCCTTCAAAAAATAGCATATCACGTACGGGCTGATCTGCGGTTTTCAAACATTGATTGTCGGTGAATATTAACTGATTATTGCGATATAATCTTGTGCGCATATGCACCTTGTTGAATAAAAACGCTTCATTCATATAAATCCGTCCAGCACCCAGAATATCGCCCCAAATCAATGTGGCGGAAGTATCCATGTTGATTGTATTCTCCGCTTTGAAGATCGAATCTTTAAAAGGTGTCACTGGATGCGGAATATAATGCAAGATACTATTTTCTTTCAAGTTAACAATTGTATCTTGAAATGCGCCGTTTTTCATGGAATGCAACTTATTAAACGACTGAGTATATAGTTTCATGTGTGCTTCGGGCTTCACATTGATATTGATCGTGAGTCGGTCGCCATCCAGAATACCTGGAGAAGCGCTCATGATAATCATCTCTAAATGTGCTTGAGCGCGAGGAGCACCATAGTGCGTCAATTTATACGGTGCATTGTGAAAGCTTTCTTTCAAAACACTGTATTGATTTTCCCGTTCTACATTGATATTGATCCTGCTCTCCATGGGTTGGGATTTAATTTTCTAATAAGGCATTTTTCTTGATCCAACTTTTTACTTCTTCCAAACCTTGCAGAGTCATTAGATTAGTAAAGATGAAAGGACGATCGCCACGCATGCGCTTGGTATCGCTCTCCATGACCGAAAGATCAGCGTGTACGTACGGTGCCAAATCTATTTTGTTGATCAGCAAAAGATCCGAACGCGTAATACCGGGACCACCTTTGCGTGGAATCTTTTCCCCTTCGGCCACATCGATCACAAAAATCGTCAGATCGGCCAAATCCGGACTGAAGGTCGCAGTCAGATTATCTCCACCACTTTCTACAAACACAATTTCAGTGTCGGGAAAACGTGTGACTAATTCTTCTACTGCTTCGATATTCATCGACGCGTCTTCGCGGATGGCGGTATGCGGACAACCACCCGTTTCTACACCAGCGATCCGTTCGGCTGGTAATGTCGAGTTTTTTTGCAAAAACTGCGCATCCTCACGAGTGTAGATATCATTGGTCACCACACATATGCTATAATCCGTCGCCATTTGGCGTGTCAATCTTTCTATCAGGGCTGTTTTACCAGAACCGACTGGTCCGGCAACGCCTATCTTCACATATTTTCTTTCCATATTTTTCATGATATATAGATCCGTGTATATAATTTTTCATGTTGCATGCAGCGCAAATCCTGCGCTACACAACAATTTCCTAACATATCTTCGTCCATATCTGCTTGACTGCTGACCAATTCTTGGATCAATCCTTGTAAATCAAACAGAATTTGCTGTCCATCCATTTGGCTAATCGGGACTAATTTCGCGCAATTCGTAACGATACCATTTAATGTATTGTAATAAAATGCACTCAACGCATCTTCGTACGAAATGCTTTGTGATTGGGCATACATAGCGAACGCTATTGGATAGTGTCCACCCGCCTCACCGCTTTGTATCGCCTTTAAATACGATTTGCAACGGCGTGCCGCACCAAAACCTTCTACTACTTTGAGAAAACGAATGGCTAGTTTTTTACTTGCCTGACGGATTTCGTAAGGCGATTTGAACGAGCTAACTAATTGATCTAATTCTAGCAGCTTGACTTTAGAAAACTTGCCTTCACACAGCTGCCAAGCCTTCGCAAAAAATGCGGCATCGTTGTAGTACATATTGTACCGCAACATGCTTTGGGCATACGATTTGGTCGTTGCACTGTTATGCACTAAGCCTTTGTGAATATAGGTTTCCAAGCCATACGAATGCGTAAAACTCCCGATGGGAAATACGGAATCATTGATTTGCAGCAAGGTCAATAATGGATTCATCTACGTTTTTTGCTAAGGTTACTCTAAATTTTGTTGTACGTGTCCACTGATGTATTTTCAGGGTTTGAAGCTGCTCTAACACCGCTTCGGATTGGCCCACTTGATAGCCTTGTTTTTGAAACAGATGATGTAGCGGCGCTTCATAAGCCACCACCACCTCATCTGCTGATTTTATCGCAATGGGCACATGCCGATTGCCAATATCAAAACACACCTTCGCCATCTCCATACTATTTCTTGGATGAATGAAAAGGCATAGACAAGGCAACACGCGCACCGCAATACAGATCGCTGAATCATGGTACAAGACATCTCCGGTTCGGAGCGGAAAAGCTTGACGGTTTTTAAAACCAATCTCGCGTCCGGTTACCGTTTTCCTCCGCAAAACGCCCTTATCTAAATCGAACCAATCCAACTCCAGATAATCCATTTCCACACCGTGGAAACGATCGGGCGCTGTCTCTACATTGCCTAGTATGTCTGTCGCCAGAATCATTAAAATAAGAAGTAGCGCTGTGCCATTGGCAACTCTGCCAAAGGCTCACACGTGGCCAAAACGCCATCAACCGTTACGTCATACGTTTCCGGATCGACCACGATATTTGGTGTAGCATCATTGTGTACCATATCTTTTTTCATGACGGTACGACAACCTTCTACTGGCAAACTTTGTCTGGATAAACCAAGCGAAGCAATCGTGCCGTTCTCGATTGATATTTTGGATACGAAGTTGAAGCAGGTTTTGGTCATCGCTTTACCAAAATTCCCAAACATCTGACGATAAAGTACTGGTTGAGGCATCGGAATTGATCCATTGGCATCTCCCATTTTGGCGGCTAGAATCATGCCTCCTTTGATAATCATCTCTGGTTTTACGCCAAACATTTCGGGTTTCCAGAGTACCAAATCGGCGTGTTTGCCCACTTCAATAGAGCCTACATATTTGTCAATTCCGTGCGCTTTAGCTGGGTTGATGGTGTATTTTGAAATGTATCTTTTTACCCGGAAGTTATCATTGCCTGTACCATTGTCTTTTTCTAATGGTCCGCGTTGTACTTTCATCTTGTGGGCAGTCTGGTATGTTCGTGAAATCACCTCGCCTACACGTCCCATCGCTTGGCTGTCTGAGCTCATGATAGAGAATACGCCCATATCTTGCAGAATATCTTCCGCAGCGATAGATTGGGGACGAATACGTGAATCGGCAAAGTCTACATCCTCTTTGACGCTTTTGTCCAAATGGTGTACCACCATCAACATATCCAAATGCTCGTCTACCGTATTCACGGTAAAAGGTTTGGTCGGGTTTGTCGAGGCTGGCAAGATGTTGGGGTACATCGCTATTTTGATAATATCCGGGGCGTGTCCACCACCAGCACCTTCGGTGTGGAAGGTGTGAATCACACGGCCATCAATGGCAGCTACGGTATCTTCTAAGAAACCTGCTTCGTTTAGCGTATCGGTATGAATAGCTACTTGCACATCGTACTTATCGGCTACCTTTAACGCAGCATCAATAGTCGCCGGTGTGGCACCCCAATCTTCGTGAATTTTTACGCCTAGTGCACCGGCTTCAATTTGTTCTTCAATTGGGCGTGTCGTAGACACATTTCCTTTACCAAAGAATCCGACATTAATTGGTAGCGTTTCGAAGGCTTCCAGCATCTTGTGGATGTGCCATTTGCCCGGAGTAACTGTGGTGGCATTGGTACCATCTGCTGGACCAGTACCGCCACCAATAAACGTAGTGACGCCACTATATAGTGCTGTTTCTATCTGCGTCGGACTGATAAAATGGATGTGCGTATCAATTCCTCCAGCGGTCAGGATCATGCCTGCTCCACCATGTACTTCTGTAGAGGCACCAATGATCATGCCTGGGGTGATACCGTCTTGAGTATCTGGGTTTCCGGCCTTTCCGACCCCAACAATTTCACCGTCTTTGATGCCAACATCGGCTTTTACAATACCCCAGTGATCGATAACGATGACGTTGCTAATACAAAAATCAAGCACATCTTCGTCTCTCAATGCACGCGCTGATTGCCCCATTCCATCGCGGATGGTTTTCCCTCCACCAAATTTATTTTCTTCGCCATATACCGCATAATCCTTTTCAATTTCGATCATTAACTCGGTATCCGCCAAACGGACCCGGTCACCAGTCGTCGGACCAAAGAGGGAGGCATATCTTTCACGTGGAATGTATAACTCGCCATCTTCATAACGGATGGATGATTTATCCAATCCGAGTTTTTCCAATCCTAAAGCATTCAGCTTCGTCGTAGCGATAGTGGCAGAGGCCAATCCTACGATCTTAATCCAGTCTCTTCTATTCCATTCACCCATAATACACGAATTTTTGGTTACTGTGTTGATTTGTACTTCTGTTTCTTCATTTTTGCCATGGCGGCTTTTTTCACCTTTTCTTCGGTGTACTTGCCGTTCGTCAGGCCGTTGAAGCCATGAATTTCTCGGCTGCCTCCGATTTCGACTAAGATGACATCTTTCTTTTCTCCGGGTTCGAAACGGATCGCCGTACTGGCCGGAATATTAAGGCGCATACCGTACGCTTCTTCCCGCACAAACTCCAAAGACTTGTTGACTTCAAAAAAATGATAATGTGATCCTACTTGAATCGGACGATCGCCCGTGTTGGCCACAGAAATAGTGGTGGTGCGATAGCCCACATTAGCCTTTACATCGGCCGCTTGTAAAAAATATTCTCCAGGTACCATATATGTATCTATTTTAGGTTAACGAATTGGATCATGTACCGTTACCAGCTTAGTGCCATCAGGGAAGGTAACTTCAATTTGCACATCGTGAATCATTTCGGGCACACCTTCCATGACTTGCTTGCGCTTTAATAGTTTGGTGCCCCATTCCATCAATTCAGCTACCGTTTTACCGTCACGCGCTTTTTCCATCAGTTCCATGCTGATGTAAGCAATGCTTTCTGGATAATTGAGTTTCACCCCGCGCTTCAGGCGCTTCGCTGCAAGCTCTCCCGCCATGTGCAGCATTAACTTTTCAGTTTCTCTTGGTGTTAAATGCATCTTCTATGTTAATTAGATAAAACCTTGTATACCTTTTTTCTTAATAAACCGGAATCGTAAAATACCCTCCTATAGCAATCCGGCTAAACTGTACTGGATCCATATCCAATCGATCCGAATAGGATACATTATTACCGATATATCCGAGGTAAAAACGTAAATCTTGCTTGTTAAATGGCTTGTGTTGTAGCGCCGCAAAGTAGGTGTAGTTCGTACGAAAATCGCTACCAAACGTGTCGTCGTCCTTACTTCCGGCGGTTTCAACAGCACCTTTCAAAGCGATTTCCCATTTGTCTGTCAGAAACTGATCGTAGCGCAATACCGCCGATTTGTACGCAACATTTTTAGATAGTTGGCGTGCGCCTCCCGTCATTGCGTAGAAGTCATTAATGGCATTGGAAGCAATGAGCGCATGATCAGTGCCCAAATGAGAATATTGCAAATCCAGATAAACCATTTGTTTGGCAGTCAAAAACTTGTTGGCCAATGATACGGCTTGCGTGGGTTTGCCTTCAGCAAATTGGGCTAAGTTGTATGACCACTTGGTGTGAAAGCGTTGATCAGCAAATGCACCTACCCAAGTCAAATATCCGCCGATAGGCGCCTTTGCACGTCGTAGATCACCGGCCACGAATCCATTATTAGCCAAATGTGTATCAAAAGAATTGTTGACGGTATTATACATTTGGATGTGGAAGCTATGATCTGCATTGAGATCATAGGATAGCTTTCCACCCACCACAAATAAATTCAAAATTCTGTCAACATAATCGGTAAAGAGGAATTCATAAATAGGATTATTCTGAAACTCAAACGATCCAACCATGGCACTTTGCTTACCCAAGGTTACCGACCAGTCTCTTTTTTTTCCGAATTTGTACTTCATGAAAGCAAAATCCAAGGCTTGGGAGGAATTGTCCAAGCCTGATTGGGCAAATGAGCGATTGAGCCTAAAGCGAATATTGTACGACAACCGATCATTGTAGTCGCCATGAAATAAAATCCGGGCTTCTTCTAGATTAAAGCGTGCCAAAGCATCTTCTTTACCTAAATTGTCGGCATCAAAAGCAGACCGCATCAAAAAATCAAATTTGAACAATTGAGAGCGGTCGTTCTCTCTCGTTGCGCTAGTGTCGACCTGATTCAGGCCCAATGCGGGAATGAGCGCTTCGCGCTCTTCCTGCGCCTGCACATGCAAGGCCAAACTACTTAGAAAAAATAATGCTAGAACCTGCTTCATTATGGAATGTAAAGTATGCGTGTTAGCAAGGATACTTTACATTCTTAAGAATGCGGTAAGAATGAGATTAGAATAGTCTTAGAGACTAGTGCGCTTGGGCAATAGCACAGAGACATGGGTGCCTTCGCCTTCGATGGAGTGGATTAGCAAATTTCCATCGTGTAGATCAATAATATTTTTAGCTAATAATAGACCTAGACCAGTTCCTTGAATACTCCGCACATTGCTCGCTCGAAAGAAGGAATCGTACACAAAATCCTTTTCTTCGGACGGAATACCTACGCCTTTATCTTTGATATCAATGACAAAATCATCGTCCTGACTTTGAAGCGAGATAGTTACATCGGCTTCTTTTCCGTATTTGCAAGCATTGGACACAATGTTGCTTAGGGCGATGAACAGCAGGTTTTCGTTACCGAACACTTCTAGCATTTCTCCTATTTCTGGTGTGCTGGCTAAGTCCAAGTAGATAGATGGATGACCGCTGGCTTTGCTTTCCGAACTCAACACGCGAAACAACACCTCATCTAAACGTACGTTAGTATAATCTTTTCTGCTATCTTCTAAACCTGATCGTGCAATCATCAATAGGTTATTGATCATGATGATAATCTGATCGGTCTCGTTGATAATACGGAGCAGCGACTGCGTTGATTCTTTGTTTAATCCGGATATCTGAACCGCCAACTCAGCTTCACCTTTGATGATGGTTAATGGTGTGCGAAATGAATGTGAAGCATTTGCAACAAAGCTTTTTTGAGAATTGACCGACACTTCCAGCCGCGCAATCATCTGATTGAAACTTTCAATCAAGGTCGAAATCTCATCATGTGCTTTATGTGGGCTAGCAATTCTGAGATGCAAATTAGCTATGCTTATCTTATTAATTTCCTGATTGATACTAGCGATCGGTTTGATGATGTGTCTGGCAAACAAATAGGAAATCAAGGCCACAATTAGCATACAAACGCCTGCGGTATTGGTAAGCGTACGATCTAAATTTTCTTGTTCGGCTAAGCCATAATCGTCTCTACCCGAGGAGACGACGATGAGATTTTTATCTACAGCAGGATCTGAAAAATATAAAGATAAATAGGCCGTATCGGCATCCATGTATTGTGCCTTACCCTGCGCAATCACCTTTTGGTAGAAATCTGGCGGCAATGGCAAATCGGGCTTCACTGCTACATCCGAAAACTGTTTATCGACCCGAATAATGTAATCTCTACCCGCCGACAATTGGCGCAAATAAGTGCGCATAATTTCGTAGTAAATCTCATTGATATGCTCTGCTTCCTCGATAGTATGTTTTCCTACAATTTGGGCGTTTTCTTCCAGCCGATGAAAGAATTTGGTGCGTAAACTATCTCGTGTAAAATAGGAAATGTAAACGGCGAAACCCGCAATAAGTGCCCAGCAAATCAGATTAAATAAAACGATGATCTTAGTTTGCAGTTTCATCCGGATCTTTTAAGATATAGCCCATGCCGACCTTTGTATGTAGCAACTTTTTGTCGAATCCCTTATCAATCTTGTTGCGGAGATAATTGATATAGACATCCACTACATTGGTGCTCAGATTAAACTCCATGTCCCACACGTTTTCTAAAATATCTAAACGGGATACCACGCGTTTGGCATTGCGAATCAGGTATTCGAGTAATCTGAATTCAGTGGCTGTCAAGGCAATGGAATTGCCGGCGCGCGAAGCGCTTTTACCATTCAGATCTAAGTGGAGATCCGCTAAAGAAAGCAAGTTTTTTTGTTCCTTTTCGATGGGATCTGATTTCTTTCTCAAAAAGCGGCTGACTCTGGCTTTGAGCTCGGCCATATTGAAGGGCTTGGTGAGGTAATCATCGGCGTCGTTTTCAAAACCATCGACAATATCTTCGGGCTGATCGAGCGCAGAAAGGATTAATACAGGAACTTGACGACCATGTTCACGGATCTTTTTGCACACCTTCAAACCATCCATTCCGGGCAACATAATATCTAAGATGATGAGGTCATAGGTATTGGACAATGCCATTTCTAAGCCCGAAGAACCTGACAAAGCCACCGAGATGTTGAAGTTTGGATCAGCCAGACCACGACGAATTAATGACACGACGGCAGTGTCATCTTCAATCAACAGTATTTCCATCATAGCTAATCCAATTTTACATTTTCAATTTGCAACTTCATCATACTGGGCAGTGATAACTTCAAATATATTTAAATTATTGAGTAGTATACTGACCAGTGGCTAGATTTGTCGACCCATCGAAGCAATCCTCGTAATGTGAACCGTATTTTTTTCGTAATCGCTGCTTCGCTTTACGGATCGATTCCTGACCTACTCCAAGCAGATTGGCCATCTCATGGTTGCTAACACCGATTTTTTGCAATAACACAATTCGCAATTGTGATTCTGTAATACCATTTAGCTGCTGTATCACATGATCGTAAAATTCGCGATACTCCGATACGAAAACCCGTTTGAAACGATACCAGTTATCTTCACTCATCAAATGCTCTGAAAGCAGGTCTTCCAATTTCTCGCGTTGTGCGACATCTGTATTCGTGGTTGCAATTTCTAACTTGCTTACCTCTTCTTTGAGATGATCAATCGCTGCATTACGCTCTTCGATAAATTGACGATAGGATTGTATGGTATGTTGTACCTGCTCATATCTGCTGTCTGACTTGTATTTTGCCAGCTCTATAGTAGCAATTTTATGTTCAAATACGGCATGTTGCAGGCGTAGTGACCTTAATTTTGAGATTCGTAAAGAAACCGCTAAAATGATTAATAATGTACAGATCATCAGTAGGGCAATACCGATTAAATTGGATTTCTGTAATTTGCTTTCATTTACCAATCTATTCCAATCCGCTTGTTCGCGCAGAAGCGTCATTTTAACATTCTTAACGGCTTCCGATCCGTCGGTATGTTTGAGTTGCTCCTCTACCTCACGTAGCTTTTGATATAATGATAGCTGCAATTTCTCCTCCTTGAAATGCTGATATAACTGCAATTTCAATAGAATAATTTCTTGTTGAAACCCTAATAGATTGTCCTTTTCTACGACAAAATTTTCTGCTTTATCAAGCTGAACTCGGACTTCCTCCCATCGCTGCGTGTCCATGTATAGCCTGCTCAACCTAATTTGTGCAAACATGGCGTTGCGTCCTTCATGATGCTCTTCTGATAGTTTGATGTCATTCAGTAAAAGCCGTTCTGCTTCTGCCATATTGTGCACACTCATCTCGATCAGAGCGAGTTCGCCCAAGGTTTTAGCGTAGCGAATGGGATCACGATATTGAGCTCCAGCTTTGGCCGCCAGAAAATATTCCTTTGCTCTAGTGGTATCCTCCAGAAACAGGTACTCGTATCCCAGACCATAGTGCAGGATTGCAGTATCCTTTGTGCCGATATTTTCAGACAATAAAGCCTGTTCTAAATGATCGATAGCCAACTGATGATCACCTATATTGCCAAAGTAATACGCATTTTTTATTAGGCAATCTACGGGATCAATCTCCAATTGAAAATTAGGAATCGCAATGTACTTGGAGGCTTGCAAAAAGTACGGCAAAGCCTGTTCCAGCTGTGTAAGACGGTAATAATAATATCCAATTTGCGATTTGACCCACACTGACAAACTCGGATAGCCGACTTGCAAAGAGAGTGAATCTGCTCTTTTTAGTAGCCATTCAGTTTCTTGCTGAGTTTGTGTATCATTAGCAGCATCGTGCTGCGCTTGGCGAATCATCTGAATAACTTGAAGCATCCGCTTTTCTTGGTCATTCCCTCCTCGTAGGTTGACAAGAGAAGATGCCGACCTTGTGGCATCGGTGTCATTTCGTTCATGCACCAGCGTAGCATTTACCTGCTGCACAAAATCCTTGCTGATAGGATTGGTGCAGGCAATGCAGAATACAAAAAACGACAATAAAAGGCTAAATAATGTTGGCAGTCGCATTCTAATAGGCTTGAATTTGCGAAGTTAAGCAAATTTATCAGCTCAATGGCAAAAGGCGCTGCCTAACATTTTTTTGCTATCGACAATCTATTCTATGGGACGGCTTCGCAAAAAGTCTTGCGCATGGCGTATCGCTTCTTGTTGAGAGCTAGCGGTCGACAATAAACGATGCGATTTTACGTCCGACTTCGTCAACCAATCATCCCAAAACAACTGTAGTATCTCCCAATCGGAAGGATGATGCGTAGCTTTCCCGGATGCATCGATGGAGCGATCGTACATCTCCATCACTAATACATTTAGGTTTTTGAGCAATGGATTTTCGACTGGAATAATACCATATTCTTCTTGCTGGAAAAAGGCTTTTATATCACTAGATCCCGATTTTTTAAACGCGGTTCTAAAATCAGCCACTCTTTTTGAATCTAAGAAATAGCACTTATTCCGCTCACAATTTTGTTTACCATACAAACCAGCTTCTATATAACCGTCGGTAAATAACACCAGAACGTTGCAGGCGAAAGATCTGCTTATGCTATTTTGCTTTTTATTAATTACAGAATCAATGTTATTATCCACAAGACTACTTTTGATGCCATTCTTAAAATAAGACCACACATCTGCTTTAACATTCTGGTTTACTGCCGCATCATTTAGTTTGTTATATGCTCGTTTAAATTTTTGCTGATCCTGATTCAGATTTTCTACACTCTGATTCGTTAGGTATTGAATACGCTCCGCCTGATTTTTGCCATAACGATCTAAGTTTAGTTCCATATCAGCCCTCACATAATCACCGCCCATCTTTTGATTGATAAAATCAATGCGCAGAACATCTTTCTGCCCGGTTTTACGCTGTCCCTCCTTTTGCTTACTCAAGTCATAAGTTACGATTTCTGGATAAAAAGCGTCAATGAAGCCATTTACAATAGCAACATCCGACAATGCTCTTGGATAGAGTGCTGTATCAATGCGATTGGATAGATCCGGAGCAATGGTAATATTGTAGTGGATATCGTCGAATACCGCAAAATTAACTTTTGGCTCTACAGTAGTACAGTTTTTAACACAGGTAATGCCGACAATAATTAATATTGTGCATAGCACAATTGAAACAAGTAATTTTTTGCTAAGAAACACGGTGATCTATTTTATTAGTGATAATTTTATTTTCTTGCCATAAATCGATGCTATTATTTGCCATGATAGACATTTCGGTAGCCTTCATAATGGAATATTCTTGATGTAGAAAGTCATTCCAGCCTTCCAAAAAAATATTAATCCGATCCTTAAGAGAGTGCAAAGAAATAGGCAAGTTATCATTCTCGATATGACTGATATAGATATCTGCCGTTTGTTGGATATGCTGTTTTTTCTGATTAAATAATAGCGAGGCTTTCTCTTTCTCCCGCACAACTGTAATCGGAGTTTCTTCTATTTCGGCTTGCAAAAGTTGGTTTTCTGCTCTCAAAAGAATATTTTGCTGTTCTAACGCGCCGTTATCGTCGGCCAGCTGTCGGATGCTTTCTACGCGTTGCTGCTTCGCTTCTTCTTGCTGTTTGATGAATGCTTTGCTTTTCAAAGCAGCATGATCGGGGTTACGGTCTTCAAAATAGCTAATGAACTTGCTGTAGATGTACTTAAAGAGTATAAGTCCAAGCGCACCTAATATAAATACTAGATAAAAGTTGGTGTCCGAAAAAATCTTGGTAAAATGCCATTTTTCTATAGTGTCGCCTCGCAGAACCATGACACGATGCACGACCGAAGCTACTTGATAAGCAATAACAGCATCTACCAGAAAAATACCGACCCACGTAATACCATCTCGCCAATAATTGAATCGCGCAATACGACTAAGCACCGCCAACGCGATCGGAACCAGCACAAAAGTGAGCACAAATAATAGCGCGACAGGCCCTTTTTCCCAAGCATCGGACAATGCGTAGGGATTAAATACCTCGGGAATATCGACCACGCCGGTTTTAAGATTGTATTCTGCATCTGCGGCACTGTATATCATAATATAGGCAGCTGAAGAGTAAAAAATAAATATATAAAAAAGTAAAATAGCTCCAAAAACAACCAGTGGAAGTAACTCAAAATAACGATGCTCTGGACGAATAAACGTCAGCTTTTGCTCATTAATTTCGTTATCGTATTTTCGGATTTGGTCTTCTTCACTCTGTATTTTCCGATCGTTTATAGTGATCTTTTCGGTGTGAATAGCCATCGTTGAATCATTTGCCACAATTGCCGAAGCAGCTTGTTGCTTTTTTAATTCTAGCTCTGCTTCCAATTGATTTACCCCCAGATCAGATTGATCTCGTGCTGCTTCCGTAGCTTTTAACCGTTGCTCTTCGACCTTGCTCAACAAACGGCGTTTCTTATCATCAATCACATCAATATCATTGATGAATACGGAATAAACCGTGTCGAGCGCTTTTGGCAATGTCTGATGATCGCCATTGGTAGATTTGGCCCGATCAAATCCTTGCTGACGAAGCAAGCCTCGATCAAAATTGGCCACTTCGGCAGCAATCATAGAATCCAGTACATCCGCAAAGCTGGTATCTTTTTTAACGACTATCGGATCCTTTGGTTTTGCACTATCGTCATCCGGAGCGACTACCAACTGTTGCGCCAGCTGCGCTGCTTTATCTTTGGTTTCGTTAAATATTTTGATCATTTTATCGACCGTTCCAGCGTCGTTGGTCACCATGATGCTCTCATTGTTATTGTTTCGAGCATTCACGCTCCAATTGTACGAACCATACAATACCTTGGTTTGATCAATAACGCAAAACTTATGATGCATCATCCCATAGCCTGCACCTCGAACGCGGCACACAAGCGCGCCATTTTTGACCAAATCATCAAATGGCAAACGTCTGTTGTCTTCATGATCAGCAAGGATAATCTCGGCCTTTGTTCCCGAGAGGATTTTCTGTTCTAAAACATCAAACAATTCCTGATCGGTAAACCAAGATGCGGCGATCAGTATTTCGCTTTGAGCAGATTGTAATTGCGACACAATGGCGGCATGTATCGCCTCATTGTCGTGAATAATCTGTTGATCCAGCGGCACGGGCTGCTTATCTGCAGACGTGGAGGTGAAGAGAGTTTTTAAATTCATCGGGATGCATTTCATAGTTTACGGTCGAGCCGCACTATGCGACTTATCCGTGGTTTGTCAATGCATCAAAAGTAGTGGCTTACTTCGATTTTGTCTTACGGAAAACCGTAAGACAAAAAATTACAAATATTTGATTACCAAATAAATAAACAAAAAAAAGAGACTACAAACGCAGTCTCCTAGTTAATAATATAAGGATTGGATCGTTACTCGGTATTTTAGATAAGCCCCTTCTCCTTGCAGTATACGGCCAGCTGTTCGTTTTTCACAAAACCCAATGCTTCTTTCATAATATTCAATCGCTTTTCGACACTGCTCAAACTGCACGGTTTTAGTTGTCTTTGTTTTAATATAAAAGGAATATTTTTTTGCATTTCACCTTGATATAATAAGGATACAATAGTGATATCGACCGTGGTAAATTCGAAAGAATTTTCTTCTCGAATAGCTTGTTTAATAGCAGAGGGTTGATAGCGTTTTTCGCCATATACAGTGTGAATAGCTTGTTTGAGATGATCGGCATCGTGGCGTGCCTTCCGCACATAGCCATCAATATTCAAGTTTTCAAAAAGATCATCAATCACACTCGGACGATTTTCGCCAGAGAATACAATAACTTTTAGTTCTGGATGTACATTTCTCGCTTCACGGATCAGATCGGTGCCATGCTCCAATACTTGCGTATTGTTGTCGGGTTCGAAACTTAAATCAGTAATCAGCAAATCATACGGCTCGTCGTCTCGTTTTGCATTTTTGATCCATGATAATGCATGATCGCAATAGTACACATAATCTGTTGTCTCTATTTGAAGGTCATGTAATGTTTTCTGCAACGAGATATTAGCGCTTTGCTGGTCTTCTGCGATAAGAATTTTTTTGAACATACTTTTATTCTATTAACGAATCGGGATATGGATATCTATTTTCATTCCATCACCCACTTCGCTAGCAAAGATAATTTCTCCCCTCAATCCATGAATACGGGAAACCGTATTTTGGCGACCTTTTCCCTTTGGTGCGTCGGCTTTCACGCCTACTCCGTCATCCTGATAATGAATATGCAAATGCTCGTCTTCTCGACCAAAACGTATTACTACACTTGTCGCCTGACTATGTTTGGCCATATTCACCATCATCTCTAGCAGCACTTCCTTCAATTCAGATTTTGCTTGATCGCTGACGTTCTCCCATAGCGCTGCATCGTTCCCTGCAATCAATACACGGCGATCCGACTTGGCAAAAGATTTTAGCATTTCCCCGAGTGCATCGTGATACGCACTAGGCGCTTCGATCGTTTCTTCCGCTTCATACGATATATCACGCGACTTATTGTACATGATATCCAATTTGTCCAGCAAGCTATCTCGATCCAATTCCTTGTTATATTCGATCTCACTCATCACGCGATAAATACCATTAGCCACCACATCGTGTACCTTACGGGATGTAGACAGCTTGCTGGCTTTTATTTTGTTTTGTGCTTCTAGCTCCAACCTTTCCTTTCGCTTCCGATACCAAAATCTGCCTCCTACACCGCCGACAATAAGGAGTAAGGCAAGTCCACCAGTCATCACACGTTGTCGGGAAAGCCGAGCAGATTTTTCCACGTTATCATTTTCCAAACGTAGGTTATCGGCTTTGTTTTTCTCGACTTCATACCGAATCAATGCAAATTGATTTTTCGCAGCATTACGGGCATTTTCTAAACTATCAGTAAGTGTACTATAACTTGCGAAGTACGTTTGTAAGGAATCCCTATTTCCCGTTTGGATTAATCGCCTCAAGGCATTTACCTGTGCATCTGGACTTTTAAGTTTTAATGCCGTAGCGTACTGTTTCCTAGCGTAGAACAACGAGGAATCTGGACGTTTTTCTTTGTAATAATCAGCCAAATGCGCATAGCTCGCATTTTGACCCCAAATGTCTTTCTCCTGAACACGTATGGCTAATGCATTCAATAAATCTGGAGCTGCTACATAGGATGAGTTATGATCCGATCGAGCATTAGCTCGATTGGATAGCGTACGCGCATATTCTATACTTTTCAAATAAGGTCGCGATAAAATATTCTGGAATATTTTATCTGCCTTACCGAACTGCTTAAGACTTTTGTAAACTAAAGCGATGTTATTCTCTATAATAGAAAGGTTAGCAGAATCTTGAGAATACTTCAATGTTTTTTCAAAAAAAGACAGCGCATCATCATAGTTGTTGAGTTCACGGCTTATTGTTCCCAAAGTATTGAAATTTGAATTAAGATATGGATAATGATCCAGCTTATGCTCATTCAGATAATCATTGGCTTGTAAAGCTGTTTCTTGGGCTCCGAAATAATCTCCAGCGTCTCGTTGAATAACAGCCATATTTATTAAACAGTTTGCGACATGTAAACTATCATTGATATTTTGATAGTGATCTTTCACTTGACTAAAGCGCAAAAATGCACTATCAGGTTTACCGGCATCCAAATAAGAATAAGCTTCTTCATACTCTTTGTTTACCGATATCGAAGGAATACTTTCGGGCTTATCGGCGCAAGATAGAATGACAAATAAGACAAAGATATATATGGGAAATTTCAAAATATGAATAGGTCGATTTACTCAACTAAAGTATAGAATAATACGCAGAAATAAACAAAAAAAGGGCAACAATGAGTTGCCCTTCTGAAATATATCCGTTTTTATGATTGTTTTACGGTTTTACTGGCGGTTTTGGCGGAAGAATTGTTCCTGCTTCTCCTCCATCACCATCTCCACCCGTATTTTGGATGGTTACTTGTCCGTCTGGTCCTGTAGTAGGAGTTGTTTGTCCACCTTGTCCGATCATTAAAAGAAAAATTAAATACCACATTGCTCAAAAAATTAAAAGTCAAAAACTTGGTAGGTCCGCATGCGCCGTGCATGGGATTGCTACAATTGTTTTCAGAAGGCCTTCTGATTTTTTGGGAAGTAGGAGATCGTACTGCGGAAGACTAAAGCTGCTTCCCAAACCGGCTAAAGAATGCCGCAGTATTTTCTCAGTTTGGAATCTGTTTCGTATCTTTCCTGGAAAGAACGAACTAATCTATTACCTGATTCCGAAAGCAAATGTATAGCGCTCAACACGCTGGCAGAAAGGTATTTCCGATGATTCCGATCTTTCCGAAGCTATTCCGTAAATTCCGATGGAATTCCGATTTTTCCGACGAAAGAAAGTGATGGGGATACATAAAAAGGCTTATGGTTTTCCGTAAATTCCGATAGGTGGATAGACGTAATTTTGTACCTATGCCAACAATAATTGACTTTAATAAAGCCGTTATCGAGTTCTACCTACAGAAGAAAGCAGATAATGATCTTAATGAATTAGAAAGTATCTCGCCAGCCAAGCTGAAAGATTTACTTTTATCAAAACTTGTATCCGGGGAATTGCAAAAGGACATTCCTTCGCTGGAAAAAATCTTCAACACTGCGAAGAAGTTTGAAAATCTGACACGAGCGATCACAAATGAAAGTATCGACAAGTTCAGGCCCATTCAATACTTTATTCAAGGAAGAACCACGATCCCAACGGATGACACCATTATCCTACTTTCCATCTTCATTGACTTTCAACCAAGACCATACACTGTGTGGAAAGAAATGGGGGTTGATGAAGGTGAAATTGTAATATCGGACGATGACGGAGACAAAGAGGCTGACAAGGAACTGGAAACCGATGAGGATCCGCCAACTACAATAGGTAGTAATAAAACAGAAATGCCACCTACGGAGAATCCGGACACACCATCACCCGTACGTGTAAACTGGAACTTAAAAGACAAAAAGTCATTATCGATTATGGCAAGCGCGCTTGTAATTACGCTGCTCATGGCATTTTACTCATGGCCACATAAACAGTGTATGTATTGGGATGGAGAAAAATATATTGCTATTCATTGCGACGAGGTAGATCCTCAGCTCGACATCATTGCCTTGAATAGTGAAAAGCAACAGCAATTCAAGCGAATCACACGAAAGGACACCTTAACAAAAGATCACGTTAATAAAGTATGGTATTCTAAAATCGACACGGAAGTTGAATTTTTCACCTGCCCCGGCCTTCATCCAGTCCATCCGCATCGATCACTCAAAGCGGCAACAGAATATATCATTGAGAAATACGCTATGGGCAAAGTCAATAACGAAAAAGGAGCAGTAGATTAATCTACTGCTCCTTTTTCGTTATTCGTAGTTGGTGACGGTTTCGGCGAGCTGCTCTGCGTAGTGATATATATCATCTAATTGCTGAAGATCCACTTTCGCTTCCTTCTTTTCCTTGTCAAATAACCCGAGACGAAGTCGGTTTGGCGTAAAGTAGAATCGACAAATAGGTTTTCGATTGTTATCGTCCAATAAAATCCCGCAATACGATTGATTGTCACGCATAAATATCCGACCTACCTCAATCTCCTTACGCAAGATCGATTTGACAATTAAAAAACCATCAATCTCTTCCTGCGTGGTCACGATAAGTGAATCAGGCTCTGACAACGGCATAGCGGTTTGCTCTTCTGTATCCGTCTCTTTTTTCAGTGCACTTTTCAAGCGCTCAGCAATCTGGTCATGTACAATCTGTGTGAAAACTCTTTTAACCAACGGGTTGAATTGCTCCAGGATTTTGGCAGTCACTACACTTGGGTACACCTGTTTAGCAAAATAACGTACAAATTCATCGGTAGGATGTTGCATTTCTGCTGTCACTAGAATCGTCAGTTCTGTAGAGTATTTAAGGTCACTCGCTGCAGTTGAAATACTATCTAAATCAAAAACAGATTTATGAAATTTCCGCAACTCTTGTATCTCATTGTCTCTGATATCAGAGATCTTAAATTCGAAGAAAGGTTTTTCGTCCATCTTATTTGGTGTAACCAAATCCGTGTAAAAACGGTATTCTATCCCATTGGTCAACAAACCGAATTTAGCTTCGGTGGTATGAAAATAGCGGAACAGCTGCGAATTGTGTGGATCCAAACCATCCGCGTAATGCTTGCATTCGATCAGGATGGTCGGCTTCTCTTCGCGAAGAATCGCATAATCTACTTTTTCGCCTTTTTTAATACCAATATCTGCAATGAACTCCGGATGGACCTCAAAAGGATCGAATACATCGTATCCTAAGATTCTCAAAAAAGGTAATATAAGAGAGGTTTTGGTTGCCTCCTCGGTTTTGATTTGTGGTAAAAGCCGATCTACGCGCTTCCCAAATTGGCGAATTTCATCTTTAAAATCCATACTATAATCTCGTTTTGTAATGATTAATTAGTATTGGCGAAGTATTTTATCTTTCAGAAAATAAAGGTAATCGCCTGATACAATGCCGCATTACGGGAAACCCCAATTGCAGTTCATAAAAAATGGCATTTTTGCGGCATCAAAATTATTCCCATGAAAATCGTCTACTTCCTTTTATTGAATATTCTTTTCACGCATCCATTACTAGCACAAAATAAATATGCTACAACAACGGATGGAAAAAGGGTTATCTTAAAGCCTGACGGAACTTGGTCGTATGTACAATATGATGTGAGTACGGCCAGAGATCAATCATCCGCGATCAGTGGCACGGCGACTGACAAAAGAGGCACTACAGCAGTGAAAAAAAATTCATCTGCAGTACGGTCTTCGCGTCAGTATATTCGCGGACCGCGCGGAGGCTGCTATTACATCAACAGTAACGGCAATAAAACGTATGTGGATCGCAGCTTATGTAACTAAATCAGGGCAATTGACTGATTTTCCGTAGTTTTGCTTAAATGAAAGCAGCGCATCTTATCAAAATATCCTGCCTGACGGGCTTGTGTTTACTGAATAATCATTCGTTAAATGCCAAATTTCCCAACGAGTCCTACCGAAATAATGTTTCAGAAGTGAGCGTCTATCGAGCCATGAATTCTAGTACAGTGGTCGAAAAAGAGGTAATCGCATTTGCTAAAAAATTCTTGGGTGTGAGGTACCGGTACGGCCAGGCCAGTCCGAGCAATGGCTTTGATTGCTCCGGTTTTGTGTATTATGTATTCAAGGAATTTGGGATCAGCTTACCGAGAAGTTCTTCTGGTATGGGACAGGCTGGACAAGATGTTACATTAGAAGAAGCTAAAACAGGCGATATTATCTTGTTTACTGGAACCAATCCCGCCAACCGCAGCATTGGACATGTGGGTATTATCATGTCCAACGATGATAAAGAAGGTATAGCGTTTATACATGCCAGCTCTGGTAAAGCACAAGCCGTGACTGAAACGAAGCTTGAAGGTAGCTACCAACGTAGGTTTATGAAAATAGTCCGCGTGCTCTAATCAAAATCTGCGATTTCTTCCCGACTTTTAGAATTGTATCTTTACCTTTCAAAAGTGCATCCGTGTATATACTAAGAAGACATGACGACTGAGAATCTGAAAAAACAACTTGCCTTCATCAAAGAGATCGATAAGCTAAAATATATTCAGCGTAGAACGAAGCTCTTTCACAGCGATCGCTGTGAGAATAGTGCAGAGCACAGCTGGCACTTGGCACTGATGGCCATCGTACTAACCGAGCATGCTAACGAGAAGGTGGATGTACTGAAAGTGCTTAAAATGGTATTGATTCATGATGTGGTGGAGATTGATGCAGGTGACACCTTTATCTACGACACACAAAAGAGCCACGACAATACCGATGAAGAGCGGCTGGCAGCACAGCGCATTTTCGGGCTATTGCCCGAAGAAACCGCAATAGAATTAATTGCAATTTGGGAGGAGTTTGAGGCTGGAAAAACTGCAGAAGCCAAGTTTGCCCGAGCAATGGATCGCTTAGAACCTTTGTTACAAAATAGCTCCAACAATGGTGGCACCTGGCATGAGCCTGGAGTAAACTATGAGAAAGTATATGCCAAGAAAAGCGTGATCAAAGAAGGTGCTGCAGATCTATGGACGTATGGAGAAACCCTTATTAACGAAGGCGTAAAAAAAGGATTCTTGAAAAAGAATACGACTGATTAGTAGTTACTCTTCTACGTAATCTAAATCTTTACCAAAGCTCTCTTTTAATTGGCTCAAGGCCAATAGTGCAATCACAACTGTAATCGCCCCAATTACCATAGCCCCTTCCAGAATACCGATCTGATCCTTGAAAAATTGAAAACCTAAGGTAATAGCTACTAAGGATCCGCGCACAAAATTCGGAACGGTGGTGGTCACCGTGGCTCTTAGATTGGTGCCAAATTGCTCTGCGGCAATGGTAACAAACGTAGCCCAATAGCCAGATGCAAAACCCAACAGTAAACTTAACAGAATGAAACCTTCTGGCGTAAGACCAAAAGAATTGAGGTAGATCGCTACGACGACGGTGGTAAGTAAGATAAAAATCAGCATCACCTTTTTTCTAGATTTCAGTACTTGAGCCAATAAACCAGCAACCACATCACCGATCGAAATACCGATATAGCAATACATAATCCCTTTACCCGCATCTATAATGCCGGTAGCATTCAAGGCTCTACCAAATTCTGGCGAGAAGGTAATCAATACACCCACTACATACCAAAGCGGTAAACCAATTAAAATACAGCACAAGTACTTTTTGAGTCGAGACCAATTGTTGAATAGCATCCAGAGATTACCTCGTTGCACCTGTTTATTGTCGGTCGTTTCTTTAAACATGCCCGACTCGACCAAGCCAATCCGTAAGGTGAGTAATAGCAAACCCATTCCACCACCAATAAAATAACTTACTTGCCAAGTATATCGAGCGCTAATTAAGGCAGCCATCACCGCACCTAACAAACCAACTGCAGCCACGATCATCGTTCCGTAACCTCGATTCTTTTTACTCATAGTTTCTGTCACCAGCGTGATTCCAGCGCCAAGCTCGCCTGCTAAACCGACGCCACCAATAAAACGAACGATGGCGTACTGATCTACACTTGTGACAAATCCATTGGCAATATTGGCTAGCGAATACGTGATAATAGAACCAAATAAGACACTCAATCGCCCTTTTTTGTCGCCCAGCACACCCCACAAAATCCCGCCTACCAACATGCCAAACATTTGGCTATTGATGATCGTAGCACCAACGCGTAGCATATCATCTTCCGATACACCCAGATCTGTCAAGCTTTTGACTCGTACTACAGAAAATAAAATTAGATCGTAGATATCTACAAAGTAACCGAGCGAGGCCACCAGAACTATCAGAATAGTGTTCTTCTTATTGATTTGTCCGTTCATTTACAATTGGTTTGCGCAATGAAACTACAAAAAAATATTTTCAAAAAAAGCATAAATATTTATTGGAGTTATCTCTTGTCAAAGTGATCTTTCCATGCGGTCTGCGCGGCATGATAACCCGACATACCATGTACTCCACCGCCTGGAGGCGTAGACGACGAGCAGATATATACATTTTTAAGCGATGTACGATATGGTGTTAGCGATCTCGTTGGTCGTGTATACAATTGGAAGATATCCATAATTCCTCCATTGATGTCGCCGCCCACATAATTGGGATTGTACGCTTCTAGCTGCGCCGGACTGTAAGTATGTCTTGCTAAGATCGTATCTCGGAAACCCGGTGCAAACCGCTCCACTTGTGCTTCGATTTCTTTGGTGTAATCTTCCGGCGAACCATTCGGCACATGACAATATGCCCAACCCGTATGTTTGCCCTCGGGAGCCCGTTGGCTATCAAATGCACTTTGCTGTGTAAACAACACAAACGGCTTCTCTACTTTCTTACCGAGATGACTGGCCTGCTCGTTGGCAGCGATTTCGGCATAGGTGTTACCTAGGTGTACGGTGGCCGCCTCTTGACAGCGCAAATCTAGAAAAGGCGTTTTCTCCGACAGTGCCCAATCGATCTTGAATACGCCCATACCCTGCCGAAATTGTTCTAATTGTCGGGTATATCCTAGTGAAAACTTCAAACCTTTCAGCCCTAATAATTGCTTTGGTGTCAAGTCAAGGATCAAAGTCGTATGCGAAGGCAATGCTGCGATATCTTCTACCCAAGTCCCCGTTTGCAATTCCCCGCCCAATGATGTGTAATAGCTCAGCAAAGCATTGGCAATGGCTTGCGAACCTCCAATTGGTATGGGCCAGCCATATTTATTACCCACAGCCGAAAGTACTAAAGCAATAGCCGATGTGGTCCAATTGCTCAACGGCTGGATGCCGTGTGCCGCCATGCCTGCCCACAATGCCGCCGCTTGATCCGTTTTAAATCGATTTGCGATCCAACTGGCAGGTTGCAAAGCGTGCAAACCAAATGCAGCCAAATTCAGCGGTTTTTCAGGAAACCGTAAGGGACCCATGATGGCTTTGGCCAATGATTCCCAATGTGCTAACACCGGTTCGATCAAGCTTTGATAACGCTTGCCATCCTTACCGAGTCCGGCAACCGTATCACACAAGCTATTGTGCAGAAAAGCAGTATCGCCATTATCCAAGGGATGAGCAGCCGCGTACTTTGGCGTCACAAATTCCAACCCATGCGCTGCCAACGGCAGCGAACTAAAGAAAGGAGAAGCCATCGCCATAGGATGTATGGCCGAACAGACATCGTGCTTGAATCCTGGCAGCGTGAGTTCCTTCGTTCGCATGCCACCACCAATTTGCTCATCGCCCTCGATCAAAAGCGTAGCAAGACCTTGCTGTCGCAAAGTAATAGCAGCGGCAAGCCCATTCGGGCCAGATCCTACAATAATGGTGTCATATCTGCTCATGCATACATCGGGCTATGGATTTAATATACAAAGAAAGTAAAGCTATTACAAATTAATCGCATCCTGTATTTGGTTGTTCATCCTCGGCGACTGCTGTAGAATCTGTCGCGTCAACTACAGCATCGTTTTTCTTATCGCTCGCCGATCCACAAGCAGATGACATTAAGATTAGTGCGGATAAAAACAAGGTTGCTTTAAAGATTTTTTTCATGATAATGATGTATTTAAAGGGTAAAATATTTACGATAACGTGTTTTGAGTTCTTCTCTCTGGGCGGCTGTCAGCTTAACCGCAGGCTCGGTCTGTGACACCACAGTGGATACTACCTTGTGTACGCCTTCGCCTTTTTCTATAAACAGCACCGTAGGCGATGAAATACGTTTTATAGAATCGACACCCAGCACAGTATATGGATTCCAGATCGCATCAAACTTTTTCAATATAGCTTGATAGCCTGCACTACCTTCTTTGGTGGTCGAGACCTGACCGTCAACCAACTCTTTGGTATCTCGGATATCATAAATATCCAAGTAATAGATCGTTGCATGCTCTTCCCTAGCAAATTCAAACAAGGGTTCTACCGCATTGCGAAACCACGGACAACGAGGCCAGCCAAACAGCACAATACCATTTTCTAAATGGAGCACTTCATCCTCTGTAGCGTATACCACAGGTAGGCTATCGGGCAATGTAACGTGCACCCGACTGCTATCATTGAGGCTTTCTAGTTGTTGCTTGAATTTGGCAGCATCGCCATAGTTGATCGCGGCATCTGCATTCTTTACCGCATTTTTAACAGCTTGCGGATCATGACAACTGGCAAAACAAATCGCCAATCCTGCACATACCGCCCATAGCATATTCCTTTTCATATATTTTCGTTTTTTAGCGTGATCTATCTAATAATTTTTAATTTTTTCACCGATGTCTATCACCTGCGCTTCGGGTTTATATTTTTTAATTAAGCTACTTGCTACTGCCGAGCGATAGCCTGTAGCACAATGCACCACTATAGGTTTGTCAGTCGTGATACGAGCAAGCTGATCTTTGAGCCGCGTGAGCGGAATGACTTGTGCATCGGCAAATACAGGCTTTGCTTTGGCTTCGTCTTCAGACCGCACATCCAAAATCAAATATTGCCCCGACTGTGTTTCAAAGGCCGTCGTGTCGAAAGACGCCGATTGCTGACCTTTTTGTTGCTCCTCATACACCAACACGCCCTTTACTAAAGCTTCGTACCCGATCTTAGCTATTTTTTCTAGTCGCGGCTGGATGCTCGCCTGATCTTCTACAACCAAATAGAATGGTTCATTGGGTTCTACCAAAGTGCCGATCCAAGTTTCTGATTTGAGTCGATCGGGGATATTTATTGATCCGATAAAATGCCCTGTGCGAAACTGTTCGACTGGGCGCGTATCTACTATAAAAGTTGGCAACTCATTGAGCGATATCGCAGCCAACCGAGCCACAGCGCTTAATGCTGGCAACAGTGATTGCGCACCATTTTTATTGACTTCGATAGCGAAAGGAAAGTAGGCTGGTATATCAGGTTGATCGCGCAGCAAATGTGCGACAAAAGCCTCTTGCGTCGTCGGTTGGAAAGCGAAATTCGTTTTCTTTTCCTGCCCGATGGTGCTTACCTTTTCTTTACTCAGTGCTTGTCCACATAAAGACCCTGCTCCATGCGCTGGATACACCAATACATCGTCGGCCAATGGACTGTATTTATGCTGTATGGTTTCATACATTTGTTTGGCCAAATATTCCCGTTGTGAGGCAGCTTCACCAGAGTATTCCCTTAAATCTGGCCGACCGACACCGCCCAGCAAAAGTGCATCGCCTGTAAATACGGCCACCTCCTTGCCGTCGACCAACAAAAGCACAGAAATACTATCAGCAGAATGCCCGGGTGTGTTAATGGCGCGTAGCGAAACTTGGTCGCTTATTGGGAATACATCTGGCTCATCAAAGTCTTGATGTGGAAATGTTGCTTTGGCCAACTTGCTCACCAAAACAGGCACATTAAGCTCTTGATGTACTTGCAAATGAGCGCTCACAAAGTCGGCGTGGCTATGCGTTTCTATGACCGCAACAATCTCCGCTCCGCGTGCTGCCGCATAGTCGTAATAAGGACGCGGATCTCTCGACGGATCGATGATGACTAGTTTCTTATTCGCTTCTATCGCATAAGAAAACTGGGCTAAACCCTCATCCTCAAATTGTTTAATCTCATAATTTACTGCTTTTCGGCCCGAACCGGTACAGGCCAGCATCTTGCTGCTTCCAGCAATAGCGATCGCCAATAGAGATTGATGTATAAATAATCGTCTTTTCATATCATGAACTAATAAGTTGATTAATAGGTAAATAGATGATTCTCCATATACCATTCCTTGCCTGTAAGGTATTGCTCATCTAATCTATCTAGCGTTATATGGATGGAATCTTGCTCGGCATCCAGCCCTTTCAGCACGATGCGTCCGGTGCTTGGTCTTTCATAGTGCCAACGCAATATCCCGAGTCCATCACCGACAGCGGTTCCATACAAAGCCTTGAGGCCTACATCCAACTTTTTGTCCAACAGTTTGCGTTCATCAGCGCTAAACTTCCTGTTCTTATCAATTAGATATAGGCTATTCTCTAGCGAATCAATCTCATAATACAAATAGGTCTTTCCGCCTGCTCTACCCGTAAATTCATACGTTTTCAGCACATCATTTAAGGCGGGTGTACCATTTCCTAGATCGATATCTGCTGGCTTGTTTACTTTGTACACCAAGGTGGAATAGCGTTCAAAGAAAGCTTCGTGCCAGCGCACCGAATCATTCGGATTATAAGGTAACACCTTGCCATTATGTTCAAATGTGCTCACCTGATAATGCCCTGCTGCTTGCGACAAACCTGGCAACACGGGTTCTTTCAAACGACCTTCATTGTAAAATCGATCGTACCTGAAGTAACCATATACAAATAAGAAAAGTACAATAATGACTGACTTGATCACCACATGGCCAATGCGTAGCCATTTCTTTTGAAAAACAGGTGTGTAGTAATGCGGAATTACCGCTTCTCTTTTGATGAATAATCGCCAGATATCAGGCATATATTGTAATAACAGAAAGATAGACAACAACACAAAGTAAGAGCTATATACATGCACAGCGCCATCGTATGCAATATTGGCGTGCCCAATATTAAATAGCACACCAGCATTGATAATCGCGCCAATCGCTGTCGTACCGCGAAAGAAAAGCAGCGCTCCTGCGGCTATTTCTAAAAACCCGAGAAAGATCTCGTATTTGTATGATATCCCAACAATCTGCCAATACAGTTTAAACGGCGCATACGCTCCGAAATCTGTATTCAGATTGGCCAATGATGGGAATGGCATCTGCATCGGAAAGAATTTGATGAAGCCAAAGGCAATCAAACCAAATGCGATGCGGTAGCGCACAATCACGCGAAGCCAATAATAAAGCACCGTGTAGTTGTCTCGTTGACTATTGCGAGCCAATATCGTCCACACCGCACTTCCTAGAGCGGCGACTAGCGCCGTGAACCACCAAGACACATAAGATGCAAATCCCCAAGTGCCGCTTTCGGATTCGATACTGATCCAACCGGATCGAGAGCCACCTGCTATGCTGGCTAGAAAATCATAGAGAGAATCTGGTGCAATCACTTTGTCATACCATTTCCCATCCAATGGGATCACCATCAGAATAAAGAAGATAAAAGCGAATCGAAATCCTACTTTTTCCCAATATCTCCAGACAGTGCGCTGGCTCAACTCGTCATTAGGTGCTATTGTATATACAGATGCCATTTTGTCTAAGAATTAATAGATTAATAAATGCGGATAGGTTTTCGTCTCCCCTCTTGCAGCAAGTATTTCTTCGCTTGCTTTTCGAGCCGTACTTGTAAGGCATTGCCCGCCTGATCTCTCCCCCTGAGAATAAGCGTGGCATCATCTACCTCATCCACTAGAAAATCAAACTTTCGCTGCGGATCATTCTGTCCGTCCAACACTAAGCTTGCGGGCTCGTTTTCTTTTATTTTACGGTAAGCATATCGATAAAAACGACGACCACCATTACCTATGTACTCAAAGTTTCGGGCATTTTGAGCAGATATTCGTGGCTTCAAGCTGTCTGGCTTTACCGTAAAATTTTCGCGTATACTTACGGTATTCCATTCCTCAAAAACAACATCCTTCCAACGATTTTTATCCGTTAGAGAATAAGCCAACGTATCCCCGTTCCACACAAAATCTTTCACATCGTACACGCCCTTCCATTTGCTGACGCCTTGCTGCTCGGGAAAAGGATATCGGCTATCTTTCCAAACCACATACGATTGCACGCTAAAGCCCGCAATGAGCAACAGAAAGACCACTTGTAGATAGGGACGCGAACGAGATACAAGATGATGATATTTTGGTACGAAAAGATCTGGCGAAGCGCCAGTGTGACTTACCAGCAAACCATAAAACCGGGGTAGATCGTATAGAAAAATAACGCTCGCGACAAGCAGTAGAAAAGAACTGTAGACCTGTTCTCCAATGTCATACACATAATTGACGATCACGACATTGAGCAATACCGCGATTAATAAACCAGCGCCGATGACGGCTGTACGACGATGCAACAATAGCAAACCAGCTATCACTTCCAGTGCCCCAATCAGTGGGAGATACCCAGCCGTGGCGATACCATTCGTGAGATAATAGAGCTTCCAGCGCAAAAAATCGCCGTACTCTGTATGCAAGTCACTGAGCGTCGGTTCAGGAATTTGGATCGGTAAAACTTTGACTATTCCTAAAAAAGTGATAGCCAGCGCTAAGCGATAGCGCAGCAAAACGCGCAACCAATAATAGAGTGTCTCGTCATCCCATTGGCATCGTTTGCGAAAATAGTTCCCAAAAACAAAAACGAGTACAAAAGCAGTGACGAGCGCGATTAACCAATTATAATAGCCCGGAACATCTGAACCAACATACGCGCCTTCGCTAACAAAAGACGTACGATAAGTGGCCAACTGAAAGGCATTTTCAAATGAAAACAACGACCCGTTGGACAAAGATTCGTAGAGATACGGATCATATGGGATAGATAAAATCAGGAAGAACAGGAAGCTGACTTCCAACAGCAAGCGGTAATTTGATTTTGATATAGTACTCACAGCGGTCATGTTAAGTGAAAGATTTAATCCAATCCGGGATTTTGCGTTAGATTCGGATCGATAGCAACTTGTGAAAAAGGAATAGGAAGCAGCAACCTATTTACGTCGGATATATTCAGCACTTCTTGCGCTCGACCTGTACGAATGAGGTCGTACCAACGATGATTTTCTAAGGCAAACTCTACCCTATTTTCTTGCTCAATGGCTAGAATCAAAGCAGCACGATTGGATGGTTCCGTAAATAGCGGCACATTTGCGCGGTCGCGTATAGCATTCAGGTCTGTCGTTGCTGCGAGTAGATCGCCAGCACCATTTCTTTCTGCCAACGCTTCGGCTCTGATGAGATACAGCTCGGCCGTACGTATGAGGAAAGCTGGATCAGTACGATTCACCCGATAATATAGATTGCCGATCAGTACATTGGGTTCGGTAGCGGTCGCTGTGCGATACACCAAGGAAGAACGATCGCCACCGATTTCCGGATTGGTCAACAAATTAAAAATTGTCCCAGAAGGACGAATCCACGCTGTTCCGCCATTGGCACTGGCTAACCACTGTCCTGCCTGATTATTGGTATTATTCACGTCGTAAAAAAGCTCGAACACCGACTCGCGTGTATTCGACGCATTATTAGAATAAAAGGAATGATACGGAGTTACTAAGCCATAATTTGTCTGATCTTCGATCAGGTATGAAGCGTAGCGAATTGCTTGATCCCAGTTTTTTTGATACAAATAATACCTAGCCAATAATGCGCGCGCGCTCTGTCTGGTGGCGCGAATACGATTTGTGGTGGCTGGCAGCAGCTCTTCCGCACGTTGCAAATCTAGATGTACTTGTTCATAGGTTTGCTGCAAAGTACTTCTTGGTAGATCTGGCAAAGAACTTGCTGAACTCGTCGGCTCCAGAATAAGCTGTACACCACCCCATGTACGTGCCAGATCAAAATAAGCCAATGCGCGAACGAAGTATGCTTCGCCTACGAGTTGATTTTTATTCTCCTCCGTAAATCCTGTAGTCACAGGCAAAGTCGGCACTTTGGCAATGACGTGATTCGCGCGGTTAATGGTATGGTATATCTGATTCCACACCGTGGCCAGCACCGCGAGATCAGACCGCACGGAATGATTGGTCAATGTTTGGTGCACGGTCTGGCTACCACTGTAAACAATATTATCTCCCGAGAAAAAGCCTAAAATCTGAAAGCTATAGCCGTAGTAGCCATCAGCACGGAGTGCGCTGTAGATACCGCGCACTGCCGTCTCTGCCGAAGTCCGATCTACGATCGTGACCTCATCCGAAACGGCATCTTTGGGTTGTACATCCAGAAAGGATTCACAGCTGGTAAAGGTTAGTGATGACAAAAAAAGTATAAAATATGTCGTGATTTTCATGTTGATTTCGATTAGATGGATTCAAAAAATGCTACAAGGTGACATTCAGACCAAGTTGAAAAGTCCGAGGTTGCGGTGGTGTACCAAATGAACCAATACCCTGCGAATTCGGATTGCTCGTGACGTTAGATTCTGGATCCCCCGTGTATTTGCTCCAGAGAAAAAGATTGGAACCCAAGAAGTAAATTCTCGCATTAGAAAAACCCACTTTTTGCGCAAGTTCCCGGGGCAGCTTGTACCCAAAGGTGAGCTGTCGCAATTTTAAGAAAGAGGCATCTTCCAGATAGCGACTATTCGCATCAATGGTATAGTTGAGCCCCACAGATGTTAAACGCGGAACATCGGTTTGATCTCCGGGCTCTTGCCACCTGTTCAAGACATTTTCAAACACACCGCCGCTGCTGGGGTTGCGTTCTCGAAAATAACGGTATAGATTAAGCGAGTAATTGCCATATTGGAAGCTAAAGTCTACACCCAAATCAAATTGTTTGTAGGTGAAAGTATTCCCAATACCACCATAAAATTTTGGATAAGCATTTCTAAAAACCTTACGGGCAGAAGTAGGCAATGAGCCGTCTGCAAGTTGTCCGTCGAACACCGCATCTCCGGTTTGCGGATCTACATAAAGCTGCTCATACAACCAGAAAGAGTTGAGCGAATGTCCTTCCTTCAGAATCACCCAATCACGCGTATACTGCGTAATCTGCGATGGCAGGTACTCGATGTTATTTCTATTTCCCGAAATATTAATGCTGGTATTCCAAGTGAAGTTTTGATTTCTGATGTTGACAGCGTTTAACAAAAACTCATATCCTTTGTTGCTGATCTCCCCCACATTGGCCCAGTAATCCGAAAAACCAGATGTACCTTGAATTGGTTGTTCTAGCAACAAATCGGAGGTATATTTGTGATACAGATCGACGGTAATACCTAGGCGATGATCGAATAAGGCAATATCGACACCCAAATCTGTTTGTGCGGTGCGTTCCCAACGAAGATTGTCATTACCTAACTGAAACGGACCAACACCAGGAAGCGGTGTACCATGAATATTGGCGTAGCTCGCATCGCCCGACCACAGTCCGCGTGCTGCGAAATTGCTGATGCCGGCTTGATTACCCGTGATACCATACGAACCACGGATCTTGAATTCATTCAACCAATCTGCACTGGATAAAAACTGTTCTTCGCTCAAGCGCCATCCGAGTGAGAATGCAGGGAAATATCCCCAACGGTTGTTGGCACCAAACTTCGAAGAACCATCCGTACGTAAGGTTGCTTCCGCAAAATACCGATCCGCATAATTGTAACCCACCCTTCCGAAAAAGGAGGAAATGGTATATTTCGACCAGCTCTCCGATCCGCGCACAGTAGCTGCTGATGATATCAGCTTGTACGAATCATTGGCAAATCCATTCCCTTCTAGATACGCATAATCAAACGTGTTGCTTTGCAAAGTGTTACCAATCAAAGCAGAAAGCTGATGCTGTCCAATATTGGTTTGATAAGACAATATTTGTTCATTGATCCACGTACTATTGCGGCTGATGCCTGAAGTAGCTTGGTTGGCATTGGCAATTCCGATACTTGTTTTGCTATTCCAGTACTGCGATTCATCGTACAAATTATAATCTGCACTGAAAGTAGAGCGGAGCTTCAAACCTTTCCAAAGGTCAATCTCTGCAAAGGCACTACCGATGTATCGCAAACTGGTCGTATTCACATCATAGTTATCGACCAAAGTGTAGGTGTTATCTACCCCATTGACAGCGCCATCTTCGGTGAAAATCGGAATATTTGTAGCCGAGGAAATGGCCGAATTAAATAGACTGACCTGCGGCCCGTCTCCCGTACGCGCCTGATTGCGATATGTTCTCGAAAAATTATTCGTTAGGCCAATCTTTACGCGATCGGAAAGTTGATGATCAAAATTAAATTTGAGGTTGGCGCGCGAGAAATCAATGACCTTAATAAAGGCTTCTTGACCAGTATAACCTGCACCGATGTAAAAGCGAGATCGGTCTCCACCCCCTTGGACACCTACGCTATAATCTTGTAGCTTGCCATTTCGAAGCAGAAAACCCAAACGATCAAAGGTTTCCTGATCTTCTGGATTTCCGCGACCGCCTTCCGAAATTGGTCGGAATGGTCTGTTGGCAAATGTTTGGTTCAATGCCGGATTATCCAGACCAGAATTAATCCACCACTCATTTGCCAAGGTCGCCGTTTCTGGGCCTGAGGCCAATTTCGGCAACAATGCTTTATTAGCCTCTGCCCAGCCGCCCAAAACATTGACATCGATTTTTGTTTTAGTGCCGTAACTTCCTTTTTTTGTCGTGATGATAATCACGCCATTAGCACCTCGCGACCCGTAAATAGCAGTTGCCGAAGCATCTTTGAGCACCTCAATGGATTCGATATCGGCAGGATTGATATCGGTGAGCGGCGAACTAGTTCGGCCGCCCAAGCCGATCGTTTGTAGCGAAGTGTTGTTCAGGAAAACGCCATCAACAATGTATAAAGGATCGCTGCTGGAGTTGATCGATGTGGTACCACGCACACGCAAAAAGATACTCTCTCCTGGCACACCCGAATTGGTAACTACTTGCACACCGGGCAATTTGCCTTGCAACTGCGCATCGAAGCTCGCTACAGGAATCTTATTGACTTCGGCAGCGTCTAATCTGGCAACTGATCCGGTCAGATCGCGACGGCGCTGCGTGCCATAACCGACAACCACCATTTCTTCCAGTCGATCCGAACTTGGTTGCAAAACGATGCTGATTTCTGGTTGATTGGCTACAATGGTTTTGGAGCTGTAACCGAGTGATGAAAGCAAAATGGTGAGCGGCAATTTCTGGCCAGTGACAATCTGAAAGTTCCCGTGAACATCTGATTTTAAGCTGTGCGTAACGCCCTGTAGCTGTATGGTAACGCCTTCAATGGGTTCTTTAGTCAGAGAATCAATGACTGTGCCTTTCAATGTGGCATTGACCAAAGGTTTGGATTCTTGAGAAAATAAGGGATATACCAAAAAGTGTGACAATAGAATTGTCAAGGAGTACCTAAATACTCTATTTTTCATAGGGGTAAGTTTAAAAGTGAAATACTACAAGTGCCAACGCCAATTAATACTTGTTATACTGTACGGGGAAATGAGGTTACGACCTCAAGATATTGCACTAGCTACACATTCGTGCAGGGCAAAAATGATTGTTCATAGGGAAAATTGTACTGAACGGCAGAGAATTGTAGAGGTCAGAAGGGTTAATTTGGTACTGCATGTTATTCATTTATTAAATGGTTGATATAACTATTTATCTAAGATGTTTTCAAAGATAATCAATATTATTCATAATGTCTATCATTTTAGTAGTATTTATTTATTGAAGTATATTGTCCCGTTTTTAATTGGTTTGACAAGCCCATCTCCATAGTATTTAAAAGATTTCGTACCTTTAAAAGGTTTGAGAGATAAATCTACAAGTGCCAACGCCAATTGACAGTTAGGTAAGTCTACAAACTTTGAGGGCTTCGGCCCTCTTACTTTTGTTCCACACTCACCAGCTGGCAAACTTATTTCAAGACATTGTTTTGCAATCTGGGTGGATATTGCCGACGCCGTGCCATTGTAATCTTACCATAATAATGTCATAATATCGACATAACGATGAGCCACCTAATAGTTCCTCTATTCCTAACATGTATAAATTCATTCCGATCAGGAGCAATTGCTAAAACTCTCTAACTATTGTAAACAGACTTTGCCATGAAAATAAATGTGCAAACATTGTATTCTCTAAGTTTTGGAACAATTTTTGACGATGTATTAGTTCATTAAACCTTTTCTAATTACCTCATTCTGAACAAGTATAATATGGACATGTTAGCAAGTTTTACGGTTATTTTTCGTATTTTTGCAAACATTTCATTAAGGAAGGCATTTAATATAGTAGATGAGACAGCTTAAAATTACACAATCCATTACCAACCGTGAATCTCAATCGTTAGATAAGTATCTTCACGAAATTGGTAAAGTAGACTTAATTACTGCGGAAGAAGAAGTAATCCTAGCGCAACGCATCCGAGAGGGTGATCAAGTAGCGTTAGAAAAACTTACCAAAACGAATCTACGGTTTGTCGTCTCTGTCGCCAAGCAATATCAGAATCAAGGTCTAACGTTAGGTGACTTGATCAATGAAGGTAATTTAGGCCTAATTAAAGCGGCAAAGCGGTTCGACGAAACCAAAGGATTTAAGTTTATTTCTTACGCAGTATGGTGGATTCGCCAATCTATATTACAAGCCATCGCTGAGCAGTCAAGAATTGTTCGTTTACCTTTGAACCAAGTGGGTTCATTGAGTAAAATTAGTAAAGCTTTTTCTAAGCTTGAACAAGAATACGAACGCGAACCTTCTCCTGAAGAATTGGCAGACATCCTAGAAACCACCGTAGATAAGGTATCTGATACACTGAGTAATTCAGGTAGACATGTTTCGATGGATGCACCTTTCGTACAGGGTGAAGAAAACACATTGTTGGACGTATTAGAGAACAAAGATCCGGATACAGATAGCTCTCTAATCGACGAATCGTTATCTGAAGAAATCAAACGTTCTTTAGCAACGTTAACGGAGCGTGAGCGCGAAATTATCGTGTTGTTTTTCGGATTGGGATCCAACCACCAATTATCTCTGGAAGAGATTGGTGAAAAATTCAGCTTGACACGCGAGCGTGTAAGACAGATTAAGGACAAAGCATTGCAACGTTTGCGCCACACTTCCAGAAGTAGAATTCTGAAATCGTACTTAGGCTAAAAACATCCTGCAACATATTGGACATGAAAACGTAGATGCGTAGCCAAAAGCTACGCATTTTTTTGTGTTTAATACTCCTTGATAATTCCTTGCCCAAAAGGAATCAATCTGTTCAACAGAATCTGCTCACTACCAATAGGCACAGCCCGACAAAACCCGTATATTTGAAGAAATGATTGAATTATACACAGACGGTGCTTCTAGCGGAAATCCTGGTCCGGGTGGATACGGCACCATTTTAAGAACGATTTACAAAGGAGATAATGCAGCATTGCACGGAAAGTTAATTGAAAAAGAGTACTCTGGAGGTTTCCGTAAAACCACCAACAACCGTATGGAGTTACTCGCTGTAATCATCGGCTTAGAAGCCCTCAAATCCATCAATCAACAAGTTACCGTCTATTCAGATTCTAAATATGTCATTGATGCTATTGACAAAAAATGGGTGTATGGCTGGATACAGAAAGGATTTGCCGGAAAGAAGAATAAAGATCTTTGGTTAAGATTGATGCAACTGTACAAGCTCCACCAAGTAAGATTGGTTTGGGTAAAAGGACATGCAGGACATCCATTAAATGAGCGATGTGATCGCTTGGCAGTAGCTGCTTCCAAAAACAAACCCGAATGGAAGATAGACCATATCTTCGAAGCGGAAGCAAAGAAAGCATAGAAACAAAAAAAGTCTTGTCCTCTCGGACAAGACTTTCCACATTTAAAACATATAATCAATCACTATCCTACTACTCACCTACTGCCTACACAATGTGATTCGCTTTGTATAAGATAGAGTGGAAAAAGAGCAAAATGTTTAATCGAACTTGTGTTAAAAGATGTTAAGCATTTCGCCAGAAAAAGGAAAAGCCTGATAGTCGTGAAAACTATCAGGCCTTGTACCCAGAGCCGGGATCGAACCGGCATGGATTGCTCCACTGGTGTTTGAGACCAGCGCGTCTACCAATTCCGCCATCTGGGCATCTCTGGTTACTTCCGTTGTTTGAAGTGATGCAAATATAGGCACTCCAAATTGATTTGCAAAGAGAAATCACCATCTGTAACCAAAGCGACTGATTTATAGCGTATTTATTTTTCACACTACCATCTAAACACCTTTACCTATCGCGATTAGCTCCGAATAATGCACTAATTTGATAGTTCAGCAGCGATTATTCTCTCACCAAAGAGCGATCTAAGTGCACATAACCACCATCTACGTGGATTAATTGTCCTGTGGTATGGCTTGATTTGTCTGACAGCAAAAACACACAGGTATCTGCAATTTCTTCTGCTGTTGTCATGCGATTTCCTAACGGAATACGATCAGTAATCTTCTTCAAGGTTTCTTCCGGATTATCCAATGTTTGGATCCAACGATCGTACTGTGGTGTCGCTGCTTCGGCCACCACAATGGCATTTACCCTAATTTGATGAGGCAGTAATTCTACTGCCCATTCGCGCGTTAGCGCGTTGCGACCGCCATTGGATGCGGCATAAGCAGAAGTATTCCCCTGCCCTGTCTCTGCCGTTTTGGAGCTGATATTCACAATCGCACCTCTGCTCGCTTTAAGCGCATCTAATGCGTGATGTGCCATCAGGTAATAATGCACTAAGTTCTTATGCAAGGAAGCTACAAAAGCTTCATAATTGCCCGAAGCTAAACCCACACCGTCGTTGACGCCAGCATTATTTACCAAGCCATCAACACTGCCATACTTTGCAAGCGTTCCATTGACAGCATGTTCGCAAGCCGCTGGATCCGACAATTCTGCTTCGATGGAAAATGCTTCCCCTCCAAGCGCATTCACTTCTGCGACCACGAGCTGATTATCGTCTTCACTTCTACCTACTATGACCGGTATAGCACCTTCTTTTGCTAAAGAGAGCACAATGCCTTTACCAATACCCTTCGCGCCACCAGTAACAATGACGACTTTATTTTTCAAATGTAAATCCATGTTGAATTTTAAAATTTATAGATTCTCCGCGCGGTTTCTCCCCAAAAAGCAGCTTGCTCTTCCAACGAAAATCCATCTAATCTGCTTCCTGCAATCTCCTTAGTTTGCTTGTACGTACTAGCCACCAGACAAACTGGCCAATCTGATCCAAACATCAAACGATCTTTACCAAAGTGAAGAATCACATGATCTATATAAGCAGCGAAGTCAGACACAGTCCAATTGGACCAATCCGCCTCGGTGACCAAACCAGAAACCTTACACACCACATTCGGATAAGTAGCTAGATCAGCAATAAAGCTCGCCCATTGCTCCACTTCTCCGGCTTTGATATCTGGCTTAGCCATATGATCCAATATAAACTGCTGATCGGGATTCTCTTTGACGCAAAGTAAGGTGGAAGCAAAATGTCTTGGACGAATTAGCAAATCATAGGTAAACCCATACTTTGTCAACGCACGAATAGATCGTTGTACTGAATCGCGCATCAAGAATTCTGGATCATCTTCCCCTTGTACCACATGTCGGAAACCTTTAATAATCGGAATCTTGCTGAAACGCTCCAGATGGTCTTCCACATCATCAGCAGTCAGATCCACCCAACCAACCACACCTTTGATCATGCCATACATGGTCGATAAGTCGACTAGAAACTGTGTTTCTTGTAGCGTACAGGACGCTTGTACAGCAATGACACCATCCATGCGATTGCTGTGTAATTCTGCGCGTAAATCGGTCGGCAAAAAATCGCGTCGGATTACACTCATATCTTCCGTTATCCAACTATCGCGCTCCGCGTCGTAGATCCAGAAATGTTGGTGTGCATCTATATTCATGTGTCCCTTCTTTTTTCAGACGGATAAAAACCAATCGATGTGTTAACGATAAGCGATCACTTCTTGACGTGATTCACCCAAATAATCAGCTCCTAACTCAATCACGTCGCCCGCTTTCAAATAGATCGGCGGATTGAATCCTAAACCGACGCCTGCTGGTGTACCCGTAGAGATCACATCACCCGGCAACAAAGTCATAAACTGAGAAACATAGGACACGATAAATGGCACATTGAAAATCAAGTTTTTGGTATTACCATCTTGATACGTTTTGCCATTCACTTTTAACCACAGGCGTACGTTGTTGATATCTGGAATTTCTTCTTTCGTCGTCAATACGGGGCCAATTGGCGCGAAGGTATCACAGCCTTTTCCTTTGTCCCAAGTACCGCCACGCTCCAATTGATATTCGCGCTCGGATACATCATTGTGCAACACATAACCTGCCACATAATCCAAGGCATCTGCTTCAGACACGTATGATGCTTTTTTCTCGACCACGATACCAAACTCTACTTCCCAATCCGTTTTTTCAGAATTTTTAGGAATCATCACTTGATCGAAAGGACCCACTAAAGAAGTAGTCGATTTCATAAAGATAATCGGCTCCGCCGGAATCGCTGCGCCAGTCTCCTCAGCGTGATCTTTATAATTCAGGCCGATACACACTATTTTAGATGGGCGCGCTATCGGCGCACCAATGCGCGCATCAGCAGGCACTTCGGCCAATTTCCCTTCGTTATCTTGTACAAACTGGGCTAATTTTGAAAGCCCATTCTCTGCAAAAAACTGCTCATTATAATCGCCACCAAAGGCCGAAACATCGTAATTTTTCTCTCCAACTTTAACACCGATTTTTTCGTTACCGGCTTCTCCAAAACGTATTAACTGCATGTATATGTTTTTTTTAATTGTTCAATTTAATAAATCCGCCATCAATCGGATAATCATTTCCGGTGATAAATGCCGCGTCGTCGCTACATAGGAATAAAGCCAATTTGGCAATCTCATCTGGCGAAGCCATTCGACCGATGGGTTGCGACTTCGACAATTTGTCGAACATCTCCGCTTCCTGCCCAGGGTAATTAGCCTGAATAAAACCATCTACAAATGGCGTGTGCACGCGTGCTGGCGAGATGCTATTACAACGAATCTTATCCGCCAAGTAATCCCGAGCCACCGACATAGTCATGGCATGAATCGCGCCCTTGCTCATCGAATAAGCAAAGCGATCGCTAATACCCACTAGAGCCGCAATCGAAGCCAAATTCAAGATCACACCGCCGCCCTGTGCTTTCATAACAGGAACTACCGCATGTAATAGATTATAAGCTCCTTTTACATTCACCTGAAAGACGCGCTCAAAATCTTCTTCCGCACATTTCTCGACATTACCTACGTGTGCAATGCCGGCATTATTCACCAAAACGTCCACCTTACCCAATTGCTGCACTAGATCGAGCACTTCTTTTTGATCGGTTACATTGCAGGTATGATGCACCGCACGACTACCTAGATCAGCAATCTCCTGTACTACCGCATTCGATCCTGCTGCATTCAGATCAAAAATATGTACTTCCGCGCCTGCGGCTGCAAAGCTCATACTGATGGCTTTTCCAATTCCGCTACCGCCTCCGGTAACTACAGCTATCTTATCTTTTAGCTTATTCATCATTATTATATTTTATAGAGAAACACCTCTTCTCCAAGGAATAAAATCATCCTGTCCTAATTTCACTGCTTTACAGATTTCGCGTCCGCTCGCCACCTCAATCACATAATCCAAAATGCGATGCGCCGATTCGGCAATACTTTCCTCACCATCGATGATCGTTCCGCAGTTGAGGTCAATAATATCTGGCATCCGTTCGTAGGTCTTTGTGTTAGTCGCAATTTTAATGACTGGCGCGATCGGATTGCCCGTTGGCGTTCCTAATCCAGTAGTAAACAACACTAAATTGGCACCCGCTCCGACTTCTGCTGTCGTACTTTCTACATCATTTCCGGGAGTACATAGCAGATTCAATCCTGGCTTATTGGCCAATTCTGGATAATCCACTACGGCCTGCACGGGAGATGAACCGCCTTTCTTGGCTGCTCCAGCGGATTTGATCGCATCGGTAATCAATCCGTCGCGAATATTACCCGGAGAAGGATTCATGTAAAAACCAGATCCATCCGCTTCGGCTTTGGCATTGTAGGTACGCATCAGGTGAATAAATTTCTCAGCCATTGGCTCATCGATACAACGATCGCTCATCTCCTGCTCTACGCCGCACAATTCTGGAAATTCTGCTAGAATCACGGAGCCACCTACCGACACCAACATATCAGAAAGATATCCTAAAGCTGGATTGGCAGATATACCGGAGAACCCATCAGAGCCACCACATTCTAAACCAATACATAATTTCGACAGTGTAGCTGGCGCACGTTTCATTTGATTCGCGATCGTCAGTCCGGCAAAAGTAGATTTAATCGCATTCTGCATCAAACGCTGTTCTGTACCTTCAAACTGTTGCTCAAAGACATAAAGAGGTTTGTCGAAAGCCGGATCACGCTTGGTAATTTCGTCGCGCAAGATAGAAGCTTGCGCGTGCTGACAACCTAAGCTCAACACGGTTGCACCAGCTACGTTCGGGTGTGTAATATATCCAGCCAATAAACCACAAAGCGCATCGGAATCCATCCGCGTACCACCGCAACCCATGTCATGATTCAAGAACTTAACGCCATCGACATTCGGAAATAAGCGATTGGCCGTGCGATCGATCGCCGTAGGCGAAAGGTCCGCTTTCAATAATTGTGTGGCATCTGCTCCGGATTGATATTGACGAATCAATTCATCCACTTCATTCGAATAATCGGCAGATTGTACGCGGTAACCCAACTTATCTTCCAAAGCAGATTTGAGCGTTAGCACATTGCGATTCTCGCAAAAAACGAGCGGAATAACTAGCCAATAATTTGCCGTACCAACTGTACCGTTACTGCGGTGAAAGCCTTCAAAAGTACGATCTGCGATAGCCGATACATCTGGCTTTTGCCATTCTATTTTTCGCTCACCCAACTTAAAATCCTCCGCCGCATGGCGCAAATTCTCCGTACTAATCAGTTCACCTATCGACAAGGCCACATTGACCTTCCCTACTAGGACACCGTACATAAATACATCGCCATCTTGAGCGATTTCCTCAATCGTAAACTTGTGCTTCGCTTTTATGGGCTGGCGCAAAGTAATTTTTTGTCCTCCAAAATCCACCGTAAATCCTTCCGGAAGGTCGTTTAGCGCTACCAGCACATTATCCTTCGGATGGATTTGTAGAAATTGACGGCGTTCATTATCTCTTATCATGATCTATATTTTCTCTGGGAATGATTACCCGCGTAATTCAAAAATTTTATCCATCAACACCCATTTTTCACCAGCTTTTGCACCCGGTAAAGCTTGTTGATATTTCCACATCAGCTTTTCCCATTCCTGCACACGCTCGTTCTTAGCGTCCGCGTCTGCTTTACGCTCGAAGCTGAAATCATCCCCAACATCCATCAGCATCATCAACCGATTCCCAAAACGATAGATGGCCATCTGATGTACGCCTGCACTCAAAATAGACTCTTCTATCTCGGGCCATATCGCACGGTGGTAAGATTCATATTCTTCGATTAGATCTGCTTGATCTACCAGATCCAAGGCTAACACATGTCTTGTCATTTTTACTCTATTATTTTAAACTATATTCGCTCTTGAAGTCTTTACCACCGGCCTATTATACAACGCAAATAACACCACGATAATAAAGCACAGCAACACAAAGAAGTACGAGTAGGGCATATGACCGGTAATATCCGTAATATAGGCTGCGCCTAATGGAATAATCGCGCCGCCTACGATTGACATTACAATGAGACTGGATGCAGGTTTAGTATCGTGTCCCACACCTTGAATACCCATCGCAAAAATCGTTGGAAACATGATCGACATAAAAAAGGTGATTCCCAATAACGCGTACAAAGTAATCATCCCGCTTCCAAAGATTACCACTAAAGTCAGGATACAGGCGATCATACCATAAGCGGCTAATAGCTTAGCTGGCTGGATAAATTTCATAAAGAAAGAGCCGATAAAACGACCGATCATAAATAAAAAGCCAGCCACACCTGCATAATACTTACTTTCTAATCCACTCATACCCAATGTCTCTTTGGCAAATACCAGCAAGAAACTAAACACATAAACTTGAGCACCGATATAGAAGAATTGTGCAACCACACCCCATCTCACTTGTGTATGCTTCAATACACCGATAAAACCCGAAGCCTTCTCCGACGTTTCTTCTTCTTTGATGTCAGGCAATTTCGTAAAGAAAAATAAAACAGCAACCGCTAAAATTATTCCCCCCAATACCAAATAAGGCCCTTTCACCAACGATGTTTCGGCTTGTATATAGGCCAATCGTGCCGCTTCGCTTAATTGTGCTAATTCTTCTTGGTTTAAGGGCTCTTCGGCCAATATAAAGTAACCGCCAACTAGCGGCGCTAGCGAAGCTGCCAAACCATTGAAAGATTGAGCAAAGTTTAACCTTTCCGTCGCACGCGCTGGATCGCCCAACACCGTGATATAAGGATTGGCCGCGGTCTCTAAAATCGTAAGCCCGCAAGACACGACAAATAAAGCGGTCAGGAAAAATGGATAACTTACGGCATTGGCCGCAGGCACAAACAGAAAACATCCTAAAGAAAAAAGACATAGTCCGACCAAAATCCCAGCCTTATAGCCGTAGCGTTGCATGATCAGTCCTGCCGGAATGGCCAACAAGAAGTACGCAGCGAAAACAGAGGAATCGATCAACGAGGCCTGAAAGTGTGAGAGACTGAAGGCACTTTGCAAATGCTTAATCAGAATTGGATCGAGATTATGAATAAAACCCCAAAAAAAGAAAAGCGAGGTGATCAACACCAACGCAAAGGTATAGCGATTTTTGTTTGTCATCACAGATGATGTATAATTGATTACACGAATTAACGGACATAGATACGCAATTCATTGAATTTTATTACCTAAATAATAAGCGATATTACCTCATTACAAAATATGTTATCTATTTTTGGGAATATATTTAACAGATTGCAGGATGCAGAAGTTGCACCGTTATGAGTCGGAAACACAAAGTTTCCAGATCCGAAAAGATCATATTCCGCAATATCACCAGATTTGGCACTATCATGAAGAGCTTGAATTGATCTACATCAATCGCGGCTTGGGCACCTTTTTTATCGGAGATTGTATTCAGCGCTTCGAACATGGTGCATGCGTGTTGATTGGCAAAAATGTACCGCACTATTGGCATTTCGATGAGGAATATAGTCGGGATGCACAAGCGGAAATATATGTAATTCATTTTCGCGAAGATTTTGCTGGAAAGGATTTTTTGGCCTTGCCCGAATTAGCAGAAGTCCGACGAACGCTGCAACAAGCTCAGAAAGGCTTGTGGATCGAAGCGTTGCCCACAGCAATAGCGTTATCGTTTCAAGATCTAACGAGCGAAACCGGAGGTTTTCAGCAGCTTCATAGGCTATTGCACGTTTTGCATCAGTTTACGCAGTTTGCCCCGAGGGTGAGTCTGATTAGTTCGGAGTATGACATACAACTGCAGCATGAAGAAGTTAACCGAATGAATACCATCATCGGCTATATCAACACCCACTATCGAACGGAGCTAGAATTGACAACCTTAGCGAATTTGTCGGGTATGACGCGCAATTCCTTCTGTCGTTACTTCAAACAACGCACCGGCAAAACATTGACGGCATTTATTACCGCACTGCGTGTGGCACATGCTTGCAAGCTGCTCCGAGATTCGCGTGTATCTATCAAAGAAAGCTGTTTTGATGCCGGTTTCAATAATTTTGTGAGCTTCCATAAAGCATTCAAAAAAATCACCGGCACGACTCCCCTCGCCTATCGCGGCACATTTAGCTAATTATTTAAGGCTGCCGCCATGCGGATCAACGCGGTGTGTAATATCGCTTTCGGACAAGCGACATTAATACGAATATGCCCTTCTGCATTGGCCACGAAATCTTCTTGGCCTTCGATGAGCACGCCGGCTTTTTGCGCGAAGAAAACCGCCCAACGATCGGTGTCTTTGCGTTTTGCCAAGTAGGCGGACAAATCCACCCAAGCCAAGTAAGTCGCTTCGGGTATCTGATAGCGTGCCTCTGGCAAATGTTCCGTCAGAAAATCTTTCAAAAACTGTAAGTTGCCATCAAGATAGCGATTAAGCTGTCGCAACCATTCGGCGCCGTGTTCGTAAGCCGCCTCGGTTGCTGTAATGCTCAATGGAGAATGATAGTCGCTAAATAATCGTTTCCACTCCGTACGCTTGGCTGTATTTTTTATAAAAATATGCGACAACATATTACCCGCCAAATTGAAACTCTTGCTAGGAGCCGAACAAGTGATAATGCGATCGGAATCGGGAAATAATGCAGCCATTGGCGTATGCGATTTACCTTCGCGCAACAAATCACTATGCACTTCGTCGGATATAATCCATACATCATTGTCCAAACAAAGCTGGCCGAGTTCTTTCAATTCTTGTATTGTCCAAACTCTGCCGGTCGGATTGTGCGGATGGCACAGTATAAATACACGAATGCGATTGCTTGGATCTTCTATTTTCTGGCGAAGATCAGCAAAATTCATTTCGTATTTCCCTTCGCTTACTTGCAATGGACTAAATACGACGCCGCGACCACATTGATCGCCAGCTCTTTTAAATGGCGCATAGGAAGGCGTCGTAATCAATATTTGTTCCTCTAGATCAGTCAACAAGGGTACTAATCGATTGAGTGCTGTGACGATTCCAGGTGCTGAAACCAATTCATCGGTATCGATATCCCAGCTATAGTGTTTTAAAAACCAATCTTTCAGCACTTTGCCATAATGCGGATCGAAAATCTTAGAATAACCCAAAATCTTTCGGTCCAAGCGCGCGCGAACGGCATCCAATACGGGTGGCGGACTTGAAAAAGCCATATCGGCTACCCACAAAGAGATCAATTCATGATTAGCATAAGAAATTTGCAGATCGTGATCATTTGGAAACAAGAACGACCGCCAGCCTTCGTAGGTTACACTATTCGTATCAGCTCTATCAATTATTTCGTCAAAGTCATATGTCATAAACAAGTGTAGCACCAAGATATGACTTGGTGCTACACAAAGATGTTTAAAACATCACATACATCCTAGTGCTTTTGCTTAGGACAATGCGGCTTTTACACTGTCTACCAAAGGCGTTGTGGGTCTGCCAATTAGTTGTGATAAGGTCTTATCTTCGCTATACAAATCTCCTTTCGAAGCAGATACATCCCAACTAGCGATCATCGCTGCAAATCCTTCTGGCACGTTATGAGAAACCAAGGCATCTTTATATTCTCCTTCGCTTAAATTGCGATAAGGTATATCTTTGCCCGTTACCTCAGAAATAGCTGCCGCAAGGTCTTTTAAAGTAAATGCTTGATCACCTGCCAGCTCGTACACTTTGCCTTCATGATCTGAGCCTAGCAATACAGCTACCGCAGCTTCTGCCAAGTCTTCACGCGAAGCCGCAGAAATCTTGCCATCACCAGCACTACCGATAAACGCACCACCGGCTACTGCATTCGCTGCAGATGAAGTATAATTTTCAGTATACCAAGCATTACGCAAAATCGTAAAAGGGACACCTGAAGCTTGCAACGATTTTTCACTATCGATGTACTCACCAGCTAGATTCAATGTAGAATGATCCACATTCACCAAACTAGTAAAAACAAGTTGCGAAACACCAGCTTTCTTCGCTGCATGGATTACAGACTCATGATGTTGTAAGCGCTTGCCAATGTCGTTGCTTGATACGAGTAACAAGCGATCAACTCCTGCTAAGGCATCTTCCATATGCTCAGGTTGGTCGTAGTCGAATGCACGCACCTCAACGCCAAGATCTTGCGCTTTTTCGGTATTTCGTGCCAAAGCTACTACGTCAACATTTTCATTTTTCAATTTTTCTAGCACCAAACGACCTAGTTGTCCAGTAGCTCCTGTTACTGCTATTTTCATATGTTTTATAATTATATTGTAATATATTTTGTTACATTAATAAAGAAAAAAAGCGATCAAAACTGATCCACAAAATTTTCCAAAGTTTGCTCGTTCAATGAGGCCAACACAATACGGTCTGTCTCTGAGTACAAACTATCCAAGCGATTATTGATTTCTTTACCTACGGGACACTTTGGATTAGTATTCATATTCTTTTTACCTAAAATATCCGAATTTCGAATCGCCTGATAAAGATCGCCCAATCGAATTTCGCTGCCTTTTACTTGTAAGCGCGAACCACCTTCTTTGCCTTTGCGACTTACCACCCAGCCATTTTCCTGCAATACGCCTAATTCTTTACGAACGATTACCGGATTGACATTTATGCTGCTTGCCATCCAATCAGAGCTTAGCCATTCCGTACTGTATTTCGACAGCAGAGACAAGATGTGTAAGGCCGTAGCAAATCGTGTATTGTTCATTTCAAAACAAAGATAATGCAGAACCTTTAATGTAATAACTTTTATTACATTAAAATTCAAGATTATGACATTACCAATACATAATGTCTGTTGATTAGCTCAGGATCTTTTCAAATGCTTTGCGAGAACCACCACGAAAAACGACTTCGCCGCAGTATTGGTAATTCAATTTTTCGAAAATGCGCAGCATGGCTGCATTGTCAAAGTTTGTATCCGCTCGCAAGCTCGGGATTTCTCGATCTCGGGCAAATGACTCAATATGCAACAGCAGTTGCTGCGCAATTCCCTTACCCACATAATCTTTAGACACCGCTACACGGTGGAAAACCACAAAAGAACCGTCCGTAAGCCAATTCCCTTGAATGTCATCATAGGCTGGCTCATCATCAATGAATAGCGCACAATATCCAACCAATCGATCTTCCTCCACCAAAACATAGCCTGCATCGCGCTCAATATCCTTGGCGACTACCTGCAAATTTGGATAGCCATCCTGCCATTGCGCACTTCCGTCTGCTTTACGGCGGTCAATTGCTTCTTGCAAGATATCCCAAATAGCATTTAATTCCTCTGCTTTCGCTAATCTAAAGCTATATTCACTCATGGTATACGATCAATATTTATTGGAACTATGTTTGCCAAGTTAGGATAAAATCCTTAAAATCGAACCGCAATTAGCACACAACATCTAAACATTAAGCATATGACACCTCAAAAAGAACTTCTCTGGACTCTTGTACCTTTTCACGAGCTATCGGCCTTGGAGCTTTATGAAATTCTTCAGTGTCGTTCGGAGGTCTTTGTGGTGGAACAAAACTGTGTTTATCAGGATCTAGACAACAAAGATCCACATTGCCTGCATCTGATTGGCAGAGAAAAAGCGGATAGTCCAATCGCGGCATATACACGCATTGTTCCGCCAGGAATTTCATTTACGGAACCGTCCATCGGACGCGTGCTCACTTCCATTAGCGCTCGAGGAAATTCTTACGGAAAACAACTGATGATCAAAAGTATCGACGTGGTACAACAGCATTATCCTAATTTAGGAATTCGAATTGGCGCGCAAACTTACTTAGACAAATTTTATCAATCTTTAGGTTTTATGCCAGATGGTGAAAAGTATGACGAAGACGGCATCGAACATGTCGAAATGTACTACGCCCAAATGAACAAAAACAGCTAGATATTACCCAATATTGCCCGTGTTTAAACACGTAAATACCGGTATAAGTTGCTCCTAAAAAACTTTCGGAATTATCCTATTTATTATGCCGATAAATTGCCTTTAATCTTTTATTATTACTAAATTTGCGTAATTATAAAGATGATTTATATTTAAATGGATAAGTTAACTTATTTGAGTAACGCAGACACCAGCTACATTGAAGGACTCTACCAATCTTACAAGGAGGATCCTAGCTCGGTTGATTTTGGATGGCAGAAATTTTTTGAAGGCTTCGAATTCGGACAAACAGCCGAAGGATCTGAAGGCGAAAACTTTGATCAAGTATCTGATCATGCCATCAAGGAGATCAACGTATTGAACATGATTCACGGTTACCGGGATCGTGGGCACCTATTTACAGATACCAATCCTGTGCGCGAACGCCGCAAGTACTACCCAGGCAAAGAACTGGAAACTTTCGGTCTTTCTGATGCCGATATGGATACGGTATTCAATGCGGGTGTCGAGATTGGCTTAGGGCCAGTCAAGTTACGCGAAATTCGTCAGCTTATCGAAGATACGTATTGCCGCTCTATCGGTGTAGAATTTAGATATATCCGTAATCCGGAAAAAATCAAATGGTTGCAGGACAAGATGGAAGCAGAGCGCAACACGCCAAACTATTCCAGTGACCAAAAGAAAAGAATTCTTCAGAAAATCAATAAAGCCGTTGTTTTCGAAAGCTTCTTAGGCACCAAGTTCCTTGGACAAAAGCGCTTTTCTTTGGAAGGTGCAGAAAGCTTGATCCCAGCATTGGACTCGGTGATCGAAAAAGGTGCTGACCTCGGTATTCAGGAATTTATGATTGGTATGGCGCACCGCGGTCGTTTGAACGTGTTGGCCAATATCATGGGTAAATCCTACAAATCCATCTTCTCCGAGTTTGAAGGCAAGATGTACAAAGAAGAAGATCCAGAGATGGCATTTGGCGGTGACGTAAAATATCATTTGGGCTTCTCTTCCGACATCAAAACGGATAGTGGCAAAGATGTACATTTGAGTTTAGCGCCTAACCCTTCGCATTTAGAGACGGTAGATCCAATTGTTGAAGGTATCGTTCGCTCTAAAATCGACATGAAATACGACGGCGACTCTTCGAAGATCGCTCCGATCCTGATTCATGGTGATGCGGCCATTGCCGGACAAGGCGTAGTCTACGAAGTAACGCAAATGTCCAAATTAGATGGATACAAAACTGGCGGTACTATCCACATTGTGATTAACAACCAAGTTGGTTTTACGACCAATTATAAAGATGCCCGTTCGGGAACATATTGTACGGACGTCGCAAAAATCTCTTCTTCGCCCGTATTCCATGTAAATGGAGACAATGCCGAAGCGGTGGTTTATGCGATCAACCTAGCAGTAGAATATCGTCAGAAATACAAAACCGATGTTTACATCGATTTATTATGTTACCGTCGATATGGACATAATGAAGCGGATGAACCTAAGTTCACCCAACCATTATTGTACAAAGCGATCGAGCAACACGCGAACCCGAAAGAGATCTATGCGAAGAAATTGGTAGATGAAGGTAGCATCGATGATAACTATGCCAAAGAGGTAGAGAAAGAATTCAAAACCTATCTACAATCTCAGCTCAACGATTCTAAAAAAATCGAAAACATCGAAGATGAAGCGCCTATGTTTGGTGGTGCGTGGAAAGGCCTTCGCCCAGCGCGCAAAGTAGATTTGGACGAAGCCGTAGAGACACGCATTTCTGCGGATGCTTTCAAAGCATTGGCTAAGCAAATCACCGAATTACCGAAAGAGAAAAAATTCTTTCGTAAGATCTCGAAGCTTTTCGAAGATCGCAGCAAGATGATCGAAAAAGATTCGTACGATTGGGCAATGGGTGAGCTCATGGCATATGCCAGCTTATTGGCAGATGGTAAACGCGTGCGTATCTCCGGTCAGGATGTACAACGTGGTACTTTTTCGCATCGTCACGCGGTACTGACATTAGAAGATTCAGAAGAAAAATATGTACCATTAGCGCAGGTAGATGGCGGAGATCGCTTCAACATCTACAACTCCTTATTATCGGAGTATGCTGTTCTTGGTTTTGAATATGGCTATGCATTGGCTAATCCAAATGCACTAACCGTATGGGAAGCACAGTTCGGTGACTTTTACAATGGTGCTCAAATCATTATCGACCAATACTTGGCGAGTGCAGAAAGCAAATGGAGACGTTCGAATGGCATGGTATTGATGCTTCCACATGGTATGGAAGGTCAAGGTCCGGAGCACTCTTCGGCTCGTATCGAGCGATTCTTAGAGTTATGTGCTCACGGCAACATGATTTTAGCAAATTGTACATCACCAGCCAACTACTTCCACTTGTTACGCCGCCAGTTGGTACGCGATTTCCGTAAACCATTGGTTGTATTTACGCCAAAAAGTTTACTACGCCATCCAAAAGTAACTTCACCTTTGGCAGACTTTACTGATAAGGATTTCCAACCGGTATTGGATGATAATTACGCAAAGGCTACATCAGTTAAACGTGTGTTGTTTTGTTCAGGTAAGGTCTATTTCGATCTTTTGGAGAAACAACAAGCGGACAAACGTACCGACGTAGCTATTGTTCGCATCGAGCAATTGTATCCTGCGCCAGTAGCGCAACTAGAAGAGATTCGCGCTCGTTATAAAAAAGCGACAGAATTTATCTGGGTACAAGAGGAGAATGAAAACATGGGTGCTTGGCCTTATTATTGCCGCAAGTTGCGCAAATCCGACATTGAATTTACAGATGTTATTTCAAGAACAGAAAACGCGAGTCCGGCAACTGGCTACATGAAAAAGCACACGGTGCAACAAGAAGAAATCGTTAATAAATCATTTGCATAAACAACAAACGTAAATCGGCAGTGCTTATTTGCACTTCACCGGTTAAAAAAACAACATTATGAGCTTAGAGATAAAAGTTCCTACCGTAGGTGAATCCATCACCGAAGTTGTTTTAGCCCAGTGGCTAAAGCAAGATGGAGATTACGTAGAGATGGATGAAAACATTGCTGAGTTAGAGTCTGACAAAGCGACTTTTGAATTGCCTGCTGAACAAGCTGGTATTTTAAAAATCATCGCTCAAGAAGGCGATACTTTGGAGATTGGTGCTGTAGTATGTACAATCGAAGATGGCGACGCTCCTGCTGGCGGTGGTGATAGCGACAAGAAAGAAGAGAAAAAAGAAGAATCTAAAAGCTCAGATAACAAAGAAGCAAAAGAATCTACTTCTGAAGATGAAAGTGAAGATTCATATGCTGCAGGCACGGCATCTCCTGCTGCTGCAAAAATTTTACGCGAAAAAGGAATTGACGTTAGCGCGGTAAAAGGAACGGGTAAAGACGGTCGTATCACCAAAGAGGATGCGGAAAAAGCGCAAGCGAAATCTAAATCTGAATCTAAACCAGCTGCATCATCGTCTGCTAAGGCAACGGAAGCACCTGCTGCTAGTGCGCCAGGCGAACGCAACGAAAGACGCGAGCGCATGAGCTCATTGCGTAAAACAGTAGCTCGCAGATTGGTTTCTGTGAAAAATGAAACAGCGATGCTAACTACCTTCAACGAGGTAAACATGCAGCCGATCATGGATCTACGTGGTAAATACAAAGATGCTTTCAAAGACAAGCACGGTGTGGGTCTTGGCTTCATGTCTTTCTTCACCAAAGCAGTAACTACTGCCTTGAAAGAATGGCCTGCGGTAAATGCGCGTTTGGAAGAAAACGAGATTGTATATTCTGATTTCGTAGATGTATCTATCGCGGTATCTGGACCAAAAGGTTTGGTGGTGCCAATCATTCGCAATGCGGAATCTATGAGCTTATACCAAATCGAAAAATCCGTTATCGACTTAGCAACAAAAGCACGCGACAACAAGTTGTCGATTGACGAGATGACAGGCGGTACATTTACGATCACTAACGGTGGTGTATTTGGATCGATGATGTCTACGCCAATCATCAACGCGCCACAATCTGCGATCTTGGGTATGCACAACATTGTGCAGCGTCCGATTGCTGAAAATGGTCAGGTTGTGATTCGTCCGATGATGTACATTGCATTGTCTTACGATCACCGCATCATTGATGGTCGCGAATCAGTTAGCTTCCTGGTACGTGTAAAACAACTATTGGAAGATCCAGCTCGTTTATTATTAGAAGTATAATACGCGCTGGCAACTGCCCAAGCAAACATAATAAAACCCCAAAACCTTATCGGTTTTGGGGTTTTTTAATTTTAGGGATTATCGGCTTTTACTAATCCAACACCGCAAAACTTTTCTGAATAATATCTAGTGCTTCCAACAATTCTGATTCAGTCATTACTAAAGGCGGTGCAAAGCGAATTTTATCTCCATGTGTCGGCTTGGCCAATAAGCCATTTTGCAACAATTCATAGCAGAGGATTTCCGCCGCTTTTTGATTGGAGTGATTTACGACAATGGCATTCAACAAACCTTTGCCACGCACTTCCGTAATATTCGGATGATTCCACGATCTAATTGTATCTCGGAATAAATTTCCCAGTCGATCTGCTTGCTCACTGAGATTCTCTTCGATCAAAACCTGTAAAGCAGCCATGGCTGTGGCAGCAGCAAGTGGACTTCCACCGAAAGTAGAACCGTGTTCACCAGGTTGTATCGTTAGCATGATTTCATCATCGGCCAACACGGCGGATATTGGCATCGTACCGCCACTTAAAGCTTTTCCCAAGATAAGAATATCAGGACGCACGTCTTCATGATCGCAAGCCAACATTTTCCCAGTACGTGCCAATCCAGTTTGGATTTCATCGGCAATAAAAAGCACATTCGCATCGCGACAGATTTGTGCAGCCGATTTCAAATAGCCTTCATCCGGCACGACCACGCCTGCTTCGCCTTGAATCGGCTCCACCAGATACGCGACCACATTAGGATCTTTCACCGCTTGCTTTAACGCCTCTAGGTCATTGTAAGGAATGGTAAGATAACCTTCCATATAAGGGCCAAAACCTTGCTTGGCCACCGGATCGGTGCTGAAAGAAATTACATTTAGTGTCCGTCCGTGGAAATTTTCGGCCGCCGTAATCACTTTTGCCTGACCTTCGGGCACCTGCTTTACGTGATAACCCCAACGCCGCGCCAACTTAATTGCAGTTTCCACCGCTTCTACTCCGCCATTCATGGGCAGCACTTTATCAAAGCCAAATAGTGTTGTAATGTATTCGGTATATTCTACAAATTTTTCGGAATGGAAAGCGCGCGAGGTCAACGTCAACGTACGCGCTTGTTCGACGAATACATCGACAATCTTTGGATGACAATGCCCTTGATTCACTGCAGAATAGCCAGACAAGAAATCGAAGAAGCGTTTTCCGTTCACATCCCAAACATACACACGCTCTCCCCTATTTAAAACAACTGGTAGCGGATGATAATTGTGCGCACCAAACTGCTCTTCTTTCTGAATATATGCTTCCGTCAATGCGTCTATTGAAATTGATTGATTTCCCATGATCGTAATTCCGTGTTAGTGTTTAACGAATATACCAAAATAGTTTCGCAGCGCCGAAAAATAGGATTACAGATCCAATTGCAGACAGGAACATGTGAGACGGATGAGATCCCCATAGTGAAGGAATAAGATTAGTTAATGGTTGGATTCCACCAATATTTTTCGAAAGTTCTCTACACTGATTCGTACATCCTCTACGTTGTTATCCCAATTATATTCGTATTCGGCTGCGATCATACCTCTAAATTTCTGACGCTTCAACTCATTGATTACCGCAGCGATATTGTTGACACCTGTTCCCCAATGTACATCATGTGCTGATTTGCTATCTTTCTCGTTCAGATCCTTAAAATGGAGATGGTAAACCTTTCCTTCGAGCTTTTTAAGACTTTCGACAGGATCTAATCCTGATCGTACCCAATGACCTATATCGGCAGCGACGCCTATTTTATTGCTTTTACCTTCTATGGCAGCTAATACCGTTTCCGGATTCCAATAGTATGATGGTGAAGCATGATTATGAATGGCGGCACGAATATCAAACTCTTCACATAATTTAGAAATCTCATCAAGCATAGCGACGTCGGGTTCACAGGTAATAGTTTCTATCCCCATTCCTTTTGCGAATTCGAAAATCTTTCTCCATTCGGGTGCATCTTTCGCTTTGATCACGCCATATACCAACCAACGGACATTATGCTCCTTCAGTAACTGTTTTAGATACACACGGCTGTTCTCCGACATGTGGTAATCCATTTTTTCTTGAATCCCACCTCCGATCTCTTGTTGAGGATACGCTTCTACAAATTGTAGATCACAACTCGCAATCTTAGAAACTGCTTCTGTAAAGGTGAATTTTTTGAAGGTATATGCTTGCGCTCCAAGTTGCCAGCCGAGTTTCGTTTCTGGATGCTGATTTTGTTTTTTATGTCCTTGACTGGAGGACCCACAACTACTCAAGAGCATGAGGAGCACCATGCTCCACAATATCGGGAATCGGATCAAAACACCCATTTTCTCGTTTAAAAATTTCATGTTATTATTCATCATTTAGCTTATCAAAGTTTATAGATTTCGTTTTTTTAATTCGCTTACCGCATGGTCAACCGCTCTTGCAGTCAGTGCCATATAGGTAAGTGTGGGGTTTTGTGTCGCGGTGGAAGTCATACATGCTCCGTCGGTGACATATACATTCTTGCAAAGGTGCAACTGATTCCATTTATTCAGCAAAGATGTTTTGGGATCATGCCCCATACGCGCACCACCCATTTCATGAATATCATTCCCCGGTCTGCGACCATCATCTTGCGTGCGAATATCCTGAAAACCGGCTTTTTCGAACATATCTGCCATGTGCTCATAATAATCGCTTCGCCGTTGCCCGTCATCTGCCGCGTACTCCACCGAGATATGAAGCAATGGTATGCCCCATTTATCCGTTTGTTTTTCATCTAACCAAACTCGATTTTCTTCTTTAGGGATAGTTTCAGCCATCATGTGTGAATGCACTTTCCAATTGCTCCACTCTCCGGTAGTGAGATTACTTTTCAATTCTTCTCCCACCGCATCATTGTTGCGTATAATCTGCCGACTAGCGCCGAACGTGGCCGCCCAACCTCTCAAGAAATCAGTTTCTTGCCGATGTACATTCCGAAAATTAGGAATATAACCGCCACCTGCAGGATTTCGGCCATCTGTCCGATATTCTTGCAACCCGTCATAAGAAGCTGTGATCCGGGCGGTATAATTATGAAATGCGATGTATTGTCCTAATAAGCCATTATCATTACCTAATCCATTTGGGAATCGAGCAGAAATAGAATTCATTAGAATTTGGTTGGTATTTAATGTAGAGGCATTGACAAAGATAACCTTGGCAAAAAAATCAATTTCCTCTCCACTATCGGTATCAATCACTTTTACACCGACCGCCTTCTCTTGGTCTTGATCGTAGAGAATGGAATGCACAGTCGAGAATGGCCTCAAAGTTAAGTTTCCGGTTTTCATTGCCCATGGTAGCGTCGACGAGTTACTACTGAAGTAGCCACCAAACGGACAACCTCGTTGGCATAAAATCCGATGCTGGCATTTCACCCGCCCTTGCTCTATATGGATCGGTTTTGGTTCAGACAAATGGGCACACCGTGCGCTGATGACATGTCGTGTACTGCCGTAGTGCTGCTGAACTGTCTTTTTGAAATAATCTTCTACCGCATTTAATGGATAGGCTGGCAGAAAATCTCCATCAGGCAGTGTATCCAATCCATCTTTATTTCCAGCTATGCCGACGAATCGCTCCACATGATCATACCATGGTGCAATATCGGCATATCTGATCGGCCAATCTACGGCAAATCCGTCTCTAGCTGGACCTTCAAAATCATATTCGCTCCATCGTTGCGTTTGTCTAGCCCAAAGCAAGGATTTGCCACCGACTTGATAACCTCGTATCCAGTCGAATTCTTTATCTTGAATATAGGGATGTGCTGCATCGCTGGCAAAAAAATGCTTCGTATCTTCTTTATAGGCATAACAGCGATTGGCCACCGGATTTTCCTGTTTGTCCGCATAGGTAATCTCACCTTTATGCTCTAATTCGTACGGATACAAATTGGTAGTTGGGTAGTCCTTCACGTGCACGACATCTCGACCGCGCTCCAATACCAACGTTTTCAATCCCTTTTCGGTAAATTCCTTCGCTGCCCAGCCTCCGCTTGCTCCAGACCCAATAACAATGACATCAAACGTACGCTCTTTTCTAGTTTCTCCTCCGATGTTTGCCATATTTATTTAATTGTATGATCTCATAAATTCCTATTTATTCATTCCCCATCGGGAAATAACCGTTATATCGTCCAGGCGCTATTTCATATTTCACCAGATTAGTCATCACGTACTGCGAGTTCATATAGCCTTGAATGGTTCGTCTTTTGGTGGTTTTGAAAAAGGACAATAATGATTCATCTCCCGATTCCTCCACACGCGTCATCAGCTCGGTTTTTTCATTACTTTTGGCATCAATAAAAAGCTTAGAAAGCTCCTCCTCTGACCAAATAGCAAATTTCTTGAGGCCTTCTACAAATTGTTGTTGACTCTCTGGCTCGTGACAATCATCGACCATTTTCAAAACAAAAAGGTGTAATCTCAACCCTTTGCCCCCAGGTGTATCGTCTGCAGGGATCAGTGCTTCTACTAATGATTCCAATAGCATTTCATCCGATTCATCTATACTGATATTGACCAATGCAATACTTGCCCGGCCAGAATCTCGATAACATGCGGGCAAAATCAGGGCGCCGCCCGCGATGTAGAGCATCGTTCGCAAGGCGGATCTGCGATTTATTTTCTCACTCATTTTCTCATGTTTATTTGTTATGATGATAACCGGTCAGGAATCTCCAACTCGTTTTGCACCGATGAGTCATTGCATCGCTACTTTTCCATATCATCTTAGCTGTTCTCGGCTTATTTGCTTCCTAAAGCAAGTATTTGGTGTTGCGCAAGCAATTGCTTCTCCAATTCGCTGTAATTGACATCCTGCACTGCTATGTTCTGATCAATAGCCAGTACCGCAGCGGTGGCAGCACTTTCTCCCAATATCATAAAAACAGGTTCCATTCGAATACTTCCAAAAGCGATGTGTGAGCTAGACAGACAGACAGGTACCATTAAGTTGGTACATTCTTCTTTTTTAGGCACGAGCGAACCGTACGATATCTGATAGGCTTGCTTCGGAGTCACTCCGATATCACCTTCATTTTGCACGTAACCATCAGGCTTGACATAGCGTTGTGCATTATGCGAGTCCAATGCGTACGAACCCATTCCGACAGGGTCACTAATCTTGCGTTCACTGAATGTATCATGCTCTGTCATTACATATTCACCGATCATGCGACGAGCTTCTCGAATATACAATTGGTGCGGCCAATGCCCGTTGTCTGTAAATTCGTCTTTTGCCAATCCCCATTGCGACATTTGCTGACGCACATCTTCAGGGACTCTGCTATCGTTACTCAAAAAATACATTAAGCCTTTCTGATAATCTTCATGTGCTTGGGTGATTTCTTTACGTCGTTCGTAACTTGCCTCTGGGTAATCGTAATTCATTCCGATAAAATCGGTACTAAAAGGACCATGGTTATTCGTGTCCGTCTTGCGGTTGGGAATCGGATCAAATTTCTGAAAAGTCTCTCTCCAACCAGAATCAAATACTCTGGCTAACAATTCGTAATGATCTGCATCATAACCATCTGGCTTCGGAAATGGCACGCGATTTTCTGGATGATTGCTCAAACACATCCGAAAACAATACGCCTGCAAGCGGTGATCGCCTTCGCCGTGCACACCCGGGAAGTCAGCAGAAACGCCGTACAAAAGTCCGCTGCTACTATCTCCCGAAGTTTTGTATGGACTGATGTCACTTTTAAACCAATGACCATGATGTAAAACGCCCACTTGAATACCATTCCATTTTTCGCCGTATACGCTATTGGCTTCTCTCCCTACATGATAGCTCACATTTGCGGCGGCCATTAGATCGCCTTCGTACGTGGCATCAATAAATATTTTACCGGTATAGGTTTGGCCACTTAAAGTTGTAAAAGAAGAGATTTTACCATTACTTTTGACGATTCCCTTTTCACGATCAAGCCATTCGTCTCGTCTTACATCGATGGCATACTCTTTCACATAATCTTCAAAAACCTGCTCGGCAGCATGTGGTTCAAAAATCCACATCGTTCTCGCATTGCCATCCATAGCTGGCGTACCTTGGCCTTTATTTCCATATTCGGATGCACGCTGCCATTTCCAAGCAGCGCTATCCTGATAATGCATATATACGCGATGATAGAAATCACGCGCCAGCCCTCCGATCACCGATTTATCGCCTGTATCGGTGAAACCCAAACCTCCTGATGAGAGTCCGCCCAAATGTGTATCTGGCGAAACGACGATCACCGATTTTCCTGCTTTTTTCGCTTGTACTGCAGCCGTAATGGCTGCCGAAGTGCCGCCGTAAATAATAATATCCGCTTCATGCTTCTTCGATTTGCTCGATTCACAAGCGCTAAACATGCCCAGCATGATAAAACACAATAATAAGTTCTTCATTTTTGATAGATTAACGTTCTGCATATTAACGATTTAGAATATAATTATAGTCACTCACCCTAAATAGTTGGATAAGTGACTGCTGATTTCTTTCTTGATCAAACCATTCTTTATTGACTGTTTGTCAGTATAGATTGAATAACTTGTGGCGCAATGATTTGTTCCCCCGCCACCTTATTGGGGTGTATTCCATCTGGCACATACTTTCGAAAATCTTCCTCCCCTTTTTCCAATATCTTAAGCCAGTTCGGATAGTGATCGATAAGCATAATTCCTTTCTCTGCTGCCACGGATCGATACATCGCATAATAGTCTTCGAGATGAGGCCGTAATGTGGACGATTTGCCGATAGGCATATTCATGACTTGCAAAATAATCTCACACGATGCATCATATAGCCTAATACGATCGATCATATACTGCAGATTCAAGCGCGCTACAGCAACAGGGGTATGATAATCTATGAATGCATCATTGATCCCAAATTCGATAAAGACGACATCAGGCTTTTTTGCGATCACGCTATCTTCGAGATTTTTCACTCCCCAAGAAGACCACATTCCGCCTTTTCCGGCTAAGGAATAACGGATCAAACTATCACCATATAGTTTTCCTAAGTGAGCGGCTACAGGTTGCATCCATGCGTGTCCATTCCCGCCGCTGGACAAACTGGTACCATACACGATAATGTGTTGGCTAACGCCATTTTCTAATTTGCTAACCATTTGGGATTGAGCAAAAGAGCTTGTACTGATTAGAAAAGCGGTGAGTAACAGTACTAATTTTGATTTCATCTCGATAGTCGATTCAATGATTTAATATCCCGGATTTTGGTCTGATTGACTGAGTGCCGGATTACTATTGATTTCGTTTTCTGGGATAGGAAAAAGCAATCTTTCATCCATATACGTCTTGCCGACCGCTTGAAAGGCAGATTTGACTTTTCCGGTACGCTTGAGATCCCACCAACGCTTTGCTTCGAGAATAAACTCATACCCTCGCTCTAGAATTACAACATCTTGAAATGCGCGTGCATCTGCAGCAGCCGTATAGTCTACCGGAGAAGCGGCGTTCAACGGGTATCCATAAGCACGTCGTTTAATGATATTCAACCTTTCTAAGGCAAGCGGCGTGACGGCATTATTTGCAAGTGCGGCGGCTTCGGCATAGATCAAGAATGCTTCCGCATAGCGTAGGATCGGCAGACTATATACATTCAGTCCCGCCGTGTTCGAGATGAATTTCTTGAATAAAATTGGAGAAGTTGAAGGCAAATTAACTTCGTTGCCATTTCTATCCAGGTGTTTGGTATAGAGGTTGAATGATTTTCTCATATCATTATTGTCCCAGCTTGAACCAATAAATGAATTGGTCTTTGGAATCCAAGCCCAAAATCCGCGGCTTGAGTAATTGTATGGCGGAGTATCGCCGCGATGCAAATAAAGTGGAATTTCAGAAAATCGATTTTCAGAATGATGTACTGAAAACACATCTTCGGAAGAGGTTTGCGTGGCGAATATTTTGTAAAAATCATCGGGTTTATCGACCTCTACCAAACTATAAACACCGGACGTAATCACTTCTTCGGCTTTTGTAGCTGCCTTCTCCCACTGGCCCAAGGTGAGGTAAACATTAGCTAGAAGCAGCTTTGCCGCACCGGCCGAAGCCTTACCTGTTTCCGCACCTACTGAGGTAGGTAAATCGTTTTGCGCTGCTTCCAGATCTTCCATAATTAAAGTGTACACGCGCTCTTCTGGTTCGCGAGGAGACGACAATGCGCTTAGATCTCTAGCTTCATGCAATCGAATAGGCACTGGCCCCCAAGCTTTGACTAAGTTATAGTAAGCCATCGCGCGAATAAAGCGAGCCTCCGCAATGATTCTTTTCTTCACATTATCTGACATATTGACAATGCCAGGCACATTATCTAGTACGGCGTTTGCCCGGTTAATCGACTGGTACAGCACGGACCAACCGGTAGCAGCTCGACCGATACCTACATTATCCAATACTTGAGCAAAATTCGAAATCGGTGCTTGTGAACCCCTACCGTCGATGTAATCCCCATGTAACTCCAGCAATAGGTAATAATTAATGTTATAGTAATCTATTCCAAACGAGGAATATGCACCCGCAATAGCGCCCAGTGCGTCTGTCTCGTTTTGATAAAAATTTACACGGCTAATAAAGTCTTCCGGCATCTCATCCAAAAGATTGCTACAAGAAGAGCACCAAGTGGTTGCCAGTATGATAAATGCGATTATGATATGTTTCATGATACGGATCTTTTAAAATGAAAAATTAATTCCAGCCAGAAACATCTTGGCTGTTGGATAGGCGGTCTGATCAATTCCCATACGAAGTCGATCGCCTACACCTTGCGAATCCGTTCCTGTGGTATTCACATCGGGATCAATACCCGGATAATTCGTAATCGTGAACAAATTCACGCCAGATATATACACCTGTGCACGTTTTAATCTAGAGTTGGTCAACTTTGCTACAGGTATATTGTATGCTAGGCGTACCGACTTCAATCGTAGGTAGCTTCCGTCTTCTATGAAGCGGTCGGATACATCCAGCGGTGATGTAGAGCTTACTCTAGGGTATTTGGCATTAGGGTTTGGATTTTCTGCTGTCCAATAACTGCCTATCAGATCACGAAATTGATTGGAACCGCGCTGAAAAGAATTGAGGTTGTTCCCGGCCGTTGCCCAGAAGATATCATTGCCATACACGCCCTCTATAAAGACATTTAACTCGAAACCTTTGTATGCGAAATCGCTGTTGATTCCGTAAATAAAATCTGGATAGGGATTACCGATGATCACCCGATCCAATGCGTTAATCTCACCATCTTGGTTTTGGTCCACGTATTTAATCCTACCTTGATCGTCCAAACCATCTTCTACCAGACCGAAAAACATACCGAAAGGATACCCTTCTCGCGCGATATTCATACTAGATCTGAAAAGATCGAGCGAACTACTAAAAATATCATTTCCTCCTGCTAGGGTGATGATCTCACTTCTGTTCGTTGAAAGACGAACGCCTGCATTCCACTTGAATTCTTTGGTCAAGATATCCGATGATACATTGACCTCAAATCCTTGGTTTCTGATTTCTCCAATATTTTGCAACATAGAGCCGAAACCAATCGACGGCGGAAGCGGCACAGATGCCAATACGTCTGTGGTTCTTTTGGTGAAGTAATCTGCCGTGACTGTCAATCTATTATTCCACAAGGTCACATCAAAACCAACGTCAGCTTGCGTTGTGGTCTCCCATCGCAATGCAGGATTTGCAATTCCCGACGGCACATATCCGATAATCTCCGTGCTATTTCCATAAATGGCACGTACCGGAGAAATACGATCTAGCGATTGATAGGGCGAGAGTGCCGTATTTCCCGTCATACCAATGGAAGCTCTAACCTTTAATTCATTGATCGCTTCCACCTCTTGGAGAAATGGTTCGTTGCTAGCTCGCCAAGCTACCGCTCCAGATGGAAATGCAGCCCACTTGTTGTTTTCTCCAAATCTGGATGAACCGTCGGCACGGATACTTGCGGTAAATAAATACTTTTCTGCCAATGAGTAATTGGCTCTGGCCAGCCAGGATGACATGGCCCATCGCGAAATTCCGGACGAAGGTGGGTTTATGGTCTCGGCCGCTCCCAAATTAAAATTTGCGGTATTGTTATTAGCAAAACCACTTACACTGATATTGGACACGCGATTGAGATCATTCTGATAGGTGAATCCCCCCATGAGATCCAATCGCTGTTGCGTGCCGAATGACTTCGTGTAATTCAAGATGTTTTCATTTAAAAAGGAAGTCCGATACGACGTACCTTGGGATGCCGCACCTCTATCATTAGGGTAGATCAGAGGAACAAACAATTCGCTCGCACCATGATGCGTTTCGAGACCTAGTAAGGTTTTGAAGGTCAACCCTTCTGCCAAGTTCACCGTAAAGCTGGTATTACCAATGACCACATTGGTTAGACTGCGATTTTTGTACGGTTCGCTAAATACCATGGGGTTAGAGACTTCTGCAAAGGAATAGATCTGGCGAAATTGCGTATACAAGCCATTTTCGTCGGACACCGGTAAAGTTGGAGGTGCAGAAATCGCTCCCGAATACATGGAATTGCCCGCATTGCCATTATCTACTGGAACTTGGAAGCGTTCTCTTCTAGACAGGTTCACATTAAAATCCATGCTCAGCCAATCAAAAAGACGGTGATCCATATTCATCCGAACCGATCCACGTTTGGCGCCGGTATTGATGATAATACCATCTTGATCATAATAATTACCAGATAGAGAGTACCGTGTTTTTTCTGAACTCCCCGAAATCGTCACGGTATGGTTATGCATCGGTGCTTTTCGCAAGATCTGCCGCTGCCAGTCTGTACCTGGGCCTTGGATTTCATCCAAATTGAATATCGGCGGCTGATTCGCATTTTTCAACCATTCGTTGGCGACGATCGCATATTCGCGCGCATCCAATACTTCCATTCGTTTGATATCTTCTTGGATACCAAACTGACTTTGTACATCGATCCGAGTTGGCTGACCCGCTTTTCCTTTTTTAGATGTGATAATTACGACTCCATTCGCGCCTCGAGCTCCATATATCGCTGTTGCAGAGGCATCTTTCAGGATATCCATTGATTCGATATCGGATGGATTGAGGTAACTGATATCGCCGGTAACGGGAAAACCATCTACCACATAGAGCGGTTGATTGTCGCCAATCATAGAGTTGGCACCGCGAATCCGCACTTCCATACGCGCACCCGGTGATCCTGAGTTCTGTACCACACGCACTCCTGTAGCTCCTGCTTTTAAGGCTTGTTCAATATTATAGACAGGAACTGCTTCGAGCTGTGCGGTTTTGACTTGTGCTACCGCACCCGTCAAATCGGCTTTGCGCACTGTGCCGTATCCAACCACGACGACCTCTTCAAAATCGTTGACCGAAGGCTGCAAAATGGCTGCAATGACTGATCGAGAGCCTACTGTTTCTTCGACTGATCCAAAGCCGATCAATGAAAAAAGCAAAACACTCTGTTCATTGGACATTTGCAGCTGATAGCTGCCGTCAATACCGGTTGTTGTCGCTAACTCCGTATTTTTTACCCTCACCGTTACGCCTTCCAGTGGATTGCCAAGATTATCTTTTACGGAACCCGTAATTACTCGCTGTTGAGCTCTGTTTACTTCCGACGTGCTCGGCTTTGTGGATCGTGTAGCGGATGGTCTGATCGTGATAATATCATCGTCTAAAGACCATTGTAGATTGTGCCCATCTAATATAATGCGCATGGCATCCGCGAATTCTGCATTCTTAACTTGTACATTGACGCGTGTATCCGCAATATGAGCGCCGCGAAACAAGAATGAATAACCTCGCTGCTGCTGAATATCTTTCATCACATGTCGAAGACTTTTATTCTTGGCCTGCAGTGTGATCTTTTGTGCTACACCCTCGGCTGTGGCCTGAAGAACAAAAATAAAGGTTAGAAAAAATGCTAGTTTCATAATAAATAGCCACCGGTTCGTAAAAGGCCAATAAGGAGCTTTTACAAGTAGTTTAAAACTCATAGATTTGTATCGTTTGGGTTATGTAAAATTGGTTATTGACTAGTTGGGATTACTAACTAGTCTATCATATGTTCCAAGCAAAACTTGCGGATGATGTCATCAGCATCATCCGTTACTATTTTGGATAGAATTGCTATTGCAATAAATAGCATCATTACGAAGTGTCCATACGAGCCCTCCTAATTTATTGTGTATAATTGGTGCGTCTTTGCCGCTAAGCCAGTCTTTTGATACCGGCTTTGATAGTTTATTTTTCTCCTAGAACAACCAGTGTACGTCGATCCTTAATTTCAAGCAATTTGAATGTAAGACCACTTATTTCTAGGGATTTCAGTACGGATTCCAAATTCTTTTGACGATCAATCATGCCAAATATTGGCGCATTCGGTACTGTTGATTCATATTTTACATCAATATCATACCATCTCGCCATTTGAGCGAGTGCTACTTGCGTGGGCAAACGGTCAAAATAGAAAAACCCTTCTTTCCAAGCTATAAATTGCTCTACATCGACGTTACGTACCTTCGTTTTATTTTTGGATACCACAGCCTGTTGTCCTGGCGACAATAACATGCTATCTGTATTGTTATTTGCAATAATATTCACGCTTCCTTCCACTAAGGTGGTTTTCGTTTCTTCTTCATCATCGTAATCAGAAACATTAAAACCAGTACCCAATACTTCAACTACTTGTCGCTTGGTCTTCACTAAGAATGGAGTCAATAATGCCCGTTTGTCTTTTGCTTTGGATTTTAATGGCTTTACCTCGAAATAGGCTTCTCCTTCGAGTTCCACGATGCGCTTCTGATCATCAAACTTCACCGGATATTTAAGACTTGATGCCGCATTAAGCCAAACTTTTGAGCCATCGGGCAAGGTGATTTGATACGTACCTCCTTTTGGAGTAGTCAATGTGGCATGAGATATAGGCCGGATTCCTGATTTGTCCTTCCGTAAACTACTCCCATCGCGATAGGTAATGCCGCCATCGCTCATCACAATCCCCTGTTGACTTTCATCTAATGTTACGCCTTGGCCATCGTCAAACGAAAGCGTAGCTCTATTGCTTCCTGGCAACACCTGCTGAGCATCAACAATTTGTTGCTCCGCCGCGCTATCCACTGCCATCTTACTTTCTTTTATCTGCCATCTCCAAAATACAAACCCAAGAAACAGGACTATCGCTGCCGCTGCATACGGCAGCATGCGATTAAGGTGCAATACGGGTTTCTCACTATTTCCAAAAAGATTTCGCTTTATTCGCGTAGAGGCCTCGACGAGTTCTTTGGATGTGCGCAGAGATTCGCTTTGATCCATATGCCGATTCAAAGCGGCCTCTACATAGCGCCTTTCCTCTAGCGTAGCATTCCCATTCAAGTACTTCTCGATTAACTCCTGCGAAGGTTTATTTTTCATGGTTATTCAGAAGGCTTTTGTGTGCCCCCTTTTATATAGTACACACGTAATGGCAATTTATCCCGATTTATTTTATTTTTCTTTGCTAGGAAAGCAAAATCGCTAAAGCTACTGACAAGCCCAAACGCAATCGGATATTTACAACAGCTTGGCTAAGAAGGTTTTTTACCGTTTTATCAGAGACTTGCAGCGCGACGGCTATCTCCTCATTGCTATAATTTTCAAAGTGTGTCATCAGAAAAACCTTACCCATCTTGCCGGGAAGGGATCGAGCAATATTTTCCAATCTGCTGATGAGTTCTTTGTCTAAAAGCTTCTGATCCGCTCCATCGTATCCTTGCGTGAGATAATGTAAAAGTTCTTCCTTAAATGCAGTGCGGTTGTTCTTGGATCTCTCCTGATTTAAAAATCCATTTCTGACACTCACCTTTAAATAATTAAACAGGCTTCGGGAGGGATCGAATCGTTCTCGTTGCTCCCATACGCGAACAAAAATCTCTTGAATAAGGTCTTCACTCTCTTGCGTATCGCGTGTAAGCCTATCCGCATAACTCAGCAAAAAATGATTGTATCGATTAAAAATTTCCTTAAAAGCCTTCCTATCCCCACGAGTCAACAATGGAATTAATTCCTCTTCAAGTAAGGTTTCATAACTGGTAGACTTCATAGGTGCTGAAATACTAATTTTGACTAAGCTATAAAAATTGAGCGAACTTTTCTAAAACCAGAGATTCACAAACGGCCAAGATCATTCAGATTATGATCATTTTTATTGCAAAATCGGATCTTAGAGAGAATGTCAAAACATGGTAAATAAATCCAGAAAATTAATACATTTACCGCGTTATTTACTCATCTGTCTTATGGACAATAAATCGCACTTAAACCGGCTTAGTGCCGCGGGCTTACTGATCAGTATAGGGATCATTTTCGGAGATATTGGTACTTCTCCATTGTACGTTTTCAAAGCGATTTTTCATCAAGAGATCATTGAAGAAAGTTTAATTCTAGGTAGCTTATCGTGTATATTCTGGACGCTTACGTTGCAAACTACCATTAAATACGTCATCATCACATTGCGTGCAGACAATAATGGCGAAGGTGGCATTTTATCTTTGTATTCTTTGGTGCGGCGGAAAAGTAAATGGTTGATTATTCCTGCCATCATAGGTGCTTCGACATTGTTGGCAGATGGCATGATTACGCCAGCAATTACCATCTCGTCGGCGGTGGAAGGACTTTCCATGATGAATGCCAATATACCAACCGTGCCGATCGTGGTTTTAATCATCTCTTTGCTTTTTGTGATCCAACGCTTTGGCACTTCTGTCGTGGGGCGAGTTTTTGGTCCGATTATGCTAATTTGGTTTGTGGTGATCGGAACATTGGGTGTTCTACACATCGATCAAGCGCCTTATGTATTGAAAGCGTTTAATCCGTGGTACGCGGTACAAACGATTGTACAACATCCGCATTCGCTATTTATCATCGGTGCTATTTTTCTATGTACTACTGGAGCCGAAGCGTTGTATTCAGACATGGGACATTGTGGCAAGTCTAACATTCGAATCAGCTGGATTTTTGTGAAAAGCATGCTTTTGTTGAATTACCTTGGGCAAGGTGCTTGGTTGCTCACGCATCAAGGTGCACGTTTGGGAGATCTTAATCCATTCTTCGGTATTATGCCTGAATGGTTTGTCGTACCCGGAATCGTAATCGCCACGATTGCAGCGATAGTAGCCAGTCAAGCTATGATCTCCGGAGCATATACACTGATATCGGAAGCGGTACGATTGAACATCTGGCCCAAAGTTTCTATTCGCTATCCTAGTGATCACAAAGGACAATTATATGTACCGTCCATCAACCTGATCTTGTATCTAGGTTGTATCTTGATTATCGCTGTATTTCGCAAATCGAGCAACATGGAAGCGGCTTATGGTTTAGCCATCAATTTGACTTTCATTACCACTACGGCGTTGATGTGTTATTATATGATGCGAAAACGTGTACCTAAAATCTGGATCGCGCTTTTTGCGCTTGTGTATTTTGTGATTGAGATCGCTTTCCTAGCGGGTAATTTGGTCAAATTCACGCATGGCGGATGGTTGACATTGGTACTGGCTTCGGCGATATTTTTTGTGATGTATGCTTGGTACATGGCGCGAAAAATCAAAAATGCGTATATCCGATTCGTGGACATTCGTGACTACTACGGTATCCTATCCGACTTAAGCTCGGACACGAGCATACAACCATTCGCATCACAGCTCGTATATCTTACCAGTGCTAATAATACGCACGATATTGAGGACAAGATTGTATACTCCATCATTAATAAAAAACCCAAACGCGCCGATGTATATTGGTTTGTGCATGTGGATGTAATGGATACGCCCCACGCACGCGATTACAAGGTCAAACAATTGATTCCGGGAAAATTGGTGCGAATTGATTTCAAATTAGGATTTCGGGAGGAGCAAAAGATCAGTTTACTATTCCGCAAAGTAGTGGAAGATATGGTATCAAAAGGCGAGATCGATATTACCAGCCGCTATGAAACACTCAAAAAGCACCGCATCGCAGGAGATTTCAACTTCGTTGTATTAGAAAAAGTATTTTCGAAATCGTCTAGCCTTTCTTGGGGAAATAGAATTATCATGGAAATGTATAAGGTGCTGCGCACCTTTAGCCTAAGTGAGGAGAAAAGTTTTGGCTTGGACAGCAGCTTCGTGACCTTAGAGCGCGTACCGCTCAACATTCCAGATACGAATGAAGTAAAGCTGAATCGCTTAAACTAAAAAAACAAAAGAGGCTTAGGCCTCTTTTGTTTTTACTCTATCTTGGATCTTGTCCCGTTCGTAAGTCGTCATGTGACGTTCTTTCTTCGTCGGGTAAATATCATCAATGGTGATCAGAATACCAGTCTCCTCTACCTCGCCAAATTCATCATTTAATGCCGTACCGAAGGTCATCATACTAGGAGACACATTCATGTACGTATTAATAAGTGGCGGTATGTTTTCGCCCAAGGCGCGCACTTTTGTATTGAGCAACTTGTAGCCTTCTTTGTAAGGCAATCCGTCAAATATGCCGATGAATTCCGAAATATCCGTTTTGTAACCTAAGAATAACGATTCGACTGGCTTCGCCAGCTGCTCTCTATCTGGAAAATAACACGCCATAAAGTACATCAACAAATCGCGTGCTACCGCATTGTAGTGCGGATACATAGTTACCTTACCAAAAAGATATTTGATTTCTGGATTAATAATAACTACTGCGCCCAAACCATCCCACAAATTATCTAACGAATAAATGCCTCTGCGATTTTCGCTGGATGGCTGATATTTGGGTTGTACCCACGATCTACCCAACTCGATGGTGTAAGGCAGGTAATCACGCACAAATTTTTCTGAAATATCGAAATAATGTGCGGTGGATAAGTGAATATGACCTTCACTATCGATGGCTTGATCACAACGAATCACACGATATCCAGCTGTAATCTCCTCATCCTCTGGGCTCCAAGCGATCAGCTGATCGTAATTGTGCTCGCAGGTATCATTTTCGTCAATATCAAATGGCAAACCTGTACCGCCACCTGCTCCTCGAAACGTTAGCTCTCGCAAACGTCCAATTTCTTGCATGATATTCGGTGCAGTGTGGTAATTCACTAGATACACTTCATTGTTACCATTATTCGTATGACGCAGAAAAGCCTCTGCTGTCAGCTCCGCTTTTATTAACGCTCTATCTACTGGTGCAATAATCTCTTGCATACTTAACTATTCTTCTCTATCTATTTGGTCTGCGCCATGTCGTACACTAAGGTACGCACTTCTTCAGCCCATGCACGTTCATTCTTGGAAGCATCAAAGTCGGTATATGGTATACGCTTCCCAATTACAATCTTTACCCGCTTGTTTTTCTGTGAGAACATCTCGTCGGGCAAATACAGCATTTCGATATTGGCTTTGATACCCAACTGCTGTCTTAATCGCGCCAAGTTGTAAAAAAAGTTGGAATTCTTTCCATCTATATACACTGGCACAATATCTTTTTTATATTTCTTCGCTTTGGATATAAAACTTTTCTTCCATTCCAAATCCTGTATTTTGCCATCTATCTTGCGGGAGACTAGTCCAGCTGGAAACACCAATAAAGCTTGATCGGAAGCGTAGGCATTCTCGATCGCCGCGATGCCACTTTTACTTTGACCACCTAGCTTGTTGACCGGGATAAATAGTGGTTCTAGATTCCGAACATTCAACAGAATGTCGTTCACCAAAAATTTAACATCTTTCCGGTATCGGCCAATAGCCTGCATAAAAGCCACTCCATCCAAACCTCCTAACGGATGGTTGGACGCAAATATGACGCTATCTGTCAATGGAATGTGTTCCGCTCCTTCTAGGATAACCTCGACGCCAAGTTCATTAAGCAGTGAATCCACAAAATCCAGACCATAGTCATCCTTATATTCGCGCATGATATAATTGATATCATCCTCGTGTATCACACGCTGTAAATAACTAATGAGAGGTTTGGGAATCCACTTGGCTAGTGTTGGGTTTTTTTTATGAATAACGCTCCGTATCTCTATAAACTTTTCTTGCTCTACTGATTTCATAAAGTGATAAATACCCTACTCCTTTGTCGTAAAAATACATAATTTATGACATGTACGAATAACTTTGAGAAAAAAAGTACAGTCAGAACCCTCCCGATTAGGTATGATCCCCTGAATGTTATTAACTTAGCATAAGTCAAGAAGCTATACAACAAAAATGTGACGTATTAAACGTTGGCGCTAATCATAGTCTAACTAGGTAATAAAGAACAAGGAACAGCATGTATATAGGCGAAATAATTTCTAAGTTTTATGCAGAGGTCAATCCGAAAGATACGGTGGCTCATGTATTACATCGCATTAATGAATTTCACTTTCATCAGCTACCGATTGTACAGGATGGTGAGTTTATAGGCTTGGTTCGCGAAGATGATTTGCTGGCAGAAGAAGACGAATCCAAAGCGATTGGCGATATTAAGCGCACGTCACCGCTGGTGTATGTATATGATTACCAACATATTTTTGATGGTTTGCAGATTATGGCGGTACATGATCACGATATTCTACCCGTACTTACCAAAGATCACAAATATTTAGGTATCATTTCTCAGAAGGATATACTCAAAGCGCTCAACCATACTTTGGCCAATAACGAAGCTGGCGCTGTGATCGTGCTGGAAATGGATAGCCGCGACTACACACTATCGCAGGTTTCGCATATTATCGAGTCTGAAAATACCCGAATACTGAGTATTTCATCTCGGCAACTACCTGATTCCGAACGCATAGAGATGACTATCAAGGTGAATAAATACAATATTGCCGCAATTGTTGCATCATTATGGCGCTTTGATTACGTGGTGAAAGCAACATTCAATGATGGAAGCGATAAAAATGATATTCAAGATCGGTACAATCTTTTGATGAACTACCTAGAATTATAATGAACAATTATTGCGACATTTGCCCGCTGTAACTATTTGCTCACATGAAAACAACCATAGCCATCTATGGACGCGAATTTAATCCTTCAGTCAATTCATACGTAGAAGAGTTATTTCGTTTTCTGGCCGCACGTGATATTGACGTCTATGTTTATGCGCCATTTTTCGCATTTCTGAAAGATGAGTCCTATTGTCCGGCGCATTTCAAGACTTTCAACACATTGAAAGACGTCGCTCAGCCGATCGATTTTATGCTTGGATTGGGGGGCGATGGCACGATGCTATCGGCAGTATCCCTCATTCGCGATTCGGGCATTCCGATCGTAGGGATCAACTTTGGTCGACTCGGATTTTTGGCCAATATTGCCAAAAATGATATCCATCAAGCATTGGAAGAAATCCTGAATGGGGAATATACCATACAATCACGCTGCGTGCTTTCGGTTTCTAGCGCGGAAGATGACTTATTCGGAAACGAAAACTTCGCGCTAAATGACATTACGGTATTCAAATATGATACTTCAGCCATGATTACGGTCCAGGCAAATTTGGATCAACAATTGCTCAATGATTATTGGGCAGATGGTTTAATCATTGCGACTCCAACCGGATCTACCGCTTATTCATTGAGTTGCGGTGGCCCCATTATTATGCCCGGTAGTGGCAATTTTGTAATCACTCCCGTATCTCCCCACAACTTAAATGTGAGACCAATCGTAATTTCGGCAGAATCGGAATTGGATCTAAAGATCGATAGCCGCACGGAAAAATACATCTTGAGCTGTGATTCTAGGAGCAAGACCTTACCAAGTACCACATCACTACGAATCCGAAAGGCAGATTTCGAAATTAACCTTATTCGGCTTAAAAAAGATCAGTATTTTAGCATCTTGCGCGAAAAACTACTATGGGGATTGGACGTACGCAATTATTAGATACACGTCACCAAATATCATAAATCTACCTACTTCAAACCGAGCTACGATATATTTTATAAAACAGTTACTTGATTGAAAAAAGCTATCTTTACGCCCAGTAGCGTACGGACAGTTAGTAGGTCCTAAAAGCATTTGCACGAAAAAAATGGATTTCAAAAACATAATCAATAAGGATAACCTACCTCAGCATATTGCAATCATTATGGATGGCAATGGCCGCTGGGCGAGAGAGAAAGGAGAAGACCGCGTTTTTGGCCACCAAAATGGCGTGAATTCGGTTCGCGAAACGCTAGAAGGTTGTGTTGAGATTGGCGTGCCCTTCGTCACCCTATATGCTTTCTCTACCGAGAATTGGAATCGCCCGAAAGAAGAAGTGCAGGCATTAATGGAAATCCTGGTGCATTCACTCTCCACTGAAGTAGAAACCTTCAAAAAAAATCGCGTGAAGTTGCATGCAGTGGGTAATATTGACGATCTGCCCGCGCACTGCCAACGGACGTTGCAAGAAACCATCGACCAGACCGAAGATCACGCTGTTTGTACCTTGACGCTTGCCCTAAGTTATGGCGCGCGCGCAGAGATTTTGCAAGCAACCAAAAAAATCGCGCAACGTGTGCAAAATGGCGAGCTTGCCACAACAGATATTACGGAAGAATTGTTTTCCGAAAATTTATATACCACGGGTCTTCCAGATCCTGATTTGATGATACGCACGAGTGGTGAGCAACGTATTAGCAATTTCATGCTGTGGCAAATGGCCTATACCGAATTTGCATTTTTACCAATTATGTGGCCCGAATTTACGCGCGACAATCTGTATGAATGCATTTATAACTACCAAAACCGAGAAAGAAGATTCGGTAAGATTAGTGAACAGTTGTAAGATTTGTTTACTTTTGACCCTTTGCCTCGTTTTAACACTTCTTAAAGCTTGCGATCGGTCTTTTAACATAAATTAACAAGAGATTGGTGTACTTTAGCACCGACAATAATTAGTAGATGAAGCACATATTTGTTAAACTCGCCTTTATAATCTCCGCACTTTCCGTTTTTTATTCTGCCCAGGCTCAGACACCTGGAAATCGCCCTATTAACCTGAGCGATCCTGACGAACTTTCGTACTTGAATCAGAAAAATTTCATCATTGCCGGAGTGGATGTAAAGGGAGTAGAATACTTGGACAAAGACGTCCTAATCACCATTTCGAAATTAAACGTAGGCCAATACATTGAGGTACCTAGTGAGCAAACCGCCAATGTCATTAAAGACCTCATGGCGCAGAACCTTTTTGAAGAGGTGCAGCTTTATGCGACGAATATCCAAGGCGAGAATATCTTCCTAGAGATTCGCGTGGTGGAAAGACCTCGCTTGGCAGGAATTACGGTTGAGGGATTGAAGAAAAGTCAAGCAGAAGAAGTTCGCAAGCGTCTAAATGCTGGTTCGGGCAAAATTGTAAACGAAAATTTACTTCGTACCACACGTAGTACTATTGAGAAATACCTGCGCGAAAAATCATATCTGTATCCAGACATCACCATCACGACCGCTCCAGATTCTATCCAAGCCAACTACGAAACGGTAACGGCTAAGGTAGAAAAGAACAATAAAATTAAAGTTAATAGTGTCAACTTCACGGGCGCTGAAAACTTCACCAATCGCCAATTGCGTAAGTTTTTGAAAGGCGTAAAACCACGTGCATGGTTTCGCATCTTCGGACCAGGCCGATTCAAAGAAGACAAGTACCAAGAAGCTAAAGAGAACCTCATCGCGAAGATGCAAGACAAGGGATACCGTGATGCGGAGATCTTGCGTGATAGTATTTGGCGTTATAATAAAAAACGCATCAACATTGACATAGACTTATATGAAGGCCCGCGTTATTATGTGGGCGACATTACTTGGACGGGAAACTCTAAATATCAGGATTCCATCTTAAATCTCATATTTGGCATCAATAAAGGTGATGTGTACAGTGAAGAGAAGATTAATGCTAGATTGCAAGGCCCTACCCGCGCCAGCGATGATATAGCGGCTTTATATCAGAATGACGGTTATCTTACGTTCTCGATTGAACCCATCATTAAACGTATCTCCAAAGACACGATTGATCTGGAAATCCAGATGTTTGAAGGGAAGCAATACACGATCAATAATGTAATTTTGAAAGGTAATGATGTCACAAATGATCGCGTCGTCTTACGTTCTATATTCCTGAAACCAGGGATGAAATATTCTAGAGAGGCATTAGTAAGTAGTATTCGTGAAATCTCCCAACTTGGTATGTTTGACGAGCAAAAAATCACGCCGAACCCCATGAAAAACCTCAATATGGAGGAAGGTACTACTGACTTAGAATTTACGGTAGCAGAGAAAGCTTCTGATCAGGTGGAATTGTCTGGTGGTTACGGTGCTGGACAGGTCATTGGTACCTTAGGGCTAAACTTTAACAACTTCTCGACGAGTAACTTCTTTAAGAAAGATTCGTGGAAACCTCTTCCGCGTGGGGATGGACAGAAATTCAGTATCCGCGGGCAAACTTCGGGTAGAAGGTATCAGTCGTATAATTTCTCTTTCTCTGAACCTTGGTTGGGTGGTAAAAAACCTATTTACTTCGGTCTGAATGCGTACGTATCCAATATGCGAGAAATGTTTTTCCAAGGATCGCAATGGGTAGAAAGAGAGAATGCACCATTCATCAATATGCACGGGGTCACAGCTACCTTGGGTAAGCGTTTGCAATGGCCAGATCGTTATTTCCAGATCAATAGCTCACTATCTTTCCAACGTTATGTATTGAATAACTATGCCGGATTATTCCTGTTTGCTGATGGAGATTCATACAACATTAACTTTACGCAAGAGATTAGCCGTAATACAGTAGATGCACCTATCTACCCTACATCAGGTTCTAATATTCGTTTGAGTGTTCAATTGACGCCACCATACTCATTATGGAACAATGTTGATTACGCTACGGCGCCGGCTAATGAGGTTTACAAATTTGTTGAATATCACAAATGGAAGTTTGACTCACAATGGTACACTACCATCGCTGGCAAATTAGTCTTAAAATCCCAAGCACAATTTGGTTATTTGGGAATGTATGGTGGTGATGCGCCTATTTCACCATTCGAGCGTTTCGTGTTGGGTGGTGATGGTATGCAAGGATTTGACTTCTTACAAGGTACCGAGATTATCGCGATGCGCGGTTACGCAAATGGTACTGTCATTCCAGAATCTACTGGCGGAGGAAGCGCACAAAACATCGCGGTGCGTTCCGGTTCTCCAATCTACGCTAGATATCAATTGGAGCTTCGCCATCCGATTATGTTAAATGAACAGGCTACGGTATTTGCACTGGCATTTGCTGAAGCTGGTAACACGTGGAATAATTTCCGCGAGTTCAATCCATTTAAAGTACGCCGTACCATGGGTATCGGTGCTCGTATCTTCTTACCGATCTTCGGTATGTTGGGTATCGACTACGGACACGCTTTCGATCCGATTCCGGGTATGCCAGAAAGTCGTTGGAGACAAAACTTCACCTTTAGTATTATTCAGAATATGGGTGGTTTCTAGTCAAAATCATCAAGGAAAAATTAACGGAGGTTATCTTTTGCGAGATAACCTCCGTTGTTTTATATGCCTACAGACAAGATGTAGCAGCAGGGCTAGTCCGTTCGTTTAATTTATTGGCACTGATGTCCGTTAAATTTAAGTTAAAAATGGACGACAGTACCTTTTAAGCATGATTATTTTTTGTTACTTTGCGACGTGACGTCTTTAGAAGTAGACAGTTTACACTTTTTGAAATTTGGATAATTTAAACTTTTTGAAGTTTCAATTGTCAGAAGAATTATAAACGGGAAAAAATTAAAGCATATATCGATGAAAAAGATTCTTATGATTACAGCAGTTCTGGCGCTAACAATTAGCGTAGGTTTTGCACAACAGAAACTAGCTTATGTAAATTCGGAATATGTTTTAAAGCACATTCCAGAATACGCAGCTGCTCAAAAGCAATTGGATGATCTTTCTACCAAGTGGCAAGAAGAGGTAGATGGAAAATATGCAGAAATCGAGCGCATGTACAAAGCGTATCAAAATGATCAGACATTACTGAACGATGATATGCGTAGACGCCGCGAAGATGAGATCGTGAATAAAGAACGTGAAGTGAAAGACTTGCAACGTAAGCGTTTTGGTTTTGAGGGCGAATTATTCAAACAACGTGCTCAACTGATTCAGCCTATTCAACAACGCTTAACCAAAGCGATCCAAGATATTGCCGCAGCAGAAAGCTTAGATCTAATCTTAGACAGAAGCACGGAGGCTACATTCTTGTTCGCTAATCCAACACTGGATAAAAGTAACGCGGTGATCACAAAGCTTGGTTACAAACCAGATCCTAAGCTAGCGGATTAAGTTTTTTTTAGTATAATTGCGCAAACTAATAAGATTAACAGAATAAACAAAACAACAAACTTATCGCAGTATAAGATTTTAGATTAACATGAAAATGATGAAAAATGTATGGAAAGGTGTAGCTGTAGCAGCGGGATTATTCGTAGCTACACAGGTGACGAATGCTCAGCAGAAAATTGGACACATTAATTCGCAAGAGTTGATGCAAGCTACTCCTGAATTCAAAACTGCGCAAACTCAAATTCAGACTTTGAGAGAAACAAAGGAGAAAGAGTATCAAGGAATGCTGGAGCTATACCAGAAAAAACAAACGGAAGCGAACGAAAAAGCGATGAACCGTAGTGAGGCTAATAAGTCTACTTTGGACACGGAGATCCAAGGCTTAGTAGCAGAAATGCGCCAAATGGAAGAGCGTATCCAAGCAACTAATGGTCAAGCGCAAGAAGAGCTTCAGAAGAAATACCAGGAGTTGATGAACCCCATCGAAACTAAAGTGATCAATGCGATCAACACGGTAGCAAAAGACAAAGGCTATGCTTATGTTTTAGATTTGGCTAGCGGAAGTGTATTCTACTTCGATGGTGGTGATGATTTGACACCAGATGTTAAAGCTAAATTGGGAATCTAAACTTCCCATTTAAACTTTTTGAAAGCCGCTACAAGAACTGTAGCGGCTTTTCTTTGTTATCTACCCAAGCAATTTTTATTTCTTCTAAATAGAATATTATGCACGCATAGTATTCTAGGATTTAATATATTTGTATTATACTGATTATAAAACGATGATAGCTCAACTCCTATTTGCGATATTATTAGTTTTTGCGGGATGGTTATTCTACAAAAATTCTTCGAAGATATACCGTAACATTCGTTTAGGTCGATCGGTGAATCGATTCGATTCGCCGGCAGAACGTACCAAGACTATGTTATTAGTGGCTTTTGGTCAGAAAAAGATGTTCAAAAGGCCGATCCCTGCCCTACTACATCTTTTTGTTTACCTCGGTTTCGTTATTATCAATATTGAGATGCTGGAAATCGTGATCGACGGTGTCATCGGGACGCATCGGGTATTTGCCTTCATGGGCGGCTTTTATAACTTTTTAATCTATAGTTTTGAGTGGTTGGCCCTTTCTGTATTTACGGCTTGTGCGATATTCTTGATACGTCGTAATATTTTACGTGTAAAACGCTTGAATCAGAAAGAGCTCAATAATTGGCCAAAAACCGACGCAAACCTAATTTTAGTTGCTGAAATTTTGGTGATGGCTGCGTTTCTATTGATGAACGCATCAGATCACAAATTGCAAGGCTTAGGAGCAGAACATTACACTGTTGCAGGAAGCTTTCCAGTGAGTCAATATCTTACCGGCATCTTACCATCCGACGTGGGTACTTTGATGGTCATGGAGCGTTTCTTTTGGTGGTTTCATATTATAGGCGTTTTGGCTTTCCTAAACTATCTGCCAATCTCTAAGCACTTACACATTCTACTTGCATTCCCCAATACGTACTTCAGCAATTTGAAACACAAAGGACAGTTTGATAATATGCCAAGTGTAACCGCGGAGGTAAAAGCGATGTTGGATCCATCATTGCCACCGCCAGACGGTGAAGTCTCTCGCTTTGGCGTAAAAGATGTGCATGACTTGACTTGGAAAAATTTACTCGATGCCTACACCTGTACAGAATGTGGTCGTTGCACAGCATCATGTCCGGCAAACATTACGGGCAAGCTGCTTTCCCCACGAAAGATCATGATGGATACACGGGATCGCTTAACGGCTGTCGGCAAAAATATGGATCGCAACAAAGGCGAGTTTATAGACGATGAACAATCGCTGATTGACACACACATCACTCGCGAAGAGATCTGGGCTTGTACGACCTGTAATGCCTGTGTAGAAGCTTGTCCGGTCAATATTGATCCACTACAGATTATTATGGGTTTGCGTCAATACGCTATCATGGAAGAATCCAAAGGGCCTTCCAGCATCAACAACATGCTCGGCAATTTAGAAAATAATGGTGCACCTTGGAAATATGCACAAGCTGACCGAGCCAACTGGACGAATTCTTAATACTAATTCATTAGCGATCATAAAAATAGAAACCGCCTTAGACGGCTATTCCACCTTTAACGATACAGCATACATGGAAAATCAACTTCATATACCTACCGCAGCCGAATTACTAGCCAAAGGCGAATCTCCTGACTTACTTTTCTGGGTAGGTTGCGCAGGTAGCTTCGATGAACGCGCACAGCGCATTACGCGAGATATCTGTAAAATATTGCATCATGTAGGCATCAAATATGCCATATTAGGTACAGAGGAAAGTTGCACTGGTGATCCGGCCAAACGCTCTGGCAATGAGTTTTTATTTCAGATGCAAGCGATGATGAACATTCAAGTGTTGGACGGCTATGAGATCAAAAAAATTGTAACGGCTTGTCCGCACTGCTTCAATACGATCAAGAACGAATACCCCGAATTGGGCGGACATTATGAGGTGATTCATCATACCCAACTGATTCAATCGCTCATCGATGAGGGGAAACTCAAACCAAATGATGGACATGCTTTTAAAGGCAAGAAGATCACGTACCACGATCCTTGCTATTTAGGCCGAGCCAATGAAGTGTATGAAGCTCCGAGAAAAGTATTGGAGACCTTAGATACGGATTTGGTAGAATTAAAGCGATGTCGCAGTAATGGGTTGTGTTGTGGGGCTGGCGGCGCGCAAATGTTTAAGGAACCAGAAGCGGGCAATAAAGACATCAATTTAGAGCGCATCGAAGATGTAATAGAATCCAAAGCCGATGTGGTTGCTGCTGCTTGTCCATTCTGTATGACGATGTTGCGCGACGGCGTTAAAATCAAAGAGAAAGAGGATAGCATCCAAGTATTGGATATCGCAGAAATCACGGTCAAAGCGAACAATATTTAGTTCGAATATTTTTTATGAAGTCCTGTAAGGATATCTTCATTATTATCGCGCTAAAAGACAAGCATTCGGTACTATATTAAAAATTTAGCTGTAGTTTTGTACGCTTTACTTATTAAGGCTAGCAGCTTCTATTAGTGGAAATTATGTGGTACCATGCAACCTCTTCTCAAGGGCGAAAATTTCGCCTCTTATCTCTCTTTATCATTTTTCTCACCAATTTAATAGTACAACCATCAGCTCACGCGCAAGAGCGAGATGACCGTGCAACACTTGGGAACTTCAAGGGAATCCAGTTCATGAGTCCGGATAGTTTGTTTTATACCAACTTCCGTTTTCGCATGCAAAACAGATTGCGCTATACCAACGTATTGGATGAGCAAAGTAATAACGAATGGGAAGCGCGCGTGCGCAGGTTGCGATTGCGGATGGATGGCTACATCTATACACCCAAAATATCGTACAGTGTACAACTCGCTTTCACACGCGGAGACCAAGATTTTGATGATACTGGAGTGCCTAACATCGTGCGTGACGCTGTGATGTTCTATAATTTTACAGACAATTTCTACGTTTCCTTCGGACAAAACAAGCTACCCGGAAACCGTCAAAGGGTAAACTCGTCGGGTCAACTACAATTTGCAGAGCGTTCTTTGGTGAATGCTGCCTTTAATATTGATCGTGATTTTAACCTCACGATGCACCTTAATAAGCAGATTAATAATATGCCGGTACACGCCAAGTTTGCGGTTTCGACCGGAGAAGGACGTGTGGCCGTCACGACCGACGATGGCTTGGCTTATACCGGTCGAGTAGAGTTTTTGCCGTTAGGAGATTTCACCAATGATGGCGACTATTCAGAAGGTGACTTAGAACGTGAACCAACGCCGAAATTATCACTTGCTGCCGGATATAGCTACAACGATCGCACCACCAGATCTGGTGGACAAACAGGAAAAATGGTAGTCAACCCGATGACGCTAAAAACCGGTTATGCCGATATGATGTTCAAATATACAGGCTGGGCATATATGGCAGAATACATGCGACGCGACGTGGACAATCCACTCAACTTCTTAGAAAGTGATCCTTTGCAAGCCGTTCACGCTTACAAAGGTTGGGGTATCAATCAGCAACTATCCTACTTGCTGCATCATGGTTATGAGATTGCCAGCCGATATACGTATGTAAAACCGCATCGCGATATTCAAGCCGTAGAATCACAGACCGAAGTGATTGAACTTGGTCTGACCAAATACTTCAAGGCACACCGATTGAAATTCCAAGCAAATGCTTCCTACCTCTTTCGCGATGGCGTGTTCAACAACAGCAACCGCAAAGGAACTTGGGGCGGAACATTTCAAGTCGAGCTGGGTATCTAAAACGCTAGTGGAAAACGAATGCAGCTAGCTCTTTAGTCGGACAATTTATCTATCGAAAGAGATTGCTTTAATTGTCGTAGATCATCGGATGCTGGTGCTTCAAATACTTCTAAATCGAAGAATTTGATGGCAGCAAACAAATGATCAAAGATATCCGCTAGTGCTTCTTCATAAAATGCCCAACTAGTTCCATCCGTAAACATATACAGCTCCAAAGGAAGACCATGTTCCGTAGGTGCAAGTTGGCGAACCATCACCATCGAACTTTGTTGAATACGAGGATGTGCCTTGGCATAGGCCGAAAGATAAGCGCGAAAAAGACCAATATTCGTCATTCTACGACCATTGACCGGCATACTTTCATCTGGTAAAAACTCCTCATTGTAAGCTTGGATCTCTCCCAATCGTTGATCAATAAAATCTTGCAATAAGCGAATCTGTCTTAACTGCGCGATTTCTGCATCGTTCACATAGTGAATGGATGAGATTTTAACATTTACCGCGCGCTTGATACGTCGACCACCCGATTGCTGCATTCCACGATAATTGGTGAATGACTCGGTGAGCAACGTATGCGTAGGTATAGTCACGATCGTGCGGTCGAAATTTCGGATCCGGATATTATTAAGATTGATCTGCAATACATCGCCATCGGCACTATATTTCTTCATTTCGATCCAATCGCCGACGCGTACCGAATCATTAGCAGAAACCTGAATGCTCGCTACAAAACCGAGGATCGTATCCTTAAATACCAACATCAAAATAGCCGATGCCGCGCCCATTGAGATTAGAAAATCTCCGGGCGACTTCCCTGTAATCACCGTAAATAAGATCGTTCCACCGATAAAATAAAGTACAATTTGCAAAACCTGTAAATAACTATCCAAAGGCTTGTCTACAAAACCCGGTCTATCTTTAAATACGTCGCGTCCGGTCTTGAATACTGAGTTAATTAGGCGTAATGCTACAAAGGCTATAATCAGGTTTAGCGAAGCCTCAAGAAAAGAAAGTGTTGCTGGAAAACCACGAAACACCAAAGGCAAGAAAGCCTGCGTTATCGTTAACAAGATCAATAAACTTAAATTCGAAAAGAACTTATTTTCCACCAAACGCTCATGCGCCTTTTGTTGCGTGCGCCGCATCATTTTGGAGAAAACTCCTATAATAATATTGCGCACCAAATAGTCCACCACAAATAGTACGATGGCCATCGCGATTAATAAAGCGGCGGTAGTAAGAATGTGCGTGAGTTGGCTATTGAGCTGCAAATGAGCTAGCTGTTGGTACGTCGTATTGTAGATTTGTGTGTTGACCTGTTCGTCAGCCAGAAATTGTTCAATCTTGTCCTTCATCCTGCAAAAATAGGAATCCCAGTCTGGATAACAAAAAACCCACCATCAAGCCTGTTTTGGCTCGAAGGTGGGTTTCGTTCATATGATTGAGAGATCTCGCTTATTCCTCTCCCGTACTATCTGTTGCTGGAGCTTTGTCAATCAACTCCATGAACTGATCCAGTTTTGGCGTAATGATAATCTGCGTACGGCGGTTACGTGCTTTACCTTGCGCAGTCGAATTATCAGCGATCGGGTTATACTCGCCTCGACCACCAGCTGTCATCCGTTTAGGATCTACACCATAGGTGTTTTGTAAAGCTTGCACGACTGATGATGCACGCAATGTACTTAGATCCCAGTTATTACGAATATTTTTCTGCGTAATAGGATCTGGATCCGTATTACCTTCTATCAATACATCATACTCTCTGTAATCTTGAATGATTTTGGCAATCTTACTCAAGGTAGCACCTGCTTGATCGGAGATCTCATAACTACCTGAACGATATAACATATTGTCCGCTAGGGAAATATACACAACCCCTTTGAGCACCTGCACATCGACATCCTTCAATTCTTCTCTGCTCAATGAACGAGTCAAGTTATTCGTCAACACCATGTTAAGCGAGTCGCTCTTGTTTTTGGTGTTTACCAGATGCTGAATGTATCGGTTTGAGGCATTGATCTCATCGACCAATTTCGAAATATTAACATTGCCTTGTGTATTTTGGCTAATACTATTATCCAACGTTCCCTGCAATCTTGCCAACGCTTCTTTCAGCGAAGCATTATTGCGACGCTCTGATTCCAATTGATCTTCTAGACTTTTTACTCGAGCACGCGATTCTGCTAGCTCAACCTGACTCTGCTGATAACGCTCCCCAAGCGTACGGTGCTCTGCCTCCAATGCGCGATGCACCTTTTTGCTGACTCCACAAGCACTCATCATCATCGTTCCGATCATTAAGAATGCAAAAGGCCATATCCATTGTTTTTTCATAGTTGTTTGTTTTAGATCACTTAACACGAATATAGATACTGAGATCGTGCCAAAATGCTAAAAAATATTAAATTATTTATCGATCCTAATCCTACGTAAACCGACCTTCCTAGAGTTTTTACCGACAATCCACAGCCATTCACCTAAAAGAACTATCAAACATAATGCAGTCGGAGTACTTTTGATTATAACAAATAAGTCAACCATTTAAAAAAATACGAACATGTCTATTAAAGAAACATTTATCATTAACGGTGAAAACCTATTAAAAAAGATCAAGGATCTGATTGCAGAAGGTAACGTACGCAAGATTTCTATTGCGGATAAGGAAAACAAAGAGATCATCAGCTTTCCGGTGACCATTGGTGTAGTTGGAATTGTATTAGCACCAATATTTGCCGCAGTGGGTGCCTTAGCAGCGATCCTGACGGAATGTAAAATTACGGTCGAACGCACTTCGCCAGCGGAAGAGCCAACATCATCTGCTCCTGCTGAGTCGAGCAGTCCTGTTGAACCAGCGCCTCACACGGACGAACCACAGTCGCCACAGTTTTAATTTTGACAACTAATTGAGAAAAGCCCATGTGTAATACCATGGGCTTTTCCTAATTTCGTACAGATCAAGATCTCAACATGCTATGGATACGACCCTGTACATTAAAAATATGGTATGCAATCGCTGTATCATGGTTGTAGAGGAGCACATGAACAAATGGGAATTGCCTGTTTCGCACATTGCGCTTGGCGAAGTCACCACGCCAGCTACGATCTCAGCAAGCTTATTAGATACTATTCGCGGCGAATTAGAGGCGTTGGGTTTTGGCCTGATCGACGACAAACGCCAACGAACTGTCGAGCGTATAAAGACCGCAATCATTGCATTAATTTACCAAAAAGATCTCGACCAGAAGATCAACCTTTCGGCATGGCTTGAGGAAGAAATACATCAGGATTACGCGCAATTGTCGGCGTGGTTTTCGGAAAGTGAATCCACTACTATCGAAAAGTTCTTCATTGCACAAAAGATAGAGCGCGTCAAAGAATTACTGCGCTACGAAGAACTTACCTTGTCGCAAATCGCCGATCAAATGCATTATTCCAGCGTGGCCTACTTAAGCAATCAATTCAAAAAAGTGACCGGCCTATCCCCTTCTCAGTACAAACAATCTACCGATAATAGCAGATTGCCACTGGACGCGGTGAAATCTTACAAGTAATAAGCAACAAAACGTAAACTTTCAGCGCCATCTCCTTCCGATCTTTGTGTAAGCAAACAATCTTTATTGACATGAAGACGTTAAACAACACATGGAGCAGCATCATTCCTTTAGATAAAAAAAATCTTAAACAAGCGGATGAAAAGAATATACAGCAAGCGCTAACACTTGCTGAGATTGCCTCACCTATTAAACTGGACGGCCAAAATCTATTGATTGATAGCGAAGATCGAGATCTCTTGGTTGAGATTGTTGATCTACTAAAACAAGAAGGCTACGCTCCACATATCCAAAAGCAAGAAATCCCCGTATTGGATATGAACTGTGCATCTTGTGCCATCAGCATTCAAAGCATGATGCTGGCGCAACCAGGCGTATTGCAAGCGAGCGTCAATTTTGCCAATACCAGTGCGCAGGTAGAATACCTCCCCAATATGATCCAAGAACAAGATCTCCAAAAGGTGATACGATCTATCGGATTTGACCTTCTCTTAGAACCAGCAGCCTCTCGCGAGGAGAAAAAAGACGCCATACAGCAAGAGCAGTACAGCAAATTAAAACGAAAAACTTTCTTTGCATTAGTACTGGCATTGCCAGTATTCGTATACGGTATGTTTTTCATGCATGCGCCTTACGCCAATTGGATCATGTTTTCCTTTACAACGCCATTGGTATTTTGGGTAGGTAACGACTTTTTTGTCCACGCTTGGAAACAGGCAAAACATCGTGCGGTCAATATGGACACACTGGTGGCATTAAGTACCGGAACGGCTTATGTATTTAGTGTCTTTACCTTATTTTTCCCAGAATTCTGGTTGAAAAGTGGTCTGGAAGCGCATGTGTATTTTGAGGCATCGGCAGTAATCATCGCTTTTGTATTGCTAGGGAAGTTATTGGAAGCACGGGCTAAAAGTCACACTTCTGATGCGATCAACAAATTGATGAGTATGCAACCCAAGACTGTTATTCGACTAGATGAGCAAGGCGCGCAACAGGAGATCAAGATCGCAGATGTGGTGTTAAATGACCTATTATTAGTACGTCCAGGAGAAAAGATTCCAGTTGATGGACTCGTGGAGCAAGGCGAATCTTATGTAGATGAAAGTATGCTCAGCGGAGAATCTATTCCCGTATTGAAAAACAATGGTGAATCTGTGTACGCAGGCACCGTCAATCAGCGTGGTAGTTTTCAGTTTCGAGCTCAAAAAGTGGGTGAAGATACGGTCTTAGCACAAATCATTGCGCTCGTACGTAGTGCACAGGGAAGCAAAGCTCCGGTGCAAAAGTTAGTAGACAAAATTGCTGGCATTTTTGTTCCGATCGTCATTGCCATTGCACTACTAAGTATGCTAATCTGGTTTGTATTTAGCGGCGAACATTGGTTGACACAAGGCATTATGGCATTTGTAACGGTGTTAGTGATCGCTTGTCCATGCGCATTGGGTTTGGCCACACCAACGGCCATTATGGTAGGCGTTGGTCGTGCTGCATCGGCTGGGATTCTGATCAAAGATGCTGAAAGTATGGAACGAGCTAAAGATTTAGATGTACTGGTTTTTGACAAAACAGGTACACTCACCATGGGTCGTCCACAAGTAACGGATCAATATTGGTTGGAGGAAAATAAAACCCATCAACAAGTACTTGTAGCCATGGAACGTCTGTCGGAGCATCCACTAGCTGAAGCGATCGTAAGTGCATGGCCAGAATCACCTCAAATGGCTCTAGAGAATTTTGAAAGCATTACGGGTAAAGGTATTGTGGCCACGTATGAAGGCAAATCGTACTTCGTGGGAAATCAAAAGCTCATGATCAGCAAAGACGTATCGCTTTCTGATATATTACTAGGAAAATCGGCAGAATACGCGCAATCAGGTCGGACTGTTATTTGGTATGCGAGCGAGCAACAGGTATTGGCCTTGATAGCTGTCGCTGATCCTATTAAAGAGACAACTCCTGACGCTATTACAGCGCTGCGCTACATGGGGATTAAAACGTATATGTTGACGGGTGATAACGAAGCTACAGCAGCGGCGATTGCGCGGCAGGCAGGTATTCAATATTTTGAATCAGAGATGCTACCAGAAGACAAAAGTCAATACATCAAAAAGCTACAAGACGAAGGCAACGTTGTAGGCATGGTTGGCGACGGTATCAACGATAGTGCGGCACTGGCACAAGCCGACGTGAGCATCGCGATGGGCAGAGGAAGTGATATCGCGATGGATGTGGCCAAGATGACCATCATTTCATCGGATTTACAAAAAGTCCCGGTCGCCATTAGGTTATCACAGCTGACTGTCAAAACTATCCGACAGAATCTATTTTGGGCATTTATCTACAATGTGATAGGCATTCCGATTGCGGCAGGCATTTTGTACCCTAGTTTTGGATTCTTGCTGAGCCCGATGATTGCCAGTGCGGCCATGGCGTTGAGTAGCATATCAGTCGTATCAAATAGTTTACGCCTGAAATGGCGAAAAATGGAACGTGCAGCGTAACAATAATTCGAATAAATTCGATCATTTAATAAAATTATATCATGGAAAATAACGTATTGACCTTTAAAACCAGCATCAATTGCGGCAGTTGCATCAAAGCCGTGACCCCGTTTTTGGAAAGTATTTCAGGCATCGAACAATGGAAAGTAGACACGAACAATCCCGATAAAATCTTGACGGTACAAAGTGCCGGCGCTACGGAAGAAGATGTACTTTCCGCCGTACAAAAGGCAGGTTTTACCGCGACAGCGCTATAAGCTTGGTTTCTGTTTTCATGTAACAAAAATGAAAACAAAGCCTCCGTTTCTTTCAAAAAACGGAGGCTTTTTAATTTCTGCAGCAGCAAGTGCTGTGGTGATCCTTGGCACTTATACTGCCGAAGTAAGTGACTGCACTATATTCACGATACGAGATTCAAATGCTATCAATTCTTTATTCTGTGAAAGGATAAAACTGTTGTCCGACAATTTGCCAACCACTACTTCCATTTCTTCGTCCGAATTATACAACATTTTGCGGAAGTCGCTTTCGTAATCTTTGGCTCTTGTGCGCTCGATCTCATCGCGAATCCAGCGCTTTGTTTCCAATGCTTCTTCCATTAATTGTTGTATAAACGAGGCATCCCAAGTCACAGCAGGTACTCTTGTCAATTCTTGTAGTGCGGCAATACTATGCAGACGTTTTTCGTTCAGATATGCACGGCTTAATTGATGATAACGCTGATGAATCTCCAACCAAGAATTAAGTTCTCCCGTCTTGATATCAGATACAATTTGTTGCAAATCTTCTTCTGGGATAAGCTGACTTCCAACATTCGTAAAAGACTTCCGTTGTAGCGGTTGACTTTGTAAAAGTTCCCAAAGCCCCTCTAGCGACTGTGATTCTGTGTAGGCTAGCATTTGTGTAGCCGCATAATAGCGAATCAAACGTTGGAAGAGATGATACACTTCTTTCGGCTTCTTCAACACGACTTTTCGACGGGAGTTTTCGACGTTAGCAAGCAGTACTTCATATGGAAAATCTGCCGCCGGATCTTTCAATGCACGTAGCGCTTCTTCACCTAACAGCGCAACAGCTCTTTCGATTTCCGAGAAGGTGTTGAACATTTCGTTGACGGTATCTGGCGCAATCACATCGTATTCAAAATGTTGATTTTTCAGCTTTCGGTTATCCCGAGCAGTAAATTTGCTGGTATTGCGCATTAGCGCGTACATATTGTACATAAACCAATAGCCTGGGATTATGACCAGTCGATCTTGGTGTACATCATTGCTGATGAGCGAAAATGGAATCCTAATATCTAGTTCGTGGAGAAAATCTCCTTTGACGATCAGGGAATAAGACGCAAAACGCGAATTGTGCTTCAAACTCACACACAGGCCTGGCCAAAAGCCCCGACCCGCCATCAACTCACCGTCCGCTGCGCGGGAATTATGATTGGATCCCACCGTTGCGCCAGCCGCCATATTGCTCTGTCCCATGATCAAGGAAGCACAGAGGAAGGAATTATTATGGTGCTGTTCGTGCGCCGGGAATAGCAAAGAGTTCAATACTTCACAACACGAAATAGTTGAATTATCGCCCAGAAATGAGTTAATCAAGCGCGCACCGTATTTTAATTGCGAAAAAGAAGACAGGATAAACCGCACCGCTTTCACGCCGTAAAAAATACGACAGCCATAACCCACGATGCCATTGACCAACTCACAACCTTCGCCGATCTGCGTGTAAGCAGAAGCGATAGAATTTACGGTGACGTTCTTGATTTTGTTGACGCCTTTGATATAGGCATCCGATCCAATCTGTACGTTTTTAATGGTGTGGCAATTCTTGATGACCGTGCGATCTCCGATCATGCTATAGTAACCGCGTTTGGATGAAAACTGCAAATCGGTGATTTCGTGCAGTCGACGCTGAAAATCGGCGTCTTCGCGGTGGCGCGTCCATAGGTAAACATCACCAGCCTGCATGCCATTGAAAGGCAATACGGAGCGACCGCCATTTTCATTGCACAACTCTAAATAGATCCGACTTTCTGGATCATCACCATCTTTGAGCACACCGTTTCCAAATTTTGCATTGGAACTGGTTTCCATTTCATCAATATTTGTGAGGATGACTTCTTTTCCCACGATGTAATGCGCCATGTAACGCACGTGGTGAATAGCACAATAATCGCTAATATCCGAACTGATAACCTGCGAATGATAGATACCAGATGCTAAGCGCAGATCGCGGTATTCTACGTAGATTTCGTCCATCTTTCCGATGCGCACCAAACCGTGGAATTTGGAATGACGGATCTGATCCGGAATAAATCCTGCTTTGCTCACGAGCACATCGTTCCAATTGGACGATTCATTGCCTAGCGCCGTTAATTGATCGATTTCGGCTGGCGTTAAGTGACGAAATTGATCGGAAGGAACAGGGTTTTGTTGAAATCGAAGGTAATATTCATCTTGCTCTGCAGGCAAGTATTCTTTGGGCACGAAATCGTAACCCAAAGAACGAAGTGGTCTCTTATTTATATAGGCCATAAGCGCTTATTCGACGGTCACTGACTTGGCTAGGTTACGCGGTTGATCAACATCTAATCCGCGCTCCACTCCGATATAATAGGCTAATAACTGCAACGGAATGGCCGCCAATAATGGCGCAATAATTTCATCACAGTTTGGCACTACCATAATATCATCGGCCAATTCTTCTACTCTATTATCTCCTTCACTGACTATCGCAATAATTTTTCCTTTTCGGGCTTTGATTTCCTGTATGTTGCTCACGATTTTCTCGTGGTAACTATCTTTTGTAGCCACGAAAATTACCGGCAGCGTTTCATCGACTAATGCAATAGGGCCATGTTTCATCTCGGCAGCTGGATAGCCTTCCGCGTGGATGTAAGAAATTTCTTTCAGCTTCAAAGCACCTTCTAACGCAGTTGGAAAGTTGTATCCACGACCTAAATACAACACGTCGTTAGCCTCGCTGTATTTCTTCGCAATGCGTTGGATTTCTTCCACCTGATTGTCCAGAATCCACTGTACTTTCTCTGGCACGGCGTCCAATTGTTGGATGAAGTAGGTGAATTTCTGATCGTCTATCGTACCTTTTAATTTGGCAATTTTCAGGGCGATCAACTGTAATACGGCTAATTGTGCGGTATAGGCTTTTGTACTGGCTACGCCGATTTCTGGGCCGGCATGTGTGTACGATCCAGCATTGGATATGCGCGCGATGGAAGAACCTACCACGTTCACCAATCCGTAGATCGTAGCACCTTGCTCTTTGGCATTTTCCAAAGCGACCAAGGTATCGGCTGTCTCGCCACTTTGCGAAATCGCAATGATCACATCTTCGCTGGATATAATAGGGTTCCGATAGCGGAATTCTGATGCATACTCTACTTCCACATTGATACGACACAATTCTTCGATCACATATTCGGCTACTAGAGCCGAGTGCCAACTCGTACCACAGGCAACGATGATGATGCGGCGTGCCGCCATAATTTTATCGGCGATCGCATCGATGCCACTCAAGGTGATTTGATTTTTCTGGGCATCCATCCGTCCGCGAAGCGAATCAAAAATCGTTTGCGGTTGTTCAAAAATCTCTTTGAGCATAAAGTGATCGTAGCCATTCTTTTCGATGGCGGCCAACTCCATATCCAACTTCTGAACATATGGGGTGATGATCTCATTGCCCAAATTTTTCAAGATCAGTTCATCGGGCTTTACAATGGCTAATTCGTAATCATTAATGTAAACGACTTCTTTGGTGTAGGCCAACATCGGCGACGCATCAGAACCTAAGAAATGTTCATTTTGACCGATACCAATCACTAATGGACTACCTTTGCGCGCAGCGATAATCGTATCAGGATAGGCCTGATCAATTAATAAAATCACATAAGCGCCGGTTACACGTTTCAAAGCGATGCGAATAGCTTCTTCCAACGAACACTCATTTTTGATTTGAATATCTTCGATGAAGTTCAATAATACCTCTGAATCGGTATCGCTATGAAAAACGTAACCTTCTTTTAGTAACTCCGTTTTGAGTTGCGCGTAATTCTCAATAATACCATTGTGAATCATGGCGATACGACCCGATCTCGACAAATGTGGATGGGCATTACGATCACAAGGCTCGCCGTGTGTAGCCCAACGAGTATGTCCGATTCCGGTATGTGAAGCTACATCGCTCACACCTACATGCGCTTCTAATTTTGCGACCTTCCCTTCTTTCTTAAATACCGTGACACCGCGATCCTGCAACAAGGCAACACCGGCACTATCATAACCTCGGTATTCTAACTTTTTTAGACCATCAATCAGAATTGGGTAAGCTTGTTTGCTTCCTGTATAACCAACTATTCCGCACATATATAAAATCGTATAATTAAATTTTTATTCCTAAAAGTGTTAAAATCCGTTCGAATATATCAATTATAGTAGACAATCCTCCGTCACGTTCTTCCTTTTTTCGCGTAGATCAAAAGCAGATCGCCTGCCACTTTTCAGTAGCAGGCGATCTGCATAATATTTAAGAAATACTAAAACGTATTAGTTCAATTCAAATTTGTAACCAACTCCTTTAACTGTGGTCACATATAACTCGCCAATTTTCTCACGTAACTTACGAATATGAACATCGATGGTACGGTTTGTCACAACGACCGAATCTTCCCATATTGCCTTTAGTATTTGCTCACGTGTAAATACTTTGTTAGGCTTAGAAGCGAGTAAGTATAAGAGTTCAAACTCCTTCTTAGCTAATACAAATTTCTCATCACCTCTAAATACTAAGAAAGAATCTCTATCGATTACTAAGTCCATGATCTCCAATTTATCGGTTTGATCATCACTAGCATCACTGGCATTGCGACGTAGAATGGCATTAATTCGACTAATCAATGCGCGAGGTTTGATCGGCTTGGCAATGTAATCATCGGCGCCAACATGGAAGCCAGCAATCTCTGAATATTCTTCGCTGCGTGCCGTTAGAAATATAACAAAGGTATTCTTGAATTCAGGCATCGATCGCATGAGTCTACAAGCTTCGATCCCATCCATCTCGGGCATCATCACATCCAGAATAATTAAATCTGGATTGACTTCTTTGGCCACTCGGATAGCTTCTTTACCGTTGTTGGCGGTAGACACCTGAAAGCCTTCTTTGCTTAGGTTATACGATATGATGTCTACAATATCTTGCTCATCATCTACAACCAATATTTTTGGTTTGGGATTGCTCATACTCATTTTTTCTACTAAAGTATGTACTTAATGGTAAGCTAAAGTTACACAAATGTTATGATATTGTTAACCCGACAAAGATCTAATAACATCCTAACAATATTAATTTAAGGTTTTCTTAAGAAAATCTTCAAGCGCTTTGCCACGTAGATTCTTCGCGATGATCTTTCCAGAGGGATCTAACAGATATGATGTCGGAATCGCACGTATGCGATAATCAACAATCAGATGTGAGCTCCAAGCCTTCAAGTCCGAGATATTGGTCCAAGTCAAGCCATCATCTTCCATCGCACGCATCCAAGATCCGGGATTATCATCCAACGATACCCCCAACACCTCAAATCCTTTGTCTTTAAATGCGGCGTATTGCTTTACAATGTTTGGATTCTCTTCACGACAAGGCATGCACCAAGAAGCCCAAAAATCCACTAAGGTATATTTCCCTTTAAAATCTGTAATTTTTATTAATTTGTTTTGCGGCGTGTAGGCTTCGAAGTAAGGCGCTTCTTGCCCGATGGCCAACGCACGTAGTTTATCTACCTCGGCTTTGAATTCGGTCACATAACGATTGTCGGTAAACTGATCTTTAATTTGATCGCCGTAGGCGATCAAATCTACCTCCGCTGTTTCAGGCTCCAATGTACTCATCGCGTAGAATCCAGCCAGATTTGGTTGCTCATTCGCAAAGGCAACTGCTTGTTGTATGTAACGTCTCATGTGCGGTTCAAAAGCTTGCAACATCTCACTGCGCAGATTCTGAATCTGCTCGGAAGATTTATCGATCGTTGCTTTGGAAAACACCTTTTGAAGCGAATCCTGCACAAATTCGATTCGATTTTTAGCTGGCGCAAACGCCTTCAATGTTTCCGAAAGTTCGGATCCAGACAATTGGTACTGCTCAGGCTGCTGTAGATCGGTCTCAAACTTTACTGGCTGTCCAGGTTCCAAGATAATAGGATATCTATTATTGCCAACCACCAAAGTCAGCAAGCGCGGCTGCGTACTACCACGCTCGAAACGAAAACGATTTCCATCGGCAATAAATACGGAATCTAGTTTACGTTCGCCTTCGAAGAAAGAAACTACTTTCACATTGCCTGGGTTTTCAATTGTACCCGATATCGCAATATTCTCCTTAGAATCGCAAGCTTGTAATGCCACAAAAGACAAAGCCGCGATTCCTAGCTGACAGCAGATTTTGATTATTTTCATATTACACCACAAATTCACGAGCGCGCTCCAAAGCGCGTTCAATTCCATTGACATCTTTACCACCCGCTGTCGCAAAAAACGGCTGACCGCCGCCACCGCCTTGTACCTCTTTGGCCAATTCACGAATGATAGCTCCAGCGTTCCAACTTTTGGCCTTTGCCAAATCGTCGGCAATCATGACCAACAAGAAAGGTTTTTCGTCCATCACGGTAGCCAACACTAAGAACAAATTCGGCACCGCATCTCGCAGCGCGTAAGCTAAGCCTTTCACCGCATCGGCATTTGGAATATCCACGCGGGTAGCTAAATATTGCGCATCGCCAACCGTTTCTACTTGGTTCAATAACTCCGTTTTCAAAGCCAGTGAACGATCGTTAATGGCTTGTTGTACTTCTTTCTTCAATGCGCCATTCTCCTCCAACATTTTCGCCAAAGCGCCAACAAAGTCTTTCGGATTATGCAGCAATTCCTTCATGTTGCTTACCACCTCAAACTGTTCGCGGATCAATGCGGCAGAGCGACTGCCTGTCACCGCTTCGATACGACGTACACCAGCTGCTACAGCAGACTCACTCACAATCTTGAAGAAACCAATTTTCCCTGTTGCAGAAACGTGCGTACCACCGCAGAGTTCTTTAGAGAAATGATCATCAAACGTAATGACGCGCACGTAATCGCCATATTTCTCCCCAAATAATGCGGTTACACCCGATGCAATAGCTTCTTGATACGGTGTGTTCCGCTCTTCTTTTAGCGCTATATTTGCGCGTATTTTTGTATTGACTATATCTTCGACCTGTTTGATTTCCTCGTCTGTAATTTTCGAGAAATGCGTGATATCAAAGCGTAGCACGTCTGGTGATACCAAAGAACCTTTCTGCTGCACATGTGTACCTAGCACATCTCGCAAAGCGGCATGCAGTAAGTGTGTTGCAGAGTGATTCGCTTCTGAATCCGCTCGTTTTTCTGCATCAACGGTTGCCACGAACTCTCCTTCCAACGAAGCCGGCAATTGATCGACAAAATGTACAATCAGCGCATTCTCTTTTTTCGTTGTGACAATCTGTATTTTTTCTTGTGTCGTCGTGTTCACCAATGTTCCCACATCGCCCACTTGGCCACCGCCTTCTGGATAGAATGGCGTTACGTCCAAGATCAATTGATATTGATCTTTGCCTTTGGCCGTCACCTTACGGTATTTTACAATTTGCGAACTAGCGGTCAGCGTATCGTAACCGACAAATTCGGTTTGTACTTCATCTTGCAAGACCGTCCAGTCTGACAAATCTAATGTAGTTGCTGCTCTAGATCGTTCTTTTTGGCGATTCAGAGCAGTTTGAAAACCTTCCATATCTACCGTAAGGCCTTTTTCGCGTGCTAACAACTCGGTTAAGTCAATTGGAAAACCAAACGTATCAAACAGTTCAAACGCAAAATCGCCATCGATCTGCTTAGCCGAAGCGTCATAACTTTCAAAGCGCTGTATTCCGGTGGTTAATGTACGTAAGAAAGATAGTTCCTCTTCCAATACTACCTTTTGTACAAACCCTTCTTGATCGCTGAGCACATCAAATACGCCTTTGAATTGCTGCGCTAAAATCGGCACCAATTCGTTTAGAAAAGGTTCTTTGAAACCTAAGAAAGTATAAGCATAACGCACGGCACGACGCAAAATCCGACGGATCACATAACCGGCTTTGTTATTCGATGGCAATTGTCCATCTGCGATCGTGAAACTCACGGCGCGAACGTGATCGGCCAATACGCGCATCGCGATATCCGTTTGCTCGTTTTGGCCATACGGAATGCCCGCACGCTGAGAAGTAAATGAGATTAAAGGCTGAAAAACATCGGTATCGTAATTAGAAACTTTTCCTTGAATAGCACGCACCAAACGCTCAAATCCCATTCCGGTATCCACATGTTGTGCAGGTAGTGATTCTAGCGCGCCAGATTTCAATCGGTTGAACTGCATGAACACGAGGTTCCAAATTTCGATAACTTGAGGATCATCCTGATTAACTAAATCGGCACCATTTACCGCTGCGCGTTCGGCATCGGGTCGCATATCGTAATGGATTTCGGAACAAGGACCACAAGGACCAGTATCCCCCATTTCCCAGAAATTGTCTTTTTTATTGCCTAATAGAATACGATCTTCGGCGATGAAAGCTTTCCAAAAATCGTACGCTTCCATATCTTTCGCCAAACCGTCGCGCGTATCACCTTCAAAGATGGTTACATACAAACGATCCACATCCAGTTTGTATACTTCTGTCAGCAGTTCCCAAGCCCAAGCAATGGCTTCTTTCTTGAAATAATCTCCGAAAGACCAGTTGCCCAGCATTTCAAATAGGGTATGATGATAGGTATCAATACCTACTTCTTCTAAGTCATTGTGCTTACCCGACACGCGCAAACAACGTTGCGTATCGGTGGCGCGGGAATAGCTGGCCGCCCGTTCGCCTAAAAATAAGTCCTTAAACTGATTCATACCGGCATTGGTAAACATCAGTGTCGGATCATTTTTGACGACAACAGGTGCCGATGGTACAATTTGGTGTCCTTTTTCTTGAAAAAAGGTTAAGAATGCTTCGCGAATTTCTCTACTAGTCATTAAAAATGTGCCTAAAATTTGAATCGCAAATTTACTTAAATTTGCTGAGGAAACGGCGCTAAACGCTTATGTTTTGGATAACAAATCAAATATATTCGCTATATTTAACGAAACAAAGACACGACTATCAGCGATACTATGCGAAATACAATTCTGGTTCCCACAGATTTTTCAACGAACTCTCTTACTGCTGTACAATACGCTTGTCAGCTCGCTCAACATAGGGACTACGATTTACATTTACTCCATTACTACACTAGTAATACAGCGAGTTTTACTAACGAATCGCAGCAAGAAGCAGATCAGGAAGAAAGTTCGCTATTGAAAGCGGATGTATTAATGCAAAAGCTAAAGACTGAATTGGCTACAGCATACCCTGAACTGATCATTACAGCAGTATGCGAAAGGGGATTAATTGATGAAAAATTACCTAAAGAAGCAGCTGAAGATCAGTATGCGCTCATCGTAATGGGCGCCACAGGCGCTTCTGCCCAGAAATCCATCTATTACGGTAGCACCACCGTCGCAATTACAGCACAATCGCCTATCCCGGTAGTGGCCGTACCAGAGAGTTATTCTGATTTTGCCTTTCAGCATATCAGCTTATTGACCAAATTCAAAACAGAAGAACTAGAAACTTTACGTGCCTTTATCGGCCTCATAGGCGAACCACAAAAGCTTTCACTGACGCATGTGTATCGTGAAGAAAGCGATCTTGATGCCATGCAAGAACATTTGCAATCGTGGGCTTTTAACATTCGGGAAATGAATATTATCCAACAAGTTGATATTGAGAGTGCACCTATTTCGAAAAATGATGTCGACCTTGACACTGTTCCTGAAGTGGTTAACAGCTTGATTGAAAAAGGCAATCCTGATATTATATTGGTCACTAAAACACGGAAATCGTTCTTCCAAAGACTTTTTACTGCTTCTGTATCAAAAGCAATCGCGTTAGAACTAAGAAAACCAACTTTCTTCGACCGTATCGATCAAGTATAAAATGATTTGCTTACTTGACTGACGGACTCACAGTTATTAAAAACGATCGAGTACCAATTGTATGGCTCGCTCCACAACGGCTTGTGGTTGCTCACTAAAGCGTGCATCTACACGACTGGCTACTATAGCGTTGATGGAGATGGCTCTATGGCCAAACATATTAGCCAATGCATAGATACCGGCCGTTTCCATTTCTAAATTTGTAATATGGCGACCCTTCAAGTCTAGACGTTCTGCAATTTCAACAAACTGCGGCGCTGCCTTTTGCGTCCGCACTTTGCGACCTTGAGGGCCATAAAATCCCGGGGAGGTCACTGTAATTCCTTTAAGTAGATCGTATGCGTATTGTTCTACTAAAGCTTCATTAGCTTTGCCTACATACGGCCTAACTACAAATTCGGAAAATGCTTCAGTCAAAGCCTCCCTAATTTCGACCTCTTCAGCGGTATATTGTTTTTTATAGAATTGCATTAACGAATCGAATCCCACCGCAAATTCGCTCACAATAATCTGATCCATAGCAACTTCAGGATGCATCGATCCACTGGTGCCAATACGAATTATATCTACAGATTTAATGTCAGGATTAAGAGATTTTGTCTGGAGATCTACGTTGAATAGTGCATCAATCTCATTGATCACAATATCGATATTATCCGTACCAATACCGGTAGAAACAACTGATATACGCTTCCCGCGCAAATGCCCTGTATGTGTAATAAACTCGCGCTTTCCTTTTTTTATTTCTACGCTATCAAAATGCCGCGATACCAATGGCACTCGCTCTTGGTCACCTACGAAAATGATAGTTTCAGCGATATCTTCAGGAAGTAAATTGAGATGGTAAACACTGCCATCTTGGTTTAGTATTAGCTCGGAATCATTGATCATATGGTTTTCAGATAATGAAGTTTTGTGTGCTCTATCTTTTCCAAACGGCCTACAACGGTATTTACGTTCATCTTGCGAATTGCAATCTGCATGACACAGTCATTGTCAAATTGTTGTTCACGGATTGTAGCATTTTCTTCTTTAATGATACGCATAATATCATTCATTTGCAAATATTGAAACCGTAGTTCATAGATATCATCTGTGGTTTTTTCGATCACTTTCGCAGATTCTAGCGCAATTTGCGTGGCGCTTTTATAAGCATTTATTAAGCCGGGAACACCGAGCAAAGTTCCACCGAAATAGCGCACCACAACAACTAAGACATTTGTTAGATCTAATGATAACAAAACGTTTAAAATTGGCCGACCAGCTGTTCCTGATGGTTCACCATCGTCATTAACCCGAAAAATTGAACGATCTGGAGTGAGCCGATACGCATAGCAATGATGTCGTGCTTTAGGATGTAAAACTTTTAGTTGTGCAATCACATCCTTTAATTTAATTTCATCTTCAAAGGGATAAACGTAAGCGATAAATTTACTGCCCTTGTCCCTAAATATGCCTTCGTATGTTGCCTCTATCGTACGATAAGTATCTTCAAATAAGCTCACAAAAATTGAATGTTTAAACCTGCAAAGAGATTGTAATTTTTATATAAATGACCGTCGACATTAATCGCGTCTGTTACAAGCTGCAAAATTATTATTAATAATAATACTAGCTAATACAAATATCCCAATATCACACAAAGAGTATCAAACAAACTCACTTTAAATTAGCACGAAACAACTGTAAGTAAGAATTTTACGCACTACCTGTCGTCATACACATAGCATATATTAATTATCATCAAACTGTGTATATTTAGTCTTTGTTACAAAGAAATACCCTTCCATGAATCAAATACTCAAGATTTAAAATAAAATTAATAAATTATATAATTTTACTTTAAAACAAAAAAATCTTTCGTAAAATTGCTATAGTTAATTTAAACATAATTATAGTTAAACTTTTTGAACTTAAAGATTATGAAAAATTTGAGCGTAATGCTACTTTTATTCTTTTTTATTTTTTCCTCTTGCGAGAAAAATGATGAAGTATTCGAAGCTGAAATTGTTGATGACTCTGACTTCCTTAATAGCGAGGCTCAAGCCAAAGGCATAGCAGATTTATTTAGAGTCAACTTTACGACGCAAATCCTAAACCTTGCGTCGCCATTAATCAAGACACAGCCTGTTTTTGGACTTGCTAATGACCAATACAATAGACCTGGTCCTTATGCTGTATCAAGGATTAATGCTACCAGACAAAATTGTAGCGGGTTTGTCGGAGCTGTACAAACAGTGCTAGCCGCTATCAAAGTTGTAGATCCAAATGTTCGTTGTAATGACGCATTTCCGTATGGTTTTGCCGACAGGCGCGTAACTGAAATATCTTACCCTTCCAACATTCAATCTCTAGGAAAAGTACCGGTTATCAACTTTGTTGGTGGATTGTTGTCCAATGCCGGCAACTATGATGCATTAATTGATCTGTGGACTAGCTACGGATTTATCGTCGTAAATACCAGTAACTTTATCAATTTCAGTCCATCACTTCAAGTTACTGGACTCACAGAATTAGTGGATCAAAATCGTAATCCAGAATCACCCTTATATAATAAAGTTGATTTGTCTAAAATTTTAGTCTCTGGTCACTCTGCTGGTGGAGGCGGGGCAATCTTGATCACTGCTTTGCCAGCCAAAGCACTACAGACGATTGACCCTGAAATTAGACTTGTAGGATCTTTCCCTTTGCAAGCTAGCTTTAATGCTACTGGCTTAGGCGTGACTGTGCCAACATTAATTCTAACTGGTGAAATTGATGTCATTGTTCCACCAATTCTACAAGGTCTCAATTGGCAATACAGATTTATTAAAAAAGCTCCAGCATGGTATATCGTGACAAGATATTCGAATCATGGTACGCCTACCTTAGAGTTGGCTCGAAATGACTATGCAGGTATATCAGTGGCATGGATATTATACCACGGTAAAAATGATGCCGAAGCCGCCAAATATTTTGTTGGTAAATCGTATTTAGCGACGCAAGACCCAGCGTTTATTCAAGGTGTATTACATCCGCTTAGAGTACGACGGAACAAGTTAGCCGACAAATTGTAAATAAGTGAGTACAGGAGATTCAAACTCTGCAATTGAAATATATTCAGTAATAGCCCACACAATAATAGGGTCAGTGCAAATTGCCATACATCATCATATCTTTTCATTGAGATGTATTTTGTAGATAGCGAACAAGAGTATAGTTTGACAAAAAAGCATGCTCGCATGAGCATGCTTTTCCTTCCACTCAGTAGTTTCTGATAACACAATTATAGCCTCGATCTAGCAGCAAAATAAAAATCATATTCACAATGAACACTGTTAAATTTTGCTACCAGTTTTCAGCCAACGCAGATCAATAAGATTATTTGGTCATAACAACAGTGCGAGCGAAGCTTATTTTTTCGAAATCAACGCTTGACGATGATAGTACGTTGACCGTAATTAAATAAGAACATTTAATAGTATAGATACAACACATTTTTTCAAGATATCATTTAAACTCACCATTATGAAAGCTTTAATATTATTAACATGTACACTCCTACTCTTTTCATGCGCTAAAGATAGCGAGGTGCTACAGAACCAAGCAGCAAATGAACTTACAGCTGCGAATGTATCTTCATTATTTGGCGGTTATCCAGCGATAGGGATAGCAAATAATGAATATGCAAAGCCAGGCCCGTACGCTGTCAAGACCACTGCTGTTAGAGGAGATTGTAAACTAGTCAGCGGATTGCTATACGGTTTTGCCTCATCAACGGGGATCATAGCTCCAGACATACAATGTAATCCACAATTCCCTGCTGGACTCGATTTTCCTGCAGCAACAGAGGTTTGGTATCCTAGCGACATTCGGAAATTAGGCAGATTACCTGTCGTAAACCTAGTTGGAGGAATTATATCCAATCTAGGAAACTACGACACCTACGCACGATTGTGGGCAAGTCATGGCTTTATCGTGGTTAACACGAACGACTTCATAAACTTAACTCCTTTGATGCATGCGCTAGGTGCAATTGAACTTTCTATCGAAGATAAAAAGACAGGATCAGACTTAAAAGATAGAGTTGATTTATCAAAAATGATTCTCGCTGGGCATTCTGCTGGTGCTGGAGCAGCAATTACAGTGTCAAATTTGGCACCGGCTGTTTTTCAAAAAATTGACCAACGTATAAAAATCATAGCATCGCTACCGATTCAACCATCGATTCTTACATCAAGCTCTTTAGTTGTAAGAACGCCAACCCTGTACCTTGCCGCTGAAAATGACGAAGTAAATGGCAAATTTGCAACACTAAATTACTATAATTTACATCCACCAACTCAACCTGCATGGTTTGCTACGGCCAGAGATGCATCTCACTTTAGCCCAGTTAGGGAAATTGAGAAAAATGAATATGCAGGTATTACAACAGCGTGGTTACTCTACCAAGGAAAGAATAATACCGCAGCAAAGGCATATTTTGTGGGACCAAACTATAGGTTACAGCAAGATCAACAGTTTATTCTCCAAAAATCAAACTTTGCCGATCTCACTCCTATAACCTATGGAGTCAAACGTAATTTGGCAGCAAACCTGTTAAGAAATTAGCCATTACGAAGATCCACATAAAGGCTTCAGATGAAGTTGAGTTACATTTTATTTATTTTAAAATTTAATAACCGTATAATTATGAAGAATTTCATCCTACCTTCCATCTGCTTCTTGGTGTTTCTTTACTCTTGTGAGAAAAAACAAGAATTTATAGATACTAATACATCCACTGAATCAATCAGTACCGACGCCAAAGGCGCACTCATCACTAAGTTTGATCCCAGTATCGGTTTAGCAAATGATTTGTATAATAGACTCGGTCCGCACCAAGTATCTACTACGGGCACCAGACTAGATTGTTCAGGATTTGCTGGAACGATTCAAAGAGTGTTAGCAGCATTACGTTTTATAGACCCTGGCGTGAGATGTAGCCCTTCATTTCCATATGGGTTTGAGGATAGACGCGTAACGGAAGTTTTTTACCCATCAAACATCCAATCACTAGAGAATGTGCCTGTGATCAGTTTCGTAGGCGGTCTTGTTTCCAATCAGGGTAATTACGATGCATTAATCAGATTGTGGACCAGTTATGGATTTGTGGTGGTTAATAGCAACAATTTTATCAATTTCAATCCGTCGCTACATGTTACTGGTCTTTTAGAAATCGTTGCACAGAACAGCAATCCACAGTCACCTTTATACAACAAACTGGATCTGTCCAAGGTTCAAGTATCAGGGCATTCGGCCGGAGGATCGGGCGCGTTATCTATTACTTCAAAGACAGAGAAGATAATACAATCTATTCATCCTTCGCTCAGAATAATTGGATCTTTCCCACTGCAACCTAGCTTTGCCGCCAGTGGTAATAATGTCAATGTACCGACTCTGCTATTAACTGGCCAGTACGACGTGCTTGTACCACCCACCACATTTCCACTCAAAAATCAGTATCAGAAGATTAGCAGCGCACCTGCGTGGTTCGTATCTACCAAAAACTCCAATCACCTTACACCAACTTTAGAACTGGCACGAAACGATTATGCTGGTATAACAGTTGCATGGATATTATACAATGCTAAAAATGATGTTGCTGCATCGCGATTTTTCGTAGGCCCAGCTTATAGATCTCTTGAAGATCCAGCATTCACCCAAGCAGGAGATTTACCACTGGCAGTTTACAGACCCAGCAAACCATCCGAATACCTGAAGACCGGCGAACCTTTTGTACTTGTAAAGCCAAACCCAACCCGAGTACAGCGAAACAGTCGTGCTAATGCACTAAAATCGCTTTAATAAGTTCGCTTAGGTTCGCTAAAACATACAGTTACTAGAAATACATAAAGCATGCTCTCAAGGGCATGCTTTATGTATTTAATCAAATTATCAAGGTACAAATCCAGCCATAAACACCTAGCTAAATCACCTATTTCAATACGACATAAATTAACATAATATTATATATTTATTACATTAAAGAATATTTAAACTATTAGCACTATTGTTGGAGTTGATATTATATCTCTAAAATAAATATATTATGAAAAATTTAATTTTAATTTTACCACTAGTACTATTCCTTTCTTCTTGCCAGAAAGATGAAGAACCTCTAACCACGCAAGCGCTAGGCGACAAATCTAAAGCCTCTGCAATAGTGAACGCCTTTGGTCTAGCTAATGCGGAGTACAGCAAATTGGGACCATACGAGGTAGCGACCAATGCGGTAAGAGGAGATTGTAGGCAATTAGTCGGTATAGCTTCAAAAGTGTTAGCGAGTCTCAAATTAATTAATCCCGAAGTGCGATGTAGTCCCGCATTTCCTTATGGTTTCGAACAAAATTTTTCTACCGAAGCATTTTATCCAGCCAATATTCAATCATTAGAAAAAATACCGGTTATCAATTTTGTAGGTGGTATTCTATCTAATCAGGGACACTATGAAGCATTAGCAACATTATGGGCCAGTTACGGTTTTGTGGTCATTAATTCTAACAATTTTATAAACACGGTACCTACGATGCATATTTACGGTGCGATCGAGGCCTCCAAATTAAACGATGACCCCCTATCTCCGCTCTATAATAAGATTGATTTGACAAAGATGATTGTAGCTGGTCATTCCGCTGGAGGTGGAGCGAGCATACTTACGTCGAGTTTATCACAAAAAGCATTAGACATCATTGACCCCAGATTAAGAATACTTGGATCATTACCGATACAACCCGGCCCGCTTGCCATTGGCACCACTGTTAAACACCCTACATTTATAATCACAGGCGAGCTGGACCTTATTGTTTCACCACTTTTATGGCCCAATCTATGGCAATCTAATCTCATAAAGAGAGTTCCCTCTTGGATAGCAACAGCAAGATTTGCTACGCATTTTAGTCCGACACTCGACATTCAAAGAAACGAATTTGCTGGCATTTCGGTCGCGTGGATGCTCTACCAAGGAAAAAATGACGAAAGCGCATCTCGATATTTTGTTGGCACCGATTATTTACTACAATCAGATCCACAATTTATCCAAGGTACGTTGAATCCTCTGCGAGTGCAACGGAATAACTTAGCAGATAGATTATAGTATAAGATAAGTTATCGACTCAACGAATAGTTCAACTTTTAATTTTAACGTTGAATGATCATGTTGACCGTTTAACTTTCCGAAACGCGTTGAAGCAGTTATTGTTTCAACGCTTATTTTAAAACACTCCATCAACTTGACAGACGACCAAATTGCTTTCGCTATAATATCACAAAGATAGAGCTACAGATAGGCAATCATCAATACTGCTATAATAGCCAAAGCTATCCCAACAACATTTACACGAGATAGCTTTTCCTTGAAAAGCAATACACCCAGCAAAGCTCCTACGCCAATTACACCGATGTTCATTCCAGCAAATACGACAGAAGGATTATTGACAAGTGCTTGATGTGCTCGCATATAAAATAAGATATTACCAAAATTCAAAGCACCTAACACTAGCCCCCAATACATAGATTTGGCTGAAAAATGCAGCTTATTAAAAATACACTGTACTATAAAGTACATGAAAGCTAAGATAAAAGCACCCGTGAAGATCAACAACAAAGAAGTGGTATACGGCACATGTATTTCAAGTGCCACCGTCTTAAACAACACATCAATCGCTCCGTAACCAACAAATACCAAAAGCGGAAAAAGCAAATAGCGCAAACCTTGACTCGGCCTCACACCCTTGCGCCAGCCCACCAAAAAAGCAATAGCCAAAAAACCGACGAGAATACCAGCGATACGCCAAGCGCTAAACACTTCTCCAAAAACAAAAGCTGCCGCCAATAAAGACAATACCAACGAAAGCCGCTGCGCCACCTCGGTCTGCACCAAACCAGCATACCGTAGAGAATAGGATAATAACATAAACAAACCTGGCAACAATACAGCAATAGGCAAATATGTGCGCCAAGGAAGCATAGACCAAGCTATCGTATTAAGATCCGGTTGAAATATAAAATAGGTAAAAGCTAATGCTGCTGGATAATTCCAGACAATCATTTGCCAAGTATCCACCCCACACTGTCTAGCGTATTTCAATAAAACTGCCACGGCTACCGAACAGCATATACTTATGAGCACAAAATGCATGTTAATGCAAAATTAGGAAACAAAATTGGAACGCTGAACTAGGAACATCTCCAAAATCAATAAAAAAACAGGCGATTAAACGAGTTAATATTTTAAAATTATTTATAAAAAAATAGATGTTATTATAGGAAATTTTTACACTTAAAAATTCGATATTTTTTGAAAAAATACATAGCATAAAACAAACAAAAAATGATATTCAAGTATATTAAACCACATTTAGTATATTTTTAAGGTTATTTTAATCAAAAATAACATCCAAAAAAACCTCTAAAAATATGCAATTATAGACCTAAAAAAACAGCAATAAAAGGTATAAATAAACATCAAATAATATAAAAATTTCAAATTATTTTGCAGTTATCAATTTTTGCATTACTTTTGGAAACAGAACGAGACAAATGAACAGATTTTATACACAACCGTATTTTAGCTTTTTTTATTATCACGAATAATAAGGGGGATACTATTGTGTACGTACTATAAAAGTAAACAGAGGTCCCGAAGCAACACGGGGCCTCTTTTTTTTGACTAAATCCACATGGAATCAGAAAAATTAAAGATTGCGATACAAGGCGTAAAAGGCTCTTTTCACGAAGAGGCCGCTTATAAATACTTTGGCAATGATATTGAGACATTGGAGTGTGAATCCTTCAAAAGGACCTGCGAACTGCTCAAACAAGGCAAAGCGGACTATGTAGTCATGGCCATTGAAAACTCCATTGCTGGAAGCATCCTGCCAAACTACAACCTATTGCGCGATTATCGCTTTCACATTTTAGGCGAAGTACACCTGCATATCCAGCAACACTTGCTGGCACTACCAGGTACTAAGTTGGCCGACATTAAATTTGTAGAATCGCATCCTATTGCCATTCGCCAATGCGACGAATTTTTGAGCGAACACCCAGAGTGGATTGTGAAAGAAGGTATGGACACCGCCTCTAGTGCGCAAAATATCGTTTCTGAAAAGCTAGCCAACACAGCTGCCATCGCTGGAGAGGCTGCCGCAAAGATCTATGGCCTAGAAATTATCGAACGCCGCATAGAAACGAACAAAAAGAATGCAACACGCTTCTTAATTCTTTCCAACGACGTGGTCGAACAGAAGAATGCAAACAAAGCATCCCTCTCTTTCCAAACGGGCAATGCCGTCGGTTCATTGGCTATTATCTTACAATGCTTCGCTGAGCAAAATGTGAATCTCAGCAAGATCCAATCCATGCCAGTCGTGGGCAAGCGGAATGAATACGACTTCTATGTTGATGTAGAATGGAAGAAACAGTCGGATTATGACGCAGCGATCCGCAAAGTATTGAAGCACTCCGTGAATTTTAACATCATGGGCGAATACATTAAAAACGAACGCGTTTAAATAATTTATCAGAAAAAAAATAAAAACATATATACGATGAAACATTCATTAGACATCTTGCCATTAAGTTCTTGGATTGATACAGGCGACAAGCCATTGGTAATTGCGGGACCTTGTAGTGCCGAGACCGAAGAACAAGTAGTATCTACAGCACATTTATTGGCTAACACAGGTAAAGTACACGTGCTACGCGCCGGAATCTGGAAACCACGCACTCGTCCAGGAGAATTTGAAGGAATCGGAAGCATTGGTTTGGAGTGGTTGAAAAGAGCGAAAGCAGAAACAGGACTTCCGACAGCGACTGAAGTAGCTACCGCAAAACATGTGGAAGAAGCTTTAGCAGCAGGTATAGATGTCTTGTGGATTGGCGCGCGTTCTACCGCAAACCCATTCACTGTACAGGAAATTGCCGATGCATTGCAAGGAGTAGATGTTCCAGTAATTGTCAAAAACCCAGTAAATCCAGATTTATCACTATGGATTGGTGCTTTGGAGCGCGTAAACCGTGCCGGTATTAAGAAATTAGCGGCTATCCACCGTGGATTCTCTTCTTTCGAGAAAACCGCTTTCCGTAACGAACCGATGTGGGATATTGCGATCCAATTGAAATCCATCGCACCAGAATTGCCTATCATCAACGATCCAAGTCATATCTGTGGCAATCGTGAATTGCTACCATACATCTCTCAAAAAGCATTGGATATGGATATGCAAGGTTTAATCATAGAATCACACATTGATCCGTCGGTAGCTTGGACAGATGCTAAACAGCAATTAACGCCGGGAGCATTAGCAGATATGTTAAGCAATATTGCAGTTCGTCATGCAGAGTCTAACAACCCTGCATTCGAAGATAAACTATCGGAATTGCGTCAGAACATCGACAAATTGGATAACGACATCATCAAAATGATTGGCGACCGTATGAAAATCGCAGAAAAAATTGGCGAATACAAACGTGATAACAACGTCACCATCTTACAAGTTAACCGTTGGGACGAAATCGTACAAAAACGTGTTCAATTAGCCAAAGCATTGAACATCGGTGAAGACTTCGCGGTGAAATATTTAGAGTTATTGCACAACGAATCTATACGCAAGCAAAACGAGGTAATGAACAGCAAAACGATTGCAGAAGCATAATGAGCGACCTCCAAAAAGTCTCCTTATCACATGCTAACAAGACAATAAGCGGAACGGTAGTGCTCACGGGTTCAAAATCCGAGAGCAACCGCGCCCTTATCATTCAAGCCCTTAGTCAAGGTAGTGTTAGCGTGGCTAATCTTTCGGAAGCAGCCGATACCGTCACCATGAGCGAAGCACTTGCTATCGCAAGCGATTCGTCTGCCACAGGCGATCGTACAAAGATTGACATTGGGCCTGCTGGCACAGCAATGCGATTCCTGACTTCGTTCTTGAGTTTATCCGCAGGATCATTTGAACTAACGGGCAGCGCACGCATGCAAGAACGCCCAATCAAGTTATTGGTAGATGCTTTGCAAACTATCGGCGCTAAAATCAGCTACGCAGCAAAAGAAGGTTATCCGCCACTACATATTGATGGAACATTTGAGCAAACGGCGACGAAGGTTTCGATTCCAGGCGACATCAGTAGTCAATACATTTCCTCGTTGTTGCTTATCGCAGCTGCACTACCAAAAGGATTGAACCTTCAAATAGCAGGTGAGCTCACTTCGAAGCCATATGTGAGCATGACACTAGATATGCTGCGCGAATCAGGCATTGAATACCAATGGAATGAGCAAACGATTAGTATTCCGGCGCAATCATTTGGCGCGGCTACACTCTATGTAGAGCCTGATTGGAGCGCTGCTTCTTATTGGTATGCTATGGTTGCTTTGGCAAAAGAGGGCTCTCTTTTCTTACCAGGCTTGAAGAAAAGCAGTTTACAAGGAGATATTGCCATTGCTAATATCATGACGCATTTTGGTGTACATACCACCTTTGAAGAAGGTGGTATTACATTACAAAAAAGTACGTTGACTGGCGATCCGGTTTTTCTAGATTTAAAAGAATGTCCTGATTTGGCACAGACCATTGTCGTCATCGCAGCAGCACTGCGAATCCCGACTACTTTTACGGGACTAGAAACCTTGAAGATTAAAGAAACAGATCGTATCGCCGCTTTGCAGAACGAAATTGGAAAATTCGGCTGTAAATTGCACGAAGATAATGAGATCTACACATTGGATACGGAAGGCTATTTTGCACCTAAAGAGTTAGTGATCGCAACATACGAAGATCATCGTATGGCGATGGCCTTTGCGCCACTTGCCCTTCATTTTCCGCAAGTTACGGTAGAAGAGCCAGCGGTAGTCAACAAGTCTTACCCAGACTTTTGGCAACACTTACAGGATCAGCAATTCAACCTAGTTTGGTAATCATTCCGAAGATTACTACCACATCATTATAAATAATTCGGCATCAAAAGTTATATTTTTGATGCCGAATTAATATATTTACAACCTAAACTTAACTATGGCAGGAAATTCTTTTGGCGATCTGTTCCGCATCACAACATATGGTGAATCTCACGGGAAAGCTATTGGCGTAATTATAGACGGATGTCCGTCGCAGATTGATATTGATGAAGAATTCATTCAGTCGGAGTTGGACAAACGTAAACCGGGACAATCTAAAATTACTACACAACGAAAAGAAAGCGATATCGCACAGATCTTGTCGGGTGTATTCGAAGGAAAATCTACGGGCACTCCCATTGCAATCAATATTCCTAACGAAGATCAGCGATCCAAAGATTACTCGCATATCAAAGATAAGTTTCGCCCTTCGCATGCAGATTACACCTATCAGGTGAAATACGGCATTCGCGATTATCGCGGTGGTGGCCGGTCTTCGGCACGCGAAACTGCCGCACGTGTGGCAGCGGGAGCCATTGCCAAACTATTCTTAAAGCAACATGGCATTGAAATCCTTGCCCATGTTTCTGGTGTAGGCCAATTGGAAGCACCAAACCTCGATGTATCTGATCTGACGGAATTAGTCAAACTGCGCGAGAGCAATATCGTGCGATGTGCTGATCCGGCTACCGCCGCAGAAATGATCGAATTTATCGACCAAGTTCGTAAGAATGGCGACACCGTTGGCGGAAGAATATCTACTGTAATTCGTGGGTTACCAGTCGGACTGGGTGAACCCGTATTCGACAAGCTACATGCCGATTTGGGCAAAGCTATGCTCAGTATTAATGCGGTGCATGGATTTGAATATGGATCTGGATTTGTCGGTTCTGAAATGCTGGGCTCGGAGCACAATGATATTTTCATCGCCGAAGAAGGCCAGCCAACTCGCACCAAAACGAATTTTTCTGGCGGTATACAAGGTGGTTTATCCAATGGGATGGACATTACTTTTCGCACTGCTTTTAAACCCGTGGCCACGATTATGCGTGACCAAGCTACTATCGACGAAAGTGGTAGCGAAACAACTATATCCGGCAAAGGCCGACATGATCCATGTGTGGTACCACGCGCGGTGATTATCGTAGAAGCGATGGCTGCCTTGGTGATTGCCGATCATTTATTAAAATACCAATCTAATGCGCGATAATCGCTTTGTTCTGGCCTGTGACATTGGCGGAACGCATATAACTGCTGCAATCGTAGATACCGATCACTGGATTATTCTGGAGGATACGATCACGCGTCAGCACGTTGATTCTTCTTCAGATGCTAAATCGATTTTACAGAATTGGACAGACTGCATGCGTGCTTGTATAGCGAGTAGCAAAGAGGAAATTCGAGAGATTGGAATAGCGATGCCAGGCCCTTTCGATTACGAAGAAGGTCGTGCTTTGATGATCGGACAAACCAAATACGACAGCCTTTATCAGATGGTAGTGACACAACCCATCAAAGATAATCTGTCGGGATTGCCAATCCAAAAAATCTCGTATATCAACGATGCGGCGGCGTTTTTACAAGGTGAAATCTTTGCGCAAGGTCTGGAGCATAAAGATCGGATTTTGGGTATCACGCTCGGCACAGGGTTAGGTAGCGCGGTATGGAGCAAAGGTGAAAAAGCATTTGATGCTGCTTTGTGGGAAGCCCCTTTCCGAGGTACTATTTTCGAAGAATTCCTAGTAACCAGATGGTTTACCAAACGTTTTGAAGAACTTACTGGTATCCAGAAGCCGGGTCTAAAGGAAATTTTGGAACAACACGGCGACCTGTCAGAAACAACCACTTTGTTAGAAGAATATGTACAGCATTTGTTGGATTTCTTAGCTTATTTTAGTGAAAAACATGAAGCCTACAATTTCATCATTGGAGGTAATATCACCAAAGCTTGGGACAAGATTTGCATTGGAAAAAAAGCCGCACTTGGGGCTTATAACATCGAACTGGGCAAATATCAAGAACATGCCGCGATCATTGGCGCAGCTTCACTATTTAATGTTCCGCAGTCTAAAGCGGCGGTCAGCAAAGCCAGATAGTACACATAAAAAAGGCAGTCATTCGACTGCCTTCTTACTTTCTATTTCTTAGTATACAAAAACATCAGATCGCTAATAGATAGCAGGATACTTTTGTGGATTTGTTTCACTGATCATCGCATAGACTGTTTCGATCACATCATCTACCGACGGTTTGGTAAAATAATCACCATCCGAACCATATGGTGGGCGATGCGATTTAGCGGTTAATGTTCGCGGCTGGCTATCCAATAAATAATAACCTTGCTGATCTTCCAGAATCTGGCTGAGCAAATACGCAGAAGCACCGCCTGGAAAATCTTCATCTACCACCAATAACTTGTTGGTCTTTTGCAAGGACGTGGCACAGATCTTCTCTCGGTCGAACGGCATCAAATACTGTGCATCAACGATCTCTAACGAGATACCCAGCTTTTCTAATTCTAATGCTGCCTCTTGTACGACGCGTAAGGTAGAACCATAAGACACGACTGTAATGTCGTGTCCTTCGCGCACAATTTCTGCTACGCCAAGAGGAACTGTAAAATCGCTCACGTTTTGAGGCATTTTTTCTTTGAGACGATAGCCGTTCAGACATTCTACAACCAAAGCTGGTTCATCTGATTTTAGCAACATATTGTACATCCCTGCCGCTTGAGTCATATTGCGTGGTACACAAAGATGAATACCGCGTAGTGCACCTAACAAAACCGACATGGGCGAACCCGAGTGCCATACACCTTCTAAGCGATGACCACGCGTACGGATAATTAATGGCGCTTTTTGTCTTCCCTTGGTACGATAACTTAGGCTAGCCAAATCATCGCTCAACACGGGTAACGCATAGATTAAATAATCCAAGTATTGAATCTCTGCAATTGGCCGAAGGCCACGCATGGCCAACCCTATTCCTTTGCCGATAATAGTCGATTCGCGAATACCTGTATCAAAGATGCGCGCTTCACCAAATTGCTCTTGCAAGCCGGCAAATCCTTGGTTCACATCCCCTATTTTACCGACATCTTCCCCAAAAGCGATGAGTCGGTCATCTTTAGCGAAATGCTCTCGGAAACAAGCATTCAGAATTTCGCGGCCATCGACTACAGGTGATTCTACATCATATTCTGGTTGTACATTTTCTACTAGCGATGGGCTATTGGTCGTATTGGAAAACAGGAAATCATTGTACCTGTCTTGGTTGATTTTTTGCTGCTTGTTGTACCAATCTAACAAAGCTTCTTTGCCATCTACTGCGTCGCCGCGCAATTCTCGCAGTGCGCGACGCACATTGCCATAAATTTCATGTAACGCATATTCCGTTAAGGATTGCAAAGTCTTTAAGGGAATTTCTACCCTTTCGTCATCTATATTACTGAGCAAGGCAACTGCCTGATCAAAGTCTACCTGCAACAGCTGCTGATAGTCTGTCCATGCACGACGTTGTTCTGCGCGCACTTTTTCTTTACACTCGCGCTCAATGATTAGCAAAGTTTCTTCATCAGCAATCCCAGATTCCAACATCCAATGGCGCATCTTTAAATTGCAATCGTACTCTTCTTCCCATTTCAAACGATCGCCGGTTTTATACCGCTCATGCGATCCTGATGTAGAATGCCCTTGAGGCTGTGTCATTTCACAGACATGCACGATACAAGGTCCATGTTTTTCGCGAGCCAGATCGGCGGCTTTTTCATATACCTCGCATAAGCCCGGATAATCCCAACCACAAACTCTAAAAATTTCGAAACCCACGCCATGTTCATCTGTCTGAAACCCTTTGAGCACCTGTGAAATATCTGATTTTGTCGTTTGCACATCATTAGGTACTGAAATCCCATATCCATCATCCCAGATAGAAACGACTAAAGGCAACTGCTTGACACCAATCGCATTGATTGTTTCCCAAAATATTCCCTCTGAGGTAGAAGCATTGCCAATATTACAGAACACGACTTCATTACCATTGTCTGAGAAGTATTTTAAATAGCGAAGCGCTTCATTATCCCGATAATAGGTAGATGCTAATCCCAAACCAACCGCACGAGCCATTTGTCCGCCAGTAGTGGAAATATCCGATGCGGAATTTTTTTGTTGTGTCTGATTCAACCATTGGCCATCTCCATCCAGCAACTGTGTCGAGAAGTGACAATTCATCTGCCGACCTCCAGAAGCCGGCTCAATAGCTAAATCTGGCGTGGCATATAGTTGACTAAAAAACTGATAGACATCGGTGAACCCTAATGCCATAGCCATGGTCTGGTCGCGGTAATATCCCGAACGCCAATCACCATTTCTAAAAGCCTTTGATAATGCTATCTGTGCCAACTCTTTACCATCTCCAAAAATACCAAACTTAGCCTTACCCGTCAGCACTTCCTTACGCCCTAACAAGCTCACCTGCCGACTTTCTACGGCCAGCCGGTAATCGCTAATTATCAGGTCACGAAACTCTTCGAAACTGAGCTTTGATGAATCAAAATCTACGTTGTGGGTCGCGTTTGTATTAGACATTATTAAATATGGTTTCTAACAAAAATAGTAAAATTTTATATCGTTCTATGCACGTTCGTCTAATAAAAAACCGTCATATTGACATACTTGAGCCGAAATTCAACAAAGATTCCTTAATTTTAGCATCTTTAAACGCTATGAGTACGATTCACTTTTTTGATGCTAATAAAAGTTCTTCCGGTTCCTTGGGAAACCTGGAAAAAACGATCAATCTACAACATCTCTTAGAGATTCCTTTGGGGAGTCGTGATCCGAAATGGGTCGCAGATTTTCTGGATAATATCGACGAGTGCAATCTACAATTGGCCGAGCCCGAGGTCGCCGTAGCGAATGACAGCTTTGCCTATATGAATGCGCGTACTGTAGATCCAGAGACAAATTTTAAAGCATTCGTGATCCGAAATGAGTTGGACAGAATTTTGTCCAATGGCTTTGGATTGGTGATTAATGCACACAAGGATCAACCCGATTGGATATTCTCACACGGCGACTTGCTCAACTTGAAGCTTCGTAACGAGTTTTACACCGACGATAGCGCTTTCTCGGAGCATGGCAAAGATTTCGTCTTGCCAAAAGACGAAAAAGTTTTGGTTGGACAACCATCAGAAGAAATCCTTCCTGCGCAGACACGCACCCATATGAGAGAGTTCTTAGCTTATTCTGGCCTGAATAATGGCAAGGTCATGTTGATCGCTCGCAATTACGAAGATGATAACACCATGACCCAAGATCTGATCTTTAACATAACGCCAAAAATGTTTGCGACGCAAGATGCCTATGTACAAGTGATGAATACCCTCTCTTGGTTTCTACCAAGACACTATTCTATCGCAGGCGTAGATGAATTGAGTGTAGAATCTGGATTTGAGCAGATATAATATCAGATCTAAAGTAGAAATCAAGCATGTTCTTATTCAACGTTAGGGTATACGGGATATTGGTGAATCAGCAGAACGAAGTGCTCATCAGCGATGAGCAAGTTGGCAGTTTTGCCTTCACAAAGTTCCCGGGTGGTGGGCTAGAATACGGAGAAGGATTAATCGATGCGCTTAAAAGAGAATATCTGGAAGAATGTAATCTGGAAATCGAAGTAATTGAGCATCTATATACCACCGATTTCTTTGAAAAATCGTCGTTCAACGATAGTCAAATCATATCGATCTACTATCTGATACGACCGAGATATGGAAAAGACTTGACCATAGATCATCCCATGTTTGCACCAGTACCTATGCCTGCGGCTGACAATCCAGATAAGGACATCATATTTCGTTTGATTCCTTTGACGCAAGCTCGTGCAGAAATTTTTACATTTAAGACAGATCAGGTGGCCTGGGAGGTGTACTTAGACACACAGTCCGGCCACATAGACAGATAAATTTCTCCAAAAAAAACGTTTATAAAAAATTTAATAATCTGATTATCAATCAATTATTTTAAAAACGCTTTTTTGTAACGTTTTTTTTCCCATTCTATTGCATAATCTATCAATACTATTTATCTTTATCTATCGCTAAACGAAAAGTTGAGGCATAATGCATTGGCGTTTAACCTCCTACTGTTTAGCCTTTAAGATTCGAAAAACACCTAGTTCCATAGGGTTTTTATTAATAGTTAGTGTGATTATAGGCGATACTCCCCGTATCGCCTTTTTTATGCTATTGGTCTTAACCTACCTTTAATTTTTTTACCGCTACCAAGAAATAACAACACTCTACCCAATTACTACTACGACAGCTCCTTTAACAGGACAAAACAATCTATTCTCTTAAGAATTGCCATCTGACTCTACCATGCAAGTCGTTGTGGTATCTTATAAGCATGCATTAAACAAAAAATCCCCTTCATAAAGCACGTTCGTTTATGAGTACGCTTTATGAAGGGGAATATTCAGATTTGTTAAAAAGCTAGCATTTGGCACTGCTAGCTTTTTTATGCAATCAGTCTAATAATCGCTATTTTGAATGAGCACGCCCCCACTTCGGTCTATCTGACTTTGCGGAATAGGCCACAAATAGAATCTTTGTTGAAAATTGTATTGAATAATACCATCTTGGATTGCATTCAATACTTCTTCCGCAATACGCCACCTTTTGAGATCGAAGTACCGTGTCCCTTCAAAAGCGAGTTCCAATCGGCGCTCTGACCGGATTAAGTCTCTGAATTCTTCTTTTGAAAACGTCGGTTCTAGATTAGTTAATCCGGCTCGCGTTCTGATAGCATTGATCGCAGCATAACATTCGGACGTTGGGCCAGTAATCTCATTTTCTGCTTCAGCAAAGTTTAGCAACACATCCGCATAGCGAAACATCACCCAATCTTGAGCACTTCTCGTGGAGTAATCATAAGGGATATTTTCTGGCGTTAAGAACTTTTTGACCCCATAACCAGTAGGCATATTGTTGGATGGCAAATGTGTTTTACCGGTGCCAAAGTCGACCACATTTTGGAAAATACTCGCCTCTTTGCGCAAATCATCATCTTCAAATAAAGACACGAAACTAGGCAAAGGACTAACACCAACCCAATCGCCATACCATTGATCCATAGCGGTAGCATTATTGGGTGCTAGAAATTTGACAGAAAAGATGATCTCCGGATTTCCTTCCTGGCGGTTATCGCGAAATACATCGTGAAATACAGGCGACAATTGATAGCCTGTGGCCATGATCTGCTTGGCCAGATCCCGAGCTTGGGTTAGTACTGCTACGTTGGGCGAGCCATCGGTATTATATCCAGTATACATCAGTACTCGTAATTTGAGAGCCTGAGCAGATGACTTCACCACTCGGCCATTCCCTTGCGCGTAAGTAACCGCAGGAAGGAGCTCAATGGCACGATCTAAATCGTTGTAAATGAAAGCTAGAATCTCCTCAGCAGATACTTTTGGTTGTACAAAGTTATCAAGATCTAGCGCCTTGTCTACTAGTGGTACATCACCATAACAGGCATACAGCATGTAGTAATAGTAAGCGCGCATAAATTTGGCCTCTGCCTCGTATGAAAGAATCAAATCCTGAGGGAGAAAGTCTGCATTATATTGCTCTAGTTGGCCTAAAAAAATATTCACTCTTGCGATGCCTGCGTATGCATTCGAATACACATCCGATATAAAACCGCCTAAGGATGGTGATATCTCCCCAGAAGCTATATCTCTGGCGCGATTAGAATTGTGTTGACCATAAGCATTGTCGGTGAGTAAATCCCAATCGGGTGATCCATAGGAGAAGATGGGTGTCTGCAACTTGCCATAAATAGCAGTCATCGCCATATCAAAGTCGCCCTGTGTGTTCCAAAACTGACTGGCAGAATATCTATCTAGTGGATCTCGATCAATACTACAACTTGCGAGCAGTAAGCCTAGTATTGCTGTAACTATATTTTTGAACTTATACATGTGTGTACTATTTTAAAACTGTAGGTTAACGCCAAATGAATAAATCTTATTTTGTGGATAAGTCAGAAAGGTACCACTGCCACCGCGCTCCGGATCCAAACCTGGATAATTTGTCCAAGTAATTAAGTTATCTCCAGAAAGAAATACTCTGAATTTTTCGATTCCAATTTTAGCCAGCGACTCTTGGGAGAATGTGTATCCCAGACTCAGGTTTTTCAAACGGAGGTAACTGGCATTGCGTAGGAAATAAGAGGATGGTCTTGAAAACTTTTGTGGAGAATCCCAACCAAAATACAGCCTTGGCATCGTGGTGGATGGATTATCTTCTGTCCACCGATCTCTGATATCTGTGGTTGGCGCTGAACCTTGCACAAAAGGCATGATTCCCCAATTGTTTAAGAAGATATTCCGCCCTTGTACTCCTTGGAATAGCACCGATAAATCAAAGTTTTTCCATGAAACACTCCCATTTACCGCGTACTGGAATTGTGGAAAAGCACCATCCATGTGTACTCTATCATTATCGTCGATCTTTCCGTCACCATTTTGATCTCTATAGATCAAGTCACCTGGCAACGTGTTGTCATTATACTGCTTTGGTGCGGCCGCAATTTCATCTGCATTCTGGAATATGCCTACTACTTCTAGCATGTAGAATGTATCCAATGGCCGGTTGTTTTCTTTGATCGTCCATTGTCCAATCTCGGGAGCACCAAAATTCATAACCGTATTTTTGAAATGATCCATGTTTCCACCGACGCTGTATCTCAGACCTTCAAACAGACCCGATTTGATTTGATTCTGATAGTTGACCGCCACCTCAAAACCTCTATTTCTGACGGTTCCCGAATTAATAAAGGGAGCGCCAAGGCCAACTAGATCGGTAAACTGGATATTCCGCAAAATATCACGTGTATCTTTTTGATACCAATCGAACGTAATATCGAGCTTATTGAACAGCCTCACATCTAAACCGAGGTCATAGATGGCAGTTTTCTCCCATGAAATCGCCCGGTTAGGTAAGTTACCTTGCGCAACCCCAGGAGACAATTCAGAATTATCAAATGAGTAATCACCTGTAAAATCGTACAGATCCTGATATGGGTACGGATAATTACCATTAATATTGATATTTTGATTCCCGAGCAATCCGTAGGATCCTCGTACCTTTAGCTCATTTAACCATCCAAAGCTCGCGTTGTCGCGTATAAAGGATTCTTGGGATATTCTCCAAGCGCCAGAAAACGAAGGAAACACACCCCAACGTTGTTCGGAACTAAATCGTGAGGAGCCGTCATAACGGAAATTACCTTCGAATAGATACTTGTCCGCAAAACTATAATTTAAGCGACCGAATAAGGATTGTAAAGCCCATTCATACGTAGAGCCATCATTTCTTAAAACAGATAATCCGCCAGCATTTAATTCTCGAAGTGCACCACCATAGAAATTCTGCCTATATCCACCTAAAAACTGATTCTGATTGGCCTCATAGCTGTATCCTACTTGCGCACCTATCGTATGAAGATCATGGAAGCGATCCTCGTATTTTAAGTAAGAGAACATGTTGGTATATCGATTTTCGCGGCGTGTTTTCTGAAGACCTAGCTCGCCAACATCTAAATTGGTGGCAAATTCTCCCGATCGAAAATTGTATAATGGAACAGTCGGTCTCCAATCCGATTCGTTGTCAAAATCACCAACGATAGCAGCCTTTCCGTACCAACTTAGGTTTCGAGCTATCTTCGCATCAAACCACCCCTGCAGGTTTATTGAGTAATCTCTGTTTTTATAAAAAGTTTCATTATCAATAATAGCCAGCATATTTTTGTTATTCACCTCAAAATCATAGGCTTTGTGAACAAACCTACCATCAGGCAACTGAGGAGCATATGTTGGAGCTTGGGACAATGCGCCAACAAATGCATCTTCTCCTCCCTGTCTCGGTCTTTGTGTATTTCCTTGTTTGGCACTTATATTACTTCCTATTTTTAGCCAGTCGTTTATGGTCGAAGTTAAGTTTAACCGCATATTAAAGCGCTCATAGTTGAATCCCATAAAAACGCCCGGCTGGTTTACATACCCCATCGATAGATTGTATTGGGTTTTCTCACCACCGCCGTTAACACTAAGATTGTGTTGATGTACAAATGCGGGGTTGAAAAAGATATCAAGCCAATCGGTATTGGGGTACTTGGTTAAATCTGTCGCATTACGGTATAACTCAATATCCTCCTGTGAGTATAATCCTCGATTAATACCGGTATTGAGTTTGGCTTCATTAAAAAGCTCCATATATTCGGCTGAATTAGTGATCAAATCAAACATCTTTGTCGGCGTATGAATCGCTAAATTATTGCTATATTCTACAAATGTGCGACCGACAGAACCTATTTTCGTGGTGACTAAGATGACACCGTTGGCTGCTCGCGAACCATATATTGATGCCGAAGCGGCGTCTTTTAAGACAGATACATTGTCGATATCGTTTGGATTCAGATCTGTCAAACTACCTTCAACACCATCGATAAGAACCAAGGGATTATTCCCCGCTCCACTAAAAGTACCTTGACCACGCATGCGTATCGTCAGATTTTCATTACCCGGCTCCCCACCACCTTGCACAATACTCAATCCTGGAACTTGCCCCTGAAGCATTGCACCGGCATTGGTCACAGGACGCCGAACCATATCATCACCTTTCACGGTCGCTACAGATCCCGTCAAATTGGCTTTCTTTTGCGTTCCAAAACCCACCACCACAATCTGATCTAGCGTTTCGGAAGAGGTCTCTAATACGACATCCATAAAATCTTCTGCGGAAACATTGATTTGCCGATCTTGATATCCGACCGATCTGAAGGTGAGTATTTCGCCTGCAGCTGCGGTGATGGAGAACAAACCTTCCGCATCTGTCGCAGTAGCGACTGCGCTTTTTGAAGAGGTAATAGAAACACCCTGAATCGCTGTACCATCGGATGTAGTTACTTTTCCCCGAATATTTCTTTGTAATACATCTGTATGAATATCTTCATTCAATACATCTTTTAAATGTGCCACATCGTATCCAAGCACCACGCCATAAGGCGTGATTAGGGATAGCAGTACCACGGCAATACCGCGTAGGATTGCCAGCCCCCTTTTCAGGGGGTATTTTTTTCTCATCATACTTTTATTTGTTTAGGTTTATATTAGATGCTATTGTATGCTAATGCTTACTCTTTTTAATTCGGTAAACTTTCTGAGGAACTGTTTCAAATTCATACACATAGTAATCTTGATCTTTGCGCATCACGGCATGAGCACCTTTGATCTTGATCGGTGTGGCGGTGCGTAATGTACAAGACTCTCCCGCCAAAGAGGTTACTTTACCAGAAACGAGATGACCATTGGTCCATACTAGATCTAATTCAAAATTTCCTCTTGCTCTAATACCATTTAAGCTACCAGAGTTCCAAGCCGCAGGTAGCGCGGGTAGCAAGTGTATTTCTCCTAAATGACTTTGCACGATCATTTCCATCATACCTGCTGAAGCACCAAAATTGCCATCAATTTGAAACGGCGGATGTGCATCAAAGAAGTTAGGATAGGTACCGCCGGTACCCTGATCATTTGGGTCGCAATAGCGAAGAATCTCGCGCACCATTTTGTGCGCATGATCTCCTTCTAATAGTCGCGCAGCGAAATTGATCTTCCAAGCTTTACTCCATCCAGTTCCTTCGTCACCACGAAGTTCAAATGACTTAGATGCGGCAGCCGCTAAATCTGGTGTGGTGAGTGGAGAAATATCAATACCGGGATGCACGCCATACAATTGCGACAAATGCCGATGATGCGGATCTTCCTCTACATATTCCTCAGTCCACTCCAATAATTGACCTTTGCTACCGATTTTGTAAGGATACAATAAGGCGATTTTCTTGGACAGTAGATCTCTAAATTCTTGATCCACCTCTAAGATTTCGGTAGCAGCAATTACATTTCGGAATAAATCTCGAATGATAGCCATATCCATGGTAGTACCCTCTGACACCGCAACGCGCTTACCTTCGTAGATAAATAGATTTTCGGGCGTGGTAGATGGCGATGTGATTAGCAAACCATCTTTCTCAATCATCCAGTCTACACAAAATAATGCGGCCTCCTTCATGATTGGATATGCATGATTTTTTAAGAAATCTTTATCCATAGAAAAAGCATATCGCTCCCAAAGGTGTCTGGATAACCAAGCGCCGCCCATGTACCAATTGGCCCAAAGTGGGTCTCCGGCACCTACATTGCCAACAGCATTACTCAAGGCCCAAATATCAGAGTTATGGTGTGCAACCCAGCCTCTTGTTTTGTAATATTCTTGAGCAGTCAGTTTTCCATTTACCGATAGATCGGCTATAAATTCAAGCAATGGCGTGTGCAACTCCGACAAATTTCCAACTTCAGCAGGCCAATAGTTCATTTGCGTATTGATATTGATGGTAAAATTGGAACTCCATGGCGCTCTCAGCTCTTTATTCCATATTCCTTGCAGATTCGCTGGAGTTCCACCATCTCTAGAAGAGGAGATCAACAAATAACGACCGTATTGTAGGAAGAAAGCTTCCAATTCCAGATCCTTATTGCCTTCACTATACCGCTTCAGCCTAGCATCAGACGGCATATTGGCTAGATTATCCTTCGAATTGTCCGCCACAAGGTTAAATGCTAAGCGATCAAAAAGATTGCGGTAATCTTGAATATGCGCTTGCTTTAAAGATCCATAGCGTACCCTTAAAGCATCTCTTAGGTATTGAGCTGTTAACGCTTTTTCATCTTTCCCATCACGATCAGGACACTTATCAAATCCATTAAAGCTTGTCGCAGCTGTAAAATATACAATTACTTCAGATGCATCTACAATCTGTATCCCATCCGCAATTTTAGTCACTTTACCATCTGTAGATGCTACCTGAAGGAGGCTATTAAAGCGCATTCCATTACATCCATCGGTATCTTCCCATACAATAGGATTCCGCCCTTCTTGATTAAAGTACGATGGATCGACTCTTGCTGGTGCTCTTCCAGAGTAGGAAATATTATTCCCATCGGTAACAGCTGCTTCGCCTCTAAGCTGACTGGATAATGTGAAATGCAGATTCAACATCTTTGCTTTGTCGGATTTGATCCGCAGCGCCAACACATTGGATGGATTGGACACAAAAAGCTCCCGTTGGTAACGTACACCGTTTTTCTTATAGTTTACGGTGGAGATGGCACTGCCTATATCCAATTTCCTGGAATAGTCTTCGACCTCCCCATTACCATCAAAGTTCTGCTTGACATGCAGATCTCCTAATGGCAAAAAAGACTCGGAATAATGTCCTTGCATTTTGCGCGTTAATTCATTCGCCAATTCAAAATTTTTGGCGGCTAGTGCTTCGCGTATCGGCTGTAAATACTGATACGCATCTGGGTTTACATTATGCTTTCTAGGGCCACCAGACCATAGTGAACCTTCATTTAGCTGTATAATCTCATCTTGTACTTTTCCAAACACCATAGCGCCAATTTTTCCGTTTCCAATAGGAAGTGCTTCTACCCAATGTTCTGCAGGTGCGTCATACCACAGCGTATTGGCGGTTTGCGAAAAACCAAGCAAATTCGTTAGCAAGAGAGGAATTAGAAAAAAGAGGGATTTTGTGATTCTGGTTTTAGAAAAGCTAGTATGTCTCATATTTTCAGATGTTGATGATCTCCATTTACTGCTCAGTATTCGGAGAATGATTGATGGATTGGTTAGTCTCGGTTTAATTCTATTTTATTTACTGTAGGTACGCTTTTTGATATTGCACGGGAGTCTTCCCTTTAATATTTTTAAAAAAAGTGTGAAAACTTACAAAATTATTGAAACCCACTTCGTAGCAGATTTCTTTCACGCTTAGATGTCCTTCAATAAGCAGTCGACAAGCATTTCCAACGCGTATTTCGTTGATAAATCTGGAATAGGTTTTTCCAGTTTTCGCTTTAAAAAATTTGCAAAACGCACCACGGCTCATCTTGGCGACTTCGGCAATATCATCTAAATTGACCCGACTATGGTAGTGGTTTAAGGTGAAATTAAAAATGGCCTGCATACGATCCATTTCAGACTTCACGAGCTGATTACTAAAGCCCTCTGAAGCTAACGGTTTTTTGACCGCACTTTCGGAGATAAGCAACAGTGCATCCATCAGATTAAGAATCTTCCTACTGTCGGATCCTACAGCAATCGCCTCTATTACTTCGGTTAGGCGCCCTTCATTTAGCGTTTCTATTTGTATGCCTCTTTGCGACGCTTCCAGTACACGTTGAAGCGCCCTATTTTCCGGTAATTCTAGAAATTCCGCACCCCATATGTTATTAAAGTGTACTACAAAAACCTCTAGCGGCTCGTTATCTATATCTTTAAAATAGGAGTCTGCATATTGCCAATAATGTGGCAAATTACTCCCAACTAAAATGACGTTGCCTGCCTTAAATGGTCGCACATCATCTCCAATGAATTGCGTCCCACTACCTTTCTTCACATAAATTAATTCCAATTCCGCGTGATAATGCCAGATGTTGTTTACATCGGGGGTTTTATCAATCCTAACATGAAAGGATCGCTCAGAGTTAGACGCTAATTTTAAGAGAAATGGCTTCATTAGGTTTATAGCATTTTATCAAAAATAATTTATTCACCCATAATACGAATATCCCTAGGCATAAATGATAATATCATTTAATAATAGGACAATTTCATGAAATTTTATCGGTGAGGATTGCTATTATTTTGTGTCAACATTGTAATTTATAATAGGCAATGTCTAACTTTTTACTCTCAACTATCCAAATATGAAATACCTCGCTTGCGAAAAACCCTATAAACTTGCTATATATGAGAAGCCGATTCCTCAACCTCGCAAAGGCAAATCCTTGCTAAAAATTAAATTGGCAGGCATATGTGGCACAGATATTCATGCATATGAGGGCACACAACCATTTTTTGAATATCCAAGAATACTTGGTCATGAACTAGCTGCAGAGTATGTATGCGGATCTAAAGCCGGGCTGACTGCTGGAGATCACGTTACGGTAATCCCATATTTTCATTGTGGGAGCTGTATCGCATGTAAGCATGGTCGCACGAATTGTTGCGCCAATATTCAGGTTTTCGGCGTACACATAGACGGTGGATTTTGCGAATACATCATGGTAAAAGACGAGTACATTGTAGCGGGGAAAGGGTTGTCTTTAGAAGATTTAGTCGTAGTAGAACCACTTGCTATAGCTGCTCATGCTATTCGCAGAGCGCAGGTATCTGATCAAGATACGGTTTTGATTATGGGTGTTGGACCAATCGGAGCTGGATTAATCCATTTTGCGAAAGTCGCAGGAGCACAAAAGATCATCGTGATGGACACCAATAAAAACAGACTTCAGTACGCCAGAGATATACTCTTAGTAGATGACATTATAAATCCTCAAAAGGAAAACGTGATGGTATCGCTAAATACCATGACGAATGGAGATATGCCGACAGTTGTAGTAGACGCCACCGGCAACCACAAGGTATTAGAAGAAGCCTTTTCTTATATTGCACATGGAGGTCGCTATGTATTGGTTGGTATTCAAAAGAATAATTTAAGCTTCAGTCACCCCGAGTTCCATAAGCGCGAAGCAACACTCATGAGTAGTCGGAATGCTACTGTACAAGATTTTAACTTCGTCATAGATTGTTTGCAAAAACGTAAGATCAACGTGCAGAAGTACATTACGCATTATCTTCCATTCAGCACCATAGAATCGGATTTTGAATCGCTTAGAAACGCGAATACAAATGTTCTTAAAGCGGTTATTGATTTTGCTAAATAACAAAAAAGGTTAACATACGCTATTCAGCATGATATCAAGACTAATACTAAATAATTAAACGATGAAAAACCTAAACCGCACAATTGCGGCAAAGCCCCTACTACCTAAAAAAGTACTTCAATTTGGTTCTGGAAATTTTCTGCGCGGTTTTGTAGATTACATTATAGCAGAATTAAACGATCAAGGGTTCGATGGAGGTATTGCTGTTGTCAAAAATCGCCCCGGTTTGAGTATGCTTGATTTGCAGCAGCAAGATGGCATTTTCACGCTATTTACAGAAGGTCTTAAAAACCGAGAAGTTATCCAGCATAGTAGATTAATCACTTGTACGAATACCCTCGTAAATCCCTATGATAGCTATGAAGCTTATTTAGATCTTGCTACCGAAGCCGAATTAAAATTGATCGTATCAAACACGACGGAAGCCGGAATTTATTTTGATCCATCTGATGCTCATCTCAAAGATGGCCCACATAACAGCTTTGCAGCAAAACTCACTGCATTGCTATACAAAAGGTATGTATTCTTTAACGGCGCGCCAGAAAAGGGCTTATTTGTACTGCCCTGTGAGTTGATAGAAAACAATGGTAAAGTACTTCGGGAGATCGTCTTGCAATACGCTGTATTGTGGCATTTAGCGGATGAATTTGTAGATTGGCTATTAAACCACACTCGGTTTTATAATACGCTGGTCGATCGTATCGTCTCTGGATATCCCAAAGAGAATGAGGCGAATTATACGGCACAATTGGATTATACAGATAAGCTGATCACGATATGTGAGCCTTACCTTTTCTGGGCGATTGAAGGCGATGCATCGCTCGCCGACCATTTCCCTTTTCAACATTTTGGAGATCAGATTGTGCTTGTAGATGATTTAACTCCTTACCGCCTTCGCAAAGTACGCATCCTTAACGGCGCACATACGATAATGGCTCAAATCGGCCGGTTACAAAATCTAAAAACTGTGGGAGACTGCATGCAGAATGAATTTACATATAACTTTATTCTGAAAGCAATCCGGGAGGAGATATTGCCCACCATGCCATTGCCAGAAACAAATCTTGAACAATATACCGATGAAGTGCTTGATCGCTTTAAGAACCCTTACCTTCGGCATTATTTAAGCGATATAGCACAAAATACGATAGTGAAGTTCAAAACACGCCTGCTGCCGGCTATTGTTGATTACATCGGAATCAAACGTACCTATCCTAAGCACTTGATGTTTGCACTTGCGGCTTTAATTCATCTGAATAAGAAAGAATGGGATAGTTGGCTATTGGCAAATCCAATCGAATCACATATGGACAGTCTAACGAAAATTGCTTCGAACCATTCGATATATGACGAAGTTGTATTACGCTTTATGGCTAAGTACGAATTCGCGGATCATCGCTTAAAAAAAGACAACTTTTCGCAACCGCTAAGTAGTGCGTTGGAGATAATAGATGTGTATGGTTTGGAAAGTGGTTACTCTAAATTTTGACGGGTATATTTTTTACTGAATAGGCTTTTTACGGGAGGTATCAAATCACAATAGTACTGGTAGATATTTCTATGAAGTAAATCTTAAAGGAAGCAATCAAATCCCATTATCATCGTGATCTATATGCAAAATCATGGCTAATGCCTTATTACTCACTTTAGCTAAATCCTTCGGAAAACTATTTTTACTAGTTAATGTATTCGAGCAATATGCCAAAAGCATACTGGTAGAAACCAAATCACCTTTTGCTCTTATAAAGTCGTACAATACTTTTCTCAGCAAAAGTAAATCTGCAGGATCAAGTGTAATCGCCACTTTATTATTTGTCAGGTAATGTTCTATAATTTTCTCCGAGTCGTTAATCATATTCAAATATAGAAATTTTTTTAATAAAATATATCTATAAGAAGAAAATTATACAAATTAATAGAATTAGATAATTAAAAATAAAAAAACGAGCGCCACAGCGCTCGTTCATCCAATTATAAAGTAATATTTGATGGAGGTCAGACTACTTGTGCAGGTGCTTTCGAGTAACTGTCATTGTGTACATTTGCCACTGCACGACCAGATGGATCGTTCATATTCTGAAAGGAAGCGTCCCAAGCTAATGCTTCTGGCGTACTGCAGGCCACTGATTTTACAGAAGGCACCGTACTTGCAGCTGCTTCCGAAGGGAAGTGCGATTCAAAAATAGTACGGTAGTAGAATTCTTCCTTATTTTTCGGCGTGTTTAATGGAAAACGGCTCGCTGCAGCAGCGAATGCTTCATCGCTGACGTTTGCTTCCGCTTGCGCTTTTAGCGTGTCAATCCAGCTATAACCTACCCCATCTGAAAACTGCTCTTTCTGTCTCCAAGCAATACTTTCTGGCAGGTAATCTTCAAACGCTTTACGTACTACCCATTTCTCCATACGGCCATCTCTGATCATTTTATCCGAAGGGTTAATCCGCATCGCGACATCCATAAACTCTTTATCTAAAAATGGTACACGACCTTCCACTCCCCAGGCAGCTAAGGATTTGTTAGCCCGCAAACAATCGTATAAGTAAAGTTTTTTGAGCTTGCGTACGGTTTCTTCATGGAACTCCTGTGCATTAGGCGCTTTGTGGAAATATAAGTAACCACCAAATAGCTCATCAGAACCTTCTCCTGAAAGCACCATTTTGATACCCATCGACTTGATCACACGAGCCAGCAAATACATCGGCGTAGATGCTCTAATCGTAGTCACATCATAGGTTTCCAAATGATAAATCACATCACGAACAGCATCCAAGCCTTCTTGGATCGTAAAGTTGATCTCGTGGTGAATGGTACCGATGTGGTCAGCAGCTTTCTTGGCAGCGATCAAATCCGGTGCGCCTTGTAAGCCGACAGCAAACGAATGCAGACGTGGGTACCAAGCCTCTTCCGCATCGTCAGATTCTACACGCTTGGATGCATATTTCTTGGTAATCGCAGCGATAACAGACGAGTCCAAACCACCAGAAAGTAATACGCCATAAGGTACGTCCGACATCAATTGACGATGTACTGCATCTTCTAATGCTTGTCTAAGTTCATCGATATCAGTTTTATTTTCAGATACCGCATCAAAGGATTCCCAATCTTTGGAATACCAGCGTTGTGGTGTCAAGCTTTCGGCACTGTAAATATAATGTCCTGGAGGAAACTGCTCTATCTTTGCACAAAACCCTTCTAAGGACTTCAATTCAGAAGCGACAAATAACTGCTCATCATCATCATAGCCGTAATACAATGGAATAATGCCCATGTGATCGCGAGCGATCAAAAAGCTATCATTGCGGGCGTCGTACAAGGCAAATCCAAAAATACCATTCAACTCTGCCAAGAAAGAAGCACCATGCTCTAAATACAAAGCCAAGATAACCTCTGAGTCGGACTGCGTAGCAAATGGATAATCGGGCAAAGTAGCACGCAATTCACGATGATTGTAAATCTCACCATTCACCGCTAGCACCACTTGCTTGTCTGCGCTGTACAGAGGCTGGCTACCCGATTGTGGATCCACAATCGCCAAGCGCTCATGCGCCAATAGCGCTTTGGAAGAACTAAATATACCTGACCAATCTGGTCCTCTATGGCGTATACGTTTAGACATTTCTAAGACCTGCGGTCTCAGCGTTTCTTCTGATTTCTTTATGTCAAATGCTGCAATAATCCCGCACATACTAATTTAAATTTTAATCGAATACACTCTTTTGTCAATACTCTATAACAAAGAAACAGATTAAAAAATTAAATTCATAACATTTTTGGGTTTTTATTGAATTATTTACAACATAGAGACAAAGCGCTTAATCAGATCGCATCTTTTTATGAAAATACTTGAAACAAATATCAAATCACACCATGCAATGATCCGCCTTTCGCACCCAACTGATCTACCCTACGTTCTACCTCAGGATCTTTAATCAATGCCGGGGCATGGTGTGGTTTGGTACGCGCGTCGATAATAAGTGGACCATGACATCCCCAATGTTTAAACCGCGTGAAGGCATCCACACCATAGACATCATGTGAAGGATTGCTGCGCGTAAAGGCAACCCAAACAAAATTAGCAGGCGTTTCCGCGGTGAAGCCGGCATCATCTGCTAGTACAATTAGCCGAATTCCATTTAGTTGCTCTGAAATAATTGCTTTAGACCAATTATCTATTTTCTGTTGTTCGGATTCGTAATTTTCGAAATCACTACCTTCTACGATCAATACACCAGGCAAAGCCATTTTGGCGCGTCCAAATGGACGTGGAAAATCTAATCCAGCTGGGATCTCGGTCGCTAGCTTGTATTTTGGCGATCCTACCGCGGCAAACACCACCTTCGAACCTGCATTCAGTCCGTCGCCCGAGTAATCTAGCGTGTCGATGGTAGTATTGGTTTGAAAATGCACATCTCTATCCCATTCGATTCGTTCTAAAATATGACTTAGATAACCGACCACATCGTGAATATCCAACTGAGGATTGTCTTCGAACGAGGAAATGAATAAATATTTGGCAAGACTGAGTTGATTTTTACCTAAGATCTGATTCGCAATGGTTAACAACTCTTGAGGCCGCTCCACTTGCTGATAAGGCGTATAGCGTTCGCTACCGATGGCAAATAATAAGGGATGTACCCCTGCGGCATCAACCGCATGCACCGCATGCAAACCATTGATCTCCTGCGGAATGGCAGATCCTGTGATTTCGTGAATCAGCGCACCAAAACTGGTGTCTTCTTGCGGTGGTCGTCCGACGACCGTAAATGACCAAATCGGATTTTTGCGGTGATATACCCGATGTACTTTCATCAACGGAAATGGATGTGTAAGGGAATAATATCCGATATGATCGCCAAAAGGACCTTCGGGCTTATTTTCATTAGGATACACGGTGCCTGTGATTACAAAATCAGCATCCGAAGAAATGCAAAATCCTTCTTCGTCATAGAAATAGCGAAATCTTCTATTCCCTAATGCGCCGGCAAAGATCGTTTCCGATAAACCTTCTGGCAGTGGCATGACGGCAGAAAGCGGATGTGATGGTGGCCCACCCACAAAGATGGAAACTTTGAGTGGGCGACCCAATGCATTGGCTTTGGTCTGATGAACGCCGATTCCACGATGCAATTGATAATGCAGACCTATTTCTTGATCGGCTATATAATCATTACCAGAAAGCTGAATACGATACATGCCGAGATTGGCATGCATAATTCCTGGACGATCGGCATCTTCTGTATATACCTGCGGCATGGTGACAAATGCACCACCGTCCATCGGCCAGTTCACGATTTGCGGTAATTCAGAAATGGTGGTGCGACCATGCAGAATCGGAGCATTCGATTTCTTTTTCCAAGGTAACGCTCCAAGCGCTGTCATCGCCGAACCGGCATAGTACAGAGGTTTTTTGACGACCGACATCGGGTCCATCTTTACATCTACCAACTTTTTTACGTTGGCTAATGAGTCGCGAAACATAAATTTGGATCGATCTAGCGTACCAAATAAATTGGATACTGCTGGAAACGGACTTCCTTTGATGCGCTCGAAATAGATCGCAGGCCCGCCCGCATCGTACACGCGCATGTGTATAGCGGCCATTTCTAAGTAAGGATCGACTTCTTCTTTGATCCTAATCAGATGACCATGCTGTTCTAAATCGGCGACGCAATCCGCTAAACTTTTGTATCCCATATCTTATTATCTGTGGCAACACAAAAATAGCAGGATAATCTCCGTCTTGTTAAAAAACTAAAAAAAATATGTGCCTTAGGTTTTGCTAGCGAAAGCATATTTTATTGATCATTCAGAATGACTTCTTCTATCGGCGTGAAGGAAAAAGATACATGCTTAGCCCAAGCTGTGTTATCCAATGGATATTCATAGCGAAACATGCGCTTAATCTCTAGGTGATCTTCCTGCTGTAGCTTTCTCTTCCGTTGGAAGAGCATGGTATGGATAAAATGTGGCACCGCTACACCCACGTTATTCACTTTATTGATACTTTTATACATCCGAAAGAGTTCGCGTACGCTCATCTTTTGGATTCCGCCAAGCTCCAATACCTGGTTAATAAAATCTTTCTGCCAGTCTATTGTCTTTATCCAGCGCAGCACGTCCAAAGCCGCAATCGGTCGAAACTCCACGTTAGCCATCGCTTCATCGTACCACACATATTTCTCCGTCAGCAGTTGTCTGAAATAGCGATCGGCCAAGCTGTGTTTTCCTAACGCGATATTGGCAATCACAATGGTATAGTCGATCTGGTAATCGATAAATAGCTGCTGGATATAACGAATATACTCTTGATCGACCAAACGAGCGAAGTATACCACACGATTGCATTTGTTTGTTTTTAGGAGCGTAATGAAATTTTTCAAGCGTGTCAATTCCACCTGTAAGCTTACCTGATCGTCCAAATTGGACGATGGCGCGAAACAAATACCGACGCCGAGGTTAGCCATGGCACAATCGGTATAAGCATGTTCTTTTCGTAATAAATCGACGGACAGCAAAGTAGCTGTTACTGGTTCAAATCCGGTTGCTTCAAATAGCTTGGCATCTCGAATAAGGCCATAAACCTGGCAATCATCGGAAGCCAAATTACTCGCAGCCCGTCTCCCCAAATAACTATTAAGTCCACTGATAAGCATACTCATACTTTGATTTTAATAGTGTTCTTACAGAACTTTATAAGTAGAATTAATTTCAAGATTAGAACACGTGCATCAAAAGATTTGTTTTGTCGCAGCAAGCTTCACGGATTAATACGTACTGACCAATGTCTAAATCGTGTCAAATATAAGACCTATAATGCGATTACGCTCTTGAAAACTTATATTTGTGATTGGTAAGATTCACATAATTTATGGATAAAAAGAGAGTTGTTCTTGTCTGGTTCAGGAATGATTTGCGTTTGCACGACAATGAGATTCTACTCGAAGCAGTCCAGAAAGCCGATTTGGTGATCCCCGTATATTGCTTCGACCCTCGTTATTACAGCACCAATAAATATGGCGCTAAAAACACGGGTATTTTGCGTGCGCAGTTTATCCGAGAGACGGTGCAATCTTTCAAACAAAGCCTTCGCAACTTGCAAGGGGATCTTATGACCTACTATGGTTATCCCGAGGAAATCATACCGCGTTTGGCGGCGAAGTACGATGCCGATGAGGTGTATCACCATCGGGAAGTAGCTCAGCGTGAGACGAAGATTTCGGAAAAAGTTGAATCTGCCTTGTGGCAATCCAACCGCATCAATCTGAAGCATTTTATCGGGCACACGATGTATCATAAAGAGGATCTTCCTTTTCCAGTACGCGATATTCCCGATTCCTTTGCCCTCTTCAAAAAGAAGGTCGAGCGGGAAAGCCAAGTACGACCTACACTGCCCGAGATCAATCAAATACTGATCCCTAATCACTTGGAAGTAACGGAAATACCGACTTTGTCAGATTTAGGTTTCTCGGACGAGGAGATTGCTTCGGCAACGCAAAAACAATTGATCGGCGGCGAGCAGCATGGTCTGCAAAATCTTGACTTGATCTTGAACGACTCATACAAAGGTTTCCACGATTACACCCTATTGTCACCTTATATGGCTACAGGGGCTTTATCACCCGTTTTGGTGTACCATCGCTTGCATGCAGCCATGACACCGACCAATAAAAAACGGTTGGAACGCAGAACAGCACGACTTTTTTGGCGAGATTATTATCGTTTTATGCTCAAGAAATATCCTAATGTATATTTCAAACTGCAAGGACATCACAGTTCGCCACCGGAGCATGCTACTGCTGCATCAGAAGAGTTGGAGTGGAGATCGGGGAATACGGGGCAACCTTTTATTGATGAAGCGATCCATATCTTGCGAAGCACAGGCAATCTGCCTTCGGAGGCACGCACCATATTAGCACTTTACTTACTGCAAGAAACCAATAATACATGGTTGGAAAGCGCCTCTTTTTTCGAGGAACATTTGTTGGACTATAATCCAGCTACAACTTATGGTATTTGGTCGCATATTGCCGGAGTGGGCACAAGCAAAAAAGACAATCTTACTGGAATAAGTTGGCAAGATGCATTGGCCAAGCATTACCCGAAGGGATTGAAATACGAGGAAAATTCCATCAAAGCTAAATAATAATCCACCCGAGATCGGCGCATTATTATTTAGGATCTTTCTTCCGCTCAGAAAATGCGCTTATTATTGATCGAAGTAAGAAGCTTGTCGCACCAGTAATGCGCGGTATTTATTGAATACTGCAGATTTGGAGACGAAACCTTGATAAAAGCCGTTTGCATCTAATACAGGTAAAATCCATACATCTTCCCGATTCATCTTTTGCATCACCAACTCCATATTGGCTTCCAGCGATACCGTATCCATCGGTTTTTCAGCCAATTCAGCCATGGTCTTCTTCAAACCTTCGGGTTGTTCGCCCAACAGGATTTCTAGCAGACGCTCACTATAGATGACGCCCAAAAACTTACCGTCCTCTCCTACTACTGGAAATATGTTGCGCTTTGTGTGGATGATATCATGGCTTCTATCTTGAGGATATTCATCAGGACGTAGGATGGTAAAATTATTCTCCAACACATAGCGAAGCTTCATCATGCTCAGCACCGTACGATCCTTATCTTCATGACTAATCAAATCGCCTTGTTCCGCTAATCCTTTGGTATAGATGGAATGCTTGAGTACCACACGGTTGATGAGGTAAGCAATTGCTGTAACCAACATTAATGGCACCATCAAGGCATAACCACCCGTGATTTCGGCAATCAAGAAGATAGCTGTTAATGGTGCATGCATCATGCCGGCGAGTGCTCCAGCCATTCCGGCTACGGTAAAATTCGCCACATTCAAGTCAACCATTCCCGTCAGGTTCAAACCATAAGAAAAGGCAAATCCCAACAAACCGCCGACGACTAAGCTTGGTCCAAAGACGCCCCCATTACCACCACCATTTAAGGTAATGAGTGCCGCAAACGTTTTGGCAAAAACGGTACACAGTGCAAATATCACCACCATAATGCCCGTCTGACTGTACTCCGCAAATATGCTATTCTGTAACATAGCCATATGATTGCCATCGAGAATTTGCTGAATCGCCAAATATCCCTCGCCATACAGCGCCGGAAAAATAAAGATCAATACACCGAGACTGATTCCACTGATCCAAACCTTACGGTATGGGTTATGAATTTTGTTGTACTGCAAGCGTAGCCAGCCGGCGAGTTTTGCAAAATAAACGGAGAAACCACCTACAATAAAAGCGAGTAGAACATAGAAAAACAAAGCACTAAAGACCCAATCGTCGGTAACAAGGTGAAATAAGGGCTCGCTATAAATGGAACGCGAAATCACGGCTGCCGTAGCGGTCGAGATCAATAAGGGAATAAATACGGGAATAGAAAACTCTGGAAGCAGGATTTCGATAGCGAAAATCATACCTGCCACCGGACTATTAAACGCACCAGAAATACCAGCAGCCGCACCGCACGCTAATAGTAACGTGACTTCACGATAACTCAGACCAAAGAATCGCCCCATATTTGAACCAATGGCAGCGCCTGAATAAGCAATCGGCGCTTCTAGACCAGAAGAGCCGCCAAAACCAACGGTAATAGCACTGGTGACTATCTGTGAATAAATATTGTGTGGCTCGATCTTACTGGAATTACGCGAAATGGCATACATAATCGGCGTCATTCCGTGTCCTAATTCTTTCTTACGGATGAATCTACGCACATACACCACACTGAGCAAAATACCCACAAGTGGAAAAAGTAAATAAACATAATACTTATATTGCGAACGTACCTCATCTTGCAAAAACGCAGCAATACCGTGCGTCATACCTTTCAGCAATGCTGCGGCCAATCCGCCAACAATACCCACCAGCAACGCGACCAATATTAAAAAATTTCTGTTCGAAATTTTCTGCATACGCCATTTGTTGAGTTGATCAATGAAACGGTAGAGCTTGGCGGGTATATTCATTATTATTGAAAGGAATGGATGACAGTAGTAAAGTAATTCCTTGCAAAATTAGGGATTGTGTTTGGAATTCAGCAAATTTCGGATTTTATTTACGTGGTATCTTTCGGAACTTTGGATTATAGATAGAATAAGGACATGGAAAATTTGACCGTAGTGAATTATAAACGCATTGAAAAAGCGATTGCTTTTATTAGTGAGAATTATGGCAAGCAGCCTAGCTTGGATGAAATCGCGGAGCAAGTACACCTCAGCCCTTTTCATTTTCAGCGGCTCTTTGCCGAATGGGCGGGCACTACGCCAAAACGATTCTTGCAATACATAAGTATGAACTATGCGAAAGAATTATTGAGCAAAGAACGCGCTACTTTGTGGGAAACTGCCGAGGCGACCGGTTTGTCGAGCACCAGCCGCCTGCACGATCTATTTATACAATTGGAAGGGATGACGCCCGCTGAATATAAGCATGGTGGCAAAAATTTAGAGATTGACTATCAGGTAAACGCCACCCCGTTTGGAGAAGTTTTAATCGCGAATACACACAAAGGCATTTGCCATCTCAGCTTCATCGCCGAAGAGGCAGAAGCAGATCTGCAGCAATTAATCGCCCAATTTCCACAAGCCACATTTACCGCAAGGCGGAATGATATGCAGGCGAAAGCACTGGATATCTTTCAACATGATTGGACAGATATGCCACAAATAAAGCTGCACCTAAAGGGAACAGATTTTCAACTTAAGGTGTGGCAATGTTTATTAGAGATTCCTTCAGGATCATTGTCTAGCTACGGAAAAATTGCCCATGATATCGGGACACCTTTGGCGCACAGAGCAGTAGGCACCGCCATCGGAAGAAATCCCATTGCATTTTTAATACCTTGCCACCGCGTCATTCAGACCACAGGCGGCATTGGCGGATACATGTGGGGAACAAACAGAAAAAAAGCAATCATCGGATGGGAAGCAGCACAAAGCCAATAGAATATTTACCGAAGGACGGTAGCAGCGTATATTATGGCATGATCTGCACGCAACAAGAAGCGGACAACTTTTTGAAAGAGCTCCTTGCGAATATCGAATGGAAAAACGACGAGGCTGTGATCTTTGGTAAACATATCGTCACGAAGAGAAAAGTAGCTTGGTATGGCGATCAGGCCTTCGACTACACTTATTCGAATACCACCAAACGCGCCCTAGCCTGGACGCCAGCACTATTAAAGATCAAAGACCAGATAGAACAACGTACCGGCGAAACATTTAATTCCTGCCTATTAAATCTGTATCATGATGGTAGCGAAGGCATGGCTTGGCATAGCGATGGCGAATCGGAATTGAAGAAGCACGGAGCTATTGCATCCGTAAGTTTTGGCGCGCAGCGCAAATTCTGCTTCAAGCACAAAGAATCCAAAGAAAAGATCGACATTCAGCTAGAACATGGTAGTTTGCTCGTGATGTCTGGCACGACACAGCAGTATTGGCTACACCGACTTCCACCCATCAAAAAAGTAAATAGTCCGCGTGTAAATCTGACTTTCCGAACCATGATAAAGCGATAAACAAATAAGTACAGGTTTACGCTGAATGTTTGAAATGTTGTACTTTTACGGCAGAATCCAGCGTTCACCATTCGGCATATACCTTATATGACAACTATTACCAAAATTTTCATTGCCCTTCTTTTCTTTTTTTGCGTTGCGATCGCATACGGATTTCAGCAGCCGAGTCAAGATACGTTGCAATCACGTGCCGATACCGTCACGGCGATCAACCAACGTTCTGTGGATCTGATGCAGCTGATGGAACAACAGCGACGCGACTCGGTAAAACGATTGGCACTCGAAAATCAGTTGCTCAGTTTGCAACTAAACGATCGGCAAGAAAACCAGCGTTTGGTAGCAGAGTTGCGCGTGCTGCAAAGTCGGGATTCCATTTTATTGGCTCGCAGAAAGCAAAAGGTGGATTCGCTCAAGCTCCTGAACGATGGCGTACCGGTTATACCATTTAGAGATACTATTTTTAGAATATACACCAGCTTGGGTAGTTACACCGCCAAAGATCGCGCTATGGCGATTGAAGAACGCATTCGAAATCTTGCCGCCAATCTCGATTTTCAAGTCGATTCACTGCGCGCTTGGGAAAATGAAAACAATTGGATCATTGCCTGGAATGACCAAATGATTATTAGCTTCAATGATCAAGATGCATTGTGGACGAATATTGATATCGCTTCGTTAGCGGCGATGAAATTGCAAGAAATCAAAGCCACCATCACTAAGCACCGGGAAGAGACGAGTCTAAAAAATCTGCTGATCTCCTTATCACGAGCCGCGCTAATCATTACGGTATTGTCGTTACTCGTGATCGGCATGAGCCGACTAGCGACCTGGACACGACGGAAGCTAATCGTGAATCGTGGGAAAAGACTACAGGGTGTTCAAGTCCGCGGTTATCAGCTGATATCTCCCGCAAGGCAAGTCCGCATTCTGTGGATCATCATCACGGCTGTGAAATGGATTTTAATTCTTACGGTGATCTATTTGGCCCTGCCAATGATGCTCAATTTATTTCCGAGCACGCGCGGTTACACGCCGGTATTGCTCGGTTATTTTCTGAATCCACTGCGTGATATGGGCGCATCGATTGTAGCATATTTCCCCAATCTCATTACGATTATCGTGATATGCGTGGTATTTCGCTATGCGCTCAAAGTATTGAAATTCTTTGCTGGCGAATTGCGTACCGGTGCACTGCATATTCCTGGTTTTTTTCCAGATTGGGCATTGCCTACCTACCATATTTTACGCGTATTGCTATTAGCTTTTCTGATGATTGTGATTTTCCCTTATTTACCAGGATCAGATTCTTCCATTTTCAAGGGCGTATCGGTTTTTATCGGTGTGCTTTTTACATTCAGCTCCGCTGGTGCATTAGGAAACATTGTAGCCGGATTGGTGCTTACCTATATGCGATCATTTTCGCTGGGCGATCGTGTAAAAATTGGCGATCTTAGTGGTGATATCATCGAAAAATCGTTACTTGTCACGCGTATTCGCACGACCAAAAATGAGGTTATTTCTGTACCAAATTCACAGGTGATGAATAGCCACACCATCAATTATAGTGCAGATTCGCAAGAAAAGGGCTTGATTATACATACCAACTTGACGATGTCTTACGAAACACGTTGGCAGACTGTGCATCAATTAGCTATCAAAGCCGCACTAAGAGTAGAATTTATCGAGGCCGAGCCCGCTCCATTTGTCTTGCAAAATAGTTTGGATGATTTTTACATTACGTACCAAATTAATGCCTACACCAAACATCCGAACAAACAAGCGCAAATCTATTCGGAATTGCATAAAAGTTTGATGGATGTATTTCACGAAGCCGATATTGAGTTGCTTTCACCGCATTACAACGCGATAAGAGACGGGAATAAGCGCGATCTACCGGACGCTTTTGGCACAAAATCTGACGATAAGCTTCACTAAGTAATATCCACATGAGTAGTCTGACGCTTTTATTAGAAAAGATCCATCCTTTGCCGCCCGATTCTGTCGCAGGACTAGAAGAGAAGATCAGTTTAATCACGCTCAAAAAGGGACATATACTGATGCGAGCAGACCGACAAGAGCCTTTTCTCTATTTAATCAAACACGGAGTGGTGCGCGCATATGCCGAAACTGAAAAGGGCGAGATTACGTTCTGGTTTGGTCAGGAGGGCGAAGCGGTACTATCGATGGCAAGCTATGTGATGGATATACCTAGCTATGAAAGCATCGCGCTGATCGAAGATTGCGAGCTCTATCAAATTGCCAAGGCAGATTTAAAGGCTCTTTACAATCAGGACATACACTGGGCCAACTGGGGCCGAAAGCTAGCAGAATACGAATTACTGAAAGCCGAGCGTCGTGCGATATCAAGAGAACTTCTCTCTGCTACTCAACGGTATAACGCCTTGCTAGCCGAACACCCGAAACTAATCCAACGCATTCCGTTGAAATTTATCGCTTCTTATTTAGGCGTTACGCAGGTAAGTTTGAGCAGAATTCGTAAAGGAAATTAGGGATCTTCTATAAAACTATCCCTATCTTTATTTGTTTAAATAACGAACAAAAACTAGAACATCATGAAATTTTTTAAAGCGACATTTTTACTATCGGCCTTGGTGATGGGCCAAGCAGCCATAGCACAATTCCAACAAGCACCACTTCCGTATGCTTACAATGCATTGGAGCGTGCTGTAGATGCGGAGACCATGGAAATCCATTACTCGAAACATGGCGCAGCATATACCACCAACTTAAATAAAGCTGTAGCAGGCACTGCCATGGAGAAAGAAAGTCTCGAAAAAATTCTTGCCAAAGTGTCGTCTGGTTCTGCTGCGCTTCGCAATAATGCAGGTGGACATTACAACCACGAGTTGTTTTGGACGATCTTGACACCAAATAAAGATACCAAACCAACCGCAGCATTGGCAGCAGCCATCAATAAGGACTTTGGATCAATTGACAAATTGAAAGAGCAATTAAACAAAGAGGGTGCTGATCGTTTTGGATCGGGCTGGGCTTGGTTGGCTGTAGATAGCAAAGGCAAATTATTCGTTTCTTCTACTGCAAACCAAGATAATCCTTTAATGGATATCGCGGAGCAAAAAGGTACTCCAATTTTAGGGATCGACGTATGGGAGCATGCTTATTACTTGAAATATCAAAATAAAAGAGCAGATTATTTAGGCGCATTTTGGACTATTGTGAACTGGCCTGAGGTGAGTCGTCGTTACGAAGCAGCAATTAAGAAATAATTTTTGCGACCTTATAACTACTCGTAAATAAATATAAGGCTTGTTTTCTCATGTCGAAAACAAGCCTTATTATTTTAAACCAGTTGGCGAACAGCAGGTCTGTTTATCCAAACAATATCTGTGGCTAATTCGTCAATTTGCGGTAATAGTTCGTACAGGTTTGATAACTGAATACCGTTATCTACCATACAAAATAACTGCAAAACAGTGGTAAACAGGTCATAATATTAGATATAACCTCGTTTGACATAGATAAAAATAACTTACGATTTACAATAACTTTTCACGATATTTGCATGTATTTTTGCACAGGCAAGTAAGTATGCACTTCCTTATAGTTGAGATGATAACGCATACTGGACAATCGAAGAAATTTGCGTCACAAAAATCGATAACTATACAGAATAAACGTTTACAGGAGAGATACAGTTGCAGAGCATGTACAATAGACAATACGCTTCGATCACAGCGATAGGTGGTTACCTTCCCCAACAAGTAAGAACAAATCATGATTTGGAGCAAGCGTGTGCTACCTCCGACGAGTGGATTGTAAAACGTACTGGAATCAAAGAACGACGCATCTTAGAGAAAGATCTAGCTACTTCGGATATGGCTGTGGCTGCTATACGTAATATGGTGACAGAGTATAAGCGCAATATCTCTGATATTGATGCGATATTGGTTGCTACCTCAACACCCGATATGTTGATGCCCGCAACCGCTAACTTAATTGCTGAAAAATTAGGGCTTACAAATATCTGGGCATTCGACGTGAATGCAGCCTGTTCTGGCTTTCTCTATGCTTTAGATTTAGGTGCTTCACTCGTTGAAACGAATCGCTATCGCAATGTCGTCGTTGTGGGTGCTGATAATATCAGTTCTTTCGTAAATATTGAAGATAGATCTACTAATATACTTTTTGGAGATGGGGCTGGTGTCGTTTGGCTAGAACCTACGCAAGAAGAAGGCATTATGGATGCGTTCTTGCAAAGCAATGGTATCGGCAAAGAGTACTTAAACATTGAAGCTGGTGGATCATTGTATCCATTTAATGGCGATGTAATCGTTGAAAACGAAAGAAAATACATTCGTCAAGACGGCAAAGTAGTATTTAAGCAAGCGATTCAGTCCATGAGCGATGCCTGCAAGCATGTGTTGAGCAGAAATAATCTAACGGTGGAAGATGTGCGCTGGTTAGTGCCACACCAAGCCAATAAACGCATTATCGACGCGGTTGGTAAAGAAATCAACATGGAAGAGGGTAAAACACTTTCTAACATCGAATATTTAGGAAATACCATTGCGGCTACTATTCCATTGTGTATTTGGGAAAACGTAAAAAAATTGAATAAAGGTGATTTAGTGATGCTAACTGCTTTCGGAGCTGGATTCTCTTGGGGGGCAAGCTTACTTCGCTGGATGATTGAATAGTGCAGCACGAGTGAGAAACTAGAGATATTAAATACAGGAACGGTGTAAGTCAAAACTTACACCGTTTTTTTAATTCTAAATCTATTTAGAATGGATACAGGATACCTGCCAACTCCTTATCACCCTCTGATAACGTCGTGTTATTAGGCGTATTTGTCGATTGGTTGATCAGTCTACCTAAGATCGCGTAATGCATAATAGAATACTGATCGTAATCATTAAAGGTGGTTTGCGCAACACTGTATCTATTTAATAGATTTATATCTACCTGTTGTCTATTCCAAAAATTGGGTGCACCTGCGTAATATTCGTATACAAAATCTCGATCCCAATCTAAGTTTGCTTCCGGATGTTGTTGTTCGTGTATTAATCCTAGGGCATGGCCAAACTCATGAATGGTGGTACGGCTAAATTCTTGTTCTGGCGTATTGTTAGTAAACCATCCGAAATTCATTGTCTCTTGGTTTTGAGCAATACGTAATGCATCTGTGCCTACATAAGAATAGGATCCCGCACCTTCTACAAATGAAACACGTAATGTACCCGCGTTACCTGATATAAAATTGAACTTAATATTCGCATGTTCTTCCCATTTTTTGGCGTAAAATATGACGCGCTCTCGCACAAAATCACTACCACCGATAAAGCTAACGGTAATAACTTGTCCTCGAGGCCAAACTTTCGACGTTAAGGCGGCACCTCTTGGATCCGTATTATTATCCACTGTTAATACTCGACATGCTTCTGCGCGCTTATCGCCACTGTATTTGCTATAGTCAACTACCGCACGATTAGCCATGTCATCATTAAGCAGTTCAGACCCTTCGTTTGACACTTCTTTCTGGCATGAGATAGCAAAAATAGACGAAAGCGCTATCACTCCCGACCATCTCAAAATACTCGATTTTTTAGTCATGATATTATTAGTTAGTGTGTGAAATTGCATAGATTATTTCCATGCGTTTAACAATATACACTTAAAAAATAACAATCATTATTTTTAAGCTATAAATTTATCAATATTGCCCAAAAAATTTACTTAAAATACTCCTTGATGATATTGAATTTGTATCACTACCGGTTGGCTAAACCGATATTTTATTGGCAGAAGCACGGCTAGAATATCTAATATAAATATCTCCATTAATTGTCTCAAAATCCGGACATGTGCCTAATAAAAATATTGCTGACATCTTCGGAGGCAGATCGATCCATTTTCATACCGCTATTAGTTAAGACCAATACCCAAATACTCGTTGATGATTTACAAACTAATAATCGCTTTAAAGAAATGTACGTACGTTCCTTTACTATGCAGGAACGGTGCAAAGATTAACATCTTTACACCGTCTTTTTATCTAAGAGAATTCATTAAAATGGATATAAGATACCTGCCAATCCCATAGCGTCATCAAACATCGAATTTTCGATGATCGCACTTCGATCTTGGGTAATCATCCCGCCCCATGTAGGACGATACAAACTATAACATTTATCGTAGGCAGTGTAGGTTTCTTTAGAAGTTTATCATTTGCAATAGCAACACGTTTAATCTGGATTTCTTTATTTATTTACACAAATTGACATATAGTGGAAAATCAAATAATCACGTTTACATCTACGAAGCTAGAAATAATTAATTAATAAAATATCTTAAAAGTGAATTTATTAATCAATTAAATCATTCGCTTAACGATGGTTATCATTTCATTTTAAGAGTTTTACACTTAAAAAGTTGCTTTATTGATCTTAAACTGGCACTTTGATGGGAATTTTTGTCTGATGATTATTTCACAATTATTTAACACGAGAAGGCCAAGCACATAGATCTATGTAACGTATATTTGTACTATCAAAATTTAGGTTTATAATTGGTTAGTAAAGATTTTCATTCTCCCCGTTTGAAAATCTTTCTTTTTTCCAATGTATTATATACCTTAAACCATAGAACAAATTGGTAACATGTCGAACTCAGAAAAATATAGCATACCCGTCCAATTAAACAGCGCGGTAAATGATGCACACAATTTCAAAGTCTTACCTCAACCTACGGGAATCTACCCTTACAAGCTGGAATTAAGCAAGCTACTTCCTCACGAAAAAATTGAAAAACTGCGAGAGTCGATGACATTTCATCTAGTTGGAGACACAGGAAGTGCAAGACATTCTCCTTTCCAGTCTGTACTAGCGGCAAGTATCAATACTCATCGTATCGATAGCGAGGATTCACCTGCTTTCCTTTATCATTTAGGCGATGTGGTGTACAATCATGGCGAAGCTTCCGAATATTTCAGTCAATTCTTATCGCATTACGATCACTATGATGCGCCTATTTTCGCTATACCCGGAAACCACGATGGAGATATCAATCCACTAGTAGAACCTTATGAGAGCTTAGAAGCATTTACACACGTTTTTTGCAGCAAAGAGCAAACTCCTATTCGGTTTGGGCAAAATAGCAAACGATTGACCGGCACGCAACCCCATGTGTATTGGACATTAGAGACACCATTAGCCCGTATCATTGGTTTGTATGGGAACATCAACAAACATGGAATGATTGACGATGAACAAAAATCATGGTTTAAGGAAGAGTTGCAACGCGCAAAAGCATCCGTCGATAAGCAGGCATTGATAATATGCCTCCATCATGCTCCTTATTCTTCGGATAGTAATCACGGTTCTAGCACGCGAATGATTGAGCTTTTGGATGAAGCTTTTCAGGAAATAGATATTCTCCCAGACGCGGTATTTAGCGGACATGTACATAATTACCAGCGATTTGTAAAGCATTACCCAACTAAAGACGTACCTTATATTGTTGCTGGAGCTGGCGGCTATGCTGACCTACACCAAGTGGCAGCACATGCTAACCCCACCGTTTCTCCCCTCGCTACAAAATATGGCAAAGTAGAACTTCAAAGCTATTGCGACACTCGCTTTGGATTTCTTGCACTGACCATTGAGAAAGTGGTCGAAAGTGATAACTTGAAGTTATCGGGATCTTATTTTGCATTAACTGGTGCATTCGATAGCCATGAGAAACCGGAATGTGTAGATCACTTCTCGTTTGTACTAAAGAACGGTAAGGTGGAATCGAATCTATAAAATCACAACCCACGTCAGTAAACGGTCAAGCAATTATTATGTTCGCATAATAGATTTATTAGATCAATAAAGGCATTATAACGCAAATTTCTCATTTAAAAATACAACACAACAGTTTAGCTAAAACTATTTAGTTAGTTAATTATCAAATAATATTAAAAAATAATTGATGTTTACACCTATATTATGTACCTTTGTGCATTCATAATTTTAGGTTAATAATTGGTTAGTTTAAAGACTTTCATCCTCCCCGGTTGAAAGTCTTTTTTTATGCTTATCATCTGACCATTCCAGTAAAAAAATCATAGAAATAGTATACTAATATTGTAGTCGCCGCGTTTATTATCTATAGGAAAAATATTGGCATGCTTGTTGCAAGTATGGGTTTGAGTTTAAAGGTTAGATACTTTAACGGGTTTACAAAAGACACTATCACACCAACTATAAAAGAAGGTGATCGCCATGCGATCACCTCTCTTTGCTTTATAGCGTTTGTTGATCAGCTGATTTAGCGTTTTAATTTCACATGGTTTTCTTTTAGAAATGGATGAGATGGATCGATTTATCTCCGCGCAATGGTAATGTGTAGGCCAATCTATCAGTAAAAACAAAAGCCGATTCCTCCCGAACCGACGAAACGAGTCTGCGAAAATCCACCAGTATCTGGGTGGAAATAGCGATATTTGGGCATGGGCAGCATAAGCAAACATCGGTTACACTATATTCTCTTTAGTGCATTATTGTCCCTGACTACGACATTAACAACGTTTGGACAATCGAAAACTATCCATCAAGCCCCGGATCTCATCATGCAAAATGGTGATTTACTTTTTGTTGATGCCTCGACGGTCAACCTTTCGGGTGCTATCGATCGTGTCACACAAACAAGTGCAAAAACAGCTTTCGATCATGTAGCGATGATAGAGATCTCGCGAGATTCAATTTTTATACTACATGCAAATCCCAAGACTGGAACTGTGCGAGAATCATTATCAGAATTCTTAGCTAATAATACTGATGACAACCAACATTTTGCCGTATACAGATTAAAAATACCATATCGGTATGCCATTGGCAATGCGCTTTTGCAGGCTAAAAAATGGTTGGGCCGCCCCTACAACTTCACTTATATACTGAATGATGATTCGCTGTATTGCTCGGACTTTGTAGAGCGGATTTTCCGTGATGATCAGATCTTTATGTTGGAACCTATGACATTCATCGATCCAACTACACAGCAAACAGATACGTTTTGGAAAAGTTATTATCATAAAATGAATCTGGAAGTACCAGAAGGATTACCCGGTTGCAATCCCAATGGACTTGCCGCTAGTGACAAATTAGAATATATCGGACAATGGCAGTAAATGCCTGCAGCTTATCAGAAAATGTTCTATAAATCGTCTAGCGTTGGATGAAGAAACGTAAAACCGGCCTCTTCTGCTTTCTTAGAAGAAACAGGAGCATGTTTCAATAATTCTTGCGATAACTCGCCCAAGCCAATTTTAAGCGCCAATGCTGGGATCGGCATACCGATTGCAAAACTTGAAGTCTTTTTTAGTAGTTTTTTGGTCAAGATCGCCTGCTGTTCGGGTTTTGGCGCTACCGCATTGAGTGCACCTGCTATTGTAGGAGTAACTGCAGCAAACGTATACAGACGAAGTAAATCATCCAGACTAATCCAGCTAAAAACTTGCTTACCATTACCAAATCGAGGCGCGACGCGAAAAGCAAATGCTTTCTTCATTTCTTTCCACATGCCACCATCTGGATGCAGCACCAAGCCCGTACGAATCCAAACAGTTCGTACATTAGTAGCAACTAGTGGTCTGGCGGCTGCTTCCCATTCGGCACATACATGCGCTAGGAAATCATTCGCCGCCGGATCTTCTTCGACGAAAGCGCGATCCGTAGTAGCTTCACCATACCAGCCAATTGCTGAAGCCGACACAAAGGTCTTCACTCGCTTTCCTGTTGTTTTGACCCAGTCAACTAATAATTTGGTGCTCTGCGTACGGCTTTCTAAAAGCACTTTCTTACGTTTCTTCGTCCAACGTTTCTCAGCAATACTTGCACCTGCCAGATGGATGATCGTATCAATATCGTTGGGTACATCGGAAGAAATAAAACCCTCTTTCACATTCCATATACAATAACGAACGCGCGATCGCTCTTGCCGATCTTTTTCATTACGAATTAGCACTGTAATCTGCACATCGTGAAATGCGTTTAAAAGATGGTTCACCAACTTAGTACCTACAAAACCGGTTCCACCGGATACGAGAATGTTTTTCATATATAAAAGTATCTATGCGAAGCGCCTGTCTACACGGAGAACACAACAGCTAATCATCCGGAATTGTTCTGTTTGATATTGCCGGCATCACATTGAGCCTGAACAAAAAAAAGCGCAGCAAAATTGCTACGCTTTCTCAAACGACAAAAACAGAAAACAGATTAGTCGAAGCGATCTGCATTCATGATCTTCGTCCACGCTGTAGCAAAATCTTGCACAAATTTATGTTGTGCATCAGCACTGCCATATACTTCTGCGATAGCGCGAAGCTCGGCATTGGAACCAAATACCAAATCTGCACGAGTAGCCGTCCAGCGAACATCTCCGCCAGAACGATCACGTCCTTCGTAGCGTTGTTTATCTGCCGAAAGGGCTTTCCACTCGGTTTTCATATCCAACAAGTTCACGAAGAAATCATTGGTCAATTTCCCCGGATTATTGGTAAATACACCATCAGCACCGCCGTCGTAGTTAGCTCCCAATACGCGCAAACCTCCGATAAGCACAGACAGCTCTGGACTCGTAAGCCCTAATAATTGCGCTCTATCTACCAACAATTCTTCTTGCGAAGCGCTGTATTGTTTTGGATGATAATTCCGGAAACCGTCAGCTATTGGTTCCAAATATTCGAAGGATTCTACGTCGGTTTGCTCCTGCGTAGCATCCATACGCCCAGGTTTGAAAGGAATTTGAAGCGAATGGCTAGCAGCTTGCTCAACCGCAGCGTCACCAGCTAGCACGATCAAATCGGCGAGCGATATCTTTTTACCGTCCGACTGTGTTTGCTGGAAAGAGGCTTGTATCTCTTCCAATTTAGACAACACCTTTTGCAGTTGAGCTGGATTGTTCACTTCCCAATCTTTTTGAGGCGCTAAGCGTATGCGTGCTCCATTGGCACCACCACGCTTATCGGATCCACGGAAAGTGGAGGCCGAAGCCCAAGCTGTACCTACCAGTTCTGCAGTAGATAATCCAGATTGCAGTATTTGCTTTTTCAGTTCTGCTATATCTTGATCATTGACCAGTGGGTGATCTACCGCTGGAATAGGATCTTGCCACAATAAAACCTCTTCTGGAACCTCTGGTCCAAGATACAATTCGCGTGGCCCCATATCACGATGCGTTAGCTTAAACCACGCGCGAGAAAATGCATCCGCGAATTCGTCTGGATTTTCAAAAAATCGTCGCGAAATCTTCTCGTATTCTGGATCGAAACGTAACGATAAATCAGTCGTCAACATGGTTGGCGCATGTTTTTTGCCTTCAATAAAAGCATCAGGAATGATGTTTTCAGCATTTTTAGCAACCCATTGGTGAGCTCCAGCGGGACTTTTGGTCAATTCCCATTCGTAATTGAACAAATTTTCGAAGAAGTTATTGCCCCATTTTGTTGGCGTTGTGGTCCATGTCACTTCCAATCCACTGGTAATCGTATCACCAGCTTTACCCGATCCAAAACTATTCTGCCAGCCAAAACCTTGCAATTCCAATCCAGCAGCTTCTGGCTCTGCTCCTACGTGCTCATCTGCCGGCGCAGCGCCATGCGTCTTTCCAAAAGTATGCCCACCCGCAATCAAAGCAACTGTTTCTTCGTCATTCATCGCCATACGACCAAAAGTATCGCGAATATCCTTTGCAGCAAGTATAGGATCAGGATTACCATCTGGTCCTTCCGGATTCACATAAATCAATCCCATCTGTACCGCAGCCAATGGTTTTTCTAGATCACGCGAATGCGTATCGCCATCGGCATCATCGTCGGAAACCACGACGCCATGTTGTTTATCGGCACCATCAGATCCATGTCCGTAGCGCAAATCTCCGCCCAACCATGTGGTTTCTGAGCCCCAATATACATCTTCATCCGATTCCCACACATCTGCGCGGCCACCTGCAAAGCCAAAAGTTTTTAATCCCATCGATTCTAACGCGACATTACCGGTCAGGATCAATAAATCTGCCCACGAAATGCTACGTCCATATTTTTGTTTAATAGGCCACAACAAGCGACGCGCTTTATCTAAACTTACATTATCTGGCCAACTATTTAAAGGCGCGAAACGTTGCTGTCCTGATCCAGCGCCACCGCGCCCATCACCGACACGATATGTGCCGGCACTATGCCAAGCCATACGGATGAAAAGTGGACCATAATGGCCGAAATCTGCTGGCCACCAATCTTGCGAATCGGTCATCAAAGCGTGCAAATCTTGTTTGACGGCTTCCAGATCCAAACTATTGAAAGCATCGGCATAATTGAAATCCGACTCCATCGGATCCGACAGCGAAGAGTGCTGTCTTAAGATGTTTAATTTTAGTTGTTTGGGCCACCAGTCTTTGTTCCCTGTACCGTTACCGGCGACCTCTTGTTTAATCGCTCCATTACCATTATGAAATGGGCATTTTCCTAAATCGTTCGATTCTTTTTCCATTCTTAATAACGTATGATTTAATAAATTTTACTCCTTATACTCCTCAATCTTCATAAAGATATGATATTATATAAACTAATGAAAATCAATTAACTCGATAGTATTATAGCTAAAAACTATTCATTTATCGTATTGTAGCCTACTTCGCTTGCAGGTTATCGCTTTTACGACTACCTTTAATCGCACTTACATATGAGCAGTAAACCATGGCGGATCGCAAAGACCAAAAAATAGCAATGCTAATAGACGCAGACAATGTGTCTTACAAAAAAATAGAGGAAATCCTAAATGAGGTCAACCGCTACGGCGTGCCTTCTATTAAGCGGATATATGGCGATTGGACTAGTCCGTTTGTAGAAAACTGGAAGTCAAGTTTGCTTACGCATGCGATCACACCGATACAGCAGTATAGCTATACGCAAGGTAAAAACTCTACCGACTCGGCTTTGATTATTGATGCGATGGACATCTTGCACTCGGATCGTGTCGATGGTTTTTGCATCGTATCTAGCGATAGTGATTTCACCCGACTGGCAACGCGCCTTCGTGAATCTGGAAAACTAGTAATCGGCATTGGTGAACGCAAAACGCCAAAACCCTTTATAGCATCCTGCGACAAATTTATCTATGTAGAGATTTTGGATCATAAGTCTGCTGCGAAAAAGAAAGCAACGGAAAGCACGAACAACATTCCAGCAGCTGGCACGAAAGCCACTCCGCGTCCAGCAGCGAAAGAAAGCACGCCACTGGATGATGATACTTTATTGCTATTGAAAGATACGGTAGACGATACGGCGGACGAAAGCGGATGGGCATTTTTGGGAGAAATTGGGAATTTGATCATCAAACGCAAACCAGATTTCGATGCTCGGAACTATGGCTTCGAAAAGATCTCGCATCTATTTAAATCACGTAAGACCGATTTTGAAGTTGATGAGCGCACCACAGAAAAATCGAAGAACAAGCTGTATTATGTACGCAATATCTTGACGAACGAAACAATAGCGGAAACCCCAGTGATCGCAGCAACGCCAGCAGTGGAAACCATCCTAGAGGAATTGACCTTGCCTTCGCCGGGCAATAAAATCACGGCAGATGATGTGCGCAAAAATCAGATTCGCATCACGAAAGATATCAAGTCTCTATTTCCAACGCGTACGCGCAAAATCTCCATTATTATTCAAGACAAATTTGAGTGCACCTTCTCACACCGCAGAGATCGCTCGGATGTGTTGAGTCTTGGAAAAGATGCCGCCGCACAATTAGGACTTGCTGAAGAAACGCATTATTTGGTACAGAAGCTAAATGAAACCACCTACAAGCTATCTAAAACCACCTAACAGTTGTTTGGATGTTAAAAAAAGTTAAGCAAAGCCAATGATTGTACTATTTTAAAAATACCGTCGTTTTATAGGCAGTAGTAATTTTTTCATAATAGGTTAATAATTGGTTAGTTAGTTAGAAGTCCTGAAGTTCCCCACTTCAGGACTTCTTTTTTGCTGCAACTTGTTGGAATTACCATGCTGATGTGTCCGCGGGAAATACTTGTTTTTTAGAGAAATTTGCGAATAAAAGGTTAAATATTAAAATTTCTCATAGTTGGCACAAATATTGTTTTATTCACAGTGTTTGGTTAATAATTGGTTTGTCGAAAGTCTTGAAACTCCCATTTCAGGACTTTCTTTTTTTGTAACGATTTCGCCTAACCTTTCTAAGCGGCACAAGCAATTCCAGAATTTTGATATATTTGTTGTAGCTACCTTATAAATCTATGATAAATTCGATGCATCCTTCTGAGGCAACCATCGTAATTGCCGACGACCATCAAGACATCTTGGACTTTATTGCCGAAGATCTGGAAGATCATTATCGTGTGGTAAAAATGACGAACGGTCAAGAAGCTTTAGAATATATCAAGCTGTATCCTGTGGATCTTGTCGTGAGTGATGTGATGATGCCGGTGATGGATGGCTATGAGCTGTGCACGGCGATCAAAGATGATTTGCAATACAGCCACATCCCTTTTATCATGTTGACAGCAAAGAATAGTCTGCAATCGAAGATTGAAGGATTGGAATATGGCGCGGATGCTTATATAGAAAAACCTTTTTCGCCCAACTTTCTGCAAGCACAGATCACTAGTTTGTTGCGCAATCGAAAATCGCTGCGAGCACATTATGATGCTACACCGTCTGCGCCGATGGATACAGAGAAAGAAGAGACGAGCGATCAGATTTTTTTAAGAAAATTGAATGCACTAATTTTAGAAAACATGTCGGAGCAGAGTTTATGTGTGGATATGTTGGCAGAGAAAATGTGCATGAGTAGGCCAACTTTGTATCGTAAAATCAAAGCGCTTTCGGATTTATCGCCCAATGAATTAATCAACATCACCAGATTGAAAAAAGCAGCGCAGTTATTGACCAATCAGGAATACAAAGTGTATGAGATTGCGAATAAACTGGGTTTCAGTACACCTTCCCATTTCACTCGCAACTTTCAAAAACAGTTTGGCATCAGCCCGAAGGAGTTTATTGGGAAAATGAGAAAATCGGCAACGCCAATTCAATCTTAATATCCATACATTTTTACCGCTTCGAAAATAGTACCTATCTTAGATCCAAGCTAAAAACAGTGAAAAGATGAAGCGGCTGATCGCAAGTTTTCGATATGCAGGACAAGGTTTGCGCACCGTATTCCGAAGTGAAACTAATTTTCGAATACATTTGGCGGCGAGCCTAATGGTGATAATTCTTGGCTATATATTGAAGATAGCAACCTTGGAATGGGTGGCCATATCGCTAAGCATTGGGCTGGTGATAAGTATGGAATGCCTTAATTCTGCGGTTGAATACTTAGCAGACTTCGTTTCTCCAGAAAAAAATGAACAGATAAAAAAAGTGAAAGATGCAGCAGCGGCAGCTGTGCTGATTAGTGCGCTGGCTTCTATAGGAGTAGGATTATTAATCTTTGCACCCAAGATGTGGTCTATCGTAAAACTTTATCTTTAAAGATCACTCGTACAAATTCATCAACTGCACAAATTTCAAAGTCATTATACACCGTGTTTTTTGAATAGCCCCTGTTTGATTGCTAAAAAATAGCCTGCTATTAGTTTGATTCCAGTGCATCACTATCTAGTAGTTTCCTTATTGTACTTTCTAACTTTTCTGGTTTGGTTATCGGTGAGAAGCGCTTAACTGGCTTTCCTTTTTTGTCCACCAGAAATTTGGTAAAGTTCCATTTGATGCGTGAGCCAAGGAAGCCCGAAAGCTCTTTTTTGAGGTATCGGAAAACAGGGTTTGTGTTTTCTCCATTGACATCTGATTTCTCAAGCAGTTGAAAGGTAACGCCATGATTGATCTGGCAAGCAGATTCCATGCTTGCATTGGTTTCTGGCTCCTGATTAGCGAATTGATCGCTTGGAAAGCCTAGTACGACCAAACCTTGGGGACTGTATTTTTGATGCAATAATTCTAATCCTTCAAATTGCGGCGCTAGTCCGCATTTTGTTGCCGTGTTTACGATCAAAACAACTTTTCCACGTAAGTCATCCATCGGCAACTTTTCACCGCTGGGCTTGTTGGCACTTAAATCATAAAATGTATCCATCATAGTCTCGTTTAAGTAAAAGAGTCAGATATCTGATATGGACGATCTGACTCTTTCATTTTGTCATTACAAATATCGGTAATTTGTACTAGATGTTAAGATCACCTTGACGACCTACATCTTTCTTTGCACCAGTAATTGCACTAGCAGCCACTTTAAAGAATGTGACCAATTTATTGGATTTATTATCCCAATAATGTGCCTCACTTGGTACTACGCGTAGTACACGTATACGTGGGTCTTCTTTTCCTTTTTCAAACCAACCTTCGATCATTTTATTCCAGTATTTATCAATCCGTTCTTGATCTCTGGAGACCTCCGCATGTCCATTAATACTCAAGAAGCTGTAGTCGCTCACATCCGAATACAACAAACTAACCTGATCATTGGATTCCAGGTGCGTGTGTGTATCACTTTCGGACGAAAATAAAAACCAAATGTTTCCCGATTCATCTACTTCTTGTCTACTCATCGGCACTGCATGTACGTAGCTACCATTTTCGGGATAAGTACCGAGCATTCCGATATCTATTTTGTCTACTAGTTCTTGTAGTTTATCTATAGCTTCTTGATTGTGAAGATTTTCTGTACTCATAGCAAATATGTTTGTTTGATAAGATAACATTCGAGATAAACAATTGTTGGAGTACAGTTGAAAAAATCAAAACTGGAAAATGGTTGTTTATTCTGTAGTAAACTGTAAACCTAGAAAACATGACACAAGAAGAAGCAATCCGCAAAGGCAAAACCTATTATCAGGAAAACGTGGCTGGCAATAGTATAGAAGAAGAGAAAGGATTTCACCTAGTGGAAGAAAATGAAGAATATTCGATATTCTTGGACAACAATACCGCAGATATATCTGATCCTGCTTTGCTCTCGATTAGCGATGCCGATGGACATGAAAAATTTATGGAGCGATATCAACAAATTGAGCAGAACAGCTCCTATTGCGAAACAATTGATTCAAGCACCTACCGAGTATGTGCCATTCCAAAATAAATGACAGCAAAAAGGGCGCTCTATCCAGATGCGCCCTTTTTGCTGCTGTATAGAAGTATTATTCTACTGGCAATTCCGCGTCTTTGATCTTTTTCAAGACATAATGTTCAGCAAGATTTGAAGTGATTTCCTTCTCGTCTTCATCTAATTGCTTTAGATTGTCATCACCAATTTTAAATTTCAAATTCACATTCGTCCCTTTCAAGTGCGCGACTTTACCACCGTCATGCCACATGATCCGTCCGTTGTCATCCACTTTTTGATCGCGATCTTCGTAATCTTGCGTGATGCGAAAGGTGTCATTATTGTTGAGCACGACCGTCGTTTTGATACCCGGACAATCTGCGCAAGGCACTACGCCTTCGTACGTGCCAGGCCAATCTCCTACAGTTTCAGCAATTGGCGCGGATTCGTCTTCGTTCTCCGAAGCTGCTGTTGTCTCAGCAGTCTCTGCTGGGTCATCTGCTGATTCTGTCTTGGATTGCCCGCATCCTGTTAAGATGGCTATACCTAATAAGTAACTAAAGATGTATTTCATATCCGTTCTTTTTTCTGCAATGTTTTACAAATTCCTTGCCATAAGATTATATACAATGTATATATGACTTTCCCGCATCACCAAGAACCTGATCTAGACATAGTAATTATTAATAGGGAAGGTTTTACGAAATGACGACCTTGCCTTTCACCAAAAGTTTATCACAGACCTTGCTACTTAGCAATTCATTCTTTTTGTCGGTATAGGATACCGACATCGTCCCATCAAAATTTTCTACAGATTCAATATGTAGAATTGTCCCTAGCGGCAATGATTTAGCATTGAGATAGTTGAGCAGATCTGTAGAAGAATCTCCAACAGCCATAAATTGCACCTGATCTCCCGCCTTATAGTCGCTAAGTTTTTGGTAATTCTCTATCGTGACATGGCCATGGTGATCAGGTATTGGTGAACCATGCGGATCTACATTTGGATAGCCTAATAATTCATCCATTTTATCGAAAAAAGCAGGCGATTGAATATGCTCAATTTGTTCGGCAATTTCATGCACTTCTTCCCACCCCAACCCCATTATTTCTACCAAATACATCTCTGTTAACCGATGCTTACGAATAATTAGTGCAGCTTCTTTTTTGCCCTTCTCAGACAACTTTACGGGTCTATAGCTTTCGTGAATTACCAATTTTTTCTCAGAAAGTCGTTTCATCATGCTATTTGCGGTCGGCAATTTAACTTGTAAATGCTTACTGAGATCAGAAATATTTACTTCTCCCTTGCTATGAGAGAGGTGAAACAAAGCTTTCAGGTAGTTTTCTTCTGTTCCAGACATCATAGGTTGAATGTACGCAATATTAGCATCATCTAACATATTAAAAAATAAATATTTGTTAGATTGATATAACTTTTTATCTTTACACATCTAATAATACTATTTACTACTTGGTAATAGTTTTAGATTGTTGAATTGTCAGAGCGACCACCTCCATTCGCTAGCAGACCGAGAAGAAAAACGCCCTTTTTTAAGATTTATAATTAGAATGATGAAAAAATCACACATCGTTATTGGAGTTATTGTAGCTCTAATTATCGGGGTTCAGTCTTGTGAGAGGTTCGAACCTAAATTACCGCCAGAAGACAGTCTATTAGACGGCCCAATAGATGGACTCAATTTTGCAGAAATGCGGCGTTTTCTGGATGGAGATCAGACTTTTGAGGAAGTATTCACCATCGAGAAAGGTCTTGGACCTTTGTTCGTAGCCAACAGCTGCGTGAGTTGCCATGCTGGAGATGGTAAGGGAAATCCCTTTAGTACGGTTACCCGATTCGGTCAGATCGATGCCACTGGCAATCAGTTTTTACATGTAGGTGGACCGCAATTGCAAAACAGAGCAATCCCTGGATATCAGCCAGAAGTTTTACCTGCTGGGGCAACGTATACACGTCTCACTCCGCCCGCTGTAACAGGAATGGGATTGCTAGAATTTGTACCGGATGCCGTGTTGCTCTCCCTGGCTGATCCCGAAGATTTAGATGGTGACGGCATCTCCGGTCGCGTGAATTGGGTAAACATTCCCGCTTTCATTAGACCTCGCATTGAAAGCATTTCCAAAGAAGGAAAATACATCGGGCGATTTGGTAAAAAGGCAAGTGTATATGATTTGCTTCAACAGACTGTCAGTGCATTTTCTGAAGACATGGGAATTTCTACCTTTTACAATCCTATTGACCTTTTTTCAGGTATGCCAATTGATCCAGAAATTGCTACGCAGAAAGTAAATAACGTCAGCTTTTATCTGCAAACCTTAAAAGCTCCTGTTCCGCGTAATCAAAATGATCCAGAAGTCTTGCGAGGCAAAGCCTTATTTACGCAGATTTCATGTTCAAGCTGTCATACACCGCAACTAAAGACTGGGAATGCATCGATTGACGCATTGGCGTTTCAAGAACTCTATCCTTATACTGACTTGCTTCTGCACGATATGGGACCAGAACTCGACGATGGCTATACCGAAGGATCAGCAGAAACGGCAGAATGGCGAACTCCTCCACTTTGGGGATTGGGACTTGCGCCAGATTCTCAAGGCGGGCGCTATTTCTTGATGCACGATGGCAGAGCCAACAGTATCGAACAAGCGATAGAACTTCATGGTGGCGAAGCCTCTCGGGTTCGCCAAAATTATAGGAGTCTTTCACCCGGTGAAAAGGAATCATTGATCAAATTCTTAAAATCACTTTAAGATGCATAGAAAGCAATTTATCAAGCACTGCGGTTTTGTCTGTGCTGGTGCAACAATAGGAATGTCATTGTTAAGTGGTTGTGCCTCGAGCAAAACAGTGACTGGCAAGATTGTAGATTCAGATCTTATCATATCGACCGAAAACTTTTTGGCGGAAAAATCAGCACAATCTACTTATCGCAAATACATTGTGGTAGCGCACGATCAGCTACGATACCCTATTTATGTATACCGATTTTCGGACAATGAGTACTACGCTGTACTGATGCAATGCACCCATCAAGGCGCCGAGCTTCAAGCCTTTGGAGATCGGCTCCAATGCCCGGCGCACGATAGCGAGTTTAACTTCAAGGGCGAAGTGCTCAATGGCCCTGCCAACGAAAGCTTAAGAGCATTCCCGATCGTTATTGATAACAATCTCCTTAAAATATCGCTAAAACATGTCTAAAATATCTTTTATAATACTCCTTCTTGGGCTGTACGCACCATCGTTATTACAGGCTCAAATAGATTCTTCTTTGTTCAAAAGAGTAGAAAACAAAGATTCACTCAAAAACACCATGAACATGGATGCTGTATACAACAGGCCGATGTTATTTGCTGGAAGATTGCCAGTTTCCATCGGTGGCTATATGGAGGCCAACTGGCAGCACATTGGCGTAGATGGTGTAAGTGAAGGGCATCAGTTCCAATTTCGAAGATTTACTATTTTCATGGCATCCACCATCAGCAAACGTATTAAATTTATGAGTGAACTGGAGTTTGAAGATGGTACCCGAGAGATCAGTATTGAATTTGCGGCATTAGATATGGAATTTGATCCTTTACTCAACTTACGCGGTGGTATTATTTTGAATCCGATCGGCTCATTTAACCAAAATCATGACGGGCCGAAATGGGAGTTTACAGATCGTCCAATCTCAGCGACTCAAATGCTGCCCGCCACATGGAGCAATGCGGGCTTTGGTTTGTATGGCAAGCGGTATAGCAATGATTGGATGTTTGGTTACGAAGCGTATATTTCAGGAGGTTTTGATAACACCATTATCAATAATGAACAGGGAAAAACCTACTTACCAGCAACCAAATCTAATGCCGACCGCTTCGAAGAAAGCCTGACCGGCCATCCACTCTACTCTGGAAAACTCGCCGTACGCAATAATAAAATTGGCGAACTTGGGGTGTCTTATATGGGTGGTGTATACAATCGATACATGGATGAAGGCGAGCAGATTGATGACAAAAGGACATTACACGTTTTCGCCGTAGATTTCAACACCACTCTCCCACGGCTCAATACATTTATTACGGGGGAATGGGCTTGGATAAATGTGCAAGTACCCGAAAACTATATCCAGACGTATGGAAACAGGCAGTACGGTGGATTTGTGGATATCGTACAACCGATATGGCGACGCAGTATCTTAGGCTGGGACAATGCTTCGGTTAACCTTGCCTGCCGATTAGAATATGTCGACTGGAATGTCGGAAGAGTACAAGAAACTGGTGACAACATTGGTGAAGATTTGTGGAGCGTGATCGGAGGTTTAAGTTTTAGACCGAATTCACTTACAATATTAAGGCTGAACTATCGGCATCAGCGTAGTCGGGATTTTTTGGCCAATCCTCCTGTGATGCTAGGTGGTTTTAGTTTCGGTATTTCGACCTATTTTTAATTTAATTTTTTAAGTGGTGAGGATCAACTATGGCAATATATCGCCTTAGTTGGCCAGCGGCATTGGAAAACCGACCGTAAACCGGCTTCCGCTTCCAGGAACGCTATCCACTTGCACAATACCGTCATTGTGTTTAATCAACTCACTACATAGTAATAAACCAAGACCAGCTCCCGGTTCGTTGCGAGTACCTACAGAGCGCTGCTGAATCGTATGGAAGAGATACGCTGCCTGATCTTTTTCCATACCGACTCCGTTATCTTGCACATGTATAAATCCGTACCCCAAATCTCTGGATACAGAGATCTTGATAACACCATTAGCATGACTAAATTTCACCGCATTACTGACTACATTCCTTAGAATAATAGTCAAATGATCTGGATCAACATACAGTGGAAAATACCGATCGACATCTACAATGAGTTTTATTTGCTTGATGTCACAGGATGATTGAAAAACAACCATCAAATGATCCACGATATCGGCAACTTGTGTCGTAGCGTTCACCTTCACCTGTCCGCGCATACTACGACTACTCCAGCTCAAAATGTCGTCGAGTACTTCCTTCTGCTTTGCAATCTGCCTTTGTAATTGTATGATATATTCTTCGGATACCGCACCGTCTATCACCTGCTGATGTAATAGATGCACCATTCCCTCTAGCGTAGAAAGTGGACTGCGTATATCGTGTGCAACAATAGAAAATATACGTTCCTTGTCCTGATTAAGCACTTGCAACTTCTGCCGTTGATCTTCGATCAACATCATATTGTTGTAGATGATATTTTTGAAGAAATGAACGGCCACTACGATAAAAAAAAGAGATCCGATGGTATTGATTAGGATTCTACTTTGAGGTACATGATCTGCATTTAACAGATCTACCGGAAAGAGCTTGACGGAAACAATTCCAGCGATTACCAATAGCCCCATTGACCATTGAATGACGCGATTGTCATACAATAACATACATACAATCATGATGCAGAGCAAAAAATTCTCACCGCCATTGCCATAGAATAGTGCTCCAAAGTAGAAAAAGAAAAAATTAACGCCCAAAAGGATGATTTTAGCCAATTCGAGCCGTTTGTAGTATTGTAAAAATAAAACAGAAAGGCAAGAAATTCCGTTCGACGCATTGATCATCGCCAAGAAATAGCGGCCTTCAAAAAAATTGACCACCGAAAATAAGAACATGGCCGGTATGCATATCATGGTAATCAGATTGACCATGTGCACCCGCTTAATTTCCATATAAGTCATTTGCGGACTCACACCTAGATAGGATAGCATCCGCCAAAGGCGAGAAAATACCGTCTTATTCATAATTTAACCGTGCAAAAATAGATAATATTATGAAACATGACGCAAGTAATATTGGCTTCTTAAAAAACTGATATTTAGTTTACATTCCTTATAAATAGCCATTGATGCCCTTCAGTTTGAGAAAACATATTGGCATGACAACCGTTGTATAACTTAAACGCAGATACCATGAAAAAACAGATCAAAATCGACGTCGCTTCATTCTACCAGTCCGACTTTAAAGAGCTCGCTTGGCATATTGAAGGCGGAAGCGAATCCGGCACCTCCACACTCGAAGGGCAACACACATCAGAAAAAGCCATTAGTCAAGTGGTACAAAAACATTTGCAACAGATAGGTAAATCACTGCCAGCATCGGATAATTTGAGTGATTACGAAATGTCTTTGTCTTTCAGCGAAGACCTAAAGGAGCAGCAAAAGGAGGATTTCACGGCAGCATTTAATGATTCGAATACGAGAGATGAGTCGTATTAGTTGCTAAGCAATTGTCCCTTATTATAAAAAATAAGCCAGCGATATGAACATCACTGGCTTTTAACTAGTTTATATCTTTTAGATCCTAGTTTTGACTGTAACCAGGGTTTTGTACCAAGGTAGGATCCACTTGAAACTGAGCTGCTGGTATGGGATAGATGAAATACTGCTCATCGGTCAGCGTACTATATCTGGTGAGCGCCAAGCCAGTACGGCAGAAGTCGAACCAAGTTTCTCCCTCAAACATCAATTCCTTCTCTTTTTCATCTTGTATTGCTACGATATAAGCCGCCAAACTGGTATATGTGCTTATAGGCGCCACCACTCCGGCTCTCGTTTGCACAGCTGCTAAAGATTGATACGACGCATCACTCACCGCATTATCTACACGCGCTTTAGCCTCGGCATGGATAAGATACACCTCTGCCAAACGAATAAGCGGAAAGTTTTGAGTTGCTGGTACGAGATTAGGATATTTGGCAATATACCAACGATCCGTAAGACCTGCACGCGTACCCAAACGCACGGTTGCTGCTTTTCTAGTATCTAAGGAATCGTATAAATTCGCTACAAAATTGCCTCGCGCAAAAGTCCGGTTACCATCGTTGTCACCAATCTCATTCGCCCACGGGTTGGTCGCTTGTTCATCAAACTGCAATTCAAAAATAGATTCAGTCGTATTTTCGGCCTGCCAAATATTGATATAATTACTCACCAAACTGTATGACCCATTCTGGATCACATCCTCAGAAAGCCGTACTGCTTCCGTGAAATCATTAGTAAATTGGGTAGCATGATACAGATGTACTTTGGCCAATAAGGCTTTGGCCGCCCATCGGTTTGCTCTGCCTTTTTCTGCTAGACCGGAACCTGCTGAAAGCGGCAATATCTCCACCGCTCGGGTCAGATCTTCGATGATCTGCGCATAAAGTTCTTCAGTGTTCGCCTGCGGCGCAAATTCATCATTTTGCTCACCAGATGGCGTAAGCTCTAAAGGAACATTACCAAAGGCTCGAGCAAGGAAGAAATAATGCATCGCACGAATAAATCTGGCTTCGCCTTCAAATTGATTTTTTCGTGCGTCATTAATCACAGAAGCATCCATTTGCGGCACCATGGCGATGATACCATTTGCCGCATTAATAGTTTGATAGGTCACTTGCCACATGTTGGCCAGCCAAATATTGGACGGCGGCAAGGGTTGCTGCGCTCCGCCATCAGGATCTATAATACCGTGTGTTGCAAAATTTTCAAATTCTGGAAAACTACTTACATGTCCTAAATGATTAGCCGAAAACTCAGGAATCATTAAGATAGCCTGTCCGTACGAAAAGCTATTCATCATCGAACGATACATACCGCTAACGGCAGCATTGGCACTCTCCTCTGAGGTAAAAATACTTTCGGGAGAACGTTGTGCGACCGGCATTCGATCTAGGAAATCATTACACGCTGTTGCAAAGGTCGTCACGACAACGGCAATGAATAAAGGGATGATATTTCTAATTTTCATAGTGTTCAAAGCTGATGAGTGATTTAAAAAGTGATATTAACGCCTGTCGTGAAAATACGCGGCTGTGGATAACTGCCATAATCATAGCCATAAATCAAACCGGTATTGGCACCGCCATGGCTTGAAGCTACTTCGGGATCATAGCCGCGGTATTTGGTGAATACAAAGGCGTTCTGTACCGTAAAATACCACCGAAATCCTTTGGTACGTAGCTTTGCGTTCACCGCATCTGAGAAAGTGTAGCCTAAGGTAATATTGCGCAAGCGGAAGAAAGATCCATCTTCTACAAAGCGATCGGAAATCGTCGCATTATTGAGATCTCCAGGAGACACACGTGGCACATCGGTAATGTCGCCCGGTTGGCGCCATCTGTCTACCCAATCTACCAGACCATTACTGCTATTATTAAAGCCTGATAATGCGGTAAATAAGTTATAATTGAAGATATCATTGCCGTACGAAAACTGTCCCATAATGCTCAGATCGAAATTCTTGTAGTAAAAATTGTTGGTAATGCCACCAAAAAAGTCTGGATTCGGATCTCCAATAACGGTACGATCGCGGTATTCGGTAGGCAGTACCACATTGCCATCTACACCTTGATAGTCGATCATTCCTGTTTGTGGGTTTACACCGATCATTTTCCAGCCGGAGAATGAACCTAGCGGCAATCCCGGTCTTGCAATATTAAGATCACCTACACCACCCAACATCTCATCAACGCCATCCGGCAACGAAATCACTTTATTGCGATTGAAGGTCATATTCAAGGAAGTGGTCCAGCGAAATTCGCCGACTAAGTTGCGGGAGGTTAGTTCAAACTCAAAACCTTTGTTTTCAATCTCCCCAAAGTTGGTAAAACGATTGATGAAACCTAAGCTATGGCGTACGGGCACGCTGATCAACAAATCGGAAGTGCGCTTGTAATAGTAATCCGCTAAGACGGAAATACGATTGTTGAACAAGCCAAAATCAACACCGATATCGGTTTGTGTGGTCGTTTCCCATTTCAGCTGATTGTCTCCCAGAATATTGGGAATAAAACCTGGTGAACCGATGTAATTGTTACCGGCAGAATACAAGGTGTAACTAGCATAGTTCCCGATGTTCTGGTTACCCGTTTTACCCCAGCTGGCACGTAGTTTCAGATCGCTGAACGTTTTCGAATCTTTCAGGAAATCTTCTTGTGAAAGACGCCATGCGGCAGCGAATGCTGGAAACACCGCCCAACGATTATCTGCGCCGAAGCGCGAAGATCCATCCCAACGTACATTAGCATTCAAGATATATTTATCTTGAAAAACATAGTTCACACGACCAAAACCCGATGCGATCGCCCACTCTTCTGGAAAAGCATTAGCCCCCGTAATAATCCCGCCGCCAACAATTTGATTGACATCATTGTCTACGAAATTAGAGCGCTGAGCGTGTACAAACTCCAGACGAGATTCTTGCAAGGAGAAACCTGCTAAGGCATTGATATGATGATCATCGTATTGTTTATCAAAGGTCAACGTAGTTTCATTGATCCATAGTTGATCGCGCGTATTGCGGCGCGCACCCAAACCGCGCTGCGCCGTGAAAGCACGTAAACCGGTAGGTGGCATGAAAAACGTTTCGTCGATAAAGCTCACATCTACTCCGAAGCGTGTCATCAAGGTTAATGACGGAATAAAATTGTAATCTACCTGTCCGTTGGCCAAAATCCGAAAAGTCTGCGCTTCATTGGTAGGTAGCTGCAACATAGCCACTGGATTTTCGCGTGAAGGTGTCACCTGATCGTATACATACCGACCAGTCTCATCGAACACCGGCAAGTTTGGCGGCGCAACAAAACCACTCTTAGTGGCTCCTTCGCGGGAGTTTTCTTCTTGCACGCGTTTGTTTATCGCACGGGTAATATTTACGGCAGTAGAGAAACGCAGCTTATCACTGTGTTGATGATCCAGATTCAACCGACCGCTTAGGCGATTGAAGTCCGAGTACAACAACGTACCACCTTGACGCATATACCCGACTGAAGTATAATACTGTGTGCGTTCGCCACCGCCTCGAGAAGAGATTTCGTAATTGCGTGTGGGCGCCGTACGAAAGATCTCATCTTGCCAATTGGTATTGATATTGGGATTGCTCAGGATCTGACCGGGAATAGTAATCATTGTATCCGGATTGAGCACTTGTGCTTGACGCTGCATTTGTCCGTAAAAATCACGCATATAATCCTGATACTGCGCGGTATTCATCATATCATAATAACGCTCGCGCGGAACCTGAGAAAAACCTTCGTACATATTAAAACTAAACTCGCTGCCGCCCGCAGTTCCTTTTTTTGTGGTAATCAATACCACACCGTTGGCAGCACGTGATCCGTAGATGGAAGAGGAAGCGGCATCCTTCAAAATCTCGACCGATTGTACATCAGAAGGATTGATGGACGACAAAATGTTGATCCCTTGTGTACCGCCGCCAAAATCAAAGTTAGATCCGCCCGTGAAATTCGTAGTACTATTCACTGGAATTCCATCTACTACGTATAGTGGATCCGAACTAGCGTTGATGGAAGTCGTACCGCGTACGCGGATGTTCAGTCCACCACCGGGTGAACCCGATTTCTGGGTGACCTGTACGCCGCCGGCTTTTCCTTGAATTGCTTGAGAAATACTAGGCAAAACTTCGTTTTCTATTTCATCAGAGCCAATGCTGGAAACGGCTGTTGGCAAGGTTTCTCGACGCATCGTACCGTATCCTACCGCGACGACTTTCACCGATTCTATCGTATTGGTTTCTGGCGTCATCACCACTTGGATATTGGCTCGATCACCGACTGGCTGCCGTACCGGTTGAAAACCTAAAGAGGTAAATTCCAACACCTGCTCGCTACTAGCCGCTATTTGAAAACGACCTTCATTGTCGGTCGAGACCGTGGTCGAAGTGCCTTGTATTTGCACACTGACTCCGCCCAAGGGTCCAGATGGACCGGAAACGACACCAGTTCGCGTGATTCCAGCGACCACCGTATCTGTTGCAGCAGTTGTTGTTACTACGGCAGTGCTATCTGTTTGGCTAGATTGATTGGCGATGGCTGTCGTCGTATCTTGTTGCGCAGCCGCAGCACTATCTGCTTGCACTTGGGCTGCTGATTCCGCTTCGGCGGCCGTCACGGTGAGGGCAATATCGAGTTGCCGTTGGTTGTTAACAAATACCTCTTTGACGGCATAGGGTGATTTTAATATCATCAATGCGCCATTAGGATTAGCGTCAATCTTATATTCTCCAGCCTCGTTGGATGTAACGGTATTGGACGTTCCCTTTTCGGTAATCACAGCGCCTGCAATAGCCATACCGACGGAGTCGGTTATTTTACCTTGTACTTGAATGGAGTCTGCCAAACTAGAAACTCTAGGTGGCGAGAAGGTGTTCGCTTGTAGCGCATTGACCGCCCACACGAAAAGGCAGGTCAATAGAATGGTGTAATAGCTGTGCTTCGCCATAGTTCTGTTCATAAATTACATTGGATGTCTTAATGGAGGTGGGTAAATGGTATCGCTACTTCCTTATCCTCAAACAATCATGCGAATGTTCGGATGACCTCTGAAATATATCTAAATTGTTACGTTAGTGTGTTTTTCTACCATCTAACCAACGGACGAGTATTTTGTTTGAAATATTAACATAAAAAAAAACACCTGAACCGAGCCAAAGATGCTCCGTTCAGGTGTTATATAAAGTGTAGCATTATTTTATGCTAGTGTGCGCCAAAAGTACTACGCAATAATAGCTTGTATCTCTTGGATGATTTTTTGTGCGATATCTTCCGCCGCTTCTGGCGTAGCGCCTTCGCTATAGATCCGAATAATAGGTTCGGTATTGGATTTACGCAAATGTACCCATTCTTGTTCGAAATCTATTTTCAAACCATCAATAGTCGTATGTGTTTCATGTGCATACCTTTCCTGCATCTTGGCAAGCAGGCCATCAATATCCAATCCTGGCGTTAGCGTAATTTTATTTTTAGACATGAAGTATTGTGGCAACGAAGCCCGGTAAGCAGAAGGCTTTTGTTGTAATTTGGCTAAGTGCGTCAGGAATAGCGCCACACCGACCAAAGCATCGCGACCATAGTGCGAATCTGGGTAAATAATACCGCCGTTACCTTCGCCGCCAATTACGGCATTTACTTCTTTCATCTTAGTCACTACGTTGACTTCGCCTACGGCAGCCGCATAATATTGCCCACCATGACGCAGCGTCACATCGCGTAAGGCACGCGTGGATGACAGATTGGAAACCGTATTGCCTGACTGCTGCGAAAGGATATAATCTGCCACTGCTACCAAGGTGTATTCTTCTCCAAACAATTGGCCATCTTCCATCATAAATACCAAGCGATCCACATCTGGATCTACGGCGATTCCTAAATCTGCCTTGTTGTCGATCACGGCTTGAGAAAGATCTACCAAATGCTCTTTTAAGGGCTCGGGATTATGTGGAAATTCACCATTTGGCGTACAGTGAATAGGATATATCGTATTTACTCCCAACGCTTCTAATAAAGCTGGGATATAGATACCACCAGAGCTATTCACCGCGTCAACGGCTACTTTAAAATTGGCTTGGCGAATCGCTGCTGCATCTACCAATGGCAATGCTAATACCGCATCAATATGTTTTTTCAGATAGCTATCATCTGTGCGCACTTTGCCCAATTGATTATACTCCGCAAAATCGAACTCCAAGCTTTCGCCCAAAGCCAATACTTCTTGTCCTTCTACGTCGCTAATAAATTCGCCTTGTGCATTCAGCAATTTCAACGCATTCCATTGTCCGGGGTTATGTGAAGCGGTCAGGATTATTCCGCCTGCGGCGGATTCCATAGGCACAGCTAATTCAACCGTTGGTGTCGTGGACAAACCAAGATCTACCACATCTACACCAATGCTTTGCAACGTACCAATCACTAATCTAGCCACCATATCGCCTGATACGCGCGCATCTCTGCCGACTACAATCGTACGAGATGTATTATTCTGAGTAATGATTTTGCCAAAGGCCGCTGTAAACTTCACAATATCTATGGGAGTCAGGTTGTCGCCAGCTCTGCCGCCAATAGTACCCCTAATTCCCGATATAGACTTTATTAATGTCATACACTTTAAAATAAGTTTTGGGGCTAAAATACACGAAATAATCCGGCAAATTGAAATTTAAATTTTGAAATTCAGATTGTCGGAGTATCTTTGTCGCAACATTGTTTCATTTAACAGCAAGAAGGTAATTGCATTGAAATATTTTATAGATTTGGAGTCCTTAAAGATCCAGCAACCATCTGTGAAATTTTTATCATTATGCTTGAAAGAATTATACAAATAGATCAGGAAATTTTTCTGATGTTCAATCAGGGTGCCAGCAATGCGATTTTCGATTGGTTATTACCAATTCTTCGAAATCCATTTACTTGGGCTCCCCTATACCTTTTTCTGGTTATATTTTTTATCAAACACTACGGTAAGGTCGGTATCCTGATCGTCGCGGTAACTTTGGTAAACTTTGGGGTATCTGATGGTATATCGTCGCACTTGATCAAGAAAACCGTCAAACGGGTGCGCCCTTGTAATGATGAAACATTCAAACAGAATATTAATCTGCGCGTACGATGTAGTGGCGGTTACAGCTTTACATCCTCGCATGCCACCAATCACTTTGCGATGGCATTTTTCTGGATCGTGCTGTTTCGCCGCCGCTGGAAGCATGTTTTTTGGTTGGGCTTCTTGTGGGCATTTATGATTTCTATTTCTCAGGTATATGTAGGCGTACATTACCCGTTGGATATTCTGTTTGGTGCCTTGTTAGGTACAGGCATTGGCGTGCTCAATGGCTATCTCTTTCATCGGTTTTTCCCGAACCTTCTTACGCCTAAACATCAAAATACAGTAACAACAACCATATGAGTCCGGCATCGATTATCTCTATTCTTTTTATTTCCGCTTTTGCGGCTGGTATCAGCGTGTTCTTTGTCAAACGGGACAATGCACAATTTCTGAAACTGATACTATCTTTTAGTGGAGCCTATTTGTTTGCCATTACGGTACTGCATTTAATACCGCATGCTTACTTAGGCGGGCAGACGGATCCAGAGATTATCGGGCTTTATATTTTAGGTGGTTTTATTTTTCAATTGCTCTTAGAGCAATTTTCACAGGGCATTGAGCACGGCCATATTCATCAACATGATTATAAGGTGTTCCCGTTGGGGATATTAATTAGCTTGTGTTTACATGCTTTTTTGGAAGGAATGCCTTTAGTGGCAGGCCATCAGACACAATTGGTATTTGGTATTGCGATACATCACGTACCAGCCGCATTTGCCTTGGGTAGTTTGTTGCTCAACACCAACTTGTCGAAGACAAAAATCATGCTATACATTGGTATTTTCGCTGCCATGACGCCGCTTGGGTTTATGACTAGTGAGACTATTAGTTCGGGTGGTGTCGGTGAAATTTCGAAACATTTCGACAAATTAATGGCGATCGTAATTGGTATCTTTTTGCACATTTCGACTACGATATTGTTCGAATCGGGTTCAGCAGATCATCACAAATTCAATCGCAAAAAAATGATCGCCATCGTATTGGGGATACTAGTATCATTAGCCAATTTCTTATTTGACGGTCATGACCATTCAAGCCACGGCCACGATGGACATTCGCACGAACACCATAATCATGATGGGCACTCACACGAGCATAGCGAAGGTCACAATCATAAGCACGAGGAAGAGCATAGTCACCCGCACTAAAGCGTATCCTTACCGCGAAATTTGTCTAGCAACTTATTGAGTTCCATGCATTGCTTTTCCGTAATATTATGGGGAAGTACGTCGGCAAGCATCATCTGATTTTCCATTTCTTCCAGCAGATCTAAGCCTTTTTGCGTAATCAGCAGATCGACGGCTCTTTTATCTTGATCGCACGAAGTGCGAGATACCAAGTCTTTGGCAATAATGCGATCAATTAATCGGGAAATATCCGAGGTTTTGGTGAGCATGCGCTCACGTAACAGAGAGTTCTTAACCGGCGACGGATATTGCCCACGCAAAATACGCAACACATTAAACTGCTGCAAGGTAAGATCATGCTTACTCGCACGCTCCTCCAGCAGATTGGTCAACCAGTTGTGTGTGTACACGATGTTGATGGTGGCCTTATGCCATTCGCTACTAAACTTTTTCGCTTGAATTTTATCTTCCAATCGTGCCATACTTAAATTATTTATACGTGATCTAAATAGCAAATAGTGGGCAATTATCTATATTTGCACAGGTAGTCTGTCATTCACGAAGTACTAAAATAGCAAAAAATGCAAAAGAATGTGAATCTGGGAAATTTAAATTCCGGAGAAAAAGCAAAAATCAGTCAGTTGGATACCGATTCTTTACCCGCTAAATTTTATGAGCTGGGCTTCGTACCAGGTGCGCTGGTAGAAATAAAACAAAAAGCGCCATTTCAGGGTCCAATCTGTATCAATATCATCGCAAACAACACACTCATTGCGCTACGCAAATCCGAAGCGCTACGCATCACGGCAGAAAGAATATAATGAAGAAAAAAGTCATCGCTTTACTTGGGAATCCAAACGTAGGGAAAACTTCTCTATTCAATCGATTGACCAAATTAAATCAAAAGGTCGGTAATTATCCAGGAGTCACTGTGGAGAAACGAGAAGGCACACTGGTATATCAAGACAAGAAATATCACATCATAGACCTTCCCGGCACGTATACCATTTATCCCAACTCGTTGGATGAAGAAGTGGTGTACGATACGCTTTCTGATACCAAAGGGTCTTATTATCCGGACTTAGTAGTGGTCGTGGCCGAACCGGCTACGTTGAAACGTGCAATCGTACTCTATCAGCAAGTGAGAGAAATGGGATTGCCTGCCATCTTTGTCGTCAATATGGTGGATGAATTGGCTCAAAAGGGTATTAGCATTGATTTTGATGCATTGCGACAGCTCCTACGCACCGATATTTATCAGACCAACGCACGCACCGGAAAAGGTATTCAAGAATTGATCGCAGGATTGGACAATGAACCTTCGCTGTACATCAGTTCTTTTCAAGTGCCGGCGGCATATGCGCCAGCATTAACAGAAGCGAAGCGACTTTTTCCTTTGGCCAAAGAATATAGTACGTGGCTCTTTTTGGCGCAAGAGAACTCAAAGGTGCTTACAAACGATCAACGAGCTGCCGTTCTACACATCCGCCAACAACATACGATCACACCGCAGCAATTGCAACGCGAGGAATCTTTGGTTCGTAGCCAAGAACTCGATCACGTGCTAGAACAAATCGTGATTCGCGGCGAAAGTAGTGCCTTAAAAACCACCGCCAAAATCGATCGTTTATTGATGCATCCATTAGTGGGCTACGCTATTTTCTTAGGCGTATTGCTATTGATTTTCCAAGCGATATTTGCTTGGTCGGCACCGTTGATGGATTGGATAGACGGTACTTTTAGTGACTTAGCGGCGTACCTTAGCACACAATTGCCCGAAGGGCCGCTTAGCTCTTTGCTCACCGATGGAATTGTGACTGGTATTGGTGGTATTGTGATTTTCTTACCGCAGATTGTGATCTTATTTATCTTCATCTCTATGATGGAAGAAACGGGTTATATGAGTCGCATTGTATTTCTGATGGATCGCTGGCTTCGTCCATTTGGTCTAAACGGGAAATCGGTCATTCCATTGATGTCTGGCGCAGCCTGCGCGATACCGGCAGTGATGTCGGCTCGTAATATTGAGAATCCAAAAGAACGCCTGCTAACCATGTTGGTAACACCTTTTATGACATGTTCGGCGCGCCTACCGATTTACATCGTGATTATCGGCTTGGTGATTCCAGAAGGCACTTTCTTGGGCTTCAACATACAAGGATTGGTACTTTTCGGTTTGTATATATTAGGCGTGGTGAGCGCGCTAGGTTCGGCTTGGATATTGAATATTTTCATCAAAAGTGTGCATAAAAGCTACTTGGTTTTTGAAATTCCGACCTACAAAATTCCAGATTGGAAAAATGTAGTGACTAATGTATGGGAAAAATCATCGGGCTTCTTGATTGGTGCCGGTAAAATCATTTTGGCAATTTCGATTATCCTTTGGGTGCTAGGCAACTTTGGACCTACTGATCGTTTTTACGATGCGGAGACTTATGTAACCACAGAACAACCATCACTAGAAGGTGATGAATTGGAGACGGCTATCGCTTCCTACCAACTGGAACACTCCTTCTTGGGTTATATCGGGATGGGAATCGAACCGATCGTGCGTCCGTTGGGTTACGATTGGAAAATGGGAATCGGTTTAATCTCTTCCTTTGCGGCACGCGAGGTATTCGTCGGCACGATGGCCGTGGTGTATAGCTTGGGCGACGATGTAGACATCGAAGACGATGGCGAACGAGCCACTTTGTTTGAAAGGATGAAAAGCGAAGTCAATCGCAATACTGGACTACCAGCATACAACTTTGCTTCAGGAATTTCCTTGTTATTGTTCTATGCTTTTGCGATGCAATGTATGGCGACTATTGCGGTAGTAAAGAAAGAAACTGGCTCTTGGAAGTGGACGCTGATACAACTTGGTTTTATGACAGGACTTGCTTATATTGCAGCATTAGTTGCCTATCAACTATTAAAATAAGGATCAACTATCAAAAATGATCGTACAATATATCATCATCGGCATCTTATTTCTTATTGCTATTGCAATGGTTGTAAAACATGTATTCCCTAAAAAGTCTACTGATGCGGGTTGTGGTGGAAATTGTAAATGTGATGCCGGACTTCAGAAGAAATAGCTAAACCAACTGTGCAAGAACAAAACGAAAACCAGCTTAAGCGCGGCTTAAGCAACCGCCATATCCAATTAATCGCGCTCGGTGGAGCAATCGGAACAGGCTTATTTTTAGGTGTTGGTCAAGCGGCCATACTGGCAGGACCTGCCGTGATTTTAGGTTATGGTATTGCCGGAATTATCGCTTTCTTGATTATGCGGCAGTTGGGTGAAATGGTGGTACATGAACCCGTATCGGGCTCTTTCAGCTACTTTGCGAATCGCTATTGGGGATCGTTTGCAGGATTTGCTTCTGGCTGGAATTATTGGATTCTTTACATTCTGGTGAGCATGGCAGAATTGACTGCCATCGGCAAATACATGAACTATTGGTGGCCAGAGCTGCCATTATGGGTTTCTAGCTTGGTATTTTTTGTGATTATCAATTTGATCAACCTAGCTTCTGTCAAGATTTATGGTGAAACGGAGTTTTGGTTTTCTATTGTAAAAGTAATCGCCATTATCGGTATGATTCTCTTTGGTTCGTACTTACTGATCAGTGGTACAGGTGGAGATCAGGCTTCGATTAGCAATTTATATCAAGATGGTGGTTTTTTCCCGAAGGGATTGATCGCACAATTACCCGATGGATCTTATGAAGGTTTGTTGGTCGCACTCGTAGTGATTATGTTCTCCTTTGGTGGTTTGGAACTTGTTGGTATTACGGCTGCAGAGGCCGAAAATCCAGAGAAAAACATCCCGAAAGCGACTAATCAGGTTCTATTTCGGATTTTGATCTTCTACATCGGTGCATTGGTTATCTTATTCTCTTTGCTACCTTGGCAGCAGATCGACCGAGATACTAGCCCATTTGTAACGGTTTTTGCGTCATTGGACGCGATGAAATTCAGCTTCTTCGGCATTAGCGTGTCTTTCTCTAATTTGATCGCGAATGCGTTGAATCTTATTGTACTTACAGCAGCTTTATCGGTGTACAACAGTTGTGTATACAGTAATTCGCGTATGCTGTACGGATTAGCTAAGCAAGGTAATGCGCCGCAATTCTTAACCAAGCTCAATAAAAGCCACTCTCCTATTAATGCGATTCTTGTATCGGCTATTTTCGTAGCGGTTACGGTAGTTATCAATAAACTGATTCCAGAACAAGCTTTGGAAATTCTAATGTCGTTGGTAGTTTCCGCACTCGTGATTAATTGGATCATGATTACGCTGACGCATATTTTCTTCCGCAAAGAAATGAAAAAGCAGCAGGCAGTGACGAAGTTTCCGACGATTCTGTATCCTTTTACGAATTATCTGTCGTTGGTTTTTCTGATCGGTGTATTGGTCATGATGTGCTTCACCGTATTCAAAATATCGGTGCTGTTGATGCCTATATGGATTCTGATTTTGTGGATTTGCTACCGATTTATCGTGCAAAGAAAAGCGAGCGCTGAGTAGTAGTTTTCCATATTGCCGCAGCCTAATGCATTGGCTTGGCAAAAGCGAAATCACTAAAAAGAAAAAGTGCCTGATGCGAAACATCGAGGCACTTTAACGTTTATTGGATTTTAATTGTTGACGGGTTGATCTATTTCAAGTTGTCGCGATATACTTTCGCTTTTTTCAATTCCGTTTGGATATCCTTGCGGGATGCATCAAACGTCAAAACTTTCTCGAAATCTGTTACTGCTTTGTTGTATGATTCAGTAGCAGCTGCTTTATTGTAACCGGCACCTGCATTACCTTTCAAAATACCCAAATCACGGTAAGCAGTTCCTCTATTTTGGTACAATTTAGCATCTTGCGCATCCATAGAAATCGCTTTCGTATAATCCGCAATCGATGATTCTAACAGCGCTTGGCGTTGTTTTGCATCAATCTTAGACTCTGTACTCACTGCCACGGCATTGTTTGCTTTAGCTTTGTAATAGTAAGCAGAAGTATTTTTAGGATTTAATGCCACTACTTTTGTGAAAGAATCCGCTGCTTTTTTGAAATCTCCGTTTTGGAAAAGCGCGTAACCTAACAAATAGTGTACATCTGCGTCAGCAGCTTCCGCTGGCATTGATTTTTGTAAATGCGTAATTGCCGTTTTAAAATCACCACCCATTAGGGCTTTTTCGCCCGCACGTACATTCGGGTTTTTATGTTCTGCCTGCTGTGCTTCCGCCGAGTAAACAGATAACGCAAGCGCTAAGGCTGCCATTCCAATTTTTACTTTTCTCATATTCAATCACTTAACTTTAGTTACAAAACATTTTTAAATAAACCCCCTGTATGGAGTAAAAATGAATTAAATAGTTTAACTGTACAATCAATATTTATAAACATTTCCACATTTGCTCCCACGGGCATCTAGTAAATAGCTAACTTACGTCAATTCGTCTGACATGCAACAGAACAAAACTGACGTATTTGCAGTTATTCCAGAGGGTGTAAGCATAAATAGTACCAAAATTAACTTTGGCACTTGGGTTGCACCATCTGCATTTTATCATTTAAAATTCGTAGCGGCATTTTTGCATAGACAAGATGTCAGCAAGCGTAAGCTATTATATGAGCAAAGACAATACTTTCGATTTCAATAACGTACTACCTATCATAAACGAAGAAACTGAGTTTTTCCCACTTCTTAGCCAAGAAGATGAGGATGAAATGAGTAACGCTGACATTCCAGAAATACTACCCATTCTTCCTTTAAGAAATACTGTTTTATTTCCAGGAGTGGTGATACCGATCACCGTTGGTCGCGACAAATCCATCAAATTGATCAAAGAGGCCTACAAAGGCGATCGTACGATTGGCGTTGTTTCTCAGAAGGATATGACGATCGAAGATCCACTTTTCGAAGAGTTGAATAGCGTGGGTACCGTAGCAAACATCATCAAATTGCTACAGATGCCGGACGGCAATACGACGGTGATTATCCAAGGTAAACAGCGTTTTAAACTCAATGCCGTCGTGCAGACAGAGCCTTATATGCTAGCGCAAGTAGAGCGCTACGATGAGGAAAAGCCGAAAACCAGTAGCAAGGAATTCAAGGCATTGATCTCTTCAATCAAAGAATTGGCGCAACAAATTATTCAGCTGTCGCCCAATTTGCCTAGCGAAGCAGGAATAGCGATCAAGAATATCGATAGCCCTACTTTTTTGGTGAATTTCATCTCGTCTAATCTTTCTTTGGAGCTTACGAGCAAGCAAGAATTGTTGGAGAAAGTGGATTTCGTAAAGCGTGCCAAGTTACTTTTGGAGCACTTGACGACGGAGATCCAGATGCTGGAGCTGAAAAATCAGATTCAGAATAAAGTTCGCGTGGATCTGGATAAACAGCAACGCGATTACTTTTTGCATCAACAACTGAAAACTATTCAGGAAGAATTGGGCGGCAATACGCCGGATCTGGAAATTGACAGTTTGCGTACGCGTTCTAAATCGAAGAAATGGCCAAAAGATGTGGGCACTCACTTCGATAAAGAATTGGAAAAGCTAGCAAGAATCAATCCGGCAGCGGCAGATTATTCGGTACAGCTCAACTATTTAGAACTTTTGTTGGATTTGCCTTGGCAAAGCTATACCAAAGATAACTTTGATTTGGCTCGCGCCGAAAAAACGCTGGATAAAGATCATTACGGCTTAGAAAAAGTCAAGCAACGTATTGTCGAATATCTAGCTGTGTTGAAGTTGAAAAACGATATGAAAGCGCCAATCTTGTGTTTGGTAGGCCCTCCGGGAGTCGGTAAGACTTCTTTAGGTAAATCCATTGCCAAAGCACTAGGACGCAAATATACCCGTATGGCATTAGGTGGCGTGCGCGACGAAGCGGAAATCCGTGGACATCGTAAAACATATATTGGTGCCATGCCCGGCCGTATTATCCAATCCTTGAAAAAAGCAGGATCGTCCAATCCGGTATTTGTACTGGATGAGATCGACAAAATTGGATCTGATTTTAAAGGCGATCCTTCGTCTGCCCTACTAGAGGTTTTAGATCCAGAGCAAAACACCAATTTCTACGATCACTACGTAGAGATGGAATATGATCTTTCTAAAGTAATGTTTATCGCGACGGCTAACTCGCTCAGCAGCATCCAACCGGCCTTATTAGATCGTATGGAGATCATCGAGGTGAATGGCTACACGATCGAAGAAAAAGTAGAGATTGGTAAGAAACACCTGTTGCCAAAGCAGCGCGAAATGCACGGCCTCAAAACGAAAGACATCTCCCTGAATGCGAAAAGCATCGAGAAAATAATCGATGAATACACGCGCGAATCTGGTGTACGTGGACTGGAGAAAAAGATCGGCAGCGTAGTACGTGGAATTGCGACAAAGATCGTGATGGAAAAACCATATCAAACCAATATTTCGGCCAAGCAGGTAGAAGAAATATTAGGCGCACCCATCTTCGATAAAGATCTGTACGAAGACAACAATACGGCTGGTGTGGTGACTGGTTTAGCGTGGACTGCCGTAGGTGGCGATATTTTGTACATAGAATCTAGCTTGAGCCGCGGAAAAGGTAAGTTGAGCCTGACTGGAAATCTGGGCGATGTGATGAAAGAATCTGCCGCGATCGCGATGGCTTATTTGCGCTCGCATGCCGAAGATTTTGGTATTGATTACCGCATCTTCGATGAATGGGATGTGAATGTGCATGTGCCAGCTGGTGCTACTCCGAAAGACGGACCATCGGCCGGTATTACGATGTTGACTGCCTTGACTTCCTTATTCACACAACGTAAGATTCGTGCGAACCTAGCAATGACGGGCGAGATCACATTGCGAGGCAAAGTATTACCTGTCGGTGGTATTAAAGAGAAGATTTTAGCCGCGAAACGCTCGAATATCGATACCATCATCTTGTGCAAATCCAACGAGAAAGACATCTTGGAGATCAAAGAAGATTATATCAAAGACATGAAATTCCACTATGTGAAGGAAATGCGAGAAGTGATTCAGATCGCCCTGCTTGATGAAAAGGTGAAGCATGCAAAAGATTTGACCTACGTAGGACACGATCATAGCAAGAAATAATAATTTTCAGCAAAAATAGATGAAAGACCCAGCGCGTACGCGCTGGGTCTTTTTTTTTGCGACGTGATTTATCTCTCCAAACCTAAATCGCCTGTTTTCTGTTTACTCCGCATGGACAATACGCACATCGCCCTCCTCTTTCCACATCAACTTTTTGCGAAGCATCCCGCATTAAAAAAATCTCGCCCGGTCTATCTTATAGAGGAAGCGCTATTTTTTAATCAATACGCATTTCATAAGAAAAAGCTTGTGCTGCATCGCGCTAGTATGCAGTATTATGCAGACAAACTACAGAAGCAGGGTTATACTGTGCACTACATCGAAGCGAACGAAAAAAATGCAGACGTACGCCAACTCTTAAAACAATTGAAAAAGAAAGGTCTAGAAACCATTTTCTATGCGGATGTGACCGACAATTGGTTGGCTGCTCGTATTGAAAGTACGTGTAAGCAAGAAGGTATTGTCCACGAAAAACTACCGACACCCAACTTTTTGAACGACGCTTCGGAAAATGAATTTTTCGACCAGAAGAAAAGGTATTTCATGGCTGATTTTTATGCAGCAGAGCGCAAAAACAGACAAATCTTGCTGGAACAAGATCAGACGCCATTGGGTGGCAAATGGTCGTACGATCAGGATAATAGGAAGCGATTTCCAAAAAACCAGATTATTCCTGATCTGGGTAAACTAAAAGAGAACTCCTACGTAACTGCAGCTCGACAATGGGTAGAAAAGGAATTTCCCAACAATTATGGAAGCGTAGAAGGAGCATTGAACGACGAAGTCCACTTTTACCCAACCACGCACGAGGAAGCAAAACAATGGTTGCACACATTTTTCAAAAATCGATTTGCTCAATTTGGAGATTACGAGGATGCTATGGTGATCTCTGAAGGTTTTTTGCATCATTCGGTCCTTAGCCCGATGCTCAACATTGGCCTGCTTGATCCGCAGGAAATTCTTGACGAGGCATTGGCCTATGCCAGCGAACACGAAGTTCCACTAAACTCGCTGGAGGGCTTTATCCGCCAAATTGTGGGTTGGCGCGAATTTATCCACCTTGTTTATGAACGGGAAGGATCAAAACAACGCAATCGGAATTTCTGGAATTTCAAACGTAAAATACCGAAAACCTTCTGGACCGGAGAAACCGGTATTCATCCGATTGATACGGTTATCAAGCGGGTTTTAAAATACGGATACTGCCATCACATCGAACGATTGATGGTATTGGGCAATTTTATGCTATTGTGCGAATTTGATCCAGATGACGTGTACCGTTGGTTTATGGAAATGTTTGTAGACAGCTACGATTGGGTGATGGTACCTAATGCTTACGGGATGACGCAATATGCCGATGGCGGCCTCATGACTACTAAACCGTATATTTCTGGCAGCAACTATTTGCTGAAGATGGGAAATTGGGAAAAGGGTCAGTGGCAGGAAACATGGGACGCACTCTTTTGGCGTTTTATGCATCAGCACCGCGATGTATTAAGCAAAAATCCTCGCTTGGGTATGTTGATCGGCACATTTGATAAGATGGATAGTGAGAAACGTAAAAAGCACTTGGATCTGTCTGCTGCCTTTTTAAGACAATTGTCAACGGATAACTAGCTTTAGAAAGTTCGAAAAAGTAGCTTATATTTTTGCCTTCTGCAATCTCAATTTTTCCGTCGGCAAATCATCCTCCACACCGACAAAATAGCTTTCAAAACCAAACTTCTGCAAAATACGTTTGGAAGCCGCATTGGCGGGATCAATAATCCCGATTATATCTCTGTCAGGAGCTAATTCGTCGGCTAATGCCAACATTTGCGCGCATAACTTCGTGGCAAATCCTTTGCCCCAAAAGGCTTCTTTCAAAATATATCCCACTTCAAGACAGCGCGTATCTTGCGGGTACGGTTCGAGCTTGCAGTCACCTACGAAAGTTCCATCTTGATCGCACACCTTAAAATAACCCAAGTGTTCGTGTCCGGCATTTACCTCCAACATGCTCTCAAATTTTTGCCTAGCTTCTGCTTCGCTCAATGCTCTTTCAGTAATGTATTGCATCACCGCATACTGGCTTACCATCTCGTAATAAGCGGCAAAGTCGCTAGTGTCATATTTTTTGAGTAAAATGGATTGATTCATGATATTGCCATCTATTTGAAGCTACTAATATAACATGCTACTCGTAAATAACCTGTATACCTTAGGTTAAAAAAGAAATAACACACTTATTCGGAAATTATGAATAGACCAATTCCTTGCAGAAAAGAAACCATAGCAACATCCATGTGTCCTAACCCCGCATAAACTTGGGAATGCACATTCTTTCCAGCCGCATGTGGCTCCAAAATCTGTAACAACTGATCAAATGGTTTCAGGCTCCATTCTGCATCCTCTGCCCCACCAATGCTTAAAAAAATCTTGTGCTCTCCCAAATTATCGTGCTCACCAAATCTCTTTTCCAGATAGAAATCACGATACCACAAAGATGGACTGGCAGCGATAAAACCAGCAAAATCATATCGCTGTAACTCAGCTTGCCTCAGCGAGCTGTACAGGGAGAAATATCCCCCAAAAGAATGGCCTGCTAATATCCTTTTCGCATTGGTAATACCATCCTTTTCCAATTTGGGCAATAATTCTTGCGTGAGAAATTGATAAAAATTTTCACCACCACCCGGAGTAGAAATTTCATCTGAAGCTAATGCCTCGGGATAGAGATAATCACGATTACGTAGTGAATCCATTCGCTGCAACGAGCCGTATCCTACACCTGCTAAAATCATAGCTGGCCAAATACCTACTTCCTCATACTGATGCACAATCGGTGCTAATAGTGGAAAATAAAGGTCTGCATCTACTAGTACCACGACTGGGTAATTTTTCAGGGTATCTTGATGAAATTCTTTTGGATACTGGACACTAATATTGAATGTATCTTTTACGTGATTCGAATAAATACGTTCGGTCTTCCAAGCGCTGTTAGATGCTTCTTTTGAAGCTTCATTGATTTCGTTACAGGAATATAAACAGGTGCTTATTAGTATTACACCAAAAAATAAGTGGTTATTAATCATCATGTTTAGATTTAATGTATTTCATCAATTCGTAGAGTACAGTATCAGAAAGATCATTGGCCGAAGGCCGCTGTAGGCGGACAAATTCTTGCAAGTCTGCCCCCGAAAGCCCAGTCATTCTCTTCACTAATGTAGAATCAAAGTGCTGCTCGATGTAGCGCTCTTTATTATTCCACATATCATCCGTTTGCTCCGATGAATTTTTCTTTGTGGTCAACCTACCAATGATCGATAGAAGGTCAAGCGATATCAAACTTGATGTACTACTTGCCCGATTGGGCAATATCGGGTTATTAGATGTGGTGCGTTCGATAAAAATACTTTTCCAGCTTGGCGATGCTTTTTGGGATAATGTTTTAAAATAATGATGCACTTGCAAGCTATCTGCATTAAATAATGGACGATTGATCTGGATTTCATCCAATACAATGGTGTCTGTATCCTGTCGGACAGGAAAGCGAAGATTTGAAGCTTGCAGACCAGAGGTGTCTTGCTGCCCGTAACAGGTAAGATTGAGCGTGCTACAACTTGCTCGCATATTTATTGTTGAGATGTACCCGCTAGGCCAACTTGCAGCACATATGATTATGAGAATAGGGTAATAATAAAGTAGCGATTTCAATAGGTTGTCGATTTGAATAGCAAGATAAAATCATATTATATTGATTGAAAGAACTTTAACGAACCTTAACACCGCTGATACCTACAGGCGATTAGAAGATCATGTCGTGCAGGAGCATTACGCCTCTGACCACCTACCCGTCACAGCCGTGTTACGGTGGATCCGCTAACTCTTTGTGATATTTTACCTATCTTAATACCTTCAATTAGAATAATCTACTTCTCTACCAATAGTAAACGGACGCATGTCTGAAAAACAGCTAAACATGACATCAAGTAAAATAATAAGACGCGATTTTATTAAGAAAGCGCTGGTTGGAGCGGCGGCCTTTGCCATCGTACCCAGACATGTACTGGGCGGAAATGGTTTCCTAGCACCAAGCGACCACCTCACCAAAGGCGTTATCGGCGTGGGCTCTATGGGTCGCGGGCATTTTGACTACGCGGGAACGAAAACAGTCGCTATCTGCGACGTCGATACACGGCATTTGGCGCTGGCGCAAAAACAATTGAAAGATCGTGCGACGGAATACCGTGATTATCGCGATCTGATCCAAGATGCACAAGTAGATATTGTACATATCGCTACGCCGCCGCATTGGCATGGAATTATGGCGGTAGATGCCGCAAGAGCAGGCAAAGATATTTGGTGTGAAAAGCCGATGACGCGTACTATTGGTGAAGGAAAAAGAGTAAAAGAAGCCATCGCTCAACATGGCAATATGTTTCGCTTAAATACTTGGTTTCGCTACGACCGCGATTTTTATGGTATGCAAGTACCCGTCAAAAAGATTAAAAAACTAGTCGACACGGGGATGTTGGGTTGGCCGCTCAAGGTGACGATCAGTAAGCATACAGGATTTGATTGGAAGTTTTACTGGGTGGGCAATGAAAATCTACCCGAAGAGCAGATTCCAGCAGAATTAGATTATGATATGTGGTTAGGGCCGGCTCCTTACAAACCATACAGCACACATCGTGTGCATACCACGTTTCGTGGTTATTGGGATTACGATGGCGGCGGATTGGGTGATATGGGCCAACATTATTTGGATCCGGTACAATATTTTTTGGGGAAAGACAACGAAAGTCCGGTCAAGATCGAAGTGGACGCACCGCAGCAGCATTATGATGCCGTGGGAACTTGGCGAAAGATCACCTACACCTATGCTGATGGTTGCCAAATCGTATTGGATGGAGCAGGCTCAGAAGTCGGAAAACCCTATATAGAGGGGCCAGATGGCAAGCTATTTAAAGGTTTTGTTTCCGATATCCCCAACTTGGAGCGGAAGCTGTCACAATATCCAGATCCTGCACCGCAGGTCGACGATTTCCTAGAGTCTTGTCGCTCTAGGCAGAAGTTTGCGCTCAACGATGAGAATGGATACTACTCGGCCACATTGGTAAACCTTGGCTTGGCCGCACTGCGACTGAATCGCACCTTACATTATGATTCCGACAAGCAAGAATTTGTGGGAGATCCGGGTGCCAATCGCCTAATTAATCAACCGATGCGTGGACCTTGGACTATTTAAAAGATGCTCATGAAAAGAATTAGCTATATATTATCATTTCTGTTGCTGCACAGCTTTGCCTATGCGCAACTGCCAACAGATCGTACGACCACGACTAAGATTGCGGATTTGCTCATGCAACAGCCTGCTGAAAAATTCGAGACATTCTCTGGTGCGATGCAGGAGCTCGAGCATTTCACAGTGGCGGAGATCACTACTTTGGTTAAAGAAATTGAAAAGAAAAATACCGACATTACCCCGATCACCTACGCGCTCAATTCTTATGCCTATGATGTGATGCAGGATGGCAAAGAAAGCCAGCGTAAAATATTCGTCGAAGGATTGAGCAAAAGCCTAAGCCAACTGCAACAAACAGAGAAAAAAGCCTTTGTCTTGGAATTATTAAAAAAGGTGGGAAATAATGAGAGTTTGACTATGATTGCTCCTTACCTATCGGATGACAATTTAGTAGATGATGCGACGTTAGTTATACATGCTATTGGCACTCCAGAAGCGGTAGAGACATTGATTAAAGCCTTGCAAAGTGCGAAAAGCGAGAAACAGGCTACTGCTGTGATCACCGCATTAGGTGATCTTAAAGCGAAGCAGTCAGAGTCGCTTATCATCGCTAGCCTCGATCAATACAATAATTCGGCATTTCGGCGCAACGCCTACATGGCACTCAGCAAAATCGCTGGCAGTACATCCGAAAAGATATTTTTAGAAAAAGCAGCAGAAGTAGCATATGTTTATGAGCCGACCAACGTGGCTTCACTTAGCCTAGATTATGCGTCCAACCGCTTAGCACAAGGAGATAAAAAAGGGGCAGAAAAAATCATCAATACCGTATTTCAACAAACCAACATCACCCAGTCTGCAGCCCTTAAAGGAAGAGCTTTGGCCTTATCTGCTGCCTTACATCCAGCAAAAGCCAAGAAAGAAATACTTCGGGGCATACAATCGTCCAACGCCACTTATCGCGGCATTGCCCTGCAATTATTAACGGAATATGGCTCGAAAAAAGAAAGTCGCGCGTTGATTGGAATGTTAAAAAAGGCATCGCCAGATGCGCAAGAGAGCTTGTTTGATTTCCTAGGCGAACAAGGTGAAGATCAATATGCTAAACCCATCGAAACCAGCTTAGCGGATACCAAAGATAGCCGTGTGAAGGTGGCCGCTTTGCGAGCCTTAGTGCGATTGGAAAATGAATCGGCCACGAAGCGCATGATACAAGAAATATCGCAGGTAGATCAAGAAGGAAAAGAGGCGATCAAAGATTTACTATTAAGTACGTCAGATCCGAAAGCGGTGCAGGAAGTTCAGGAAGCCTTATCCAACTCGGATGCAGCATCGCAAGTTATTTTATTACAATTTCTTTCTACACGCTCCAACAAAGAATCCTTCGAAGTGGTGATCCCTTTACTAGCATCTACGGATTCATTAACACGCAAAGAAGCATACAAAACACTACCTGCCTTAGCCAGTGCGGAGCAACTGGATCAGCTTCTTCCTCTTGCTAACAATGCGACGACTCCGCAAGAATTGTCGTACGTACAGCAGGCAGTGATCAATGCACTTAAGGCACATAACAGCACATCTGCAAGCATCCAACAATTGGCGACAAGCCTTTCGCTGGCAGATAATAAACAGGTCGCCTTCTTATTTCCGATTTTTGCGGGCGTTGGTGACGATAATGCTTTGTCATTAGTACAAGAAGCGTTGAATACTTCAAACAATCGGGCGATCGCAATACAAACGTTGGCAAATTGGTCTGAGCCAACGGCTCTACCAACCTTGATTATGCTTTCTCGTACAGAAAAGGGTGAATCCTTGAGTGTGGTATTAAGTGGATTGGTGAAGCAAGTAAACCGCAGCGTTGCCAAACCTGATCAGAAAACACTTTACCTAAAAGATGCCTTCGCGCGAGCAGAAAGCATTCCTCAAAAACGTATGATTTTACAAAGTCTGCAATCAACAGGCACATTTCAGGCATTGGCCTTCGCCGGCCAATACCTGACCGATCCGGATCTGAAACGTACTGCTACTGGCACTGTGATGAACATTGCTTTGGATAATCGTGCCTTTACAGGAAAAATGGTTAAAGCTTTGCTAACTCAGTGCATAGCAAACCTAGCTGGTGAAGAAAGCGCTTATCTCTCTGCTGCGATTGAACGTCATTTGGCAGAAATGCCTAACACGGAAAGTTACGTCTCCTTATTTAATGGCAAAGATTTAAGTGGCTGGAAAGGTTTAGTCGAAGATCCGATCAAGCGCAATGCAATGTCTACGCAAGAGTTGACCAAAAAGCAAGTCGCAGCTGATCAGGACATGCGCGCTAATTGGACTGCCGAGAATGGTATGTTGGTCTTTGGCGGAAAAGGTGATAACATCGCGACCGATAAACAGTACGGTGATTTTGAGCTATTGGTAGATTGGAAATTGGATCCGCAAGGTGAAGAACCTGATGCTGGGATTTATCTTCGCGGCACGCCGCAAGTGCAAATCTGGGATATCTCGCGTGTAAATGTCGGCGCACAGGTTGGTTCTGGCGGTTTGTATAACAACAAAACGCACGCAAAAGATCCTTTGAAAGTAGCTGACAACGCATTAGGCGAATGGAATACTTTTAAAATTAAAATGGTGGGCGATAAGGTATGGGTATGGTTAAACGGTGAGCAAGTCGTCGACAGCACCGTGCTGGAAAACTATTGGGATCGCAATCAACCGATCTTCCCGATGGAACAGATCGAATTGCAGGCGCATGGCTCCAAAGTATGGTATCGCGATATTTACCTCAAAGAGCTACCACGTAAGGAAGTTTTCCAAGTTACTGCTACGGAACAGCAAGAAGGTTTTGAGATGTTATTTGATGGCACGCACTTAGATAATTGGACAGAATCGACTGCCTACGAAATCACACCAGAAGGCCACTTACGCGCTAATCCAGATGCTAAGTTTGGCAAAAACCTGTACACCAAAGAAGAGTTTGGCGACTTTGTATATCGCTTTGATTTCAAACTAACCCCAGGAGCAAACAATGGTGTGGGGATACGCACGCCACTAGAAGGTGATGCCGCTTATGTCGGTACTGAAATCCAGATTTTGGATAACGATGCCGATATCTACAAAAACCTGAAAGAACATCAATACCACGGATCGGCCTATGGTGTTATCGCCGCTAAACGCGAAGGATTAAAACCACTAGGCGAATGGAATACGCAAGAAATCTATGTAAAAGGTAATCACGTGCGGGTCACCCTGAATGGCATCGTGATATTGGATGGTGATTTGGCCGAAGCCTCTAAAAATGGCACGCTAGATGGCAAAGATCATCCTGGATTGAAAAATAAGAAAGGACACCTGGGTTTCTTAGGCCATGGCTCGGAAGTCTTCTTCCGAAATATTCGGATAAAACGCTTATAGCATTTATTGTATTGACATGTAAAGTGGTTGTATCATAATTGAAACACCCGACAACAAAACAGAATATAATTTTGTCAGCCTGAATAAAAGTCTTGGTTACCCAAGAAAAGAGCCGAATCTACTCAGAATTCGGCTCTTTCAATACTAAAAGCATAGCCTCTCGAAATATTTGACCTCAATTAACCAAAATCTACTTTTCATACAACCTATTTTGTTTAACGGATTTAGGCTAGAGAGAACTTGATCCTTAATTTTTACTATAACTGGCTGAAAGACTGATTTTTTCAATAATTATCTCATGAAAAAGCAATTATTAGGTAATAGATAAAGACACTATGTAAATTTCCCACCTATGGGGTCATAAACTTTTTAAATATTTTCAATAAAACTTTGATTTGAGAGATTTATCAATAGATTTGTTACAACCGTTATTAATGAATAGTCTTTAACGTTAAGACACTACGCTTGTGAGTCAGACCAAAATCTCTATTATGAAGGCGCTATGCTTTCGACGCTTACAATCGGTGAGCGAAATCGCCTCGACAATAGATCGGAGTATTCCTAGCACGACCAAGATATTGCAGGAATTAGCTAGTGATGGCATCGTAAGCACGGTTGGATTGGCTCCTTCCACGGGTGGCAGGCGAGCATTGCAATACCAACTAATGATCAATAATCTTCCTTTAATCCTATCCGTAGCTGTTGATCAATATTATAGCAGTGTGGTGCTGTTGAATTTTGACCACAGCTACTTTGGCTCGGTTCTGACGATTGAAAATACCTTGAGTGATATTGATGCATATTCAAAACTCATAGTTTTAATAACCGACATGATAGCAAGCGCAGGCAAGAGGAAAATATTTGCCATTGGGCTAACAGCTCCTGGATTCGTCAATGCGGCACAAGGTATTAATGCCTCTTTTCCTGCAGACAATCCATTTCATAATATTAAGAGTCTTCTGGAGAATACGTTCGGAATACAAACCTTGTTAGAGAATGATTCCGCAGCTATTGCCATCGCAGAAAAGCGATTTGGTCGGCAGCGAGCATCAAAAGACATGCTCGTGGTCAATCTGAATTGGGGTATCGGTTTAGGGATGATTATTGACGGCAAACTATTCCGTGGACATAGTGGTTTCGCTGGTGAGTTCAGTCATATTCCACTTTCTGACAAAGGCACGCTGTGCTCTTGCGGAAAGCGAGGCTGCCTAGAAGTCGATGCCTCCCTTCTCGCTGCAGTAAGCTATGCACATGATCGTTTGCAAAAAGGAGAACCATCGTTACTAGCAGAAGAATACGAGCAAAGTGGGCATATTACGGGTGAATGCATTATTAATGCTGCGAAGCAGGGCGATCAATTGGCGCTTTCGGCAGTAGATCACATCGCATACGCCATTGGTAAAGGATTAGCCACCTTAATCCACATCATTAATCCAGAACATATCATTCTGAGTGGTCGTGGCGCTCGATTAGGAGATATTCTTCCGGGTACGATCCAGACTTCTTTGCGAAAGTATACTATTGAAAGACTACGGATGCAGACCCAATTTTCGATGTCGGAGATTGAATATCCGCAACTATTGGGCGGGGCGTGCTTAGCGATTGAGAACGCAGATTACCAGCTGCTATAATAAGAGAACTTAACTACACCAAATAACAACAACATGAGCAAATTTTACATCACCTGTTGCACTATGCTGCTGGTTATGCTTCTTAGCATATCGGCCGCTTTTGCACAGCAGACTGTTACTGGGAGGGTAACAGATGCAAATGGATCAATCGCTGGCGTTACAGTCAGTGTTACTGGTACAAACCGGCAGACCCAAACAGATGCCGATGGTAACTACAGTATTCAAGCGGCCAATGGTTCTACCATTCGTTTTTCAACGTTAGGCTACACGACGAGAGAAATAATGGTCACCTCGACCACTCAGGATGTACTGCTTACCGAAGGTACGGGCGATATTGGCGAAGTCGTGGTGACTGCCCTTGGCATTAAGCGAGAGCGTAAGTCCTTAGCGTATGCCGTACAAGAAATTAAAGGATCTGAATTATTAGAAACTCGCGAAGCCAACTTGGCCAATGCCCTATCTGGTAAGGTGGCAGGTCTTCAAGTCGCACGTTCTAGTAATGGTGCTGGGGGATCGGCCAAGATTATTCTCCGTGGATTTAGTTCCTTGACTGGTGACAATCAACCATTAATCGTAGTCGATGGTATTCCAATGAACAACTTTACAGGAACGACAGACAATGGCTATTTCGCGGCAGGCTTAGACCGAGGTAATGGTTTGGGCGACATAAGCTCGGATGATATTGAAAGTATGTCCGTGTTAAAAGGACCCTCTGCTGCAGCTTTATATGGTACACGAGCAGGTAACGGAGTCATCTTGATTACCACCAAATCTGGACGTGCAAAAGCTGGATTGGGCATCACGGCTTCATCCAACATGGGCATTGAATCCATTTTTATCCAACCTAAATTTCAAAATACCTTTGCACAAGGAGATGCTGGCGCCTTTGATCCCACGAGTCCTTCCAGCTGGGGACCAAGAATCGAAGGACAAACCGTGACTAAATGGAATGGCCAAGAAGAAGCCTTGTCAGCTCGTGACAATTTGAATTCGTATTTGCAAACTGGTGTAAATCAAAACCATAATGTGGCATTCCAGCAACAATATGGCAATACTAGCGTGTATACAGCCATTAATAGGTTAGAAAACCAAAGTATTTTGCCAACCAACCGATTTACACGTACCAATTTGACTACCCGTATGGGAACTAAATTTGGTACAGATGACCGTTGGTCTACCGATGTAAAAGTACAATACAACAACACCAAAGGGGTGAATCGACCAATCAATGGTCGGGATTGGAGCAATATTTATGCGCTACAAATGCTCCCTAGAACACTAAACATTTTGGATTTCCGGGATAACGTCAATGAGTTCGGAGAAATGATCTGGTACCGAGGTGGTGCGGCAACTTTTAATCCATACTGGAAATTAGACAATGAACGCAATGAAGATCAACGAGATCGTTTCTTGCTTAATGGTTCTTTGGGTTATCAATTCAATGATTGGCTAAAGGGCGAATTCAAAGCAGGGTCTGACATGTATACCAACAATTTGCAAAATCGTACACGTGCAGGCGGTCCTCAATCCAGAAATGGTAGTTTTAGTACTGGTAAAGAAACATTTAAAGAAACAAACTATCAAGGTTTATTGATAGCCCAGAAAGACAATATTTTTGGAAAATTTGGCGGTAGTGCAACATTAGGTGGTAACTTAATGCATCAGAAGTCTGACGGATTAACGGTTAACGTAGGTCAGCTACAAATTCCTAACCTATTTACGCCGGGTAACTCGGTCGGAGCGCCGAGTGTATTACCGTTCAACTCTGAGCGAAAAATTAATTCTATTTTTGGTGCATTCAGCGTAAACTACGATTCTTTTATTTTCTTAGAATCGACCATGCGGAACGACTGGACATCTACATTGAGCCGTGATAATCGTTCTTTCTTTTATCCATCCTTCAACTTATCTTATGTGTTGAGCGAGCACATTGAAAAAGCTGGAGGCAATTTGCCTTCTTGGATAAGCTATGCGAAATTCCGTGCATCCTATGCAGAAGTAGGTAATGATATGGGGCCTTATCAATTATACAATGTGTACGGTATTGGCAATGATCCTAACGGTAACGTTACTTCGAATACCGGCACCATCAATTTCAATCCTAATGTGCGCAGCGAGTTGCTTCGCAATATCGAATTCGGTGGAGAAGCCAGATTCTTCAACAATAAACTTTCTTTAGACTTCTCTTGGTACAGATCCAATGCATTTAACCAACTGTTAGATTTAGAGCTGGATCCGGCGAGTGGTTTCGGATTCCGAAAAATAAATGGTGGTGATGTCCAGAACCAAGGCTGGGAATTAATGGCAAGTGCGAACATTATGGATCGAGAAAGCTCTTTCCGTTGGGATGCAAGCCTCAACATCAGCCGCAACGTCAACTCCATAAACGATATTGCCAGCGACTTTCAGGTGGATAGATATCGGATTGGCGGGTATGATGATTTAGCATTCATCGCGCGTACTGGCGGTATGTATGGTGAAATCTGGGGACACCGTTACAATCGCGTAACGGACGAATCTAGCCAGTATTATGGGCAGCTGATTTTGAATAATCAAGGTCTCCCTACCAGATCTGGAACGCCAGAATACCTAGGTGAGCAGCAAGCTAACGAGATGGCTAGTTTAATCAACAATATCTCCTACAAAAATTTTGGCCTTACCTTTCAGGTTGATGCCCGCTTTGGAGGTATGATGTACGTAGGTACACATCGTGGTATGCAGAGCGTCGGTACGGCAGCGATTACTGCACCAAATGGTAACCGCGATAATTTCGTAGTAGACGGTGTCGTGGGTTCTAACGGTAACTACACGAAAAATGAAACATCCGTAACTCCGCAACAGTATTACACTGCGATTGCTACAGCTAACAACCTCGGTATCAATGAAGAGTATTTACGTGATGCGACCAATATCCGTTTGCGTAATGTGCAGTTAAACTACAGCTTCCCAAGAAAAGTATTGGGTAATTCTGTATTCCAAAGTGCTCGCCTTTTTGCTTCCTGCAATAATGTATGGATGATTCACAGCAAAATGGATGGTATAGATCCGGAATCAACATTTGCCACTGGCTCTAACGCCATTGGATTTGAGAATGGAGCGCCTCCAACCATGCGCTCCTTTATCTTCGGATTTTCACTAGGGTTTTAACGATTAAAGAAATATTGAAATGAAAATTACTATAAAAAAAGGGATGATGGGGATGCTGGCTTCACTGGCACTATTCTCATCGTGCAATGATTTTGAGGCGCTAAACATTGATCCCAATGGAGCCAATGATCAGCAAGTACAAGTAGAGTATCTACTTAATGGCTCCATCATTGGTGCGCAGCAAGATCCACATATTGCCGAGCGTATATTTGTTTTGTACTGGAAAACCGCTGGTCGTCAACAATTGGGCGGCGGTATTGTTAATGGTGCACATAATGATGGCTGGTCATCCGACTATTATAGCCGCGGCTACATGTCTGGATGGTTATCGGGAGTTTATGCAGCAGTTGACTTGGCTAATGAACGCATCGCAGCCGGTACACAAGCACCTTACACGAACAACTTGCTACAAGTGGCTCGGATCTGGCGCGCTTACTTGTTAAGTGAATTAAGTGATACCTTTGGTCCAGTTCCACTAGATGGTTGGCAAGGTGAAAATCCTAGCTATTCTAGCGTGCAGGAGGTCTATACATACTTATTGACAGAACTTCGCGAAGCTAGCGAAGCACTGGATATGGCAGTAACAGTACCTGCGGACATCCGTCGTTTTGACCCAGCTTATGGGTATGATTTTGTCAAATGGCAAAAGTATGCAAACTCCATGAGAATGCGCCTAGCGATGCGTATGTCGGAAGTAGATGCAGCAAAAGCACGCAGCGAATTTGAATCAGCAGCAACTAAACCTTACATCACAGCAGCAGATGATATGTTTTCGGTCGCAGAATTAGGCACAGCCTATAGTCCGCTGGCAGGTGTGATGACGCGGACGTGGAATGCGTTTATTTTGAGCTCAACGTTAAACAACCTATACCTTGGTTTAGGAGGTATTACCACTCAAACTGCTTTAGGTGCGTCGTATAATGACTACGTGAAACCGGCAGACTATATTGGCATCTACTACCCCAACCACTTCGCTACTGCTACGAATGACCCATCAGCAGGTTATTGGTTGGACGGACTACCGGAGGTAATTGATCCTCGTGCTTATGCATCTTTTGCTATACCGGGTGATTTTAATAACGCGCAATTTAATTTCAACCCTGATCAAACAACGGCACGGAACACCACCCGTAACCTGTTGAATGCTGATGGCACGACTACCTTTAAAACGATCAATGCCGCTTTTACATGGAATGCTTTCGCACCAGGCGACTGGGCAGCTAAGGGCTCTCGCAATCAAGTTAGATCTTGGGCCGGCAGTATGCCTCGCTTGGTTAACAAATTCAGAGACGGAAATAATCGTCGCGTTTTCTTTGCGAATTGGGAATCCAATTTCTTAATTGCTGAAGCAGCCGTGCGTGGATGGGCGGTACCGATGTCGGCTCAAGCGGCATATGAAGCTGGTGTGACTGCCAACTTCGCTTATTGGGGATTGTCCGCTCATGCAGCTAATTATTTGACAAGTACCGGGTATAATCGTGTAGGTACGTCAGTTGCTTGGACACATACCGCAGAGCCAGGTAATACGCACGCGATGCAGTTTGTGAATGGAGAAACAGGTACGTCTGGAACTGTGCAGATCCGCTATCCTTCCAATGGTTTGTACAAAGATGGTACGGTACGCAACGATCAATTGACTAAAATAATAACCCAGAAATTCATTGCGCAAAATCCGTATTTACCATTAGAGACTTGGAGTGACCACCGTCGACTTGGTCTGCCATTCTTTGAGAACCCTGCGGTAGAGCAACCTATCGTAACGTTACCGGATTTGACAGCAAGCAATTTTATGACAAGCAGCGTGAAGTTCTTCCCGCAACGTGTGAATTACCCTTCGACCTTACGTAATACCAACGAAGCTGGATACAATCAGGCAGTAAGCGCACTTGGCGGATCAGATGCCGTGCTGACTCCGCTTTGGTGGGCAAAGCAACAATAATCGAAATCTATTGAAACAACCAAAGGCCATCTTTTTCAGATGGCCTTTTTTCATATGCTTATTTTTTATTGATCACTATTTCACCTGCTCAACCAATTCAAGACGCTTAACCACACTAAATGGTTCTAGAATTGTTCCGGGCGACAAGACGGCGTTGGCTCCAATTTTCGAATGGTCACCTACCAAAGCCCCAAATTTTTCAGTTTTGGTGTCAATCATCTGATTTTTATGCTTGACCATAATTCGCTTGTCTTGCCTTTCATTATAATGATTGGCGCATAATGAACCGGCTTCAAAATTGACATATTGCCCAAGTATACTATTCCCAATAAAGTTGAAGTGAGCTACTGCGGAATGATCAGCTATAATGGATTGCTTTATTTCAGAACTAGGTCCTATAGTGACAGAATTACTTAAAAATATGGCACCGCGTAAGTATGCATGTGCGCCAACAAAACAGTTTTCAGAAATGATGATTGTGCCTTTGAGTGTCACGCCTTCTTCTATCGTCGCCGTCTTATGTATGGCAATATTATTCTCTATTACATAATCATTTCCTAATGTGGCAATATGTGCTGCCAATATGCGCTCTAGGTGTTCCAAGACTTCCCAAGGTTGAAGAGTGCTGTTTTGTAATAATATTAGATCTATGCTGTCTATATATTGTTTTAAATCTATCATAATTCGTAAATTTTAGTGAGTACGCTTCATGGTAAAGAACGTCATTTATCTTTGTTTAAAGATATTTTATGAATGGCTATTTCTCATTAACAACAAATAAGCAAGTTACAATTTTATCTTAATTGTTAAAATTTAAAGTGTCTTTTTCGCTAAATAAGTATATGATCATTTTTTAACCCAACCTAACCCAATATTAACACTAAACGCTTATTATCAACACAATACACCCGTATAATTTATAGTGAAATGAGTTACAATTGAGCTTACTTCTGCTAAAATATGGTTGATCATCATTCTGATGAATAGTTAGTTTAGCTTATTAATTAACCAAACCAAAAATTTACAAATAGTATGAATTATGCAGGTCTATTATTAGCTCTCTTATTCTTGTCTGTTCATGTTTGTGCGCAACAAATTACGGGCGTCGTTCAGGATGGTTCGAGCAAACCAATTCCAGGCGTTACGATTAGAAATTTAAGTACGCAATCAACAACACAGACGGATCAAAAGGGAACGTTTCAGCTCGCTGGCCAAAAGGGACAAGTCGTTGAAGCAAGTATGGTAGGATACGAATCTAGTCGCCTCACCATAGGATCCGAAACAGTCTTAAAATTTCAAATCACAGAGAAGTTTTCGAATTTGGAAGAAACTGTCGTTATCGGATACCAAACCGTATCACGTAAGAAAAACACAGCCGCCATGTCAACAATCTCTGGTAAAGAGCTTGAAAACATACCGGCGGCGAGTTTTGAATCCATTCTTCAAGGACGGTTGCCTGGTGTCAATGTGCAAAACATTTCGGGCTCTCCGGGAAGTATGGGAACCGTTTACGTGCGAGGTAGTACCGGACTAAGCAACAATTTTGACGAAGCACAAATCTTGAGCAGTCCGCTTTATGTGGTAGACGGTGTACCGCAGCCGACAGAGCAGTACACCAACTTGAATACCGGTACGGGCACCAATTTTTTGGCCGGAATAAATCCCAATGATATAGAATCAGTTTCTGTACTCCGAGATGCTTCGGCAGCGGCTATCTATGGATCGAGAGCTGCGAATGGTGTCATTCTAATCACCACAAAAAAAGGTACAGGTCGAGAACCCGTCGTCATGGTGTCTGGCTATTCCGGATTAACCATGCGCCCCGATCTACGACCTGTAGCATTGGGAGCCGCCGAAAGACGGCAAAAAATGGATATTGTGAGAAACCAATTGAGTTATGCCGAGCAAATCAATCTTCCTCGCTTGCTGACAGATAGCTTGAATCCGGCATTCGATGGCAACACCAATTTTCAAGATCTTTTTTATCAAAAGGGTTTAGTGAATAATGCAGACTTAAGTCTTAGCGGTAATAGTGAAAGTTCCAGCTATCGGTTTAGTGCAAACTACTATAATGAAGATGGTATTATAAAAGCCACAGGATTCAGAAGGTTATCCACCAGATTAAATTTGATAAATAGGGCATTAAACAACAAAGTAACGATTAATCCTATCATAGCATATACTAATATGGATAGAGCTCGTGGTAATGGAAATGGTGTGAGCCCCTTGCCACTTGGTGCTGCCAATATGCCTTCATCACTGTTTGAACTTTCTAATACTCGAAAGGCATTTTATACCGGTTTGTACGATGAAAATTTGGACAAAAACTTAACGAATCAATTAACCTTCAATCTAAATCTCGACATTAAGCTACTACCTAAGCTGACACTAACCTCACAGACAGCTTACCAATATAATACGGGACGTAGGGATATGAGCAGACCTAGCGCACTGAACAATAACCGAGGAAATTCTGCATTTGCATGGAACTCAGCGCAGCAAAACTGGCTTTCTTCCAATTACCTGAATTATAGCGACACGTTTGGTAAGCATAGCTTAACCATGCTTGTAGGGCAAGATATAGTACATGATACCTATCAAGAAAGCTCTGCAGAAGGTTGGAATGGCAATTCAGATCAGATCCAAGTAGTACAAGGTTTTCTCCAAAACTACATGACGGCTTATTCAGACTACCAAGCATGGGGATTGTTGTCCTATTATTCCAGAGTAAGCTACGATTATGATAGCCGATACATCTTTTCAGGAAGTATACGAACGGATGGATCATCTCGTTTTGGTAAGAATAATCGTTTTGGATGGTTTCCGTCTGCGTCTGCAGCTTGGTTAATTTCTGAAGAAAACTTCATGGAGGATAATGATAGTTTTTCTTTGTTAAAACTGCGTGCTAGTTATGGAACAACTGGAAACCTGCCTAGCCAAAATTACTTATCTTATAATACCTATCGACTCAATGCCGGTACCTACAGCGGTGCCAATGCACCGAGTTACAACGGAGTCGTAGCGATCACGCCAAACTTTGTGAGTGGAGTTGCGCAAGATGATCTTACTTGGGAAAAAGGAATGAGCTGGAACATCGGTACAGATATAGAATTGTACAACGGAAAGTACAGCATATCCGCAGATATCTACAATAAAGAAACCAATAACCAACTCTTTGCAGTGCAATTACCGATCAATACGGGCTATGATTTCGCCACTACCAATTCGGTGGGTGTTCGGAATTATGGTGCCGAATTGGTGATTGGTATGAATCCATTATCGTCTTCCAGTCCGGTAAATTGGCGTTCCAACTTTAACATTTCCTATAACAAAAATCAGATCATGAAGCTACCTAATGGCGGACGCGATCTGGTGATGAATGGCGACCGGTTTGACGCTTCCCATATTTTGTCAGTTGGTAGTCCGATCAATGCATTTTACTTATTCCAAAATTTAGGCGTTTATTCTACCGTAAACGATGTACCTGTCAATCCATATACCGGAGCTCTTTATGGAAATGGCGGCCCTTATGGCGCTGGTATGTTTCATTTAAAAGATTTGGATGGAGATTATTACCTAGATTCCTTCCGTGATGGCATTAACCCAGATAAGTTGCCTATGGGAGATCCCAACCCTAAATGGACCGGCGGATGGAACAACGTAGTCTCTTACAAAAACTTCAGCTTATCATTTTTATTAAATTTCACACTGGATCGCGATGTGCTCAATTTATTTGAAGCGGATGCTTTTGCTACTGTATTCAACAATGCACAGTTTGCCGCAAAAAGCTATCCCGATCTAGATCGCTATAATATCTGGAAAAAAGATGGTGATCAAGCTGAGTACGCGAAGATAGATATGGGATCCTATCGCTATTATTATACTTCCGCACAAACGTTCTTCTTAGAATCTGGAAGTTACATACGTCTGCAAAATATCATCTTGAATTACTCGCTCAATCAGGCATTCGCTTCGCGAATAGGCATCAAAGGAGCGCGTGTTTATGGGCTAGTGCAGAACGTGGCTTCCTGGCAAGCTTCTAGAAAAATTCCTGATGCAGAAGCTATCAATCAATATGGTGAATACAGCGGTAATGGGTATCCTATACCTCGCAAATTTACAGTCGGTTTAGAGGTTACATTTTAATTAGCAACTTATGAAATCAAAAATTATATATCTATTGGCCATTGTCGTGGGAGGCTTTATGTACTCTTGCAAGGACTTCTTGGATGAAGTGCCAAAAAATGCGACACATGGCGGCGAATATTGGAAATCTGCGACAGATGTACAAAGTGCCTTAGCAGGCAACTATGCCTTGTTACGCAATGCGATTACAAGCGGAAATTTTAACGGAGTACCGCGACATTTCATTTATGGAGATGGAGTACAAGGTAATAACTTCACGATCCAGTATGATGGAGACGGATTAGAAGGCGTTCAGACGGGCGATTTTACATGGAGATACAATGTGGAATCTTATGGCAACTGGACTCCCTACATCAAGTGTATCACTATGAGCAATCTAATCCTAGAGAAAGTGGAAGGCATGAACGAAGATCTTTTCGCACAGATCAGTAATCCTACTCGTTTTAAAAATGAAGCCTTGGGACAAGCATATTATATCCGTGCGCTCACTTATTTTTTCATGACCCGAATTTGGGGAGATGTGCCACTTATTCTGGAAACAGAAGATGATCCTATTACAGCCGATCAAGCAGCAAGAGTCTCGAAGGAATTGATTATGAAACAAATTATTGACGACTGTCACAAGGCGGCTGCTCTGTTAAACTGGAATTACACCGATGTAAATGCCGCGAAAGTAACTGCCAATAAAGGTGCCGTGTATGCCTTATTGGCTCACGCCTTTTTGTGGAAAGCCACTACAACCAATCTCAGCAGCAATGATCCTATTATAGAAGATGTACTGCATGCTGATACCACCATCCAAGCGCTCAAGAATTATGGTGGTTATAGCCTTGTCGATACCGCCAACTACTATAACACTTTCATAGGCAAAAGCCGGGAAGGTATTTTTGAAATCGCAGCAAGCGAAGACAACTTAGAAGGCTCCACCAATCACATCGCTTCTTTTTTTCTCCGCCAGCAACATATCCCATTCAGGGCTGCTTCTTGGTCTCGTTTTTTTGTTCCAAAAACTTACTTAGATGCACATTATGAAAAGATGCCTACAGGTATAATACAAGAAACGGTCATACCTGGCCAATGGGTTTGGAATGAACCGGATTGGCGCTGGGATTGGGTACCTGAGCACACGGTAGTACAAGAGGCAATTAGCGACAAAATCACCGACATCCGATACATCAAAAACTTTGCAGACATCTCATTAGAGCAACCAACCTGTATCAAGTATCATAAGGTCAATCTACGCACGCCAGATGTGGCTCATATCAGCAATAATATTATCATCTTCCGCTATGCAGACATGCTATTACTCGAAGCAGAAATCGCTATTTACAAAAACGAACTTTCTGTAGCCGCTCAAAAACTCAATACTTTTCGAAGTACTCGAGATCCACTTGCCAAGAATAAGACGATTAGTGGTACGGATACCAGAGAAAACATCATGTTTCAATATGCGCTAGAGCGAAGTCGAGAAATGTATCTTGAAGGACACATTTACTACGATTTGATCCGCACGCGGCAATATCCGCAGTTCATTACATGGCTTAGCCCCGATCGTTTTAGACAAGGTGGCTTCTATTGGCCGGTAAGTCCTTTATTATTTAAAAACAATCCTAATCTGGCTCAAACGCCTTATTGGATCGGTAAAATCTAAATAAATCTATAATTATGAGAGTACGATATATATTTTTCCTAATGGCTGTGTTACTTGGAATAACGATGGCCTCTTGTGAAAATGATGATTATGCAAATGATGGGGGCAAATCGCAGCGATATGTCGATATGACCACCTATGATTTTCTGAAAAGTCACGGCAAATTTGACTCCTTGGTAGCCATTATAGACCGTGCGGGATTAAAGGATATGGTCAATGAACCAAACACGACGCTTTATGCCAGTACAGATTATAGTGTAGCCCCTTATGTGCTCGCCAAGAAGCAAAAACGTGTCATAGAAACCGGCAATGAAAACATCCAGTTTGGCATTAACGATATCTCTATCCGTGAATTGGATTCATTAAAGATGTACCTGTTTGAAGGTGCTCATATCCGCGAGTATCTCACGCGAGATAATAAGTACTTCACCAGTAGATTTGGTGCAATGAATAATTCCAGATTTCTAGTCAAATTACGTCGCGTGATTGAGTACACCGATTATGTTGACTACGTAGATTACGTGAATTTCACGCGCGTGATTGGAGAACTAGATAGTGAGCTCGGCCCAGATGCGATCTTGCTACCGCAAGATGTAGATATGTCTTACGATTGCCAAACTGCGGGAATTATTACCAAGACAGGTGTCGTCAATGTTTTAATAGATGGTCATAGATTGATGTTCAATAGAGAATCTGTTGGTCAATAAGTGATACCCAAAATATATTTATTATGAAAATACAAATTATTCTATCGATAGTGCTCGGTCTCTCGCTGCTATCATCATGCGAGAAGATCGAAAAGGGTTTTCTGAGCGACAATCCACGTTATGTTAACGGCACCATAATCGTACCAAGAGGAGGTATTTATGTGGCTTCGGAACGCATCGATGCGGACGGTTCTACACCGCCCTATTCTTTTAAAATGTCTAATTTAAGAGACCGAGTAACAGGGTTAGCAGCACCAAATGAGTTCTTTACCGAGTACGATGTCTTGATGTTTAAGAAGGGAGAGGTGTTCGATGCAGCCAAAGATACCACTACGGCCTTACTCAATGCCAAACGAGAAACGGTACGAAGCACACCTCTTGTCTTCAACCCGGCCAACGGGCAGCTAGTTTTTAATAGATCATCTTCCAATCTTCCTTTAGGGGAATACATATTTGATGTCGAGATGACCAATGTAAAAGGAACTACTTCTTTCCCAAATTTTGGTGTTGTGCGAGTTATCGATCCGTCGATCAACGATTTCTTTGAAGTAACCTATCAGGCCGCGTCGGGGTCGAATTCATCGGAAACGTTTTTCACTACTACAGCACCGCAAGTTTCATGCGAACGCATTTCTGCCGAAGGAGCCCGAATCATCCTCAAGATAGTCGACAAAAATGGCGTAGCATTCGATCCTTCTGCCAATCAAGTTATCAGAAGGGGTGACCGCCCAACATTTGAAAGCCATGTCAAATTCAATCCAGTTGTCGCGACTGATAGTGCACTAGTCTGCGATTTTGAAGTTGCGCCGTTCCCATTGAACATTTATCATGATGGCGTTACAGATTGGGGTTATTTGATTTATTACCGCATTCCGATGACCTACGCAACCGTAGATGGATATGCTACTAAAACGCTCAACGTAAATCCCGTATTTGGATTTCGAGTGAAGATGGAAGGCACGTATATCGTAACCGTTCGTTTGCCCTCTGTGACTAAAGTTTAACGACAAGACACGGATCTTAATCACTTTTTTGAAAAGACACGTTTATGAAAAAAAACAAAACTATGCGTCTTATCTGGACGATTGGACTGCTAAGCACTTTAAGCTATTCTTGTACTAGCGCCAAGGATGAACTTATACCATATGACTATTCTTACCTACCTAAACCAACACCGGATGCGGAAGGAAGCGGCGTTTTGCCGCCAAAAGAACTATACATCCCTAAAGGCGGTATTTGGGATGTACCTTGGAATAATAATTTCAATGACCCTGCCAGTAAGTACAGCTTATCACGGAAAATTGAAACCAGAAATTTTGCAATGCTATGGGATGCGCAGTTTGGCGCTGATCTGGTGGCTTCCACCGGTGCAAACCCAAATAATACATTAGGCTTTCTGGAAAGAACCTATGATTATTTTTCTGAAGAATTGAAATTCCTCGAGCATGGCAACTCGCTTACTGATAAATACAAAATGATTGTGTTTGTGCGCGGAGGAGAAGATCAGACTGCTTATGGAGGTGGTGCTATGGATTCTGTGGGCATTCTATGGATGCCTTCTACCAGACTAGGAGCGCCTTACACCACACTTGCCCACGAATTAGGCCATTCCTTTCAGTACATGGTCAAAGCGAATGGCCAATGGGGTTTCTCGAATAATACGCCAGGTAGTAATGGTCAAGCGATCTGGGAAATGACATCTCAGTTTATGACGATGATGGTATACCCAGAATGGATGACCATTGAGAATTGGCATTTAGTATCGTTTATGGAAAATACGCATTTGGCTTTCATGCACGAGAACATGCGATATGCCTCACCGTATGTTTTATTGTATTGGACAGACAAGTACGGGCTGGATTTCGTAAGTAAAATATGGCGCCAATCTGTGCGACCTGAAGATCCTGTAGCCACCTACAAACGCATACAAGGCAAAAGTCAAGAACAATTTAACGACGAAATGTTTGATGCCTATCGAAAATTTATCACTTGGGATCTTTCGATCATTAGAGCGACTGAAAAGAGTAAATATGCGAATCAGCATACCACCAAGATGTCATCCATTGGCAACAACTGGTATCGTATTACTCCTGAAAAAGCCCCGCAAAACTATGGTTACAATGGCATACGGTTGAATATCCCAACAGACAATGCTGCCGTTACCGTCGATTTTAAAGGTGTAGCAGGAGCCGCAGGTTATCGAGCTATTAAAACCGATAAAGCCGGTTGGCGATATGGTTTTGTCGCTTATCAAGCCAATGGAAATCGCGTGTACAGCGATACTTTTTCGGCAAAGGAAGGTACAGCCAACTTCACTGTCCCGCCTAACACAACCTATTTATGGCTGGTAGTTAGTGGCGCACCAACGGAACATTGGGAACATCTCTGGGATGAAAACACCAATAACGATGAACAATGGCCTTATGAAATTAAAGTAAATGGCACAACATTGCATGCTTCTGCAGTGCAATAATCTATTCTTAAAACCGTATTAAACAAACAAAGGCCATCCGAAAAGATGGCCTTTGATCATGAAGAACAATTAGTTAAGATTTAGCGATTCGCGGCTTTACAATGACCAGTCGTTGTTAAAAAATCCGACATCGACCAAACCAGAAGCTCCGTTGGTCAACATATCGATGGAGAAAAACATGTAATCCGGAAATCCACTCGCACCAGCCATATATTGATTGGCTGTGGCAGCTTTCATACCTTGGATGCCCGTACCTGTGATCGCACCAACAGAAAGTGTATTGCTCCCAGATTTTGGATATACAAAATAACCCCCCAAATCGTTAGCAGATTTTACCTTCTCTCCCATCTTCAACTGTCCGGCGCTAACCTGAATTGGACAATCTGCAAGCAATGTATTCCATGCGCTGTTTGTTTTAGCATTTCCAACTAGAATGATATTGCGATCTGCATATTTTGCGGGATCGAAATCTTTATCTGCTACCGCATCAAACGCGCCGTTACCGCGGTAGTACCACGATTCGGCATCGTAGCGTACTTTTTCCCAAGCCCAAGCATTCTCTTCGGCCGTACCTTGCGTGCCATACACATACACCATATTGTGCTGAAATGCTTCTTTAAAAGTACCATTTCGTTGTGGGCCTTTATGCGCTAAAGAAGGTTTAGCCACCAATTCCCATTTGTTGGCTTGTTTTTCCAGATAAATATGTCCGTCCGTGCTTTGAGCAAGCGACGATTCGATCACATTCAGACTATCCATAAATAATGTCAATGTTCCATTAGTACCAAATTCAGATATATCCAATTTCAATGTTTTCACATTATCGGTGCTACCCGTAATCTGGCGCTTGGCTACATCGCGCGATAGTTGGATATGCGAGTAAGCCAAGGCTTTCTCCTGATGATAGATCGTTGCCCAATAGTAACTAGCCGAGATACCCGGATTTGATGTTTTAAAGTCTATCTCGTTTACTTCGTTGCTCGATTTGCGTTGGTGCCATTTGAAATAGTCGAATAATGGTTTCCAATCCACACTTTCATTGCTATACCAATGCGATCCACCTGGATATTCGTAGTAATTGAAGTCAGGATGAAAACCGCCCAATATTTCACGCATTTGACGTGCATAAGTTACCGGAACCGTACGATCGGCATCGCCATGCAATACATATACGCCTAGCGGTTTATAGTTCGTTGCATAAGCAATAACATCACTTTGATTACTTGATCGCAGCAACGTATTCTCTAATGCGTTACCACCTTGATCAGGAATAATCCCATCTGCCGAACCATAACCTTTCAAGGTTGGATAACCCGCGCAAGGTGCAATCGCTGCCCATTTGTCGGGATAAGTAGCTCCAAGAAACCAAGTGCCATGCCCGCCCATAGAATGGCCAGTCAAATACACGCGTTTTGCATCGTGTTTAATCGATTTTTGCGCTAAGCCCAACACTTCTAAAGCATCCAATCTCCCCCAATCTTCCCAGTTGAAACCGCGTGGTCTACGATTGGTAGGTGCTACTAATGTGCCCCAATCTTTGGATTCGTAAGCTTGCGCTTGTCCTAAAGCTTCTACACCAGCACCGTGAACGGAAAAGAATAAACCTTTATCCGCAGCATCTCCACCAATCGCTGGATTAACCGCATAATACTGTATACTACCATCGATATCACTCACAAATGTCACACGGTAAGTTGTGTTCTTGTCTAAAGAACGTAGTGGAATCGTTTGCTCGTCTTTCACCTTGCCGTTTTGTACGAGTGCAATGGTCGCCGAAAGATCACCCACTTGGGTAACACCTGAACCATCTATTGCAGCTATCACTTTTCGAGTGCTATGTGCAGCAATAGCAGGTATTTCGCGCTCTACCATTTTGCCCGCAACGGTACTTCTGATAATCGTTTTTGGAATCACCTTGTCCGATGTATTCACCACAGTCACACCCAATAGCAAATCTGAATTATCACGGCCTGCTACGATATCTGGAAGCGTTAAATCTTCTGTAGCCAAGAGTACCGGTTTTTCAGAAAACACCAATTCTGCCGCCACGAATGTACCGCGCACGTAGAATTCATTCTTACCTTTTTTAAGACGAACAGGGATATTCAACCAGCCCATGCGATACGGATCACCCGCATGTAATTCTCCATTGACCAATACCGCGCTGTTTCCTTTAATATTGAGTACCGCATCTTCGTTTTTAGAAGATTGGTATGTTAAATACAAATAGCTTGAACCAAAACCACGGCGCTGCGGCATAGGAGTCCGTGGTACATTTTCCGTTTGCGCCGCGATGCGACCCGGACCGGGAGGATTATTTGGGTTAGACAGATTTCCGCCTGTATTTCTCTGTGGCCGAAAGAAACCAGCAGTATCGGTCGTGATTTTTAGCCATGAAGCTTCATCATTGCCATTCCAGGCTTTTCCTTCTACTGGACTTTCAAAACCCTTTTGATAAAATTTGCCTAAAAATGGATCCGCATATACCGCCTCACGACCATAGTTAAACGGAATTTGAAGAAACAAACCCTCTTCAAAGGTATGTTTCTTCTGTGCTTGCAACGTGAAAACCATACCCAGCGTACAGAACCAGGTCAGCGTAGATTTTAAGCTCATAAATGATGTCTTGTTTGATATATTCATAGATGGATTTTATTAAAAATTAAGGCCCTTTTGGTATGGCAGTAAGTCGATTTTCATCACCTTCCTTGTACGGTAAGTAAATCATCAAGAGCGTCATCATCTCCTGATCAGATTTCATATTCGAATACGAGAAAATATTTTGCGGTGGCGAAAAGGGATTGAAAGGGTTTGCCGCCGTGTTATCATACGCACATTCCATATGGATAACAGCCCCTTTAGGAATTTTTTTAAAATGCTTGTAGCGATACATTTCTTGCCATCGATAATCCCAGTCAGGTATATTGACTAACGGAATCGTGTCGTTATTTTCTAGCGTGGCATATACTTTAAATGATTTGCCAATGTAATGCATATGTGGCCAGATGTAGAGCATGGAAAGATCTTCACCTGGATTTTTAAATTTTAAGGAGTAATGACTGACTTTGTCGGCAGGAATCATAAAAAAGGAAGGCTGAATATCCAGTTCCCCTATTCCTCCAGATCCAAAACTGACCACTTTTACTTCCCGCTCAACAGGTACATCGGTAAAGAATAAATGGACACCATTGACCGACAACTCATCAATCGGCGTAGCCGAAAAATGTACCGTCAGCAAAATCACCCCCCGTTTTGGCATTTTCCAACCGATTTTAGGTGGATAAGCTTCTGCGGAAGCACCGGGAATCCAGCCGCCATAGTAGGCCATGGTTCGCTTGAATTTTTTGTAGGGATCATTGTGTCTAACTGCCCCATCCGTATGATTAGCCATTGCTGGAGCAGCGTGAATGTCTATTGCGGGATCTTCTATAATTTGAACCGCATAGTTCACATGATGAACGAGTTTTTTATTATTGGAAAAGAATTCGATCGCTTCTACGTCAAACGATCTGTCTAATTCGAACGGGATTTTGAATTCTACGAAGCGTTCTATATTATTGCCTTTTACTAAAAAGGTATCCGCGGTAACCATGGTCATATCTGCGGGACGACCATAGCCTGTAGTTAGCTGGCTGAGATCTTGTTCTCGTCCTTTTCTTTTTCCTTCTTTCGCGCCGGCATCCACCCAAGAAACAATCGTTCGAATTTCTTTTTCGGAGAGCGAGCGATCATTGTCAAAATGAACGTACTCATTATCGGCTTTCCAAGGTGGCATATAACGGGACTTCACTACTTCTTTGATAAAGGTAGCGCGTTTGGCTACATCGTCATAAGTAACTAATGGAAAAGGAGCTGCTTCACCATCTCGATGACAGGACACACATTTGCTCTGTATGATCGGCTCCACATCTTTCACATACGTCTGCGCATGTAAACGAGACATACACCAAAAATTGACGAACCCAATCAGGAGGACAGTTATAATTCTCATGACTAACGTGTATTAATGAAACAACCTTTGGCCACTGTATTTTTCACTTGAATTGGCTTATTTGCTAATAAACTAGCGATAGCGTCTTGCAGATAATGCTTTGTTACGGCCACCCGTTTTTTACCTAGTTCTTGCAAAGCATTGTCAATCGCTCCGAAATACTGCAAACCTGTGGTATCATACAGGGCTACAGATGGTGTTACGGTAGCTTCTAGCGCACGCGTAAACTGAAAATCGGGATCTTGATAAAGCGCCATATCTACTTTGTATTTAGTAGCAAATTGCTTGATATCTTCCAGGCTATAGGCCCTGCCAGGGAATACTCCTATAAAATCTATCTGTTGTTTGTATTGTTGACGGAGTTGGGTAATGGTCTGGGTGTATCTTTGGCAAAGAGGGCATTCTGGAGAAAGAAAAAACACTGCTATTGCTTTACTTACTTCGATACGGTGTGGTAACTCAGTAGAAACATCAATTAATATATGTTTCCCAAGATTCTGTCGCTGTTGTGCAGAAATTGGATGGCTTGATAAAACAAAAAAGCAAATCAATAAAAAGCGCGGAATCGACAAAGTATGCATAACCGAAATTTATTTAAAAATAAGCATTGAAACGCATGAAGCAAATAGCACCAGCTTAAGGCTGGTGCTATTGTAATTAATAAATTTACTGTTTATCCCACCATATTCTTCCTTGAATATCTGATGGCTGTCCAAATTCTGGATCGCTCATCATTTGATCCAAGGCGGCTTTCTTGTTATCAAAATTATACTCTCCAGCAACTGGGAATCCAATATTGAAACGACGTGGCATCTGCGAGATACTGCCCGTATTTGTCCAATCTTCGAATACTAAAGCCGTATTCTTGTTTGGCATGCCGGTACGTTTTACCAATGCCCAAGCCTCATTGAAGTTACGGAAGTAATTCAAATACGCTTGCAACACAATTTGTTCCAAACCTGTAGCAGCATTGTAAGCAATACCTGGTTTAGCTTTAAATGCGGCAATTTCTGCATCCGTAATCGCAGTATAATTAACAACCTGTGCCGCACCTGCTAGCTTACTGTAGAAACGCAACGAGGCTTCAATACCTTTGTTATACCACTCTGCAGCGTTTTCATTAGACCAACCGCGTTGTGCAATTTCTGCACGCATAAAGCATACGTCAGCATAGGTAATAACTGGAAAAATTCCCGTTCCAGTACCACCATCATTCTCTGGTTGAAATAATCTATCCTGTATACGTGATACCGTATCTAATACTACGGTAGCCGTGCCATTACGGATTGAAAGTGGAGAGAAGAATCGCAACTTAGTCGGATCATCAGCTGCTTCTGGATTTGAAAACTGTCCATAATAACGCCGTGTGTCATAAACTGCACTCGCCGGAATCACACCCTGCTGCTTTGCTGTAGCAAAATTCTCTGGACTCCATTGATTTGGGCGGAAGAACTGACGCAACCTTGGATCTTCATTATTCCACATGTAATCCACTACACCCGACTCACCTACGAAAAGACGACCGTTTCCTGTTATATTCCAGTTACCCCCCGCAGTAAAGCTTAACCGCGCAGGCAATGCCCATTCTTCAGCCTCACTGGAGATTAATCCTGCTGGATGGCTTAGTACGTCTTGTATAATAGTCTGTGCCCTAGAAGGATCGCGCTTCATTAATCGTAAAGCAATCACCAGGCGTAGCGAATTCGCCGCTTTTGCCCATTTTGCAGCATCGCCACCAAAGTAAAGATCTGCGCCTCCATAACTGTCCTGAGTCACAGCTTGCGGCGTGTTTAAAGTTGTTGCCGCGTCCTTTAGTTCTTGCTCAAATATGGTAAAAAGCTCTTGCTGGGTTTCGTATTTAGGGCGCAAGGTACCACCATACCGAGCTTGGAAAGCTTCCGTATAAGGAATACTACCATTCACGTCGGATACATACCATGCCTGCCATGCTTTTACAATACTTGGAATAACGCGCTTATACACACTTCGAGCTCTCTGATCTTCAGGCATACGATCAATAAGCACTTGTATATCTACCAGCAAAGGACCTATATCTTCAAAAAATCTTCCGTAACGATTATTGGCATTTGCTGCATTATCGGTTACTCCTATTCCATTACCAGTAATCTGCAAGAACACCCTTGACCAACGGCTGATGTAACTATAATTGTCATAGAACGCTTCAAAATCATTATCCTGCGTTCTTACGAGTGCTTGGGTAAAGAGATAATCAGGATTTGGATTTAGTACCGCATCTGGATCGGTATTAAATTCAGCATATTGGTCTCGGCTACATCCCATAAAGGTTGTTTGAGCGACGAGTGCAAATGCGATATATTTTAATGTCTTTAAAATTGTCATAACACAGGTGTATTAAAAATTAGTGTTGATGGTGAAATTGAAACTTCTAGTCAACGGCGTACCGCCTCCTAACATAGAAGCTGCTGAAGAGGTAGATCTCAAATCTTCTGGATTCAAATTATCTGGCAACGAGTTATATAAGTAACCCAAGTTACGAGCATTCAACGTCAATCTTAAATTATTCAACTTAAGTCGACTAGCTGTAGCAGTTGGTAAATCGTAGCTTACAGATACATCGCGCACCATAATCCATGAAGATTCAAAAGCGCCACGCTCGCGTATACCTGTTCCCCAGCCGTAAGCCGAGTTATAGTAGTTCACATCACTGATTGGCACTGTAATCCCACGTTCCGTCGTTTCCTGATAAGTCAATCCACCTACATCTTGTCCAGCAATACGTGTTCCTTGTGCAAAAACGCCATCAGGTATCACACCCCACGCTTGATTGCCAGCCGCATTCGTAAACTCTACACTACCTTCCGTGCCCGGTCTGCCCCATAGCGAGCTTGCCATCTGACCAGTCTGCATTGCATAATTGTAAGTCGGCGAATACACATAGCCACCAAACTTGGCATCTAGCATAAAGCTAAACATAAAGGATTTGTAACTGAATTGATTGATAATACTACCCATAAAACGCGGTAATATTGATCCAATCTCTTTTTCGCGCTCATTTCCTTGTGCATAATCTTGAGAACGTACAAACCTTCCTAGATTAGTACCCAATAGGGTCATCACGTTTTTACCATTGTTGACATGGTCTATAGGGTTACCACTGGCATCACGTGCCTGAAATAAAGCGTGACCATAATTTGAAACCATCGTACCATAGGTGCCGCCTACTTGGGCTATTGTACGAATACCATCATCAGACTCCAACTCGTGAATATCTACTCCAGGAGCCAATTCTAATATCTTATCTCTATTGCGTGTATAGTTAAAGAAGACATCCCATGCAAAATTGCCAGAGCGTACAGGAGTACCATTCAGTCCTAGTTCTATACCGCGGTTGCGAATGTGGCCACTATTGATCAATGCTCTTGTTACACCACTTTCTCTAGAGACTGGCAAATCGATAATTTGACCGCGAGTGTCTTTACTATAAAACGTAGCATTGATGCCTACGCGAGATTGAAACAATTTCATCTCGGTACCCACTTCCCAAGTACTACTTTTTTCTGGCCTTAAATCTCTATTTCCTAGACGCTTAGAATCAAAATCATACATTGATTCAGTAAGATATGGATCGCGCGGCACATAAAAACCAGTCATCGCGTTGTAGGTGCTAGTTCCTTTACCAACCTGATTATATGATGCACGAAGTTTACCAAATGAGAATATATCTCTATTGAGATCTAACATATCAGAAAATACCCAAGCCGCATCTGATCCATAATAGAAGTAAGAATAATTACCCGTTCCATCTGGGTAAACCAAACTAGAATCCCAATCATTACGTCCGTACAAATTGAGCGTTAATGCATTTTTGTAATCGACTGCTGTTTGAAAGATTGCTGAAACAGTTCTCTTTTGATTTGGTTTTTCTTCGGACACAATCGCACGTGCTCTTGAATTGCTCAAACGGAATACATCTGGAGTTACCATACCATCTGTACGAGCAGAAATACCATTTCTAGATGAGTGATTTAATTCTAGACCGGCCTGTCCCATAACTTCAAAATCACCATAGGTACGGATCGCACGTAAACTGTTGATATATCGTGTTTGCAATACTCTGGATGAATAGTTACTATAGTTACCATTAGTAAAACCCGCGTCCATACCGCGGTTCATCATCTGACGATTGGTGGCAAACAAGTTGGCGCTAAAATTACTTTCCAAGGTAAGCCATTCTGTAAAATTAATACGGCTATTTAAGTTACCTCTAAAGTTATCCTCGGACTGCAACTGGCGATTTTGATACAACATAAATAACAATGGTGTCTTATTGGATGCATCTGCACGATTAACACCACCGTTCAACGGATCAATATAATTATCTCTCCAATAAGCTAAATCATATTGACGAGGCACACCAAAAGATAAGCCATACAGAATGTTGTTTGACATATTCCAGCGATCACCGCCATACTGTGGGTTAAAAGCTGCATTGTTGACATAGCTTACACCTCCATCTAATTGAATCGCATTGCCAAGTCGCTGTGTCGCTCTTAGATTAAAATTGTTCCTATTCATCTTGTTATTTGGCGACACCCCTTTTGCGTAGGTATTAGTATACGAGAAACGAAATGTTGTGCGTTCGTTACCCCCCTGTAATGACAAGTTGCTGTTCGAATAACGACCAGTTTCGTAAATATCCAATGGACTATTATTTGCCTGAAACGGAACAAGTAAACCGTTTACGTCCCGTACAGTACGACCATCGAATTTAGGACCAAAACTATAGGCATAATTGGTCGTCGGAATGATCTCGATACCATCTTCACCTACCGCGTATACTGCATTAGGATTAGTACCTGGTCCATAGATGTCCTGAAAGTCTGGCGTAGCATAGGCTTGTTCAAAACCTTGTGTATGTGAAAATCCGATTCCGAAACCACGTTGTGAGTAACCTTTTTTGGTCGTAATCATGATCACACCATTACTTGCACGGCTACCGTACAATGCCGTCACCGAACCACCGTTTAGCACCGAAATAGATTCAATATCATCTGGGTTGATGTTTTTCAGAATGTTACCAAAGTCCTGGTCACCACCACGGTGTGGTAACACTACTTCTTCATCCATGATGATACCATCTACTACAATAAGCGGCGCATTACCGAATGGATCCAACGAGCCTGCTCCACGGATTAAAAAGCGAGTAGATGACTGTGGGCCACCTGTACCCACATTAACCTGTAGTCCGGGTACCATACCTTGCAAAGCGGCAATTGGATTGATCGCATTGGTTTGTCTAATTTGGTCACCAGAGATCTGCGTCATGGCGTATCCCAATTGCCGACGCTGCCTTTGTTCTCCCAATCCAGTTACCACCACTTCATCAATGTTTCCGGCATCGGCCGCTAAATCAATATTGATGTTTGCTTGTGCACCAACTTGAATTTCTGACGTGATATAGCCGATACTTGAGAAGCGTAAACGATCCCCAGAAGTGGCCGTGATTGTAAAGCGACCTCGCCCATCAGTCTGAGCGACCCGATTTGTTCCGACCAAGGTTACCGTAACACCTGGCAATGGTCCATTCACATCTTTCACCGTACCGGTGACGTGTGGTTGTTGCGCAAACACTGCTCCGATGGCAAATACCATCAACAGCAGCAAGGCGCATGTTTTGAAATTGATTTGATTCATAATTATTATTGATTTGGTAATGTGCTGGCTAAAGATTTGGTTGTTAAGCTAGAAAAATCGAGTTCCTGAACAGCTAAGGCATAGGTTCCAATGAGCTGCGGATGTTCAATATTTGAGATGATAATTTTGGTAAATCGTGCAATATGTGGTATGGCATATTTTTGTATCGCAATCTGTATTTCTGGTAGCAGGATGGCATCCATTTTGGCACCACGACCACTAATGGTGATATATTCGGGATTGATGATATGGATTAAGGTTGCAATACCTTTACCTAGCATTCCTGCAATTTTTTGTGCTTCTTCCGCTGCGAGCTGATCACCCCGATTAACTGCATCGATAAATTCATCGCCCGAGATCTTACCATGTTGGTGATAGGTGCCGGCCAATAAAGAAACCTCTCCACTATTGATTCGCTGTGTAACCGCCGCTAACGCAATGCTTAAAGAAGCGCTCACCTCTAAACAACCACGCTTGCCACACGAGCATAGCAATTCTGTGTCCGCTAGCGGAATATGGCTAAACTCCCCCGCATGACCACTATGACCCTTAAAAAGTTTGCCATCTATGATGATACCCAAACCAACGCCCCAGTTTAGGTTGACCACCAAAAGATCCTTTGCATATTTTTGATCACCAAATGATTTTTCGGCCATGGCTATAGCTACCGAGTCATTTTCTATAACCACAGGAATTTGGAATAAAGACTGTAGTTCCTCTTTAAGGTGATAAAACGGATCAGACTGCGGATAGGAATTGTTGACACCCGTATGAGAATCGATAAAGCCAGGCATGGATAAACCTATAATACAGATCTGTCGACTTCCGTATTGCGCTATAAATTCCTTACACGATTCTACAAGCTGCCCATAGGCCTTTTCGGTATTTATTAATGGGTTATACAGATGCTTAATGTCGCCAATTGCATTTCCTGAGATGTCATAAAGAGCGAATGAGGTATAAAACTGATCAATAGCAACAGATAGAACATAAGGTAGGTGCTCGACGTTCAGAGCAAAACGCTGCGCTCTTCTTCCACCCGTAGAGGGAGCCAGCCCTTGCTCAATGACGAGCTCTGCTTCCAGCAGGCAGTTGATTATCCCGGTTATGTTAGGAATACTCTTGTTTATCAATTGTGACAGCTCTGCAATGGAATGCTCACGGTTAATCGAGAGACACCTCATTACTTGGCTAATAGATTTGGCCATGGGTAGAAAATAAGAGCATGTACGATAGATGGTACAGGCTAATAAGATTTGGTTTGTTAATAATATGTGGCAGCAAGATAATAACAAATTGTTATCAAATTAAAATCTTTTTAATTTTTTTATAAAGAAATTTTAACGGAGCTGACTTTATAAGCAGAAATTTGATTTTGCGAATAGGCTTATAATATTCTTAAAATCAGAAATATAAAAACCACAAATCCCGAATATTTCGGGACTAATGCACTTATCTTAAATGGTGAAAATTTTTTTGGATAATTTATACTTCTCAGTACGCGTACTCAACATCATATTTTTTCCTATTGTGGAGCAAAAGAAAAAATCAATATTAAATCTTATTATTAGTCAATTACAACCAATCAACCTTTTCTACAATCTGCTAGTACACTACAGCCTACAACCCTATCATAGCACATCCTTAAAAACCGTCCGAACTATGCTTATTTGACTTTAAACACCGTCCTCTCGGCTCGTCACCCTCCTGCAGGATAATATCCGAATGTAGAAACGCTGCGGCTTCTGCCGAATCTTTCACTTTAGTCGCACTACGCGCTAACATTTCCGACTCAAACTCGTTGAGTACACTTTCTCGTAGCCCTACTGTTCTCCATGGAATGTGCGGATTACAACCTTTATAGATTCCTCGCGCTAGCTGTAGTGCATCCAATAATGCTTGATTCGCCCCTTGCCCTTTAAAAGGACTCATTGGATGAGCAGCATCTCCGATCAGTGTTACTGCACCTACACCCGCCATAGATGTTTGCTGAAGTAGTGTACGATCGTACACAGGATATCCAGAGATTTGAGCTTCTAGCGTGGCCACTAGAATCTGAGGGATTGGGTCATGCCATTGCGTTCTGCGGCAAGCTTCTTCTTTTAGCGCCGAAGATCCCGCAATACTTAGGGCCTTGGCCTCTTCTATGTCCATGGGAAAGCTCAATTGCCACATGATAGAATCTGATGTATAAGGCATTATATAAATGCGCTCATTGCCGTTAGCCGTTTGAAAAACAGTGGCAGAATCTAATAGCTCAGAATCTACGTTCGCAATCGCAGCTAGTGGACAGATACCGAGTATGACGATGCAGCCCAGATAACGTAAAGGTCGAAGGCCTTCGTCAAATAGCAATCTACTTACGGAACTGCGGATACCATCCGCTCCAACCACCAGATCTGCCCTAGATCGCTTTATCTCTCCATCTATCTGAAAACTCAGTTCGAAACCAGTATCATCCGATCGCTTAAAATCGACTAACTGATGACCCCAATGTATAGCCGCGTGGTTACCCAATTGCTTAAACAATTCTAGGCGAAGAGATTGCCTGCCGATATGTATATTTGAACGCTTCGGGTAGGCGATGGAATCTGACGGAATCCATCTTCTAACTCCCCACTCACCAATTACTTTTCCGGCTGTATTATGTACCACATGTCGTGTTGAAATGACGCCTTGCTTTAGAGAGAAAATACCCAACCCTTCAATAGCTTTGCTGGCCTGTTGTAAGGTAAGTCCATAACCCTGAGACCGGGTATTGAAGTCTCTATCACGCTCATATAACGAAAAAGGAATTCCGCGATGCAATAATGCAACAGCTAATGCTACGCCCCCAATTCCGCCGCCAATAATAGCCACATGCGGATAATTTTCATGATCTACCAATGGTGAGTTCGCCGCTGGGATTAAGCCAGATCCAGCGCAGTTCGGACAGGAATAGCGGTGCGCTTTGGGGCGAACTGGAGCTGTACCTTGTCCTCCCATTTGCTCAAATTGAGCCAGGGCCAATTGGTGCTGAATCCGTACTTTTTTACGAAGCTTACGGCTTTTCTTTCCCTCCCCACGACACTCTGGGCAGATAGTCCAGCTGGTATGTTGATCTTCCAATGTTCTATTTTTTACTTATTCGAAATAAAGATGAGAGCTACAATTCCTATTTCACAAACTTTGAAAAGCTTACCACATTTATAACCACCTAAAAGTACTAACAAATTATTTTAAACTAGGCCTGAACGTATATCCTTCATAAGGTAAGGGGAAAAGAAAATCATCCGCATCAATTAAGAAAATCCATATTATGTGATGATTACGGATCAACGGTTAATAACTTAAAATAAAAAAGACGACGTCTGGAGCAACGTCGCCTTTAAAGTGAGAATAAATCCTCGTACGCCAAAAGGGATTCGAACCCCTGACCGACGGTTTAGAAAACCGTTGCTCTATCCAACTGAGCTATTGGCGCGTTTTATAGTGGAGCAAAAGTAGCCATTTGTCGCAGAAATGCAAAATTATTTTATCAATTTCTACCACAACTTAAAGATGCCCTTCTTCGTTCAAACAAGCATTAGACCATTTTGTTGAATGATAAAATTATTTACTGATCAGACGGAGAATGTATTTAACTGCTGTACAGCTAATTGTTTCGATGTACACCGAAAAGCCTGTTCAAGGCATCAAATATTTTAAAATTAAATTTTGCGAATCTGTTCAGAATTTCTACTTTTGTCGCGGAGAGTTGGCAGAGTGGTCGAATGCGGCAGTCTTGAAAACTGTTGACTGTCACAGGTCCGGGGGTTCGAATCCCTCACTCTCCGCTTAAAAATCCTTCATCGAAAAATGAGGGATTTTTTGTGTTGTGAGGAGTCGAACAGAAGCGTTGGCCGGGGTTCGATTCTAGAAGGCTCAAGGTCGTGCGCGGGGTGCTGAGCGGCTGAGCCAATCCGGAACGCTCCGCTTAAAAATCCTTCATCGAAAAATGAGGGATTTTTTGTGTTGTGAGGAGTCGAACAGAAGCGTTGGCCGGGGTTCGATTCTAGAAGGCTCAAGGTCGTGCGCGGGGTGCTGAGCGGCTGAGCCAATCCGGAACGCTCCGC